>CAVYSL010000001.1:0-264749 GCA_963771185.1 uncultured Gaiellaceae bacterium
CGCAGCCGGACGGGCTCGAGGCCCTCCAGAACGGTGATGTCTTTTGCGGTATAAGCGGTTTCGGCCATCAAAAAAGCCCTGCAAATAGCCTCTTTGCGGGCAGAGAGCAGTCTATCAGAAACCCCGGTCGTCGGGGGGCGGACCGGCGCCCGGATCGGCAGCCTTGGAGAGGCTCGCCGCCGCCGCCCTGGCGACCAGCCGGCGAAGCTCATCGTCCTCGATTCCGGCTGTGATCTCCGCGGCCTCGGCCCGGTGCTCCGGGCTGCTCTCGCGGCGGGCGGCAGCATGTCGCTCCACCGCCTCGGCCGGCGGCTCCGGCAGCGGTCCCGCAGCGAACTTGAGCGCCCGTGGCGCGGCTTTGCCGAGCTGCTCGCGGAGCTGCGCGAGGATGGTCTCGGCGAGGCGGCCGAGCTCGAACGCCCAGGTCGACGAGGCGGTGTTGACGAGCAGGGTGCCGTCGCGCGCGAGCCGGGTGGGCCACGCATTCCGGGCCACCGTCTCTCCCACGGCGGCCGGCCAGACACGCACGATCGCGGCCGTATCGCCTTCGATCGGCCCGAACCGGCCGAGCTCGCGCCGCACCTCTGCGTCCAGCCGCTCCATTACCGCGGACTCACGACTCCGGGCGTGACCTCGAGCAGCTGTGCCGGCTCGAGCGGCAGCGCGTCGGCGCCGGTGGCGGTGACGACGACCTGGCCGACGCGGCCGATTCGCTCCGCCAGGATTCGCCGCCGGGAGGCGTCGAGCTCGGAGAGGACGTCGTCGAGCAGCACCAGCGGCGGCGTCCCGCGCTGCTCGGCGATCACCTCGGCCTCGGCCAGCAGCAGCGAGAGCACGGCCAGCCGCTGCTCCCCCTGCGAGCCGAAGCTGCGCAGGTCGCGGTCGCCCGAGCGAACGGTGATGTCGTCCAGATGCGGGCCGAGGCCGGTCACCCCCCGATCGAGGTCGCGCTCGAGCCGAGCGTCCAGCGCCTCCACCGTCGACGGCTCGCCTGTGTAGTCGAGACCGGCGTCCGGCAGGCCGAGCTCGCCTGCCCGCTCCGTGAAGGCCGGCGAGAGCACCGCCAGCGCGTCGCGCCGATACTCGACCAGTTGGGCCCCGAGCGTCGCGACCTGCTCGGTCCAAGGCGCGACGGCCTCGCGTGTGGAGGCGCCGATCTGGACCCGTCGCAAGGCCGCGTTTCGCTGTCCCACCGCGGCTGCGTACTCGACGGGCAGCGAGGCGCGGCTGGGCTGCAGCCGGCCGAGCGTCCGGTCGAAGTAGGCGCGACGGGCCGCGGGGCCACCCTTGACGACGGCGAGCCGGTCGGGTGTGAAGACGAGCGTCGCGACTTCGGCGCGCAGCTGCTCGGCGGAGCGGAGGGCAGCGCCGTTCAGCTTCGCGCGCTTCCCCGACTGCTGCAGCGTCACCTCGAGTTGGAGCGGGCGTCCGTCACGGTCGCCCGCGAGCGCGATCCGGGCTCCGTCGGCGCCGAGCCGGACGAGCTGCTGGTCGGCGCGCGTCCGCGGCGAGAAGCCCTGAGTGCCAACGTGCAGCGACTCGAGCAGATTCGTCTTGCCGGCCCCGTTCGCGCCCGTCACCAGCACGAGCCCCGGCTCGAGCCCGAGCTCCAGTCGCTCGTAGGAACGGAAGTCGCGGAGCGTGACGTTCCGGACGATCAGGCTCTGGTTTCTCTACCCCGCCAACCTGATCGGCATGATCAGGTAGGTGAAGTCGCCGGCCGCGTCCTCGAGGATCGCCGGCCGAAGCGGATTGATCAGCTTGACGCGCACGTCGTCGCCGACGATCGAGTCGACGCCGTCGCGGAGGAACTCGGCGTTGAAGCCGATCACGAACTCCTCGCCCGTGTACGCGGCCGGCATCGTCTCCTGGGTCTCGCCCACGTCCTGGGTCTGCGCCGAGACGGTCAGCTCGCCCTCCGCCAATCGCAGCCGCAGCGGCGAGTTGCGCAACGCGAGCACGGACGCGCGGCGGACGACGTCAGCGAGCTCGGACTTCGGCAGCGTCAGCTCGACCTCGAACGTCTCCGGCAGCAGCTGCCGGTAGTTCGGGAACTGGCCGTCGATCCGGCGGGTGGTCAGCCAGGCGTCAGCGCCGTCGCTCGCGCCGGTCCCGAAGACGACGTGGTTCTCGTGGACGCCGAGTTCGACCGTATCGCCGGTCGCGAGCCGCGACAGCTCGGTGAGCGCACGCGCCGGGATGATCGCCTCGAGCTCGGGAGCGGCCTCGCCGAGCTCGGTCTCCTTGACGGAGAGCCGGTACGAGTCGGTCGCGACCATGACGAGCTTGCCGGCCTCGAAGCGGACGAGGATCCCCGTCAGCACCGGGCGCGACTCGTCACGGGAGGCGGAGCGCGCGACACGATCGACGGTCTCGAGCAGCGCCTCGCGGTCGATCGAGTGCAGTTGCGCGTCGACGGCCGGCAGGCGCGGGAAGTCCTCGGCGTTGAAGACGTGCAAGCGCGAGTTGTAGGAGCCGGAGACGATCTGCACCGTCCCCTCCTCGGGCCGGTATTCGATCGTGACGTCGCTCTCGGGGAGCAGGCGCGCGAGCTCGACGAGCGGCTTGCCGGGGATGACGACGGCGCCGTCTCCCTCGACCTGCGCCTCGAGCGTCGTCCGCAGCGACAGCTCCATGTCGGTGGCGGCGAGCGTCAGCGTCTCGCCGTCGACGCGGAGGAGGATTCCGGAGAGCACCTGGACGGTGCCGCGGGTCGAGACGGCACGGGAGACCACGCCCAGCTTGGCGACGAGCTCGTCGCGGGCGACGCTGATCTTCATCCCGGTGCCGGTGGCCATCTCCGCCATCGTCCCATTTTCACGGAGGCCGGGTTCCGCCGTCTCTGTCTCCATAGTTCTTTAAATCCTCTCGTAGAAGTCGTAGGGAGTGTGGACGACGGGGAAGACGGAGCGAAACGGCTTCCCAAGCGGGTTTACCCGGTGGAGCAAACCCGTGGAGAAAACGCGGATATCAACAGGCTCTAGGGCGTTTCGGCAGGTTCCCACAGAAATCACCCGGCCTGCTTGATCCGTGCCGTCAGTTCCTGCACAAGGTTGTACACAGAGCGGTCCTCGCGAATCATCCCCTCGATCTTCGCGTTCGCGTGCATCACGGTGGTGTGATCGCGGCCGCCGAACTCCTTGCCGATCTTCGGAAGCGACGAGTCCGTCAGCGCGCGCGAGAGGTACATCGCGACCTGGCGCGGATAGGCGATCGACTGCGAGCGCTTGGCGCTGCAGAGCTCGTGCACGGTCATCCCGAAGCGTTCGGAGACGGTTTCCTGGATCCGGCGGATCGAGATCTCGACGGACTGGCCCTGCGGGAAGACGTCCTTGAGCACATCCTCGGCGAGCTCGACCGTCATCGGCCGGCCGGTCAGCGAGGAGAAGGCGACAACGCGCGTGAGCGCCCCCTCGAGCTCGCGGATGTTGGTCGTCACCCGCTCCGCGACGTAGGTGAGCACATCCGGGTCGGGCACGTGGATCCGGTCCGTCTTCTCCTTCTTGCGCAGGATCGCGATCCGCGTCTCGAGGTCCGGCGGCTGAATGTCCGTGATCAGTCCCCACTCGAAGCGGGAGCGCAGGCGCTCCTCCAGGGTCGCGATCTCCTTTGGCGGCCGGTCGGACGAGATCACGATCTGGCGGCCGGCCTCGTAGAGCGAGTTGAAGGTGTGGAAGAACTCCTCCTGGATCCGCTCCTTGCCCTCGAAGAACTGAACGTCGTCGACGAGGAGGACGTCGTAGGTGCGGTAGCGCTGCTTGAAGCCCTCGATCCGCTTGTCACGGAGCGAGTTGATGAAGTCGTTCATGAACGTCTCGCTGGTGACGTAGCGCGCAGTCAGCCCGTTGCCGTGCTCGCCGACGTACTGGCCGACCGCCTGCAGCAGGTGCGTCTTGCCGAGGCCGGTGCCGCCGTAGATGAAGAGCGGGTTGTACGCCTGTGCCGGCGCTTCTGCAACTGCGAGCGCCGCGGCATGGGCGAACCGGTTCGACGAGCCGATCACGAACAGGTCGAACGTGTACTTGAGGCTCATCGAGCCCCTTGCGGCCGGCTCGGGTGCGCGCAGGCGCACGGGCTGCTCGAGCGCAAGACCGTCGGCGCCCTGCTCGGTAGCGGCCTCGTCGCGGACGCTCAGATGGATCCGGCGCTCGTGGCCGGTCGCGTCCTTGACGGCGGCGCGGATCAGTCCGAGGAAGTGGCCCTCGATCCACTCCCGGGTGAAGTCGTTCGGAACGGAGAGCGTGAAGGCGTCGTCGGTGAGCGCGACTCCCTCTGCGCTTCCGAACCAACTCTCGAACGTCGCCTCGTTGAGCGCCCCCTTGAGCCGACTCGACACCTCATCCCACAGGTTCCCTGCAGTCAGCTCAATTTGGTGCTCCACGCCGCGGCCGGCTCCTTCACTCTGGGGGTCAGGAAGCGGCGAGCATAGCAGCGTCTTGGAGTGCTCTCAACACGCCCGTTGAGAATAAAATAAGGCAATTTGCAGGCATTTTCCGGCGTCCACACCTCTATCCACAGCTGTGGAAAGCGTGTGGGTGGCGACAGCGGGCGGTGCCCGTTTGCGGGTCTTTTCCCGGACCCACGCTGCCTGTGGATAACCGCTTTCGAGGGTGTCATCTATACTTCCGCTCCCGCCGTTCCGGCGTCTCTCTCCTTTTCGATCCGGAGTCACTCTCTTGAAGCGCACCTACCAGCCCAACGTCCGCCGCCGCAAGCGCAAGCACGGCTTCCGCGCGCGGATGGCGACCCGTGCCGGGCAGGCGATCCTCAAGCGCCGCCGCGCCAAGGGCCGCAAGCGGCTCTCAGCCTGAGCTCGCCCGTCTATCCTCGCACCGTGCAACGCCGCCACCGCCTGTCCCGCTCGCGGGACTTCGACGCCGTCTATCGGAGCGGCCGCTCCGCCTCGACGCGGTTCCTCGTCCTCTACTGGTTCCCGCGCGTGGAGGCCGACGAATCGGACGCGCCGCGCCTAGGCCTGGCCGTGCCGAAGTCGGTCGGGAACGCGGTCGTGCGCAACCGCGTCAAGCGCCAGCTCCGCGAGACCTGGGCCGAGCTGGCCGACCGTGCCCGCCCGGGTCACGACTACGTGCTCGTCGCCCGTCCTGGCCTGGCGGAGCCGGCGGATACCCGCGGGCACGAGTGGCTCGCCGAGCGCGTGACCGAGGTGCTCGACAAGGCCGCAGCATGAGCGGCGTAGGCTTGACGGAGCCGCCCAAGAGCGGAGGCGACGGCTTTGCCGTCGCCGGAGCGGGGAAGTACCTCGGCATCGGGCTCGTCTACGCCTGGCGCTACACGTTCGGCTTGCTGACGCCGGCGAACACCTGCAAGTACCACCCGAGCTGCTCCCAGTACGCGCTCGACGCGCTGCGCGCACACGGGCTCTTCAAGGGCTCCGCGAAGGCTGGCTGGCGGCTGCTCCGCTGCAATCCCTGGAGCCACGGCGGAGTCGACCCAGCGTGATCGTCGCCGGCATCCTGACCCCGCTCGAGGACCTCCTGACGTGGGTGCTCACGAACCTGCACGAGACGGTCGGGCTGACCTGGGCGTGGTCGATCGTCGCTCTCGTCGTGATCGTCCGGATGCTGCTCGTGCCGCTGACGGTGCGGCAGATCCACTCGATGCAAAACCTGCAGGCGCATGCGCCGGAGATGAAGGCGATCCAGCAGAAGTACAAGCACGACAAGCAGAAGATGAATCAGGAGATGATGGCCTTCTACAAGGAGAACCAGATCAATCCGGCCGCCTCCTGCTTGCCGTTGGTGGCGCAGTTCCCGGTCTTTATCGGCCTCTTCTTCGTCCTGCGCGACTTCGACGATGAGATCCTGCCTCTCTACCCGGCCTCGAGCACGGAGTGGCTGGGGCTGATCGACATCACCGAGGACACGAAGGTCGGCTGGGGCCCGCTCCTGATCGTCCTCTATGCGATCAGCCAGCTGACCTCGTCGTACCTGATGTCGCAGAACATGCAGCCGGCGCAGCGGGCGCTGCTGCTGATCCTCCCGATCGCGTTCATCCCGTTCGTGCTCAACTTCCCGTCCGGCCTGATGCTCTACTGGCTGACGACGAACCTGTGGACGACCGGCCAGGGCCTGATCACGAGGCGGCTGACGCCGAAGCCCGAGCCGCCGCCGAAGAAGAGCTCGCGGACGCCGCCGAAGGCGGAGGTGCAGGCGGCTGCGGCGGCCGCCGAGAAACAGACTGCGGAGAAGAAGCCGGTCGCCACGCCGCCGCGCGTGCGCAAGGTGAAGCGGAAGAAGGGCGGCTCGCGCCGGTGAGCGAGATCGCGGTCGAGATGACGGGCGAGACGGTCGGTGAGGCGAAGTGGGCCGCGCTCCGCGAGCTCGAGCGGATGCGGCCGGGCCTCGACAAGGAGGCCGTCCGCTTCCAGGTGGTCAGCGAGGGCGAGCGGGGCCTGCTCGGCGTCGGCTACGAGCCGGCGCGCGTGATCGCCTCGGTCGACGAGGGCTCGGCTCCGGCCCGCGAGCCGCACGCGCCCACGGCCCGCGACGGCGAGAGCGCCGACGCGGCCAAGCTGCGCGAGGTCGTCGAGCGAATCGTCTACGAGATCGGTGTGCGCTGCACCGTCGAGATCGAGGAGACCGACGACGAGATCCGTGTCGTCTGCGAAGGCGACGAGCTCGGGATGCTGATCGGCCGCCACGGGCAGACGATCGATGCGATCCAGTACCTCGCCAACGCGATCGTCTTCCGCGGCCGCTACGAGGAGCGCAAGCCGCTGATCGTCGACGCGGCCGGCTATCGCGACCGGCGGCAGGCGACCCTCGACGCGCTGGCGGTGCGAATGGCCGAGCAGGCGTCCGCGACCGGGCAGCGGGTCGAGCTCGAGCCGATGACTGCGGTCGAGCGGAAGATCGTCCACGAGAAGTTGAAGGACGACCCCGAGATCGAGACGGCGAGCGAGGGCACCGAGCCGAACCGCTTCGTCGTCATCTTCCCCCGCCACGTCGACGTCTGACCTCCTCGACCGCTGGCTCGCCGGCGTGCTGGCGACACCCGGCCTGACCGCGCTCGAGGACCCGGCTGAGGCTCGCCGCATGCTGCTCGACGATGCCCTTGCGGGGCTCGAGCTCGTGCGGCGCTTCGAAGGCCCGATCGTGGACGTCGGCAGCGGCGGCGGCACGCCCGGGATTCCGCTCGCGGCCGAGCTGCCGGAGCGTGAGGTGACACTGCTGGAGGCGGAGCGGCGCAAGACCGAGTTCCTCGAGCGCTGGACCGACGAGCTGTCGAACCTCCGGGTCGTGTGGGGACGCGCCGAGGAGCAGCCGAACGAGGCCTTCGGCGTCGCGGTGGCGAAGGCGCTTGCGCAGCCGCCGGTCGCGGCCGAGTGGTGCCTGCCGCTCGTCGCCGAAGGCGGCGGGGTCGTGCTCTGGGTCGGTCCGTCGGCCGATGCAGCCGCCGTCGGGGAGGTTGCACGGAGGATCGCCGGCGAGCTGGAGGAGTCTCCGGCCGGGTTCATGGTCATCCGCAAGACAGGCCCGACGCCGCCCGGGTTCCCGCGCCGACCCGGCGTCGCCAAGAAGCGGCCGCTCGCCTAGTAGGAGGGTTTGGCGAAAGAGCGGCTGAGTCGCCGAGCCGCGCTGCTCGCCCCGCGTCCTCAGTCGCGCCGATAGCTTCGGCTATCGACGCTCCCTGCGTCCTTGCCTCGGAACGAGCATCGCACCCCGGCGACGAGCGCCCTTCCGCCAAACCCTCCTAGGGCGGGGGCGGTGCGGCGTTGCGCAGCCGCATGCCGCTGAACTCGAGCGTCGAGGCGGCGACGTCGTTCCAGAGCGGCCAGAGGTTCGGCAGCGCGCGCAGCTCGATCTCCGCTCGCTCGTGGCGCTCGACCAGGTCTCCGAGCGCCTCCAGTGCGAGCGGCTCGACCGCGGCGCGGCTGACCCAGTAGCCGCCGACTCCGGGGTGCCGCTCGAAGTCCCGCTCGGGTAGCCGGTAGGCGAAGACGGTTGCCGCACGCACGCGGTCGAGCCACGACGCTTCGATCACGTGCACCCTGCTCGACCCGCCGAGCAGCCGGGCGACGTCGTCGGGCGAGGAGTCCGCGTCTGCCCAGAAGGTGCCGCGCGGGCAGTCGCGCGGGAACCAGTAGAGGGGCAGATGCCGTGTGTCGACCGCCCAGACGAGTGGCTCGCGCTCCGTCGCGGTGGCGCTGACGTGCGGCTCGAACCGCTCGATGCCGGGGTTCTCGCTCACGTGCCAGAGTGCGTGCGGGCCTTCGTTGGCATAGGGAGGAGCCGGCGCGCGCACGGCTGTCGAGGATAGTCCGAAGCGCTCTCTAGACTCGCAGCGTGGCCGGCACCATCTACGCGATCGCGAACCAGAAGGGCGGCGTCGGCAAGACGACGACCGCCGTCAACCTCGCCGCCTGCCTGGCCGAGGCCGGTGAGCGAGCGCTGCTCGTCGATCTCGATCCCCAGGCGAACGCGACCTCGGGGCTGGGAGAGAAGGCGAACGGCACCTCCAGCTACGACCTCCTGGACGGCGCGCCCGTCGCCGAGATCGCGAAGCCGACCCGGTTCGGGAATCTCGAGCTCGTGCCGGCGAAGCCGGCGCTCGCCGGGGCCGCAGTCGAGCTCTCCGACCACCCCGACGGCGAGCGGTATCTCCAGGGATCCCTGACGGGAGCCCGCGACCGCTACGGCTACGTCTTCCTCGACTGTCCCCCGTCCTACGGCCCGCTGACCGTGAATGCGCTCGCCGCCGCCGACCGAGTGATCGTTCCGGTGCAGGCCGAGTACTACGCGCTGGAGGGGCTGTCGCAGCTGCTCGGCTCGATCGAGCTCGTCAAGGCCCGGCTGAACCCGCGCCTCGGCATCGCCGGGATTCTCCTGACGATGGTCGACGGCCGCACCCGGCTCGCCGCCGAGGTCGAGGCCGAGGTGCGACGCCACTTCGGCGACCTCGTCTTCACGACGACTGTGCCGCGCTCGGTTCGTCTCGCCGAGGCGCCGAGCCACGGCCTCCCTGCGATCGCGTACGACCCTCGCTCGTCGGGGGCAGAGGCGTACTGGAAGGTGGCGATGGAGCTTGTCGAGCGCGCCTAGGCGGGGCCTCGGCCGCGGCCTCGAGGTTCTGATCGGCGGTGCCGAGAGTGCGGGGACACAGCTCGCGCACCTCCCGGTCGACGCGATCTACGCGAACCCGCGGCAGCCCCGGCGCCGCTTCGAGCCGGAGGCGACGACCGGACTCGCCAGCTCGATCAAGCAGCAAGGTCTGCTCCAGCCGGTCGTCGTGCGGCCGCGGGCCGCCGGGGGCTACGAGCTGATCGCCGGTGAGCGCCGTTGGCGGGCCGCCCGCGAGGCCGGGATCGAGTCGCTGCCCGCGCTCGTCCGCGAGGCCGACGACCGCGACACGCTCCTGCTCGCCCTCGTCGAGAACGTCGCCCGCGAGCAGCTCTCGCCGGTGGAGGAGGCGCGGGCCTACGCCTCGCTCGTGGACGAGTTCGAGCTCTCGCTCGGGGACGTCGCCGAGCGCGTCGGCCGCTCGAAGTCGTCCGTCTCGAATCGCCTGCGCCTGCTCGAGCTGCCCGAGGAGGTGCTCTGGATGGTCGCGCGCGGCGAGTTGACCGAGGGACACGCGCGCGCCGTGCTCTCGCTGCCCGACCACGATGCGCGGAAGAAGCTCGCGAAGCGGATCGCCCGCGACGGGATGTCGGTGCGCGCGGCGGAGAAGGCGGCCCAGGACGGCGGCGCCGCTCGCCGGCCGCGTTCCGCGCCGGCCGTCGATCCCGCGCTCGCCGAGCGCGCCCGGGGCGCAGCCGAGCGGCTCACCGGTCTGCCCGCGCGCATCAGCGCCGGCAAGCTCGAGATCCACTTCGGCGAGGAGCTCCGGCTCGAGGAGCTCGTCGAGGTGCTCGAGAGCCTCTAGCCGCGGAGTGGGCGATCCTGGATTCGAACCAGGGACCTCCGCCTTATCAGAGCGGCGCTCTAACCAACTGAGCTAATCGCCCGCGGACGGCGATTGTAGCCAGGGACTCAGTGGAAGAGGCGCGTGCGGCGGACGTAGTCCTCGACCGCGAGCAGGAAGTTCGCGTCGTTGGCGATCTCGGCGATCGTGCCCTTCGTGCTGTCGTCGAGATCGTCGTCGTGGTGCAGGTTCGCGATGAACGGCGCGAGCGTGCCGGCCTGCGACATCGCCGCCATCCGGAGGCAGATTCGCTTGGTGTGCTCGTCCTGTGTCACTGCCTCGAGCGATTCGATGTCGTGAAGCCAGAGGTCGACCATGCATGCTCAACGACGCCGGCCGTCCGGGGGATACGGGCACCCGAATCAGGGATCGTTGCC
This sequence comes from uncultured Gaiellaceae bacterium, assembly GCA_963771185.1. Classification (GTDB taxonomy): domain Bacteria; phylum Actinomycetota; class Thermoleophilia; order Gaiellales; family Gaiellaceae; genus Gaiellasilicea. Next base: position 10,302 of record CAVYSL010000001.1, read on the forward strand.
TTCGCCCCGGACGCCGACAAGAACAGCAGGCGTCTTGCGGCGACGCCTACTTGCGGACATGAGAATCGGAGACTTCCTCGACTACGAGGGCAGGCGCTACATCCTGCGCGGGCTCGACCCCATGGGCGTGCCTGAGCGGCGCGCGGACCTTGAGGACATCGAGACCGGGGAGTCGATCCGCGTGCCGATCGCGGAGCTGGACGACGCCCGGGAGTGACTCGCGGAGACGGCTGGCTACACTGAACGAGAGGCCTTGTCGATGCGAGAGATGGTCATCTACGGCGTCAGCTTCGACATGGTCGGCAAGCAGCCGATCGTGCTGCTGAAGACGGCTGACGGCAACCGGTTCCTGCCGATCTGGATCGGGCATCCGGAGGCGGCCGCGATTCTCGTCAAGCTGCAGAACGCCGCCCCGGCGCGGCCGATGACGCACGACCTGCTCAACGACGTGGTCGGCCAGCTCGACGCGGAGGTGATCTCGGTCGCCGTCACCGAGATGCGCGAGAACACCTACTACGCCCGGATCACGCTGCAGCGGAACGGCTCCGAGATCGAGGTCGACTCGCGGCCGTCGGATGCGATTGCGCTCGCCGTCCGCTCCGGCGCGAAGATCTACGTCGCGGACGACGTGATCGAGGAGTCCGGCGTCGAGTTCGAGGGCGACGCCTCCGACGAGGAGATCGCTGCGGGCGCAGGCGTGCCACCGCTGGCCGAGCTCGATCCGGACGAGTTCCGCGCTTTTCTCGACACCGTCTCGCCGGACGAGTTCGCGTCCGACCCGGACGACAGCTAGCCCTCGTCGCCTCGGCTGACCTCGCGCTTCGTCAGGTCGAGCAGCTCGGTGTAGATCTCGCGGAGGCCGTCGGGGGAGAGCGGACCTCGGTTCGCGCGCGTGAGGTACTGCAGCATCCACTCCTCGCGGGCCGGGTCGAGAAAGTCGATCCCGCGCTCCTCCTTCACGCGCTTCAGCCGGGCCACGAGCTTCAGCCGCGCGTTGACCGCCTCGACGATGGCGACGTCGTTGTCGGAGAGTTGCTCGCGCAGCTGGCGGATCAGTGGATCGGTGGCGTCAGGCCCGGCCATCAGAGATGCACGATGACAGTCGTGCCCTGGCCGTGCGTGCCGAAGAGCGAGGGGGCGATCCACATCGGGATCCGGACGCAGCCGTGTGAGGCGGGATAGGCGGGAACGGACGGGTAGCCGTGGATCGCGAAGCCACCCTTGAAGTACATCGGGTACCAGAGCACCCAATCCCAGCCGGGCACCTTGCGGTAGACCTGCCAGCTGCCGAGCGGTGTGTTTCCGGTCGCGCCGGTGGAGACGTGGACGACTTTCGTGACCTGGCCGCCGACGACGACGAAGAGCACCTGGCGCGTCTTGTCGACCTCGATGTAGTCGCCGCCGCGGTGGGCCCGGGGAATCCCGGCCCGCGCGAGTCGGCGCCAGAGCCAGTCCTCGACGCGCCCGGTTCGCGGCAGGCCGTTCACCTTCTGGAAGGCGAGCACCGCCTCGTAGGTGTCGTGGTCGTAGACGCCGTCGACGCCACGGATGGCGTAGCGGAGCTGCGCCAGCCGGCGCTCGAGCGCGAGCACGCTCGGCCCCCGCGACCCGGGCGCCAGCGAGGGCTGGACGACCTGCGCGGCGAGGACTCGGCGCACGCGTGTGTACCCGCGGCGCGGCGTCGTCGTCAGCTCGATCCGGATCGTGCCGGCACCTGCTGTCGGGATTCGTCCGGCGCGCGTGCGCACGAGCCGTCCGTCGCGGAAGATCCGCACCCGGACCGAGCCTGCCCGTGCCGGGACGAGCCTCGGACTCACGGTCAGGGCCCCGCCCACCGGTGCGACCGGCGGCACGCTGGCCCGCAGCTTCGGCCGCAGCGCGATCATGCGTGCGACCGAGCGGAGGGCGCCGAAGCGAGCGTGGTACGGCCCCGGCGAGCGCAGCAGGATGCGGGCTCGGAAGCGGCCGTTCGCGCCGACGCGCGCGGAGGTGACGTAGGTGCCGGCACGGTAGAGCCGGACCCGCGCACCGCGGACGGCGGGCCGGAGCACGCCGGCCAGCGTCGCCGCACCGCCGTAGTCGGCAACTCGTGGGGCGGAGAGCGCGAGCGTCCGGCGACCGACCACGATCTGGACCTGCGCGTGCGCGATCTCTCCCTCCGCACTCGCCGCCGTCACCGTCGCGGTGAAGCGACCGGCCGGGTAGACGTGTGAGACGAGCGCGCCGGTCGCCGCCGTGCCGTCGCCGAGATCCCAGGTGTAGGTGGCCGCATCCCCGCTCGCGGTCAGCGTCACCGGCAGCGGCGCGACGCCCGCAGACGGCGTGGCCAAGGCCGTGACGGCGGGTGGCGCAGCGGTCGCCGAAGCCGCGAAGGCGAGACCGGCGAGCAGGACGATCGCGCCGCGCACAACATCGACAATAGCGTGACGGTCAGAGGAACTGCGACTCAGAGAAACAGTGGCGCAATCATCCCGATCGCGTTGAACGCACAGTGGACGACGAAGGCCGGGTAGATGCTGTCGGTGCGCAGGCGAACGATCGCGATCACGATCCCGAACCAGATGAACGCGGCCAGTGAGAGCACGAGCCCGTGCCCGAGGCCGAAGAACAGCGCGGTGACGCCTACTGCCACCGGCGCCGTCGTCCGCGCCAGCAGCAGCGACAGCCCGACGCCGCGGTACAGCAACTCCTCCGTGATCGGGGCGGCGAAGACGACGGCGAGGAAGCTGAGCGCGTAGGCCCCCGCCCGGCTGCTGTCCCAGCCTTCCGGCGTCAGGTTCTGCTCGTCGCCCGCGTCCGAGAGCGACAGAGCAAGCGCGGCGCCGACGTAGATCACGATCAGTGCCACCAGCGCGAGCCCGAGCGCCCGGCCCCACGAGGCAGGCGGCCGCAGGGCCAGCACCTCCCGGCGTGGAAGTCCGGTCGTCAGCGCGAGCACGAGCGAGAAGAGGATGGCGTAGCCGGCGAGGCTGCCGACGGCGAAGTCGTACTGGTAGACGATGTCGTCGTCCGGCCGCGGGCCTTCGTTGCGGCCGTAGAGGTTGAGCGCTGCGAAGGCGCCGACGAAGAGCAGCCAGAGAACGAGCCTCATCGCGGCATTGGAGCAGAGGCGCGCTCCGCCGCAATTGAGGAACCCGTGTCCGGCCGTCGAACTCGGCCGTATGGAGCCGTGGCAGCGCCTGCTCGTGATTGTGATCGTGGTCGGGCTGACCCTCGTTGCGGCGCGCCTGATCGACAGGCGGATCATGGGTGCGAACCGCTCCCCCGAGGCGATGACCCGCTACAAGGTTCTGCGCCGGACGATCTCAGCGGCGATCTTCACGATCGGTGTCCTCTCCGCCCTGCTCGTGATCCCGCAGGTGCGCGCGGTCGCCGGCGGCCTGCTCGCCTCCTCCGCGATCCTCGGCCTGATCATCGGCTTCGCGTCGCAACGGACGCTCGGCAACTTCGTCGCCGGGCTGATGATCGCGATGACGCAGCCGCTCCGGCTCGGCGATTGGGTCGAGGTCGGCGGCGTCGAGGGCGCGGTCGAGGAAATCGGCTTGATGTACACGTTCATCCGCACAGACGACAACGCGCGGTACGTGATCCCGAACGAGAAGTTGGCCTCGGATACCATCACGAACTCCACGATTCGCAGCGCCGCGAAGTACGCCGAGGTCACAGTGCAGGTTCCACTCTCAGCAGATCTTCGTCAGCTCGTCGAGGACCTCCGTGCAGAGGTTCCCGGTGAGCGGGACGAGGTCTTCGTCTCCTCCCTGGACGGGTCGCCGACCCTGACCATGCGGGCCTGGACCGAGAGCGAGGCCGCGGCGGAGCAGCTCGAGCACGATCTCCGCCTGCGCGCGCACGATCGCCTGCGCGAGCGCGGGATCTTCGCGTGACGCCGCCACGAGGCAGCCGCGGGCTCGACGACGAGATCTACGCTCGGCGGCGTCGCCGGCGCAAGCGCATGGAGCGGAAGCACACGCGCCGCCGCGCCGTCGTGCTCGCCCTCGTCGCCGTGCTCGCCCTCCTCTTCGTGGTCGCCGGCGCAGCCGTGACGGGTGTCGCGACCTTCGGCTCGTCGTGCGACCTGAACTCGCTGCAGCAGGTCGAGATCGGCTCGAACACCTTCATCTACGCGGCAGACAACTCGCGCCTCGGCGTCATCCCCGCCGAGCGGAACCGTCAGCCCGTTCCCTTCAAACGGATCAGCGCCTGGATGCCGAAGGCGACCGTCGCGATCGAGGACCGCCGCTTCTATCAGCATGACGGCGTCGACGTCGAGGGCATCGCCCGCGCCCTCTGGAAGAACGTCAGCGCCGGCCAGGTGGTCGAGGGCGGCTCGACGATCACCCAGCAGCTCGTGCGCAACCTCTATATCGGGCGCGAGCAGACGGTCGAGCGGAAGCTGAAGGAGGCGTGCCTCGCGATCAAGCTCGACAAGGCCTGGGAGAAGAACCGGATCCTCGCGACGTACATGAACCAGGTCTACTACGGCAACCTCGCCTACGGGATCGAGGCCGCGGCGCAGACCTACTTCTCCAAGCACGCGAGCGAGCTGAACCTGCCCGAGTCGGCGATGCTCGCCGGCCTGCCGCAGGCGCCGAGCGACTACAACCCGTTCCAGAAGGAAGAGGTCGCGAAGGGCCGGCGCAACCAGGTCCTGCAGGCGCTCCTGAACGAGGGCGACATCACCCAGGAGCAGTACGACTGGGCGGTCAGCCGCGGGCTGGGGCTCAAGGCCGGCAAGCTCTACAAGGAGATCCGCGAGCCCGACTTCTTCGGCTATGTCCGTGACCAGCTGATCGCCGAGTACGGCGCCGGCACCGTCCGCTCCGGCGGGCTCAAGGTCTACACGACGATCGACCCCCGCTTCCAGCGGGCCGCGCAGAAGGCGATCAAGGACACGCTCTACCTCGACGACGATCCGGCGGCCGGGGTGATCTCGATCAACCCGAAGAACGGCGCCATCCGGGCGATGACGGCCGTGATCCCGGGCAACAAGAAGAACCAGTTCAACCTGCTCTCGCAGGCGCGGCGGCAGTCCGGCTCGACCTTCAAGACGTTCGTGCTGGCGGCAGCCGTCGAGAAGGGGATCAACCCGGAGACGACGACCTATCTCTCCGCTCCGTTCTACTACCGGCCCGACCCGAACGGAAACTGTGAGGACGGCAGCTGGTGGTGCCCGGAGACGTACGACCACAGCTACACCGGCTGGACGACGATCGAACGGGCCACGCTCCGTTCGGACAACACCGTCTACGCGCAGCTGACGCTCGACGTCACCCCAGAAGCCGTCGCGGAGATGGCGACCAAGCTCGGCGTCCGCTCCCCGCTCTCCGTCGACGGCGCTTTCGTCCCGTCGATCGGCCTCGGCGCGATGGACGTCTCCCCGCTCGACATGGCCTCCGCGTACGCGACCCTTGCCGCCGGCGGGATCTACTCGGAGCCGATGGCGATCCGCAAGGTGATCCTCCCGACCGGCGAGGACAAGAACGCGGGCTGGGGGAAGCCGAAGCGCAAGCGCGTGATCTCGGACGGCGTCGCCTACACGGTCACGCAGATCCTCGAGGAGAACGTCCAGTACGGCACCGGCGTCGGGGCGAACTACGGAGCTCCCGCGGCCGGCAAGACCGGCACCACCGAGGAGCATTCCGATGCCTGGTTCTGCGGCTACACCCCCCGGCTCGGGACGACCGTCTGGGTCGGCTACCCGCGCGGCAAGGTGCCGATGACGAGCGTGCACGGGATCAGCGTCGCGGGCGGGACCTTCCCGGCCCAGATCTGGCGGCTGTTCATGGACTCCGCGATCGGCCAGCTCGAGCCGGTCGACTTCCCGGAGCCGAAGGACTATCCCGAGTGGGTCGACTTCGAGCGCGGCCAGTACGCGCGGTCGTTCGGCTACTACCAGGACAACGACTACACGCCGCCGGCGAGCACGGAGACCACCGAGACGACGGCGACCGAGCCGACGGATTCCGTTCCCGACGCGCCGCCGGCCTCGCGGCCCGCCCCGAAGCCGAAGCCCAAGCCGACGCCTCCGCCCGCTCAGCCGACCACACCCCCGCCGAGCACGCCTCCCGCGCCGCCGCCCGAGACCGAGCCGCCGGCACCCACCGAGCCAGTCCAGCCCTGAGCCGCGCCGCCCTGCTCGCGGCGGGTGCGGTCGCGCTGCTCGTCGCGGGTTGCGTCGCCTGCGCGTGGGTCGAGGGCGCGCCGCTGGTGCCGGCCGACGGAGGCCGTGCAGACGGCAGCTCGCTCGGCGCGCTCTTCCTCGCTCTGTTCGCCCTCGCCTTCGCCGCCTATCTGGCCGCGCTCGTGCTCGTCCGCCGCGGTTCCCCGGTGCTGCGCCTGGTCTTGATCGTTGGCGTCGCGATTCAGTTGATCCCGCTGGCCGGCCCGCTGCTCGTCTCGACCGACGCCTGGACGTACTGGGAGTACGGCCGGATCGCCGCGGTTCACGACGGCGATCCCTACGTCGACACGCCGAGCGAGTTCCCGAACGACCCTGCCTACGACAAGGCCGGCGCCGACTGGCGCGACACGACGTCGGTGTACGGGCCTGCGTTCACGCTGTTCTCAGAGGGCGTCGCTCTCGTCTCCGGCTCCTCCGCTGCGGCGGCGGCCTGGATCTTCAAGGTGCTCGCAGCGCTCGGCATGCTGGCATGCACCCTGCTCGCGGCGTGGCTCGCCCGCGACAAGGTCTACGCGGCGGCGCTCGTCGGCTGGAACCCGCTCTTCGCGATTCACTTCGCCGGCGGCGGCCACAACGACTCCGTCCTGATCGCTTTCACGCTCGGCGCGCTCGCGCTCGCCGCCACAGGACGGAAGCAGCTCGCGGGCGCGGCCTGGGCGCTGGCGGCGCTGATCAAGTGGGTCCCGCTCGTCTTCTTCGGGCTTCGCGCCGTCGCGGCCCGCGCGTCCCGGCGGCCCGTTGGCCACGCGGGCTTCGCGGTCATGGTCGCCGCGGTCATCGGGCTTGCCACCTGGCGCTACGGCGTCGACTGGGTGCGGTCGCTCGGCCCGCTCGCCCGCAACGCGGCGGAGCAGTCGAGCTACGCGCTCCCGCACCGGCTCGAACAGCTCGGCGTTCCGCACGGAGCGACCCTCGTGCTCGCGGGCGTCGCGCTCGCCGCCGGGCTGCTGTGGCTCGCTCGAGAGGCGGCGCGCGGCCGGGTCAGGCTCGGCCTCGCGGGCTGCCTCCTGCTCGCGACGACGCCCTGGCTGACACCGTGGTACGCGATCTGGGCGCTACCGCTGGCCGCCGCCGAGGACGACCGCCGCGCGCAGCTGATCTCGCTCGCCTTCTGCGCCTACCTGCTGCCCCAGGCGATCCCGCTCTAGTTCTGCCGGAAGACGAGGACGCCGTCCTCCTCGAAGACGAGGCGCCACGACCGGTCGCGGCGAAGGTCGGCGACCGGCCCGCGCGAACGGTCGGGGCGGAGACTGTCCATGAACGTCAGGCGCGTCGTGTCGACCGCAACCCAGTCGGCCCGGAACAGGATCGGGAAGCTGAGGATCCGCTCGCGCGCGGAGAGGTGCGCGCCGAGCGCGTTCGTGGTGCTGACGGCTGCGTCGTCGGGCACGAGCGCGACCGCACGGCGCAGGGCGGCATCGTGCGCGTCGGCTCGAGTCTCGGTCCGCCCGACCGGGCCGAGCACGACGGCGCCGGCGAAAGCCGCCGCGAGCACGACGAAGGCGGTCCGCTCGCCGAACCGCCGGACCGCGAACATCGCTGCGACGAGGAGCGCGGGCGCGATCGTCGCGGCGTAGTGCGTCTGGACCGACGTCTGCGTCCTCGTCGACGAGAACGCGTTGAGCATCAGCTCCGGGACCGCCGGCAGGAGCGCCGCCGCCGCGCCGAGCGGCGTCAGCGCGAGTGGGAGCAGCAGGCGCAGGACGTAGCCGAGGTCGCGCCAGTCAAGGGACGGATCCTCGTACCGGCTCACGAACGCCCCGCCGGCGGGCGCGAACGAGGGCACGACGACCAGCGCCGCCACGAGCGCAGCCGCTCCCGCGACAACCGCGATCACGGTCCCAGTCCGGCGCTCGCCCCTGTCGAGCGCGTACCACACGCCGAGCCCGGCGACCGCGAGCCCGACGTGCTCTTTCGTCGTGACCGCCGCTGCGGCGAACAGCGCGAACGGCCAGAGCCGGCCGGCGTCGAGGAAGTACCAGGCCGCCAGAAGGAGCGGCGTCGCGAGCGCGACCGGATGGAAGTCGCTCACGGTCAACCACTGCACGGGCGGGAAGAGCAGGTACGCGCAAGCGATCGCCGCGGCCGGCCACTCGGGCAAGTGCCTGCGCGCGAGCAGATAGAGCGGGATCGCTCCCGCGGCGAGCGCGACGGCCTGCAGAACGAGCAGCGCCTCGGGACTCGGCCAGACCCACCAGAGCGGCGCGAGGGCGGCGAGGATCGGGTCGAAGTGCGACCCCAGCCGCAGGATCTGCTCGCCGTGCACGTCGGTGACGGAAAGAACATCGCCGTTTGCGGTCGACCACACCGCCTGCGTCATGTTGCCGAGGTCGAAGCGGCCGCTCTCGAACGTCCGATGGCGCAGGATCGCGAGCGTCCCGAAGACCGACGCGAACGCGGCTGCCGCGAGCCAGACGAGCCGGGCCGGCGTCACCGCGCGACGAGCCGCTCGACGAGGCCGCGCCACCGCTCGCCCAGCACTGTCTCGCTCGCATGCTCGCGGTAGGCGGCGAGCCCGCCTTCGCCGATCGAGCGAGCGAGCTCGGCGTCGCCCGCGAGCCGCCGCACCGCCGCCGCCAGCGCCTCTGGATCGGCGGCCGGGACGAGCAGCGCGCTCTCGCCGTCGACGAGCAGCTCGCGCGCTGCCGGCGTGTCGGCCGTCACCAGCGGCGTTCCGCAGGCGAGCGCCTGAAAGGCCTTGTTCGGAATCACCCGCGCCGTCTTCGGCGAGCTGCCGAAGATGCCGAGCGCGCACCCCGAGCGCTGGATCTCGCCGGGGAGCTGCTCGTACTCGACCCATTCGACCCACTCGACGTTCGGCGGCCGCCCGGCCATCAGCGCGTCGAGCTGGCCGCTGCCGACGACCCGGAACCGGAGCTCGGGCGCGAGCCGGGCGGCGGCGAGGATCGTCTCCAGGCCGTGGAGCGGGATCAGCTTGCCGACGAAGAGGGCGTGGAACTCCTGCGCCCGCTGCCGGCCGGGCCGGAAGAGGCGCTCCTCGGCGCCGACGAAGCAGACCGCGAGCCGCTCGGCGGCGAGCTCGCCCAGCTCGGCGAGATGGCGCGCGTTCTCCGCCGTGTCGGCGACGACGAGATCGGCGCGTCGCAGCGCCAGCCGGTCGATCTGGCGCAGGACGCCGGCGGCGGGCGAGCCGGACGCAAACCGGCCGCGGTCTTCGACGAGGGTCTCGTGCAGCGAGACGAGCGGGTTGAAGATGACGGGACGCCCGCGGGCGATCCGCCGCGCCGCGGGGACGTCGAAGTGGCCGGGGTAGCCGACGATCACGGCGTCGAAGCGCTCGCGCCTGCTGCCGAAGAGCAGCCGTGTCTCGGCGACGCCGATCCGCACCGCGGCGCCGAGTCCGACCGACCACTTGTGCCGACGCCGCTCCCACACGCTCGCATGCCGCTCGACGACCTCGACGCCGGCGCCGCGCAGGCAGGAGATCACCTGCGCGTTCCGCGGGTAGCCGCGCTCGTACGTGCCGAAATACAGGACCCGCAAGCTCAGCGCAGGATCTCGTCCACGTGCTGGTCGAGGGTGCGACCGCCCGTTCGCTCCTCGTGGTGGCTCGCAACGAGCTCGCTGACGAGGCCGAGCGAGACGAGCTGCACGCCGACGACGACGAGCAGAACGCCGAGCGTCAGCAGCGGCCGGTGCCCAATCGCCTCCCCGGTCAGCTTCAGCACCGTCAGGTAGACGAGCAGCAGCGTTCCGATCGCTCCGAGCAGGAGGCCGACCCCGCCGAAGAGATGGAGCGGCCGGTGCCGGTAGCGGCCCATGAAGGTGACGGTGAGCAGATCAAGGAAGCCGCGGACGTAGCGCTCCATCCCGTAACGCGAGCGTCCGTGCTCGCGCGGGCGGTGATTGACGGGGATCTCGGCGACGCGGAAGCCGCGGTAGTGGGCGAGCACGGGGATGAACCGGTGTAGCTCGCCGTAGATCCGGAGGCCCCTCAACACCTCGGCGCGATAGGCCTTCAGGCCGCAGTTCAGATCGTGCAGGCGCAGGCCCGAGAGCCGGCCGGTGACGCGGTTGAAGATGCGCGACGGGATCCTCCTCGTCAGCGGATCTCGTCGCTTCGTCTTCCAGCCCGAGACGAGGTCGAAGCCCTCCTCGAGCTTCGCGAGCAGGCGTGGGATCTCGGCGGGATCGTCCTGGAGGTCGCCGTCGATCGTGACGACGACGTCGCCCTGTGCCTCCTCGAACCCCGCCTGCAGCGCCGCCGCCTTGCCGAAGTTCCGCCGCAGCCGGACGACGCGCACCTCGTCGTGTGCCGCGTGCAGCCGCGTGAGCGCCGCGAAGGTGCCGTCGGTCGAGCCGTCGTCGACGAAGACGACCTCCCACGGTCTCCCGAGCGGCTCGAGTGCGGAGGCGAGCTCGTCGTGCAGGAGCGCGATGCTGCGCTCCTCGTCGTGCACCGGGACGACCACCGAGATCACGGCCGTTAGCGTATGTCCCCGATGAGCAGCTTGCTGTCGATCGAGGAGGCCCTCCGGCGCGTGCTCGCTCGTGCGCGCCCCCTCGATTCGGAGCAGGTGCCGGTGGCCGACGCCGCGGGCCGGTTCATCGCCGCGGACGTGATCGCGGAGGTCGACCTGCCCCCGTTCGCGAGTTCCGCGATGGACGGATACGCCCTCAGAGCCGAGGACACGCCCGGTCGCCTGCCGGTCGTCTTCCGGGTAGCCGCGGGTGTGCCGGCCGAGCGGGCGCTGGCGGGCGGAGAGGCGATGGCGATCTCGACCGGCGGCGTCGTTCCTGAGGGTGCGGACGCGGTCGTCCCGATCGAAGTCGTTGTCGAATCAGACAACGGACTGGACATTCCGGCGCCGGTCGACCGTGGTGCGAATGTCAGGCCCGCCGGCGGGGACATCCGTGCCGGCGACGTCCTGCTCGCAGCCGGGACGCGCATCGGCGCCGCGCAGATCGGCGCGCTCGCCGCGGCGGGTGTCGCCGAGGTGACAGTCGCCAGGAGGCCGAAGGTGGTCGTGCTCAGTACCGGCACGGAGCTGCGCGCGCCGGGAGAGCCGCTCGGCGCCGGGCAGATCTACGAGTCGAACGCACCCATGCTCGCGGCGACGTTCGAGAGCTCCGGCGCGGAGGTCGAGCGGATCGGCCCCGTGCCCGACGACGAGTCGGAGCACCGGCGTGCGCTCGAGCGCGGCCTCGAGGCCGACGTGCTCGTCAGCTCTGGGGGTGTCTCCGTCGGCCCGCACGACCTCGTCCGCAGGATCCTGGCCGAGCTTGGGGTCGAGGAGGACTTCTGGGGCGTTGCCGTCCGTCCGGGGAAGCCGCTCGCGTTCGGTACCCGCGGCGGGACGCTCGTCTTCGGGCTCCCCGGCAACCCGGTGTCCGCGCTCGTCGGTGTTGAGCTGTTCGTGCGCCCGGCGCTGCTCGCGCTCCAGGGTGCGGCGGATCCAGCGCCGGCGTACGAGGACGCCAGGCTCGCGTCGCCGCTGCGCCGGAATCCGTCCCGCGATGAGCTCGCGCGCGCTCGTACCCGGCGCGACGACCACGGGACGCTGCTCGAGCCGCTGACCGGTCAGGAGTCGCACATGATCGCCCGCGCCGCCGGCGCCGACGCGCTCGTGCTCGTACCGTCGGGCGAGGGGGAGCTGGCGGCCGGGGAGCGCGTGCGCTACCTCCGGCTCCGTTAGTAGCCGAGCGCCCCGTACGGTGTCGCGTGGTCGCTGCCGCGGGGGGTGATGCGGATCGGCTTCGCGTAGGCGAGGTAGCGGTGTGAGGCGAAGAACCGTGGGTGGCAGGCCTGGAGCACGAGCTGCTCGTAGCCCTTCGACTTCAGCACCGAGGTCTGCGAGGCCGGCACGACCCGGCTGCCTGTGATCGCGTACTCGATCGTCGCGTAGGGCAATTCGAGCGAGACGCGGTCGCCCTTGTGCAGGCGGTCGATCCGGGAGAAGGGGGCGCCGTAGGTCGTGCGGTGTCCGGCGATGTACACGAGCTTGCCCTCGCCGGGCATCGCCGAGCCGAGGTAGCGGCCGGGACCGCGCTTGAGCGAGCCGCGATCGGTGCCGTTGACGACGATCTCGCCGACGCCGAGGGCCGGGATGCGGAGGCGGGCAACGGCATCGCCGCGCTTCGAGCTCTTGCGCCAGGCCGCCGCCGCGCGCGGAAGCGACTCGCGGAGCTGCGCGGCGGAGTTGTCGATGAGAGTCGCACGGCCGTCCCTCGACGCGTCGATCGAAGTCCTGCTCGAGCTCACGCTGCTCGAGCTTGTTCAGCGCTGCCGTGAACGGGTCCTGCCATTGCCAGACGGTCAACGCCCACGCGAGCGCGCCGAGGCCGGCGACGATCATCAGCGTCCCGAGGATGCGGGCGAGCCGTCTCATTCAGCCTTCCAACGCGTCGCGCTCCCCGCTGGTTCCGCGCCCGCCGAGCAGGCGGAGGTGACGGCCGCGACGCGGCTGCCGGTGCTCGCATAGGGCGCGTATCTGCCGACGGCCAGTGCCGTCAGCTGAGCCGCGACGGCAAGCCATGCGAACGCGAGCGCGACCACGATCCACGGGACGTAGCCGACGGAGACGAGCGAGAGCAGGTACCACGGCGTCTCGAGCCCGAGCGCGAGCCGCGTCGAGAAGGAGAGCAGCAGGATCAGCGGCCCGGCGAAGCCGAGTGCCAGCAGCCCCGCCCGTGCGAGCGGGCCGGAGGCCTGGGCCTGCGGCAGCCAGAGCCAGGCGTAGAGGGAAGGTAGGAGGTAGACGAGCGAGAACGGATTTGTCGCGACGACGAGCAGCGCGATCAAACCGAGCCCGAGCAGTGCGACCGTGTGCCCGGCAAGTGTCTCCTCCGGCCGGGCCGGGCGGCGGGGGAGCAGTCGCTCCCGGGAGACGAGCCAGCCCACGAACAGAATCAGCCCGAGCAGGCCGAGCACGACGGGCGAGGGCTTGTACAGGGCCGAGTCCGGCGGCAACGGCCGCGCCTCGCCTTGGGGGAAGGCGCCGAGCAGCGACGCGACGAAGACGAGGGCGGCCGCATAAGCCCAGAAGAAGAGCCGGCCGCGGAGGCTGCGGGCAGCAGGTGCAAGCGGGATCCGGCGGCGGCGGCAGTGCGCGAAGAGGTCGATCACGCCGATCAGGAACGGCAGCAGCGCCGTCATCAGGACGAGCTCGATCGCCCAGCCGCGGACGATGCGCGTGCCGAAGTAGACGTAGCTCGACGTGCCCTGCGCCAGCTCGAGACCGGCGTCGAGCGATCCGATCAGGTTCTGCGCCGCTCGGCCGAGCTCTGCGAACCGCTGCACGTCGAAGGCGGTGTCCTCGAAGGCGGCGTCGTCCGGCCCCGGTGAGGCTCCGTCGGGAAGCGTCGTCAGGGTCACCGCCGGAATGCCCCGGGCGACGAACGGCCCCTGCTCGCCGAGCGTGAACGGGAAGCCGAGGTCGAGCAGCTGGCGCAACGCCGGCGACCGCACCGGCTCCTCACCGGACTGCTCGAGCACGCGGAGCGCCGCCGTGCGAACGAGCGACGCCGAGGGAGAACGCGCCGTGTCGCCGGCGATCAGCAGTCGCGGTTTGCCCGCGCCGGCGATCGCGTCGAGGCTGATCACCGCGAGCGCGTTCTCACGGTAGGGCGAGCTCTCCGCGAAACGGGCCGCGCCGAGCGCGCCGAAGGCACCGCCGTCCGTCGAGACGAAGACGAGCGTGTGTGTCGGCTGCGCCCGAATGAGCGTTGCGCCGCCGACCGGGGCGAATGGGCGCGCAAGCTCGATCAGCGCGCCGGTGCCCGAGGCGTTGTCGTTCGCACCCCGGCCCTCGCCGCTGTTGTCGCGGTGCGCGGTGATCACGATCGTGCGCGCGGAGGCGCCCCGCACGACCGTGACGAGGTTCTGCAGCTCGACCTTGCCTCGACCAGGGATCTGCGCCGTGAAGCGATCCACCCGCGGCGGTTCGAAGCCGTAGAGCTCGAACTGGTCGGAGACCCAGCTGGCGGCTCCCAGGCCGCCTGACGATCCCGGCGACCGGTCGGGGTACTTGCTCGCGAGCTCGCGGGTCAGCTGCTCGGCGATGGCGGCGTCGAAGGTCGGCGGCAGCGTCGGCGCCGGGAGCGGCTGCGGACGGGCGACGCTGAAGGCGGCCAGCAGGAGCGGCAGTGCGACGAGCAGCCAGGTCCCGCGGACGAGCCGTGCATTTACCGGCCGCTCGACGGAGCCGCGGCGGGGGCGCCCGCGCGTCGGGAGCGCTCGTCTGGGCGGCGCCATTGCACCGGCCAGTGTAGGGAAGACCGCGGCCGTCTCTAGCATTCGTCCATGGCCGACACGTCGACCATCCTGCTCGTCGACGACGAGGACTCCGTCCAGAAGCTCCTGACGTACCCGCTGGAGCGGGACGGCTTCAAGGTCGTGCATGCGCGCGACGGCGAGGAGGCGCTCGCCCGCTTCGCCGAGGAGGACGTCGATCTCGTCGTCCTCGACCTGATGCTGCCGAAGCTCGACGGGCTCGAGGTCTGCAAGCGACTGCGTGCCGAGAGCACCGTCCCGATCATCATGCTCACGGCCCGCGACGACGAGCTCGACAAGGTGCTGGGGCTCGAGCTGGGCGCCGACGACTACATCACGAAGCCGTTCTCGATCCGCGAGTTCCGCAGTCGCGTGCGTGCGCTGCTGCGACGGGCCGCGGCCCCGCGCCCCGGCGAACACCGCGACGACGAGGTGATCGAGGTCGGCGAGCTGAGGATCGACGTCCCGCGCCGAACGGTCGAGGTGCGTGGCACCGAAGCACAGCTCACGTTCGTCGAGTTCGAGCTCCTCCGGGTTCTGGCCGCCGCGCCGGGACGTGTCTTCTCGCGGCGGCAGCTGCTCGAGCGACTGCGAGGCGGCGCCGACTATCGCGAGCCGCGCACGATCGACGTCCACGTGCGGCACCTGCGGGAGAAGATCGAGCAGGACCCGCACGAGCCGAAGCTGATCCTGACCGTGCGAGGGGTCGGCTACCGCTTTCGGGAGCGCTGAGCGGCCGTGCGCCGGCCCACGCTCCGCGGGATCCGCCTTCGCCTGGCGCTCGCGCTCGTCGCCGTCGTTGCCGGCTCGCTGGGCGTCGTCTACCTGATCGTCGTCCCCTCGCTCGAGACCGAGCTCGTCAACGCGAAGCTCGATCAGCTCGAGGAGGACGCGCGGACGGTGGCGCGCAACTACGCGACCCAGGTGGGCAGCGAGCAGGAGTTTGCGGAGCAGGCGGCGTCGGTCTTCCAGGCCCGGGTCGTCGTCTACTCGATCCTCCAGAACCAGCCGTTCGTCTTCGGCGACTCGAACACGGCCGCGTCGCTCGACGTCGCGCGCGATCCGGTCGCGCGGGAGGCGACGCGCAGCCGTGCGCTCATGCGCGGCACCGTCGAGCGGCGTGGCCGCAGGTTCGCCGAAGTGGCGATTCCACTCGAGAACGAGGGTGTCGTGATCCTGCTCAGCGATTCGCTGGCGGACCCGCTCTCGAGCCTGAAGCTGATCGAGCGGCGACTCCTGTTCGCGGGCCTGATCGGCCTCCTGTTCGCCGGCGTCGTCGGCTACCTGGCCGCGTCGGTGCACGCGAAGCGGATCAGGCGGCTCGAGCGCGCGGCGGAGCGGATCGCAGGCGGCCGCTTCGACGAGCCGGTGGTCGACACGGGCAACGACGAGCTCGGCGATCTCGCGAACGCGTTCGAGCTGATGCGCGGGCGCCTCGGCAAGCTCGACCGCGCCCGCAGCGAGTTCATCGCCAACGCATCGCACGAGCTGCGCACGCCGCTCTTCTCCCTCGGCGGCTTCCTCGAGCTGATGGCGGACGAGGACGTGGACGAGGCGACGCGGCAGGAGTTCCTCGAGACGATGCGCGAGCAGGTCGACCGCCTGGCGAAGCTCGCGACCGACCTGCTCGATCTCTCGCGGCTCGACGCGGGCCGGATGCACGTCGAGCACGAGCCGGTCGACCTCGGCGAGGTCGCACGCGTCGTCTGCGCCGAGTTCAGCGCCCTCGCCGAGCGGAAACGGCATGGGGTCGAGGCCGTCGTCCAGGGGCATCCGGTCGCCCGCGCCGACGAGCTGCGGGTGCTGCAGGTCGTCAGGGCGCTACTCGACAACGCGCTCACGCACACACCGGAGGGGACGCAGGTGACGCTGCGCGCCTGGGCCGACCGCGAGCACGCCCTGATCGAGGTCGAGGACGACGGGCCTGGAATCGCGCCCGAGCACGCGCCGCACGTCTTCGACCGCTTCTACCGCGGTGACGGCACGATCGCATCCGGCAGCGGGCTCGGGCTTGCGATTGCGCGTGAGTTGGTGCAGATGATGGGCGGCGAGGTCGTGCTCGACTCCCGCCCCGGGCGGACGGTGGTGCGCGTCGTGCTCGGCGCAGCCCCGACGTCGGTGCCCGCCGAGCCGGTCGAGTCCGTTTTCACGTGAAAACGGCAACGGCGCCGCTACAGTGACCCGGATGCGCGCCGGCCCTCTCGCAGCAGTGTCGATCGTGGCCGCCTGCCTCGGCGCCGTCGTCGTGCTCGTGGTCGGCTCGGCCGCGGGCTGGGTCGGCGGCGAGAGCGGCGTCAGAACGGTCGTCGTCCCGACGGCGCCGACCGACTCCGGTGCCGCCGCGCCGACCTCGGCGCCGTTGCTCGGCAACGGCTTCGACCCGGCGCAGATCTACGCCAACCGCTCCGAGGGCGTCGTCACCATCTACTCCTACTTTTCGAATGGTCAGCGCGCACAGGGCTCGGGCTTCGTCGTCTCCGAGGAGGGCCACATCCTGACGAACTCGCACGTCGTCACGACGTCAGGCACGGAAGGAACGACGGTGAAGGGCGCCGAGCGGATCTACGTCGCCTTCCACGACGGCGACCGGATCTCCGGTTCGATCGTCGGGTGGGACCTCTTCAACGACACCGGACTCGTCAAGGTCGACCCGGACGATCACGCCATCTCGCCGGTGCCGTTCGGCGACTCGAGCCGCGTCGTCGTCGGCGAGCCGGTTGCCGCGATCGGCAGCCCCTTCGGCCAGGAGAGCTCACTCGCCGTCGGCGTCGTCTCCGCCACCGAGCGCTCGATCGACTCGCTCACCTCTGCCTACGACGTCTCGGACGCGATCCAGATCGACGCGCCGATCAACCACGGCAACTCCGGCGGCCCGCTGCTCGACGCCCGCGGTCGCGTGATCGGAATCAACGCGCAGATCCGGTCCGACTCGGGGAACGCCGAGGGCGTCGGTTTCGCGATTCCGATCAACTCCGCCCGCCGCTCGATGGAGCAGCTGATCTCGACCGGCAAGGTCGCCTACGCCTACGTCGGCGTCACCACGCAGGATGTAACGCCGGCGATCTCGCGCCGCTACGGGCTCGGCGCGCCGCGCGGGGCGCTGATCCAGGGGGTCGTCGCGGACGCGCCGGCCGCTCGCGCGGGGCTGCACGGCTCCGCGAACCAGGAGGTCTTCAACGGCGTCCCGATCAACATCGGCGGCGACCTGATCGTCGGCTTCGCCGGTCGCAAGGTCGAACGCGCCGCCGACATCGCCCGCATCGTCACCGACAGCCTGCGCCCCGGACAGACGGTCGCGGTGACCGTGCTCCGGCGCGGCAAGGGCAAGCGCGAGACCGTCCGCATCCGCCTGACCGAGCGGCCCCTCAATCCGACGCGCTAGCCGACCCGGTTTAGCCCCAGCCGATTCCGGGAAGGAAGCGTTAGGAGTCATTAGAGTTCGGAAGCTTTCGGCAGAAGAGTCGGACGGAGTTGTGCGCGTGAGCGAGCAGGCGATGACGGCGATGGGCGACACCGATCTGGGTCGGATCGTCCGGTTGACGATTCCGGCCAAGCCGGAGTACATCACGCTGTCCCGGCTCGCCTTGGCCGGGCTGGGACGCGTGCGCGCGTTCCCCGACGAGACGCTCGCCGACCTGAAGCTCGCCCTCACCGAGGCCTGCTCCAACTCGGTTCGCCACGCCTATGAGAACGGCGAGGGTCACGTCGACATCAGCTTCGAGCTGCGCGACGACCGCCTGATCGTCGAAGTTGCCGACGACGGCAGCGGCTTCGAGCCGGCGGACGGCGCGAAGAGCGACGACGAGATGCTGACGGAGGGGGGCCTCGGGATCGCGATCATCCGCTCGATCGCCGACGAGGTCGAGATCGGCGGCGGCCCGAACGGCAAGGGCTCCCGCCTCCGCTTCGTCAAACTGCTCTAGCGATCCCTGGCCGGCTGCACCTCCCCGGCCGGCGGAGCCGGCCTCCGGCGTCGCGGCTCCGACTAGGCTGCGTCCGGTGCAAGAGCGACGGAAGCTGATCGTCGTCTCCAACCGCGGTCCGATCTCGTACGGCCGCGAGGGCGGCGAACGGATCACGAAGCGGGGCGCGGGCGGCCTCGTGACGGCGCTCGCGCCGCTCGTCTCCCACCACGACGTCACCTGGATCGCGAGTGCGATCTCCGACGAGGACCGCGCCGTCGCGGTTTCGGGCACGGTCGACGAGACCGCCGGCGACGGCTCGCGCTACCGGCTCCGGCTCGTGGCGCATCGCCCGCCCGCGTACGACCTCTACTACAACGTGATCGCGAACCCGGCGCTCTGGTTCGTCCAGCACGGGCTCTGGGAGCTCAAGCACGATCCAGGGAACGATCTGCGGCGCGCCTGGGACGAGGGCTACGTGCCGGTCAACAGGTCGTTCGCCGAGGCGGTCCTGGAGGAGCTCGAGCGGGAGCCGGACGCCGCCGTCCTCTTTCACGACTACCACCTCTACGTCGCACCCGCGCTCGTCCGCAAGCAGAAGCCGGACGTCGCGCTGGCGCACTTCACACACATTCCCTGGGTCGGACGGGAAGCGTGGTCGGTGCTGCCGGAGGCGATCGTCCGTGAGATCCACGAAGGGCTGCTCGCCTGCGATGTCACCGGCTTCCACACCCAGCGCTGGCGCCGCGCGTTCCTCGACGCCTGCCGCAGCCTCGGCCTCGAGCCGGACGAGCGGCGGGTGACCGCGCATCCGATCTCGATCGATCCGGACGAGTTCGACGCCCTCGCGCGCAGCGAGCCGGTGCTGGCCCGCGAGCGGGAGTTGGAGGCCGAGCGGCCCGAGCGGCTGATCCTGCGGGTGGATCGCACAGATCCGTCGAAGAACGTGCCGCGCGGGCTCGAGGCCTTCCGCATCCTGCTCGAGCGCCGGCCCGACCTGCGCGGCCGCGTCGGCATGCTCGCGCTGCTCGACGCATCGCGGCAGGACATCCCGGAGTACGTCGAGGAGCGCCGCCGGATCGAGCAGGCGGCAGCCAACGTCGAGGCGAGCTTCCCGGGCGCGCTGACACTCCGGATCGCCGATGACTTCCCGGGGTCGATCGCGGCGTACAAGCAGTTCGACGTCCTACTCGTGAACGCGGTCATGGACGGGCTCAACCTGGTCGCGAAGGAGGCGCCCGTCGTGAACCAACGTGCCGGTGCTGTTGCCTTGTCTGTCAACGCGGGCGCGTTCGAGGAGCTGGGCGCCTGGGTCGTCCCGGTCGAACCGCTCGACGTCTCCGCCACCGCAGACGCGCTCGAGCAGGCGCTCGCGCTCGGTGAGGACGAGCGGCGCGCCCGGCAGCAGGCAATCAGAGACCACGTCCGGGCCCACGATCTCGAGCAGTGGATCGCGGCGCAGCTGGCCGACCTCGACCGCGCGAGTAGCATTCGGCGGCGATGAGCGACCTCTCGCATGTCGACGAGTCCGGCGCCGTCCGCATGGTCGATGTCGGCGGCAAGCCGCTCTCGCGGCGCCGGGCGGTCGCGCGGGCGTCAGTGCGGATGGCGGCCGAGACGGCGCAGCGGCTCCGCGACCTGCCGAAGGGCGATGCGCTGACGACCGCGCAGCTCGCCGGGATCATGGCCGCCAAGCGGACGAGCGAGCTGATCCCGTTGTGCCACCCGCTCCCGCTCTCGCTCGTCGAGGTCTCGCTCGACGTCGTCGCCGACGGCGTCGAGATCACGGCCGCCGCCGAGACGACCGCGCAGACGGGGGTCGAGATGGAGGCTCTCACCGCTGCCTCGGTCGCCGCGCTGACCGTCTACGACATGGCCAAGGCGATCGACAAGGAGATGGTGATCGCCGAGGTGACGCTCGTCGAGAAGACGAAGGCGGTCGTGTGAAGGCCGCGGTGCTGACCGTCTCGGACGGGGTCGTCGCCGGGACGCGCGAGGACAAGAGCGGTGACATCCTCGCCGAGCTGCTCGCGGAGGACGGCTATGAGGTCGAGCGGCGCGTCGTGCCCGACGAGGCCGGCGAGATCGCGGCGGCGATCACCGAGCTCGCCGAGTCCGCCGCCGTGGTGCTGACGACGGGCGGCACCGGCGTTGCGCCCCGCGACGTCACCCCCGAGGCGACGCGCTCCGTGATCGACCGCGAGGCGCCGGGAATCGCGGAGGCGATCCGCGCCGACTCGCTCGCCAAGACCCCGCACGCGTTGCTCTCGCGCGGGGTCGCCGGCGTTCACGCCCGCACACTCGTCGTCAACCTCCCGGGCTCGCCCGGCGGCTGCCGGGACGGCTACGCGGTGCTGCAGCCCGCACTTGCACATGCACTTGGACTGCTCGCCGGGGCCGAAACGGTGCACAAGCAGACATGAGCGCGACCGCCGTCTCGCTCCCGCGCCGGTTCGCCTCGCTCGTGAAGCTCGAGCACACCGTCTTCGCGCTCCCGTTCGCGTATGTCGGGATGCTGCTCGCGCTCGGCGAGACGCCCTCGGCTTCGGACTGGCTCTGGGTTACGCTGGCGATGGTCGGCGCCCGCACCCTCGCGATGGGGCTGAACCGGCTGATCGACGCCGAGGTCGACGCCCGCAATCCGCGCACGGCGAGTCGCGAGCTCCCGGCGGGGACACTCTCGCGCTTGCAGGTGCTCGGTCTCTGCGGCGCGGCGCTCGCGCTCTTTCTCGTCGCCGTCTTCCAGCTCGACCCGCTCGTGCGCTGGCTCTGGCCGATCCCGGTCGTCTTCTTCGTCGTCTACCCGTACCTGAAGCACGTCACCTGGCTCTGCCACCTCTGGCTGGGCGCCTCGCTCGGACTGGCACCCATCGGGGCGTGGGCTGCCGTGACCGGCGAGCTGCCGTGGCAGGCGTGGACGCTCGGCGGAGCGGTGGCGCTCTGGGTCGCCGGCTTCGACCTCTTCTACTCCCTCTTCGATCTCGCGCACGACCGCGAGCAGGGACTGCACTCGTGGGCGACCCGTTTCGGCGAGCCGGGCGTGTTCGCCGCCGCCCGCGTCTTTCACGTCGGCACGGTCGCACTGCTCGCGCTCGCCGGACTCGGCCTGGACGTTGGCGTGCTCTACTGGCTCGGCGTCGCCGCGGTTGCCCTGCTGCTCGCCTACGAGCACTCACTCGTGCGCCCGGGGGACCTGCGCCGGCTCGACGCCGCCTTCTTCACCGTCAACGGCGTCATCAGCATCGTCTTTCTCTGCTTCGTCCTAGCCGACGTGCTGTTGTGATCCGCGCTCAAGCGGTCGAGAAGCGCTACGGGCGACGGCGCGCGCTGCGGCCGCTCGACCTCCGGCTCGAGCGCGGCGGCTTTCTCGTTGTCACCGGAGCAAACGGATCCGGCAAGACGACGCTGTTGCGCCTCGTCGCCGGCCTCGCCGCTCCGACAGGCGGCGAGCTCGACGTCGACGTCGGGCGCGGCGCGCTCGGTTACCTCGGCCACGAGCCGCTCCTCTACCGCGATCTGACCGCGCTCGAGAACCTCGACCTCTACGGCCGGCTCTACCGCGTGCCGGAGCGGCGTGAGCGGACCGGGATGCTGCTCGAGCGCTACGGGCTCTGGGAGGTTCGCGGCGAGCGCGTCGCGTCGTACTCACGCGGGATGACGCAGCGGCTCGCCCTCTGCCGCGCGCTTCTGCACGAGCCGGAGCTGCTCGTGCTCGACGAGCCCTTCACCGCGCTCGACGCCGAGGGTGCCGAGCTGCTCGACCGGCAGCTCGCCGAGCTCGCCGGCACGGCCACGGTCCTCCTGACGACGCACGAGCCTGCGCGGGTCGAGCCGCTCGCGACCGCTCGGCTGAACCTCGCATGAACTACCTGGCCGACGTCGCCGCGCTCGCGCGGAAGGATCTCCGGCTCGAGCTGCGGGCGCGGGACACGCTGCCGGCGATGCTGCTCTTCGTCCTCTCGACGCTCGTCGTCTTCCACTTCGCACTGCCCACCGGGGCGGACGAGGTGGCCGCCCAGGGCCTGCTCTGGGTCGCGCTCGTGTTCACTGCGCTGCTCGGGCTTGCGCGCGCATGGGCGCCCGAGCGCGAGGGCGGTGCGCTCGAAGGGCTCGTGCTCGCGCCCTCCGACCGAAGCGCGATCTGGCTCGGCAAGTCCGCGGCCGTCTTCGTCTTCCTGGCGGTGATCGAGCTCGTCGCCCTGCCCGCGTTCGCACTCTTCTTCTCGCCGCTGCAGGCGGAGGCCGTCCTCGGCGTGCTGCTCGCGAACGTCGGCATCTGCGCCGTCGGGACGCTGCTCGCCGCGATGGCTGCGGCGAGCCGGACGCGCGAGCTGATCCTGCCTCTGCTCTTCCTGCCGCTCGCGATTCCGCTCGTCGTCGGCGGCGTCGGCGCGAGCGTATCGACGGATCCCGGCCGCTACCTCCTGTTTCTCGGGCTGTACGACGCGGTCTTCGCGATACTGTGCTGGGCGTCCTTTGAGTACGTCGTCTCCGAATAGCAGGGTCTCTCTCGTCTCGGTTCCGGCGCTCGCGGCGCTCTCCGCAGCGCTCGTCGGGCTGGCGATCGTGCTCGCGTTCTGGATCGCTCCCGAGGACGCCGACCAGGGGATCTCGCAGAAGATCTTCTACTTCCACGTCCCGATCGCGCTGACCGCGTACGCGGCCTTCGGCTGGGGCGCGTGGAAGGCACTGCGGCTGCTCTGGAAGGGCGAGGAGCGCTACGACCTCGAGAGCTACGTCGCCATCCATCAGGGGACGATCTTCGGCGCGCTGACGCTCGCGACCGGCTCGATCTGGGCGAAGGCCTCGTGGGGCCACTGGTGGGTCTGGGACTCGAACCAGCTCGTGCTCTTCCTCGTCCTCTTCCTCTTCTACTCGGCCTACTTCATGCTTCGCTTCTCGATCGAGGAAGGGCCGCGGCGCGCCAACGTGTCCGCCGTCTATGCGCTCTTCGGCGTCGCCCTGATCCCGGTCAGCTTCCTCGCGATCCGCCTCGCGGAGGACTTCATCCACCCGACCACGTTCACGCGTGACGGACCGCAGATGACGGGGACGATGTTCTTCGCCTTCTGTGTTTGCTGGCTCGCGATCACCCTCGTCGCCTACACGCTCTACCGGGTCGAGCTCCTGGGCAAGCGACTGGACGCGAACCTGCGCGAGCTCAGAGAGATACTGACGGCATGAGCCAGAGCGATTACGTCGTCGCGGCCTACGGGATCGTCTTCGTGACGCTGCTCGTCTACGTCGCGATCATCGCCGCCAAGCTCTCGCGACTCGAGCGCGACACGGCCGAGCTCGCCGAGCTGGCACGGCAGCGTCGAGCCGATGGCTGAGTTCCTCGTCGTCCCGGCGCTGCTCGCCTACGGCGAGGCCGCGTTCGCGTACGTGGGCGAGCTACGCGGGCCTGGGCTGGCGGGACGCCTCGCCACCTGGGGTGTCCGCCTCGGGTGGCTCGCCCAGACCGCGCTCCTGATCGGCCAGGGCGTCTCGGCCGAGGGTTTTCCGTGGGGGACGTGGGCCGGCGCGCTGAATCTCTTCGTCTGGCTCGTCGTCGGCGCGTACTTGATCTGGGGCTGCACGCCCCGCTACCGACTTCTCGGGCTGACCGTGATGCCGGTCGCCGCGGCCCTGCTCGCCCTTGCCTGGGCAGGCGGGGGCACGGCGCTCGACGAGGGCGATCGCTCCGGTGTCGTCCTCGCCGCGCACGCGGTCTTGATGCTGGCCGGCTTCGCCGGGCTGACGCTCGCGGCGGGCATGGCGTCGCTTTATCTCTGGCAGGAGCGGCGGCTGAAGCGGCACGAGCGCAGCGTCCTTCGCGTCCGGATGCCGCCGCTCGATGCGCTCGACCGGCTCGCCGCCCGCACCGTGCTCGGCTCGCTCGTCGTGCTGACGCTCGGGATCGGTGTGGGCGCCGCCAGCTTCGAGCGCGGCGACTTCGACGCCGCGATGGTTGTCACGCTCCTGATCCTCGCCACCTATGCGGCACTGCTCGTGCTGCGCCACGAGGGTTGGCGTGGTCGCCGGGCGGCGCTGCTGAATCTGGCCGGGTTCGCGCTCGTCGCGATCGTCCTCCCCCTGACCCACTTCGCCGCATGAAGCTGACGCTCGCAGGCGTGTCGCATCACAAGGCGCCGATCGAGCTGCGCGAGCGCGTCGCGCTCGACCTCGAGGCCTGTCGGGCGCTTGCCGAGCGTCTCGACGGCGAGGCGGTCGTCCTCTCCACTTGCAACCGCACCGAGCTCTATCTCGTCCAGGAGGAGCATGTCGAGGAGCTTGCGGTGGGGACGCTCGCGGAGCTCGCAGGCGACCGCGGCGACGAGCTGTCCGCCGCCCTCTACCGTCTCCGCGACGAGGCGGCCGCGCTGCACCTCTTCCGCGTCGCCGCCGGGCTCGACTCGCTCGTTCCGGGCGAGGGCGAGATCCTCGGCCAGGTGCGGACGGCATTCGAGGCCGGTTCAGTCGGGCCGTTCCTCGACCGGCTCTTCCGGCAGGCCCTGCACGCCGGCCGGCGCGTGCGCCTCGAGACCGCGATCAGCGAGAGCCCCGCGTCGGTGCCGTCGGCTGCCGCCGCGCTGGCGCAGCAGGTCTTCGACGACCTCTCCGGCCGGCGGGTGCTGGTGCTGGGCGCCGGGAAGATGAGCGAGGCGACGGCCCGGAACCTCGTCTCGCGCGGGGCCGACGTCGCCGTCGTTGCGAACCGGACGCTGGAGCGCGGCGAGGATCTCGCCCGGCGGCTGGGCGCGCAGGCGCTCGAGCTCGCCGCGATCGGCTCCGAGCTCGAGCGCGCCGACGTGGTCGTGTCGGCGACGAGCGCGTCCGAGCACGTGCTGACGCGGGACGCCGTCGCCGCAGCGCTTCGCGCCCGGAAGGGGCGGCCGCTGCTGCTGCTCGACCTCGCGGTGCCGCGCGACCTCGATCCGGCGATCAACGCCCTCGACGGCTGCTTCCTCTACGACGTCGACGACCTCGAGGCCGTCGTCGCCGAGACGCTCTCGGGCCGACGCACGGAGGCGGCGCGGGCGGAGCGGCTCGTCGCCGACGAGGCCGACCGCTTCCGTGAGTGGCAGGCCTCGCTCGACGTCGTGCCGACGATCGCGTCGCTGCGCGCGCTGGCCGAGGAGATCCGGGACAGCGAGCTCGCGCGCGCAGGCGGGCGGCTCTCCGAGCGAGAGCGGAAGCACGTCGAGTCGGTCACGTCGCAGATCCTCGCAAAGCTCCTGCACCTGCCCACGATTCGCATGAAAGAGGCCGCCGCGGCAGCCGATGGGGTGGTCTATGCTGACGTCGTGAGGCATCTGTTCGGGCTCGAAGAGGAGGAGCGGCGGCGTTGAACACCCGATTTCTGACCGGCCGTCCGCTACCGCTCCAGGTGCCGACCGCTTTCGTGCGGATCCGGCCGACCAGTGCGACCGGGAAACGCGGCTGCGGCGAGTCGAGGACGTTCTCATCGGCATTCGGGTCGCGTCGAAGCTGTGCTCATCCGCGTCGGTTCCCGCGGCAGTAGGCTCGCGCTCACCCAGGCGGAGCAG
Organism: uncultured Gaiellaceae bacterium; assembly: GCA_963771185.1. Lineage (GTDB taxonomy): Bacteria > Actinomycetota > Thermoleophilia > Gaiellales > Gaiellaceae > Gaiellasilicea. Next base: position 36,147 of record CAVYSL010000001.1, read on the forward strand.
GCGGCCGACCGGCTGCGCGCGGGCCTCGGGGGAACAGCGATTGAGATTGCGCTGGTGCCCATCACCACGGCGGGCGACCGCGACCGGACGAAGCCGTTCGGCGAGATCGGCTCGCGAGGCGTCTTCGTCAAGGAGCTCGAAGAGGCGCTGCTCGAGGGGAGGATCGACGTCGCCGTCCACTCGGCCAAGGACATGACCTCGAGCGATCCGGAGGGGCTCACCGTCGGGGCGTATCCCCCGCGCGAGGACCCGCGTGACGCGCTCTGCGGCGCGAGCGAGCTCCGGCCGGGAATGCGTATCGGCACCGCCTCGGTGCGCCGGCGCGCACAGCTGCTCGCACTCGAGCCGACGCTCTCGATCGAGCCGTTGCGCGGGAACATCGACACGCGGCTGCGCAAGCGTGGTGAGCGGGGTCTCGACGCGGTCGTGCTGGCCGCGTGCGGGCTCGACCGGCTCGGCCTCAACGCCGAGATCGGCCATCGCTTCGAGCCGGCCGAGATGCTGCCCGAGGCGGGTCAGGGGTCGCTGGCGCTGCAGGTGCGGGCAGGGGAGGAGTCGCTGGTCGCGGCGGCCGACGATCCCGAGACGAGACGCCGGGTGGAGGCAGAGCGGCGGTGTGTCGCGCTGGTCGGCGGGGGCTGCCTCGCGCCGGTCGCTGCCTTCCACGACGGCGTCTCGCTGACGGCTCTCGTCGCAGACGAGGACGGCTCTTGGATCGAGCGGCGTACCGGGGTCGATCCCGAAGCCGTCGCGCGCGAGCTGCTCGCGTTCGTCTCGTGAAGGTCGTCGTCACGCGTCCCGAGGGCCAGGAGGAGGAATTGATCCGCGGGCTCGTCGCGCTCCGCCACGAGGTCGTCCACTGCCCCTTGCTCGAGGTGGAGCCGCTCGGTGACGAGCCGGTCGACCTCTCCGGCTACGACTGGGTGATCGTCACGAGCGTCAACGGCGCGCGCGAGCTGCGGCGACGCATGACGGGCGCTCCCGCGCAGGTGGCGGCGATCGGCCGCGCGACGGCCGACGCCTTCGGCGGCGCGGATCTCGTCCCGGCGGTCTCGACGCAGGAGGGACTGCTCGCCGAGCTGCCTCGTCCTGCCGGCCGGGTCCTCTTCGCGGGAGCGGAAGGAGCGCGCACGCTGCTCGCCGAGGAGCTCGGCGCGGACGTGGTGGTGCTCTATCGGACGCGCGAGCTGGCGCCGCCTCGGCTGCCCGAGGGCGACCTCGTCGTGCTCGCCTCGGCGTCCGCCGCCCGTGCGTTCGGCCGGCTCGGCGTCGACATCCCTGCGGTCAGCATCGGGCCGCTGACGACGCAGGCGGCGCGTGCGGCAGGGGTCGAGGTGGTGCGCGAGGCCGAGACGCACGACCTCGCCGGGCTGCTCGCCGCTATAGGCTCCGCCGCGTGTTCGTCACCTTCCTGAGCGACTTCGGCCTCCAGGACGACTTCGTCGGCACCTGCCACGGCGTGATCAAGCGGATCGCGCCGGAGGCGCAGATCATCGACATCACGCACGGGATCCCGCCGCAGGAGATCCTCCAGGGCGCACTGGTGCTCGCGAACACGATCCCGTACATGCCGGTCGGGAGCCATCTCGCGGTCATCGATCCGGGTGTCGGCGGCGCGCGCAGGCCGCTGGCGCTGCGCGATCGCGAGGGACGCTGCTACGTCGGGCCCGACAACGGCCTGCTGATCCCGGCTGCCGAGCGCGCGGGGATCGAGGCCGCGCACGAGCTCGCGAACCCCGACTACGCGCTCGAATCGATCTCGCGCACGTTCCACGGCCGCGATCTGTTCGCACCCGCGGCGGCGCACCTGGCTGCGGGAGTGGCGATCGGCGAGCTCGGCCCCCCGGTCGACCCGGACGCTCTCGTACGCCTCGACCTACCGATAGCGGAGCTCCGCCCAGACCGGATCATCGCGACGATCCTCTACGTCGACGCGTTCGGGAACATCGCGCTCAACGTCACGCGCGAGCACATCAACGAGGCCGGCATCGTCCCCGGCACGCAGGTCGAGCTCGATCTCGCCGGCGAGCGCGTCTATGCGGTCGCTGCGCGCACCTTCGCGGACGCCCGGCCGGGCGACATCATGCTCTATGAGGACAGCTACCGAAACATGTCCGTCGCGATCAGCAACGGCAACGCTGCCGAGATGCTGCACGCGCGGGCGGGCCAGCCGATCCGGATCAACGTCGGCCGGTTGTGAGTTGCAGCGACCGGCGCCGTCTGAAAGGCTCCGGTCTTACAAGGACGTTCGTGGAGCGGTCATTCCGTCCCGGACGTCCTTCTTCTGAGCGGCTGCTAGCTGAGCGGCGGTCGGCGGTCGAGCCACGGGCGCGCTGACTCGAGCTGCGAGGAGACCCGGAAGAGGAGCGCCTCGCCGAGCGGCGGTCCGACGAGCTGGACGCCGATCGGAAGGCCGTCGTCCGTCCAGTGCAACGGCAGCGACACGGCCGGCTGGCCGGTGACGTTGAACGCGGCCGTGAAGGGCGTGAAGCGGGCGGCGCGGTCGAACTGCTCGCGCGGGTCGTCGGGCTCCGTGTCCCAGCCGATCGGCACGGGCGTCATTGCCAGCGTTGGCGTCAGCAAGAGGTCGTAGTCGGCCCAGAGGGCGGTGATCCGGCGTGCTCGCAGCTGCAGCCGCCCGATCGCGCCGGCGTACGCCGGGCTCGTGGTCGCGACCGCGCCCTCGAGGTACCACTGGTTCAGCGGCGAGAGCTCGGACGGATCTGCAATCGGATAGAGCGCCGGGATGGCCTGCCAGACCGGGAGGAAGTCCTCCATCAGCTCCTCGCCGCCCCAGTCGGGCCCCGCCTCGTCGACCTGGTGGCCGAGCGAAGCGAGTAGCTCCGCCGCCTCCCGCGTCGCCGACACACAGGCTGGATCGACGTCGGTCTCGATCGGCGCCTCGGTCGTCAGCGCGATCCGCAGGCGGCCGGGATCGACGCCGATCTCATCGGCGAACGGCCGCTCGGGTGGCGCGGCCGGAAACGGATCTCCCCACTCGTAGCCGGTGACGAGGTCGAGATAGGCCGCGGCGTCGAGCGTCGTCCGGGCCAGCGGTCCGGTCGTGCCGAGCCCGATCCCGGGCACGAACGGCGCGTTCGAAACGCGGCCGCGGGAGGCCTTGATCCCGAAGAGGCCGCAGCACGAGGCGGGAATCCGGATCGAGCCGCCGCCGTCGGAGCCCTGCGCGATCCCGACGAGCCCGGCCGCCACGGCCGCGGCAGCGCCGCCGCTCGAGCCGCCCGCGTTTCGGTCGAGGTCCCACGGCGTCCGGCAGGGGCCGTTCAGCGGCGAGTCGGTGAAGGCGGTCGTGCCGAACTCGGGTGTGTTCGTCTTGCCGAGGATGATGAACCCGGCGGCCCGCGTCTTCGCGACGTGCGCCAGGTCGAAGTCGGGCACGTTCTGCGCGAACGCCTTGCTGGAGAAGGTCGTGCGGATTCCGGCCGTCGTGTCGAGGTCCTTGAGCGCGATCGGCACGCCGTGGAACGGCGCCTCGGCAGGAGCGCCGCCCTTCTCGCGCGCTTCGGCGAGCGCCTCCTCGGCGCGGACCGTCACGAACGCCCCGAGCTCGGGATCGATCCGCTCGATCCGCTCGAGATACATCTCGACGAGCTCGACCGGCGACACCTCACCTTCCCGGACGAGGCGCGCCTGCTCGGTCGCCGGGAGGAAGGCGAGCTCGTCCACGAGCCCAGCCTACGTGTCTGGAGACGCCGGTTCGTCGTCGTTCGGGAGCTTGGCGCCGACCGCGATCCCGCCGAGGAACGCAAACCCGTCGAGCGTCAGCGTGGGGGCGTCTAGGTCCTCCGTCCCCGCACGGACGTCGACCCCGCCCGCTGCCGCGTGCAGGTTGGTCTCGAGCCGCCAGCCCGCAGGGACGCGAATCGCGATCCCGCCGAGGAGGGCGTTCACGGACAGGTGGGCGCCGGGGGCGAGCTCCGCCTCGCGCAGGTCGATCGCGACGCCGCCGAACCAGGCGAGCACTGATCCGCCCCTGAAGGCGGACGCGTGGCTCTTCAGGTCGACGCCGTCGAGGATCGCGACCAGCGCGAGCTCGTCACTCGACTCGTCGCCGCGGCTCGGGAAGAGGCGCTTGAGCAGCACCGCCGCTCCCACGAAGCCGACGACGGCACCGAAGCTCGTGAGCGTGGCTGCACGGATCGGGCGCACCGCAACCAGCCTAGTGGACGCCCAGGGACGACGAGGGGGCGGGATCGAGAGCCGCCCCCTCGTCCTGGGATCAGATCCAGTCGAACGTGTCCTGAAGGAACGGCACCAGGAAGTAGAGGACGAAGAACGCCGAGGCGATCCACATGAACGGGTGCACGTCCTTCGCCCGGCCCTGGGCGGTGCGGGCGACCGTGAAGGCGAGGAAGCCCAATCCGATTCCGTCCGTGATCGAGAACGTGAAGGGCATGATGATGATCGTCAGCGCCGCGCCGAGCCCGATCGCGAAGTCGGTGAAGTCGATCCCGGCGAGCTTGCGACCGTCCTGCTTGCCCTCGGCGTCCTCCTCGGCCTCGGTCAGGGCGGTCATCATCAGGTAGCCGACGAGGATCAGCGCGGGCGCCGTGGCCTGCGGCGGCACCATCCCGATGATCGGCGCGATGAACATGAAGGGGAAGAAGAGCGCGCCCGCGACGACGGCGACCCAGCCGGTTCTGCCGCCGACACTGACGCCGGAGGCCGACTCGATGTACGTCGTCGCCGACGAGGTCGAGGCGGCTCCGCCCGCCACCGCCGCCAGCGAGTCGACGAGAAGTGGCTTGCGGATGTCCTCGATGCGCCCGTTCTCGTCCAGATAGCCAGCCGGCTTGCCCACTCCGACGAGCGTGCCCATCGTGTCGAAGAAGTCGGCGAGGAAGAGCGAAAACGCCCAGACGATCGCGGAGATCAGCGCCAGCTCCGTGAATGCGTCGAAGTTGAAGTTGCCGAGCAGCGAGAGGTCGGGTGTCTCGTAGATGTCGCCGGGCCAGGACGCGCCTGCGGTGAAGCCGGCGTCGTTGTCGCTCGCTTCGTTGATGACCGTGGCGAGGATCGTCGTCAGGATGATCCCGATCAGCAGGTCGCCGCGAACGCCGCGCGCGCGCAGCACGATCGTGACGAACAAGCCGAAGAACGTGACCGCGATCGGCCACGTCGTCAGGCGGGCGAGGTCGACGACCGTCCCATCGCCGCGGACGACGACGCCGGAGCTCGTCAGGCCGATGAAGGCGATGAAGAGCCCGATCCCGATCGCGATCGCCTTCTTCAGGTCGAGCGGGATCGCGTCCATGATCCGCTCGCGCATGCCGGTCAGCACGAGGATCGTGACCGCGATTCCCTCGACCACGATCAGTCCCATCGCCGCCGGGAACGACAACCCTTCTCCCGCGACGAGGCCGAAGGCGACGACCGCGTTGAGCCCGAGGCCGGGCGCGATCGCGTACGCCTTGTTCGTGTAGAGGCCCATGATGATCGTCATCACGCCTGCGACCAGGCACGTTGCCGCGAGCACCTGGTTGAAGGGGAGCCCGAGCTCGGACAGGCCCTCGATCCCCGCGAAGCTGAGGATCTGCGGGTTCACGAAGATGATGTACGACATGACGACGAACGTCGTCACCCCGGCCATCGTGTCCCGTCCGAGTGTCGTTCCGTTCTGACCGAAGCGGAAGTACCGCTCGAGGAAGCCGGCGCCGCCGTCGAGGCGAGCCGCAGTGTCTGACATGACCTTCTCCTTCACCTCGCGTTTGACCCTGCGGAGGTGACTTTGAGAGGCCCGGCGGACGGATGCCGCCCGTCCTCGAGGACAAAAGCTAGACGGCGCGGAAGCGCAGGCGCCGCTCGAGCGGCAGCTCGCGGAACAACCTGCGCGTCTTCTCGCTCAGGTCGCTCGAGTACGCCCAGCCGACGTACTGGCACCGCGGGCAGCTGCCCGCTTCCTCATGACGCCGCGGCCCCGGAGTGAACGCTCTGGAATGGCCGCAGCGAAGGCACTCGACGGTGAGCGACTCCACCCCCCAGTTGTCGGCGCGGACGGCGGCCATCGCCGTCCCTCGTGCGAGGGAAGGCTTGTAACAGACTGTTACTTGGCGCGGGCGGCTTCCAGGAGCGCGTCCCAGCTGCAGAGCTTGATCCGCGGCCGGCCGTGCGGCTCGCCGGCGCTCCGCTCGGCCTCGTCGATCGCCTGCCAGCCGGCGTAGAGGACCGCGTCGGCGCCACGCTCCGCCAGCAGCTCCTCGAGCGTGCCGCCGGCGCGCGTCGGCAGCTTGCCGGCACGGGCGTCCTCGAGCAGCAGCCCGATCGTCTCCGTTGCGTCCTTCTTGTTCGTTCCGATCACGCCGCTCGGGCCACGCTTGATCCAGCCGGCCGCGTACAGGCCCGGCTCGACGCGGCCGCCCTCGTTCGGGATCGTCCCGGACCCCTCGTCGAACGGGACGCCCGGCAGGGCGACACCGCGGTAGCCGACGCTGCGGAAGACGACCCCGCACGGGATCGTCTCGCGCTCGTCGGTCGCGACCGCTCGCCCTTCGACGAGCTCGTTGCGGACGAGCTCGATCGCCTCGACCTTGCCGTCGCCGTGGATCGCGATCGGTGAGGCGAGAAACCGCAGCCGGATCCGGCGCGGCTTCCCCTCGGGCTCGCGTGCGGCGTAATCCCGCAGGTGGTCGACGTTGCGCTTGACCGTCGGCGGCGCCGCTTCGAGCTCCGCGGCGCTGGTCTCGTCGAGCTCGAGGTCGGCCGGGTCGACGACGATGTCGGCCCCGGCGAGCTCGCCCAGCTCGCCGACCTCGACCGGGGTCCACGCGGCCTGCACCGGACCGCGCCGGCCGACGACGAGGATCTCGCGGACGCCGGCGTCGTTGATCGCGGCGATTGCCGCGTCCGTGGTGTCGGTTGGCGCGAGCTCCTCCGGCGTCAACGCGAGCATGCGCGCGACGTCGAGCGCGACGTTGCCGTTTCCGATCACGACCGCCCGCTCGTGCGAGAGATCGAAATGCAGCTCCTGGAAGTCGGGGTGGCCGTTGTACCAGGCGACGAACTCGGTTGCCGCCCACGAGCCGGGCAGGTCCTCGCCTGGGATCCCGAGCTGCCGGTCGGTCTGCGCGCCGACCGAGTAGACGACCGCGTCGTAGAGCCGGCGCAACTCCTCGTGGGTCACGTCCTTGCCGACCTCCACGTTGCCGAAGAAGCGAAAGCCCGGCTGCGCGGCGGTCTTCTCGAAGGCGCGCGAGACTGCCTTGATGTTCGGATGATCGGGGGCGACGCCGAGCCGGACGAGCCCCCACGGCGTCGGCAGCCGCTCGATCAGGTCGACCTCGACCGGCAGGTCGCTCGCGAGCAGTGCCGAGGCGGCATAGAACCCGGCCGGCCCGGAGCCGACGATCGCGACACGGAGAGAATCCACGCGCGAGAGTCTAGGGTGAGGTATCAACCCGACGAAGGGAGCTCGGCATGGGGGGTCTGGGTGATCTGTTGAAGGGCACCGGAAGCGGGAGCGGCGGTGGCCTCGGCGACCTGCTCGGCGGCATCCTCGGCGGCGGCACGCAGGGAGGGAGTGTCGGCGCCGGTGGCGGCCTCGGCGGCAATCCGATGCTGCGGATGCTCTTGCCGCTCGTCGCGTCGCTGCTGATGAACGGCGGACTGCAGAAAATCCTCGGCCGGCTGCAACAGAGTGGCAAGGGGGAGCAGGGACAATCGTGGGTCTCGACCGGGCCGAACGAGCCTGTCGACGGAGCCGACATCAAGGATGCGCTCGACCAGGAGGAGCTGGCGCAGATCGCGCAGCAGCTGGGCGTCAGCGAGGACGAAGCGGCCGACGCGGTGGCGCAGGTGCTTCCGGACGTGGTCGACCAGGCGACACCGGGCGGCGAGCTGCCCGACGACGCCGAGCTCGACAGGAAGTTCGGGCGCCTGCACGAGCTGGACGGTGCGCGGGAGGGCTAGCAGCCTCGTCCTCGGCGGACTGCTGCTTCTCGCCGGCACCGCCTGCGGCGGCGACGATCGCGGCGAGCGTTTCGAGCTCTACCACCTGGAGACCGCGATCGGGCCGCCGGGTGCCGACGGTGAGCTGCGGTGCGGCCCGCCGCGCGTCGCCTGCCCGGGGGTGCTGAAGCAGCCGCCGCCGCGCGTGTATCGCTACGACGTGCGAGCGGCTCCAGCCGTCACCGGCGACGACATCGACCGAGACCGCGTCCGGCGCGCGACCGACTCGGGCACCGGAGCGCCGGTGTTGACCCTGGCGCTGACGACCGAAGGCCGCCGGGCGTTCGCACGCCTCACGAAGGAGGTCGCCAGGACGGGCGGACGGGATCAGGGCTGGCACCACGTCGCCGTGGTCGTCGGCGACGAGATCGTGGCGTTTCCGGAGATCGACTTCGACGTCTATCCGGACGGGATCCCTGATGCGCCGGGAATCCAGATCGTTGCTGCGAGCGAGGCCGACGCTCGCGATCTCGTCGATCGCCTGCGCGACGGCTAGTACACGTTCGAGCGCGGCGTCGAGTACGCGCTCGTCGACGACGTCAACCGGATCGAGAGGCGCTTCAGAGTCGGCTAGTCAGAGGCCGGGCCGCCGGAGGCGGCCCCTTCAGGGGTCTTGCGCGATGAGCGTCCGCCTCAGGCGGATGCTTATCCTGCGCTGCCAGCTCAGTGCGAGCAGCCGGAGCCGCAGCCGCCGCCGTGCGCGTCGGGTGCGGCTTCGGCGCCGGCGCCCTCTTCGACGGTGAACGAGTGGCCGCAGCCGCACGAGGCCTGAGCGTTCGGGTTGTCGATCTTGAACCCGGACTCCTCGAGCCCCGAGAGGAAGTCGATCGTCGCGCCCTTGAGATACGGGGCGCTGTAGGGGTCGATCACGATCGTGACGCCGTGGAGCTCGAGCGTCTCGTCGTCGTCGACCGGGCCGGCGTCGAAGCCGAGCCCGTACTGGAAGCCCGAGCAGCCGCCGCCCTGGATCGCGACCCGCAGGACCGACGACTCCCCTTCGGGATCCTCGGCCATCAGCTCGCGGATCTTCTCCGCCGCCGTCGGCGTCAGCGAGACGAGTGTTTCCGGACGCTCGACGATCTCCATGGCAATGATCGTAGCAGGGGTGTCGTCCCTCACTTGGGGGGTGACTTTGTGACACGTCAGCGGCGCTTGGTTCCAGCGGTTGCACCTCTCTTCGTGCGCCCACCGCAAGCTGCTAGCGTAGGCCCGACTCGGATGCTTGAGGATTACTTCCCGCTTCTGGTCTACGCGTTCCTCGCCGCCGCGATCCCGGCCTCGATGATCGCGTTCTCGTTCATCTTCGCCACCAGTCCGAAGAGCCGAGTCAAGGCCCGCTTCCTGCCCTTCGAGTCGGGCGTCTCGGAGGGACCGCCGAAGAAGCAGCGCTTCACGGTCAGCTTCTACATGACGGCGATGCTCTTCATCCTCTTCGACATCGAGATCGTCTTTCTCTATCCGCTCGCGATCGTGCTCGAGCGGCTGGGCTGGTTCGGCCTGACCGAGTTCCTCGTCTTCATCGCCATCCTCGCCGTCGCGTACATCTACATCTGGCGGAAGGGGGCGTTGGAGTGGCGCTAGATCCGAGCGTCGACCGCTCGCGCGCCTCGAAGCGGCCGCTGGCCAAGGCGGGGCTCCAGTCCGAGCGGCTGCTCTGGCCGACCAAGAAGGGCGTCTTCGAGGAAGAGGTCGACTCGATGGAGGACGCGCTCGGGCTGACGACGCTCGAGAAGGCGGTTGCCTGGTCGCAGACGAAGTCGATGTGGCCGGCGACCTTCGGGCTCGCCTGCTGCGCGATCGAGATGATGTCGATCGTCTCGTCCCGCTACGACATCGCCCGCTTCGGGATGGAGAAGTTCTCGTCCTCGCCGCGCCAGGCCGACCTGATGATCGTCTCCGGCCGGGTCGCGCACAAGATGGCGGCGCCGCTGCGTCAGGTCTACGACCAGATGCTCGAGCCCAAGTGGGTGATCGCGATGGGCGCCTGCGCGAGCTCGGGCGGGATGTTCAACAACTACACGATCCTGCAGGGGGTCGACAAGATCGTCCCCGTCGACATCCACGTGCCCGGCTGCCCACCTCGGCCGGAGGCGCTGATGGAGGGGATCGTGCGCCTGCACGAGAAGGTGATGGCGGGAGTCCCGCCCGCGTACGAGATCCGCGGAGTCGCCTCCTAGTGCCCTACGAGGGCGTTCCCGGCCTCGTCGAGTCCGGCGAGGCGTACGGGGAGACGACCCTCGTCGTCGACCCCGCTCGCCTGGAGGAGGCGTGCCTGCACCTCCGCGACGAGGAGGGCTTCAACCTCCTCCTGGACATCGTCGCGACCGACTACCTCGGCTGGGGCGAGGGCGATGTCGCCGGTTACTACGGCACGGCGAGCGGCCGGAGCCTGAACGAGCCGGCCGCGCAGGGCTACTCGCGCTCGCCGGAGCCGAAGCCGAAGCGCTTCTCCCTCTCCTACCTCCTGATCCGCGTCGCCGACGACCCGGCGCGTGTGCGCGTCCAGGTCTGGCTCGACGACGGCCAGCCGGTGGCGACGGTGATCCCGGTCTGGCCGACCGCCGACTGGTACGAGCGCGAGGCGTTCGACATGATGGGCATCCCCTTCGACGGCCATCCGAATCTCGTCCGGATCCTGATGGACGACGACTGGGAGGGGCATCCGCTGCGCAAGGACTATCCGATCGGCGGCGAGCCGGTGCGCTTCTCGGAGGCCGAGTAGTGGCGACGATCGATCGTCGCGTGCCGATCCGCGGCGCCCGCCCCTATGCGGGCTCGCGCATCCCCGAGCCCGTCCCGACGATCCTGAAGCCGGATCCGAGGCTCGAGGACGTCCTCACCGTCAACTTCGGTCCCAACCACCCGTCCACGCACGGCGTGCTGCGGCTGATCGTCGATCTGCACGGCGAGCACGTGGTGGGGCTCGCGGCCGTGATCGGCTATCTGCACACCGGCTTCGAGAAGACGATGGAGCAGAAGACGTGGTGGAAGGGCGTCACCTATCCGGCCCGCGTCGACTACGTCTCGTTCCAGTACAACGAGCTCGTCTACGTGCTCGCGGTCGAGAAGCTGCTGCAGCTGCAGGTGCCGCGCAAGGCGACCTGGACGCGGATGGCGCTCGGCGAGCTGGTGCGCATCCACTCGCATCTCGTGTACCTCGGCACCTCGGCGCTCGAGATCGGCGCGATCTCGATGTTCTGGTACTGCTTCCGCGAGCGCGACCTCGTGCTCGACCTCTTCGAGATGGTCGCCGGGACGCGCATGCACACCCGCTACTTCCAGGTCGGCGGGCTGGCTGAGGACATCCCGGTCGGGTTCTACGACGAGGCCCGCAAGTTCTGCGAGCGGATGCCGAAGGCGGTCGACGAGTACGAGGCGATCCTCAACTCGAACAAGATCTGGCTCGAGCGGACGGTCGGCGTCGGCGCGCTCTCCGGTGAGGATGCGATCGCGCTCGGGCAGACGGGGCCGAACCTCCGCGCCTCCGGGGTCGACTGGGACCTGCGCAAGCGCGAGCCCTACCTGGCCTATGACCAGGTCGAGTTCGACGTGCCGGTCTACGACGGCGGCGACGTCTTCGACCGCTACAAGGTGCGCGTCGACGAGATGCGCGAGTCGGTGCGGATCATCGAGCAGTGCATCGACCGGCTCGAGCAGATGCAGGGCGAGCCCTGGATCGCGGACGACCGCAAGGTGGTGCTGCCGCCGCGCGAGGAGCTGCACACCTCGATGGAGTCGCTGATCCATCACTTCAAGATCGTCACCGAGGGCTTCCGCGTCCCCGAGGGCGAGGTCTACGTGGGGATCGAGTCGCCGCGAGGCGAGTCCGGCTGCACGCTCGTCTCCGACGGGACCGCGAAGCCGTGGCGCGTCAAGTTCCGCGCCCCCTCGTTCGCCGCCTTGCACGCCACCGCCGCCTGCTGCCAGGACGTCGCGGTCGCCGATCTGATCGCCGTCGTCGGTTCCCTGGATGCAGTGATGGGGGACGTCGACCGGTGAGCGCCTGGGCACTCCTGACCGGCGTCGCCTCCCGGCCGGCGGAGCCGGCCTCCGGCGTCGCCTCGCGCCGCTCGCGCGCCTTCGGTCGGCGGCCCGTACCTCCGTACTGTTCCACCTCCCTACGGCACGCGAGCGACGCGTCATGAGCGCCCAGGAGAAGACGTTCTATGACGAGATCCAGGAGATCCGGTCGCGCTATCCGGTCTCGCGCTCGGCGACCCTGCCGGCGCTGCGGCTTGCGCAGGAACGGCACGGCTGGCTCTCGCCCGAGGCGTTCCGCGAGGTGGCGGAGGCGCTCGAGGAGACGCCCGCGTACTGCATGGCCGTCGCGTCCTTCTACGACATGTACCACCTCGCCCCGGTCGGGACGCACCTCGTCGAGGTCTGCACGAACGTCTCCTGCGCCCTCGTCGGCGCGCAGCAGGTGCTCGAGGCCTTCGAGTCCGAGCTCGGCATCCACGCAGGCGAGACGAGCGAGGACGGCGAGGTGACGCTGCGCACGGTCGAGTGCGCCGGCGGATGCGGCTGGGGTACGGTCGTCGCGCTGAACCACCGCTACCGCGAGCGGGTCACCGCCGCGGACGTGCCGGCGATCGTGGAGGAGTTCCGTCGTGGCGGCTGAGCAGTTCGTCGTCCTCGCCGGCGCGGAGGAGCAGCCGCTCCTGAAGCTCGCCGACTATCGCGAGGCCGGCGGCTTCGCCGCGCTCGAGCAGGCGCGCCAGATGGAGCCGGCGGCCGTCGTCCAGGAGATCCTCGACTCGGGGCTGCGCGGGCGCGGCGGCGCGTTCTTCCCCACCGGCCGCAAGGCGAGCTTCCTCGCGAAGGGCACGGGCAAGCCGACGTATCTCGTCGTCAACGCGGACGAGTCCGAGCCCGGGACGTTCAAGGACCGCGAGATCATGTTCACCGTCCCCTTCCGCCTGATCGAGGGCTGCCTGATCACGGCGCACGCGATCGAGTCCGACCGCGTCTTCATCTACATCCGCGGCGAGTACCTGCGCGAGTTCGAGATCCTGCGCGACGCGCTCGAGGAGGTGCACAGGGCGAAGCTGCTCGGCGGCGTCACGATCGTGCTCCACCGCGGCGCCGGCGCCTACATCTGCGGTGAGGAGACGGCGCTGCTCGAGTCGCTCGAGGGCAAGCGCGGCCAGCCGCGGACGAAGCCTCCCTTCCCGGCGGTCGCGGGCCTGTACGCCTCGCCGAGCCTGATCAACAACGTCGAGACGATCGCGACGGTGCCCCCGGTCATCGAGCTGGGCGGCAAGGAGTACGCGAAGCTGGGCGTGCCGCCGGACTCCTCCGGCACCCGCGTCTTCTCGCTCTCCGGGAACGTCGTCAACGGCGGCAACTACGAGCTGCCGATGGGCGTGAGCCTGCGCGAGCTGATTTACGACCCCGAGCTCGGCGGCGGGATCCCGAACGGCCGGCAGCTGAAGGCCGTGATCCCCGGCGGATCCTCCGTTCCGGTGCTGACCGCCGACCAGCTCGACACGCCGCTCGAGGCAAACGCGATGGCCGAGGCCGGCTCGATGCTCGGCTCCGGCGCGATCATCGTCATCGACGACCGCTGCTGCATGGTGCAGCTGGGCCTCCGGGTGGCGCAGTTCTACATGCACGAGAGCTGCGGCAAGTGCACGCCGTGCCGCGAGGGGACGCGGTGGATGGTGCAGATTTTGAACGCGATCGAGGAGGGGACGGCGTCGCAGGGCGATCTCGACTTGCTGCTCGACGTCTGCGACCGGATCCTCGGCAAGTGCCTCTGCCCGCTCGGCGACGCCGCCGCGATGCCGGTGGCGAGCTACATCGACAAGTTCCGTTCCGAGTTCCAGGAGCATCTCGAGAGCGGTTGCCCGATGCACGGCAGCTCGTCACTGGAGGGGATCCTCGCCCCGGTCGACCAGCACTCGCACGCCCCGGTCGCCGAGGTGCCCGCGTGAGCCGCGTCCGGAACGGACATCCGGTGCCAGGCACGGTGCCAGGCACGGCTGCGAAAACGCGGCGTTTGCAGCGTCTTCCCGCGCAACGGGAGTGTGGCGGAAGGCCGGAGGGAGTGTCACGGTGAGCGCGGTCGAGACGGTCAAGGTGACGATCGACGGCCGCGAGGTCGAAGTGGCCAAGGGCATCGGGCTCGTCGAGGCTGCCGCCACGGCGGGTGTCGAGATTCCCGTCTTCTGCTACGAGCCTCGGCTCGGGCCGCCCGTCGGTGCCTGCCGGATGTGCCTCGTCGAAATCGAGGGCGTGCCGAAGCTCCAGGCGGGCTGCACGCTGACCGCCCAGGACGGGATGATCGTCCGCACCGCCGAGGCGTCGGCGAAGGCCGCCGAAGGTCAGAACGCGACGCTCGAGTTCATCCTCGTCAACCACCCGCTCGACTGCCCGGTCTGCGACAAGGGCGGCGAGTGCCCGCTCCAGGACTTGACCTTCCGCTACGGCCCGGGCCAGACGCGGATGACCTTTCCGAAGCGGACGTTCGACAAGCCGATCCCGATCTCGCCCACGATCGCCCTCGACCGCGAGCGCTGCATCCTCTGCTACCGCTGCACGCGCTTCTCCTCCGACGTCGCCGAGGACGGCCAGCTCGTGGCCAAGAACCGCGGCGCCCAGTCGGTGATCGCAACGTTCGAGGACGAGGCCTACGCGGCGCCGTTCAGCGGCAACGTGATCGAGCTCTGCCCCGTCGGCGCACTCACCTCGACCCAGTACCGCTTCGAGGGCAGGCCCTGGGAGATCCAGAACGTCCCCACCGTCTGCGGGCTCTGCCCCGTCGGCTGCAACATCTCGGCGACGACGCGCGAGGGCAAGGTCAAGCGGATCATCTCGCGCAACCACCCCGAGGTGGACGAAGGCTGGCTCTGCGACAAGGGCCGCTTCGCGTACCCGTACCTCTACGCAGACGACCGGATCGTCGACCCGCTCGAGCGCGTCCGCGGCCGCGGCTTCACGGAGCTCTCCTGGGACGATGCGCTCGACCGCGCCGAGACGCTCATGCGCGCCGCGCAGGGCCGGACCGTGACCGCGCTCTCCGGCTCCGAGACGGTCGAGCAGGCCTATGCGCTCGGCAAGCTGCTGCGCCAGGGCCTCGGCGCACACTCGGCGGTCTTGCCCGAGGCGGTCTCGCACGGGCTCGATGCCTTCCGCGCGCCGCTGTCGACGATCGGAGCGGCCGAGATCGTGGTCGTGATCGGCGACGAGAAGGTCGCCGACCGGGCGCCGATCGTCGATCTCTGGATCCGGCAGGCGCGCCGCAACGGCGCCGAGATCGTCCAGGTCGCCGAGCCGAAGCTCGGCAAGAAGCT
This sequence comes from uncultured Gaiellaceae bacterium, assembly GCA_963771185.1. Classification (GTDB taxonomy): domain Bacteria; phylum Actinomycetota; class Thermoleophilia; order Gaiellales; family Gaiellaceae; genus Gaiellasilicea. The sequence goes on from CAVYSL010000001.1 coordinate 51,407, forward strand.
CGAGGAGCGCGTGTCGTCCTCCGAGCGCGCCGTCCTGATCTGGTCGGGCCGCGCGGGCGGTGGGGGTGCCCGCCTGGCCGAGCTCGGCCACCGCCTCGGGCTCGACGCGAAGCCCGGCTGCGCCGCGTTCCACCTGCAGTCGACGCCGAACGGGCGCGGCGCCGCCGACGCGTGGGCGGCGAGCGCCGACGTGGACGAGGAGAACCCGGAGCCGATCGGCCTCCTGATCGTCTCGGGCGACGAGGCAGCGGCGGATCCCGCCGTGCGCGCGCTCGCCGAGCAGGCCGAGAGCGTGATCGCGATCACGATGTTCCAGGGCCTCGCCGTCGGCTGGGCCGATCTCGTCCTCCCCGGCACGAGCTATCTCGAGCGCGACGGCTCCTTCGTCAACCTCGAGGGCCGCGTGCAGCGCATGCGCCGCACGGTGATCCCGCCGGTCCCGGACGAGCTCGCCTGGATCGCGAAGCTGGCCGAGCGCTTCGGCGTCGAGCTCTCACCGCACGCCGCGATCGTCTTCGAGGAGTTGTCGGAGCGCTGCTTCGGCGGGATCCCCTTCGGCGCCGTCGGCGAGAAGGCGCCGCTCCCCGACCGCGCGCCGTACGTCGCGCCCGAGCCGGCGCCGGCTGCACCGCTCCCCGCCGGAGAGCCGCAGCCGCCGGAGCATTTCCTCGGCACCCTGCGCCTGCAGCGCTACCGCCCGCTCTTCTCCGGCCCGGCGGTCGAGCGCGTGCCCGAGCTTCAGTTCCAGCGGCCCGAGGTGGAGATCGAGCTCGCCTACGACGACGCGCAGCGCCGTCAGATCGCGACCGGCGACGAGGTCAGCGTCCGCTCGAACGGCACCAGCCTCTCACTTCGTGCGCGGGTCAATCGAGCGCTCGCCGCGGGCACCGCCCGGATCGCCGACGAGCACGCCGGCGAGCTCCACCGCGACGTCGAGGTGGTGAAGGCGCCGTGAACGAGCCCTGGTGGGTCTCCGTGATCAAGAGCGTGGTCATCATCAACCTCGTTATGGGCGCGTTCGCGTACCTGACCCTCGTCGAGCGCAAGGTGATGGGCCGGATGCAGCTCCGCTACGGGCCGAACCGGGCAGGCCCGTTCGGGCTCCTGCAGCCGATCGCCGACCTGATGAAGCTGATCCGCAAGGAGAGCTTCTTCCCCGGCTCCGCGGTCGACGTCCTCTACATCCTCTCGCCGTTCGTCGCCGCCTTCACGGCGCTGACGACGTTCGCCGTGATCCCGTTCGGGCCCGGCTGGGAGATCGCCGGCATCGACGTCGAGGGCCAGGTCGCTGACGTCCCGATCGCGCTGATCCTGATCTTCGCGATCGGCTCCGTCGGCATCTACGGCTTCATCGTCGGCGGCTGGGCCTCGGACTCGAAGTACGCACTCTTGGGCGCGATGCGCACGTGCGCCCAGCTCGTCAGCTACGAGGTCTCGCTCGCCCTCTCGGTGCTGGGCGTCGTCCTGATGGCCCAGTCGCTGTCGCTGGTCGACATCGTCTCTGCCCAGGACGACTGGTGGTACATCGCCCCCCAGTTCGTCGGCTTCGTGATCTTCATGTTCGCCGGCACCGCCGAGACGGCTCGCGCGCCGTTCGACCTGCCCGAGGCCGAGCAGGAGCTCGTCGCGGGCTACCACACCGAGTACGGCGGCATGCGCTTCGGGCTCTTCACGATGAGCGAGTACATCAACCTGATCACGCTCTCGGCCCTCGCGGTGACGCTCTTCCTCGGGGGCTGGCACTTCCCGGTGCTCGAGGGCCTCGGGCCGCTCTGGTTCGTGCTGAAGCTGCTCGTCCTCCTCTTCATCTTCATCTGGATGCGGACGACGCTGCCCCGGCTGCGCTACGACCAGCTGATGCGTTTCGGCTGGAAGATCCTGCTGCCGGTGGCGACGATCAACGCCGTCGTGACGGCGATCCTGGTGGTGGCCCTGTAGTGGCGATCGGCACCGCACGTGGCTTCGGCGTCACCTTCCGCCAGATCTTCAAGAAGCCGATCACGCAGGAGTATCCGGAGTACAAGCGGCCGGTCTACCCGCGCTTCCGCGGCCGGCACAAGCTGCACACGCACGAGAACGGGCTCGAGAAGTGCGTCGGCTGCTCGCTCTGCGCGGCCGCCTGCCCGGCCGACTGCATCCGTGTCGTCGCGGCCGAGAACACGGCCGGCAACCGCGTCTCCGCCGGCGAGCGCTACGCGCGCATCTACGAGATCAACATGAGCCGTTGCATCTTCTGCGGCTACTGCGAGCTCGCCTGCCCCTTCGACGCGATCACGCTCGGCAACGAGTACGAGATCTCCGAGTACTCGCGCGACGACCTGATCTACACGAAGGACATGCTCCTCGCCGAGCCGATGAAGCGCATCCCGGTTGCCGATCCCGCCCTCTACGACACCCCGATCCCGGCCTACAAGTCGGAGTCGTAGGCATGGCCGACTTCCTCGTCTGGCTGATCTGGTTCCTCGCCGCGGGCGGGTGCCTCGGCTCCGGCATCGCCGTGATCACGTTCACGAACCCGTTCTACTCGGCGCTGGCGCTGATCTCGAACCTGGGCTCGCTCGCCGTCCTCTTCCTGCTCGCCTCCGCCGAGTTCCTCGCCGCGGCGCAGGTGCTCGTCTACGCCGGCGCGGTGATGGTGATGTTCCTCTTCGTGATCGCCTACCTCGGCGACCGCAGCGAGGGCGTGCGCCTCTCGGGCGGGCCGTCCTGGGTCCGGATCGGGGCGGTCGTCGCCGCGACGGCTCTGCTCGTCGAGGTCGTGGTCGTGATCGGGTTGGCCGCCGGCGACAACCTCTCCGACCCCGCGGAGGTGCAGCGGTCGTTCGGCACCCCGGAGGAGATCGGGCGTCTCTTCCTGACCGATCACCTGCTCGCGTTCGAGATCACGTCGATCGTGCTCCTGATCGCCGCGGTCGGCGGCGTCGTGCTCGGGTCGCGCTCCCGCGCCGAGGACGAGCTCGAGGAAGCGGAGGCCGCGCGTGCAAGGCCCTGATGTCGCCTGGTACCTGATCGTCGCGGCAATCCTCTTCTCGATCGGGACCGCGGGCGTGCTCCTTCGCCGCAGCCCGCTGATCGTGCTGCTCTCGCTCGAGATCATGCTCAACGCCGCCAACCTGGCCCTGATCTCGTTCGCGCGCCTGCACGGCGACCACGCAGGTCAGATCTTCGCGCTCGCCGTGATGGCCGTCGCCGCCTCCGAGGTCGTCGTCGGCCTCGGCATGATCGTCGCGATCGCACGGCGGCGGCTCGACCTCGACGTCGACCGGCTGCGGGTGCTGAGGGGATGACCGCAGGCGCCTGGATCTGCCTGGCGGCGCCGCTCTGCGGCACGCTGGCGATCACGCTGCTCGGCGGCGTGATCTCGCGGCGCACGGCAGCGTGGATCTCGACGATCTCCGTCTTCACCGCCTTCGCCGGCGCCGTCGTCTCGCTGATCGGCCTGATCGACCGCGACCCGGAGGAGCGCGAGGCGATCACGACCGCGTGGACGTGGCTCGCGACGCCGAACTTCCGCGTCGATCTCTCGCTGCTCGTCGACCCGCTCTCGGTGACGATGATGCTGATCGTCTCCGGCGTCGGCGGCCTGATCGTCCTCTACTCGATCGGCTACATGGACGGCGATCGGGAGGAGCGGCGCTACTTCGCCTACATGTCGCTCTTCGTCTTCTCGATGCTGCTGCTCGTGCAGGCGGGGAATTTCCTCCTCCTGCTCGTCGGTTGGGGCCTCGTCGGCCTCGCCTCGTACCTGCTGATCGGCTTTTGGCACGAGCGGCCGGAGGCGGTCGCGGCTGCGAAGAAGGCGTTCGTAATGAACGCCGTCGGCGACGCCACGATGGCGCTCGCATTCTTCGTGCTCATGTGGCAGACGGGGACGCTGGACTTCCTGGCCTCGTTCGAGGGCGCGGCGGGCCTTTCGCAGACCGCGGTCAACCTCGTTGCGCTCGGGCTGCTCGGCGGCGCCGTCGCCAAGTCGGCCCAGATCCCGCTGCACACGTGGCTGCCCGACGCGATGGAGGGCCCGACGCCTGTCTCGGCGCTGATCCACGCGGCGACGATGGTGACGGCCGGCGTCTACCTGATCGTCCGCGCGCATCCGATCTTTGAGCTGGCGCCGTCGATCTCCGACCTCGCCGCCGGGCTCGGCGCGCTGACGCTGCTCGTCGCCGGCCTCGTCGCGCTCGTCCAGACGGACATCAAGCGCGTGATCGCGTACTCGACCATGTCGCAGATCGGGTACATGTTCGTCGGCGCGGGGCTCGGCGCCTACAGCAGCGCGATGTTCCACCTGATGACGCACGCCTTCTTCAAGGCGCTGCTCTTCCTCGCCGCGGGGGTCGTCATCCACCACCTCGCGGGCGAGCAAGACATCCGAAAGATGGGCGGTCTGCGCCGCGCGATGCCGAGGACCTACATCGCCTTCCTGATCGGCTCGCTGGCCCTCGTCGGGATCCCACCGCTCTCCGGCTTCTTCTCGAAGGACGCGATCCTCGCTTCGGCGCTCGCGAGCGGCGGCTACGGCCAGCTGCTCTTCGTCGCCGGCCTGATCGGGACGCTCCTGACCGGGCTCTACACGTTCCGTCTCTTCTTCATCGTCTTCCTCGGCGAGCCGTCGCCACTCGTCGAGGAGCACGCGCAGGGCCACGGTCACGGCGAAGGTCCGTGGACGATGATGTGGCCGGTCGGCGTCCTCGCCGTGCTCTCCGTGATCGGCGGCTGGGTCGAGGTCGCGGGCGGCTGGCACACCTTCGGCGAGTGGCTCGACCCGATCGCAGTCGGCCGGGAGCACCTCGCGCTCGTCGAGCCGACCACGACTCAGGACTACGTCACGAGCGTGCTCGCCGTCGGGCTCGGGCTCGTCGGCATCTACGTCGCCTGGACGCTCTACGCCGCACGCAGCCGGCCGGTGCCGAGGAACGCAGCCCTTCAGAACACGCTCGAGCACAAGTTCTGGTTCGACGAGCTCTACGACCTGATCTTCTACAAGCCCGCCGTGCTGCTCACGCGCGCCTTCCGGCGCGGGGTCGAGGAACCGCTGATCGGCGGCTCGATCGCCGGCGTCTCGGCCGGCACGCGTGAGACCGCCGGCGCAGTCGGCGGCGTCCAGACCGGCTACCTGCGCAGCTATGCGCTCGTGATCGCCTTCGCAGTCGCCATCCTCGTCGTCGTCTTCGTGACGGTTCAGTAGGCAACGGCAATGACGACCGCGCTGATCGTCCTCCCGCTCGCCGCCGCGCTCGTCGTCTGGCTGCTGCCGCTCCCGGCTCGCGCCGCGGGGGCGCTGGCGCTGCTGGCGGCGCTCTCCGAAGTCGTCCTCTTCGCGGTCGCGTTCGAGCAGTTCGACTTCGGGCAGGGACTGCAGCTGCAGGACGAGCACAGCTGGTTCCGTGACCTCGGCGTCTCCTACCACGTCGGCTTCTACGGCTTCTCGCTCTTCCTCGCCGGGCTGACGGTCGTCGTCTGCACGGTCGCGATCGCGTACGCCTTCTGGGCCGGCGGCGACCGCGGGCGCGCGTACCACGGCCTGCTGCTGTTCCTCACCGGCTCGATCGTCGGCGTCTTCACCGCCCAGGACCTGCTCGTCTTCTACGTCTTTTTCGAGGCGATGCTGATCCCGATCTACGTCCTGATCGGCGTCTGGGGCGGGCCGCGCCGCCTGCGCGCGACGGCGACGTTCGTGATCTACACGATGGCCGGATCGCTGCTGATGCTGGCGTCGATCATCGTCTTCGGGCTCTCGCAGGACACGTTCTCGCTCGTCGACTCGGGTGTCTCCTCGAACGACTGGGTTTTCCTCGGCTTCCTGGTCGCGTTTGCGGTCAAGGCGCCGATCTTCCCCTTCCACGGCTGGCTCCTCGACGCCTACCGCGAGTCGCCGCCCGAGGTGGCCGCGATCCTCTCCGGCGTCGTCTCCAAGGTGGCGGTCTACGGCCTGCTTCGGATCGTGATCGCGAAGTTCCCCGAGCCGGTCGACCAGTTCCAGTCGACGATTCTCGCCTTCGCGACGATCGGGCTGATCTACGCCTCCGTGCTCGCCTTCCGCGCGCCGGACATCCGCAGCGTGACGGCCTACTCGTCGATGGCGCAGATGGGTCTGATCACGATCGGGCTCTTCTCGTTGAATCCGCTCGGTGTCCCCGGCGCCATCCTCCAGTCGGTCGCGCATGGGCTCGTCTCGGCGACGCTCTTCCTGCTCGCCGGGATGGTCGAGCTGCGCACCGGCACGAGCGCCTTCGCCGGCCTCGGCGGGATGGCGCGCGGCCGGCCGGTGCTCGCGACCCTGTTGATGACGACCGGCATCATCGCCCTCGCGGTGCCCGGCTCGGTCGCGTTCGCGGGCGAGTTCCTGATCCTGGCCGGCGCCTACGGGGTCGGCTGGGGCTGGTCCGTCGTCGGCGCGGCGGCGATCGTGCTCGCCGCGATGTACATGCTGCGGCTGATCTCGGCCGTCCTGCACGGGGCACGCGGGCGCGACGTCCGCGAGGACGCGCCGGACGTGCGGCCGGTCGAGCTGGCGATCGTCGTCCCGCTCGTCGGGCTGCTGCTCTTCCTCTCCGCCTGGCCGGCGCTCGTCTCGGAGCGCGCCTTCCCGCTGATCCGCGGCGAGCAGACGGAGGCCGTGCCGTGATCCCGACCCCGAAGGTCGACTGGCTCGCGCTCGCGCCGACGCTGGCGCTGCTCGGCGCTTCGGGCGTGGCCCTGCTCGGCAGCGTGCTCGTGCCCTGGTGGATGCGGCGCGTCTTCTCCGCCCTCGTCGCGTTCGCCGGCTTCGTCACCGCCGGTGTCTTCGCCGCAATCGTCTTCGACGAGACCGCGAACGGCCTCCCGCTGCTCGCCGAGTCGTTCACCCGCGACCGGCTCGGCGCGTTCGCGGCGCTGATCGTCGCCGGCGCCGGAGTCCTGACCGTCCTCGTCTCCTGGGGCGACAAGCGGCGCGACCACGTCGGCGAGTACTACGCCCTCCTCGCCGCGGCCGGCGCGGGCATGGTCTTCTTCGTCACCGCGTCGAACCTGATGACGCTCTTCCTCGGGCTCGAGTGGTTCTCGATCGCGCTCTACGTGCTCTGCGCGATGGATACCCACCGCGAGGCGTCCCTGGAGTCCGGGCTGAAGTACCTGATCGTGGGCGCGTTCGGCTCCTCGATCCTGCTCTTCGGTTCCGCCCTCGTCTACGGCGCCACCGGGGCGATCGGCTTCTCCGAGATCGCAGCCGCGGACGTGGGCGACGACGTCCTCCTGCTCGCCGGGCTCGCGATGCTGATCGCCGGTCTCGGCTTCAAGGCCTCGGCGGCGCCGTTCCACATGTGGACGCCGGACGTCTACCAGGGCGCGCCCACGCCCGTGACCGCATTCATGTCGGCCGCGACCAAGGTGGCCGCGCTCGTCCTGATGCTGCGGCTCCTCGTCGTTGCCTTCCCGGAGCAGTCTGATCTCTGGACGGTCGCGATCGCCGTGATCGCGATCGTCTCCCTCGCGGTGGGCAACCTCGCCGCGCTCGTGCAGCGCGACCTCAAGCGGCTGCTTGCCTACTCCTCGGTCTCGCACGCCGGGTTCATGCTGATCGCGGTCGCTGCGAACAGCGAGCTCGGTGCCCGCGCGCTCCTCTACTACCTGATCCCCTACGGCGCGATGTCGATCGGCTCGTTCGCGGTCGTCGCCGCGCGGGAGCGGGAGCTGCAGGCGCCGGTGACGCTCGCGAACCTCGGTGGGCTCGGCTGGGAGCGGCCGTTCCTCGGCGCCGCGCTCTGGGTCTTCATGCTCGGCTTCATGGGGATGCCGCTCACCGGCGGCCTGATCGGCAAGTTCTACGTCTTCTCGGCGGCGTACGAGGCCGGCTGGTGGTGGCTGGTCGTCGCCGGAGTGATCGCGACGGCGATCTCGCTCTACTACTACCTCGGGGTGATCCGGGCGATCTACCTCCGCCCTGCTGCCGAGCTGCGCCCTGCCGTCGCGGGCGGCTCGCCGCCGCTCGACCCGCTGCTCCAGAGCGCTGTCTTCCTCTCGGTCGTCGTCACGATCGGCTCGTTCTTCTTCGTGCAGCCGTTGATCGACCTCGCTCGCGACGCAGCCGCGTCCCTGCCCTTCTAGCCAAGTAACAGTCTGTTACTTGGCGCGGAAGGCGGTGCGCAAGCGCTCTCGCGGCGCGACCGCTGTGGCGGCCACAAGCGCCTGGACGGCGAAGATCGCGAGCGCAGCGACCACGGCGGTGATCCCGATCACGGGCGGCGGCCCGTCGTCCAGCAGCGGCGCCCGCACCGCGGTCCCGAGGAGGACGAACGGGAGCGCGATGCCCGAGAGCACGGCGATGCCGCGGTCGTGCGGCTGGGCGGCGGAGCCGTCGAGGACGTTCCCGAGGCCGGAGAGTGCGGCGAGCGCGACGACGGGCACGGCGGCGACGAGGGCGTAGTAGGCGAGCGCGTGCTGGCCTGCGGCGTCCGCGAGCGCGGCGCCGAGGACGAGCGAGACGGAGGCGAGGCGCGTTGTCATGTGTGGATGTTCGACCCAGGACCGGACGGTCCTCTAGGCTCTCGCCATGGCTACGACACTCACCTGGCTCGGGCATTCGGCGTTCCGCGTGGACACCCCGGGCGGCAAGCGCATCTACATCGATCCGTTCCTGAACGGGAACCCGAAGTGCCCGGAATCCGAGCTGGAGCCGGAGCGGGTCGACGCCATCCTCATCACCCACGGCCATGGCGATCACTACGGCGACGCCGTCGCGTTGGCAGGGAAGTTCGGCTGCACGGTCGTGGCACAGGTCGAGCTCGCCGAGTGGCTGCAGGGGCAAGGCGTAGAGTCGATTCGTGACCCGAACAAGGGCGGCACCGTCGAGGTCGACGGGATCAAGGTGACGCTCACCCACGCGCAGCACTCGTCCAGCACCAACGACGGGACGTACGCGGGCGAGCCCTGCGGCCTCGTCGTCGAGCTCGAGGACGGCTTCAAGCTTTACTTCGCCGGCGACACGAACGTCTTCGGCGACATGGCCCTGATCGCGCGGATCTACCAGCCGGACGTCGCGGTGCTGCCGATCGGCGGCCACTACACGATGGATCCGCGCGAAGCGGCCGTCGCGCTCGAGCTGCTCGGCGTCAAGCGCTGCGTGCCCTGCCACTACGGCACCTTCCCGATCCTCGCTGGCACGCCCGAGCAGCTCCGCGAGCTCGCTCCCGGCGTCGAGATCCTGGCGCCGGAGCCCGGCGGATCGGTCGAGCTGTGAGAGAGCGCTGGTTCGGCGCGACCGGTCGTCGCGTCCCCGAGCTCGCGCTCGAGGGCTCGCTCGACGTCGAGGGCGCGCTCGTGCTCGACGACGTGTCCGATCCGACGCGCCTCCGCGAGGCGCATGCGCAGGGAACACCGGTCGTCGTGCGGGCTGCGACGCCGGAGGCCGTGAAGGCGGCGCTTGCGCGGCCGGAGGTCGCCTCCGTCCTCGTTCCGACTGAGGAGCTGTTGGCGCTGGACCTGACGGCGCTCACCTATGGCTAGACCGATCTCGACCTACTCGATCGCGGCCTGCGACCTCGACCGCGGGCAGTGGGGGGTCGCGACGCAGTCGAAGTTCCTCGCCGTCGGCTCGGTTGTGCCCTGGGCCGAGCCGGGTGTCGGCGCCGTTGCGACGCAGGCCTACGCGAATCCCCGCTACGGGCCCGACGGGCTCGCACTGCTGCGTCAGGGCCTGTCGGCGGAGGAGGTCGTCGGGCGTCTCACCGAGGCCGACGACGGGCGCGACGAGCGGCAGCTCGGCGTCGTCGATGCGCAGGGCCGCGGAGCGACCTACACCGGCTCCGGCTGCCTCGACTGGGCCGGCGGGCGCGTCGGCAACGGCTACGCCGCCCAGGGGAACATCCTCGTCTCAGGCGACACCGTCGAGGCGCTCGCCGGCTCGTTCGAGGCGAGCGAAGGATCGCTGGCGGAGCGCCTGATCGAGGCGCTCGCCGCAGCGCAGGCAGCGGGCGGCGACAAGCGGGGGCAGCAGTCCGCTGCGCTGATCGTCGTCGAGCGAGACGGTGGCTACGCGGGCCTCTCCGACGTCCTCGTCGACCTCCGCGTCGACGATCACGAGGCGCCGATCGAGGATCTGCGCCGCCTCTACGGCCTGCATCAGCAGCTGTTCGGGAAGACGCCGCGCGACCAGTGGCTGCGCGTGGACGACGAGCTGCAGGCGGAGATCGCCGGCCATCTCGCCAGGCTCGGCTATGAGCGGCTGGAGGACTGGGCCGGCAACGCGAACCTCGAGGAGCGCGTCGACGGCGACGCCGAGATCGATCCGGTCGTGCTGAGCGAGCTGAGGAGGACACGGTGAACGGATACGAGGTGGCGAGCCTGACCGACGTCGAGTCGCTGCCGGGCCCGGGGTCGCTGCGCTGGACGCCGCTGCGGAAGCATTTCGGGATCACGGCGTTCGGGATCAACGCCTACACGGCGACGGAGGCGGGCCAGGACGTCGTCGAGGAGCACACCGAGGAGCGACTCGGGCATGAGGAGATGTACGTCGTCGTCTCCGGCCGGGCGACGTTCGTGCTCGACGGGAACGAGGTCGACGTCCCCGCCGGCTCGGTCGTCTTCCTCCGCGATCCAGCCGTGACCCGGTATGCGCGCGCGGAGGAGCCGGGAACAACCGTGCTCGCGCTCGGCGGCAAGCCCGGCCGGCACGAGGTGTCGGCCTGGGAGTACTTCTTCGCCGCCTATCCGAAGGCGGACGCCGGCGACTACGACGGCGCGCTCGCCGAGCTCGACGCCGGCCTCGCTCAGAAGCCGGACCACCCGCCGCTCCTCTACCACCGTGCCTGCATTCTCGCCCGCGCGGGCCGCATCGACGAGGCGCGGGGGTTTCTCGATCGGGCGCTCGAAGGCGACCCGGAGCTGCAGCAATGGGCCGAGAAGGACGACGACCTGGAGGCGCTACGAGTCGCCGGGGAGTCGTAGCCCCGCCGCACGCTCGCGTAGCTCGGGAACCGGATCGGCCTCGGGCCGCGCGACGACGAGCACGGCGCCGAAGCCGTCGCCCGCGAGCGCCCCGACGAGGAGCTCGAGCCCGAGCGCCAGCGCGAAGCCCTTGTGCGCCTGCTCACCGCCGAACGGGACGAGCTCGTCCGGGCTCGCTGCGCCGCGAAGCACGTCGCCGTAGGTGACAGCTCCCATCGAGACGTCGGCGACGAGGGCCGCGCCGTCCGAGCTCGGAATCGCGACCGCGAGCGGGTTCGTCCCCGCGAGCGCCTCGCCCCCGTCGGGATGGGCCAGTCGCGCCGGCGAGGTCGCCGTCAACGCCGCCACGAGTCCCTCGTCGGCGAGCCTGCGGACGTACCAGCCGAGCATCCCGGTCGGGAAGCAGTTGGACGCGACGATCACGCGGGCATGGGCGGGAGGCGCGGCGAGCTGCGCGTCGACGATGGTTGCCAGCGTCAGGTAGCCGAGCGCGCCGTTTCCGTCCCAGCGCTCGTAGCCGGGTTCCGCGTGGAGCCGCTGGGGCATCGCATCCGGCCGAAGGTCGGGCAGCGTCTCGAGCCAGTCGATCCGCGAGAGGCCGTGCCCGAGCTTTCCGCGCGACTCGGCGTCGAGGAAGTGGGAGGCGAGAGTTGCGGTGTCGGCCGCGGAGAAGCCGAGCGCGGCGATCCGCTCCTGAGGACTAGGCAGCACGGCGTCGAGCGGCCCAGACGGCGGCGCCCGCGCCCAGCACGAGCGGGATCCCGAGCAGCGCCGGACTGACACGGCGAGCCGTCGGGTAGGCGAGCTCGCCGAAGTCGCGGATCGGCCAGCCGCGTTCGTCCGCGATCCGGCGCAGCTCGCGGTCGGGGTTGACGACGACCGGGTTCCCGACCGCTTCGAGAAACGGCAGGTCGGTGTGGCTGTCGGAGTACGCGGTCGACGCGGCGAGGTCGTAGCCGCGCTCGGCGGCGAGCTCGCGGATCGCCGCCGCTTTCCCCGCGCCGTGGGCCGCGCGGAGCGAACGGCCGGTGTAGATGCCGTTCTCGATCTCGCACGTCGAGCCGATCGCTCCGTCGAAGCCGAGCTCCCGCGCCAGCTCCTCGACGATCTCGTGCAATGTCGCGGAGACGATGTAGGTGGGCTCGCCGCGCTCGCGGTGGTCGCGCACGAGCTCGAGCGCCTCCTGGTAGACGAGCGGCTTCAGCACGGGCTCCATCGCGCCGGCGACGAGGCTGCGCAGGTCGTCGACGGCGAAGCCCTTGAGGATCATCAGGCCGTCCTCGGCCGCCTTCCGCACCGTCTCCGCGCTTGCTCCGCGCGCTGCGAACAGGAGCTGCCAGGCCGCGGCCCTTGCGAGCTGCCCGCGACCGATGACCCCGTGCTCCCGGAATGCCCCTGCCAGTGCGAGGGCGCTGGAGCGCCGCAACAGCGTGCGGTCGAGGTCGAAAAAGGCTGCGGCCTGCATGGATCGAGTGTACGGGTGCCGCGGTGGTGCCCTAGTTTGAAGTCCAGGAGCCGGCTACAGGCGAAGGTAGAACGCGCTCACCTGTTCTGGGATGCTTGCGCGATGCTGAAGTGCGAGGAATGCGGCTGCAAGACCGCGTCGGCCAGGGGCTGGTTCGCCTATATCGCGGAAGACCCAGAAGGCGACGAGCCTGTGGTCTGCACCTACTGCCCACCATGCGCGGAGCGCGAGCTGGACGCACGGCCGCGCGAACCGCTCTACGTCTGACTGTTCACCTGACCGCAGCCGTGCGCTGACGGATTCGAAGCAGGACGCCACCGCCGCCGCACCCTCACGAAATCCTCACGGATTCCTTACCGGCTACTGCGCTGGAGACCTCAGAGTTCGGGCGTCTTCATTTATGAGATCTCGAGAAGGAGAGGACACGGCATGAAGCGGTTCGTACTGATCACAGCTGCGCTCGGCGCCCTCGTGGCGACCGGCGCTGCGGTTGCGCATCTCAAGGCCGCCGACGTCGCTGCTGCCAGCGCGACGCTCACGGCCACCACACCGTCGAACGTGCAGACGCGGACGTACACGTGCGACGCCCAGACCTTTGAGGTCACTACCGGCCGCTGGTCGGGCACGGCGACCAGCACGACCGCGGACCTGAACGGCGCAGCGGTGCTCCACCTGAAGAGCGTCTACAACGTGACGAAGAAGCTCGGCTGGGTCGACGGCAGGCTGAGCATCGCCGCCGCCGACGGACGCACGCATGCCGGCATCACCGGCGTCAACACCGACGGCAAGCTGGACGCCTGGGTGCGCGGGAGCGCGGGCCGTGGCGACGGCACGCTGTTCGGCAGCCTTTCCGGCTCGTTCTCGAAGACGGGTGGCTTGACCGACGGCGCGATCGGCAGCGGCACCGGCACGAACGCCGCCGTGATCGCGAAGGGCATCCGCTGCAAGTCCGAGAGGACGCCGAAGCCGAGCGTGCACCTCTTCGTTCGCGGTCAGGTCGAGGCGCTCAGCGCGACGTCGATCACCGTCAAGCCGAAGGACGGCTCGGCCTCGCAGACCTGCACCGTCAAGGACGACGACGATGTCGAGCGCGTCAAGGCGGGCGACCAGGTCGAGATGACCTGCAGCCAGGTCGCCGGCGCCTGGGTGCTGACGAAGGTGCGCAAGAAGTAGAAAGGTCTCCTGGAGAGAGACGGCAAGAGGGTGCCTGCGGGCGCCCTCTTTCGTTTTAGGACAAGAGCGTCAGAGGCTTGCGGATCGCGGCCTGACGCGTCGCCGCCACGACCTCTGCGAGCGCGACGATCGCGCGCGACGAGTCGGCGTCGGGATCGGACTCGACGACGGGGACGCCCGCGTCACCGGCCTCCCGCAGCGCACGGTCGAGCGGGATCGTGCCGAGCAGTGGCACGTCGAGCTCGTCGGCGAGCCTGGCGCCGCCGCCCGCTCCGAACGCGTCGCCGGTCATGTTCTCGACGACGCCGAGCAGCTTCTGGCCGGTCTTCTGCGCCATCATCGCCGCGCGCGCCGCCACATCCTGGGCGAGCGGCTGCGGCGTCGTGACGACGAGCACCTCGGCGCGCGGGAGCAGCTGGCCGAGCGAGATCGCCATGTCGCCGGTACCCGGCGGCATATCGATCACGACCGTGTCCAGCTCGCCCCAGTGGACGTCGGAGAGAAACTGCTCGAGGGCGCGATGCAGCATCGGGCCGCGCCACATCACCGGCGCGTTCTCGTCGAGGAAGTTGCCGATCGAGATCAGCTTGATGCTGCCGCGCACGGGCGGAACGATCATCTTGTCGACCACGATCGGCCGCTGGTGGACGCCCAGCATGTGCGGGATCGAGTGGCCGTAGACGTCCGCGTCGATGACTCCGACCTGCTGCCCGAGGCCGTCGAGCGCGGCCGCGAGGTTGACCGTCAACGACGACTTGCCGACGCCGCCCTTGCCGCTTGCGACCGCGATCACGCGCGTCGCCGGGTCGAGCGAGATCGACTTCTCGGGGCGGCCGCCGCGGAGCTTCGTCGTCAGCGCTGCCTTCTCGTCCGGGCTCATCACGTCGAAGTGCAGCTCGACGCGCCGGACGCCGGGCAACCCGCCGACGTGCTCTGCGACCTGGTCCTGGAACGAGTTGCGAAGTGGGCAGCCGACGACGGTGAGCGCGATCGTCACGGAAACGTCGGCGCCGTCGATCTCGACGGACCGGACCATGTCGAGCTCGGTGACGGGCTTGCGCAGCTCGGGATCGATCACGCGCTCGAGCGCGCGCAGGACGTCGTCGCGATCCAAGGTCATGTTAGGAGCGTAGCGGCGGTCCTCCTATCCGACGAGCCGGAAGACGACGAGATCGCGGACGGGCTTGCGGCCCGTTCTGGTCACGGTCAACGTTCCGCGCGCGTTGTCGTAGAGGCCGGTGCCTCCGAGCACCGCGAGCTCGTAGAACTGCCGGTAGAGGAGCGAGCCGCCGACGACGATCTTCCCCTTGGGGAGGATGTACGTCCCGCGACAACTGCGTGAACGGCCGTTGTCGACGAACGTGCAGACGAGCTCGGAGCGGCCGATGGTGGTTCCCGTTCCCCGCTCGAACAGCCGGGCGCGGATGATCTCCTGGTCTCCGGGCGACGTGCCGCGCGCACCGATGTCGATCCGCGTCGCGGCCAGTTCCCGATCGTTGATCCTGATCGTCGCTTTTCCCGTTCCCGCTTCCGAGCGGCTCTGCAGCGGGCCGACGGCGACGATGCCGACAATCGCGCCCGTCAGCAGCCAGCCGACCTTTCTGTTCATTCCGCCTCCTTCGTGGTGTTCGTACTGGACTCTCCGTTTGGCCCCGGCAGCTCGAGCCAGAAGGTCGTGCCCTGGCCGGGGTCGCTGTCGAAGCCGATGCTGCCGCCGTGCGCCTCGACGATCTCGCGCGAGACTGCGAGGCCGAGACCGGTGCCGGTGATTCCCGTTGCGCCCGCGTCGCCGCGGAAGAACTTCGTGAAGATCCGGCTCTGTTGATCCTCCGGGATCCCGAGGCCCTCGTCGCGGACCGCGATCCGGACGCTGTCGCCGCTTCGGACGGCGACGAGCTGGACGGTGCCGCCCTCGGGCGAGTACTTGATCGCGTTCGAGAGCAGGTTACCGACGACCTGCGCGAGCCGGCCGGGGTCGCCGCGGACGGTCAACGGCCGCTCGGCGAGCTCGACCGCGAGCCGGTGCTTCGGGCTCTGCGCCGCATACAGCTGCGCCTGCTCGTCGAGGAGTCGCGCCAGGTCGACCTTCTCGGGCGCCAGGTCGACACCCTCGTGCTCGATCCGCTGCACGTCGAGGAAGTCCTCCAGCAGTGCTGCCAGGCGACGGGCCTGCGCGTCGACGATGCCGAGATAATGGCGCCGCGTCGGCGGGTCGAACTCACGCTTCAGCAGGAGCGCCGTGAAACCGAGCACGCTCGCGAGCGGCGTCCGCAGCTCGTGGGAGACGATGCTGACGAGCTCGGTCTTCCCGCGCTCGCTCTCGCGCAGCTCCTCGTTCTGCTGCTCGAGCTCCGCGTGCGTCGCTTCCAGCCGTTCCGCCATCTCGTTGAACGCCCGCGTCAGCTCGCCGACCTCGCCCGGGCCCTCCTCCGGCAACCGGAGCGAGAGCTCGCCGCCGGCGATGCGACCAGCGCCGTCGGCGACGGCGCGCACCGGGCCACCGATCGAGCGTGCGAGCACGATCCCGAAGAGGGCGATCAACGCCATCGAGGCGCCGACCGCGACGCCGCCGACGACCACGGCGATGTCGGTGCGTTCGTCCGCGTCCTGGGCCGCTTCCGAGGCGAGCTTGTCCTCCTCCGCCCGGAAGCGAGAGAAGAGCCGACGGATCTCGTCCGTCTGCACGGTGACGCTCTGCGTCAGCGACGCGTCGTTCTCGCTCAGCCCCTTCACCTCCTGCAGAATCGGGATCAGCGGCGGGAGCGAGGCGAAGGCGTACTCCCGGATCTGGTTCTCGATTCCCCGCGCGTTCTCCCTCTGGTCCGGATCGTCCCTGACGAGCGCCTCCAGCGTGGCCAGCTGGGCCGGCAGCTTCCTGGTAGCGGCCTCGTAGGCAGTGAGTGAGTCAGCGCTCCCGGTGACCGCGAAGCTGAGGAAGTTCGACTCGACGTCCGAGACGAGGCGCTCGAGCTCCAGCGATGCGGCCGTGACGTCCTTCGACCGCGCTTCACGGTCGGTCGCTTCCTGCTGTGCGGAGACGGCGAGGATGAGCGCCGTGAATGCCGCGCCAACGAGCAGTGCGAGCGCGGAGCTCGCGAGCCACATCCGCCGCGCGAGCGTCACCGGGAGCAGCTCCTCGACGGCGGAGCTGAGGTCGTCCGGGTCGAACGGCTTCGAGACGAAGCGGTCGGCGCCCGCGACCTGCGCGTCGATCTCGGCATGGCTCCATGCAGTGATCACGACGACCGGGATTGTCTTCAGCTCATCGTCGTTCCGCAGCTCCTCGAGCACCTCGATCCCGCTCAGCCCCGGGAGCATCACGTCGAGCACGATCAAATCCGGGGGCTCCTCGTGCGCGAGCCCGAGCGCTTCGGTGCCGTCGGCCGCCTCGACGAAGCGGTAGCGCGGGCCGAGCACGGCTCGGACGAGCTCACGCAGGCTCGGGTCGTCGTCGCAGACGAGAATCGTCGCGGCGCGGTCGTCGGGGTCTGGGTGTTGTGCTTGTTCGTCCACCGTGGCGGGAGGGGCGGTGGCGCGTGGTTTCGTCCAAAGTCTAGTTGGACGGTTGCGCGCCGAGGAGCCGGCGGAGGCGCAGCGCGTTCCGCGGCGCGAAGCCCTCCCAGTCGTTGTTGAAGTAGAGAGAGCACTCTTCCACCGGCCAGGCCCGGATCCTTTGCCGCGAGCTGTCGGAGTTCCAGCCGGAGCAGCCTACGCGGTCAGAGCGGACTCGAGCTTGCGGCACAGCTCCGTCGTTCCCGCCGCAACGACGCGCGAACGTCCGACGAGGTCGAGCCGCGCGTCGGCGAAGGGCGGATTCTCGAAGAGCTCGATCTCGAGACCGCACTCCCGTACGAGCAGCTGGCCGGCGGCGATGTCGACCGACCGCGCGGGCTTGAGCGAGCAGACCGCGTCGACCCGGCCCGCTGCCAGGTGGCAGAGCGAGATCGCGAGCGAGCCCATGATTCGGAGCCTGTGCGCGCTCCCGACCATCTGCGCCGCCTTGTCCGCGACCTCAGCCGTGGTCGTCGCCTCGAAGGAAAGGATTTCGATCACGTCCTTGGGCCGGACCGCGCCGAGCCGATTGCCGTTCAGGAACGCGCCCCTGCCGCGCTCGGCCGTCCACTCCTCACCCGAGCCGAAGTCGTAGACGTAGCCGAAGACGACGTCCGCCATGGTCGCGCCCTCGGCGACCGCCAGCGAGAGCGAGAAGAAGGGAATGTCGCGTTTGGCGTTGAGCGAGCCGTCGATCGGGTCGCAGACCACGCGCCAGGGCACTCCCGAGCCGAAGACGCGCTCTCCGAGCTCCTCGGAGACGAGCGTGAAGTGCTCGTCCAACTGCTCGAGGCGGTGGACGACAGCCGTCTCGGCCGCCGCGTCGATCGCGGTCGTGTCGTCGCCGCCCTCGCCCGTCTGGAGCACGGGCTCACGCTCGACGCGGGTCGGCAGCTCCGCCAGCACAGCCTTGATATCGCCGACAGATTCGCGGCAGACGTCGAGCCACGGTTTCATCAACTGGACTTCAAACTGGATGGAAGAGGAGGCCGGAGATCAGCTTGGGGAAGAAGTACGTCGTCTTCTGCGGCAGCACCTCGCCGCGGCGCGCGTGGGCGAAGACGTCCTCGATCCGGGTCGGGCGCAGCAGGTAGGCGACCGCTGCCTCACCGTCGCGGACGCGTCGCTCGGCCTCGGCCGCGTCGGCGGTGTAGGAGATCCCCTCGTGGCCCAGCGTGTCCACGAGCTGGACGTCGAGCATCCCCTCGGGGCCGTGGACGATGCGCGAGCCCTCGCGCGTGAGCTCGGTCACCTCTGCGCCGCCGGCGCCGTTGCCCTCCAGGTGCCTTGGCTCGGAGAACAGCCGGTGCGTGGGGAAGATCTCCAGGCCGGGATCGTCGGTGGAGACGAGCACGACGAGCATCTGCGCGCTCGCCGGCGTTCCCTCCTCCTTGGCGAAGGCGAGCGCGGTCTCGTAGCGGTGATGACCGTCCGCGATCAGAAGCTGCTTGTCGTCGAAGGCGCGCACGAGCGTCGGGTCGTCGAGCCGCCAGAGCTTCGCGCCCTCCACCTCGAGGTCGGGATCGCGGCCCGGGCGCTCGACCGGCGCGGGTCCGTCGTAGAGCAGGAAGATCGGCTCCAGCTGGACGTGCGTTGCGCGCAACAGGCGGAGGCGGCCTTCCTTCGGGCCGGCATGCGTCCGCTCGTGCGGCAGCACGGTCCCCGTCTCGTACGGCTCGACCTTCAGCGACCCGACGATCCCGAAGCGCGAGCGGGCGACGCCGTCGGGGCCGACGTAGTCCTGCTCGAGCGCCCAGACGGCAGGCAGCTCCTCGACGAGAACGCCCTCCGCACGCCACTCGTCGAGCGCACGCGCGGCCTCCTCCTCCGAGTCGGGCAGGGTGAGGCGGACGACGTTGTGCGGGCTGCGGGCGCGCAGCTGCTCGCGCTGCTCCTCGCTGATGACGTCGTACGGCGGCGCGACGAGGGTCTCGAGCGGGCCGGCCACCGCCTCGTCGTAGCGCAGCGCGCGGAAGGGCTTGACGACGGCCATGGCGGGCAACGTACCAACAGGCTCGCGCCCTAGACTCACCGCATGAGCACGATCGCCGAGCTTGCGCCCGACCGCACGGTCGAAGGTGTCTACGCCGTCGCGCGCAAGCAGCGGCGCACGACTCGCAAGGGCGCGCCCTACCTCGCACTCGAGCTGGTCGATCCGACCGGCCGGATCGAGGGGAGGATCTGGAACGACGTCGAGCTGCTCGACGGCCGTTTCGCCGAGGGCGACGCGGTTCGGGTGCTCGGCCGGGTCGAGCGCTTCGACGACAGGCTGCAGCTCGAGATCCGCTCCGTCGAAGCCTCGGACGAGGATCCCGCGGGCCTGGCCCCGCGGCTGCGGCGGGACGCGGACGAGCTCGACGGGTTTCTCGAGTTCATGGCGGCAGAGCTCGCCCATCCCGGGCTCCGGGCGGTGGTCGGACGGTTCCTCGAAGACGCAGCGATTCGCTCTGCGCTGCGCGAGCTCCCCGCGGCCGAGACGCACCACTCGTATGCCGGCGGCCTGCTCGAGCACGTCGTCGGCGTCTCCACGCTGGCGCGCGAGACGGCGCAGCTGCACCCGCGGCTGCGAAGCGACCTCCTGCTCGCCGCGGCACTCCTGCACGACGTGGGTCGCGTGCGCGAGCTCGGGCGCGGCCCGGCGTTCCGGCCGACCGACGAGGGCCGGCTGCTCGGGCACGTCCACCTCGGGCTGAGGCTCGTCGAGGAGCGGGCCGACGCGCTCGACGCGTCCGTGCGCGCCGAGCTGCTGCATGCGATCGCGTCCCATCACGATCGCAACGCCGCCCGCACCGCCGAGGCAGCCGTTCTCTACCACGCGAACCAGCTCGACGCCGTAGCGGCGACCCGTCCGGTCGAGTAGTGCTCGCAATCGCGCTCGCACTGGCCGCGAGTGTCTCGTGGGGAGTCGGCGACTTCTTCGGCGGGCTGACGTCGCGGAGGCTCCATGTGCTCACCGTGCTCGTCGTCTCGCAGGTCGCGGGTCTAGCCGCCGCGGTCACGTGGGTCGTCGTCTCCGGCGACGCCTTCCCCGGCTGGACGGCGACCCTGCTTGGGGCGGCGGCCGGTGCCAGCGGCTGTCTCGGGATAGCGACGCTGTACCGCGGCATGGCGGTTGGGGCGATGGGGATCGTGGCGCCGATCTCGGCCGTAGCCGCGGTGATCCCGTTCGCGGTCGGGGTCGCCTCGGGCGAGCGGCCGGGGCCCTGCAAATCGTCGGGATCGTGCTGGCCCTCGCGGGGGTCGCGGTCGCCTCGCGCGAGCCCGCACACCGCGGTGGCGGCCGCGCTGCCGGAATCGGCCTCGCCCTGCTGGCCGCGCTCGGCTTCGGGCTCTACTTCGTCTTCGCCGACCGGGCCGCGGACGAGAGCGTTCCCTATGCGGTGGCGACGGCTCGTGGTGTCTCGCTCCTGCTCGCCTTCGTCGTTGCCCTCGCGGTGGGGGCGTCCCTCCGGCCGGGCCGTGGATTCCTGCCGGTGCTGGTGGTCGTGGGCCTGTGCGACGTCGGCGCGAACATGCTCTTCTCGCTCGCCACGACGCGTGGCTACCTCAGTATCGTCGCGGTCCTCGCGGCGCTGTATCCGGTCGTCACGGTCGCGCTTGCGGCGATCGTCCTGCACGAGCGCGTGGCGCCGACGCAGAGGGTCGGCGTCGTCGGTGCGCTCGCCGGCGCTGCGATGATCACGGCCGGATGAGGGGACAGCTTGACGAGCACGTGATCGCGAGCGAGGCGCTACGCGGCAATCCGCTCGGCGACCCGCACGAGCGGCCCCTCTGGGTGTACACGCCGCCCTCCTACGCGGGCGGCCCCGCGGTCTACGTCCTCCAGGGCTTCACCGGCCAGCTCGACATGTGGCGCAACCGCGCCGCGTTCCGTCCGACGTTCCTCGAGCTTCTCGACGACGCCGACATCGACGCGCGCGTCGTCTTCGTCGACGCCTGGACGTCGGTCGGCGGCTCGCAGTTCGTCGACTCGGCGGGGAGCGGCCGCTACCACTCGTACATCTGCGACGAGATCGTGCCGTTCGTCGACGAGCGCTACGAGACGAACGGTCTTCGCGGCGTCGCCGGCAAGTCGAGCGGCGGCCAGGGCGCAGCGGTGACGGCGATGCTGCGGCCCGACCTCTTCCAGGGCTTCGCGAGCCACGCGGGCGGCGGCCTCTTCGAGGTCTCGATCCGGCCGTTCTTCCGGCTCGCCGCACGGCGGCTCCGCGACGCCTACGGCGGCTCGATCGAGCGCTTCCTCGATGAGCTCCGCACCGGCCCGGCGCCCCTCGCGCATCCGCACGATCTCCACATCCTGCTCCAGTGGGGCTTCTCGGCCGCCTATTCAGCGGACGCCGACGGCACGATCCGCCTCCCCTACGACGTCGCCACCGCCGAGGTGATTCCGGAGCTGTGGGAGCGCTGGCTCGAGTGGGACTACCCGACGCTGGTGCCGCGGCACGCGGACGCACTCCGCGGCATGCGCGCGATCTACGTCGATGCGGGCACCCGTGACGAGTGGTATCTCGACCTCACCGCCGAATGGCTCCGCCGCGAGCTGACCGCACTCAACGTCGCCGACCTCCACGTCGAGCTCTTCGACGCGACGCACCTCGCGATCGAGTACCGCTACCCGATCGGGCTGCGCTACCTCGCCGACCGTCTCCGGTAACCCGCCTTCCTGGCGCGTTGCTCGCGGTGTGTAGGCCGGTGGAACAGTACGGAGGTACGGGCCGCCGGCTGGAGCGCCGCGAGCGACGTGAGGTCGGCGGAGCCGGGCTAGACGTTGAAGCGGATGTTCAGGACGTCCCCGTCCTGGACCGCGTAGGTCTTCCCCTCCAGCCGCTGCGTCCCCCGCCTCGACGCCTCCGCGTGCGAGCCGGCGGCGAGGAGGTCCTCCGTCGAGATCGTCTCGCAACGGATGAAGCCGCGCGCGATGTCGGAGTGGATCGACGCCGCCGCCTCGAGCGCCGTCTGCCCGCGCCGGAGCGTCCACGCCCGCGTCTCCTTCTCGCCCGCGGTGAAGAACGTGATCAGGTCGAGCGCGTCCCGCAGCCGCCGCACGACCTCGTCGAGCGCGGAGGGGCCCTCGCGGTACTCCGCCGCCTCCGCCTCGGACATCTCTGCGAGCTCGGCCTCGAGCTGCAGGTCGATCCCGCCCGGTCCGTTCTCGACCGCGAGCAGCGGCTTCGTGGTCAGGGGCTCCAGCTCGGCGGGCAGCTCGCCCGGGAAGTCCCGCAGCGTGTGCCCCGCGTCGAGGTGCGCGAGCAGCGCCTGCAGCTGCTCGACCTCCTTCCGCAGCGACGCGTCGCCCGATTTCGCCTGCTTCTCCACTCGCTCCAGCCGCCGCTCGACATGGTCTCGGTCGGCAACGAGCAGCTCGAGCTCGAGCGTCTCGAGGTCGCCCTTCGGATCGGCGCCGGCCGAGAAGCCGTCGGCGACTGCAAGGATCGCGTCGACCTGGCGCAGCCCCCCGAGCAGCGCCGGCCCGGTCCCGGGGACGTCGACGACGCGGATCGTCGCAGGTGTGATCTTGCGGGCGCCGACGAGCGCGGCCAGCTGCTCGAGCCGGTCGTCCGCGATCGACGCCATCCCGACGTTCTCCTTGCCGAAGCCGGCGCCGCCCGTCTTCGTCAGCGCGGTGAACAGTGTCGTCTTCCCGCTCCCGGGCAGACCGACGATGCCGACCTCCAGCGCCATCTACGTGTCGGCGATCTGCTTCTGCAGCGAGACGAGCGCGCGGTGCTGCAGCGACTTGACGGCGCCCTCGGTCTTGTCGAGGATCGTCGCCGCCTCCGCGTTCGAGAAGTTGAAGACGAACTTGAGCGTCAGCACCTGCTGCTGCTCCTGCGAGAGCAATTCGATCAGCTCCAGCATCGATTGGCGGCCGATCGACTGAAAGGCCTCGTCCTCGGCCGAGCGTTCCTCCGAGCCGGGCGGCTCCGGCACCTCCTCCTCCGGCTGCCAGCGCCGGTTCGCGCGGAAGTGGTCCATCGAGAGGTTGTGGGCGATCCGGAACAGCCACGCCGAGAACGGGGCCGACTGGAAGCGGAACTTGCCGATCGACTCGAGCATCCGCATGAACGTCTGCGTCGTCAGGTCCTCGGCGTCGTGCCGGTTGCCGACGGTCATGTGCAGGTAGCTGTAGATCCGGTCGAAATGGATCAGGTACAGCTCCTCGAGCGCGCTGCGGTCGCCCTGCTGGCCCCGCTCGACGAGCTTGCGAATCTCGGCCGCGGGCGGCCCCTTCTGCTGTGCCTCGGTCACAGGAAGAGAGGTGCCCCTAGATGCCAAACCCCACGCGCGACTCCCGCGCGTAGCGCTTCATGTAGACGACCCGGCCGAGCACGACCGTGTAGCGGCCGTCGCTCGCGTCGAGCATCAGCGAGCCGCCCTGGTCGGTCGCCAGCGCGCGCTCGAGCTCGTCCGCTCCCTTGATGGTCACGGTCGCGCCCATGATCTGGCCGCCGTCGAAGCACAGCTCGACGCGGACGGAATCGGGTTCAGTCAACGGACACCACCTCTGTGAGGACGCCGTGGACGGCGTCGGGATGGACGAAAGCGACCTGAAGGCCGAAGAGGCCCTGCCGCGGCTCGGCGTCGATCAGCTCGGCCCCTGCCGCCGAGAGCCGTTCGAGCTCGACGCCGACGTCGTCGACCTCGTAGGCGACGTGATGCATGCCAGGGCCGCGGCTTGCCAGGAACCGGCCAACGGGAGTCTCGGGTCCAAGCGAGGCGAGCAGCTCGACACGGCCGGCGCCGACCAGCACGGCCGCCGCCTCGACCCCCTGGTCGTCGACCTGCGCCCGGTGCTCGAGCTCGGCGCCGAAGAGACGCTCGTACGTTGCGACGGCCTCGTCGAGGTCGTGAACGGCGACGCCGAGATGGTGGATGCCGCGGGCCCGCACGGCAGCGATGCTATCGGCCACTCGGGCCGCGGAGCGGCCCCTTCAGGGGTTTGCGCGCTGAGCGTCCGCCGCAGGCGGATGCTCAGCATGCGACGGCAAAGCACGTACCGTGCCGACGGTCTCCGAGGCGCGCGACTCGGGCTCGATCGTGCCGAGCAGCTCGTTCAGTTCGTCGCGGGAGAGCGTTTCCCGCTCGAGCAGCTGGCCGGCGAGCCGATCGAGCGAGACGCGGTGCTTGACCAGCAGCCGCTGCGCCTCCTCGTAGGCGTGATCGGTGAGCCGGGCCTGCTCGGAGTCGCGCAGTCGCTTCGTCTCCTCGGAGAGGGCGTAGTTGTCGGCGCGCATGGTCCTCGACGGCGACGCTTCGGACATGCCGTACTCGAAGACCATCGCGCGGGCGATCTCGGTCACCTTCTCGAGGTCATTCGAGGCGCCGTTGGTGACGCGGCCGAAGACGACCTGCTCGGCGGCCCGGCCGCCGAGGGCGATCTTCATCACGTCGAGGAACTCCTCCTTCGTGTGCAGGTAGCGCTCCTCCAGCGGCAGGTAGTAGGCGTAGCCGAGGGCGTCGCCGCGCGCCACGATCGTCACTTTCTGGATCGGGAGCAGGTCGCCCATCATGTAGGCGATCAGCGCATGCCCGGCCTCGTGGTAGGCGAGGATCCGCTTCTCCTTCTCGGTGACGACGCGCCGTTGCTGCATGCCGGCGATCACGCGCTCCATCGCGCCGTCGAAGTCCTCCATCAGGATCGTCGTCCGCTCCTGCCGGCCGGCGAAGATCGCGGCCTCGTTGCAGAGGTTTGCCAGGTCCGCGCCCGTCAGCCCGGACGTCTGCCGCGCGATGTGCGACAGCTCGACCTCCTCCGCGAGCGGCTTGCCGCGTGTGTGCACGTGCAGGATCGCCTCGCGACCGTTCAGGTCGGGCGGCGAGACGAGCACCTGGCGGTCGAAGCGGCCGGGACGGAGGAGGGCGGGATCGAGATCCTGGAGCCGGTTGGACGCGCCCATCACGATCACCTGGGCCGACTCGTCGAAGCCGTCGAGCTCGACGAGCAGCTGGTTCAGCGTCTGGTCGTGCTCTCGATTGAAGCCGCCGCCCGCGCGGGCGGTGCCGACGGCGTCGAGCTCGTCGATGAAGACGATCGCGGGTGCGTTCTTCCGTGCCTCTTCGAAGAGCTTGCGGATCCGGGAGGCGCCGAGGCCGGCGAACATCTCGACGAAGGCCGAGGCGCTCTGGGAGTAGAACTTCGCGCCCGACTCCTTCGCGACCGCCTTCGCGAGCAGCGTCTTGCCGGTACCGGGCGGTCCGTAGAGGAGAATCCCCTTCGGCACGCGGGCGCCGAGGCGCTGGAAACGCTTCGGGTGGCGGAGGAAGTCGACCACCTCCCGCAGCTCCGCCTTCGCCTCCTCGACGCCGGCGACATCCGCCCACGAGACGGAGGAGTTCGCGCTTGCCTCCAGCTTCGCCGGCTTGACGCGCGGCATGTACTGCAGCGTGCGCCAGAGCAGATAGATGATCAGGCCGAAGAAGATCAGCGGCAGCCACGTCAGCGCGTAGTTGCCTACCTCATCGAGAAATCCCCCCACGTCCGGCATCCCCGCTCCTATCGGCAGCTTGCGCCAAAGCCTGTAGCGGCTATCGACGGACCGCCAGGATTGCTGCCGATTCCGGCGTCGTCAAGACCTCCGTCGCGGCCAGGTCCGTCCGGCCGAGCCAGAACTCGCGCACGGGATCGGCCCCCGCGAAGCCCGGCGTCAGGTCGTCGAGCACGGCGATCCCGCCCGGCGCGAGCACGCCGACGACGAGCTCACCGTCCTCCCGCGGCCGCAGCTGCTTGGCCGCGTCGAAGAAGACGAGGTCGAACGGCGCCTCGGGCGGCAGCAGCTCGCGCCAGTCGCCCTCGAGGACGTGCACGTTCTCGTCCGCCGCGAACAGCTCTCGCGCAGCGGCCGCCCGGACCTCGTCGAGCTCGGTCGTGAAGAACGGCGTCTGCGGCGGCAGCGCCGAGACGATCCAGGCGGCGCCGACGCAGGTGCCGGTGCCGATCTCGGCGACACGCTCGCGACCGCGCGATGCGGCGAGGAGGTGGAGCAGGCGTCCCACCTCGGGCCGGCACGAGCGCTCGAAGCCGAGCCGCTCGGTCAGTGCGAGCGCCTTCTCGACGAGCGGCGGAACCACGTTCCTAGACTACTGCCGTGCTCCCGCTACCTCCGCACTGGAACCCTGATCGCGTGGGCGAGGTCTGGCGCGTCGACTACGCCGCGCGGTTCGAGGATGCGGAGCGGTGGCGCGCCGAGCAGTCTGTGGAGCCGGCGGCCGACGACCGCTTCCGGATCGCGGTCGTCGTGGTCGACATGCAGAACACGTTCTGCTCGCCGGGATTCGAGCTCTTCGTCGCCGGCCGCTCGGGGACGGGAGCGCTCGACGACTCGCGCCGCCTTTGCGAGTTCGTCTATCGCAACCTCGGCTCGCTCACGCAGATCGTGCCCACGCTCGACACGCATCAGGCGCTCCAGATCTTCCATCGGATCCTGCTGATCGACGGCGAGGGCCGGCACCCGGAGCCGTTCACGCTCGTGACCGCCGAGGACGTCGAGGCGGGTCGCTGGCGGATCAACCCGCCCGCCGCCGCCGGCCTCGGGCTCGATCCCGACTACGCCGAGGAGCATCTCCGCTACTACACGAGGACGCTCGAAGAGGGCGGGAAGTACAACCTGACGATCTGGCCGTTCCACGCGATGCTGGGCGGGATCGGCTACGCGCTCGTCTCCGCGCTCGAGGAGGCGCTCTTCTTCCACTCGGTCGTCCGGCACGCGCCGCTCGACTTCCAGCCGAAGGGCGACAACCCGCTGACGGAGCACTACTCGATGCTCGGCCCCGAGGTCGAGGTCGACCGCGAGGGCGAGCCGCTCGGCAGGCGCAACCACCCGCTGATCGAGCGCCTGCTCCAGTACGACGCGGTCGTGATCGCCGGCGAGGCGAAGAGCCACTGCGTTGCCTGGACGATCGAGGATCTCCTGTCGGACCCGAACGTGCAGGAGCGTGGGCTCGAGGAGAAGGTCTACCTGCTCGAGGACTGCACCTCGTCGGTCGTCGTCCCCGGCTCGGTCGACTACACCGACGAGGCCGACGCGCACTTCGCCCGCTTCGCCGAGTCGGGCGCGCACGTCGTTCGCTCCGACCAGCCGATGGCCGAATGGCCCGGCGTCGTCGGCGAGTCACTGTCCTAGCTGCGCAGGATGAGCATCCGCCAGAGCGGATACTCATCGCGCGAAGATCCCTGAAGGGGCCGCTTCGCGGCCCGGCGTTAAGGGACGAGCTCCAGCCGCGCGTTCGGGCGGAAGCGGCGGCCGACCTTCGCCGACGGGCGCCCGTCGGTCATGACGATGTCGGCGGTGAAGTCGTTCTGGCCGCGGATCAGCGACGAGCCGATCCCGTACGCGTCGACGGGTACCCCGCGCCGCTCGAACTCCTCGATCTTGTCGACGGTGAAGCCGCCGGAGGCGACGATCTTCACCCGCTCGAACCCGTCCGCATCGAGCGCGTCCCGCACCTTGCGCACGAGGCGCTCGTTGACGCCGCGTGGGTCGAAGTCGCCCATCTCGTGCCAGAGCGAGCGGTCGACGAGCTGGCCCGAGGTGTCGAGCCTGACCCCCCACAGCCGGGGGCCGAGCGCGCGCGCGACTTCGAGCGCCGTTCCCACCGAGTCGTTCTCGAAGTCGACGAGGACGACGATGTTCATGTCCTCGCTCGCCCACTCGGCGAACTTCGTCGCGGCGAGGACGGTGTTCCCGCCGTAGGAGGCGATCAGCGCGTGCGGCACGGTGCCGACGCCGCGTCCGCCCCACCACGACGCCTGCGCGTCCGAGGTGACGCCGATCTCGGCGCCGATCATCGCGCCCGCGACGTACGCCGCGTAGCCGTCCCCTGTCTGGACGCGGTGATGGTCGTGGCGGGCCGGCATGAAGATGATCGGCTTGCCGTTCGCCGCCTCGACGACGCGGGCCGTGTTCGTCGTGATCAGCGTCCGCCGCGTCAGCACGCCGAGGTAGACGGTCTCGAGGCGGGCGAAGAGCGTGTAGTCGCCTTCGATCGTCATCGCCGTCTCCCACGGCTCGACCCGGTCACCGTCGTGCAGCGCGTGGACGGTGAGGGCGTCCCAGTCGTCGGAGCACAGCTTGAGGATCGCGATCGCCTCGTCGACGCCGCCGAGCATCGCGTGGTTGCGCTGGAAGACCTGCATCACGACGCGAGGGTGGCGGCCGTCCCGGAGCAGGGTCTCGCGCGTGTGGTTGAAGTAGGCGTCGGTGTAGTAGCCCTCCCGCATCTTCTCGACCGGGAGGTCGAAGATCTCGGGCGGCAGGCGGCGCGGCTTAGCGTGCTGCTCGGTTGCCATGCTCCAGCTCCAGACACGCGGCCAGAGCCGCCTCGGCGACCTCGAGCTGCTCCGGCGAAGGCTCTGCGGTTGCGAGCCGGTGCTGCAGCTCGTGCCCGGGCTTCGCCAGCGCCTTCGCGAGCGGATGCCGGGGGTGCTTCGTCATCCAGGCGAACACCTCGACCGCGACCGCGACGGCACCCAGCGAGCTCGCAGTCCGGGCCGGCCCGCGCAGGTGAGCGGGCGCGCGCGACGCGAGCACGTTGCCGACCGCCGACGCCGCCAGCAGCGGGCCGATCAGGTGCGAGCCGCAGCGCTCGTGCTCCTTTGCACGCGTCTCACCGTGCTCGTACGTGCCGATCGAGACGTGCTCGGCGCCGTGGTATGCGGCGAGCTCGCCGCCGCGGAGCGCCAGCATCGCAGGAGCAAGCGAGAACGCGCCCGAGAGGAGCTCGCGGGCGGCATCGCCGAGCTTCGGCGAACGGCGCACGACCTGGACCGTCAGCGCGCTCGCCACCGTCGCGGCGACCACGGACGGCCGCTCGAACGGCAGGCGGGCCTCCGGCAGCTTCCGGCGCAGCTCCGGGATCATGGCGAACGACTCGATCAGACGCAGCGGGCCGCGCAGGAACGGCTGCTGAACTCCCGGTGCGAACAGGCGCTTGGGCGCGGCCGCGACCTTGATCTCGCCGTCGTTGGTGCGGATCGCGCATGCCCACGAGCTCGGCCCGTGCACGAGCACCCCGTTCGAGAGCGCCATACCGCCGAGGCGAAGCTTGCTGCTCATCCTGGAACCCTAGCCTCGGCCGCACGTCTGAGCGCGGCCTGGAGCTCGTCAGCCGCCGGGCCGCGGCCGATCGCCGCGCCGTCCAGCTCGGTCACCGGCATCACCTCGCGCACCGACGACGACGTGAACGCCTCGTCGGCGGCGAGGAGCTCGGTCAGGCCGAACTGGCCTTCCTCGACCGTGTAGCCCGACTCGCCTGCGAGCTCGAGCACCGTCGCGCGGGTGACGCCCGCGAGGATGCCCAGGTCGAGAGACGGCGTGTAGAGCGTGTGCTCGCGCCGCCACCAGATGTTCGTCGTCGGTCCTTCGAGCACCGTCCCTTTGGCGTCGACGAAGACGGCGTCGTCGGCGCCCTGCCGCTTCGCCTCCGCCTCGGCGGCCATGTTGACCGCGTAGCTGGTCGACTTGACGCCGGGCAGGAGCCAGGGCTCGTCGGCGCGCACGCCGCGCAGCGAGATCAGCCGCTGCCCCCGTTCGCGGAGTGCGTCGTAGTGGTCCCCGAGCTCGCTGACGAGCGCCAGCGCCACCGGCGTCGGCGTCCAGTAGAGGCGGAGCACGGCGTCCGGTCTGGCGGCTGCCTCGAGAGCCTGCTGCGCCAACTCCTCCAGCTCGAGCCGGTTCACGTCAGGCAGCCCGATCCGCTCGGCCGAGCCGGCGAGGCGGGCGAGGTGCTCGGCGAGCTTGAACGGCCTGCCGCCGTAGACCCTGATCGTCTCGAAGGCCGCGCGACCGCGCAACAGCGCTTCGTCGTCGGCGCGGAGCACAGGCTCGGTGGGATCGACGACACCGCGGCCTGCGACAGCGACGGCGAGCAGGCTCACTCTGTCACTCAACGGCGTGCCCCGACCTCGATCGGCGCCCCGATCGCGGCGAGCAACGGTCGCGCCTTCGTCCACGACTCCTCGATCTCGGACTCCGGCTCCGAGTCCCAGACGATGCCGCCGCCGACCCAGAGGTGGATCCGCCCCTCCGCGATCGCGAACGTCCGGATCGTCAGCGAGAGATCGAGGTCGCCGTTGCCGCGAACGACGCCGAGCGCCCCCATCGACGCGCCACGGCCGACCGGCTCGAGCTCGGCGATCAGGTCGAGCGCGGCAATCTTGGGCGCGCCGGTGACCGAGCCGCCGGGGAACGTCGCGGCCAGGAGCTCGGCGAGCCCAACCTCCTCCCGCAGCGTTCCCTCGACTCTCGAGACGAGGTGCGTCACGCCCGCGAGCTCGCGCTCGGCCATCAGCTCCGGCCAGCGCACCGAGCCGGGCTCGCAGACGCGGGAGAGGTCGTTGCGCTCGAGATCGACGATCATCACGTGCTCGGCCGTGTCCTTTTCCCCTACGACGTGTTCGCCGAGCGGGCGCGTTCCCTTGATCGGGGACGTCCAGACTCGGCGGCCCCTGCGGGCGAGGAAGAGCTCCGGCGAGGCGGACACGATTGCCCAGCCGTCGCCGGCCAGCTGCCGAGGTCGGAACGACCCGAGCCGATCTGCCAGCGCCTCCGCGTTGCCCTCGAACGACGCGGCCAGATGCTGGACGAGGTTGACCTGGTAGACGTCGCCGCGACCGATCGCAGCGCGCACGGCCTCGACCGCCTCGATGTACTCCGCGTCGCTCCAACTCCGCCGCCACTGCCCGATCCCGACATGTCCGGGGTCAGACCCCGTCGTGTCCCGAACGGCCACGGCTGCCAGAGGCAGCGGGCACGGCTCGGGCGGCCCCGGGCTCGCGGTTCGGCGCAGCGGCTCCGAGAGCCCGTAGCCGAGGTAGAGATCCGCCGCCAGCTCCTCACCGCCCGGCGCAAAGAAGCCTCGCTCGCGCAGGTACGACTCGATCTGCTCGAACGCGCCGGCGGGCGAATGGAGCTCGAGCACGGCTAGATGGTCAATTGGTAGTTGACGTGATCGCGAGGGCGACCCAGACCAAGCCGGGGGCCGCACTCGGCCGCGGCCAAGGCTGGCTGCCTTGGCGAGGCCGGGGGTGGTTCCCGGCGCCGTGTCTGGGTCGTCATCCGCGAGTGCGGTAACTGCCGATTGCCCATCTAAGCCAGCGAGCGGGCGGCAGCGCGGAGGAACTCGACGCCGAGGCTGAGGTCGTCGACGTGCGTCCGCTCGTCGGCGGAGTGGATCAGCCGCGACGCAAGCTCGATCTCCATCGTCCGCAGCGGGAAGAAGCCGTAGGCGACGGTGCCGAACGCCTCGCGGAGCCAGTGGGAGTCGGTGAAGCCGGCGCAGCAGAGGGGCGCGAGCTTCGCGCCGGGCTCGGTCGCCTCGACCCAGTCCGAGATCGCCCGCCAGAGGGGCGTGTCGAGCGGTGAGCGCGTACCGCCGAAGCGCTCGATCGTCTCCAGCTCGTAGTACCCGTCGTCGCCGAGGATCGAGCGGACGATCGGGTCGACGTCCTCCGGCGTCTGGCCCGGCAGCAGCCTTCGGTCGACGGTCAGCTCGACCGTCCCCGGGATCACGTTCCGCCGTTCCGAGGCCGCGATCATCGTCGGCGAGAGCGTGAACGCGAGCAACGGCTCGATCGTCTCGGCCGCGAGCGGATCGAGCGCCCGCAGCCGTTCGAGGACGTCGGCGGCGGGCGGCCGCTCGCCGAGCACGGCGTCGAGGAAGCCGGCCACTTCGGGCCCGATCGTCGCCTCCGGCTCGTACGCGGCCAGCTTCTCGATCAGCGGCGCCGCCTTGACGAGCGCGTTGTCGGCGATCCCCGGCATCGAGGCGTGGCCGCTGCGGCCGTGCACGATGACCTTGAACGGCGAGCTCATCTTCTCCGCGGCGGCGCAGAGATAGAAGGCGCGGCCGCCGAGCTCGACCCGCTCGCCGCCGCCCTCGTTGATCGCGTAGTCGACCCGGACCGCATCCGGGTGGTGCTCGCAGAGCCACTGGAGGCCGTAGTTGTCGCCGACCTCCTCGTCGGCCGCCGCGATGAAGACGAGGTCGCCCGGCGGCGTGAAGCCCTCGCGGGCGAGCGATGCGATTGCGACCGCGCTCGCAGCGACCTGGTTTTTCATGTCGAGCGCGCCGCGCCCCCAGACGTGGTCGTCGGCGAGGTCACCGGACCACGGATCGCGGGACCACTCGGCCGGGTCCGCGACGACGGTGTCCGTGTGCGAGAGGAAGCAGAGCGACGGCCCGTCGCCGCCCTTGATCCGAGCGACGAGGTTTGCGCGCTCGGGTACCCGAGCGAAGAGCTCGACCTCGACGCCGTTCGCCTCCAGGTAGTCGCGCAGGAGCTCGGCCGCGATCGTCTCGTTCCCGGGCGGGTTGACCGTGTTCAGCCGCAGCAGCCGCTGCAGCAGCTCGACCGCTTCCTGCTGGAGGCTCATCGCTGCTCTTGCGACAGGGCCGTCAGCTCGTTGCGGACGCGCCAGAGCTCGGGGAAGAAGACGTGCTGGATCAGGCGGCCGAGCACCTCGACGGGGGTGCCCTGCGTCCCGACGACCGAGTCGCCGATCACACGGGCCACCACCTTGTAGTGGCGGATCCGCCAGAAGTTGATCCGCTCGTCCAGCTCGATCACCGCCTCGGCCAGCTGGTAGAGCTCCTCGTGCTCGCGGCCCTTGACGTACACGTCGGCGAGCGAGAGCCCGGCCTGCTCACGCAGCGCGTGGAACGCCTGGCCGAGCGGCGGCACGACGCGTCGCAGCTCGCGCCAGCCTGGCGAGTCGAAGCCGCTGCCGTGGCCGAGCACCTTGCGGATCTCCTGGTACTCCCACGGCGACATGTGCTCGAGCATGTCCAGCTGCTCGGTTGCATAGCGGAGGCAGAGCGTCGCGCGCCGCAGCAGCCGCAGAGCCGGCGGGATCTCAGCCGCCTGCAGGTGCTCGGTCGCGGCCTCGACGTCGTTCCAGGCGAGCTTGAGCCAGAGCTCCGACGACTGGTGCACGGTCTGAAAGAGGAGCTCGTCGCGGTGGACCCATTCGTCCGCCGTCTTCTGCAGACCGAGCAGCGCGTCGGTGTTGAGGTAGCGCTCGTAGTCGCTGGCGCCGTCGCCGGCGAGGATCGGCTCCGAATAGTCCTCGTGCGTCGCCACGGCCGGAGCATACTGCGAGGGATGAGCGACCTCTTCGCCGACGCGGCGCGCGAACGCTCCGCTGCGCACGCGCCGCTGGCGCAGCGCCTTCGTCCACGCTCGCTCGCCGAGCTGGTCGGCCAGACACACGTGCTCGGCGAAGGATCGGCGCTGCGCCGCGCGATCGAGCAGGACCGGCTGCGGTCGCTGATCCTCTACGGCCCGCCCGGTGTCGGGAAGACGACGCTGGCGCGGATCGTCGCGGCCGAGACCGGCGCCGCTTTCGAGGAGCTCTCAGCCGTGTCGGCCAGGGTCGACGACGTCCGCGGCGTGATGCAGCGCGCGCGCGACCGGCTCGGGGGGAACGGACAGCGGACGATCCTCTTCCTCGACGAGATCCACCGCTTCAACAAGGCGCAGCAGGACGCGCTCCTGCCGGCGGTCGAGGAGGGGCTGCTGACGCTGATCGGGGCGACGACCGAGAATCCGTACTTCGAGGTCAATTCGGCGCTGCTCTCGCGCTGCCAGGTCGTCGAGCTGGAGGCGCTCTCCGAGGAGGAGCTCGCCGAGGTCGTGAGACGCGGTGCCGCCGCGATCGGCGCCGACGTGCCGGACGCGATCGTCGACTTGATCGCGCGCCGCGCAGGCGGCGACGCACGCACGGCGCTCTCGACGATCGAGCTCGCGTGGGAGACCGCCCAGGCCGAGGGCGCGCCGCTCGAGGAGCGCCACGTCGACGACGCCGCCCGCAAGCGCCCGCTCCGCTACGACAAGGGCGCCGACCAGCACTACGACTTCGTCTCCGCCTTCATCAAGTCGATGCGCGGCTCCGATCCCGACGCGGCCGTCTACTACCTGGCCTCGATGCTCGAGGGTGGCGAGGATCCGCGCTTCATCGCCCGCCGGATGGTCATCTTCGCCTCGGAGGACGTCGGCAATGCCGATCCGCGCGGCCTCCAGGTCGCCGTGGCGGCCGCGCACGCGCTCGAGCACGTCGGCCTGCCCGAGGCGCAGCTCAATCTCTCCCAGGCGGCGATCTACCTCGCGAATGCGCCCAAGTCGAAGGCGAGCGCGAATGCGATCTGGTCCGCACGCGAGGAGGTGCGCCGGGGCGGAAACCTGCGTCCGCCTGCGATGCTCCGCGACGCCCACTATGCGGGCGCAAAGAAGCTCGGTCACGGCGACGGCTACGTCGACCCGCACACCGATCCGCGCGGCTTCGACGTCGACTATCTCCCAGAGGAGCTGAAGGGACGGCGGTACTATCGGCCCTCGGGCAACGGGGAGGAGGAGCGAGATGATCGAGACGGGGAGTGAGGCGCCGGACTTCGACCTCGAGGTCCGCGGCACGGAGCGCGTGCGGCTCGCGGACTTCCGTGGCAAGCGCAACGTCCTGCTCGTCTTCCACCCGTTCGCATTCACACCGGTGTGCGAGGAGGAGGCGCGCGACCTGCAGGAGAACGTGCCCGCGTTCGAGAGTGCCGAGACCGACGTCGTCCTCGTCTCGTGCGACTCCTCCGCCGCCCGCCAGGCGTGGAAGGAGAAGCTCGGCCTCACCTACACGCTCGCCTCGGACTTCTGGCCGCACGGCGAGGCGGCGAAGGCCTACGGCGTCTTCGACGAGACCCGCGGCGCCGCGGTGCGCGGCACCTTCCTGATCGACAAGACGGGCGTCGTCGTCTGGAGCCTCGTCAACGACGCCGACACTCGCCGCGACGAGCTCGTCTCCGCGCCTCTGGCGACCCCGACCACTTGAGCCTTGCCCGCTACGAGTGGGGCGACGCGAGCCGGCCCGCGCTTGTCTGCCTGCACGGCGTCACGAGCCACGGGCGGCACTTCGAGCAGCTCGCCGAGCGTCTGTCCGATCACTTCCACGTCGTCGCGCTCGACCTGCGCGGTCACGGAGGCTCGCCGTGGGAGCCACCCTGGAACCTCGAGCAGCACGTCGCGGACGTGCTCGACGCCGCACCGTCCGGGCAGGCGGCCTGGCTCGGCCACTCGTTTGGCGGGCGCGTCGCCTACGAGACGGCGGCGGCGGCGCCGGACCGCGTCGAGCGGCTCGTGCTGCTCGACCCGGCGATCCTGCTCCCGCCCCAGGTCGGTCTCGCCGCCGCCGAGAACGCTCGTCGCGACCGCTCCTACGTCTCCTTCGAGGAGGGAATCGACCGCCGCTACGAGGAGAGCGTCTTGACGACAGCGCCGCGCGGCCTCGTCGAGGACGAGCTGGCGGTTCACCTGCTCCCCGACGACGGCGGCCGGTTCCGCTACCGCTACTGCCAGAGCGCGGTCGTCGCCGCCTACGGTGAGATGACGCGCGAGCCGCCGCCGTTCGAGCAGGTGCGGGTGCCGACCCTGCTCGTGCTCGGCGAGACGTCGTATATCCCCTACGACCACCTGCTCGACCGCCACACGGCAGTCCTCGGAGACCTGCTCGAGGTCAGCCGGATCCAGGCCGGACACACATTGCTCTGGGACGCACTCGACGACACAGCCGCGGCCGTCGAGCGCTTCTTGCTCTAAGAGCGCGTTCTAAGCCGCGGCGGCGGTTGCGCGAGCCTCGACCGCCGCGGCGAGCGCATCGACGACGGTGCGGAGCTCGTCGAGCAACGTCCCGTCGATGCCGTTCGCGAGGCGCTCGTCGGCCTTCGCCACCGCGATCGTGTCCTCGATCGTCCGGCCGCCGAGGGCGCTCATGATCTTGCGGGTCTCGGCAGCCGCCCAGACGCCCCCGAACATGCCGGTGCTCGATGACATCACAGCGACCGGCTTGTTGCGGACGGGCGACTCCATGATCGGCCGGGAGGCCCAGTCGAGCGCGTTCTTCAGCACGCCCGGAATCGACGAGTTGTACTCGGGGGTCGAGATCAGCACGGCGTCTGCCTCGTCGAGTGCCTCCTTGAAGCGCTGGACGGCGAACGGCTGGTTGCCGGGGATGTCGTCATCGGCGTCGTACGGCGGGATCTCCTTGAGCCCGTGGTACAGCGCGATGTCGACGCCGTCCGGTGCGGCCGCGGCAGCACCCCGGAGGAGGTCCGTGTTGTGGGACCCCTCCCGGAGGCTGCCGCTGATCGCGAGGATCTTCATCGGACTACGCCTGCACCAGCGCGAGATTGGCGGTGATGACGACGTCGTCGCCGAGGGCCTGGCCGCCGCCCGGGAGCTCCATGTTCCAGGTGACCCCGTAGTCGTGGCGGTTGACCGTCGTCTCCACGTCGAAGCCGATCCGCTGCTGCCCGTAGGCGTTCTCGAGCGGGCCGGTGACGGTGCCGGCGATCTCGACCGGATGCGTGACGCCGCGAAGGGTCAGGTCGCCCTGGATCGAGACATGGTTGCCGTTGCGGTCGATCGTCTTCGAGACGAAGCGGAGCTCGGGGTACTGCTCGGCGTCGAAGAAGTCGGGCGTCTGGAGGTGGCCGACGAGCTGCTCGTCGTCGACGACGACGCTGGCGACCTTGACGGTGCCCTCGAGGCGGCCGTCGACCAGCTTCGCGTCGAAATCACCGAAGGTGCCGCGGAACGTGCCGACGCCGGCGTAGGGGACGGCGAAGCCGATGCTGGAGTGGACCGGATCCACGTTCCAGGTACCGGTCGGAATGCCGGTGGTCTGATCTGTGTTGCTCATTGCTCTCCCTTGGTTGCTGCTGTATCCTTGAGTACGCAAGCAATAGTAGAGGACAAACATTGAGTAGTCAAGTATTGAGCACGCAAGCAGTTGAGCTCTCCGCTTTCGCCCGTTTGATGCGAGCGCACACGGTGCTGCGACGCGAGCTCGAGGCCGAGGTGCTGAGTCCCCGCGGGCTCACGATCAACGACTTCGAGGCGCTTCATCACCTCGCCAAGGCGGACGAAAACCGCTTGCGCCGCATCGACCTGGTCGAACTTTTGATGCTGACGCCCTCGGGTGTAACTCGCCTCCTGGAGGGGCTCCAGGAGGCCGGCCTGGTCGAGAATGTCCACTGCGAGGACGACGCTCGCGTTACCTGGGCGCGGCTGACGGCGGACGGGATCGAGACGGTCCAATGTGTCGGCGCCAGCCATGCCAAGCGGTTGCGCTCGCTCTTTCGCGACACGATGAGCGAGGACGAAGTGACGCAGCTCTCGGAGCTGCTCGGCCGTCTGCCCGGCGTCGGCGCAGGTTCCTGCGCGGGGTAGGCTAGACGACGTACTCGTCGGCGATCGCGAGCGCGTCGTCGAGGATGGCGAGCCCCTCATCCAGCTCCTCCCGGGTGATCGTCAGCGGCGGGCAGACCATGACGACGTTCCAGTGGGCCATCAGGTAGAGGCCCGATTCGAGCGCCGCCTTCTGCAGCCGCGACACCGGCGCCGCCGCTTCGCCGCCGGCGTTGAAGGGGACGAGCATCTCCTTCGTCTCGCGGTTCCTGACCAGCTCGAGCCCCCAGAAGAGGCCGAGCCCGCGTACGTCCCCCACCGACGGGTGCTTCGCGGCGAGCGCCGGCAGCGCCTGAGCCAGATACGCGCCGTGGTCGGCCGCGTTCTCGACGATTCCCTCCTCCTGGAACGCCTCGATCGAGGCGACCGCGGACGCGCAGGCGAGCGGATGGCCTGAGTAGGTCAGCCCGCCGGCCAGGAAGCGGTCGCGGAGCTGGTCGGCGATCGGCTCCGAGACGATCATCGCGCCGAGCGGGACGTAGCCCGAGTTGATTCCCTTCGCCACCGTGAGGATGTCGGGGACGACGTCCCAGTTGTCGCAGGCGAACCATTTGCCCGTGCGACCGAAGCCCGCCATCACCTCGTCGAGGATGAGCAGGATGCCGTGCCGATCGCACGTCTCGCGGATCGACTGCAGGTAGCCGTCGGGCGGGACGATGATCCCGTTCGTGCCGACGACGGTCTCGAGAATGACCGCGGCGACGGTGTGCGCGCCCTCGTACTGGAGGATCTCCTCCAGGTGCGGCGCGCCCGAGCAGACCGGGCACGGATCGGGATGCCCGGCGGGGCAGCGGTACGTGTAGGGGTCGAGCATCCGCACGACGCCGGGGAGGCCCGGCTCGGCGTGCCAGCGGCGCGGGTCGCCCGTGAGGGTGATCGCGCCGGCCGTGGCGCCGTGGTAGCTGCGATAGCGCGCGATGATCTTGTGCCGGCCGGTGACCCAGCGTGCGACCTTGATCGCGTTCTCGTTCGCCTCGGCGCCGCCGTTCGTGAAGAACGACATCTTCAGGTTGCCCGGCGTCACCTCCGCGAGCATGCGCCCGAGCGTCGAGCGCGGTTCGGTCGCCATCGGCGGCCCGATCGTGGCCAGCTTCTCCGCCTGCTCCTTGATCGCGGCGACCACCTTCGGGTGCCCGTAGCCGATCGAGACGTTGACGAGCTGCGAGGCGAAGTCGAGGTACCGCTTGCCGTCGTAGTCCCAGAAGTAGCGCCCCTCCGCGCCTGCGACCGGGATCGGGTCGATCGCGTTCTGCACCGACCAGGAGTGGAGGACGAACTCCTTCGCGTCCGCCTTGATCTGAGCGCCGAGCTGGGGATTCGTCTCGATCGTGGCCATGGCAAAAGCCTACTCCGAGATCGCGTTGCCGGTCTCGAGATCGAAGAAATGCAGCATGCGGGCGAGATCCAGGTCGACGTGGAGCGAATCAGGCTCGATGACGTCTCGGCCGCCTGGGGCCGTCCCGGGAAGCACGTCATCTGTCCGTAGAGACCGCGCTAGGCTTCTCTCACCACTTTGAGGAGGCTTCGATGACCGAGCTCGCCACCCCGCCCACCGAGCAGCAACAGGGAATCACCCGGATTCGCCACTGGATCGGCGGCAAGTCCGTCGAGGGAGCCTCCGGCCGTACCGGCCCGGTGTTCAACCCGGCGCTCGGGCAGCAGTCGGGCGAGGTCGATCTCGCCACTGCCGAGGAGGTCGGCGCGGCAGTCGCGGCGGCCAAGGCGGCGTTCCCGGCCTGGCGCGCGACCTCCCTGGCCAAGCGTGCGGAGCTGCTCTTCGCGATCCGCGAGCTCGTGCACGAGCGCCGCGAGGAGGTCGCCCGGATCCTGACGGCCGAGCACGGCAAGGTGCTCTCCGACGCGATGGGCGAGGTCACGCGCGGGCTCGAGGTGATCGAGTTCGCCTGCGGGATCCCGCACCTGCTCAAGGGTGGGATGACCGAGCAGGCCTCGACGGGCGTCGACGTCTACTCGATCCGGCAGCCGCTCGGCGTCGTCGCCGGGATCACGCCGTTCAACTTCCCGGCGATGGTGCCCATGTGGATGTGGGCGCCCGCGATCGCGTGCGGCAACACGTTCGTGCTCAAGCCGTCGGAGAAGGACCCGTCCGCCTCGATCTGGACGGCCGAGCTGCTCAAGGAAGCCGGCCTCCCCGACGGCGTCTTCAACGTCGTCCACGGCGATAAGGTCGCGGTCGACGCGATCCTCGAGCACCCGGACGTGAGCGCGGTCAGCTTCGTCGGCTCGACCCCGATCGCACGCTACATCTACGAGACGGGCACGAAGCAGGGCAAGCGGGTGCAGGCGCTCGGCGGGGCGAAGAACCACATGATCGTGCTCCCGGACGCCGACATCGACATGGCGGCCGACGCGGCGGTGAGCGCCGCCTACGGCTCGGCCGGCGAGCGCTGCATGGCGATCTCGCAGGTCGTCGCCGTCGGCGACGCCGGCGACAGGCTCGTCGAGGCGATCAAGCTGCGGCTGCCGAAGATCAAGGTCGGCAACGGTCTCGACGAAGGCGTCGAGATGGGTCCGCTCGTCACCCGCGAGCACCGCGACAAGGTTGCGTCGTACATCGAGGGCGGCGCCGAGCAGGGCGCCACGGTCGTCGTCGACGGGCGCGATACGGCGCCCGATGGAGACGGGTTCTTCCTCGGCGTGACGCTGCTCGACGACGTCACCCCGAGCATGGACGCCTACAAGGACGAGATCTTCGGGCCCGTGCTCGGCGTCACCCGCGTCGGCACCTACGACGAGGCGGTCACGCTCGTGAACGAGAACCCGTACGGCAACGGGACCGCGATCTTCACCCGCGACGGCGGCGCCGCCAGGCAGTTCCAGTTCGAGGTCGAGGCGGGCATGGTCGGGATCAACGTGCCGATCCCGGTGCCGGTCGCCTACTACTCGTTCGGCGGCTGGAAGGCGAGCCTCTTCGGCGATACGCACATCTACGGTCCGGAGGGGATCAACTTCTACACGCGCGGCAAGGTCGTCACCTCGCGCTGGCCCGACCCCGCCACCTCGAAGGTCGACCTGGGCTTCCCGCAAACCCGCTAGGCGAGCTCGAACCGGACCTGCCGCTTCGCGACGTCCGCCAGCGTCAGGCGAACGCGGACGCGCTCGCCGAGCGGCAGGTCGCCCTCGCAGTGGGCCGTGACGGCCGGCTCGGTCAGCTGGATCGTGCCGCCGCCGTCGTGCTCGTCCACCTCGACCACGACCGCGTCGAACGTCTCGCCGACGCTACGCTCGAGCACCGCGGCCTCGACGATCGAGATGATCCCGGCCTCGTACTGCTGGGCGCGGTGGTTGGACACCTCCATCTCTTCGGGCAGCCGTGGGAGCGCGCCACGCACCCAGTCCGGCACGTCGTCCCCGGCGGCAACGGCCAGGCATGCCTCGCCGACGAAGCGGTCGACGACGCGGCGAAGCGGCGCCGTCGCGTGTGCGTACGGCGCGCCGACGCCGGCATGCGCGGGACGGCTCGGCACCTCGTCGTCGAAGGCCGCGTAGCCGGAGCCGCGGAGCAGGACGGTGGACTCCGCGAGAAATGCCGCATGCGTGGGCCGTTCCGGGTCGAGCCTCCGGATCAGCGCGGCGTAGCTGAGCTCGCGCGGCCAGTCGATCCCGAGCGCCTTCGCCGTTCTGCGCAGCCGGTCGACGGCCCGCGGCTCAGCCTCCGGCAACGTGCGCAGGAGCCCGACCTGGGCAGCGAGCATCAGCTCGGCCGCAGCCTGCCCGGTCATCAGCGAGATCTGCGCGTTCCAGCCCTCGACCGGGAGCGGCGCCCGGAAGGCCAGCGTGTATCCCTGCGGCCCCTCGGTGACCGCCTGCTCCGGAATCTGGAGGTCGATTCCGCCGCGGCGCTGCTCTCGCTCCTGACGGAGAAGGCCGACCTCACGCAGTAGCTGCAGCGACTCGGAAGCGGTGCCGTCCTCGAGGGAGCGCTGGACGCCGGCGTAGTCGAGCTTCTCGCGGCTGCGCACGAGCGCACGCCGGAGGCCGACGTCGACGCCTTCGCCGCTCGCGTCCACCTGCATCGTCCAGACGAGCGCGGGACGTGTCTCGCCGGGAAGGAGGCTGCCCGCGCCCTCGGAGAGCGCAGCCGGGTAGAGCCGCGCGTTCTCGTCGGGTGCGTAGAGCGTCTGCCCGCGTCTGTGAGCCTCCTGATCCATCGGCCCGTCCGGATCCACGAAGGCTGCGACGTCGGCGATCGCGTACCGGACGCAGTAGCCGCTCCCGCGGCGCTCGAGGTACAGCGCCTGGTCGAGATCCATCGACTCCGGCGGATCGATCGTGACAAACGGGATCCCTGTCTCGTCGGCGTCCGGCAGTCGTGACGAGCGGACCGCCTGCTCCGCGTCGGCGAGCACGGGCTCCGGGAAGCGCAGCGAGACGTCGAGGTTCTCGCGCAGCTCGGCGAGCGC
Organism: uncultured Gaiellaceae bacterium; assembly: GCA_963771185.1. Classification (GTDB taxonomy): domain Bacteria; phylum Actinomycetota; class Thermoleophilia; order Gaiellales; family Gaiellaceae; genus Gaiellasilicea. The sequence goes on from CAVYSL010000001.1 coordinate 93,171, forward strand.
AGCCGCGATCGCAACGGAGTCGGGTGGTGAGACGCGAACGCGGCGGCTTGGCACGGGCCGGAGCCTACGCGCGACATCGTCGTGGGGGTTTCCTCAGGTGCGTCAGTCGCGTAGCATCGAGGCATGCCGCGTTACGTCGTGGAGCGGAACTTCGGGTCGATCAGCGACGACGACATGCTCGCCGCCGCCGCGCTGTCCGGGGAGCTGATCGAGGAGCGCTTTCCGGAGATCACCTGGGAGCACAGCCACATCGTCGCGACGGACGATGGTGAGATCGTCACCTACTGCGTCTACGGCGCGCCGACGGAGGAGATGATCCGCGAGCACGCGGACGCATTCGGCTCGCACACGATCACGAATATCTTCGAGATCGTCGACGACGTCACGCCGGCCGAAGTGCGGCGTCGCGTCGCCTCGGTTCGCGGCTAACTCTCGACGTCGAACAGCGCGTGCGTCAGCCGCGCGAAGGCGACGGCACGCCGGCGGGTGAGCCGCCGCCGCACCTCGGCATCGGCGTCGACGAGCACCGCGAGCGCCCGCGTGAGCAGCGTCACCGCCTGCTCGTAGGCGTTGCGCTCGAGCGCCCACTCCGCGGCGCGCTCTGCGAGCTCGACCGCGCGGTCGCGATCGTCCCCTCTCGCCGCCTCGAGCAGGTGCAGCGCGATCATCGCGAGCTCCGGGCCCGGCTCGAGCCCGTGCACCTGCTCGAGCGCCGCCGCCGCGCGCCGGTGCAGATCGGAGCGGCGGGCCGGCCCGATGCCGCCGTACACGGCATCTCGCGTGAGGGCGTGCGCGAAGTGATAGCGGCCGCCGGCGGCATCCTCGATCAGCCCTGCCGCCGCAGCCTCGTCGAGAGCGTCGAGCAGTCCGTCCGCCCCGAGCAGATGCTCGAGCACGGCGAGGTCGAAGCTCTCACCGAGCACGGATGCGCTCGTCAGTGCTTCTGCGCTCTTCGGCGAGAGGCGACTGACGCGGGCGAGCACGACGTCGCTGACGCTCTCGGGCACGTCGCCGGCCGCTTCCCTGCGCTCGGCCAGATGGCGGGCGAGCTCGCGGACGTAGAAGGGGTTGCCGTCGGTGCGGTCGTGGATCCGGCGAGGATCCGCGGCCCCGTCCAGCAGTGACGCCACCTCGTCCACGGAGAGGCCCTCGACCGCCACGCGCTCGACCTCGCAGTCCCGTCTCAGATCCGCGATCGCACCCAGCAGCGGCGTCCCGACCGCATCGGCGTCGCGATACGCCCCCAGCACGAGTAGGCGTTCCCCGGTGGCACCGCGCGCCACGCGCGCCAGGAGGCTGAGCGTGTTCCGGTCGGCGAGGTGCAGATCGTCGAGCACGAGCACGAGCGGCCCCGCTGCCGCTGCCGCCGCCAGCCTCGACTCGATCTCCGCCCGGTCGGGCGCCTGGCCGCCGACGGCCTCCGAGAACGGCTCGTACGGCACGAGCGCCTGCTCTTCGCACGAGCCGTAGAGCACCGTCGCGCCCGAGGCGCCTGCCTCGGCCGCGAAGCGGGCTGCGAGGCGTGACTTGCCGATCCCCGCCTCGCCGGCCAGCAGCACGACCTGCGCGGTGCCGCCGCCGGAGGCGACACGTCTCCAGGCGGCGCCGATCCGGGCGAGCTCCTGCTGCCGGCCGACGAACGTGGCGCGGTCGGCGCGGAGCAGCCGTCCCGGGAACGCCGCGCGGGGCACCACCGAGGCGCCTCGGCGCAGCGAGTCGGCGAGCGCCTGCGTCTCGGCCGACGGCGCCGTCTTCAGGCGGGTCAGCAGCCGGCTTCGAAGCTCGCCGTACTCCGCGAGTGCGGCGCCGCGGTCTCCGGCTGCCTCGAGGCGCTGCATCAGCGAGCGGTGAATTCCCTCCGACAGCGGCTCGAGCGCGGCCTGGCGCCGGGTCAGGTCGACCGCCCGCCGGATGTCGCCGGCGTGCTCGGATTCCCGCGCCAGGGTCTCGAGCGCCGAGATGGTGTTCTCGCGATGCGCGTCGCGTGCCTCGATCACCCACTCGTCGTCCAGCCCCGCGAGCAGTGCGCCCTCGCAGAGCGCAAGCGCCTCCTCGCAGCGACCCTCCCTGCGGAGCCGCTCCGCCTCGAGCACGTCCACCCAGGCGCCGTTGGCGAGCCCGACGCGGTCGCGGGTCGTGACGAGTGCGTCGGCGCCGAGCGCGCGCCGGAGCGCCCAGAGAGCGCTGCGCAGGCTCGCGCGGGCGCTCTCGTCCAGCACGTCGGGCCAGAAGCGCGGTGCGACCGCGGCCCGCGGGTGGCTCCCCGGGTTGAGGGCGAGCCAGCCCAACAGGGAGCTCGGCCGCCCGGCCGGAAGCTCCCGTTCAACGCCGTCGACCTCCACGGCGATCTCTCCGACGAGCCGGATCCGCACCATCGTCAAAGCCTACAACGTGACGTTTGACGCTTCTTTGACGATGCGGGGGACGGTCTCGTAACGCGGCCTGCCGAGCATGGGAGACGTCCCGTTCCCCGATCCAGGAGGTCTCGATGGACTTGTACGTGATTCTTCGCCGCGACGGCTGGCGCTCGGCCGAGGAGCTCCAGGAAGCGGCGGCCAGGTCGACCGCAGCCGGCGAGCGAATGCCGGACGACATCCGCTGGATCCGTAGCTACGTGCTCGAGGAGGGGCAGGGCGTCGGCACCGTCTGCATCTACGAGGCGTCGAGCCCCGAAGCGATCCACGCTCACGCCGACGCCGCCGGCCTGCCGGTCACCGAGATCGTCAAGGTCGCCGACACCGTGATCGTGCGGCCCGACCCGGCCCCCGTGGCCGCCTGATCGACAGACCGAGAGGGAGGAGATCGAGATGAAGAGGCGCGCACTGATCCTGGCGCTTGCTGTGCTGCCCGTGCTGGCAGCGGTAGGTGCTGCGGTCGCGGCCGGCGCGTTCGACGGTCCGAAGAACTCGACCGCCCGGTTCCACGACATCGAGAAGGCGAAGGAGGCCGGTTACACCGTCAAGGTGATCGACCAAGCAGGTCTCCAGTGCATCGCCCAGCCCGGCGAGGGCGCGATGGGGATCCACATGCTCAATCCGTCGCTGCTCGACGGCACCATCGACGCCGACAAGCCGGAGTTGCTCGTCTACGAGCGGCGCAACGACGGCTCGATGAAGCTCGTCGCGCTCGAATACCTGATCTTCCAGTCCGCGTCGAACGGCAGGCCGTCTCTGTTCGGCCAGCCGTTCGACGAGATCAAGGCCGGCAACCGCTACGGCATTCCGCCGTCCTGGGCGCTGCACGCCTGGATCTGGAAGCCGAATCCGAGCGGCATGCTCTACGCCTGGAACCCGCGGGTCGACTGCGGTCCCGGAGCAGGGTCGTGAGCTCCGGCTAGCGCCAGGTCAGACGGGCGGCGGACTGCGGCAGCGTGACGCTCCGCAGTCCTCCGCCCGTTCGGTCGTAGCGTTCGAGGCTCGCGACGTCGACGACCTCGACGGCGAACGGCATCGCGAGGGCCAGTAGTCGCTCGTCGGGGGACCAGGCGAAGTCTCGCGCGCCGCGCAGGTGCTGGGGGAGGCTCAGCTGCGTGCCGTCGGGCCGGAGGATCACGTCCGGCGTTTGGGTGACGTAGCTCCCGCGCGGGCTTGCGGCGAGGCGGCCGCCTGTGAGCCGGAAGTACGGCGGGACCGCCTCGAGCCGGCCGCGCTCGAAGAAGGCGATCGCGCCGAGCGGCCCGAGTCCCTCGAAGCGGCCACCGAGCCGGATCGACATGCTCACCGCTGCGCGCGTTGTCGAGAGCCAGGCGATCCCGTCGACGAGCGCGCGCAGACGCGCGGGGCGGTCCGGGACGCGGGGATGGCGACGCGCCGCGCGCTCGAGCTGGGCGCGGCCGATCAGCGTCTCGGCGCACGGCTGCGGCGCCGCGCACGGACGAAAGGTCACGACCTCGTCTCCGAACGACGCCGTGAGCGTCCCGTCCGGTCGCCAGGCCGGAGCGCACCCGGGCAGATGCTGCCGCTCGCGGGTCTCCTTCGGCTGCACCTCGATGCGGTCGTTGCTGCAGTGGGCCACGAGCTCGCCGTCCGGCGATGCGACGCCGGGCGGCCCGCAGTCGGCGACCGCTGGGGTCGTGGTGAGTGAGGGCAGCGTCAGCCGCTGCTCGCCGCAGCTCTCGCCGTAGAGCGCGAGCTCGCCGTGCGCGCCGAGGGCGGCGAGCGCGACCGAGGCGTCGTCGCGACGCTCGTCCTCCGCGGTGACGGCCGGCGCCGGCCCGTCGTCGCGCCGGATGCCGTCGACGACCGCCACGGCGGCCACTGCGGCCACCCCCACCGTCGCCAGGACGCCGAGCCTGGTTACCCGGCGACCTCCGCCGCGGCCGGTGCAAGCTTCTCGCCGAACTTGGCCCGAGGCACGAACTGGCCGATCCCCGGCTTGCCGACGACCTCGCCGGCGTCGACGATCACGTTCCCGCGCAGGAGCACGGTCTCGATGTCGCCGACGACCTCGGTGCCCTCGTAGAGGTTGTAGTCGGTCCTCGACTGCTGGTTCGCCGCGGTGATCAGATGCCGCTTCTCGGGGTCGAAGACGACGAGATCGGCGTCCGAGCCGACGGCGACCGTCCCCTTCTTCGGGTAGAGGCCGAAGAGCTTCGCCGGGTTCGTCGAGAGCAGCTCGACCATCCGGTTCAGGCCGATCCGCCCCTCGCGGACGCCGAAGTGGTGGATCATGTGGAGCCGGTTCTCGAGGCCCGGCCCGCCGTTCGGGATCTTCGAGAAGTCGTCCTTGCCGAGCGTCTTCTGCTCGCTCCACGAGAACGCGCAGTGGTCGGTCGAGATCGCGCTGAGCACGTCGGTCCGCACCGCGTTCCAGAGCACGTCCTGGTTCGCCTTGTCGCGCGGCGGCGGCGTGTAGACGTACTTCGCGCCCTCGAAGTTCGGCTGCTCGAGGTGCGTGTAGTCGATGAAGAAGTACTGCGTGCAGGTCTCGCCCCAGACGTTCCAGCCCTTCTCGCGCGCGAGCTCGATCGGCTCGACCGCCTCCTTGCAGGAGACGTGGACGACGTAGAGCGCGCAGCCGGCGACGCGGGCGAGCTGGATCGCCCTGTTCGTCGCCTCGCCCTCCGTCTCGGGCGGCCGCGTCAGCGCGTGGTAGCGCGGCTCCGTCTTCCCCTCGGCGAGCGCCTTCTTGACGAGCACGTCGATCGCGTCGCCGTTCTCGGCGTGCACCATCACGAGCGCGCCCGTCTCGGCCGCGACCTCCATCGTCTTGAAGAGCGTCTCGTCGTCGACCATCAGCGCGCCCTTGTAGGCCATGAAGAGCTTGTACGAGGTGATCCCCTGGTCGGGCAGCGACGCAAGCTCCTCGAGCGAGCCGCCCTCCTTCAGGTCGGTGACGGCGATGTGGTAGCCCATGTCGATCAGCTGCTTGCCTTCGGCCTTGGACTTCCAGTCTGCGAGCGCGTCGCCGAAGCTCGTGCCGGGGGCCTGGATGCAGAAATCGACGTGCGTCGTCGTGCCGCCTCGGGCCGCGGCCCGCTGGCCCGACTCGACGTCGTCGATCGTCGTCGTGCCGCCAAACGGCATGTCGAGGTGCGTGTGCGGATCGACCGCCCCCGGCAGCACGTACTTGCCGGAGGCGTCGATGACGGTATCGGCCGCGACGTCAAGTGACTCGCCGATCAGGGAGATCCGCTCGTCCTCGATGAAGATGTCGGCGACGTAGTCGTCCGCCGCGGTGATGACGCGGCCGCCTTTGATCAGAACGGACATTGCGGATCTCCCTTCACGGTGTCGTCTCTCAATTCCCGCCGGCTGTGACTTCGACGGTCTCCTTCTTCCAGTCTGCACCGTTGACGTCGACGCCCTCGTCCTCGAGCTCCTTGACGGCGGCCTCGGCGAGGTCGGTGCGGTAGGAGTCGCTGGACGCGTCGGCCTTGATCACGGCGAACTGCTTCGCGATGTCGGCGGTCCGCTGGAAGGCCGCCTCCTCCATCACGCCGATGCCCGTCGCGTTCGGCCAGGTCAGCGCGTTGATCTCGTTCAGCTGCCAGCGCTGGTGGCCTTCACCGAGCGTCGGGCCGCTGTCGAGCACGTACTGGAGGCATTCGTCCTGGTTGTCGCGGCAGAAGACCCAGCCCTTGAAGCTCGCCTTCAGGAACCTCCTGGCGATGTCCTGGTTCGCCTCGTCGGCGATCCACTCGCCCTGGACGAAGATGCCGTCCTCGAGCATCGCCGTACCGGCGTCCTCCATCGAGATCACGTTCAGGTCGTCGAGCGTGTAGAGCTCGCCTGTGTCGGGATTCTCCGTCTCGAGCACCTGTGCGAGCTCGTTGTAGGTCATCGCCGCGGCGGCGTCGACGTCGCGGCTGAGGAACAGGTTCATGTCGAACGGCTGGTTGACGATCGTCACGTCGTCCTTCGACTTGGGGTCGATGCCGTTCTTGACGAGCGCCGCGTAGAGCTCGTTCTCGTTGCCGCAGCACCAGACGCCGACCTTCTTGCCCTTCATCCCGGCCACGTCGGTGATGCCGCTGTCCTTCCAGGTGACCTCGGTCATGCCGCTCTTGGAGAACACTTGCGCGATGTTGACGAGGTCGCCGCCCTGGTCGCGAGCCGCCAGCAGCGCCGGCAGCCAGTCGATCCCGAACTCGGCCTGGCCGCTTGCCACCACCTGCTCCGGGGTGATGTCCGGGCCGCCGGGCTTGAGCTCGACGTCGAGGCCTTCGTCCTCGTAGTACCCCTCCTCGAGCGCCGCGTAGTACCCGGCGAACTGGGCCTGCGTGACCCACTTCAGCTGCAGCGTGACCTTGTCGGGACTCTGCTCCCCCGATGTCGTCGCGGCCGCCCCGGTGTCGGTCGCCTCGTCGTCGTCGCTGCCGCACCCGGCGGCCACGAGTGCGAGCGCGGCCAGCAGTCCGGCGAGCAGAAGCCAGATCCGAGCCTTCTTCATGCGGTGTCCTTTCCTTCGTTCGTTTGCCCTCTTGACATGTGGATCCCCGTCACTCCGCCCGCGACGACGGGTGCCAGCCCATCGTCAGCCGCTCGACGAGCGCGACAGACGAGTAGAACAGGATTCCGAGCACGCTGGCAACCGTGATCGCCGCCCACGCGAGCTCGAACTGGAAGAGCGCGGCCGAGTTCCTGATCTGGAACCCGAGCGCCTCCTGCGAGCTGAGGAAGTACTCGCCCACGACTGCGCCGATCATCGCCAGCACGGTCGCCACCTTCAAGGCCGCGAAGAGATACGGCAGCGAGTTCGGGATCCGCACCCGGCGGAAGATCGCGATCTCGCCCGCCGCGTAGGAGCGCATCAGCTCGATCGACTGCGGCCGGACCGACGTCAGCCCGCGCAGCATGTTCACCATCACGGGGAAGAAGACGAGGATCGCGGCGATCGCCATCTTCGAGGTCTTCTCGAGCGGCCCGAACCACTGGTTCGTGATCGGCGCGAAAGCGATGATCGGCACGGCGTTGGCGGCGATCGCGAACGGCAGCAGCGCACGGCCGAGGCTGCGGAAGCGGGCGAGCACGATCGCAGAGAGGACGGCGAGCGTGGAGCCGATCAGGAAGCCGCCGAGCGCTTCGGAGAAGGTGTAGATGCCCGCCGACCAGAGCAGGTCGCGCTCCTCCCAGAGCGTGTCCAGGATCGCCGAGGGCGCCGGTAGCAGGAAACGCTGGACGTCGAGCGCGCGGACGAGCCCCTCCCAGAGCAGGAGCCCGAGCACAAGCACGAGTGCGGCGGGGATCCAGTCGACCGCGCCGCGCCCCATCCGCGCCCCGAGCGTCCCGCGCGGAACGGGGGCGACGACACTCACAGCCCTTCCTCCGCGACGTAGAGCGGCGTCTCGTCCTCCTCCGGCGCGTCCAGCGCGTGGCCCTTGCGGAGCAGCCGGCGGACGTGCGTGATCAGCTCGGCGAAGTGGGGATGCTCCCGTGTCTCCGGCCCGCGCGGCTGGGGGAGGTCGATCTCGACGACCCCGGCGATCCGGCCCGGCCGCGCCGACATCACGACGACGCGGGTGGAGAGGAAGACGGACTCGGCGATCGAGTGCGTCACGAAGACGACGGTCGAGAGCGTCTCCTGCCAGATCCGCAGCAGCTCGTTGTTCATCCGCTCGCGCGTCATCTCGTCGAGCGCGCCGAAGGGCTCGTCCATCAGCAGCAGCGGCGGCGAGAACGAGAGCGCCCGCGCAATCGACACGCGCTGCTGCATCCCACCCGACAGCTGCCAGGGATGGTGCTTCTCGAAGCCGGTCAGCTCGACCAGGTCGAGCATCTCCTGCACCCGGCGCTCGCGGCGCCGCCGGTCCCAGCCCGCCATCTCGAGCGGCAGCGCGATGTTCTTGGCGACGTTGCGCCAGTCGTAGAGGACGGCATCCTGGAAGACGATCCCGTAGTCGCGGTCGAGCCGTGCCCTGTGCGCGGTCTTGCCGTTGACGAGCACGTCGCCCTCGGTCGGCCGGATCAGGTCGCCGATGATCCGCAGCAGCGTCGACTTGCCGCAGCCCGACGGGCCGATCAGCGAGACGAACTCGCCCGGCTGAACGTCGAGGTCGATCCGGTCGAGCGCGAGCACGTCGCCGCGCTCGAAGCGCTTCGAGAGCCCGCTGACCGAGACGGCGGCGGCGTCCGTGCTCATGAGGCCGAGGCCTCATGAGCTTTAGGGGGCGTGGGGGAACTTGGAAGTTCCCCCACAGAGGAAAGAAGGGGGTCGTGGGGGAAACATGGTTTCCCCCACGAGCGGGAGCCGAAGGCGAGCGCTCACGCGACGTGCTCCGGCGCGCGGCGGACGAGCAGCCGCTCCGCGATCGCGACGACGACGAAGAAGAGGATCCCGAGCACCGCCGCGATGATGTTCGTCGCCCAGAGGCTCTCTGGCGAAGTGATGTAGTACTGGTTGAAGTTGAGAATCGCCCCTGCGAGCCCGTCCTGGATCGATGAGGGCAGCTCGCCGATGATCGCGCCGACGACCGACGCGGGCGCTGCGATCTTCAGCGCCGTGAACAGGAACGGGAAGGAAGCCGGGATCCGCAGCTTCCAGAGGATCTTCCGGCGGCTCGCCGCGTACGAGCGCATCAGCTCGACGGCGCGCGGGTCCGCGGACTGGAGCCCGCGAAGCGTGTTGATGGTGACGGGGAAGAACGTGAGGTAGGCGGAGATCACGGCGACCGCGCCCCAGCCGGCGAGCGACTCCGGCAGCCGCGGGCTCACCCAGACGACCACCATCGGCGCGATCGCGAGGATCGGGATCGTCTGCGAGGCGACGATGTAGGGGAGAAAGCCGCGCTGCAGCAGCCTCGACTCCGAGAGCACGACCGCGATCGCGAAGCCGACCGTTGCACCGAGCAGGAACCCGGCCGCGGCCTCCTTCGCCGTGAAGGCGGCTGCGTCGAGGAGGACGTCGATCAGGAGCGGCCCGTTGCGCCGCGAGGGCTCGAAGAGCTGGCCGACCATGTCGTAGACGTGCGGCATCGTCCGTCCGTTCACCGGGAACGGCCGCGTGATCTCGAGCCGCTCGCCGGCCCACTTGTAGGCCTCCCAAAGCGAGCAGAGGACGAAGAGGACGAGCAGCGAGAGGCTGGCGCTCTTGAGGGCGGAAAGCTGCGCCTCGCGACGAGACTCTCCGACCGGACGGGCCACTGCGGCGCTCGACACGGGTATTCCTTACCACACCCCACCGGCCGGTGACATGTCTGGAACCCGGTGGTTAGGATCGCCGCGTGCCGCTGAACCCGTCCCGGACCGTCGCCGAGCTGCGCGAGCTGCGCGAGCTGACCGGCGACGACAACGGCGCCCAGCGGGTCGCGTGGACGCCGACCTGGGTCAAGGCGAAGGAGTGGCTCGCGGCGAAGCTCGAAGGGCTGCCGCTGGAATACGAGGTCGACGAGGCCGGCAACCAGTGGTGGACGTTGCGCGGCGCCTCCGAGCGGGCGGTGCTGCTGGGCGGTCACATCGACTCGGTGCCGAACGGCGGCTGGCTCGACGGCTGCCTCAACGTGGTCGCTGCGGTCGAGGTGCTGCGGCGCATCGCGGAAGAGGGGACACCGCCGGTGACAGTCCGGCTCGTCAACTGGGCCGACGAAGAGGGCGCCCGCTTCGGCCGCTCGCTCTTCGGCTCCTCCGCCGCCGCGGGCTCGATGGCCGACCAGGACGAGCTGCGCGAGCTGAAGGACCGGGACGGCGTCGCGCTCCCGGATGCGCTCCGCGAGCACGGCGTCGAGCTCGACCGGGCTCTCGAGGCCCGCTCGCAGCTCGAGAACGCCGCCGCCTACCTCGAGCTGCACATCGAGCAGGGTCCCGTGCTCGAGTCGCTCGATCTGCCGCTGGGCGCGGTGCTCGGCACCTTCGGCGTCGAACGCCACCGGATCACCTGGCGCGGGCAGGCGGCACATGCCGGCTCGACGCCGATGGACCAGCGACGCGACGCGCTCGCCGGCGCCGCAAAGCTCGCACTTGAGCTGCGGGTGATCGCCGCGCGTGTCGGGGACGGCGCCGTGCTCACGAGCGGCGGCGTCACCTGCAAGCCCGGAATCGTCACCTCCGTCGTCGAGACCGCCGAGCAGCTGCTCGACATGCGCCACCTCGACGCGGCCAAGCTCGCCTCGATGTGGGAGCAGGTGCGCGAGGCGTGCGAGCGCTTCGCGGAGGAGGAGCGGATCGACGTCGAGTACGAGCGGATCTGGCAGATCGAGCCGATCCTCTTCGACGAGACGCTCGTCGGCTTCGCGGACGAGTCGGTCCAGGAGGTCGCCGGCACCTCGCACCGGCTCCCGAGCGGGCCGCTGCACGATGCCGCCGAGGTCTCCCGGGCCGGCGTGCCGACCGTGATGCTCTTCGTGCAGAGCCTCCGCGGCCTCAGCCACACGAAGCTCGAGGACACGAAGCCCGAGCACCTCGAGCTGGCCGTCCAGGCGCTCGACCGCCTGGCGACGAAGACGCTCGCCTGGGCAGCAGACGAGAGCTAGCCCCAGTGCGACAGGCATTCGCCCGCCGCACTGGGAACTCGCAGACGTTCTCTTGGTCTAGTGGCTCTGGACGAAGCTCACGCACTGGCCCTGGTTCTCGAAGGCCGGGTCGTTGAACGACTTCCAGCCCCCGTCCTTGCACTGGTCCTTGTTGGTCGGCGCGGCCACCGGCGGCGCGGTAGCCGAGATCTCGATCGCGACCGTGCCGTTCGGACTCCAGTTGGTGTCCTGACGGAACGTCCCGACGCCGCCCGTGCCGCCGTCCGTATAGAACGGTCCATGGGAGGTGTTCCAAAAGACCTTGCTCGTGTCGGCGTCGTTGCCGACCGTCACGGTCTGGTTGGTAGGAACACCCACGTTGAGCGAGTTGTACGGCCCGGGTAGGTGGATCGGCGCCGAGCCGTAGTCGGCGGTGTTGAAGGCGACGCCGACGATGACGTCGTTCGGCAGCGTGACGTTGAGGCTGCTCAGATCGAACACAGCGTTGAAGGCGATGCCGTTGTAGCAGTTGCCGTCGGCGGCCTTCCAGGCGGTCCCACCGTTCGGGCAAGTCGGATCAGCGAGCGGCCGCCAGGGGATCGTGACGCTCTGCGTCGTGGTTGCGAGCAGCGTGTCGGGCGCCCCGTTGGTGCCGAGATGGCTGCTGTACACGTTGACCGTGATCGGATGTGACCACGTCGCCGCGTTGGCGGTGAAGCGTCCGTCGGAGGCGTAGTCGGCGTACAGCGCCCAGTTGCTCATCGTGACCGTGACGTCGTCGAGCACGCGGTCCGTGCCGCCGAGCTGGACGTGATCGCCGAACTCCGAGGTCGAGGTCGCCTCGAAGCCAAGGCTCGCGACGTTCGGCGGCAGCGGGGTCGGAGTGGCGTCGTAGACGACACTCGGGGTGACAGCGCCCGACGTGGCGGCGAGTGCAAGTGCAAGTGACGCTGCCGCAGCAACAGCCAGCACACCCCACGCGCGTGGTTTCCGCAGTTTCATTCTGAATCCCCCTCGTTGTGCCGCGGCGTCCAGTCGGAGAAAAAGAAGCCCACTAGGGGAGCAACTCACGACGAGCGCCGGGCGGCGACTGCACCGTACTCGACTTTCGAGCCTGTGGGTCTACGGCCGTCTAGAGGAACCGGACGGCCGCAACACCCGCGGCGACGAGCGCCATCCCGAGCAGGCGGCCGGGCGTGATCGGGTTCTCGTCGAAGCCGACCCAGCCGAAGTGGTCGACCGCGAGCGAGGCGACGGCCTGGCCGGCGAGGATGAAGGCGAAGAGCGCCGCCGCGCCAAGCTTCGGCGCCGTCACGACCGAGCCGAGCACGTAGAACGCGCCGAGGAAGCCGCCCAGCCAGACCCACCACGGCGCCGCGCCCAGCTTCTCCGTCCCGGGCCAGCCGCGCGCGAAGATCAACGTCGCGACGAACAGGACGGCGGCGCCGACGACGAACGAGACGAGCGTCGCGCGCAGAGGGCTCCCGATCCAGCTCGCGAGCTGCGCGTTGATCCCGAACTGGATCGGCAGCATCGCGCCCGCCGCGATCGCGAACAGGTAGTACGGCCACGCTGTCACGCGCCCATGCTGGCGACCGGGCCGGACAACTCGACGCTTGTGCCGATCGGCGCGAATGTGGTAAGAGCCGCTTCGACCGGGAGACGTCGCCGGCCGTGTGTCGGCGGCACGATCGAAAGGCGGCGGAATGACAAGGAGAGCAGTCATAGCGTGGCTCGTGGGCGTCATCGCGCTCGGAGCCCTCGTCGCGCCGGGCGCGCTGGCCGGCAAGCCCGCGTTCGAGCGCATCACCATCGACGAGACCGCGTTCGACCCGTTCCTCACGGCTGCGTGCGGCGTCCCGGTGACGACTCGCGCGCAGGGTCACATCACGGTACGGACATTCGCGGGCGGCGGCACCGGGCCGGCTGTCGTGAGGACGATCAACGTGGCGCTCACCGCGACGGCGGGCGACAACGTGTTCCGCTTCCGCGACGTCGGCGCCGACGTGGAACGGATCGAGCCCGACGGGACGGCGATTCTGATGATCGTCGGCCAGATTCCGTTCGCGTTCACGGGCGTGCTCAAGATCGACCTCGAGACGGGAGAGGCGATCCTCGAGCCGCACCACAGCATCGAGGAGCGTCTCGAAACGGCCTGCGCTGTCCTGACTGCCTGAACCTCGGTCGCCGGAGCGGGGCTCTTTCGCGGAGCCCCGCAACGGCGCTATGCTCGCGGCAGTGCTGACCTTCGGTGTCACAGTTCTGCCAGACCCCCCGTACCAGCGCCTGATCGAGCTCACGAAGATGGCCGAGGACCAGGGCTTCGAGTACGGCTGGACCTACGACTCGCACGTGCTCTGGCAGGAGTCGATGCCCGTGATGGCGCTCCTCGCCGACCAGACGTCGACGATCAAGCTCGGCCACATGGTCACGAACCCGGCCATCCGCGACCCGACGGTGCTCGCGAGCGCGTACGCCACCCTCCAGGACATCTCGAACGGCCGCATGATCATGGGCGTCGGGCGCGGCGACTCGTCGGTGCGCTACGTGGGCCGCAAGCCGATGAAGGTGGCCGAATTCGAGGAAGCGCTGAAGATGGTGAAGCCGTTCATGAACGGCAAGGAGGTCACCTGGAACGACAAGCAGCTCCAGCTCAAATGGGTGCGGCCCGAGCTGCCCGAGATCGAGATGCACGTCGCCGGTTACGGGCCGAAGGCGCTCGCGGTCGCGGGGCGGCAAGGGGACGGCGTCATCATCCAGCTCGCCGACCCCGACATCATCCAGTGGATCATGGCCACGGCCCGCCAGGCGGCCGAAGAGGCGGGACGCGACCCGGCGGCGCTCAAGTGCATCGTCAGCGCGCCGAGCCACATCTCGGACGATCTCGCCGACGCGCGCGAGCAGGTGCGCTGGTTCCCGGCGATGGTCTCGAATCACGTCCAGGATCTGATCGACCGCTACGGCACGGACGGCTCAGTCGTGCCGAAGGTGCTGACCGACTACGTCGAGGCGCGGAAGTTCTACGACTACAACGAGCACTCGCGGGTCGGCGCCAAGCACGGCGAGTTCGTCACCGACGAGATCTGTGACCGCTTCTGCGTGCTCGGCACGGCCGAGCAGGCGATCACGAAGCTGCGTGAGCTCGAGTCGATCGGCGTCGACCAATTCAACATCTATCTGATGACGAAGGGCCAGGAGGAGACGCTCGAGGCCTACGGGCGCGACATCCTGCCCCAGTTCAGCAGGGTGACGGCGTAGAGACCCAGGACGAGCTGCGGCGGCGCTGGGACGCGGCTGCGGTCGGTTGGGAGGCGGAACGCGAGACGGTGACGGCCTTCGGCGCCCCGGTTGCGGAGGCGCTCGTCGCCTCGCTGGCGCCGGGCTCCGGCGACACCGTTCTCGATCTCGCCGCCGGCACCGGCGACGTCACCGAGGCGGTTGCGGAGCGGGGCGCACAGGTGATCTCGACCGATGTGTCGCCCGCGATGGTCGAGGCGGCGCGCCGGCGCGGCATTTCCGGCGTCGAGCACCGCGTCATGGACATGCAGGCGATCGACCTCCCCGACGACAGCGTCGACGGGGTGGTCTCCCGCTTCGGCTACATGCTCGTGCCCGACCCGGCGCTCGCGCTGCGCGAGACACGCCGTGTGCTCCGGCCGGGCGGCCGGCTCGCGTTCGCGACGTGGGCGCCCGCGAAGCGGAATCCGTGGGCGACCGCGTACGGCCCGGTGCTGATCGAACGCGGTCTGATGGAGCCGCCCAGGCCGGACGAGCCCGGCCAGTTCTCGCTCGGCGAGCCGGAGCGGATCGAGCAACTCGTCCGCGCCGCAGGGTTCGACGACGTGGCGGTGACCGAGGTGCCCGTTGCCTTCCGGGCAGGCAACTGGGAGGAGTACCGCCGCGTCGTCTCGTCACTCGCCGCGGTGATGCGGGGAGTGCTCGAGGGGCTCGACGACGGGACGCGAGCCGAGGTGGACGAGGCGGCCAAGGCTCGGATCGAGCCGTTCCGCGCGGGCGAGGGCTACGACCTTCCCGGCCTCTCGCTGGTCACGACCGCGAGCTAGGTCGAGTCCGGCGTGCCCCCGGCCGCGCCACTGCCGTCGGTGGAGGAGGGGCGCGTGGTCGTCTCGGCACCGGAGCGAGGTCCCGGCAACTGGGCCGGCGCGCCACACGCGCTCCTCGACGACGGCCTCTACTGGCTGAGCTACCGCGTGCGCCGCGCAACCGGTCCTGAGGGCGCCGAGACCCGCGGCGTCGAGACCGTGGTGGCCCGCTCCGAGGACGGCGAGAGTTTCGCGACGATCGCAAGGATCGAGCGGGACGGCATTCGGGACCGACTCCTTCGAGCGCCCCTGCCTCGTCCGGCGACCGCAGGGCGGCTGGCGGTTGTACGTCTGTTGCGCCACACCTGAGTCCAAGCACTGGTGGATCGAGGCGATCGACGCGGACGATCCGTCGGGGCTGCCGGCCGGCGAGAGAACCGTCGTGTTTCCCGGCTCGGCCGCGCTCGCCGTGAAGGATCCGATCGTGGAGGTCAGCGGGGGAGGTGCCTGGCGGGCATGGATCTGCTGTCATCCACTGACGGAACCGGGCGAGGAAGATCGGATGACGACGGCCTACGCCACCGGCGGCGACGGGTTGTCGTGGGAGTGGCACGGCGACGTGCTTCGTCCCACACCGGGCACGTGGGATCGGCGCGGCACGCGGATGACGACCGTCGTGAGTACGGAGCCGCTGGTCGTGTTGTACGACGGCCGTGCAAACGCCGAGGAGAACTGGTTCGAGAAGACCGGGATCGCGAGGTCCCGAAACGGGGTGCTCGCCGCGGACCCGAACGGTCCGGCTGCGGCGTCGCCGTACTCGGACGGCGCGCTCCGTTACGCGGCCGCCGCGCAGCTGCCCGACGGGTCGACCCGGTTCTACTTCGAGGCGGCCAGTCCCGACGGGGCGCACGACCTCTGGACCAGCATCAGCTCCTGAGCTCCCTGCGGCACCTCGTTAGAGGATCGTCTTGCCGAGCGCGCTCGCGACGAGCTCGACGGCGAGCGCGGCGGTGGCATTCTCGCGGTCGAGGATCGGATTCACCTCGACGACCTCGAGCGAGCCTGCAAGGCCCGACTCGGCCACGAGCTCGAGCGCGAGGTGCGCCTCCCGGTAGGAGAGCCCGCCGCGGACGGGCGTGCCGACGCCCGGCGCGACTTCCGGGTCGAGCGCGTCCATGTCCAGCGAGACGTGGACGAAGCCCGGCCCCGCGATGTGCACCAGCGACTCCCGGATCGCGCGCTCGATCCCGATCCGGTCGATGTCGCTCATCGTGTACGCCCTGATCCCGAGCTCGCGGATTCGCTCGCGCTCGCGGGCGTCGACCGAGCGCAGCCCGACGAGCGCGACCCGCTCCGGCTCGACCGCGGGCAGCGCCCACGCGTCGCTCTGGAAGCGTTCGTCGGCCGAGGCCGATCGCTGCGGCGAGCGGCATTCCATGGACGTTGCCGCTCGGCGAGGTCTCAGGCGTGTTCAGGTCGCTGTGGGCGTCGATCCAGAGCACGCCGCCGACGCCGTTCGTGCGCGCGAGCCCGCCGAGCGTCCCCAGCGCGACGGAGTGGTCACCCCCGAGAACGAGCGGGAGCGAGCCTTGGTCGAGCGCGAGGCTCACGAGCCGCGCGACGCGGCCGCAGGCGGCCTTGATCTCGGGCAGGTAGCGCGCGGTCTCGTCCGTCTCCTCGGTCGCCTCGAGCACGGCGGTCTCGACGTCGCCCCAGTCGAGCACGTCGTAGCCGAGGCCGTCCAGGCGGTCGTTCAGGCCCGCATAGCGGATCGCGGACGGCCCCATGTCGACGCCGCGCCTGCCCGCGCCGAGATCGAGCGCCGCGCCGATGATCGCGACCTGCTTGCCTGCAGCCACAGGCGAAACCTACTCACTGCGGCTGGGAGCAATGGCGAGGGCCGGACTTGAACCGGCGACACCACGGTTTTCAGCCGTGTGCTCTACCAACTGAGCTACCTCGCCTCGGCCGACCAGTCTAGCGGCGTCTACGCTGCGGCTATGAGCGAGCGACGGGACCGATTTCGCGCGCTGCACGCCGACGGGATCTTCGTGATGCCGAACCCGTGGGACGTCGGCTCGGCCAAGCTGCTCGCAGCGATGGGCTTCGAGGCGCTCGCGACGACGAGCGCGGGGCTGGCCTGGTCGCTCGGCAAGCTCGACATGCAGGTGACGCGAGACGAGCTCGTGGCGCACGTCGCCATGGTGGCAGCCGCGACGCCGCTACCGCTCAACGTCGACAGCGAACGCTGCTTTCCGGATGAGCCGGGTGGCGTCGCCGAGACGGTTCGCCTGCTCGCCGACGCCGGCGCGGCCGGCTGCTCGATCGAGGACTTCGATCCGGCGACGCAAGAGATCGAGGCGCTCGAGGTGGCCGCTGAGCGAGTGGCGATTGCGGCCGAAGGTCCGCTCGTGCTCACCGCAAGGGCGGAGAACCACCTTCACGGCGTCGACGACCTCGACGACACGATCGCCCGCCTGCTCGCGTATCGCGATGCCGGCGCCGACGTCGTCTACGCGCCCGGCCTCGCCGACCTCGGCTCGATCGCGCGCGTCGTCGACGAGGTCGGCGTTCCGGTGAACGTGCTCGCCCTCCCGAACGGCCCGAGCGTCTCCGAGCTGGGCTCCGTCGGCGTTCGCCGTGTCTCGACCGGAGGCGCTCTGGCGCGGTCGGCCTACGGCGCGCTGCTCACGAGCGCGGAGGAGCTGCGCGAGGCGGGAACGTCCCGCTACAGCGAGCGCGGCGCACCCGCCGAGGCGCTCAGGGCAGCGTTCGGGCGCGGGTACACTTCGCCCCCGTGAGCACCGAGATCCAGCGGGAGCTGTGGGGCGGCGAGACGCGCAAGGCCGTCGCCAACTTCCCCGTCTCCGGCGAGCCGATTCCGGTCCCGGTGGCGCGCTGGCTGGGCAGGATCAAGGCTGCGGCGGCGCGCGCGAACGCCGAGCTCGGCCTGCTCGACGCGGAGAAGGCCGAGCGCATCGCTGCTGCCGGCGACGCGATCGCCCAGGGCGAGCACGACGACCAGTTTCCGATCGACGTCTTCCAGACCGGCTCCGGCACGAGTTCGAACATGAATGCGAACGAGGTGATCGCCTCGCTCGCCGGCGAGGACGTCCACGCGAACGACGACGTCAACATGGGCCAGAGCTCGAACGACGTCTTCCCCTCCGCCGTCCACCTGGCCGCTCTCGGCGAGCTCGAGCACGACCTGCTGCCCGCCCTCGAGACGCTGGCCGCCTCGCTCGAGGCGAAGGCGAAGGCGTTCGACGACGTCGTCAAGTCCGGCCGCACGCACCTGATGGACGCCGTCCCCGTGACGCTCGGCCAGGAGTTCGGCGGCTATGCCGCGCAGGTGCGCGAGGGGATCGAACGCGTGCGGGACAGCCGCAAGCGGCTCGGTCAGATTCCGCTCGGCGGCACCGCGGTCGGAACCGGGCTCAACACGCATCCCGACTTCGCCGCCAAGGTGCGCGAGCTGCTCACGGCCGAGACCGGTCTCCACATCTCGCCGCCCGCCGACCCCTTCGAGTCGCAGGCCGCCCGCGACGGCCTCGTCGAGGCCTCCGGCGCGCTGAAAGTCGTCGCCGTCAGCCTGACGAAGATCGCGAACGACCTCCGCCTGATGGGCTCCGGCCCGCGTGCCGGCCTCTCCGAGATCTTCCTGCCCGAGCTGCAGAAGGGCAGCTCGATCATGCCCGGCAAGGTGAATCCGGTCATCCCCGAGGTGGTGACCCAGGTCGCTGCGCAGGTGATCGGCAACGACCAGGCGATCACCGTCGGCGGGCTCCAGGGGCATTTCGAGCTCAACGTCTTCATCCCGATGATGGCCCGCAACCTGCTCGGCTCGATCAAGCTGCTCGCCTCGGCGTCGCGCCTGCTCGCGGAGAAGTGCGTCGACGGGATCGAGGCGAACCGGGAGCAGAACGAGGCGTACGCGGAGCTGACCCTGTCCGCCGCGACCGCGCTCAACCCGCACATCGGCTACGACAAGGCGTCCGAGATCGTCAAGAAGGCGGCCGCGTCGGGGCGCTCGCTGCGCGAGGTCGCGAGGGACGAGGGCGTCGACGACGCGACGCTCGACGAGGCGCTCGACTACCGCAGGATGGCGAAGCCGCACCAGTAGACATTCCGCTGAACCGTGAGTAAGGTTGCAAACGCACTTTGCAATCAACTCAAGGGGAGAGGAATGCTGAAGCGCTTCATGCTGCTCGCAGCGATCGCCGCCGCGTTGGTGGCCTTCGTCGGCTCGGCCGGGGCGATCACCGGCAACTACGCCGACGACTTCGTCCACGACAACGTCGGCCTGCTCGTCTTCTACACGCCGAACACACCGGCAGGCGAGGACCCGTTCAGCCACCGCTGCTCGGGGACGCTGATCTCGCCGACGGTCGTCGTCACGGCCGGCCACTGCACCACCGGCGTCAACGAGGGCCGGATCTACTTCCAGCAGTCGGCCGCCCCGAACTACGACCCGAACGCGTTCGGTGGCCGGGGCGGCGACCCGACGACCGGGTATCCCTATGCGGGCGGGATCACCTTCCACCGGGCCGACAACTACGGCTTCCTCGCAGGCTTCCCGGAGACGAAGGA
The DNA here is from genome assembly GCA_963771185.1 of uncultured Gaiellaceae bacterium. GTDB lineage: Bacteria > Actinomycetota > Thermoleophilia > Gaiellales > Gaiellaceae > Gaiellasilicea. Next base: position 112,689 of record CAVYSL010000001.1, read on the forward strand.
CGCCGGCGTCGTCGTCCTCGACCAGCCGGTGACACCCGCGAACGGCTTCAGCATCCTGCCGACCGCCGGCGCGATCGACCGCTACATCGCGGCCGCCGGGAACAAGAAGCAGGCAGCGCGCTTCACGGTCAGCGGCTATGGCCTCTCCGACCAGGATCCGCGTCCGGTCTCGTTCCGCAAGCGGCTGATGGCGAACTCGTACGCGATCAACAACGAGGCGCCGATCACCGAGTTCAACCTGAAGACGACGGCAAACGCATCGCAGGGCAAGGGCGGGACGTGCAACGGCGACTCGGGCGGGCCGGTCTTCTTCTACGACACGAACGTGATCGCCGCCGTCACCTCGTTCGGCCAGAACGGACAGTGCAAGGGCCAGGACTTCTCCTACCGGCTCGACCGGCCGGAGGTCCTGAGCTGGATCACGAATCCGAACCGGGTCGACGCCGGCTAGGCCCGTCGTTCCTCGAGCACGATCGCAGGGGCCCGCTTCGGCGGGCCCTTGCCCTTCTTGCAGGCCGGCTCGACCTGGAGCACCGCCCGGCTGCCGCGCACGCCGGCGGCGCGCACGGTGAACGCCGCGCAGCGGTCGAGACGGACGTCGAACGCAGCGCGAAAAGCTCCGTCCCGCTTGGCCCTCACCCCCACCCGGCGGGTCGCGTCGGCGGCGAGATAGGTGACGAGCACCGGTTCGCGCGCGCCGAACTGCCTCCCGCTGACGACGAGCGGGGCGAGCGACTCGAGTTGCAGTGACGCGCGGCGCGGCGACGGCGCCCCAGGTGCGGGGGCGGCGAGCACCAGCGTCAGCACGGCGGCGGCGACAACGCGCATCTCTTCCTCCTGCCTCAAATGAAGCCACGCGGAGACGGCGTTTTGACCCCCCGGAAGGGGGTCAACCAGAGTCAGCGATGCTGCCGCCGCGTCAACGTCTACGCCGGGTTATGGTCCCGCCGACGCCGCCTGAGGGGGGCGGCACGAGGGAAGGGGGAGTACGTGCTCCGTACTCGGTTCCTTTGCCTGTTCGGCGCGGCGCTCACGGCGCTCGCGCTTGCGGCGCCGTCGCTCGGCGACGTGAAGATCACGGACAGGCAGTACGTCACCCACGAGGGTGGCCAGGACGCGACCACCATCGCGTGCTCGACGAACAACCGGCAGCAGAACGAGCCGACGGCTGCGGTCAACCCGACGCAGCCCGCCAAGATGACCGCCGGCGCGAACGACTACTGCACGACGCCGACGAACGGCGACGCGTGGGCCGGCTTCTACTTCAGCTCCGACAACGGGTCGAGCTGGACGAACAGCCTGCTGCCCGGCTACCCGCTGGACACCACCGCCGAGGGACAGGCCTCGCCGCTGCACGGGCTCGCCCTCGCCGCCGGCGACCCGGTGCAGGCGTGGGACCGGTTCGGCAACGTCTACTACGGCGGGATCGCCTTCAACCGGGTCAGGCCCGCGAACGGCTCGATCTGGGTCGCGCGCTACAGCTGGGTGGCGGGCGCCATGCCCGACCACCAGCACACGGCGATCGTGGCACGCGGCACCCCAAGTCCGATCTTCCTCGGTCTCTTCCACGACAAGGTGATGATCGAGGTCGACCGGAGCCAGAACGCTGCCACGACCGGAAACGTCTATGTCTGCTGGGCGCAATTCACCGCCAGTGGGCCGAACAACGGCGTTTTCTTCTCACGTTCGACTGACGGCGGCCGCACGTTCTCGAACCGGATGAAGATTTCCGAGTCCGTGCACGGGAGCCAGTTCTGCGACATCGCCGTCGGCAGCAGCGGCCGCGTTTGGGTCGCCTGGCGCCAGTTCGAGTTCAAGCCGAGCCAGGGACAGGCTCAGAACGACGCAGTCGCGTACGTCTACTCCGACAACGGCGGCCGCTCCTTCACCAAGCCGGCGATCGCGCACGAGTTCGTCCACTGGGACATGGGCGACACGGCCGGTGACCCTGCTGCGTTCGGGCGGGCCGGCTACGAAGCGTGCTTGGCCGGTGACGGCACGCTCGGCCGCTGCGCGAGCCCGGAGCCGAGGGTCAACGCTCGGGATTGTGGGGATGGGCCGTTCGAGTGCACGTCGGGTTACGTGTTCGGCCGAGCTTCCTCGAGCGTCCACATCTCGGCAGACCCGACGCCGGGAGCGGATCCGGACGCGGCGTACGCACTCGTGGACGCCACCGTCCCCGGAACGGCGACCCCGACCGGGACCAGCTACTCCACGATCACCGACGGGGTCGGGAGCCAGGCGTCGACCTACCTCGTCAAGACCACGAACGGTGGCGGCAGCTGGGACGTCTCACGAGTGAACCCCCAGCCGAAGGGTCACCAGTTCTACAGCGACATGGACGCCTACGCCGGGAAGCTCCACGTCGTCTACCACGACACGCGCAGCGACACGGCGACCGGACCGCCCGGGACGGCCGGCGACTTCAGAACCGTGCCGTTCTCCAACCGGTGGGTCGGCGGGGCGGTCGGCTCGACGCACACGAATCAGGGTGTCGAGACGTTCTACTCGCGCTCGTCGGACGGCGGCGCGAGCTGGAGCCACCAGAAGGTCTCCGGCGTCAGCTACGCGCTCAACTACGAGCAGTTCGGCAACCGCGACGTCCCGTTCTTCGGCGACTACAACTACGTCTCCGCGTCGGCTTCGAACGTGCTGATGGCATGGCCGAGCGGTCAGGACGTCGTCGTCGGCACCGACCCGCGCTACACGGACGGGAACGGCACCGACGGCTTCGACGTCCTGCAGTGCCGGACGTTTGCAAACGGCGCCTGGAGCGCCGACACCTGCCCCGATGCGGGCGGGCTCGACATGAACATCTACGGGTTCGTCGGCGGTCCGTAGACGCTAGTAGGCGACAGCGCCACGTCCGCTCTCAGCGGCGTGGCGCTGCTCGTCTGCGCGGTAGCTCGAGCGGACGAGCGGGCCTGCGAAGACGGAGCCGAAGCCGAGCGCCTCACCCTGTTCCCGCATCCACTTGAACTCGTCCGGGTGCACCCAACGGTCGATCGCCGCATGCTTCGGGCTCGGCTGCAGGTACTGGCCGATCGTGACGACGTCGACGCCGTGCGAGCGCAGGTCGCGCATCGTCTCGACCACCTCGTCGTTCGTCTCGCCGAGGCCGACGATGATCCCCGACTTCGTCAGCAGCGGGTAGTCGCCGAGCTCTTTCGCGCGGGCGAGCAGCCACAGCGCCTTGTCGTAGCTCGCCTTCGCGCCGCGCATGTTCCGGTGCAGGCGGCGCACGGTCTCGATGTTGTGGTTGAAGACCTCCGGGCGGGCCGCGAGGACGGTGTGGAGCGCTTCCTCCTCGACGCCGAGGAAGTCGGGCGTGAGCACCTCGACGCTCGCGTCCGGCAGCTTCATCTTGATCGCGCGGATCGTGGCGGCGAAGTGGCGCGCGCCCCGGTCGGGAACGTCGTCGCGGTCGACGGACGTGACGACGACGTGCTTCAACGCCATCTGCGCTGCCGCCTGGCCGACGCGGAGCGGCTCGAGCGGGTCGGGCGCGTGCTCGGGCTTGCCCGAGTGGACGTAGCAGTAGCGGCAGGCGCGGGTGCACGTCTCGCCGAGGATCTGGAACGTCGCGGTGCCGCGGCCCCAGCACTCGGAGATGTTCGGGCAGCGGGCCTCCTCGCAGACGGTGTTCAGCGAGAGGCCGTGCAGGAGCTTCTTGACGTCGTAGAAGTGCCCGTCGGCGCTCGGCGCGCGGACCTTCATCCACTCCGGCCGGCGCGGGCGCTCGGCCACGGGAAGCGACGTCTCCATGGCTTCGAGTCTAGATGCGCCCGCGGAGCTCAGGCTGCGGTCCAACCCTCCACCATGAGCGTGGTCATCGTCGAGTCCTCGGTCCACAGCCGGTGCAGCGCTCCCTCCGGCCAGCGCACCTCTTGCCCTGCGGTGATGGGTACGGCCTCCGCCCCGACGGACGTGAAGCCGGAGCCGTCGCCGACGGCACCTGGAAGCGGGCTCCAGTCGGGCCGCGGGAACGGCCGGATCTCGAGGCTCATCGCTCTGCGAGCTGCACGTGCACCGGCTGCGGCCAGAGGCCGTGCAGGCCCTCGGCGGGGAGCTCCTCGAGCTCGAGCTCGAAGACCTCCGCCAGGGCTTCGAGCGCCGGCCCGCGCACCTCGTCCACGGTCACCGGGCGGCCGAGCTCAGTCGCGATCGTCGTGAACGCGGCGTCCTCGAGCCCGCAGGCAGTGATCCACTGCGTGAACGGCGCCGGATCCATGTCGACGTTGAGCGCGTAGCCGTGCGTCGTCACCCACTTGGCGATGTGGATCCCGATCGAGGCGATCTTTCGGGGCGGCTTGGTCAGCCAGACGCCGGTGAGGCCGTCGATCCGCTCGCCTTCGACGCCGAGCTTCGCCAGAGTCGAGATCAGCGCCTCCTCGAGGTCGCGGCAGTAGCGCTTGACGTCCTGCCCGTGCCGCTTCAGGTCGAAGATCGGATAGCAGACGAGCTGCCCCGGCCCGTGGAACGTCGACTTGCCGCCTCTGTCGGTCTCGACGATCTCGACCTCGGCGCCCTCGGGAATGTGCAGCTCGCCCTCCTCGGTGCGGCGGCCGGTCGTGACCGTCGGCGGGTGCTCGAGCAGCAGGATCGTGTCCGGGATCGCTCCCCGGGAGACGGCCCCGGCGAGCGAGCGCTGGAGCTCCCACGCCTCCTCGTAGGGGACGAGGCCGAGATTCATCACGTACGCGCCCTTCATGCGTCTCCAAGGGTAGTCGTGCCGGCGGCGACGCCGTCGAACAGCCCGAGCCACGCGGGCACAGGATCGCCCAGCGCGATCGCGACGTCGCGCGGCGCGGCCAGGGCGTCCCAGGTGATCGCGCGGACGAGCGTGCCGAGCAGGTAGCCGTGCGCGAAGGCGTCCCGGAGCTCGCTCAGCGGCGCGGCGTGGGTGAACGGCTCCAGGTAGGCGTCGCGGAGGCGCTCGACCTCGACCGAGCCGGGAGACGCGCCGGTTCGCTCGGCCGCGAAGCGGAGCGGCAGCACCGTGCCGACGAAGGGGTGGGAGACGACGGCCTCGGCCCAGTCGAGCAGCCGCACTCGGCCGTCGCGCACGAAGAGGTTGCCGTCGTGCGCCTCGGTGTGGACGACGGTGGGCTCGACCGCGTCGCCCAGCCCGTCGACCGCCCGGCGAACACGCTCCGCACGCGCGTCGCCGCCGGGGAGCTTCGCGGAGAGCTCGCCCAGGAGCTCCGGGCGGACGTCCGGGGTCCCGAGAGCGAGCGCCTGCGGGACAGCGTCTGCGAGCTCGATCTGTAGCTCGGCGGAGAGCGCGAGCAGCTCAGGCCACGACGGCGCGGGCATCCCGTCGTCGAGCTGCGCGCGAAGTCGGCGGCCGGCGTCGCGGGTCAGAAGCCGGGGCCCGTCCGCGGCGATCACCTCCGGCAGCAGCTCGGGTCGCCGGCGCGCCAGGAGCTCGGTCAGCGCCGGCTCGAACGCGAGTGCGGGCGGATCCTCCTTGAACCAGACGTCGCCCCCGGCAGTCGGCACACGTACGACTGCCGACCAGGCTCGGGCGAGGACGAGCTCGACGTCGCCGGTCCGCTCGACGTTGGCGTCGATCCAGGCCGTTGCACGGGAGAGCCAGTCCGGCTCGTCCCAGGCGAGGCTAATAGTCGGACTCGCCCCAGTTCTCGAGCTTCTCACGCAGCGAGCTGAGGAAGCGGCCGGCGAGCGCCCCGTCGACCAGGCGATGGTCGTACGTGAGCGTGAGGTTCATGATCGGCCGGATCGCGATCACGTCCTGGCCGAGCTCGTCCGTCACGACCCACGGCCTCTTCACGACCGCATACGTCCCCAGGATGCCCGCCTGCGGCTGGCTGATCACGGGCGTGCCGTGGAAGGTGCCGTAGCCACCGGGGTTCGTGATCGTGAACGTGCCGCCCTGGACGTCGTCGGGCATGAGCTTCTTCTCGCGGGCGCGCTTGGCGATGTCGGCGACGCCGCGGGCGAGGCCGAGCAGGTTCAGGCCCTCGGTGTGCTTGAGCACGGGCACGATCAGGCCCTTGCCGTCGGCGAGCTCGACTGCGAAGCCGAGGTTGACGTAGTTGCGCGTGACGATCTTGTCGCCGCGGATCTCGCCGTTGATCCACGGATACTCGCGCAGCGTCTCGATGGTCGCGCGGGCAACGAAGGAGAGATAGGTCGGGTTGACGCCGTAGGCCTGCTCGTACTCCTGCTTCAGCTTCCTCCGGATCGCGACGACCTTCGACATGTCGACCTCGATCGCACTCGTGACGTGGGCGGACGTGTCGAGCGAGCGGCGCATGTGCTCGGCGATGCCCTTTCGCATCGCGGACATCGGCTCGACGGACTCGCCGGGCTCCGGCTCGGCACTCGCGACCGGAGCCGGAGCTGCGGCCGGAGCGGGCGGCGGCGCCTGCGCAGCCGGCGCGGGCTGCACGGGAGCAGGGGCCGGAGGCGCAGGGGGCGCCTGGGCGGCGGGTGCCGGCGTAGGCTCGGCAGGAGCCGGAGCGGGAGGTGCGGGCTCCGCCGCGGGCGGCGCGGGCTGTGCTGCAGGCGGAGCGGCTGCCGCCTGGCCGCCGCCCTCCACGAACGCGAGGATGTCCTTCTTCGTCACGCGGCCGCCGGTGCCGGTGCCCTGGACCGCGTTCGGATCGACGCCGTGCTCGGAGGCGATTCGGGCGACGACGGGAGAGACGAACGTGCGGCCGTTGCCGGACTCTGGAGCGGCGGCCGGAGCTGCGGCGGGCGGAGGCGTCGGAGCGGTTGGCTCTGCCGTCTCGGTCGCGGCCGCCTCAGATGCGTCGGCGGCGACCTGGGTGGCGGGCTCGGGCGGAGCCTCGGGGGCAGCGGCGGGAGCAGCGCCCTCAGGCGCGATCACCGCGAGCACGGTCCCGACCTCGACCGTCTCGCCCTCCTGGACGAGGATCTGAGCGACGACACCCTCGGCGGGGCTCGGCACCTCGGTGTCGACCTTGTCGGTCGAGATCTCGAGCAGCGGCTCGTCCCGCCCGATGTGCTCGCCCTCGGACTTGAGCCACTTCGTGATCGTCCCCTCGGACACGGACACGCCCATCTGGGGCATGACGACTTCGGTCTGCGTTCCCGTGGACATCGCTATCTCCTCAAACCTGACCTGAGATCGTATTTGGGCCGCGGAGCGGCCCCTTTAGGGGTCTTCGCGCGATGAGCATTCGCTCCTGCGGATGCTCATCCTGCGCCAACAAGATCAGTACTCCGCCAGCTCTCTGAGTCCCTGCACGACATCCTCGACCTGCGGGATGAAGGCCTTCTCGAGCACGGGCGAGAATGGGACCGGGCAGTCCGGCGCGGCGATCCGCTTCACTGGCGCGTCGAGGTCCTCGAACGCCTCCTCTGCGATCGTGGCCGCGATCTCGCCGCCGAAGCCGCCGGTGCGGTTGTCCTCGTGCAGCACGATCACCTTCGAGGTCTTGCGCACGCTCTCCAGCACCGCTTCCTTGTCCCAGGGCATCACGGTGCGCAGGTCGATCACCTCGACCGAGACGCCGTCCGCGTCGAGCTGCTTCGCGGCCTCTTCCGCCGTGTAGACCATCGCACCCCACGTGATCACGGAGACGTCGTCGCCCTCGACGTGGGTGCGCGCCTTCCCGATCGGTGTCACGTAGCGCTCGTCGGGCACGTCTGCCTTGATCCGCCGGTAGAGATGCTTGTGCTCGAAGAAAAGAACGGGGTTGGGATCCTCGATCGCGGCGACGAGCAGGCCCTTCGCGTCTTCCGGCGTAGCCGGGCAGAGGCACTTGAGGCCGGGGATGTGCGCGAACGAGCTCTCCGGGTTCTGCGAGTGGAAGGGCCCGCCGGAGAAGCCGCCGCCGGACGGGAGCCGGACGACGATCGGCACCGGCGTGCCGACGCGGAAGCGCTGCTTGGCGGCGACCGTGACGAGGTGGTCCCAGCCGCAGGAGATGAAGTCGGCGAACTGCATCTCGGCGACCGGGCGCATGCCCATCATCGAGGCGCCCGTGGCAGCGCCGAGGATCGCCGTCTCGGCGAGTGGCGCGTCGAGCACGCGCCAGGGGCCGAACTCCTCCTGGAAGCCGAGCGTCACCTTGAAGGCGCCGCCGTAGACGCCGACGTCCTCGCCGATCACGAAGACGCGGTCGTCGCGGCGCATCTCCTGCCGGAGCCCGTCGCTGATCGCCTGGAGGTAGGTCTTCTCGGCCATTACTTGTGGTGGGGCGTGTCGAGGTCCTCGGGTGTCGCGTAGACGCCCTCCATCAGCGTGCTCGGGTCTGGCAGCGGCGACTCTTCCGCTTGGTTGAGTGCATCGTTCAGGAGCTTCTTCACGCGCGCCGAGATCTCTTCCTCTTCCTCGCCCGTCAGCTCGGCGTTGTCGCGCAGCCAGGCGCGGAAGCGCTCGATCGGGTCGTTCTTGGCCCACTCCTCGAACAGCTCCTTGGGGACGTAGAACGCGTCGTCGTGGACGGCGTGCCCCTCCATCCGCAGCGTCTTCAGCTCGAGCAGCGTCGGGCCGCCGCCGTTGCGCGCCTTCTCGATCGCTGCCTTCGCCTCGCGGTAGACCGCGAGCACGTCCGTGCCGTCGACGACGACGCCTTCGAAGCCGTAGGCCGCGGCGCGGTCGGCGAGATGTTCGACCGCGTAGCCGAGGTGCGTCGGCGTCGAATACGCCCACTGGTTGTTGTCGCAGATGAAGACGACGGGGAGCTGGCGGACGCCGGCGAAGTTCATCGCCTCGTGCGCGTCGCCCCGGGCCATCGCGCCCTCACCCGACCAGCCGACGGCGACCCGCTTCTCGTCGCGGATGCGGAACGCGAGCGCGCAGCCGACCGCCACCGGCATCATCGCCGGCAGATGGCTGACCATCGCGATCATCCCGAGGCGCGCGTCGGCCATGTGGACGTTGCCGTCCCGGCCCCGCGTCGGCCCGTCCTCGCGGCCCATGTACTGGGCGAAGATCCGCCACGGCTCGACGCCGCGGGTGACATGGACGCCCATGTCGCGGTGGAGCGGCGTGCCGACGTCGTTCGGGCCCATCGCGGTCGCGACGCCGACGGCGGCACCCTCGTTGCCGCGGCCGGTGTAGAACGACCCGGGAATCTTCCCCTGCTTGTAGAGGATGTGTCCCCGCTCCTCGATCCCGCGGGTGACGAGCAGATTGCGGTAGACGCCGAGCAGGTCCTCGCGGTCGAGGCCTGCCTCGCGTACTTCACTCAGCGAGCCGACCGGCTCCGCCTCACGTACGGCCATGCGTCATACCCCCGCGGTTGAACGACGGGTGCACTTTATCGACGTACATAGGATGGAGCGGGTGAGCACCGTCTTCGACGCCGATCGATTCGAGATCGAGCAGCTGATCAGGCCGATGGTGAACCTGTACCGGATTTCGTCGCGCGGGCTGCCGGTCGCGTTCGTGCGGCAGAAGCGGATGGCGATGAAGGAGGACATCCGCTTCTTCGCCCACGAGGACGAGACCGAGGAGCTCTTCCGGATCAAGGCGCGCTCGATGATGGAGATCGGCGGTCGCTACGACGTGACCACGCCGGCCGGCGAGCGGATCGGCGTGCTCGAGAAGGTCTTCGGCAAGTCGCTGCTCCGTTCGACGTGGCGGATCCTCGATGCGGGCGAGCAGGAGGTCGGGGTCGCGCAGGAGCGCTCGATGCTCGTCGCCATCGCCCGCCGCGTCGCCGACTTGGTCCCGTACGGCGAGTTCGTCCCGATCCTCTTCCACTTCCGGATCGACCGCGGCGGGCAGCAGCTGGGCGACTTCACGCGACCGATCGGCGTGCGCGACCGCTACACGCTCGACCTCTCCGGCGACCCCGAGCGGACGATCGACCGCCGCCTCGCGGTCGCGCTCGGAGTGGCGCTCGACGCGCTTCAGAGCCGCTAAGCGGCCATCTCGGTCATCAGGCGGCCGAATTCGCTCCGACTACAGTGACGGGGCCATGGTGAAGCCGAAGCGGAACTGGATCCAGGAAGAGCGCCGCAAGACGCTCGGCGACTACACCTGCTTCTGCCTCGCCTGCGGCTCGGTCTGGCGCTACTTCCTCGAAGGCGAGGCCGACCTGCCGGATGCGTGTCCGCACTGCGGCGGCGAGACGCGGCACCGCTGCCCCGAATGCTCGGCGCCGTTCCCGTCCGCCTTCGCGGTCGACTGCGAGGAGTGCGGCGCTTCGGTGCGGCCGCCCGAGGTGCTCGGCGTCCGGATTCGCAAGCCCGGCCGCTAGCCCGGCGGCAGCCGGCGCAGCAGCAGCACTTCGACCGGCTCGTCGCGGCCCTTCACCTGCACCGTCACGAGCGGCTCGGTCTCGGCGCCCCAGAGCTGCTTCGCGGTCTCGGCGCTGATCGCGACACCGCCGGCCGGCGCCAGTCCCTCGATCCGGGAGCCGAGATTGACCGTGTCGCCGATCGCGCTGTAGGTCCGGCCGCTGCCGGTCCCGAGTACCCCGACCGATGCCTCTCCCGTGTTCAGGCCGGCGCGGAAGCGGGGCCAGTCGGGATGCGCGGCCGCCAGAGCTCCCGTCTCCTCCTGCAGCGCGAGCGCGGCCCGGGCGGCGCGTTCGGCGTGGTTGTCGCCCTCGAAGGTGGCGAAGACGGCGTCGCCGATCAGGCGGTCGACGACGCCTTGGTGGCGCTCGATCGCTGGGATCGCCGCCCCGAAGAGCGAGTCGAGCATCCTCGAGACGGTGGCCGGCTCATGGTGCTCGGAGAATGACGTGAAGCCCTTCAGGTCGGCGAAGAGCACCGTCACGGGCTGCGCGTCTCGGTCGACGTAGAGGCGGCCGAAGCGCTCTTCGGAGCCCTCCTGGTGCGCCATCACGGCGATCACGCCGAAGGCGAGCAGCATCAGCACGTGCCACTCCCACCACGACGCCTGCCAGTTGCGGCCGAGCGCGACCGCGACCATCGCCTCGGCGAGGAGGACGAACGCGACCGTGAAGCCGAGCACGAGCCGCGAGCGCCGCTCCCGATAGAGGTTGAGGTAGCGGACGACCGCGTACGTGTAGAAGGCGACGCCGACGATCGAGAGCGCGACCATCGGAAAGGACAGCCGCCTCGGGACAACCGAGTCGTCGACTTCAGGGAAGAACGCGAGACAGACGATCGCCCAGAGAGCCAGCAGGATGAGCAGCGCCCGCTCGAGGTACTTGGGCTGAATCGGCTCGCTGTCGATCGCGGACAGCGCCGCCAGTGCGCCGGCGAGCACGAGTCCGACCGGCGTCGCGATCACGAAGCCGAGGTTCGGCTTGTCGAGCAGGACTCCGGGCGTGGCGAGCGCATGCAGCGCGAGAAATCCCGAGGCCGCGAGGAAGGAGAGCGAGACGAGGTGGACGCGCCGGTCGCCGCGTCGTCGCGCCGCGACGCCGGTCGCGTAGGCCAGGATGGCGTTCAGGCCGGCGGTGAGGAGCACGAGCCAGAAGTGAGACGGGTGGTGCTCCCAGTGCACGTCCGTGTCGGGAGCCGCGAGCAGGATCGTGAGCCCGACCAGCGGCAGTGCCAGCAGGACGACGAGCGTCAGCGGCGAGCGGGCCATCTGGCGGCAGGCTCCAGGGCGAGATAGGTGTGCACGTCGCTGACGGCGAGCGCACCCGACCCCGCGGCCGAGGCAACGCGCTTGACCGCGCGGGAGCGCACGTCGCCCGCCGCGAAGACGCCGGGCAGGCTCGTCTCGAGCGGCAACGGCGCGCGCTCGAGCGGCCAGCCGGTCGCGTCGGGACCGGTGGCGACGTACCCCCATTCGTCGCGCGTGACCTCGTCCGGCAGCCACTCGGTGTGGGGATGGGCGCCGATCAGGACGACCAGCGCGGCCGCGGGGACGGTCTCGGTCCCCTCGGGCGTGCGCAGCTCCAGCTGCTCGAGCCTGCCGTCGCCGAGCCCCGCCGCCACTTCTGTCCGCGTCAGCACCCGCACGTTCGGGTCCTTGTCGATCGTGTCGATCAGGTACTGCGACATCGTCGCCGCCAGGCCCTCGCCGCGGACGAGGATCCTGACGTTGCAGGCGTAGCGGGCGAGGTGCAGCGCCGCCTGCCCGGCCGAATTGCCGCCGCCGACGATGTAGACGACCTCGCCGGCCAGCGCCTGGGCCTCCGACATCGAGGCGCCGTAGTACACGCCCGCGCCCTCCAGCTCGGTCAGGCCCGGAGCTTCGAGCCGCCGGTACTCGACCCCGAGCGCGAGCACGACGGCGCGCGCGGCGATCTCGGCGCCGCTGTCGGTGCGGACGATGTGCTTGCCGTCGCGCGGCTCCAGCGCCGTCGCACGGTGGGTGAGGCGGAACTGCGCGCCGAAGAGCCACGCCTGCTGGTACGCCCGCTGCGCCAGCTCGCCGCCGCCGAGGCCGCGTGGAAACCCGAGGTAGTTGCGGATCAGCGAGCTCGACCCGGCCTGCCCGCCCACGGCGCCGGCGTCGAGCACCGTCGTGCGCAGGCCCTCGGAGGCGCCGTACACCGCCGCGCTCAACCCTGCCGGGCCGGCGCCGACGACGAGGAGATCGGCTTCGTGCGAGTCGAGCTCGGTCGGGAAGCCGAGCGCCCGGGTCAGCTCCGCGGGGTCCGGGTCGGTCAGCACCTGGCCGTCGGCGAGGGTCACGGCGGCCGCCTCCCCGTCTGTGGCGGCGAGCGTCCGGTGGGGGATCCCGAGCCCGGCCAGGCTCGAGCGGAGCTGGTGCGCCCGGGCAGAGCGGGCGTCGGCGACGACGGTCGCGCCCGCAGGCCCCTCGCCGCGCAGGCGCTCCGACTCCTGCAGCAGCTCGCTGATCGTGCGGTGGAAGACCTCGTCACGCCGGCGCGTCGGCGCGATCACGTAGAGGTCGATCCACCCGCGGGCCATGCTGCGCAGCACGAGCTCGCCGACGCCGCGCCGGCTCCAACCGAGCCAGGGGATGAGCAGGCCGCGACGGGCGGTCGGGAAGCGGCCGCGCATCCGGGCGAGCAGGTCGGCTCCTTCCTTGCCACTGGCGAGCGCGACGGCGACGTCGTCCCCGTTCGCCTCGGCCTGGGCGAGGACGCCCTCCAGCTCGGCGGTCGTGCAGATGCGGAGCGCGTAGTCGGAGCCGTAGCGCCGCTCGAGCTCCTCCTCGATCAGCCCGCGCTCGGCCGGGTCGTCGGCGGCGACCACGAGCAGCGGCATACGGGGAGGGGAGGTCACAGCGCTCCCGTTCAATCCTACGGCCGCGCTTCTAGAACATCGAGCCGATGATCTGCGAGAAGCGGATCACGGTCACCGTCTCGTCCTCGCTGACGGGACGGTTGTAGAGCTGGCCGAGGAAGCGGGTCATCTCGTCGGGCCGGCGGATCTCGGGATTGTCGTGCTCGATCTCACGCGGCGAGAGCTCGCTGATCTGCTTCACCTCGACCTTGTCGATCACGGCGTCGAAGATCTTCTCCCGCTGCCCGTAGCGGACGCCGACGAGCACGGTCACGATCATCCCCTTCTTGTACTTGCCCGACTTGTCGCCGAGCCGGATCGTCGCCGTCTTGCGATGGGTGCGCAGCTGGTCGGCGACCAGCGGCGAGTAGAAGTTGAGCGCGAACATGGCCACCGCCGCACGATCATAGAGAGGAGAGGGCCTTCATAGCCATCTCTCGCTCACCGCCGTACGCGAGCAGGCGCGGCGCGTCCTCGAGCGGCAGCCAGCGCGCCTCCGCCACCTCGAGCTCCATCCCCGGCGGCAGCTCCCCGATCCGGCCGCTCGTGTAGCGGAGGAGGAAGAAGCTGACCACCTTGAAGATCCGCTCGCCGCCGCGGGTGTAGACGTAGCGGACGTCGCCGAGCTTCCCCTCGAGCCGGCCGGTGAGGCCCGTCTCCTCTGCCACCTCCCGCTGAGCCGTCTCGGCACCGCTCTCGCCGGCGTCGATCAGGCCCTTCGGCAGCGCCCAGACCCCGTCCGGCTTCCCGTTCGGGCGGATCGCGGCGAGCCACCAGCGGCCGCGCAGCCGCCGCACGAGCACGCCGCCGGCGGAGAACTCACGCGTCATCGCAACTTTGTGACAATCCGCCGCGAGTCTCGACGGTTCCCGCTTGCACGGCGCGCGAGAGACTGTAGAATGCCGTCGGCACTCTCCTAGTGAGAGTGCCAGGTAGTGTCACAAAGTCTGAAGATTGAGGAGGCATCACATGAATTTGCAGCCTCTTGGTGACCGGCTGATCGTCGAGATCCTCGAAGAAGAGGAAATCACGGTCAGCGGCATCGTGCTGCCCGACACCGCGAAGGAGAAGCCGCAGCGCGGCAAGGTCCTCGCGGTCGGTCCCGGCCCTCGCGACGAGGACGGGGAGTACATCAAGATGGACGTCGAGGAGGGTGACGAGATCATCTTCTCCAAGTACGGGGGCACCGAGATCAAGGTCGGCTCCGACGATGTCCTGATTCTGCGCGAGTCGGACGTCCTCGCAAAGGTCGTCGGCGACCGCGCCGCGGTCTAATCACAGCCTAGGAAGTACAGGAGGAATCCGGAAATGGCTCACAAGGAGCTCAAGTTCAACGAGGACGCTCGTCGCGCGCTCGAGCGCGGCGTCAACATCCTCGCCGACGCGGTCAAGGTGACGCTCGGCCCGAAGGGCCGTTACGTCGTGCTGGACAAGAAGTTCGGCGCGCCGACGATCACCAACGACGGCGTCACCATCGCCCGCGAGATCGAGGTCGAGGACCCGTTCGAGAACCAGGGGGCACAGCTCGTACGCGAGGTCGCCACGGCGACCAACGACGTCGCCGGCGACGGCACGACGACCGCGACCGTGCTCGCTCAGGCGATCGTGCGCGAAGGCCTGAAGAACGTGGCCGCCGGCGCGAACCCGATGGGGATCAAGCGGGGCATCGAGGCGGCCGTCGAGGCCGTCGTCGAGGACCTGAAGAAGCAGTCGAAGGAGGTCTCGGGCAAGGAGGACATCGCCCGGGTCGCCACGATCTCGGCGCGCGAGCGCGAGATCGGCGACGTGATCGCCGACGCGATCGAGAAGGTCGGCAAGGACGGCGTCGTGAACGTCGAGGAGGGCCAGACATTCGGCCTCGAGCTCGAGTTCACCGAGGGCATGCAGTTCGACAAGGGCTACCTCTCGCCGTACATGATCACCGACGCCGAGCGCATGGAGGCCGTGCTCGACGACCCGTACATCCTGGTCGCGAACCAGAAGATCGGGTCGGTCAAGGACCTTCTGCCCGTGCTCGAGCAGGTGATCCAGGCGGGTCGCCCGCTGCTGATCGTGTCGGAGGACGTCGAGGGCGAGGCGCTCGCGACGATCGTCGTCAACAAGCTCCGCGGCACCTTCACGGCCGTCGCGGTCAAGGCTCCCGGCTTCGGCGACCGCCGCAAGCGCATGCTCGAGGACATTGCGATCCTCAGTGGCGCCGAGGTGATCACCGAGGAGATGGGCCTCAAGCTCGAGAACACGAAGATCGCGCAGCTCGGCCGCGCCCGCCGCGTCGTCATCACGAAGGACACGACGACGATCATCGACGGTGCCGGTGACGCCGAGGCGATCAAGTCCCGGATCAAGCAGCTGAAGTCCGAGATCGAGAACACCGACTCCGACTTCGACCGCGAGAAGCTCCAGGAGCGGCTCGCGAAGCTGGCCGGCGGCGTCGCCGTCGTCAAGGTCGGCGCTGCCACCGAGACGGAGATGAAGGAGAAGAAGCACCGCGTCGAGGACGCGCTCCAGGCCACCCGCGCCGCCCTCGAGGAGGGCATCGTGCCGGGCGGCGGCGTTGCGCTGATGCAGGCGGTCGATGCGATCAAGCTCGACACGTTCGAGGGCGACGAGAAGACGGGCGCGCAGATCATTCGCCGCGCGCTCGAGGAGCCGCTGCGTCAGCTCGCCTACAACGCCGGGCTCGAGGGCTCGGTCGTCGTCAACCAGGTTCGCTCGGCCGCCAAGGGCCAGGGCCTGAACGTCGACACGGGCGAGGTCGAGGACCTGGTCAAGGCCGGGATCATCGACCCGACGATGGTGACCCGCTCGGCGCTGCAGAACGCCGCGTCGATCGGCAAGAACATCCTCACGACCGAGGCGATCGTCGCCGAGGCCCCCGAGAAGGCGGGCGCCGGCGCCGGCATGCCCGACATGGGCGGCATGGGCGGCATGATGTAAAGAAGCCCCCGGGCTTCAGCTTCACGACGAAGGGCCGGCTCGCGCCGGCCCTTCGTCGTTCCAAAGAGAAGACCCGGTGGGGGCCGGGTCTTCGAGGGGTGAAACTAGGGGGAGGTGGGTAGCCCAGGTATCGGCTCTCGTTACCTCCGCTGTAGTCACTCAAACGAGTGATCTGCCATTCGGCAACTAAAATTGGTAGCGCTCTTCGCGGAACGGGTCGGCCTCGTTGTGGTAGCCGTAGCGCTCCCAGAAGCCGGGCCGGTCGCTCGCCGCGAGCTCGATTCCGCGCAGCCACTTGGCGCTCTTCCAGAAGTACTTGCCGGGAATCACGAGCCGGAGCGGGTAGCCGTGCTCGGCGCTGAGCGGCTCGCCGTTCGCGTGGGTCGCCAGCAGCGCGTGCTCGTCGCGCAGGAACGAGATCGGCACGTTCGCGGTGAAGCCCTGCTCGGAGTGCGCGATCGCGAAGCGCGCGCTCTGCTTCGGGCGGACGAGCTGCTCGACCTCGCGCCAGTGGATCCCGCCGAACGTCATGTCGAACCTCGACCAGCGCGTGACGCAGTGGATGTCCTGTGTGTGCTCGGTCCGAGGGAGAGCGTTCAGCTCGTCCCAGGAAAGCGCCACGGGGTTCTCGACCTCACCCGAGACCTCGAACGTCCAGGTGGAGAGGTCTGTCGACGGCACGGAGCCGGCGTGGAGGACGGGCCACTTCTCGGTCAGATACTGGCCCGGCGGGAGCCGCGCGGGGTCGTAGCCGGCCTCGATCACCTTCTTTTCCGCTTTCGACCTGAACACCGTCTCTACAGTAACCAGGGATGCGCGTCGCGTTTCGCCCACGTTCCTTCGTCCGCGTCTCCGGTCCTGCCGCGGAGGAGTACCTCGACCGCATGGTCTCGAACGACGTCGCCGCGCTCGGCCCCGGCGAGTCGTGCGAGGCGCTGCTGCTGACCGCGAAGGCACGCGTGATCGCGCCGCTCGTCGTCCTCCGCCGCGGTCACGACGACTTCTTGCTGCTGACCGAGCCCGAGCTCGGCGAGCGCGTCCGGACCGAGCTCGTTCGCTCGCGCTTCGCGACGAAGGTCGAGCTCGAGCGGGAGGAGCACACCTCCCACGTCGTCTTCGGCGGCGAAGGGATTCCGACCGGCGACTACGGCGAGCCGGCGGCCGAGCTCCTCGACGCCGGGCTCGAGCCGACGGTCTCGGCCGATGAGCTGGAGCTGCTCCGCATCCGCGCCGGCACGCCGGCGTGGGGCAAGGAGATCGACGACCGCGTCCTCCCGGCCGAGGCGGGATTGACCGAGCGGGCGGTCAGCTTCACCAAGGGCTGCTATCCCGGGCAGGAGCCGATCGCGCGGCTGCACTACCGCGGTCATGCGAACCGGGGGCTCCGCGTACTCGAGCTCGCTGAGCTGCCGGCGCCCGACACAGAGCTCGTCTACGAGGGCAAGACCGTCGGCCGGATCACGAGCGCGGCCGCCGTCGACGGCGGGGCAGTCGCACTCGCGTACGTCCGCCGCGAGGTTCCCGAGGGTGCGTCGCTCGAGTTCGCGTCGTAGTGCGCCCGGCATGATTCGAACATGCGACCTCTGCCTCCGCAGGGCAGCGCTCTATCCCCTGAGCTACGGGCGCTCGGAGACGGCCTAGTGTAGCGGCCTCCTCCGGTAGGAGAGCTCCCGCGTCGGGCGAACTGCCTCGTCGTGGCCTCCGCGCCGGATCAGCTCACGCTTGCGCGACACCGCGACCTGGTCGGGCGGGAGCGCCGGCCGTTCATCCGCTGGGCGGTGCTCGCCGCACTCGGCCTCCTCTGCCTACTCGGCCTCCTGAACGCGTTCGGCCAGCGGCCCCACACCCACACTGCCTCGGCGGCTGGTGTCGAGCTCGAGGTCTATTCGCCGGAGCGGGTGCGCAGCGGCCTCTTCTTCATGTCGCGCTTCACGATCCGCGCCGAACGGGAAATCGAGGCGGCGACGCTGCTGCTCGAACCGGGCTGGGTCGAGGGGATCACTCTGAACACGATCGTCCCGGCGCCCGTCCGCGAGGCAAACCGGGACGGGAAGATCGCCTTCGAGCTCGGCCGCGTTCCCGCCGGCACCGAGCACGTCTTCTTCCTCCACTTCCAGGTCAACCCGACCGAGGTCGGGCGCCGTCCGCAGCACGTCCAGCTGCTCGACGGCGAGACGCCGCTCCTCTCCGTCGATCGCACCGTGACCATCTACCCCTGATGGATCTGGTCATCCGGGCAGCCGTCGCGTTCCTCTTCGTCTATCTCCTGACGCGGGTGATCGGCCGGCGCGAGCTCTCGTCGATGCAGCCCTTCGACCTGATCCTGCTCGTGATGATCGGCGACCTCGTCCAGCAGGGGGTGACCCAGAACGACTTCTCGGTCACCGGCGCGCTGCTGGTCGGCTCCACGATCGCGCTGATGACGGTCGGCGTGTCCTTCGCGAGCTTCAAGCTGCCGCGCCTGCGGCCGGTGCTCGACGGCGAGCCGGTGATCGTGGTCGAGGACGGGGAGCCGATCGAGCGCAACCTGCGCCGGAACCGGATCACGCTCGAGGAGCTCGCCGCGGCGGCGCGCGAGAACGGGATCGGGTCGCTGGACTCGGTCCGGTGGGCGGTGCTCGAGACGAATGGACGGATCAGCTTCCTGCAGAAGGGCGACGCGTAGGCTTTGCCTCTTGCCGCTCTACCTGACCGAGGCTGATGTCGCCGGCCTGATCACGGCCGGAGAAGCGGTGCCCGTGCTGGACGCGTGCTTCCTCCGGATGGCGGCCGGTGCGGTCGAGAACGTGCCGAGGCGGCGGCTCGCGCTCGACGAGGGCGGCTTCGCCGTCATGTATGCGGTCGACAGCGAGCTTGGCTACGCGGGCGTCAAGGCCTACACCGTCGTCGCGGGGCAGGCGGTCTTCGCCGTCTTGCTGTTCGACACCGCCACGGGCGAGCTCGACGCCGTGCTGGAGGCCGACACGGCCGGGCAACGCCGGACCGGGGCCGCAAGCGGCGTGGCTGCCAAGTACCTCGCGCGCCGCGGTGCCGCCACGCTCGGCGTGATCGGCTGCGGCTGGCAGGCCGAGTCGCAGGTCGAGGCGATCCGTGCTGCGCTACCGACGGTCGAACGGGTCGTCGCCTACTGCCGGACGCCCGAGCGCCTGCAGGCCTTCTGTGCGAAGGTCGGCGCTGAGCCGGCCGAGTCGCATGCGGACGCCGCTGCGCAGGACGTCGTCGTCACAGTCACCACCTCGCGCGATCCGGTCCTGCGCGGCGAGTGGCTCCGCGAGGGCGCGCTCGTCTGCGCTGTCGGCGCGAACGACCCGCGCAAGCGCGAGCTCGACAACGTCGTGCTCGAGCGCGCGAGCTTCGTCTGCTGCGATTCGAAGGAAAACGCAAAGCTCGAGTCGGGCGACCTGATCGAGCCCGTCGAGGCCGGGGTGCTCGACTGGCTCGAGGTGCACGAGCTGCAGGAGGCCGTCGCAGGGAGCGTGCCGGGCCGCGGGTCGGACGCCGACGTGGTCGTCTTCAAGTCGAACGGGCTTGCGGCGTGGGACGTCGCGATCGGAGCCGAGCTCGTCCGGCGGGCGCGGGAGCGCGGCGCCGGGAGGACGATCTAGCTGACGCCGATTGCCTGGCGGGCGTCGGCGATCGTGTCCTTGCCGATCGCCTTGATCACTTCGGGCCGGTCGAGCAGCCGCGCGCGCTGGTCGGGGCCGAGGCGGTTCTGTACGTAGCGGTCCTCGAGGATCTCGGCCAGGTCGCGTCCGCGGTCGTGCTCGCGGATCACATAGGCGGCGACGCGCTCCTCGGCGGACGACCGCTGGAAGAGGAACGAGAAGAGGTTCCGGAACGCCATCGCGGGCGATTGTATCCTCCTTTCGATGCGTAGGATCAGCTCCGACGGCAGGTGCGCCGAGCGGACTCTCAAAGGGTTCGACGACGCGGGCCGTGAGGAGCGGGTCGTGATCTGGCTCGAGCGCAAGGAGGGCGCGCTCTGGGCTGTCGGTCGCGCGGTCAATCCGCAGCACCGGCCCAGCGGCGAGCCTCGCGGCGACGACTATCTCTTCGAGGGACACGAGCTCGGCGACGCGCTCGAGGCCGCGAACGGCGCGCTCGAGGACGATGCGCGCGTGCTCGAGGACGACGGCTCGACGGAGCGGATCAAGCCGTTCACCAGGAAGGAAGTGCTCCCGGTCCTGGAGCGCTTCTTCTTCGGCCGGCGCTAACCCTCTTTCGGCCACTCCAGGTTCGCGTTCGGGATCGGGTCGCCGTGCGGGTCGTGGGTGGGGAAGCCGAGCGCCTTGTCGATCCGCGCCTCGAGCTCCTCCGAGAGAGCGTGCTCGAGCCGGTCGGCCTCGTCGTGGACGTCGTCCACGGCGATCCCGAGCGTCTCCGCGAGGTAGAGCTCGAGCAGGCGGTGATGGCGGATCACCTCGAGCGCGACCTGCTCGCCGGCGTGCGTCAGCGTGACGCCGCGGTAGGGCGCGTGCTCTGCGAGCCCGAGCGCGGCGAGCTTCTTCACCATCGCGCTCGCCGATGCCGCCGAGACTCGCTGGCGCTCCGCAAGCGCCGAGGTGGAGACCCGCTCGGACTCTGTGCCGAGCTTGTAGATCTCCTTCAGGTAGTCCTGGATCGCGTCGCTCAGGTCCGCCTTCGCCACGGGTCCAGTGTAGGGAGGGCTAGGCCGGTGCTAGCCTCGCTCGGTGCTGATTCGGCTCGGACACAGCCCCGATCCAGACGACGCCTTCATGTTCTGGGCGATCGCCGCCGGCGCGATCGACACGCGCGGATTCCACTTCGAGCAAGTCCTGCAGGACATCCAGACCCTGAACGAATGGGCGCTGGAGGGCCGGCTCGAAGTGACCGCGACCTCGCTGCACGCGTACCCGTTCGTCCAGGACCGGTACGCGCTGCTGCCGCACGGCGCCAGCATCGGGTCGGGCTACGGGCCGATCCTGGTCGCACGCCAGCCGCTCTCGTTCGACCAACTGCGCTTCGCCGAGATCGTCGTCCCCGGGCGGATGACGACGGCGTTCCTGACCCTGCGCCTTGCGCTCGGCGAGTTCGCGCATCGCGAGCTCCCGTTCGACCGGATCCTCGACGAGGTCTCGTCCGGCCGCGCCGACGCGGGGCTCGTGATCCACGAGGGGCAGCTGACCTACGAGGCCGCCGGCCTGCACAAGGTGCTCGACCTCGGCGAGTGGTGGCTGCTCGAGACCGGGCTGCCGCTGCCGCTCGGCGTCAACCTCGTCCGCCGCGACGTCGGCGACCGGCTCCATGACCTCTCGGCGGTGCTGCTCGAGTCGATCCAGGCTGGTCTCGCGAACAGGCGCGACGCGATGCGCTACGCGATGCGGTTCGGCCGCGGGATCGACGCGGCCACGAACGAGCGCTTCGTCGACATGTACGTGAACGAGCTCACCTGCGACTACGGCGACGAGGGGCGGCGGGCGGTCGAGGAGCTACTGCGCCGCGGCGAGGCGATCGGCGCGTTTCCCGAGCCCGTCCGGCTCGACTACGTCTAGCGCTAGCGTGCGAGCGTGTCCAGGGCGGTAATTCTCTCGGCGGTGCGGACGCCGGTCGGCCGCTACGGCGGCGCGCTGGCGGGCGTGCGGCCGGACGATCTTGCAGCGATCGCGATCGCTGCCGCCGTCGAGCGCGCCGGCGTCGAGCCGGCGGAGATCGAGGACGTCTACCTCGGCTGCGCGAATCAGGCGGGCGAGGACAACCGCAACGTCGCCCGGATGGCGGCGCTGCTCGCCGGGCTGCCGGAGTCGGTGGCAGGCGTGACCGTGAACCGCCTCTGCGCGTCCGGCCTCTCGGCGGTCGTCGGCGCCTGCCACGCGATTGCCGCGGGCGACGGCGACCTCTTCGTCGCGGGCGGGGTCGAGTCGATGAGCCGCGCGCCGCTCGTGACGGCGAAGCCTGACGCAGCGTTTCCGCGGGGCGATCGCACGATGTACGACACGACGCTCGGCTGGCGTTTTCCGAATCCGGCTCTCGCCGCGCGCTTCCCGCTCGAGACGATGGGCGAGACGGGCGAGAACGTGGCCGAGCGCTGGGAGATCTCCCGCGAGGATCAGGACGCGTTTGCGCTTCGCTCGCAACGACGGTGGGCCGAGGCGGACTTCTCCGAAGAGCTGGTGCCGGTGGGCGAGCTCGTCGGCGA
Organism: uncultured Gaiellaceae bacterium; assembly: GCA_963771185.1. Taxonomy (GTDB): domain Bacteria; phylum Actinomycetota; class Thermoleophilia; order Gaiellales; family Gaiellaceae; genus Gaiellasilicea. Next base: position 134,905 of record CAVYSL010000001.1, read on the forward strand.
CGAGCACCCGCGGCCGGACACCAGCGCCGACAAGCTCGCGACGCTGAAGCCGGCGTTTCGCGGCGGCGGCACGGTCACGGCGGGGAATTCGAGCGGGCTCAACGACGGCGCGGCCGCGCTCGTGATCGCATCCGAGGAACGGGCGCGCGCGCTCGGCATCGAGCCGCTCGGCGGTTTCGTCGCGAGCGCCGTCGCGGGCGTCGATCCGCGCGTGATGGGGATCGGGCCGGTACCGGCCGTGCGCAAGCTGCTCGACCGCGCTGAAATCGGCGTCGCCGACGTCGACCTGGTCGAGCTGAACGAGGCCTTCGCCTCGCAGAGCCTGGCCGTCGTCCGCGAGCTCGGGCTCGACGAGGAGAAGGTGAACGTCAACGGCGGCGCGATCGCGATCGGTCACCCGCTCGGGATGAGCGGCGCACGCCTCGTCGTCACGCTCCTGCACGAGCTCCGGCGCCGCGGCGGCCGCTACGGCGTCGCGACGATGTGCGTCGGCGTCGGCCAGGGCCAGGCGGCGCTGTTCGAGCGGTGAGCACCCGCTCGAAGATCCTCGTCGCCGTTGCCGCCCTGGCGGTGCTCGTGATCGCGTTGTCGCGCGGCGGCGACGAGCCGAGCGCCCGGCTGGAGGCGCTCGAGGCGGACCCGATGGCCACGTACGCGCCTCCCGGCGGCACGCTCGTCGACACGGACTCGCAGAGTGAGGACACGGTGCTCGGCGAGCCGGTGTCCGCCAGCTACACGCGGATCTTCGAGCTCGGTGCCGCCGCAGTCGCACAGGCGCTCGAGCACGCGCGCGAAGCAGCCGTGGCGGCGGGGTGGACGACGGTGGGGAAGCCCAACGTGCGCGGCTTCGTCGCCGGCAAGCGCGAGCCGTCCGGCCCGGTCGAGCTCGGCGTCACCCTGTTCCAGGACTCGCTTCTCCTCCCCGACGACGTGAAGCCGCCGGCGCTCCAGATCACTCTCCGCCACCTGGGCGGCGAGTAGAGCTTCCCAACGTCACGAACTCTGAGTCTCCGGTGTGCCCTGGGCGGCACCAGGCGGCGTCCTCAGTCGCATCGATATGCCTACATATCGATGCTCCCTGCGTCCTTGCCTCGCACCACCCAGCCCACACCGGCGACGAGGCTTCATGACGTTGGGAAGCTCTGCGCTATCGTCCGGCCGTGGCCGTCGCGACCAATGAGTACGGGCTCTTCATCAACGGCGAGACCGTCGAGGGCTCCTCGTCCCGCGATCTCGTCGAGCCGGCCTCGGGCGAGACGCTCGGCACGGCGCAGCTCGCCGGCGAAGCCGAGATCGACCGCGCGGTCGAGGCGGCACGCGCCGCGCTCGACGGCGACTGGGGCAAGACGCCGGCGAACGAGCGCTCCCGGCTCCTGCACGCGCTCGCCGACGCGCTCAAGGCGAACCGGAACGAGCTCTCGGAGCTCGAGTCGCGCAACGTCGGCAAGGCGATCGCCTCGACCAAGGCCGAGCTCTTCGGCGCGGTCGAGAACTTCCGCTACTTCGCGTCGGCGATCGGCTCGATCGGCGGCCGTTCGAACCCGATCGGCGGCTCGCTCCTCTCCTACACCTTGAAGGAGCCGGTCGGCGTCGCCGGGCAGATCGTCCCCTGGAACTACCCGCTGCTGATGACGACGTGGAAGCTCGCGCCGGCGCTGGCGGCGGGCTGCTCGGTCGTGCTCAAGCCCGACCCGCAGACGCCGGTGACCGCGCTGCGGCTCGCCGAGCTGGCGACGGAGGTCGGCTTCCCGGCGGGCGCGATCAACATCGTCACGGGCGACGGGCCGACGACCGGCGCCTACCTCGTCAAGCACCCAGGGGTCGACAAGGTCGCCTTCACCGGCTCGACGAAGACGGGCGGCGAGATCATGCGGCTCTGCTCGGAGCCGATCAAGCGCCTGACGCTCGAGCTCGGCGGCAAGAGCCCGAACCTCGTCTTTGCCGACGCCGACCTCGACTCGGCGATCCCGAGCGCGGTCTGGTCGATCTACTATTCGGCCGGTCAGAGCTGCGAGGCGCGCTCCCGCGTCCTCGTCGAGCAATCGATCTACGACGACTTCGTCGGTGCGTTCACGGAGAAGGCCGGGCAGCTGAAGGTGGGCGACCCGCTCGACGCGGAGACGCAGATGGGCTCGCTGATCTCGCAGGCGCACCAGGAGCGCGTGCACTCCTTTGTCGAAGGCGCCCGCGACGAGGGCGGTGAGATCGTGCTCGGCGGCGAGCCCGGCGAGCATGCCTTCTATCCGGCAACGGTCGTCGCCGGCGTCGACAGCTCGTCGACGATCGCGCAGGAGGAAGTCTTCGGACCGGTCGTCACGATCATCCCGTTCGAGGACGAGAAGGATGCGATCCGGATCGCGAACGACGTCAAGTACGGCCTGATGGCCTCGGTCTGGACGGGCGATCCCGCGCGCGGGCACCGGCTCGCTTCGCGGATCAAGGCAGGCACGGTCGGGATCAACATGCCCTACACCGCCTTCCCGGGGCTGCCGTTCGGCGGCTACAAGCAGTCAGGCTTCGGCCGCGAGCTCGGGATCGAGGCGCTCGACCTCTATCTCGAGACGAAGAGCGTGACCGTCAACACCGGCTCGCGCCCGATCAACCCCTTCGGCCTGTAACCGCGCCGCGTTACCGGTGGGCGGTGCTCGCCGCCGGCACGGGCGCGCAGGCGGGCTTCTCGACGATCTCGTTCGCTGTCGCGGTGCTCGCGCCGGCGCTGCGCGACCAGTACGACCTGACCCTGACCGAGATCGGCGTCGTGCTCGCGGCCGAGTGGATCGGGCTCACGTTCGCGATGCTTCCCTGGGGCTTCGCCGCAGACCGGTTCGGCGAACGTGTCACGCTGGGAGTCGGCCTTGTCGCCTGCTCGGGGTTCCTCGCGGCGGCGGCGTTCGCGCCCGACTACGGCACGCTGGTCGCGACGCTCACGCTGGCGGGTGTCGCGGGCGGCAGTGTCCAGTCGGGGAGCGGGCGTGCGGTGATGCGGTGGTTCGGTGCGCACGAGCGTGGGCTTGCGCTCGGGGTCCGCCAGACCGCCGTCCCGATCGGCGGCTTCGTCGCTGCGGTCGTTCTGCCCTTCCTCGACGGTCCCCGAGAGGGCTTTCTCTTCCTCTCCGGTCTCGTCCTCGCCGGAGCGGTCGCCGGCGTCGTGGTCCTCCGCTCTCGGCCCGAGTCAGAGCTCCCCGAGACGACCGAGGTGGAGGCGACGCTTCGCGACCGCCGGCTGTTGCTCCTGTGCGGAGTCAGTGGCAGCTTCGTCGTGGCGCAGGTCGTGCTGATGGGATTCATCGTCCTCTTCCTGCACGACGAACGTGGCTTCTCGACCGGCGCGGCCGCCGCCGCGCTCGCCGCCTCGCAGGTCGCCGCGGCAGCGTTGCGGATCGGCGTCGGCCGCTGGTCCGACGTCACCGGCTCCCGGATCCGGCCGCTGCGGAACGTCGGACTGGCGATGACCGTCTCGATCGCTCTCGTCGCGGTCACGGCATCGGCAGCCGGGGGCCTCACTGCGGCCGCGATCATCGCCGCAACGGCGGTCTCGATGGCCTGGAACGGGCTCTCGTTCACGATGGCGGCGGAGCTGGGCGGCCGCCGGAGCGGAGCCGCGATCGGCCTCCAGCAGACGGTGCTCTCGGCCAGCGGCGTCGGTGCGCCCGTCGCGTTCGCCGCCCTCGTCTCCTGGACGTCGTGGCAGGTGGCGTTCGGCGTCGCGGCGCTGTTCCCGCTTGCCGGCGTCTGGCTGCTGCGGCGGCTTGCGGCGCGCTGAATCGGGTAGGCGGCGAGCATGCGCATCTACCCGGATCAGCCCGGCAGGCGGATCGACCTGATGGCCCGTGACCTTGCCGTCGTACTCGCGCTCGTCCTCTTCGGCCTGATCGCGATCGAGGTGCACGACGCAGTCGACCGGCTGGCGGTGCTCGGCGAGGGCGTCGAGTCGGCGGGCCGAGGCATCGGCGGCGGCTTCGACGCAGCAGCCGACGCAGTCGACGGCACGCCAGTGATCGGCGACGAGCTGGGCGACGCACTCCGCGGTGCCGGCGAGGGCTCGGGCGGAGAGGTCGAGGACCTCGGTCGCGGCGGCTCCGGCGCCGCGCACGACCTCGCCAACCTGCTCGGCTTCCTCTTCTTCGCCCTCCCGGCGGCGGTGCTCCTGCTGCTCGCCGTCCCGCCGCGCGTGCGGCAGGTCCGGCGGCTCAATGCGGCGGCCCAGGCGGTCGGCGAGCTCTCCTCCGAACGGCGTCGGCTGCTCGCGATGCGGGCTGCGTTCGGGCTGCCCTACGGCGAGCTGCTGCGCTTCACGAAGGATCCGCTCGGCGACCTCGAGGCCGGCCGCTATGACGCGCTCGTCGCCGCCGAGCTGGAGCAGGCGGGGCTGCGACCCCAGTAGCCGCCCCGCCTGCGTCAGTCGTGTCGACTTATCCGAGCGCCGCCGTGAATACCTCGCAGAAAGCGAGGAAATCGCTGTCCGCTTCCGGATGCGGCCCGTTGACGATGGTCTCGCTGGAGATGAAGGCGCCGGTATCCAGGTCGAAGGTGTCCAGGAACGAAATCACTCCGGCGTCGCGGAGCAGGACCGGACCGCCGGCAGTCTGGATCTTCTCCGGCAGGCCCTTGAATGTGCTCACGAAGGTGATCGTCCCTGCCGCCTCGTCGATGATCGGCCCGCCGTCGACGAACTGGTTCGCGAACTGCACGATGATCGCGTCCCCGTCAGCGGCGGTGTACGTCGTCTTGCCCGACACGGTCGACAGGAAGCGGACGAAGTTGCCGCTGCCGTCGAGGAACAGCTTGTCGGTGAACACGCCCTCCGAGACGATGTCGACGGTGATCCCGCACACGTCGACGTCCTCGAACGTGTCGGAGAAGCGGTCGTGGAAGATCTGGGGCGGTGCGGCGACCGCACTCGCCGGCAAGGCGGCGACGCCTGCGACGAGAGCGATCAGCAGCGCTCTTCTCAGCGTGGGTCGGCTCATCGAGCCTCCTTCCCTCCCCGCCACCGGCGAGGAGTCGCAATAGATGCAAACGACACTAGTCCTGCCGGGCGCAGTGAGTCAACCGCCACCCTCTAGGCTCTGCCGATGCAAATTCTCGACCGGCTCGACCAGCTTGCGGCGCTCGGCGACCGGATCGGCTACTCCCCGGAGGAGGACGCGGCACACGCACTGGCGACGGGCTGGTTCCGCGAGGCGGGGCTCGAGGTCGAGGTCGACGCGGCAGGGAACCTGATCGGCCGGATCCCCGGCGGCACGCGGGAAGTCTGGACGGGCTCGCATCTCGACACCGTCCCTGCCGCGGGGCGCTTCGACGGGACGCTCGGTGTCGTAGCCGGGATCGAGGCTGTCGAGCGTCTGGGAACGCCCGGCCTCGGCGTTGTCGTCTTCCGCGACGAGGAGCGCGGTTGCGCCGGCAGCCGCGGCTGCACAGCACGCCCGGATGCCTACATCGAGTTGCACATCGAGCAGGGGCCGACACTCCTCCGCGCCGACGCGCCGCTCGGCGTCGTCACCGCGATCGTGGGCTACGTCCGTGGCCGGCGCACGTTCGAGGGCAACCCCGGCCACGCCGGCACGACGCCGATGGACGTGCGCGAGGACGCGCTCGTCACCGCGGCAGAGTTCGTCCTGCACGCGCGCGAGGTCGCCGGCGGGATCGGCGGCGCGGTGGCGACCGTCGGCCAGGTCACGGTCGAGCCGGGCGGGACGAACGTGATCCCCGGCCGCGTCGTCGTCTCGGTCGACGCGCGCGCTCCGGATGCCGAGCGGCTCGACCGGCTCGCCGCGGCGCTCCAGATCGAGGAGCCGATCCGGACCGAGCCGTCGCCGATGTCGGAGGAGATTCGCGCGGCGCTGCGAGCCGAGGTGGCGGCGCTCGGCCTACCGGTGCTCGAGCTGCCTTCCGGCGCCGGCCACGACGCCGGCATTCTCGCGAGCGCCGGCATCCCCTCCGGGATGCTCTTCGTCCGCAGCCTCAACGGCGGTGTCAGCCATAATCCGGCCGAGTTGAGCTCGCCGGAGGACATAGCGCTCGCGACCGACGCGCTCACGGGCGCGCTGCGGAGGCTGGTTGCGTGAAGGCCGTCGTCGTCAAGCCGGGCGAGGGCCACCGCGTCGGCAACGTCGAGTTCCTCGCGCGCAGCGCCGACACGCCGCGCTTCAATCTCGCCGTGATCGAGATCCAGCCGCACCGCGGCGGGCCGCCGATCCACGCGCATGCCGCCGAGGACGACGCCTTCTACATCCTCGAGGGCGAGCTGACGTTCACGGTCGAGGACGAGGTGGTCGTCGCCGTTCCGGGCACGTTCGTGCTCGTCCCGCCGGGCCTCCAGCACACGTTCGCGAACGAGGGCGACACGGTCGTGCGGATGGTCAACGTCCACGCGCCGGCCGGCTTCGACCTGCGCCTCGAAAGCGACTGAGCCTCCCCGCGAGTCGTTCTCGAGAACGACGCAAGATCGTCCGCGGTGACGACGGAGCGCCTCCTACTCTCAGGGGATGGCAACGTTTGATGCGAATGCTCCCGCGTACGGACACGTTGAGCGAATCCTGCTCTCCCGGCGACTGAGCCTCGCCCCATTGCGGTCCGGCGCAGTGGTGGTCGCAGGGCTCGTCGCGATCACGCTGCCGCTCGTCGGGTTCGTCTCGCTGCTGCTCCGGTCGCAACTCGACCCTCAGTTCCACAACCACCAGGCGCACTTCCTCATCTTCGGCGCCGCCGGCGGCATGACGTTCATCCTCGGCTATGCGGCCGGCGAGGCGGCGAACCGGCGGGGGGACGCCCGCGTGCTGCTCCTGTCCCTTGCGTTCATGGCGACAGGAGGCTTCATGGGCCTCCATGCGATGGGGACGGCCGGCGTTCTCTTCACCGAGAGCTACGCCGGCTTTCAGGTGGCGATCCCGGTCGGGCTGCTGGTGAGCGCATTCTTCGCCGCGGGATCGGCGTTCGTCGACGCGCGGCCCGAGTTCGGGCCGCCGTTGATGCGACACCGCCGGAAGCTCCGGGCAGCGGTCTTGATCGCGATGGCGATGTGGCTGTTCTGGACGCTCGCGAACCTGCCGCCGCTGCGCGGACCGAACAGCGAGGCCGCGACGGGAACCGTGATCGGCGCGCTCGCGATCGTCGGGACGATCCTCTACGGCGTGAGCGCGGCTCGGTACTGGCGCCTCTTCCGGCACGGCCCAACGCTGCTCTCGACGGCCGTCATCGCCTGTTTCCTGCTGCTCGCGGAGGCGATGATCGGGGTCGCGATCACCGGCGAGCGCAAGTGGCACGCGAGCTGGTGGGAATGGCACGGCCTGATCGTCCTCGCCTACTTGATCATCGGTTTCGCCGCCCGCCGCGAGTGGCGCGACGAGCGCTTCCGGCAGCTCTACCTCCCCTCCACGCGCGAGCGCCGTCAGGAGGTCAGCGTTCTCTTCGGCGATCTCGAGGGCTACACGAGCTTCTCCGAGCGTTCGTCGCCGGCCGAGGTCGCGGCGATGCTCAGCGCGTACTGGGGCACGGCGGCGCCGCTGCTCACCCGAAGCTTCGGGGGCGTGGTGGAGAAGTTCATCGGCGACGGGATCGTCGCCACGTTCAACAGCCGTGGCGATCAGCCCGACCACGCCGTCCGCGCTGCGAGCGCGGCGCTCGCCCTCCAGTACGCCACGGCAGCTCACGCCGACAAGCATCCGGACTGGCCACGCCTGCGCATCGGCGTCAACAGCGGTGAGGCGGTCGTGAGCGAGATCGGCGGCGACGGCCACGTGGCGTACACGCTGGTCGGCGACATGGTCAATACGGGCTCGCGGCTGGAGGCTCTCGCCCCGCCCGGTGGCGTGCTCATCGGCGCCGCCACCCGTGCGGAGCTGCCTGCCGACGCGTTGGTCGAGGCTCGAACCGGGTTGAGGATGAAAGGGAAGGAAGACCCGGTGAACGCGTACCTGCTGCTCGCTCTTCCCTAGAAGCCGCACGACCCCGAGGACTGCGGCCTAGCGGTCGCCGCCCTCGGGGCCGCTTTCCGGCACCTCTACTCGGCTAGGGCACCGGCGACTCCACCATCGCGCTGCCGCCGCCGCGACGCGTCGGCTCGGCGGCCGCGACGACGCCGCCGGCCGGCAGGAACTCGATCCCGGTCGCGGCGCCGATCTCCGGGTTCGTCACGAACACGTGCCCGCGTGCCTCGAGCGCCGCGGCGAGCGGCGAAGCGCGGAAGGCCGGCTCTGCCTGCGTCGTCGCGCCGTTCCGCTGCGTCGCCCGCGGGTCCGCGATCGCCTGCGGCAGCGTCATCCCCGTGTCGAGTCGGTCGAGCAGGAGCTGCAGGACCGTCGTGATGATGGTCGAGCCGCCGGGGGATCCGACCGTCAGCAGTGTGCGGCCGCCCTGGGTCACGATCGTGGGCGCCATCGAGCTGCGCGGACGCTTCCCGCCCGCGACGCTGTTGGGATGGTTCAACAGCGCGTAGTCGAAGTCGGTCAGCTCGTTGTTGAGCAGGAACCCCCAGCCGGGGACGACGAGCCCCGCCCCGCCGGTCGACTCGATCGTGAACGTATACGAGACGACGTTGCCCCAGCGGTCTGAGACGCTGAGGTGCGTCGTGGAGAGGCCCTCCTGGTCGACGGACGCTCCAGCGAGCAGAAGTCCGACCGCGTCCTCGAACGGCCAGGGGTCGCCGGCAGCGACGGCGCCGGGGGCGGCGGTCTCCGTGATCAGGGCACGGCGTGTCGCGGCGAACCCGTCGGAGAGCAGCCCGCGCAGAGGCACGCGGACGTAGTCGGCGTCGCCGAGGTACGCGCCGCGGTCGGCGAACGCGTAGCGCGACGCCTCCAGGAACAGGTGCAGTTGTCGCTCGCGGGTCTCCGTCGCGAGCGGATAGCCCTCCAGGATGTTGAGCGCCTCGCCGACGGTCGAGCCGCCGCTCGAGGGTGGACCCATCCCATAGACGTCGAGCCCGCGGTACGACATCCGCGTCGGCGCCCGTTCGGGTGCCACGTACGTGTGGAGGTCGCGCATCGTCATCAGGCCCGGCCGCCACACGTGGTTCGCGGTCGGCGCCACCGGTGGTGTCTGCACGGTCTCGACGAGCGCGTCGGCGATCGCGCCGCGGTAGAAGCCCTTCGCGCCGAGCTTCCCAATCCGCTCGTACGCGCGCGCGAGGTCGGCATTCCGGAAGACAGTGCCGACGTCCTTCGGCGTCCCGTCCGGGTCGAGGAAGAGCGCTGCCGAGGCCGGGACGTCGTCGAAGAAGTCGACGTTCCCCAGGGTCTGGTCGAAGAAGGTGCTGTCGATCACGAAACCCTCGCGGGCGATCCGGATCGCGGGCTGCAACGCCTCCGCGAGCGAGATCGTCCCGTAGCGGTCGAGTGAATTTCGCCCAGCCGGCGACTGTGCCGGGGACGCCGACGGAGAGCCCGCTGTAACGGGCCGGTGTGAAGGGGAGCGCCGCCCCGTTCTCCCAGAACGAGTCGACGCGCATCGCCGCCGGGCCGGTCTCGCGGTGGTCGATCGAGGTGACCGCGCCGCCTGCGGTCCGGAGCAGCAGGAAGCCGCCCCCGCCGATGCCGCACGAGAACGGCTCGGTCACGCCGAGCACCGCGGCGGCGGTGACCGCGGCGTCGACGGCGTTGCCGCCGCGCCGGAGGGTGTCGACGGCTGCCTGGGTCGCGAGCGTCTCCACGGTCGCGGCGGCGCCGCCCGTACCGGTCGCGGTCGGCGGGCCCGTAGGCGCGGTCGCCGCCGTCGCCGTGCCGGCGAGCGCCGCGAAGATCGTCAGGGAGGCCGCAGAGATGAGCGAGCAGAGCTTGACGCGCATATCGCCTCCTCGGGGCGTAGATACACCGCCACCCTACGACCCGGTCGTGGCCGCGTCTACAACTCGCGGAACGAGATCGGCTGCGCGCCCTCCCACAGCGTCAGCCGGCCGAGCTCCTTCAGCTGCTCCTGGCCCTCGACGAGGGTGGCGAAGTGGTTCGCCCAGAGATGCCCCGCCTTGCTCGCGAAGGAGCAGTAGCCGTAGGGGAAGAGCAGCTCCGTCTCGCTCTCGCCGCCGGGGTAGAGCGCGAGCTCGCCGGGGTGCGGGTAGCTGGTCGCGTTCTCGGGCCCGATGCCGAGGTCGCGGTCGCCCCACGGGATCCAGTTCGACTCGCCGCTCCAGCGGCAGTGGATGATCCGGTCTTCGAGAGGGAGGATCCCCTTGAAGGCCGCCACCGTCTTCGGGGCGAGCTCGTCCTCCCAGCGGGCGACGAAGCGCATCCCGGCGGCGGTGATCTCGAGCATGGCCGGACCCTACCCTCGGGCCTCGGCCCAGGCGACCAGTTGGGCGCGCTCCGCGTCCGTCAGCCCGGTCGCGTTCCCCGGCGGCATCGACCGCGCCGACACCTGGCGCGCGATCTCGTCCGCGTGCTGCTCCATCTGCGCCAGCGTCTCGAGCCGGACGCCGAGCGGTGCCGATGCTCCCGAGTGGCAGGTCTGGCAGCGCTCGGTGACGATGCTCTCCGCCACGGCATCGTCCGGGACCTCCGTCGCGGCGACGTCGTCCGGCGCGAGCACGAACGCGAGCCCCACGGCGGCCACGCCCGCCGCGCCGAGGATCCACCAGTCCCGCCGGCCCGTGTGCCAGCGGTTGAAGAAATGCCGGATCGCGGCGACGATCGCGAAGATCGCGAGCAGCACCAGCCAGGCGTGGTCGCTCCCGAAGGTGAGCGGAAAGTGGCCGGCCAGCATCGCGAAGACGACCGGCAGGGTCAGGTAGTTGTTGTGGACCGATCGCTGCTTGGCGCGGAGCCCGGGGAGGGGGTTCGGCTCGCGCCCCTCCTGCTTCGCGCGCACGAGCTCCCGGTGCGCCGGGATGATCACGAAGAAGACGTTCGCCGCCATGATCGTGCCGAGCATCGCGCCGACCTGCAGGTACGACGCCCGCGCCGCGAAGAGCTCGCCCGCGGCGTAGGCGGAGACCGTCACGAGTGCCGCGACGGCGACGGCGACGAGCCGGTCCTCGATCAGGAGGCGGCACGCGAGGTCGTAGACGAGCCAGGCGAGCGCGAGCCCCGCCGCCGACAGGCCTACCGCCTGCCAGGTGTCGAGGTCTGCGACGGCGGGATCGACGAGCCTGGTGTCGGCGTCCAGCCAGTAGAGGACGACGAGCAGTGCGAAGCCTGAGAGCCAGGTCGTGTACGCCTCCCACTTGAACCAATGCAGGTGCTCGGGCAGCGTCGGCGGCGCGAGCTTGTACTTCTGCGAGTGGTAGAAGCCGCCGCCGTGGACGCCCCAGTACTCGCCGGCGACGCCCTCCTTCGGCTCCTTCGGCGGCGACAGCCCGAGGTCGAGCCGGATGAAGTAGAACGAGGCGCCGATCCAGGCGATCCCGGCGACGACGTGCAGCATCCGCAGACAGAGGTCGGCGAGATCTCTCAGGTAGTCCGTGTCCACCGGTCCCTCGCTATCGCGCAGAGCGCCCGCAGGCCCGTCTCGAGCTCGTCGCCGCGCGTGCGCTCCAGACGCTCGCGCAGCACCGGCAGCAGCTCGGCACGGGTACGGCCGTTCACGAAGACGACGAACTCGAAGCCGAAGCGCCGCTCGTACTCATCGTTCAGGCGCGCCAGCTCCTCGAGCACCTCCGGCTCGGCGCCGCGCTGCTCCTCCGAGGGCTCTCCGATCCGCGGATGCGTGGCGAGCGCGGCGACCTGGTCGGCCTCGGGCAGTCCCAGCGCGACAACCTCGGCGACGGCCAGGGGATCCTGACGGTCGGCCAGCTCGTCGACGAGCCGCGTCCGGCCCGAGAACAGCGGCGTCAGCTCCGCGACGCTCAGCTGCCGCGGTAGCTCGCGCACGAATACGGAGAGACGAGCAGCGGGACGTGGTAGTGGCCTTCGTCCAGTTCGACCTCCAGCTCGACCCGCTTGAAGAACGGCGAGGGAGGGTGGAAGACGAGGCGGTACGTGCCCGGATCGAGGTCGTCGGAGAGCTGCGCGCGGCCGTCGGCATCGGTTCGCGTCTCGGCCATGAACATGTCACCGCGGTAGAGGACGACCAGTACGCCGTCCGCGGGCCTGCCCGCGCCGGTGTCCAGCACATGCGTCGACAGAGAGATCGCCGCAGTCATGGAGCGAATCTACTCGCCTGTGCACGGTGAGCGCGAGCGATTTCCGCCTCGTCCGCCCTGACGAGCGCTCCGCCCTGGACGACGAGCTCGCCGCCGACGTAGAGCCGGTCGACGCGATTCGCGCCGGCGAAGACGAGCCCGGCGACCGGATCGGCTGCTCCCGCGAGCTCGAGCCCGTCCGTCGCCCAGACGGCGAGATCGGCACACAGCCCCGGTGCGATCGCGCCGATGTCGTCGCGGCCGAGCACGCTCGCGCCGCCGCGCGTGCCGAGCCGGATCGCCTCTCGCGCCGTCATCGCCGTCGGGCCGCCGCGGCCGCGCGCGACGAGCAGCGCCTGCTTGACCTCGTTGAAGAGATGGCTGCGCTCGTTCGAGGCGGAGCCGTCGACACCGAGCCCGACGCGTACGCCCGCGTCGGTCAGCTCCCGCACGGGCGCGACGCCGGCGCCGAGGCGGAGATTCGACGTCGGGCAGTGGGCGACCCCGGTTCCGCTCTCGGCGAAGCGCGCGATCTCGGGCGAGGAGAGGTGGACGCAGTGAGCGCACCAGACGTCGCCGTCGAGCCAGCCGAGCGAGTCGAGGTACTCGACCGGCGTGCAGCCGTACAGCTCCTGGCAGTACGCCTCCTCCTCGACCGTCTCGGCGAGGTGCGTGTGCAGGTTGAGGCCAAGGCGTCGCGCAAGCTCGGCCGACTCGGTCATCAGCCGGCCGGTGACGGAGAAGGGGGAACAGGGCGCGACTGCGATCTGGATCCGCGCGCCCGGCCCGGTCTCGTGCAGCTCGCCCACGAGCCGCTCCGTGTCGGCGAGCACCGCGTCGATGTCCTCGACGAGCTCGTCCGGCGGCAGGCCTCCGTCCGAGACGCCGAGATCCATCGACCCGCGGGACGCGACCAGCCGGCAGCCGAGCTCCCTGGCCGCCTGCACCTCCGCCTCGACGAGCCCGGTGCGGCCGCGCGGGAAGACGTAGTGGTGGTCGAAGACCGTCGTGCAGCCCGAGAGCATCAGCTCGGCGATCCCGGTGCGCGCGGCGGCGTACTCCGCCTCGGCGTCGATCCGCGCCCAGGTCGGGTACAGCTCGACAAGCCACTCGAACAGCGTCGCCTGCTGGGCGCGGGCGCGCGTCAGGGTCTGGTAGAGGTGGTGGTGGGTGTTGACGAGGCCGGGCGTGACGACCGCGCCGCCGAGCCCCGAGCGCTCGTCCGCCTCCGGCTCCTCCCCTGCCCCGACCGCTGCCACGAAGCCGTCCTCGATCAGGATCCACGCGTCTTCGAGCTCCGTCCCCGCATCGTCCATCGTCAGCACGTGCGCGTCGGTGAGCAGGGACTTCATCTCTCCGTACCGTATCGTTGCCCGCGTGGAGGTCATCACGCCCCGCACGCTCGACGAGGCCCTGCGCGTGAAGTCGGAACGGCCCGACGCGCGTCCGATCGCGGGCGGCACCGACCTGCTCGTGGAGCTCAACTTCGACCGCACGCGTCCGGAGACGATCCTCAATCTCGCCGAGGTCCCGGAGCTGAAGGGGTGGACGCGCGACAACGGATCGTTGCGTCTCGGCGCCGGCCTGACCTACACGGAGGCGATGCAGCCAGAGCTCGCCGAGCTCCTCCCCGCGCTCGCCGAGGCGTCTCGCACCGTCGGGTCGCCGCAGATCCGCAACCGCGGCACGATCGGCGGCAACCTCGGCACCGCCTCTCCCGCCGGCGACGCGCATCCGCCGCTCCTCGTCGAGGACGCGACGGTCGAGATCGGCAGCATCCGCGGCGTCCGCACGCTGCCGCTGACCGAGTTCTTCCTCGGCCCGAAGCGGAACGCGCTCGCCGAGGACGAGCTGGTGCTCGCCGTCCGGATCGACCCGAGCCGGCAACCGCAGACGTTCATGAAGGTGGGGCCGCGAAACGCGATGGTGATCGCGGTCTGCTCCCTTGCCGTCGGGGTCGACCGCGAGCGCGGCGAGCTGCGCGCGGCCTACGGCTCCGCCGGCCCGGTGCCCGCGCTCGTGACAGCGCCGCTCGACGCACGCGACGACTTCCCCGCGCTCGTCGCGGCCGCGGCCAGCCCGATCGACGACGTCCGCGGCACGGCGGCCTATCGCCGCCACGCGCTCACCGTGCTGACGAAGCGCGCGCTGGACAGGGTTCTTGTATGAGCGTGCGCGCGTGAAGATCCGGCTGACGGTCAACGGGCAGGCGCGCGAGGCGGACGTCTGGGCGGGCGAGAGCCTGCTGACCGCACTGCGCGACACGCTCGAGCTGCCCGGCTCGAAGAACGCCTGCGAGCAGGGCGAGTGCGGCTCCTGCTCAGTGCTGCTCGACGGCGAACTCGTCTGCGCGTGCCTCGTGCTCGCGGCCCAGGCGGACGGGCACGAGGTGACGACGGTCGAAGGCCTCCGCTCCGACGACGGGCTCCATCGTGTCCAACAGGCGTTCGTCGAGACCGGCGCGGTCCAGTGCGGCTTCTGCACGCCGGGCCTCGTCGTCGCGACCGCGGCGCTGCTCGAGCGGGTGCCGAGCCCGAGCGACGACGTCATCCGCGAGGAGCTCTCCGGCAACCTCTGCCGCTGCACCGGCTACGCGAAGATCTTCGACGCCGTCCGGCTCGCGGCCTCCCGCGCATGAGCACGACGCGCCCGGAGACCGAGCTCCAGCTCGGCCGGATCGGCGACCCGGCCCCGCGGCACGACGCGACGCCGAAGGTCGCGGGCGAGTTCGCCTACGCGAGCGACCTCAACGCGGCCGGAATGCTCTGGGGCGTCACCGTCCGCAGCCCGCACGCGCACGCGAGGATCGTCGAGCTCGACATCTCGCAGGCGGTGCGAATGCCCGGCGTCCACGCCGTGCTCACGCACGCCGACGTCCCCGGCCAGAAGACCTACGGGCTCGAGTTCGCCGACCAGCCGGTGCTCGCCGCCGAGCGCGTCCGGTACTACGGCGAGCCGGTCGCCCTCGTCGCAGCGGAGGAGCCCGAGCAGGCGCGCCGCGCTGCAGCGGCCGTCCGCGTCGAGTACGAGCTGCTCGAGCCGGTCGTCGACATGGAGCGCGCGACCGAGCAGCCGCCACTCCACCCCGACCGGCCGACGATGGCGCACGGCTATCGCGAGGACGAGCGCCCGAACGTCGTCCGCCACCTCGTCATCCGGCACGGCGATCCCGAGGCGGAGGGCGACGTGACGGTCAGCGGCGTCTACGACATCGGCATCCAGGATCAGGCGTTCCTCGGCCCGGAGTCGGGCCTGGCCGTCCCCGACGGCGAGGGCGGGGTCGACGTCTACGTCGCGACCCAGTGGCTGCACGTCGACCGCGATCAGGTGGCGCCGTGCCTCGGCCTGCCGCCGGAGATGGTGCGCATCCACCTCGCCGGGGTCGGCGGCGCGTTCGGCGGCCGCGAGGATCTCTCGATGCAGATCCACGGCGCCCTGCTCGCGCTGCACACGAAGCGTCCGGTCAAGATCGTCTACAACCGCGAGGAGTCGTTCTTCGGCCACGTCCACCGGCACCCGGCGCGGATCTGGTGCGAGCACAGGGCGACGCGCGCCGGCGAGCTCGTCAACGTCCGGATGCGGATCCTGCTCGACGGCGGCGCCTACGCCTCCAGCTCGACCGCCGTGACCTCGAACGCCGCCTGCTTCGCGATCGGTCCCTACAAGGCCGCGAACGCGCTGATCGAGTCGACCTGCGTCTACACCAACAACCCGCCCTGCGGCGCGATGCGCGGCTTCGGGGCCGTGCAGACGTGCTTCGCGGCCGAGGCGCAGATGGACAAGCTCGCGGCGGAGCTCGGGATCGATCCGGTCGAGCTGCGGCTCCTGAACGCTCTCGGCAGCGGCGACACCCTGCCGACCGGCCAGGTGATCGAGGGCGTCCTGCCCACGGCCGAGGTGATCCGCCGCGCGGCCGCACTGCCGCTGCCCGAGCCGGAGGCGCTGCCGCGCGAGGCGATCCGCCTGCCCGGCGGCGCCGGGAACACGACGCGGGGCGAGGGCGTCAAGCGCGGCGTCGGCTTCGCGGTCGGGTTCAAGAACATCTGCTACTCGGAGGGCTTCGACGACTTCACCGCCGCGCGGGTGCTCCTGCGCGCCGACGGCTCGGCGGAGATCCACTGCGCGTCCGCGGAGGTCGGCCAGGGCGTCACCGACGTGATCCTCCAGGTCGCCCGCACCGAGCTCGGCACCGACGACGTCGTGCTCGCCGCTCCCGGCACGGCCGCGGTCGGCTCGGCGGGGTCGGCGTCGGCCTCGCGGATGACGTGGATGGCCGCCGGGGCCGTTCGCGACGCGTGCCGGGCTGCGCTCGAGGAGCAGCAGCGCGCCGGCGGGGAGGTCGACGTCGAGCGCGTCTACCGCCACCCGCGAACGACGCCGCTCGACCCGGAAACCGGCCAGATCACCGGCGAGCGGGCCCACGTCTCGTTCGCGGTCGCCGCGATGCGGGTCGTCGCCGAGGTGGACGTCGACCTGGGGCTGACGCGTGTGGTCTGGATCGGCACCGCCCAGGACGTCGGCAAGGCGATCAACCCGCTTGCCGTCGAGGGTCAGATCGAAGGCGGCACCGCGCAGGGGCTCGGTCTCGCGCTGATGGAGGAGATCCGCACCCGCGACGGGCTGATCACGAACGCGAGCTTCACCGACTACCTGATTCCGACGGCACTCGACATGCCGCCGGTCACGACCGAGCTGATCGAGGATGCAGAGCCCGATGCTCCCTACGGCGTCAAGGGCGTCGGCGAGCCGCCGACGGTCGTCTCGTCCGCCGCGGTCGTCTCGGCGCTGCGGGACGCCACCGGCCGCGAGCTGGCGCGGATCCCGGTACGGCCCGACGACATCGCACTCTAGTTCGGGTCCGAAACTCGTCCGGCACCTGCCGGTGCGGCCTCTGCCTCGGCCGGGACGGACTCCCGCCGAACGACGACTGCCACTGACGCCAGCACGATCGCCGCGCCGAGCAGGATCCGCCAGGTCAGCTCCTCGTGCAGGACGATCGCGCCGAGCGCGATCGCGACGACGGGGTTGACGTAGGCGTAGGTCGCCACCTTCCCGATCGGGGCGTTCTGCAACAGCCACACGTACGCCGTGTACCCGATCAGCGAGCCGAAGAGGACGAGGTACCACCAGCCGAGGATCGAGCGGGCCGACCACTCGGACGGCTCGAAGTCGGTCGCGAGCAAGCCGATCGGGAGGAGCACGATACCGCCCGCCAGCATCTCCAGCGCCGTCGCGGCGAACGCGTCCTTCGGCATCGGCAAGCGGCCCGAGAGATACGAGCCGACAGCCCAGGCGACCGCCGAGGCGACGACAAGGGCGAGTCCCGTCGTGCTCGCGCCTCCTCCCGGCCGGACGAGGACGGCGATCCCGACGAAGCCGATCGCGACGCCCACGAGGGAGCCCCGCGTCGGGCGGTCGCCGCCGGCGAATCGCAGCGCCACCACGAGGAGCGGTACCGACGCGATCACGAGCGAGGCGAGCCCGATCGGCACCTCCTGCTCGGCGACGAAGAGCAGCGCGTTCGCGCCGGGCAGAAGCACGCCGATCAGCGCGGCGGAGCCCAGCTCAGCGCGAGAGACGCGCAGCGCCGAGAAGCCGCGCCGCCACGCGACCCACCCGGCCATGAGCGCGCCGGCCACCAAGAACCGCCAGGCCACGGCGAAGAGCGGTGGGATCGTCTCACCGGCGAGCTCGATTCCGAGGTAGGTCGATCCCCAGATGACGTAGACAGCCCAGAGGGCGACCCAGACCTTCGCGCCGTGGCTCAAGCCTTGCGCAGCGCCAGCAGCGCACCGATCGCCAGCAGCAGCACGCCGAGCAGCCGCGGCCAGGTGAGCGGCACTTGCTCGACGCCGAACCAGCCATAGCGGTCGATCAGCACGCCCATTGCAAGCTGCCCCGCGATCAGAAGCCCGATCGTTGCGGCCGCTCCGATCAGCGGCGTTACGACCGTGATCGTCAGCACGACGACGACGCCCATGCCGCCGCCGCCGACCCAGTACCACCACGGTGAGTGCAGCGCGGCCCCGAACCCGGCCAGGCTCTGACGGAGGACGAGCAGCACCGTCGTCGCGACCAGCGTCGAGAAGAGCAGGTTCGCCGCGAGCGCCTCGAACGAGCCGATCCGCTCGCCGAAGCGGCCCATCACCGCCACCTGGATCGAGCCGGCGAGGCCGGCGATCACTGCGAGCGTGGCGGCTGCAGCCGTTCCTCCGGACACAGGCGCAAGCTATACGCTCCCGCACGTCCCGAGCCGAGAGGAGAGAACTGTGGTCAGAGCGGTGGTTCAGTACGAGCGCGAGCCGGATCCCGACCGGTACGCCCGGCACTTGGAGGAGTTCACCAGGCCGGTCGAGTGCGACGCATTCCGGCACGGTAAGGCGTTCGGCTCTCCCTTCGGCCAGCCGCCCTACGCCTACTACGCCGAGTTCGAGTGGGCGGACATGGATGCGTTCAAGGCCGCCGTGCGCTCGGACGCGTTCGCCGCGAGCGGCAAGGACGCGATGGAGATGGGCATTCCGTTCACGGTCGCGTTCGTCGAGCTCTCAGAGTGACCGAGCCGGACCAGCCTCGCCCGCTCTCGCCCGAGGAGCTCGGCTTCGAGCGGATCGTCTACGAGAAGGACTATCCGCGTGCGACGGTGACGCTGAACCGGCCGGAGGTGCTGAACGCCTTCGACTTCCGGATGCTGCGCGAGCTCGCGCGCGCATTCGAGGACGCGTCCTGGGACGACGAGATCAGGGTCGTCGTCGTCACGGGCACGGGCCGAGCGTTCTGCGTCGGAGCCGACCTGCGCGCGTGGGGCGAGGACCTGCTCGGGAACTCGAAGGAGTACTGGAAGTGGTTCGGAGCCTTCAAGGACATGCACGACCGGCTGCGCGAGATCGGCAAGCCGACGATCGCGCGCGTGAACGGGATCGCGGTCGGGGGCGGCAACGAGCTGCAGATGGGATGCGACCTCGCCGTGATGGTCGACGACGCCTTCATCCGCCACGTCGGGCTGGAGCACGGGTCCGTGCCGGCCGGTGGCGCCACCCAGTGGCTGCCGATCATGATCGGCGACCGTCGCGCCCGCGAGATGATCCTGCTCTGCGACGAGGTGCCGGCCGCGCAGGCGGCGGAGTGGGGGCTGATCAACCGAGCGGTGCCGGCGGCCGAGCTCGACGCCGTCGTCGACGAATGGGTCGAGAAGCTCGCCCGCAAACTCCCCGAGACGACGCGGTACGCGAAGCAGCAGCTGAACTGGTGGCGTGACATCTCCTGGCACGAGACGGTCGGCCACGCGCGCGACTGGCTCGCGCTCTCGATGCTCGGCGACGAGGCCCAGGGCGCGATCCGCAGCTTCCTCGACCGCAAGCCGAGCGGTTAAGGTCGGACGATGAGCGAGGTGCTGACCGAACGCGACGGCGGTGTGCTGACGATCACGCTCAACCGTCCCGACGTCTTCAACGCCTTCAACGCCGCCCTCCACGCAGCGCTGCACGCCGCTCTGGAGGAGGCGGCCGCAACGGACGTACGCGCTGTCGTGATCACGGGCGCCGGGCGCGGTTTCTGCTCCGGTCAGGATCTGAAGGAGTTCCAGGAGATGCCCGAGTCGATTCAGGAGCGGCTCGAGCGCACCTACCACCCGAACATCCGCGCGATCCGTGCGCTCGAGAAGCCCGTCATCGCCTCGGTGAACGGCCCTTGCGCGGGCGCCGGCCTCTCGCTCGCGGCTGCATGCGACATCAGGATCGCGGCCGACGTGGCGACGTTCGTCCCCGGCTTCATCGGCATCGGCCTCGTGCCCGACTCGGGTGGCTCGTGGTTCGTTCACCGCCTGCTCGGCTTCGCGCGCGCGTTCGAGTGGATGACCTCGAACCGCAAGCTCACCGCCGCCGAGGCGCACGCGTGGGGGCTTGTGTCCGAGGTCGTCGAGGGTGACGGGCTGGCCGCGCGCGCCGCCGAGCTCGCCGGGTTCTACGCCGCATTGCCGACCCGCGGGATCGGGCTGACTAAGCGTCTCTTCGAGCATGCCTACAACGCGACGCTGGAGGAGCAGCTGGCGCTCGAGGCCGAGCTGCAGCAGGCGGCGACAGGCACGGCCGACTTCGCCGAGGGCGTCCAGGCGTTCCTCGAGAAGCGCCCGCCCCGCTTCAGCGGGAACTAGAGAGCAGGCCGAGTACCTCGTCCTCCTCCGGGAAGCGCCCTTCCCGCTGCTTCGAGAAGACGAGCTCGCCGTCGGAGAGCACGTCGAACTGGCTCTGCTCGCCCTCGACGATCGAGGCGGCGATGCCCTTGCCGTTCAGCACGGCCGCGAGACTCGCGGCCCGTCGGTCGTAGCCGCCTCAGACGGGGCAGTAGTGGATCTCGACGGCCACGCGCCGAGCTTAGCCGTCGAGGCGCGGTCTGTGCCGCTCGGCGATCACTGCCGGGTCGAGGCCGGCGGGCAGCGTCCCGTAGACGCCGCCGGGATGCTCGAGCCGCGAGGCGCAGAACGCGGCTGCGACCTCCGGCGCGCCGTGGCGGACGAGCAGCGATCCCTGCAGCGTCACCGCGAGCAGCTCGAGCAGCCGCCGCGCTCCCTGCTCGTCGGGATCGGCGAGCTCGCGCTCGAGGCGTCCGATCGCCGCGTCCAGCCGCGCATCGGCTCCGGCGGCGAGGCGCACCTCGGCCAGGTATGCCTCCGCGGTCTCGGGCTCGCGGCCGAGCGCCCGCAGCACGTCGAGCGCGTTGACGTTGCCCGATCCCTCCCAGATCGAGTTGAGCGGGCTCTCGCGGAAGAGGCGCGGCAGCTGCGACTCCTCGACGAAGCCGTTGCCGCCCAGGCACTCGAGCGCCTCTGCGACGAGCGGCGGCGTCCGCTTGCAGATCCAGAACTTCACCACCGCCGTGGCGATCCGCCGGAACGGCCCATCCGCCTCGTCGTACGCGCGCGCGAGCCGGAGTGCCGTCACCGTTGCGGCCTCCGACTCGACGCAGAGGTCGGCGAGGACGTTCTGCATCAGCGGCTGCTCGGCGAGGAGGCGGCCGAAGGCGGCGCGGTGGGCGGCGTGATGGGTCGCTTCCGCGACCGCGCGGCGCATCAGCGCCGTCGAGCCGAGGACGCAATCGAGCCGCGTGTGGTTGACCATCTCGAGGATCGTCCGCAGGCCGCGTCCCTCCTCGCCGACGAGCCGCGCGACCGCGCCGTCGAGCGCGATCTCCGCCGACGCGTTCGAGCGGTTGCCGAGCTTGTCCTTCAGCCGCTCGATCCGGAAACCCGGCTGCGGCCGCTCGAGCAGGAAGCAGGAAAGCCCGGCCGGCGCCTGCGCGAGCACGAGGAACGCGTCACTCATCGGCGCCGAGCAGAACCACTTGTGCCCATCGAGCTCCCAGGCGTCGCCGACCGCCCGCGCCACTGTCTCGTTCGCGCGCACGTCGGAACCGCCCTGGCGCTCGGTCATCGCCATCCCGCAGAGCGCGTCGCCTCCGGTCAGACGCGGGATCCACTCGGCGGCCAGGTCAGGCTGTGCGCGCAGCGCCGGCACGGCTGCGAAGGTCATCGAGAGCGGGCAGCCGACTCCCGCCTCGACCTGGCCGAGCAGCATGAAGAGGGCCGCCCGCGCGACATGTGCTCCGGGACGCGGGTCGACCCACGGCAGCGAGTGCACCTGCGCTTCGAGCCCGAGCCGGAGCAGTGAGTCCCAGGCCGGGTGGAACTCGATCTCGTCGACGCGTTCGCCGTAGCGGTCGTGCGTGCGCAGCTGAGGCGGATGATCGTTCGCGAGCCGGCCCCATTCGAGCGGTTCGCCTCCGAGCAGCTCCCCGAACGCCGCGACCCGCTCCTCCCAGGGCGCGCCACCCTCCCGGCGCAGCCCCTCGGCGAGCGCCGCGTCCTGCTCGTAGAGGTTGTAGTCCGAAAGCGGCGGCGGCTGGTTTGCCGTGGAGCTGCGGTGCGTCGTCGCCATCCGTGCCATTGTCGCTTGCGTGACCGAGACCCGCTACATCGGCCGCGCCAACCTTGCGAAGCGCCTGGCCGCGCTCGAGGGCACGCCCGGCCGGACGACGTACGGGGGTGGGAGCGCGCGGATCGAGCTCGACGAGGCGGTGCTGACGATCACGCCGCCGTTCGGGCTCGAGCACGAGGGTGAGTACGCCGTCGTTCGGGCCGACCCGTTGCTGGACGCGCTCGCGGCCGACCCGAGGGTCGCCGTCCTGCTCGTGCGGATGGGCGGGTACGCGGTCGGCGTCTTCGAGGGGGAGGGACTCGTCGCCTCGAAGGTCGGCACGCGCTTCGTCAAGGGCCGCCATAAGAAGGGTGGCTCGTCCTCCAACCGCTTCCGACGGCGGCGCGGGGAGCAGGAGCGGGAGCTCGTCGACGCCGCCGCCGCCGAAGCGGCCCGCGTGCTCGAGCCCTGGCGCGACCGCGTCGAGCACGTGGCGCTGGGCGGCGACCGCTCGGCTGTCTCGCGCGTGCTCACGTCGCGCGCCGACCTGGCGTGGCTCCAGCCACTGGCGCTCGAGCGCTTCTTCGACGTCCCCGAGCCGCGCCTGCGCGTGCTCGAGGCGCTGCCGTACCAGCTCTACGCGGCGAAGGTCGTCGAGGAGCCGCTCTAGGCCTCGAGATGCGCGACGGTCGCGCCGTCCGCCGAGTCGCTCTCGTGGCGGTCGACGAGCGGGTGCCCGCCGAGCTCGTCGCGCACGGCAGCCCGCACCGATCCCGTCCCACGGCCGTGGACGATGCGGACACTCGGCAGACCCGCGAGCGCGGCGTCGTCGACGAACGAGCGCACCGCCTCGCGCGCTTCCTGCGCCCGCTGCCCGCGCACGTCGAGCTCGTCGGAGACGTCGCCTCGCGCCGCGGCGACGACCTTGACCGGCGCCTCCGTCTCCGGCTCGCGCTTGCGCGACGGGCGCAGGCGGGCGAGCGGGATCCGGAGCCGGTGTCCCGCCGCCCCCACGACCTCCGCCTCCTCGCCCTCGATCGCTGCGATCGTCCCGTGCACGCCGAGCGCCGGCGCCTCGACCGGATCGCCGGCTGCCAGCGAGCCGGTGAAGGGCAGCGGCTCGTCGAGCTCCCGGATCGCGCGCTCCGCCTTGACCGCGCGTTCCGCCGCGGCGCCGAGCCGCCGGTCGCGCTCGCGGGCCGCGGCGGGTGTCGTCCGGCGCGACTCGCGATCACGGCGCCGAGCGATGCGGATCTCCTCGCGCAATGCCGCGAGCTCCTCGCGCGCCGCGGCGAGGTCGCGCTGCGCCTCGGCGGCCGCGCGCTCGCGCTCGGCTGCGGCGGAGGCCTTTACCGCCGCGATCTCGATCTCGAGCTCGAGCTCGCGTTCGCGCACGTCGCCGGCGATCCGTGCGGCATCTACGCGTTCCTCCTCCGCAGAGGTTCGCTCGTCGACGGCGGCCCGCTCGGCCGCCTCCGCCTCGGCGAGCAGCTCCTGGATTCGGAGCCGCTCGGGCGTGACGAGCTCGCGGGCCGCCGCAACGACGCCCGCATCGAGCCCGAGCCGCTCTGCGATCTGGAGCGCGTGCGAGGTTCCGGGCCGGCCGAGCGCGATGCGGTAGAGCGGCGCGTGCGTGTCGGGGTCGAAGCCGGTGCCGGCGTTCGCGACGCCTTCGGTTGCGCTCGCCCACTCCTTCAGCTCCGGGTAGTGGGTGGTCACGAGCGTCAGCCGCGCCTGCTCGGCGAGCCGGGCGACGAGCGCCTGGGCGAGCGCCGAGCCCTCGACGGGATCCGTCCCCGACGCAAGCTCGTCGAGGAGCACGAGCGAGCGCTCGCCGGCGGCATTCAGGATCGCGACGATGCTGGCGACGTGGCCGGAGAAGGTCGAGAGGCTCATCTCGATCGACTGCCGGTCGCCGATGTCGGCGAGCACCTGGTCGAAGACAGGCAGCGCAGCGGTCTCGGCGGGAGGCCGAAGCCCGGCCTGGTGCAGGAGCGCGGCGAGCCCGAGCGTCTTCAGCGCCACTGTCTTGCCGCCGGTGTTCGGGCCGCTGATCACGAGCGCGCGCAACCCGCCCAGGTCGAGGTCGATCGGCACCGCCGAGCCGGGATCGAGCAGCGGATGGCGCGCTGCGACGAGCCTGACCTCTTCCGAGACCTCGACAGGCGCGCCCCTCCAGCCGCGCGAGAGCGTGCCGAGCGCGACCGTCAGGTCGATCTGCCCTGTCGCCTCGACCGCCGCGGTCAGCAGCGTCGCAGCCTCGCCGACGGCGGCCGACAGCTCCCGCAGGATCCGCTCGACCTCCTCGCGCTCGGCGCTCGTCGCCTCCGACTGGCGGTTCGAGAGCTCGACGACCTCGAACGGCTCGACGAAGAGCGTCTGGCCGGAGTCGGAGGCGTCGTGGACGATCCCGGGCACGCTGCGGCGGGCGCTCGCCTTGACGGCGAGCACGGGCCGCCCGCCGCGGAGGGTGATGAAGTCCTCCTGCAGGTGCTCGCGCAGGTCGCTCGAGCGGACGAGCTGCTCCAGCTTGTCACGCACCCGCTGCCGGCCGGTGCGGAGCTCGCCGCGGAGCTTGCGCAGCTTCGGGGACGCGTTGTCGCGCACGTCGGAGCCGTCCTCCTCGACGGCGCGGTCGATCGCCTTCGCGACCGCCGCCAGCGTCGGGTCGACTGCCGCTGCGAGCTCGCGGAGGAGCGGCGCTGCCGCCTCGTCGAGCGCGGCCCGTACCCGCAACGAGCCGGTGGCGGTGTCGGAGACGTGGCGGAGAACCTTGGCTGAGAGGGCGCCGCCGAGCGCTGCATGTGCGGTTTGCTCCCGCACGTCGCGGATCCCGTCGAGCGGCGGCTCGAGCGACTCCTCCAGCAGCCCGATCGCCTCGGCCGTCAGCGATTGCCGCCGCGCGACCTCGGCGGCGTCGGGCGAGGGCGTCAGCTCCCGTGCGAGCGCGACGCCGTAGTCGGTTGCGGCGGCGCCGGCAACGCGCTCCCGGATCGCCGGGAACTCCAGCACCTCGAGCGCATTCGGGTCCATGCGCCCGAGTGTAGGCTCGGGCGCCATGGACGTCATGGTCTTCGTCGAGGTGCCGATGGGCTCGCGGAACAAGTACGAGGTCGACGCGACGACCGGTCACGTCGTCCTCGACCGGCGCCTCTTCACCTCGATGAGCTATCCGGCCGACTACGGCTTCATCGAGGGGACGCTCGGCGAGGACGGTGACCCGCTCGACGCGCTGGTGCTCGTCGGCGAGCCGACCTTCCCCGGCTGCCGCATCCGCGCCCGCGTCGTCGGCGTCTTCCACATGACCGACGAGAAGGGGCCGGACGAAAAGGTGATCCTCGTCCCGCTCCGCGATCCCGCCTGGATGCGCGTCCACGACATCCACGACATCCCATCCGAGTTCCGCGACGAGATCGAGCACTTCTTCCAGGTCTACAAGGACCTCGAGGCGAAGAAGACGGAGACACGGGGCTTCGGCAACCGCGTCGAGGCCGAACAGGTGATCGAGGAAGCGCGAGCGCGCGCAGCCTCGGCCTGACCCAGCGATGACGATTCTGGAATCGGTCGAGCGGGAGGCGGCGGCCGCGCACGCAGCAGTGCCGCTGCTCACCGACGACGCCGTCGCGTCGGCGCTCGCCCTCGCGGCGGCGCGGCTCGCGGCCGAGCACGACCGGGTGCTCGCAGCGAACGAGGCCGACCTCGCCGCCGCCGAAGCGAACCTCGACGAGGGGGCGCTCGACCGGCTGCGCCTCGACCCGGAGCGCCTGACGGCGATCGAAGCCCAGCTGCGTGAGCTGGCCGATCTTCCCCCGCTCGAGCGGGAAGTAGCGGCCTGGACGCTGCCGAACGGCCTGGAGGTCTCGGAGCGCCGCATTCCGATCGGCGTCGTCGGCGCGAACTTCGAAGCGCGGCCGAACGTCGCCGTCGACGTCGCCGGGCAGCTGCTGAAGAGCCTGAACGGCGGCGTGCTCCGTACCGGAGCGGCGGCTCTGCAGACCGTCACGGCGCTCGTCGACGACGTCCTTCGCCCGGCACTGGCAGAGGCAGGGCTGCCGCCGGAGGCGATCGGGCTCGTGCGGTCGCCGGAGCGCGAGGGCGCCCGAGCCCTCGTCTCGCTGCCGCGATTGCTTCCGCTCGTGATCCTGCGCGGCAGCGGTGAGACCACCGCCGCGCTCGCTCGGCACGCCGCCGAGCACGGCGTCCGCACGCTTGCCCACGCCGAGGGCGGCGGCGTCCTCTACCTGTCCGCGTCGGCCGATCCTGCCGTCGCCGAGGCGATGATCGAGGCCAGCCTCGACCGGCTCGGAGTCTGCAACCGGCTCAACCTGCTCCTCGTCGATCGCGCCGCCGCGCCGGCCCTGCTGGCGCCGATCGTCGCTCTGCTCGAACGGCTCGGGATCGAGGTACGCGGGACCGACCGCGCGCAGGAGCACGCCGCGCTGGCCCCGCTCGACGTCCGCCTCGGCCACGAGTGGGCGAACGACGCAGAGCGCGTCGCGACCGTCTCGGTCGACGTCGTCGGCGGCCCGGACGAGGCGGCCGAGCTCGCGAACGAGGAGACGTCGGCGCTGGCCGCCGCCGTCGTCGCGGAGGACGCGGCGGTGGCCCGGCGCTTCCTCGACCGCTATCGAGGCACCGCGGCGTTCTGGCAGGCCCCGACGCGGTTCACGGACGGCTTCGCCCTCACCGGGGCCCCGGAGACCGGGATCAACGTCGACTGGGTGCCGGGGCCGCGCGGGCCTGTCACCTACCGGGACCTCTGGCTGCGGCAGTACCGAGTGGTCGGCGACGGCACGCAGCGCCGGTGAGCCGGCCGGTCGTCGTCAAGCTCGGCTCCGCGCTCGTCGTCGACGCGCGCGGGCGCGTGCGGCGCGAGCTCCTGCGTGCGCGTGCCGCCGAGATCGCGGAGCTCGTGGAGGCCGGGACTCCGGTCTGCGTCGTCTCCTCCGGGGCGATCGCGCTCGGTCTCCACTCGCTCGGGCTGACCGCGAGGCCCCGCTCGCTTCCGCGGCTCCAGGCGGCATCGGCGCTCGGCCAGTCGCGGCTGCAGCGCTCCTGGGAGGAGGCGTTCGCCCGCCGGGGGCTCCGGGCTGCACAGGTGCTCCTCACCGGCGCCGAGATCGCCGACCGGCGGGCGTACGTGAACGTGCGCGGCGCGCTCGGCGCCCTCTTCGCCGTCGGGGTCGTGCCGGTCGTGAACGAGAACGACGCCACCGCGACCGACGAGATCAGCTTCGGCGACAACGACGCGCTCGCGGCGCAGGTGGCGGTGCTCTGCGGTGCCCGGCTGCTCGTGCTCCTGACCTCCGTCGAAGGCGTCTACACGCACGCGCCCGGCACCGCTGACGCAACGCTGATCAGCGAGGGAGCGGATGTGCGTGCGGCCGCATTCGGAACCGGTTCGGCGCTCGGTCGAGGCGGGATGGAGAGCAAGGTGCAGGCTGCCGAGCTCGCGGCGGCAGCCGGGATCGCGACGGTGATCGCGAGCGGAACCGGAGACGCCGTGCTCGGCCCGCTGGTCGCCGGTGAGGCTCGCGGCACCCGCTTCTCAGCCGCGGCCGGTCCTGACTCGGCGTACAAGCTCTGGCTCCGCTTCGGCAAGCGCATCGAGGCTGCGATCAGCGTCGACGACGGTGCGAAGCGCGCGGTCGTCGCCGGCGCGAGCCTGCTCGCTGTCGGGGTCGTCGGCTGGTCCGCCGAGTTTCGCGCCGGCGACGGTGTCGAGCTTCGCGGGGAGGACGGCGTCCCGTTCGCCCGCGGGATCGCCTCCGCCGATGCCTCCGAGCTCGGCGGCCGCCCGGCCAACGTCGAGGCAGTCCACCGGGACCGCCTCGTGCTGCTCTAGCAAGCTCAGTCGCCGAGCACGAGCGTGGCCTTGACACCGGTGTACTCGAACGCTTCGGCAAACCGGTCGAGCGGGACGCGCAGGCCGACGAACTCCCCCAGTGCCTCGGGCCAGCGCTCGCGGGCTCGGTCAAGGGACTCGACGGCGGAGAGCCAGTCGATCCGGTGCGCGTTGACGCTCCCGAAGACGACGCGGTTCTCGAGGATCGTGTCGACGCCGATGACGCGGCCGTCGAGCTGGACGGGCCGCCGGCGTGGGTCGAGCCCGAGCAGGCAGGCGACGCCGCTCCGGCGCAGGAGCCCGATGCTGTCGGCCATCACCTGGGCGTCGCCGGTGGCCTCGACGACGAGATCGAAGCCGCCGACCTCCTCCCGGAGCGAGGTCAGCGGCTGCGTCGCCGTCGAGACGTAGCGGGCGCCCGAGGCGACCGCCAGCTCGGCCCGCGGATCGCTGCCGGGGCTGCGCGCGGCCGTCCAGACATCGAGCCCGGCGAGTCGGAGGAGGTACGTCGAGAGCATGCCGATCGCGCCCGCACCGATCACCAGGGCGCGCTGGAGCTCCCACGGCTGGCGGCCCCCGATCGTCCGCGCGTGCCGGATCCCCCGTTCGCAGATCGACGCCGGCTCCACGAGCACGCCCAGACGGCCGAGCGAGCGCGGGATGCCGATCAGCTGCGCCGGGTCCTCGGCCACGAGCTCGCGCGCGAATCCGTGCAGGCGCGTGATGCCGCGCTCGCTGTAGTCGCCTGTGAGGCACGCGTCGGGAGCTCCTTCGCTGCAGGCAAGGCAGTGCGAGCAGGAGCGGCGCACGATCGAGGTGACGAGGTCGCCGCGCGTGAATCCGTGCCCGTCCTCGTCCACCGTCCCGAGCAGCTCGTGGCCGAGCACGAGCAGGCCGTCCTCCTCGGGAGCCACGCCGAAGTGCCCTTCGGAGATCTCGCGGTCGGTGCCGCAGACGCCGACCTCGAGCGTCCGCACCGCCACCTCACCCTCCCGCACGGGCGGCTGAGGGACGTCGGCGACGCGCGTCGTCTGCGACACGCCGGGTTGGACGACGAGCGCCTGCATCAGCTGTGTGCGAGCCTCTCCCGGTGGAGGTCGCGATCCGTGCCGGGGCGCTGCTGGGCGAAGGGCCGCGCTGGGATGCAGCGAGGGGCCGGCTGCTCTGGGTCGACATCGAGGCCGGCGCGCTGCACCTCTTCGATCCCGCGTCCGGTGACGATCGGGCGATCCTGCTCGGCAACCGGGTCGGCGCTGCCGCCCCGACGCGGGCCGGCGGTGTCCTCGTCGCGCTGGCCGATCGACTCGCCGTAGTCGACCTCGACGACGAGTCCGTCCAGACCCTGGTCGAGATCCCGCACGGCGAGGGGATGCGGCTGAACGACGGTGTCTGCGATCCGGCCGGGCGGTTCTGGGTGGGGAGCATGGCGCTCGACTACGCCCCCGGCGCGGGCGCGCTCTACCGCTACTCGAGCGACGGCGGCCTCGACCGCATGCTCGGGGACGTGACCATCTCGAACGGGCTCGGCTGGTCTCGCGACGGCGAGACGATGTACTACATCGACTCGATGGCCTACCGGGTCGACGCGCTCGACTTCGACCTCTCGACGGGTGCGATCTCCGGGCGTCGTCCGTTGATCGTGATCGAGCGAGGCGCGGGCATTCCGGACGGGCTTGCGGTCGACGACGACGGCGGCATCTGGGTGGCTCTCTGGGGCCGTGCCGCGATCCGCCGCTACGCCCCGGACGGCGAGCTCGATCGGGTGCTCGACGTTCCGGCCGACAACGTCACTGCCTGCTGCTTCGGTGGCGACGACGGCCGTTCGCTCTACGTCACGACGGCGTCGGTCGACCTCAGCGCGGAGCAGCTCCGGCAGCGGCCGCTGGCGGGCAGCGTCTTCGTGACCGAGGTCGGTGTCTCGGGGCCGCCCGCGCAGCCGTTCGCCGGTTGAGCCGCTCACGTGGCGTGGGGGAGGAGGACGGCGCCCTCGGAGGCCGAGCCGACGAGAGCGCGATAGCGCGCGAAGACGCCGCCGGCGTAGCGCAGCGGCGGCGGTTGCCAGGCGGCCAGGCGCTCGGCGATCTGGTCGTCGTCCAGCTCGATCGCGAGCGTGTCGGCGTCGACGTCGATCGTGATCGAGTCACCGTCGCGCACGACCGCGAGCGGACCGCCGCGCGCCGCCTCGGGCGCGACGTGGCCGACCATCAGCCCGCGCGTTGCGCCGGAGAAGCGCCCGTCTGTGACGAGCGCCACCGACTCGCCGAGCCCCGCGCCGACGACCGACGCGGTCACGCTCAGCATCTCCCGCATCCCGGGCCCGCCGGCCGGGCCTTCGTAGCGGACGACGAGCACGTCGCCCGCCTGCACGTGCCCCGACCGCACCGCGTCGGTGCACGCCTCCTCGCTGTCGAAGACGCGCGCGGGACCCGTGTGCGCGCGGCGCTCCGTGCCGGCCAGCTTGACGAGGCTGCCCTCGGGAGCGAGGTTGCCGCGCAGCGCGTGGAGCGCCCCGCTCGGCTTGAACGGCTGCTCGAGCGGTAGGAGCACCTCGCCGTCGGGCGTGGCGGCGTCCGCCGTTGCCTCCGCGAGCGTCGGGCCTGCCGCCGTCGGCGCCGAGCCGTCGACGTGGCCGCCGCGCACGAGCTCGCGGATCAGCGCAGCGGTGCCGCCGACCCGGTGGAAGTCCTCCGCCATCCAGCGGCCGGACGGCGCCAGGCTCGCGAGCACCGGTGTCCGGCTCGCGACGCCGGCGAGGTCCGTGAGCGACAGCGCGGTGCCCGCCTCGCGGGCGATCGCGAGCAGGTGCAGGATCCCGTTCGTCGAGCCGCCGCTCCCGGTGATCCCTGCCATCGCATTCAGGAGCGCGCGCCGGTCGAAAAAGGTTCGTGCCGTGATCTGCCGCTCGACGAGCTGCACCGCCAGGGCGCCGGCCCGCACAGCCGCTTCGTCCTTTGCCTCACGCTCGTCGGCGGGGATCAGCCCGTCGCCGATGCGGGCGATCCCCAGGCAGTCGAGGGCGACCGCCATCGTGTTGGCGGTGAAGTGGCCGGCGCACGTCCCCGGGCCTGGACACGCGTGCTGCTCGAGCTCGTCGAGATCGGTCCGCGGCATCAGCCCGCGCTCCTCCGCGCCGACCGCCTCCCAGACGTCCTGGATCGTGACGTCGCGACCGCGCCAGCGGCCCGCGCGCATCGGCCCGCCGTAGAGGACGACGGCCGGCTTGTCGACGCGGGCGAGTGCCATCAACGCGGCAGGGACCGTCTTGTCGCAGCCGACCAGGCAGACGATCCCGTCGAAGTCGTGGGCGTGCACCATCAGCTCGATCGAATCCGCGATCACCTCGCGCGAGATCAGCGAGGCGCGCATCCCGGGCGTCGCCTGCGACTGGTTGTCCGAGACGGCGATCGTGTTGAAGCCGAGCGCGACGCCGCCGGCGGCGGTCACGCCCTCGCTGACGCGGTCGGCCAGCTCGCGCAGGTTCAGGTTGCAGGGCATCGTCCCCGTCCACGTCGAGGCGACGCCGATGATCGGCCCGCCGAGGCGCGAGGGGTCGATCCCCATCGCACGGAAGTGCGCCCGCGCGGGTGCGCGCTCCGCGGCGTCGGCCAGCCCGGCCCGCGCGCGCCGGCGAAGCGCCTCCTGTTCCCGTCCCACGACGCGACTGTACGTTGGTCGGAGCAGTCCCTGCACTCTGAGCTCCTACTCGGATCAGGTGACGTCGTCCTCGATCTGCGCTACCGTGTTTGCCCTGACGTGCGTGTCGCCGTACGCGCACATTCGCCAAGAAACAGACCGAGGCGTGGCCCCCGCAGATCTCGGCCATAAGCACGATTGGTCGTTTTGCTGCGCCTGTGACGGAAGGAGCCCGATGCTCACCATCACTCGCGCCTGCATGCTCTCACTCATTGCATTCGCCTTCGCCGGCGAAGCCGCTGCGTCCGAGCTGATCGGTCGCGAAGCGGATCGCGCCGGCCTGCAGGTGAACGGGGCCGGACAGGCACATGTCAGCTGGTACGAGGACGGCGCCACACGGCACGTCGTCGCCGGGAACGCGATCAATGCCCGCCCGCCCACCCCCGGGATCGCGCAGGTCTCGTTCCGGCTTCGCTACGGCGCGCGTTCGATCGCGGGCGCGGGCTGCGGTGGCTACGACGGGCCGCCGCTCGCCTGGTTGCTCGTCGCGTGCAAGGCTCCGGACGGCTCGTACTGGGCGCTGCAGCGCTGGCAGCGGCTGAAGCCGAACTACGGCGGCAAGAGCGGCGTCTGGGAGCTCCGACTCTCCCACTGGTCTGGGCCGCTGCCCGTGCTCGAGCTCTGGACGGACTGGGCCTACCGCCGCTTCGACCATCTCTACGGGCGGTACACCTACCGGGGCGCGCCTGTGCACGGGTTCCGGGTGACGCCGCAGGGAAGCCCGCTCGACGACTACGGCCGTAACCTCTACGTCGACACGCGGGACTCCCGTTACGGGCCTGGTTGGCGGCGTGAGAACAGCTTCCTCGCCCAGCGTCCGAACGGTGCCTTCTGCTACGGCTTCTATCCGCACGGCTCCCGGCCGGCCGGGAAAGGGACGCACTACCGAGCGACCGTGATCGGGCCCGGTGTCACCCCGGACGTGATGTGGGAGAGCGGTGGTCCCGGCCCCTTCAACGCGGCGCGGGACCGACAGGCGAATGCCCACCAGCGGCAGATCTTCGCCGCCCGCAGCGGCAACGGCTGCAAGCCGCTCTGATGCGTCAGGCCGCGAGGAGGCGCCGCGCGCCGTAGAAGCTCCCGTGCGAGGAGAGCTGCGACCAGCGGACGGTGGTGCCGCGCTGGGGCGCGTGGATGAACTTGCCCCCGCCGGCGTAGATCCCGACATGCCCGAGCCCCGAGAAGAAGACGAGGTCGCCGGCGCGCAGTGCGCCACGCGCGACCCGGCGCCCATGCCCGTACTGCGACGCGGCGCTGTGAGGGAGATCGATCCCGAGCCGGCCGTACACGTACTGGACGAGGCCGGAGCAGTCGAAACCGGCCCCCGGCGAGGCGCCGCCCCAGCGGTACGGGATGCCGGTGAGATGGTTCGCGATCTGAACGGCACGCAGGCCGGGTGTGGCTCTCTTGGGGTGTCTCTTCGCCAGCTTGCGCGCGGGCGGCTCGGTCGCGGCGCTCGCCGGGGCGGCGAAGCCTGTGCCCAGCACGAGCACGAGCAGTGCGAGGGCGACGATGGCTATGCGGGCAGCGTGGACTGCGCGTCGGGTCATGCGTGAGTACCTCCAGACGGCGCCAGCTCACCGGGGCGTAGATACGGGACCACACCCGGCCGGGCGCCTGATTCGCTTCGGCCGGGGACTATCGTCGAGACGGCTCCGCGCCGCCATGACGCAAAAGGGTTATTTCGCGCTGAGCGCTAGATCGTCTTGAACTGCTCGAAGGGCTGCTTGCAGCTCGTGCAGTAGCGCACCGACCGGCACGGCGTCGGGCCGAAGATGTTGTCGAGGCGCGTCTCGGTCGAGCCGCAGTAGGGGCAGCGATGCACGGCCTTCTGGAGCTGGAGCAGCGTCGTCGTGCCCTCGGCGCGCGGCGCGGGCGGCGCGAAGCCGGCCTCGCGCAGCTTCTCGCGGCCTGCCGCGGTGATCTTGTCGGTCGACCACGAGTCGTCGAGCAGGACGTCGACCTGCGGCTCGCCGCCGAGCGCTGTCACGGCCGCCTCCATCTGCGTCCGCATCGCGTCGAGCGCGGGGCAGCCCATGAACGTGGGCGTGAACGCGATCCGGACGCGGTCGCCGTCGACGGCGACGTCCTTGACGACGCCGAGGTCGACGAGCGAGATCACCGGGATCTCGGGATCGGGAATCTCGGCGAGCGCTTGCCAGACGGCGGCCGCCGTCAGCTGTGCCTTCACTACCACTGCGCACCCACCGGCGCCGAGCGCCGCACCATCGTCATCTCGTCCCAGAGCTCGGCGAACTCCGCGCCGGGCGCGCTCCGCTCGACCGCTTCGACCTCCTCGCGCCCAACCCGCTCCGCCAGCGCCGGCCGCAGCTCGGCTGCCAGCACCCCGAGCGCGTACGGCCACAACTCGTCGACTGCCGCGACATAGCGCTCCTCGCCGCCCAGCCGCTCGAGCCACATCTCCGCGTGGAGCCGGTGGTAGACCTCCTCGCGCTCGATCTTGGCCGCGATCCCGGCCAGCTCGGCGTCCTCGTGCTCCTTCAGCCGCTCGATCCGGATCGCGTCCGCGGTCTCGTAGAGGACATGCCGCGCGATCGTGCGCGCCCAGTCGGGGACGAGCCGGAGCTGCACGAGCGGCGCGCAGCGGTACTCGGCCGGGTTGCGGTCGAACGCGAGCGCATCGGCATCGGTGCCGAGCTCGGCGGCCGCGAGGTCGTAGAGGGCGCGCGCGTGGCCGATCTCGTTCTGCGCGATCGAGGAGAAGGCGACGTCCTCCTCGAGGAACGGCGCGATCCCGGTCCACTCCGAGTTGCGCCAGCCGAGGATCAGCTCGTCGTCGGCCAGCTCAAGCAGCAGTCGTGCCCGCTCGGTCACGTGCCTCCTTCAGCCTCGCCTTGATCGAGTAGCCGTCGACGCGGCGGTACTTGAGGTCGAACTCGTCCGGGAACTCCTCGATCGCAGTGATCGCCTCGCGCGGCACGACCCAGAGCGCGACCGACTCCCCCCGCCGGGCGTAGAACTCCCGCGCGTACGCGTCGGCGAACGCCTGGTCGGGCGCGTGGAACGAGCCGCCGTGGGTGAACGGCTGGCCCTTCCGCTCCTGCCGAAACACCTCCCAGATCATGCTGCCTCCGCGAGGACCACCTTCGAGACCCAGTCCGTCTCGGCCCGCGAGAGCCGCCGGAAGTCGAGCCGCTCCTGGGACGCAGGCCCATGGCCGGTGACGACGGCGAGCAGCTTGTCCCAGTCGGGCTCCGTGTACTTCCAGACGCCCTCCTCGTCGCGGCGCAGCTTCGGATCGGGGATCTCGAGGCCGAGCTCGAGGATCTGCGGCACGTAGCCCTCGAGGAACTGCTGCCGTGCCTCTTCGTTCCCCTGGCTCTTGATCCGCCAGATCACCATCGGATCCTCGTCGGCGGGGATCGGCGTGCCGTGGAAGTGCATCAGCGGCTCCCACCAGCGGTTGAGTGCCTCCTGCACCAGCTCGCGCTGCTCCGGCGTCCCGGTGACCATCGCGAGGATCGTGTCGCGGCCGTGGAGGATGTGAAACGACTCCTCCCAGCAGACCTTCTTCATCACGCGCGCGTAGGGCGCGTACGAGCACTTCAGCAGCGCCTTCTGGCTGATGATCGCGGCCGCGTCGACGAGCCATGCGATCACGCCGACGTCGCCCCAGCTCTTCGTCGGATAGTGGAAGACGTTGTGGAACTTGGACTTGCCGGCGATCAGGTCGTCGAGGCAGGCGCTCCGCGGCTTGCCGAGATCCTCGACGACGCGGTAGATCAGCTGGCAGTGGCCGACCTCGTCCTGGATCTTCGCGGTCAGCGCCAGTTTGCGTTGAAGTGTCGGTGCGCGCAGGATCCAGTCGCGCTCGGGCAGCACGCCCATCAGCTCCGAGTTGCCGTGCATCTCGATGAACTTGATCAGCCGCTTGCGGTACTCGTCCGGCATCCAGTCGTCGGTCTCGACGAGCCCACCGGACTGGACGTAGTCGAGAAACTCCTGCTCACGCGGTTCCACGATCTCGCCTCCCTGCCGAACGGTCGTTAGCATTGAGTGTATCGGCACGCGCAGGAACGAGCTGACCCGTCAGGCCGCCCGCCTCTTCGCGCAGAAGGGCTATCACGGCACGTCGATGGGCGACCTCGCCGAGGCGATGGGCGTGCAGAAGGGCTCGCTCTATTCGCTGACCGAGTCGAAGCAGGAGCTCCTCTACGAGACGATGCGGGAGGGGGCGGCCGCGTTCCATGCCGGCCTCGACGCGCTACCCGAGAGCGCGGGCGCAGCCGAGCGGATCCGCCTTGCGCTGCGTGCCCATCTGCGCGTCGTCGCCGAGCAGCTCGACATGGCGACCGTCTTCATACGGGAGTGGCGCTATCTCGAGGGGGCGCGTCGCGACGAGATCGTCGCCGAGCGGCGCCGCTACGAGGAGCGGCTGCGCGGACTGTTCCGCGACGGACGCGAGCACGGCGAGCTGCGCACCGACCTCGACGATGCGGCGGCGGCGCTGCTCATCCTCTCGGCCGCGAACTGGGCGTACACCTGGCTGACCCCCGGGCGCGACACTGACGCACTGGCCGACTCCTTCGCCGCGATCCTCGTCGACGGCATTCGCGGCTACTCGACGCCTTGATCCGTCACGTCGACGGGCGTAGGGTCGGCGGCGATACGGCGGACATCGACGGAAGGAGTACGTATGTCTGCTGACACCAAGGCGATTGCCCGCCGCTTCCTCGAGGAGGCGTTCAACAGCGGGAATCTCGACGTGGTCGACGAGCTCGTCGCACCGGAGTTCGTCAATCACGACGCCGCGCTGCCCGAGCCAGGGGTCGGGATCGAGGCTGCGAAGGCGAGCATCACCGGCTACCGCGAGGCCTTCCCCGACCTGCGCCTCATGATCGAGCAGCAGCTGGCCGAGGGCGAGTACGTGACGACTCGCTGGAGCGCCCGCGGCACCCATCAGGGCAACCTGATGGGGATGGCGCCGACCGGCAAGCAGGCAACGGTGACCGGGATCACGATCGATCGGATCGTCGACGGCCGGTTCGTCGAGAGCTGGACCAACTGGGACACGCTCGGGCTGATGCAACAGCTCGGTGTGATTCCCGCTCTCGCCACCGCCTGAGGCAAAGCGAAGGGGGCCGCGGCGACGCGGTCCCCCTCGCGCCTGCGGCCGCATTTGCCGATGAAACGTGCACGTTCTCGTCGGCAATGTTCCCTTCGCTCCCTCAGCCCCGGCACATGCCGTGCCCCGACTGCGGCGAATCCGTCGCCACCGACGTGCGCCACGAGCACCTCTGCGACGACGAGCGCTGGCTCACCTACCAGCTCTTCCAGCTCCGCGACGAGATCACCGCGTTCGAGGACCAGCTCGCCGCCTACTTCGCCTCGCCGCGCGGCAGATTCGAGCTCTGGGACGCCGAGCGGCGGCGTCACCGCTAGACGCCGTGCGACGATGGCGTCGGTGCGGACCACGCTGATCGTCAACCCGTACGCGAGCAAGGTCACCCCCGACCTCGCAGCCCAGGTCGCACGCGCTCTCGGGGCGACGGAGACCGTCTTCACCGAGCACGCCGGCCACGCGACCGAGCTCGCGC
The DNA here is from genome assembly GCA_963771185.1 of uncultured Gaiellaceae bacterium. Classification (GTDB taxonomy): domain Bacteria; phylum Actinomycetota; class Thermoleophilia; order Gaiellales; family Gaiellaceae; genus Gaiellasilicea. The sequence continues at coordinate 171,961 of CAVYSL010000001.1, forward strand.
GCGAAGCGGACGCCGGCGCGGTCGTCGTCTTCTCCGGCGACGGCGGCTTCAACGAGGTGCTGAACGGCGCCCGGCCCGAGACGATCCTCGGCTTCGTCCCGGGCGGCGGCACGAGCGTGCTGCCGCGGGTGCTGGGGCTGCCCCGCGATCCGGTCGAGGCTGCGCGGCAACTTGCGGCCGGGCGCACGCGGCGAATCGGGCTCGGGCGCGCGAACGGGCGCCGCTTCGGCTTCGCTGCCGGGGTCGGGCTCGACGCCGAGCTCGTGCGCCGGATGGACGCCCGCGGCCGCCGTGCCGACGGCAAGCGTCCCGGCGACGCCGTCTTCGCCTGGACGGCGGTGAAGACGCTGGCCGAGACGCGTGTCCGCTTCGACCCCGCTCTCGACGTCGAGGGCCACGGCCGCGCCGCCTTTGCGCTCGTCGCCAACGCCGACCCGTACTCCTATGTGGGCCGGCTGCCGCTCCGGCTGCCCCGAGGCGCGCGGCTCGAGGGCGGCCTCGACCTGCTCGGCCCCCGCGCTTTTCGGCTCCGCTCGCTACCGGGTGCGGTCCGGTACATCCTCACCGGCCGGACTCGCCTGCCCTTGGTCGAGCTGCACGACCAGGATCGGATCGAGATCCGCTGCGACCGGCCGATGCCCCTGCAGCTCGACGGTGAGGACGTCGGCGACGTCACCGAGGTCGTTTTCGAGGCGGAGCGCGACGCGGTTGACGTACTCGTGTAGCGACCGTACGATAGTCCGGTGCGGACTAGGACAGAACGGACTACAGCGCTCACCTCGACCGAGGCGGCACTGCTCGGACTGCTCGCCCTCCGGGGCGAACAGTCCGGCTACGACCTGCGCAAGGCGGTCGACAGCAGCGTCGGTTACTTCTGGCGGCCGGCGAAGACGCAGATCTATGCAGTGCTGCCGCGGCTCGTCGAGGCGGGCTACGCCACGAGGCAGGCGGTTGAGCAGTCGGATCGCCCCGACAAGCACGTCTACCGCGTCACCGACGCGGGGCGGGAGGCGATCGAAGCATGGCTCGAGGCGCCGCTCGAAGACCGGGAGCCGTTCCTTCTCCGCGTCTACCTCGGCCGGCTCGGCTCCTCGGACGCGCTTGCCCGCACGGTGCGGGCGCAGCGCGAGGACGCTGAGGCGCTCCGCACCGATCTCGAAGAGATCGACGCCCGCGCGACGGGAGGGGCGAGCGATTACCACGCGTCGCTGACGCGACGGTACGGGCTCGCCTACGCGGCGGCCGTGATCGAATGGGCGGACTCGGTGGAGCGGGAGCTGGGCGCGTGAGGGTGCTGCTGGCCGTTGTCGCCCTCGTTCTCGCACCGGTGGCGCTCGCGGGCGACTACCGGAATCCGACCGCGGGGCGCGACGTCGTGCTCCAGATCCCCGGCATGCACCTCGCCAAGGTGCAGCGGAACCTGGTCTACAAGCCGTACCTCCGGCTCGACGTCTACCGGCCGCGTAGCGCGAGAGGTCGCCTCCCGGCCGTGCTCTTCTTCCACGGCCGGACCGGGGCTGACAGCCCGAAGGACTGGGGGCAGTACGTCGGTTGGGGACAGCTCGCGGCGGCTTCCGGCCTCGCGGGCGTCACCGTCAACCACATGGACGATCCAGCCGACGTCGGGGCGGCGGTTCGCTACGTCCGCCGCAACGCGGCGCGGCTCGGGATCGACGGCTCGCGCCTCTGCGTCGCCGGCTACTCCGCCGGGGTCGGCATCGCGATGCTGGCGGCGCTGAACGGCACGGCTCCGGCGCTCAGGTGCGCGGTCGCCTACTACGGGCCAATGGCTTCGGAGCTGCCGCAGGTGTCGCCGCTCGCCAATCTCCGCGCCGACAGCGTTCCGACGCTGGTCGCGAAGGCCGGGCGCGACGACGCGAGGCTGAATCGGTCGATCGACTCGTTCGTCGCCAAGGCGCGGCGGCTGCGCGCTCCGGTGGAGCTCCTCGTCCATCCGACCGGCCGGCACGCGTTTGACGTCAACGGGCCGGGTGCGCGGACAGTGGCGATCATGCGCCGGACGCTCGCCTTCTTCCGGGAGCACCTGGCGGACTAGATGGTTGATGCCACGAGTCCGCGCGTTCGGGGCGCGATCTGGCGTGTCTGGGCCGCTCCCGTCCCGGCTGATCGGCCTGGCGGCCGCTCAGCCGAGCCGTCCGCTTCGCGTGCTCAGTCCGTCACCGATGCCACCGGCATCGGCAACGGCCTGATCCCGCGCCCCAGAGCTGCCAGCTCACGCCCCGAGACGGACGTTCCCGTGGCATCAACCATCTAGGTGCGGTCGGTCCTCGCCGTCGCGCTTGCCCTCGCTTTCGCGGGCTGCGCCGGTGACGATCGCCCGGACATGCCGACACCTCTTCAGCTCGAGCTCCGCTCTCTCGCCGAGACGATGGAGGCGACCCATCCCGATCTCTTCCACGACGTCCCGCGCGCCACGTTCCGCGCCGAAGCGGCGAAGCTCGCGGACGCGGCGCCAGGGCTGAGCAGGGACGAGCTCGTCGTCGGGCTGATGCGTCTCGCCGCGCTCCCGGGCGCGCGCGACGGTCACACCGCGGTCTATCCCTTCGACCAGCACGCCCGCGCGCTTCACGTCTACCCGTTCCGGCTGTACGACTTCCCGGACGGTCTCTACGTCGTCGGCTCGATCGGCGCCGAGGACCTGACCGGGCGCCGCATCACGCGCGATCGACGGCACACCGATCGAGGAGGCCGTCGAACGTGTCCGGCCGCTCGTGCCACACGACAACGAGTCCGGCCTTCGCTGGCTGCTGCCGGAGTTCGTCGCGACGGCCGAGGTGCTGCGCGGCCTCGGGATCGTCGAGGGCGACACCGCCACGTTTGCCTTCGCGGACGGCACCGAAGCAACGCTCGAGCCCGTCGGCGCGGGCGAGGTCGCGTCCACCCTCGGCGGAGCGCCTGCGCCGCCGCCGACCGAGCACGACCCGGTCTGGCTGCGCAACGTCGACGACCGCTGCCGACTTCTTCGCGGGCCGCGATCCGGTGCTCGCGCGGGCGCTCGCCCTTCCCTGAGCGGGTAAAGTCACCGCCGCGATGGCGAGCACGATCCCTGCCGAGCGCGACCTCCGCCGCGTGATCGGCGACGGCGACACCATCCCGGACGGCGAGGTCGAGGGCGTCGGCGAGCAGGAGCTGCTCGCGCTCTATCGCTCGATGGTCCTGCTGCGCACGTACGACGAGCGCTCGGTCGTCTACCACCGCCAGGGCCGGATCGGGACCTACGCGATCTTCTGGGGCCACGAGGCGATCCAGGCCGGCGCGTTCCACGCGCTCGAGGACGACGACTGGATCTTCCCGAGCTACCGCGAGTCGGCGATCGGGCTCCTGCGGGGGATGCCGGCGGCGACGATTCTCTCCTGGTGGCGCGGCCACCCGTCTGGCTGGTGGAATCCCGCCGACTACAACCTCGCTTCGATCTGTGTCCCGATCGCGACCCAGGTGCCGCACGCGGCCGGCCTCGCGTGGGGAAAGCGGCTGCGGGGCGAGACCGCGTGTGCGCTGACCTTCTTCGGCGACGGCGCCACCTCCGAGGGCGCGTTCCACGAGGGCGCCAACTTCGCCGCCGTGATGCGCGCGCCGCTCGTGCTCCTCTGCAACAACAACCAGTGGGCGATCTCGACGCCGCTCTCCGCGCAGACGAGGGCGGAGGCGCTCGTCGACAAGGCCGCCGGCTACGGGATCCCCGGCACGCGCGTCGACGGGGGCGACGTGCTCGCCGTCTACGAAGCCACGCGGGAGGCCGTCGCCCGCGGCAGGGCCGGCGACGGGCCGACCTTCATCGAGGCGGTCTCGTACCGCGCCGCGCCGCACGCGACGGCGGACGACCCGAAGGCGTACATCGATCTCGAGCGGGTCGAGGAGGCGCGCGCGAACGAGTGCGTCGGACGCTTCGCCGGCTACCTCCGGCGGCAGGGAATCCTCCACGACGCGCTCGACGAGCAGATCAAGGCCGAGGCGGCCGACGCGATGCGCGCGGGGATCGCAGCCGCGGAGGCGGAGCCGCCGGCCGACATCGGCCTCGTCTTCGAGCATGCACTCGCCAACCCGCCCGAGTCGTTCGCACACGACCTCGCCGAGCTGCGGAGGATCCTCGGTGGCTGAGCTCTACCTGGTGGAAGCGGTCAACGACGCGCTCCACGTCGAGATGGAGCGCGACGCGGATGTGCTCGTGCTCGGCGAGGACGTCGGCCGTGCCGGCGGCGTCTTCCGCGCGACGGCGGGGCTGCGCGACCGCTTCGGCGCCGACCGCTGCGTCGACACGCCGCTCGCGGAGGCGGGCATCCTCGGCTCGGCGGTCGGGCTCTGCATGGCCGGCTACCGGCCCGTCTGCGAGATGCAGTACGACGCGTTCTCGTATCCCTGCCTCGACCAGCTGATCACCCACGTCGGCCGCTACCGCTGGCGCACCGGCGGGAAGATGACGTTCCCGATCACGATCCGGATGCCCTACGGCGGGGGCGTGCGCGCACCGGAGCTCCACGACGACTCGCCCGAGACGTACTACGTCCACACGCCCGGGATCAAGGTCGCGATCCCTGCCACGCCCGCCGACGCGAAGGGGTTGCTCGCGGCCGCGATCCGTGACCCCGACCCGGTCGTCATCCTCGAGCCCAAGCTCGTCTACCGGACCGAGCGCGGCGAGGTGCCCGGCGGCGAGCACGTCGTCCCACTCGGCAAGGCGCGGCTCGTCCGGGAAGGGACGGACGTGACGCTCGTCGCCTACGGCGCGATGGTGCCGGTGTGCGAAAAGGCTGCGGCGGAGCTCGACGCCTCCGTCGAGGTGCTCGACCTTCGCTCGCTGAAGCCGCTCGACGAGGATGCCCTGCTCGCGTCCGCCGCGAAGACCGGCCGCGTCGTGCTCGTCCAGGAAGCGCCGCGCACGTGCGGGTACGCCGCCGAGCTGGCGGCGATCCTGGCCGAGAAGGCGCTGCTCGACCTGCGGGCGCCGGTCGTCCGTGTCACCGGGTACGACGTCCCGTACCCGTACTGGCAGATCGAGGACGCCTACATGCCGTCCGTCGCGCGCGTCGCCGACGCCGCCCGCTCGCTGCTCGCGTTCTAGTGCGCCACGAGCTGCCGCTCGACGCGTCGGTCCTGCACGGCCACTTCTCGCTCGAGCTCGAGCCCGTCCTGAGCGTCGACCCCGGTGACTCGGTGCGCTTCTCGACGCCGAACGCAGGCTGGGACGTCGGCCGGGATGAGCCGTTCGAGTCGCGGAACCCTGAGCTCGACACCGGCCATGCGCTCGCCGGCCCGATCGAGGTGCGCGGTGCCCGGGCGGGTCAGGTGCTCGTAGTCGGGATCGACGAGGTCGTGCCCGGGCCTTGGGGCGTCACCTTCGGCGGCGAGGGCCACCGGATCGACTGGGAGCTGGACGGGGAGGTGGGCCGCGCCGCCGGGCGCTCGGTCCGGCTGGCGCCGTTCCTGGGCGTGCTCGGGATGCCACCGGACGAGCCGGGCGTGCTCTCGACGATCCCGCCACGGCGCTGCGGCGGGAACATCGACTGCAAGGAGCTCGTCGCCGGGACGACGCTGTACCTCCCGATCCCGGTCGACGGTGCGCGCTTCTCGGCCGGCGACGGGCACGCGGCGCAGGGCGACGGCGAGGTCTCAGGCACGGCGATCGAGGCCCCGGTCGACGCGCAGGTGACGCTCGACATCCGCGAGGACCTCGAGCTCGAGTGGCCGATCGCCCGGATCGACGGCGCCTGGCTGACGTTCGGTTTCGACGAGCACCTCGGCGCTGCCGCGAAGATCGCGGTCGACGGGATGCTCGAGCTGATGGTGCGCGAGCACGGCCTCTCCACGGCCGAGGCGCTCGCGTTCGCCTCGGTCGTCGTCGACCTCCGCGTGACCCAGGTCGTCAACCAGGTGCTCGGCGTCCACGCCGTCCTGCGCGACGACGCGCTCCAGTGAGCGAACGGCTTCGGCTCTGGCTCGAGCGCGGCGCGAACGGGTATCGCCTTCGGGACGCGGCGACCGGCGAGCCGGTGCGCTGGGAGGATCCGCGCATCCGTGTCGTCGCGGCTGCGGGCGTGAGCTACCGGCCCGAGGCGCTCCCCGACTCCTCCTTCGACCCGCCGCGGCGGCTCGCGCTCGTCCCGGAGCCGTCGAACGAGCACGATCCGAACGCGGTCGCGATCTGGAACGAGGAGCGGACGCTGCAGGTCGGCTACGTGCCCGCCGAGATCGCGCCCGAGCTGGCCGGCGACGAGCAGGCGCTCTCGCTCTGGCGGGTCGAGGGCGGGCTCCGCGTCCTGATCGTCCCTGCCGGCGCCTGGGTGGGAACGCCCAGATAGCCTGGCGCGGAATGGCGTACGAGTTCAAGCTGCCCGACCTCGGCGAGGGCCTGACCGAAGGCGAGATCGCCCGCTGGCTCGTCGCGGAGGGGCAGGAGCTCGCAGAGGACGACCCGCTCGTCGAGATCGCGACCGACAAGACGACCGTGGAGATCCCCTCACCCGCAGCGGGGACGGTGACGAAGATCCTCGTCGGCGAAGGCGAGGTCGTCCCGGTCGGCACCGTCCTCGTCGTGATCGGCGGCGACGGCACCGAGCAGGCGGACCGCCCTCGACCCGAGCCCGCGGCGGCGCCTGCGCCCGGGCCGGTCGGAGCAAGTGTCTATCAGTCACAAGCTCGCGTTCAGGCGACGCCGCTCGTGCGGCGCGTCGCGCAGGAGCTGGGCGTCGATCTGGCTCAACTGAGCGGCTCAGGGCCGAACGGGCGGATCACGGAGGCCGACGTTCGCGGGGCGGCCGGAGAGGAGCTTGTGTCTGATAGACACAAGCCCGCCGAGGGGCGCCGCGAGCCCGTGCGCGGGGTGCGGCGGCAGATCGTCGAGCACCTGACGCGCGCGCATCGCGAGATTCCGGCCGTCACTTTCGTCGAGGAGGCGGACTTCACCGACGTCGACCTCTCGCTGCTCCTGCCGCTCGTGCTCAAGGCGACCGCGGCGTCGCTGCAGGAGTTCCCCGAGCTGAACGCACGGCTCGAGGGGGACGAGATCGTCTACCTCGACCGCTGTGACCTCGGTATCGCGGTCCAGACCGAGCAGGGGCTCGTCGTCCCGGTTGTCCGCGCCTGCGGCACCGAGTCGCTCGAGGCGCTTGCGGCGGAGGTGACGCGGCTGGCGGAGTCCGCCCGCGCCGGAACGCTGAAGCCGGAGGAGCTTCGCGGCGGCACGTTCACGGTCACGAGCGCCGGCAAGCTCGGCGGGCTGCTCGTGACGCCGCTCGTCAACCACCCCGAGGTCGGCATCCTCGGCCTGCACCGGATCGGCCCGCGCCCCGTCGTCCGCGACGGAGAGATCGTCGTCCGCCAGATCGGCAACGTCTCGGTCACGTTCGACCACCGCGTCGTCGACGGGGCACGGGCGGCGGCGTTCACGCTCGACGTGATCGCGCGCCTTGAGTCCGGCCTCCCCTCCTAGTCTCGGTTTTCACCCTTGTCGTTGAGCTGGGCGCGAATCTCGCCGCCGGGCCACTTGGTCGAGTGGACGTTGGCGTACGCGTGGCCGGCGCGCATCGCGGCCAGGATCTCGCTGAACGCTCCGGGCTCGATCCCCTGCCCCAGCGGGCCGATCACGTCCGCGGCCTCGATGTCACCCTCGACCGTGCCGCCCGGGGTCGGGCAGGCCGGCGTCCCCGCGGGACCTGGGTTGGCGGCGGTACCGCAGAGGAAGTACGAGATGCCGCCGTTGACGGCGGTCTTGCCGAAGTGGACGTGAGCCTGCGTGACAGCCCCCTCGAGCCCCGAGTAGCTGAGCACGTAATGCAGCGAGTCGCCGTCGCTCGAAAGCTTCGCCTCGAACGAGCCGGCGGCGGTGGTCGAGACGTCCGGATTCTCGGCATACCCGAGCATCGGATCGCCCTTGAAGTTGTTGGTGCCGCTACCCGCGATGGCGTAGGAACCGACGCCGAGCAGCGCGATCACCCCTGCGACTGCGATGACCCTGAGTGCGAGCCTCGACATACGAACCTCCCCGGTTGCGTGAGACGGGCCGGAACGCCCGTCAAAACGACCTACGCGGGTTGGTCGAGGTCGGTTTTACGCCGCGGCGAGCTGACGCAGGTGCGGCTCGAGCATCGCTTCGATCTTGGGCGCGCTGGTGCGGCCGTCGAGCCGCGAGACGGCCCGCCTGTCCTTGACGAGGACGAGCGTCGGTACGACGCTCACCTGGAAGCGCTCGGCGATATCGGGGCGTGCGTCGACATCGACCCGGCGGACACGAAGACGGTCGCGCTCCTTCCGCTCGAGGTGGGCGAGCAGGCTCTCCATTCGCCGGGCGGGGCCCGAGCGCTCGGACCAGAAGAACACGAGCAGCGGCCGGTCGTCGTTCAACAGATTCTCCTCCTCGGACAGCGGTCCTACGGGTCGAATGTTGTATCTCCAGAAAACGCTCGGGCGAAACGCGGGCCGCCTCTACACTGACCGGCGATGGGAGCCTGGTACACGATCGGCCTCGCGCTTGGGCTCGGAACGGCACTCGGTGTCCTCTTCGCCGGGCTGCTCTCGTCGACGCCGCTCGGACGGGGCGCGGCAGTCGTGCTCGCAGGCGCTGCCGGCGCGGTCGTCGGAATCGTCATCGACGGCTGGGCCGAGCTCCTCGCCGGCGCGCTCGGAGGCGTCGTCGGGGCAGCTGCCGCCGTGATCGTGGTCGCCGGTGCGCTCCGGCGTGGCGGCACGCGCGGCGGGCTGGCGCTGATCGTCGCGGCTGTCGCAGCGGGCCTCGCGGGCCTCGCGTTCGTCCCCGGTGCGGGCTATCTCGAAGCGCTCGCGCTGCCCGTTCTCGCCGTGCGTCTCCGGCGCACCCAGGCCGACCGGTATGCCGGCCTGCGCAGCCTTGCCCGCGACTAGGAAACTGATCTTGATCGTGATCGACGGCCTGACGCCGTCGATGCTCGAGGACACGCTGGAGCGGGGCGTTGCTCCCTCGCTCGGCCTGCTCGCGGAGCATGGCCGCTACCGGCGGGCGATCTCGACCTTCCCCTCGCTGACGCCGGTTTGCCTCTCGTCGCTCGCGACCGGCGCGCATCCCGACGTGCACGAGATCCCGCACCTCGTCTGGTACCACCGCGGCGAGCAGCGACTGGTCGAGTACGGCTCCTCGTTCGGCGCCGTGCGCGCAGCAGGGGCGAAGCAGTCGCTGATCGACACGATCTACGGCCTGAACGCGAGCCATCTCGGCAGCGACGCGGTCACCGTGTACGAGGCGCTCGAGGATGCGGGGCTGACGGCCGGCGCGATCAACATCACTTGTTACCGCGGCCGGCATCCACACCGGCCGACCGTTCCCTTTCTCACGCGTCCGGCGTACGGCCCGAAGCGGTTCTTCTTCTACAACTTGTTCGAGTCGGACGTGACTGGCGCGCCGCTCTCCGTGCGCAACCGGCCGCGCGGCACGATCGACGCGTATGCGGCCGCGGTGGGTCGCTGGCTGGTCACGCGGGACGGCTTCGACTTCCTCGTCTTCTACCTCTCCGACTACGACTATGCCTCCCACGCGCAGGGCCCGGATGCTGCCCACGCCGCGCTCGCCCGCTGCGACGAGGCGGTCGGCACGCTGATCGCGGCCGCCGGCGGCGCCGACGAGTTCCTCGAGCGGTACGCCGTCATCCTCTGCTCCGATCACGGCCAGACGACGGTCAGCGAGGTGGCGCGGCTGCAGGACGTGTTCCCGGACGAGCTCGTGACCGCCTCCAACCGCGCCGGCATGGTCTACAGCGCGGGCGACCCGGGAGCGCTCGCGCAGCGGCTGGACGGCAACGTCGCGGTCGACGTCGTGCTCTGGCGCGAGGGTGGCGAGGCAGTCGCACGCCGGGACGGCGCCGAGCTGCGCTTTGGCCCGGCCGGGACGAGCGGCGACACGGCCATCCTCGGCTATCCGAACGGGCCCGAGCGCGCCTGGGCGGCTCTCGCGAACCCGAACGCAGGCGAGCTGATCGTCTCCGCAGCGGCCGGTTGGGAGTTTGCCGACCTCGCCGGGCGGCACCACTCCGGCGGCGGCTCGCATGGCTCGCTCGTGGTTGGGGACTCCGAGGTCCCGATGCTTGTCGTCGGGCTCGACGTGCTGCCGGCCTCGATCGTCGAGGTGATGCCCGCCGTGCTCGACCATTTCGGCGTCCCTGCGCCACCCTACGCGCGCACGCTGACGAAGACATGAGGGACGGGCCGGAGCTGGCCGAGCTCATGGCCCGGCGGGGGATCCGCGACGAGCGAGTGCTCGCCGCGCTTGCAGCAGTGCCGCGCGTGCTGTTCGTCCCGGAGCAGCTCCGCCGTCACGCCTACGCCGATCGCGCGCTGCCGATCGGATCCGGGCAGACGATCTCGCAGCCGTTCATGGTCGCGACCATGCTCGAGGCTCTGGCGCTCGACGGCGGGCGCGTGCTCGACGTCGGCACAGGCTCGGGCTACCAGGCGGCACTGCTCGCGGAGCTCGCCGACGAGGTCGTGACGATCGAACGCGTCCCCGAGCTCGCCGAGGAGGCGCGGCGGACGCTCGATCGCGCCGGGTACGGGCGCGTCGACGTCCGCGTCGGCGACGGCACGCTCGGCGTGCCCGAGCGTGCCCCCTTCGACGGAATCGTCGTCGCCGCAGCCGCACCGGCCGTCCCGGAGGCGCTCTACGAGCAGCTGGCTCCGGGTGGCCGCCTCGTCGTCCCGGTCGGAACCCGGCGCGACCAGTGGTTGGAGATCGTCGAGCGCGGCCCCGACGGAGCCCTGCGGTCGCGGACCGTGCCGTGCCGTTTCGTGCCGCTCCTCGGCGCAGCAGGATTCGACGAGTACCGAGGCGGGTAGGTCGTCCTCGTGCGGGGGCAGACGCCATCCACGTTGCTGCGCGCGCCCGTGCTCACACGCGGGATCCGCCTCGGCGAGGTCGAGAGCGTGCTCCTCGATGCCGAGGAGCCGAGGATCCTCGGGCTCGATGTCCTCTGCGGTGACGGCGCCAACCGGTTCCTCCCCTTCTCGACCGCGCGCCGTACCGTCCACGGGATCGAGATCGACAGCACGTTCACGCTCCTCGACGCGCGCGAGCTCGAGTTCTATCGCGCTCACGGCCGCTCTCTGGCGAGCGTGCCGGAGCTCGCCGAGGCGCGGATCGAGCCGGACGGCGCACTCGTGATTCCGCTTTCCGCCCACCGTTAGCTAGGCTCGCGCGGCGATGCAGCGCTCCACCGCTCCCAGCGCCTCGGCTGCGCTCGCTCGTACGCGCGGTGCGCTCGGCCGCCGCGAGAACTGGCTGCAGCTGATCCGCTTCTGCCTCGTCGGCGCGAGCGGCTACGTCGTCAACCTCACCGTCTACACGCTCCTGTTGAAGGTCGGCGACGTCCACTACCTGCTCGCCGCGACCGGCTCGTTTCTCGTCGCGGTCACGAGCAACTACACGTGGAACCGGCTCTGGACGTTCCGCGGCCAGCGCGGCCACGTCGCCTACCAGGGGCTGCGCTTCCTCGTCGTCTCGACGATCGCGCTCGCGGCGAACCTCGTGATCCTGCATCTGCTCGTCGACTCGTTCGGCGTCGGCAAGGTGCTCGCACAGGCAATCGCGATCGTGCTCGTGACCCCGTGGAACTTCGTGGGGAACAAGCTCTGGTCGTTCGGAAAACGCTAGCGGCGGCAACTGCGGCCGTCGCGCTCGCCGCTCCGGCGATGGCGGCCGCGGCGCCGACGGAGCCGGTGTTCGACCAGGACGGACGGCTCGTCGAGACCCCGTTCGTCCCCGCCGAGGGCGCTGCCCGGCTCACCGAGCAGCAGGCGACCGCGATTCTCTTCCGCGACGACAAGGTCGCCGACTGGCTCGACCGGTATCCGCCGAAGCCGCAAACCGACGCCGAATACAGGCCGGCGGAGGACGAGTGGGTCGTGAAGGCGTGGTCGGGCGAGGCCGGCCAGATCGTGCTCGGCAAGGTCGACGACCGCACCGGCGAGGTGACAGAAGCATGGACGGGGCCGCAGGTCGCCTGGACGATGGCGCGCGGAGGCGCGGGGGCGTTCGGCGGCAAAACGATCAACGGCGTCTGGCTCTGGCTCACCTTCTGCGCGCTCTTCTTCGTCGGCCTCGCCGACCTGCGGCGGCCGCTCGCGCTCCGCAACCTCGACCTGCTCGCGTTGCTCTCGTTCTCGATCTCGCTCCGCTTCTTCAACGAGGGCGAGATCTTCTGGAGCGCGCCGCTCGCCTACCCGCCGCTCGTGTACCTGCTCGGCCGCTGTCTCTGGATCGCGAGGCGCGACCGCCCGCCGCGCGCGTCCGCCCCCGTCTGGCCGGTGTGGCTGCTCGCGGCCGCCTGCGTCTTCCTCGCCGGCTTTCGCGTCGGCCTGAACGTCGAGGCGCAGCGGAGCGTGATCGACGTCGGCTTCGCCGGCGTGGTCGGCGCCCAGCGGATCGCGAACGGGGAGATGCCCTACGGGCACATGCCGGTTCAGGATGCCCTGAAGCCCTGCGGCACCGCCGACGCGGAGGGCGAGATCCGGGAGCGGATCCAGACCAACGGGCGCTGCGAGGCCTCGAACCCGCGCGGCGACACGTACGGGCCGGTCTCCTACCTCGCATACCTGCCCGGGTACGCGGTCTTCGGCTGGTCGGGCAAGTGGGACGAGCTCTGGGCGGCGCACGCGACCTCACTCCTCTTCGACGCGCTCTGCATCGTCGGGCTCGCGCTCGTGGGCCGGCGCTTCGGCGGAGCGCGCCTCGCCGCCACGCTCGCGTTCGCCTGGGCCGCCTACCCGTTCACCCTCTATGTCTCGAACTCGAACACGAACGACGCGATCATGCCCGCCTTCCTGATCTGGGGCTTCTGGCTCGCATCCTCGGCCTTGGCCCGCGGCGCCGCGCTCGCGCTCGCGGGCTGGACGAAGTTCGCCGCGCTCCTGCTGGCGCCGCTCTGGCTCTCGTATCCGAGCGGGTTGCGCCTGCCCGTGCGCCGCTTCGCGCTCGGCTTCTTGGGCGCCACGCTCGCTGCGTTCCTGATCCTGCTGCTCGAGCCCGACCCGCTGCACGCGGCGCGCATCTTCGCCGAGCGCACCTTCGGCTTCCAGCTCGACCGCGACTCGCCGTTCTCGATCTGGGGCTGGGGGCAGTACCACGCCGCCGGCGTGCCCGACCTGCACATCGTCCAGCAGGTGCTGCAGGTGCTCGTCGTCGCCGGCGCGGTCCTGACCGCATTCGTGCCCCGCCGAAAGTCGATCCTGCAGCTTGCCGCGCTCACCGCCGCGATCCTGATCGGCTTCGAGCTCGTGCTGACGCACTGGTTCTACCTCTACATCCCCTGGTTCTTCCCCTTCGTCGCCGTCGCCCTGCTCTACCGACGTGATCGCGCCACGCCGGTTCACTGAGCTCGCGGCCGTTGGTGCGGCCGCGCTCTTCCTGCTCTCGTGGGGCGTACTGCACACCGCCTGGTACGACGACGGCGAGATCGTCGACATCCCGGTCTACGCGTCCTACGGCAACGCGATCGAGGACGGTGCCGTCCCGTATCGCGACATCCGGCCCGAGTACCCGCCCGGCGCGCTGCCGGCCTTCGTCGTGCCGGCGCTGCTGAGCGAGGACGAGGAGGGATTCCGGAACGTCTTCGAGATCCTGATGGCGTTGTTCGGCGTTGTGACCGTGCTGCTCGCCGCGGTGGTGCTGCGCGGGCTCGGCGCGTCGCGACGACGGACGGTCGCGGCGCTCACACTCATCGCCGCGTTCCCGCTCCTGCTCGGCTCGGTCGTGCTGACGCGCTTCGACCTCTACCCGACGGCGCTCGTCGTGGCGGCGCTGGCAGCGCTCGTGCACCGGCGCGACCGGCTCGGCTTCGGCCTGCTCGGAGCCGCGGTCGCTGTGAAGCTCTATCCGGCCGTGCTCGTGCCGGTCGCGCTCGGCTACGTCTGGCGCCGGCGTGGCCGGCGGGAGGCGCTCACCTGTCTGGCGCTCTGCGTCGGCGTTGTGGGGCTCGCATTTCTCCCGTTCCTCGTGATCGCGCCGGACGGCGTCGCGCACAGCCTCGGCCGCCAGCTGTCGCGGCCGCTCCAGATCGAGAGCCTCGGAGCGGGCCTCTACCTCGCGGCCCATCACCTCGTCGGGCTCGACGTCGAGATGCGCTCGGGTCACGGCTCTCAGAACCTGTACGCGACGGGCACCGCCGTCACCGCCGTCCTGCTCAGCCTCGCGCAGATCGGCGTGCTCGCCTGGATCTGGCTGAGACGGCCGGCTACGAACGAGGAGCTCGTGCGGTGGGGAGCGGCGGCCCTGGTGGCCTTCGTCGCGCTCGGGAAGGTGCTCTCGCCGCAGTTCCTGATCTGGCTCGTGCCCGTCGTTCCGCTCGTCGGCGGGCTCCGTGGCCTGCGTGCCTCCGTTTTGCTCGCGGCAGCACTCGTCCTGACGCAGCTCTGGTTCCCCTCGCGCTACTGGGACCTCGCGCGCGAGCTCGATCCGCTGCCCTCGACGCTCGTGCTCCTCCGCGACCTCGTCCTTGTCGCCTTGCTCGTCGTCCTCGTCAAGGAAAGTCGAGGCGGATCGCCTCGATCGCCGTAGCGCGGCCGGCTTCGTCGCAGTCGATCAGCGCACCCTCGATCCGCACGCCGCCCTCGGCGACCTCGAAGCGGACGGGCATCCCCGTGCGCATCCGGTGGATCGCGAGGTTGGCCTTGACTCCGATCACGGAGTCGTGCGGCCCCGTCATGCCGACGTCGGTGAGCGCAGCCGTGCCTCCGCGCTGGACGCGCGCGTCGGAGGTCTGGACGTGGGTGTGCGTCCCCAGCACGGCCGTGACCTTGCCGTCGAGCCAGTGCGCGAGCGCGACCTTCTCGCTCGTCGCTTCGGCATGCACGTCGACGACGATCACCTGAGCCTGTTCCCGAGCCTGCTCGACGAGCCCGTCCACGAGCTCGAACATGGACACGGCAGGCGAGAGGAAGAGCGAGCCGAGCAGGTTGATCACGGCCACCGGCGTCCCGTCGTCCGCCGGGCGGACGACGAGCCCACGGCCCGGCGTCAGCGTCGAGAAGTTGGCGGGTCGGATCACCTGCTCGGCCGTCTGCAAGTACGCCCCGATCTCGGCTCGGCGCCAAGTGTGGTTGCCGAGCGTGATCACGTCGGCTCCGGCGGCGAGGATCCGCGCCGCGAGCTTGGGCGTGATCCCGACGCCGTCTGCGGCGTTCTCGCCGTTGACGATGCAGAAGGACGCGCCGAGCTCCTCTTTCAGCTGCGGGAGCCGCTCTTCGACGGCCCGCCTCCCGGGCGCGCCGACCACGTCCCCAACGAAGAGGATCCTCATCCGGCGTCCCTGGCCGGCGGCGCCTCCCGGTCGGCGAAGCCGACCTCCGGCGCAGCCTCGCGGTGCTCGCGGCACTCCAGCCGGCAGGCCGTACGTTCGTACTGTCCTGCCGGCCTACGCACCGCGAGCACCGCGCCAGGAACGCCGGCTAGCGAACCGACAGCAGCGCGGCCGGCCGCACCGACAGCGAGACGTTGTTGCCCGCGTCCTGGGTGTACCGGGCGAGCGCCTGGCGCTCGACGGAGGTGAGGTCGACGATCGTGCCAACCTTCCTGCGGGCCTTCTCGACGCTCGAGCCGACGGTCAGCGCCGGGTCGGCACGCAGGTGCGTCAACGAGACGACCACGGACGGCGCGTCGAGCGGCCGGATGTCGATCCGTGCGCCGTAGGTCCGGTTCGAGAGCACGTAGTCAGTGATCCCGACCACGGTGCCGTCGACGGGGGAATAGACGTCCGTGCCCGGCGCAGCGCCGACCGAGAGCACCGACGTGCCCGGGCCGCGGTCGCCGCGCAGCTGGTACCAGACGAGGCTCGTCTCGTTCGTGCCGGCGAGCTTGTGCCAGAGGCGGGCGAAGAGCCCTGCGTTCCCCTGCCGCCCGATCGGGTTGAGCATCAGCGAGCCGTCCCCGGCGTGGTAGTAGCCGATCGCGGTCACGGCGCTCTGGGAGACGGGGAGCTGTAGGTGCAGGCTGCCCGCCGTCGCGACGATCTGTCGCAGCGGCTGGCCGCCCGGGAGCACTGCGGGGGTCGCGAGCGGCTTCGTCGCCACCGGGTCCGCGCTCCAGGTTCCGAAGGCGGTCAGAAGCAGGGTCAGGAGCAGGACCGCCGAAAGAAGAGCGGCAAGAAGAAAGCGCGCGGCGTGCCGCTCGGGCCGCCGGCGGCGCGCGCGCAGCCGCTCGATCTCCCTGCGGTTTCGCGCTCTGGAAGCGCGCGGCGGCACCGCATGGCGGGTGGGGGCCGAAGCCATGGGCGGCACCATAGCCGACCCTGCCGAATGCTTCCAACTCCCGGCGCTGCGAGCGGTCACGCGATCTTCCTCTCGTCGTCGAGCAGACGACCGGTCGACGCCACCATACGGGCGAGGCCGGACGCACCGTGAATGCCCCATAGGGGTGATGACAGGTGACGTCGGTCGACGATGCTGCGCCGGACTGGTTCCCTGCGGCCCGAGAGGCGGAACGAGAATGACTGTGGCAGAGCTCAAGCGGAAGCTCCGGAACTCCCCGTTCGCATCGCTTCAGGTGCGAATCACCGGCGTCTAGTTAACTCCGGCTCGACGGCGGCGGCGACCCGCTGATTCTCAGCTGGCGCCGCTGCCTGCGTACAGTGTCGGCGTGAGCGCATTCCCTGCGACACGCCTCCGGCGGCTGCGCCGAACCGATGCCCTTCGGGGCCTCGTGCGCGAGACGCGGCTCGACCTCGACGACTTCGTGATGCCGCTCTTCGCCGGCCCCTCGACGGTCCGGAACGAGGAGCTGCCGGGAATGAGCCGCTACTCGGTCGAGGATCTCGTCGCCGAGGCGGGCGAGCTGGCGCGGGGCGGCGTCAAGGCGCTGCTCCTCTTCGGCGTCCCCGAGGAGAAGGACGACGAGGGATCGGGCGCCTGGGAGTCGGACGGGATCGTGCAGCGGGCCTTGCAGGCCGTGCGGGCCGAGCAACCTGGGCTCGTACTGATCACGGACGTCTGCCTCTGCGAGTACACGTCACACGGCCATTGCGGCGTCATCCGCGACGGCGAGGTCGCGAACGACGAGACACTCGAGCTGCTGGCGCGCACGGCGGTCAGCCACGTCGAGGCCGGCGCGGACGCCGTTGCGCCGAGCGACATGATGGACGGCCGCGTCGGCGCGATCCGCGAAGCGTTGCCGGAGACGCCGATCGTCGCCTACGCGGCGAAGTACGCGTCCGCCTTCTACGGACCGTTCCGCGACGTTGCCGAGTCGGCGCCCTCCTTCGGCGACCGGCGCGGCTACCAGATGGATCCGGCCAACGTCCGCGAGGCGCTGCGCGAGTGCGAGCTCGACCTGGCCGAGGGCGCCGATGTGCTGATGGTCAAGCCGGCGCTGCCGTACCTCGACGTGATCCGCGCTGTGCGCGAGCGCTTCGACTGCCCGGTCGCCGCCTACAACGTCTCGGGCGAGTACGCGATGGTCAAGGCGGCCGCTGCAGCCGGCCACCTCGACGAACGCCAGGCCGCGCTCGAGTCGCTGACCGCGATCAAGCGCGCGGGCGCCGATCTCGTCTTCTCCTACTGGACCAAGGATCTGGCACGGTGGCTCTGAGGCAGAAGTCGGAGCTCGCCCGCCGCGCCGAGAAGCTCATTCCCGGCGGCGTCAACTCTCCGGTCCGCGCGATGCGCAGTGTCGGCCTCGACGAGCCGGTCTTCGTTCGCAGCGGCAGGGGCTCGACGATCGAGGACGTCGACGGCAACCGCTACGTCGACTGGGTGCTGAGCTGGGGGCCGCTGCTCTTCGGGCACGCCGACGAGGAGACGCTGGCCGCGATCGCCGACGCGGCGCAGCGCGGCACGACCTTCGGCGCGCCGACCGAAGGCGAGGTCGAGCTCGCGGCAGAGATCGTCGACGCAGTCCCGTCCGTCGAGATGGTGCGCCTCGTCTCCTCCGGCACCGAGGCGGCGATGAGCGCGATCCGGCTGGCCCGCGGGTTCACGCGCCGCGACCGGATCATCAAGTTCGCCGGCTGCTACCACGGCCACTCCGACGGGCTGCTCGCGAGCGCGGGCTCCGGCCTGGCGACGCTCGGCATCCCCTCGAGCCCCGGCGTCCCGACCGGAACGACCTCCGACACCGTCGTCACCGCCTACAACGACCTCGATGCGACGGCCGCCGCGGTCGAGCGCTACGGCGAGGGGCTCGCGGCGATCGTCGTCGAGCCGGTCGCCGGGAACATGGGTGTCGTGCCACCGGCGCCGGGCTTCCTCGAGGCGCTGCGCGCGCTCTGCGACGCCTCCGGCGCGCTGCTGATCTTCGACGAGGTGATCACCGGCTTCCGCGTCTCCCGCGGTGGCGCACAGGAGCGCTTCGGGGTGTTCCCCGACCTGACGATCCTCGGCAAGATCGTCGGCGGCGGCCTGCCGGCGGCCGCGTTCGGCGGCCGCGCCGACGTGATGGAGCGGCTCGCGCCGGCCGGCGACGTCTACCAGGCCGGCACCCTGTCCGGGAACCCGCTCGCGACCGCGGCCGGAACGTCCGTGCTCCGCCGCCTGCGCGATCCCCATGTCTACGAGGAGTTGGAGGCGAAGGGCGCGCGGGTGGAGGCGGGGCTTGCGCCGTTCGGCCGCGTGCAACGCGTCGGCGCGATGGCGACCCTCTTCCTGCACGACGGCGCCGTGCGCACGTTCGAGGACGCAAAGGCGAGCGACACCGAGCGCTACGGCGCCCTCTTCCGCCACCTGCTCGAGCGCGGGATCTACATCGCGCCGTCCCAGTTCGAGTGCCTCTTCGTCTCGCTCGCGCACTCCGACGAGGACATCGACCGCACCGTCGAGGCCGTTGGCGACTTCTTCCGCGACTGAGGTCTTCGAGACGA
Source organism: uncultured Gaiellaceae bacterium (assembly GCA_963771185.1). Classification (GTDB taxonomy): domain Bacteria; phylum Actinomycetota; class Thermoleophilia; order Gaiellales; family Gaiellaceae; genus Gaiellasilicea. Next base: position 190,782 of record CAVYSL010000001.1, read on the forward strand.
TCGCGGTGGACGCCGCCGCGGAGAGCCCGCTCTGGGCCGAGGCCCTGCGCGCCGAACCGGAGCGCGTGCACGTCTTCGGGGCGCTCGTGCCGGAGCAGTTCGCGCTCGGCATCGAGACGATCTACGAGGGTTACCTGCTCCACTACGGGACGCCGCGCCTCTTCGCTCCCTTCGACGGCGACGTCGCGCTCCTGCTCGGCGACTACCTCTACGCGCACGGGCTCGTCAGGATCGCCGCGACGGGCGAGCTCGACGCGGTCGCAGCGCTGGCGGCGCTGATCTCGACGTGCGCCGCGCTCCGCGCCGAAGGCGAGCCCGGCGACGGTGACGCCTGGATCGACTGCGTCCGCCGGCTCGGCGGCGACCCGGCCGCGACGCGGTCGCAAGCTCTCTGGCTGCGCACGCCGACCGGGTTGGCTAAGCTCGCGTCATGATCGCCTGGCTCCTCGCCGACGCCGCCGAAGAGGGCAAGAACGTGATCACCGGCATGCTCGTCGTCGGCCTGATCTTCGTCGGCGTGATCGCCCTCGGCGAGCTCTCACGCATCGCGCGCAGACGCCGCGGCCGAGCGCACTAGCGCGCCCGACCGCGGGTCCACCGGCTAGCCGCGGGACCAGTCCGGCGACATGTCGAACGCGCCGCGCGTCAGCTGGCGTGCCGGGCCGCCGTTCGCGGAGACGGAGAAGAGCCGGCGCTGACCCTTCGCGATCCGCTCGCTGACGAAGCTGATCCGCGCGCCGTCCTGCGACCACGACGGGATCGCGTCGATCGCCGGGTGGTCGGTGACGCGGCGCACGTTCGTACCGTCCGCGTTCATCACGTAGACCTCGAGGTTGCCGTCGCGCATCGAGTCGAACGCGATCAGTCGGCCGTTCGGCGACCAGGACGGGTTCTGGTCGAAGCCGGCGCTCGTCGTCAGGCGCACCTGATTCGTGCCGTCGGCATTCATCACGTAGAGCTCGCGGTCGCCGCCGTCGCGCTCGCTCGTGAAGACGATGCGGCGGCCGTTCGGCGACCAGGCGGGGTCGCCGTCGAACGCGGGCGAGACGGTGAGGCGCCGTTCGGCGCTGCCGTCGGCGCGGATCGAGTAGACGTCGGCGACGCCGTTGCGCTCGCTCTCGAAGGCGATCGTGTTCTGTCGCGACCACGCCGGGTCGCCGTCGAAGCGGTTCGAGAAGGTCACCTCGCGCACGCCGCTGCCGTTCGCGTTCATCACGAACACGTCCGAGTCCTGGTAGCCGCGCCGGTCGCCGTGCCGGTTGGACTCGAACGCCACCCGCCTGCCGTCGGGCGACCATGTCGGGTTCGAGTCGCTCGCGGCGCTCCGCGTCAGCCGGGTCAGCGCGGTGCCGTTCGCGTTGATCGTGAAGATCTCGTTGTTGCTGCCCTTCAGGCGCGAGTGGAAGACGATCCTGCTCGCCGAAGCTGCGTCGTGGGCGGAGTTCGCGGTGCCGGTGAAGGCGATCACCGTGACGGCGGCGGAGAGGCCGAGCACGGCGATGCGCAAAGCTGTAGCTGACATTCCGAGCCTCCTAGCGTCGATCTGGACGATCCGACGCTACGACCGCTCTGTGAGCGATTCGTGACCCGCGCTACAAGCTTCCGTGAGGTCGGCGTGAAGGTTTTCAGCGACGGGCGCTCGGGGTTGACCGCCAACCGGGATTTCGGCGACGACAGGTCCGTAGACTGACGCCATGGCCCCGCCCGGCGACCTCCGCGACTGGATCCGGCTGCTCGAGGACGAGGGGGAGCTGGTTCGCGTGGCCGCCGAGGTCGATCCCGACCTCGAGATCACGGAGATCGTCGACCGGACGGTGAAGAGCGGCGGGCCGGCGCTTCTGTTCGAGCACCCGCGCGGCTCGACCCATCCGCTCCTGATCAACCAGTTCGGAACGGAGCGCCGGATGTGCCTGGCGTTCGGGGTCGACCGGCTCGACGACGTCGCCGGCAAGCTCGAGGACGTGCTCGAGATGCAGCCGCCGCAGGGCCTCGTCGACAAGGTGCGCGGCTTGAAGAAGCTGAAGTCGATCGCCGACTCGCTGCCGAAGTCGGTCTCGCGCGGCGCGAGCCAGGAGATCGTGCTCACCGGCGACGACGTCGACCTCGGACTGCTGCCGATCCAGCGCTGCTGGCCGGGCGACCCGGCCCCGTTCATCACCCTCCCGGCAGTGATCACGAAGGACCCGCACACCGGCGTTCGCAACGTCGGCATGTACCGGATGCAGAAGATCGACGCCCGCTCGACCTACATGCACTGGCAGATCCACAAGGACGGCCGGGCGGACTACCTCGCCGCCGACGGGAAGATCCCGGTCGCCGTCGCGCTCGGGCTCGACCCGGTCACCGCCTACTCCGCGAGCGCGCCGCTCCCGAAGCACATCGACGAGTTCATGCTCGCCGGCTTCCTCCGGGGCGAGCCGGTCGAGCTGGTGAAGGCGAAGACCGTCGACCTCGAGGTGCCCGCGAACGCCGAGATCATCCTCGAGGGCACGATCGAGAAGGGCGAGGTCGGGCTCGAGGGGCCGTTCGGCGACCACACCGGCTACTACACCGCGGCCGAGCCGTTCCCGGTCTTCCGGCTCTCGGCGATCACGATGCGGCGCGACGCGATCTATCCGTCGATCGTCGTCGGCAAGCCCGTGCAGGAGGACGCCTGGCTCGGGAAGGCGACCGAGCGGATCTTCCTGCCCGCGATCAAGATGACCGTGCCGGAGATCGTCGACTACGACCTGCCCGTCGCCGGCGCCTTCCACAACTGCGTGATCGTCTCGATCAGGAAGGCATTCCCCGGCCACGCGCACAAGGTGATGCACGCGATCTGGGGGCTCGGGATGCTCAGCCTCTCGAAGTCGGTCGTCGTCGTCGACGCCCACGTGAACGTGCACGACTACGAGGAGGTCTTCTTCTACGTCGGCGCCAACGTCGATCCCAAGCGCGACGTCGTCATCGCCGAGGGCCCACTCGACCACCTCGATCACGCACCGACGCAGCAGTTCGTCGGCGGCAAGCTCGGGATCGACGCCACCGCGAAGCTTCCGGAGGAAGGGGCGCGGGAGTGGCCGGAGGAGATCGCGATGAGCGAAGAGATCCGGGAGCTCGTCGACCGGCGCTGGGCCGAGTACGGGATACCGGCGCATGCCGACGGTGTTTCGGTACAGAATGGCTCTCGCCGCGGGTTGCGGCAGCTGATACGTCGTTGACAGCGGGTCAGACGCAGGGGTTGAATCCAGAGACTTGAGCGAGAACGACCAGCCGCACCTGCCGCCGCCGAGCCTGTGGCCGATCGGCTTCGCCGTCGGCGTTGCATGCGTACTGACCGGCATCGTCGTCAGCCCGACCGTCGCCGTCGTCGGCGCCGTGATCGCGATCGTCTTCGGCTTCCTCTGGCTGCGCGACGTGACGAAGCCCGTCCGCACGCCCGCGCCCGAGGTCGAGCCCGAGCGCCGCGAGACGTACGTCGCGATCACACCGGCCGAGGACGACGAGCCCGCCGAGTATCCGCGCAGCACCTTTCTCTCCGTCGCCACGCTCGGCCTCGGCGGCCTGATCGGCGGACTGATCACGCTGCCGGTGCTCGGCTTCGCGGTGCTGCCCTCGTTCACGAACACGACCGAGAACGACATCGAGCTCGGGCCAATCGACGACTTCCCCGAAGGGGAGTTCGTGATCGCGACCTTCCTCGAGGATCCCGAGGTCGGCGAGGTGACACGGCGGACGATGTACATCCGCAACAACGGGAGGAACAACGACGACGTCCCGTCGTTCACGATGCTCTACTCGCGCTGCGCGCACCTCGGGTGTCCGGTGCAGCCGAACGGCTTGATCATGGAGGACGAGAAGAAGACGGTCGGGCCGCAGAACGCCGACGTCACCCCTGTCCTCGTCACGGGCTTCGGCTGCCCCTGTCACGGCGGCCAGTACGACACCGAGGGGAACAGGGTCGCAGGCCCGCCGGTGCGCGCGCTCGACCGTTCCGAGTTCTCGATCATCGACGGCAACCTCGTCGTCGGGAGCTTCTTCAGCGTCGCCAAGGTCGAGGGCGCCGGCGCGAACGCCCGGATCTACAGGTACAGGCGCCAGGTGCCGGGCGTCCACGTCGACGGGCCCTCGGCCTGGCTCTACCCGATCGAGGTGCCTCAATAGCCGCGAACGCGAAGCCAGCCCGGCGGTCGCAGCTCGCGACGATCGCGCTCTATCCGCTCGACTGGCTCGAGGAGCGCTCCGGCCTCGTCGGCGCGACCAAGTACTTCCTCTTCCGCAAGGTGCCGCGGGACACGAGTTGGTTCCACACGCTCGGCTCGGCGACGCTGACCGCGTTCCTCGTCCAGGCGATCACCGGCGTCGTGCTCGCGTTCTACTACAAGCCCGATCCCGACTCGGCCTACCAGTCGGTCCAGTTCATCACCAACGATCTCACCCTCGGCTGGCTCGTCCGCGGCATGCACAAGTGGGGCGCGAGCGTCTTCATCATCCTGATGTTCCTCCACATGGCGCGGGTCTTCCTCTTCGGCGCCTACAAGTACCCGCGCGAGCTGAACTGGATCATCGGCGTGTTCCTGCTCGCGCTGGGGTTGCTGGAGGGCTTCACCGGCTACCTGCTGCCCTGGGACCAGACCGCCTACTGGGCGACCGTCGTCGGGATCAACCTGAACGGGACGGCGCCGGTGCTGGGGCCGTTCCTGGCGCAGTTCCTCGCCGGCGGCTCTGAGATCAGCGCCGATGCGCTGAGCAAGTTCTACTCGCTGCACATGCTCGTGATCCCGGGTGCGATCTTCGCGCTGATCGGGCTTCACCTCTACCTCGTGATCCGGCTGGGCGTGACCTCGCCGCCCTGGTCGCCTGAGGCGGCCGGACGCGATCGTGGCGAGCCGACGGTGCCGGCAGGCGGCCGACGCGGGCTCGTCCGGCCCGGCCGGAGGAGCGCGAATGGCGAGTAGGAGAATCGAAGAGCGCCGCGCGCAGCACAAGCGCTACAAGGAGGACGTCGAACGCGACGGGAAGCCGTTCTTCCCACACGCGATGTTCCACGACACGGTGATGAGCCTCGTCGTCGTCAGCGTGATCATCGGCCTCGCCTGCGTCTGGTACTTCACAGCGGAGGGGACCGAGGATCCAGGCTGGCTCGGCCCGTACTACACCGAGGAAGCCGACCCGGGGACGACCGACTTCGTCCCACGCCCCGACTGGTTCTTCTACTTCCTCTTCTATCTGCTCCGGATCTTCAAGTGGCCCGACACGGTCGTGCTGGGCACCGTCGGTATTCCGAACATCCTGCTCGCGATCATGGTCGCGCTCCCGTTCATCGACCTTCGCCGCGAGCGGCGCCTGTCGCGGCGGCCGGTGGCGATCGTCGCCGCGATCATCGTCGTGCTCGCGATGGGGACGCTGACCTACAAGGGCGCGACGGCCAAGGAGGCGCTCGGGTCGGAGCTCAAGGCATCCGTTCCTGAGTGGGCTGAGACGCAGGGCTTCGAGGACAACGCGGACGCGGTCGCGGGGGCGGAGATCTACGCGCAGGTCGGCTGCGGCCAGTGCCACACGTACCTCGGTACAGGCTCCTCCAACCTCGGCGCGCCCGATCTCTCCGACGTCGGCGCGAGCAACCGCGGCGCCGAGTACTTCGCCAGCTACGTCGCCAATCCGGCGCAGTACGGGAACACGGTGATGCCGCCGTTCGCGGGGCTCGGCGAGGAGAACCTGAGGTTGCTCGGCATCTTCCTCGACGCCTCCAAGGGTCCCGAGGAGTAGTCACATGAACGTCTTCCTCGGCGTGACGGGCGCGTCGGGCGCGCCGTACGCCGTCAGGCTGCTGCGTGCGCTCGCGGACGCAGGCTGCAAGGTCGGCCTCGTCGCGTCCGCGGCCGGTGTCGAGGTAATCGCGACCGAGCTCTACGGCGACTCGACACTCCCGCGTGACGAGGTGCTGGAGCGGTTCACGGGCGGCGCCGCGAACGTCACGGTCTACGGGATCAACGACTACAAGAGCCCCTACGCCTCCGGCTCGGCGAAGGTCGACGCCTACGTCGTCTGCCCGTGCTCGATGTCGACCGTCGGCACGCTCGCGACCGGTGCGATGGCGAACCTGATCCACCGCGCCGCGTCGGTGGCGCTGAAGGAGGGGCGCAAGCTCGTGCTCGTCCCGCGCGAGACGCCGCTCTCGTTCATCCACCTGCAGGGGCTCGCGACGCTGCAGCAGGCGGGCGCAGTGATCCTCTTCGCCGCGCCGGGCTTCTACCACGGCGCCGAGACGATCGACGACCTCGTCGACTTCATCGTCGCCCGGATCCTCGACCAGCTCGGGCTCGACAACACGCTCGCCGCGAGGTGGGGCCAGTGAGCCACGAGTCCGGCACGCTCCCCGCTGAGGGCGTCCGGACGATGTTCGACCGGATCGCACCGGTCTACGACCTGATGAACCGTGTCATGACGGTCGGGCTCGACCAGCGCTGGCGCCGTCTGACCGTGCGCGAGGTCGTCAGCGCCGGCGACCGCGTGCTCGACGGCTGCTGCGGCACGGGCGACCTGGCCGTCGCGGCCCGGAAGGCGGGGGCGGGCGAGGTGATCGGGCTCGACTTCTCCGCCCGGATGCTGGAGCGGGCGCGGCGGAAGGAGCCGGCGATCGAGTGGATTCAGGGCGACCTGCTCGAGCTCCCGTTCGAGGACGGGTCGTTCGACGCGACGACGGTCGGTTTCGGCGTCCGCAACGTCGCCGACCTCGAGCGCGGGCTCGACGAGCTGCGTCGGATCCTGAAGCCGGGGGGCCGCGTCGGCATCCTCGAGATCACAAAGCCGAGCGGGCCGCTGAAGCTCTTCTACCGGCTCTGGTTCGACGTGCTGATCCCGCTCGCGGGCAAGATCCTTCCAGGTGGCAAGGCGTACACATACCTGCCGGCGAGCGTGCGCCGCTTCCCCGGCCCGGACGAGCTGGCCGAGCTGATGCGCGGCCACGGCTTCGGCGACGTCGCCTATCGCCGCCTCGGCGGCGGCATCGTCGCGCTGCACACGGGGACGGCCGAGTGACGACGCTCGAAGCGGTCGTCGCGCTCCCGGGCGTCGACGAGTACATGGCGCAGGTCGAGGACCGGCTCAGCGCGGCGGTCGGCTCGCACGGCGGCCGCGTCGCCGCGGTGGGCGCCGACGCACTCGCCGCGGGCGGCAAGCGGCTCCGGCCGTTGCTCGCATTCCTCTGCGCGCCGCCCGACGCCGATCCGCCCGTCGCGGCGGGGGCGGCCGTCGAGCTCGTGCACATGGCGACCCTCGTCCACGACGACCTGATCGACGGCGCGAAGGTCCGCCGCGGCAAGGCTGCCGCCTGGGCGGCGCACGGCGCCGGAGCTGCGCAGGCGACTGGTGACTATCTGTTCGCCCGCGCCTTTGCCGAGCTCGCCGCCGAGGGCGACATCGGCCCCGTCGCCGTGCTTGCGGACGCCTGTCTCTGCCTCGCCCGCGGCGAGGCGATGCAGCGGCGCCAGCTGCACGATCCGGACACGACCGTCGAGGCGTACCTCGAGCGTTGCTCGCTGAAGACGGGGAAGCTCTTCGAGGCGGCGTGCTCGCTCGGCTCGGGCGGGACGCTCGGCCGCTTCGGCCTCAACCTCGGGATCGCGTTCCAGATCGCGGACGATATCCTCGACTGCTCCGGCGACACGATCGAGACCGGCAAGGTCGCCGGCACCGACCTGCGCGAGGGGACGCCGACGCTGCCGCTGCTGCTCGCGGCGAAGGAGGACGACGTCGTCCGTTCCGCGCTCGCGGGTGGGCCCGTCGAAGGCGTGCTCGTCCGCGTTGCGGCGACGGGAGCCCTCGAACGCTCCCGCGCCGTCGCGCTCGACTACGCTGGTCGCGCGCGGGCAAGCCTCGACGGCGGCCTCCATCGGGAGGAGCTCGAGACCCTCGCAGACGCTGTCGTCAACAGGAGGCGCTGATGGTGAGGCTCGGCCGGATCAGCTACGTGAACATGGCACCCGTGTTCCACCGGCTGAACGCCGAGGTGGAGGAGGTGCAGGGCGTCCCGACGGAGCTGAACGGAATGCTCCTCGACGGCCTGCTCGACCTGGCGCCGATCTCGTCGATCGAGTACGCCCGGCATGCGGCAAGCCTGCGCATCCTGCCGCGGATGTGCGTCTCGTCGGAGGGAGCCGTCGACTCGATCCAGCTCGTCTCGCGGACCCCGTTTCCGCACATCCGCTCGATCGCGGTCACGCCGGAGAGTGCGACGTCCGTCGTCCTGGCGAAGGTGCTGCTGCCGCACGCGACGCACGTGCCGCTCGGCGAGGAGGCCGACGCCAAGCTGCTGATCGGCGACGCGGCGCTGCGGAGCGCCTTCGAGGATCCGACGCCGCACTACGACCTCGGCAAGCTCTGGCTCGACAAGACCGGTCTGCCGATGGTGTTCGCGGTCTGGGCGGCACCGGAGCCCGTCGCGGACGGCGTTGCCGAGCTCGAGCACGCGCTCGTCTCCTCAGTGCGACTCGCCCGCGCGGAGCCGCAGGTCCTCGCGTACGAGGCGAGCGAGCGTTACGGCTATCCGGCCGGCTACCTCGCGCGCTACTTCGAGAAGCTGCGCTACTCCTTCGGCCCGCGCGAGCGTGCCGGCTTCTACACCTTCCTCGAGATGGCCCGCGACGTCGGCGAGCTCGAGCACGTGCCCGAGCTTCGGTTCGTCAGCCCGAGCGCGACTCGGGTCTAGTCTCGTCGAGCGAGAGGACGCTGGCCCAGGCGAGGCTACGCCTCAGTCGATCCAGGGACGGTTCCTCCGAACGCGCAGCGCCCCGTCGCGAGCGCGACCCCGACTAGGGCACGCGCTCCTGGTGGAACCTCTCCTTGTCTTCCTCGCGCCACTTCGCCTCGTAGGCCTCGGCCTCGGCGAACTCCTGCTCCGTGCGCGCTCTTGCTCGGGCGTCTTCGCTCGCCGGATGCTCGCCGGCGACCGTTCTGCGACGTGTGGCCATGAAGCCGACGACGACCAAGGGCACGGCGACCAGCGCAATGACGATCCACGGAATCATGCGGGCAGCGTACTCTGCCGCCCACGTCTGCGCCCGCACCGTCTCCGTCGGGGGACATTCCCGAACACTGGCCCAACCAGAGGTACGGACGTCTGACCCCACGTACCCTGCGGGCACGGGCGATCTCTGCGGCCCGCGATAATGGCCGCGTGGCGCTTCAACGGATGGACAACGTCGGCATCGTGGTGGAGTCGCTTGATGCCGCTGTCGCTTTTTTCGCCGAGCTGGGCCTCGAACTGGAGGGGCGAGCCATGATCGAAGGAGACTGGTCAGGGCGCGTCACTGGACTCCGCGACCAGCGCGTCGAGACTGCCATGATGCGTATGCCGGACGGCCACGGCAGGATCGAACTCTCGCGCTTTCTTACGCCGCCTACGGTCGCCGATCACCGGAACGCGCCGGTAAACGCCCTCGGCTACCTCCGCGTCATGTTCGCGGTCGACGACCTCGACGATACGCTGGCCCGGCTCCGCGAGCACGGCGCGCAGCTCGTCGACGAAGTGGTCCAGTACGAAGACGTGTATCGGCTCTGCTACGTCCGAGGCCCCGAGGGCATTCTCATCGGGCTGGCCGAGCAAATCGGTTGACACCCCCAAGGCGCGTTCGGGCGTCATTCGCTAACACTGGCCCAGCCGACGGTTACTACGCTGTTGCCGTGGCAGCTGCTGTCTTGCGCTCGGCACCGTCGTCTCCACATGTGGGCCAGATCGAACTTGGCGCGACTAGTCGTGCGCGGCAGGGCTGGGCCGGCACGGCGACTGTCGAGTACGACGGCGACATCTGGGCGATCGATCTCGACATGATCGATGTCTACCTCTCTGACATGGTGGGATTCTTCGACGAGATCGCGGCGCCGGACTGGACGGGGCCGAGTCGGTGGCAGTCCGAGTTCGCTGAGCTAACAATCGAGGCACGGGGCGAACGGGACGATGTCCTCGCACTCGACATCCGGTTGTGGTGGAGTCGCGGCGACGAGCTCGACAACGAGCGTGAAGGGCAGCTGATCGTCCGCCGCGACGCGCTGCCCCAGTTTGCACACCGACTTCGCGAGCTCACCGGAGCGAAACGGAATAGCCGCCTGAGCCACGGCTAGCTCAGGGGACATTCCGAACACTGGCCCAGGCGAGGCACTCATGATTCTTCGTAGAGTTCTGTGGTGTACGAGGACGCATCAGCCGCTCTCGTCGGGGAAGAGGTAGAGCAGGTCTGGGTCTTGGTCGTCGCTCCGCCTCGTCTTCGATCTGAACGGGACGCACGTCGATGCCACGAACGTCCGGTTCACTGACGGTCGCGGCGCGACTCGTGACGTACGCGTTGGGGACGATCCCGAAGCGGCAGGGCCGGCGCTGGCGCTGCTTCACCGCCGGGTCGTGTCAGCCGAAATCGCCGACTGGGAACTTCGCCTCAGCTTCGACAGTGGCGCGACCCTCGTCTGCCCGCCTGACTCAGGCTATGAGGCTTGGAGCCTTGCGCTCGCCGGGGAGTCGACTCTCGACTGCCCTCCGCTCGGGTGACATTCCCGAACGCTGGCCCAGACGACGCTGAACCTCCTCGGAAGCGCACGCCGAGGCTCTGTGATGTCCACGGTAGGGTCCTGGGGTGGCGCACTACCTCTTCAACTTCGCAAGGGGGACGCAGCGCCAGGGCCGGCGCTGCGCGAACAAGCCACTGGATTCCTGCGGGTCAGGATGTGGGGCATCGACGCAGACGAGCCGCACCGCAACGCGCTTGCCGCCGGCGACCTCATCCTCGTCTATCTGGCCGCACCCGAGCGGAAGTTCATCGGCTGCACCGAGCTCGCCTCAGCGGCCCATGATTGGACACCGTCAGAGGCGAAGGTGTACCCCGGCGATTCCCCTGGCGGTGTGTTGCTGGCTCAGGTCGAGGAATGGGACCCGCCGGTGCCGATGAGTACCGTGCTGTCGCAGATCGACCCGGCAGAGAATGCCAGGGCCGACTTCGAAGCGGGCGTCGTTCGAATCACCGCCAGCGAGTATGAGACCGCTCTTGCCGTGGCGGCCGGACGCGCGACCTCGACTCCCTGATCTGCCCGCGCTAGCCTCGCGGCTCGGGCCCGTCGGGGACATTCCCGAACGCTGGCCGGCTGAGCTTGCTTTACTCAGCGCCGGATCGCAGGAACGATCTGGGTACGGTGCCGCCTGTGCAGTTTGAGCGCTTCGAGAGCGCGCTCTGGCAGACGAGCTCGCTGCTGTTGGTCGCCGATCGCGAGGCGGTGGTCGTCGATCCGTGTATCTCCGCGGACGAGGTCGCGCGGATCGCAGCGCGAGCCTCCGAACTGGGTGCGCGCGTGAACCACATTCTCGTGACGCATGCGGATTGGGATCATGTCTGCGGGATCGCGGCCTTCCCTGATGCCGTCGCGACGATGGGCCCGCGGACAGCAGAGATCGTGGCAGGCGGCGAGCTACCCGAGCTGATCGCCGAGCGTGCCGCCACCTATGGGCTGAAGATCGAGGGAAAGCCGCGAGTAGATCGGGTGTTGGAGCTCGGCATGTCGCACTAGGTCGGCCCCTTCTCGGTCGAGACGATCCCGCTCCTGGGTCACACCGCGGACGGGACTGGGTACCGGATTCGGCAACTCGATGTGCTCGCCGTAGGCGACCACCTCTCGGCGGTCGAGTTCCCGTTCGCGTCGTCGACATCCGACTACCGGACGACGCTCGCGCATCTCATCGAGCTGCTTCGGAACGATCCGCCGACGGTCGTGGTGCCCGGGCACGGCCCGCCGCTCAGTGCTGAGGAGGCTTTGCGAATCGCCGAGGCCGATTTGGCGTATCTGCTCGCCCTGCGAGATGCGGTCGCTTCGGCCGGCGGCGACCGTGCGCGCGCACGGGCCGCGGCGCTCGCCGTGCCGTTGCCTCGGCCGGCTCCCGACGAGCTTGCCGGAATGCATGCCGGCAACGCGGAGATGCAGCTCGAGGAGCTCTTGCTCTAGGAGGGTTTGGCGAAATAGCGGCTGGGTCGCCGGGACGCGCTGGTCGCCCCGATGCGGCGTCCTCAGTCGCGCCGATAGCTTCGGCTATCGGCGCTCCCTGCGTCCTTGCCTCGGAACGACCAGCGCGTCCCGGCGACGAGCGCCATTCCGCCAAACCCTCCTAGACGAGCGCGGCCGGCCGCTCGGCGCGGCGGTACTCGACGCGGTAGCCGAGCCGGCGGGGGATCTCGAGCAGGCCCTCGAGGTCGAGCTCGATCGTCGCGCCCGCCTTCTGCGTCACCTCGTCCTCGATCGGCAGGTCGAAGTCGTCGGCGCCGTAGTCGAGCGCGCGGAACGCTTCCTCGTTCTGCGTCAGCACCGACGTGCGGACGTGCTTGACGTTGTCGAGGAAGATCCGCGAGAGCGCGATGTGGCGCCAGTACTCCTGCGGCGAGATCTCGCGGCCGCCAAACGCGGTCCCGTAGGGCTTGTACGTCCAGCAGAGGAAGGAGAAGAGACCGCCGGTCTCGTCCTGGAAGTCGCGCGTTCGCTGCAGGTGCTCGAGCCGCTCGTCCAGCGTCTCGTCGAAGCCGATCACCATCGTCGCGGTCGTTCGCATCCCGGCCTCGACGATCGCGCGCTGCGCCTCGAAGTACTCGCGCACCGTGTACTTGAACTTGGCGTGCCGCTTGCGGAAGTCCTCGGTCAGGATCTCGCTGCCGCCGCCTGTGACCCAGTGGACGCCGGCGTCGCGCAGCCGCGCCGCCGCGTCCGCGTGCGAGAGGCCGGCGCGGTCGGCGAGGTACACGAACTCGGCGATCGTGAGCGCGTAGAACTCGACCCGGTCGCCGTAGCGCTCGCGCACGGCGGCGAAGAGGTCGCAGTAGTAGTCGAGCGGCAGTTTCGGGTTGAAGCCGCCGTTGAACGCGACAAGGTCGCCGCCGACCTCGAGCAGGCCGTCGATCTTCGCGAACACGTCCTCGCGCGAGAGCACGTAGCCGCCGTCCTGGTTGGGGAGGACGTAGAACGCGCAGTAGTCGCACTGGGCGACGCAGACGTTGGTGTAGTTGATGATCCGCATCACCATGTAGGTGGCACGGTCGGGCTCGTGGAAGCGACCGCGCGCGGCCTGCGCGAGCGAGCGCAGCTCCTCGTCGTCGGCGCGCAGCCAGAGCTCGCGCGCGTCGTCGAGCGAGATGCGGCTCATGCGGGCACGGCCTCCTCTCTGGTGACCTCCTCGGGAGCGAGCGTGTCCATGAACGAGCTCACCGAGAAGACTGCGTTGCCGGCGCCGGCGACGCCGTAGCCGGGCGGCGGCTTGAGGCCGTGCTTCTCGAGCGTCTCGCGGTAGGACTCGAGCAGGCGGATGTGGTACTCGAGCGGCGCGCCGTCGGGGTTGTCGCGGCCGAGCGGCGTCGTCGGCTCGGGGCACCAGGTGGTGAAGCGCGGCGTGATCCCGCGGCTCATGAAGTAGTCGAGGCCTTCGGTCGTCGATGCGATCGCCTCTTCGACGGTCGCGAAGCCGAACGGCTTCGCCAACTCGACGCCGGCGACGAAGTTCGGGATCACGAAGCGCGCCCCGAACACCTCCGCCGCATCGAAGATCCGGCGGTGCCACTCGTCGCGGCCGACGTAGCGCTCCTTGCCCGGCGAGATGAGCTTGAACAGGCGCTCGTCCCACACCTCGTAGTTCGGGTGGTAGATCGTGATCCCGTAGTCCTTGTAGCGCTGCACGTCCGCCTTCGGGAGCGCCTGCGCGACGACCTTGCCGATCCACCGGCCTGGGAACCGCTCCTCGATCGCCTGCGCATACCGGCCGTAGAAATCGGCCTCGGCGAGGCCGTCGACGGTGCTCGTGACCGAGCCGCCCGTGAGCGTGTAGGCCTTGCTCGCCCGGTCGACGTCGTAGCGGTCGATCAGCGCCAGCGCTTCGAGCACGTCCGCGACCGGCTTCACACCGGTGTAGGGGCGTCCCTCGCGCTTGTGCTGGCGCCAGTTGTGGTTGATGTCGCAGAAGCCGCACTCCTCCTTGGCGCCGAAGTACTGGCAGAGCCGGAGCACGGTCAGGTAGATCAAGTAGCCCCACTGGATCGTGGGCGCGGTCTCCATCACCGTCTTCCCGTTCGCGAGCGCATGCCGGTAGTACTCGGGCATCGGCGGCAGGGCGACGTGCGCGATCTCGGCGCCGTCCAGCGAGAGCCGGAGCTCGCCGTCGGCGGCCGCGAGGCGATAGGGCGAGGACGGGTTCACGCGCACCGAGACGATCGTGCGGCGCAGGCCGTAGGGGCCGCCGGTCAGCGCGATCTCCTCCGGCGGCCGGCGCCTGGCCGCCTCGCCGAGCTCGGCGAGCGGCTTCTGGTCGAAGGAGAAGATGAAGTACGACTTCGGCTTCACCTCGCCCTCGAGGTTGTCGGTCAGGGCCGAGTCGTCGAAGGCGATCCCGGTGCGGAGCAGGTCCTCCTTGAGCACGGCTTCGCGCGGAATGTGCGGAAAGCGCGCCATCAGCCCCTCGATCAGGGCGGTGCGAGACTCCGCGGCGGCGGTGCTCATGCCTTCAACGTAGCTGGACGGGCGGTAGTGCGACACCCGACCCGTTCGGATTCCGTAAATCCCTGCAAAGCGCTTCCGATCCTTCGGCTAGCCTCCGTCGGGGTCGTGCTACGGAAGCTTCTCATCGGTGGGCTCACCGCCCTGGTCTTCGCCGCGCCCGCCGCGGCGCAGTCGACGATCCTGATGCCGGGCGTCACCTACGAGCGCGGCGTCCAGTTCACCCCGCACGGCCCGGTCGCGATCCACATCGTCCGCGGCCCGCGCCCGACCGGTCTCTACGCGCTCCGTCCGACACTCTCGAACGAGACGATCCAGGGCGTCGAGCGCGTCACCTCGATGCAGAAGCGGCTCTCGCCGGGCGCGACGATGGTCGGCGTCAACGGCGACTTCTACGCCGACTCGGGCCGCCCGAGCGGCGTGCTGATGCGCGACAACGTCGTCGAGAGCCCGCCCTACGGCGACCGCTCCAGCACCGGCGTCACTCCCGAAGGCGGCCTCGACGTCCGCAGGGTCGAGTTCTTCGGCACCTGGCGCGGCCTCGGCCAGCGCCGGACGCTGAACGACCTCAACCAGTCGCCCGGCCCGAACGGCGTCTCGCTGTTCACGCCCACCTACGGTCCCGCCACGCCTCCGCAGTCGGGCGTCACCGAGGCCGTCATCTTCCCCTTCCCGCCCACGGCACCGAACGCCGACCTGACCGGCCCCGTGATCCAGATCGCCGGCGCGGGCGGCACGCCGATCCCGCAGGGCGGCGCCGTTCTCGTCGCCCGGGGGACGGCGGCGGCGCGCCTGGCCGAGGAGGCGGTCGCGGGCACGAACGTGACCCTGCGGCTGATCTTCCGGCCCGAGTGGACCGGCGTCACGAACGCCGTCGGCGGCGGCCCGGTGCTCGTCCGCAGCGGCGGCCCCGTCTTCCGCGCCCAGGAGGCGTTCACGTCCAGCCAGCTCGCGCCCCGGAACCCGCGCACGGGGGTCGGCCAGCTCGCCGACGGCCGCGTGCTGATGGTCGTCACCGACGGCCGCCGGCCCGGGTACAGCGTCGGGATGACGAACTTCGAGCTCGCGCAGACGATGGTGCGGCTCGGCGCGGTCACCGGCTCCGCCTTCGACGGCGGCGGCTCGTCCTCGCTCGCGTTCGACGGCAAGCTGCTCAACCGCCCGTCCGACCGCGGCGGCGAGCGCCCGGTCTCGACCGCGCTCCAGCTCATGTACTACGGCGTCTACTCGCCGGCGCCGGAGGCAGTGATCTCACCGAACGGCGACGGCTTCGCGGAGAAGCAGCGCGAGCTCACCTACAAGGTCGTCCGGCCCTCGAACGTGACCGCGAGCCTGGTCGCGCCCGGCGGCGCCGTCGCCTACACGGAGACGCTTCTCCGCGAGCCGGGGACCTATCCGGT
This sequence comes from uncultured Gaiellaceae bacterium, assembly GCA_963771185.1. Taxonomy (GTDB): domain Bacteria; phylum Actinomycetota; class Thermoleophilia; order Gaiellales; family Gaiellaceae; genus Gaiellasilicea. Next base: position 206,672 of record CAVYSL010000001.1, read on the forward strand.
CGCCTTCCCGCCGGCTCCTACGGACCCGACCGTGGTCGAGCCCGCGCCGCCCGCCGAGGGCCGCTGGCGGCTCGAGGTCACGGCCACCGACGATCTCGCCCGAACATCGACGACGACCCAAACGTTCGCGGTCAACAACACGCTCGGCTTCGCCAGGCTCTCGCGCCGCTCGCTCGTCGTCAGGGTGCGCGGCAAGCAGACGATCTCGGCCGGCGTGACGCTGACGCGAGCCGCGCGGCTGACGGTAACGGTCGAGACGAAGACGGGCGTCCAGGTCGCGACGATCGCTGTCCGCCGGCTCCCCGCCGGCCGCTTTGCGGCCAGCTGGCGAGGAACGACCCGCGGTGGCAAGTTCCTCGTCTACGGCGGCATGTACGTCGTCCGTTTCCGCGCCACGAACGAGCTCGGCAGGGTCGACGTCGTCACGCCGGCGTTCCGCGTCATCCGCGCCGCCCCGGTGCCGGTGAAGAAGCCCAAGAGCTCCTAACGCAATGAAGCTCTGAGTCGCCGGAGCGCGCTGGGCGGCGCGATGCGGCGTCTTCGGTCGCCCACGGGCTACCGGCCCGCGGGCTTCCTGCGTCCTTGCCTCGCACCACCCATCGCACTCCGGCGACGAGGCATCATCACGTTAGGAGCTCAGCCGCCCGGCTAACCTCTGCGCGTGCCGGTCGCGTCGATCCTCTCGGAGATCACCGATCTCCTCACGACGGTCGTCGGCGACTACGGCCTGTACGCGGTCTTCCTTCTGATGCTCATCGACGCGGTCTTCCCGGCGGCGAGCGAGCCGGTGATGGTCTACGGCGGCGCGGTCGCCGCCGGTGCGTTCGCCGGCCAGGACGTGCAGCTCTTCGGCTGGACGCTCGAACCCGGCTTCCAGGCATATCTCGGGATCGCCCTCGCGGGCACGATCGGCTACACGATCGGCTCGATCGGAGGCTGGTGGATCGGTTTGCGCGGAGGCCGGCCCTACCTCGAGCGCCACGGCCGCTGGCTGCACCTGGACGAGGCCAAGCTCGACAAAGCCGAGCGCTGGTTCGAGCGCTGGGAGGACAAGGCCGTCTTCTTCGGCCGCGTCACGCCGGTCGTCCGCTCGTTCGTGTCGATCCCGGCCGGCGTCTTCGAGGTTCCATTTCGCCGCTACACCCTCTTGACACTGGTCGGCTCCGCGATCTGGTGCTTCGCGCTCGCCGGCGCCGGCTGGGCGCTCGGCAGCCGCTGGGAGGACTTCCACCACACGTTCCGCTACGTCGATTACGCGATCGTCGCGCTGATCGTGGGAGGGGCTGCGTGGCTGGCCTGGAAGTACCTGCGTAGGCGCGGCAAGCCCGCAACGGAGCCCCGCTAGACTCACCCGGCCATGAAGATCGATCTCGTCGACGTCAAGGCGCAGTACGCGCCGCTGATCCCGGAGCTGAAGCAGGCGTTCGCCGACGTGCTCGAGAGCGGCAAGTTCGTCTTCGGCCCGAACGTCGCCGCCTTCGAGACCGAGGCCGCCGAGTACCTGCACGTCCCGGAGACGATCGGCGTCGCCAACGGCACCGACGCGCTCGTGCTCGTGCTCGACGCGCTCGGGATCGGCCGCGGCGACGAGGTCATCTGCCCCGCCTTCACCTTCTTCGCGACGGCCGAGGCGATCGCGCGCCGCGAGGCGGTCCCGGTGTTCGCCGACATCGATCCGGCCACGCTCAACCTCGATCCCGAGGACGTGGAGCGGAAGATCACCGCGAAGACCAAGGCGATCATGCCCGTCCACCTCTTCGGCCGGCCGGCGCCGCTCGCCGAGCTGGCTGCGTTCGGGCTGCCGATCGTCGAGGACGCCGCCCAGGCCTTCGGCTCGCCTGACATCGCCGCTACGGGCATCGCCTCGACCTTCAGCTTCTATCCGACGAAGAACCTCTTCGGGCTCGGCGACGGCGGCCTGGTCGCCGCACGCGACTCCGAGCTCGCCGACCGGATCCGGATGCTCCGCTTCCACGGCTCGAAGGCGAAGAAGACGTTCGAGTACATCGGCTACAACTCACGCCTCGACGAGATCCAGGCGGCTGCTCTGCGGATCTTCCTGCGCGAGCTCGACGGCTGGACGGCGGCGCGCCGCGAGGCGGCCGCCCGCTACGTCGAGCTCGGAATGGGAGAGCTCTGTGAGGTTCCCGCCGACGACCCGGGCCACGTCTACCACCTCTTCGTCTGCCGCTCGCCCGAGCGCGACCGCATCCGCGCCGCGCTGACCGAGGCGCAAATCGGGAACGCCGAGTACTACCTGCCGCCGCTGCACCTGCAGCCTGCGCTGCGGTATCTCGGCTACGAGGAGGGCGCGCTGCCCGAGACCGAGCTGGCGGCGAGAGAGAACTTCTCCGTGCCGCTCTGGGCAGGCATCACCGCCGAGCAGCAGGAGCGCGTCGTCGACGTCGTCCGCGCAGCAGTCGGCGTGTCCGCGCGGGCGTGAGAACGCCGATCAACCGGCACCGGCTGCCGCAGCTCGCGGCGGATCTGGCGATCGTCGTCGCCGCCTGGTTCTTCGCCTTCCGGCTCCGCTTCGACACCGACCTGCCGGTCTACTACGAGTACTACGTCTCCTGGCAGATCCTCGCGCTCGTCGTGGCGATCAAGCTAAGCGTCTTCGCGCTCTTCGGCTTCTACAACCGCTGGTGGCGCTACGTCTCGACGCGGGACATGTGGGGCGCCGCGCGCGGCGTCCTCGCGGCGAGCCTCGTCACCTTCCTCGTCTTCAGCTTCTTCGACGTCCACGCCGCCGAGGTGCCGCGCACGGTCTGGGTGATCGATGCGCTGCTGACGCTTGCGCTCGTCGCCGGCTCGCGGATGCTCGCTCGGACGATCATCGAGCGCCCGCAGAGCCGCTCGATCGTGGCGCGCGGCAGAGAGGTGATCGTCGTCGGCGCCGGCGACGCCGCCCAGCTGATGCTGAAGGAGATCCTGCGCACGCCCGATCTCGGCTACACGCCGATCGGCCTGATCGACGACGACCCGCGCAAGAAGAACCTGCGCCTGCACGGGATCCGCGTGCTCGGCACGAGCGACGAGCTGCCGCACCTGCTGCGCGACCGCCGGCCCGACGAGCTGCTGATCGCAATCCCGTCCGCATCGGGCGAGCAGCGCGCCCGCATCGTCGAGATGGCCCGGGCCGAGAACGTGGCCGTGAAGACACTGCCGGGGCTCAACGAGCTGATCGCCGGCGATCTCGACCTCGCGAAGCAGGTCCGGCCCGTGGAGGTCGAGGACCTGCTCGGCCGCGAGCCGGTCGAGGTCGACGTCGACGCGATCGCCTCCTACGTGAAGGACAAGGTCGTGCTCGTCACCGGCGCCGGTGGCTCGATCGGCTCCGAGCTCTGCCGCCAGCTCGCCCGGGCAGAGCCGAAGCGGATCGTGATGGTCGACCAGGCCGAGAGTGCGCTCTTCGACATCGAGCGCGAGCTCGTCGACGAGCGCCGCTTCAGCGCCTGCGTGCCGGTGCTGGCGGACGTGCGCAACAGCAAGCGGCTGCACCAGGTCTTCGAGCGCTACCGGCCGGACGTCGTCTTCCACGCGGCCGCCTACAAGCACGTGCCGCTGATGGAGGCGAACCCGCTCGTGTCGGTCGACAACAACGTCCTCGGCACGCGCATCGTCGCCGACGCCGCGATCGCCCACGGCGTCGAGCGGTTCGTGCTGATCTCGACCGACAAGGCGCTCAACCCCTACAGCGTCTACGGGCAGACGAAGACGCTCTGCGAGTGGATCGTCGGCTCCCACGGCGACCGCGACGACGTGCCGACCAAGTTCGTCGCCGTCCGCTTCGGCAACGTGCTCAACTCGGCCGGCAGCGTGATCCCGCTCTTCCGCCGCCAGATCGAGCGCGGCGGGCCCGTGACGGTGACGGATCCGGAGATGACGCGCTTCTTCATGACGATCCCCGAGGCCGTGGCGCTCGTGATCCAGGCCGGCGCGATCGGCGGCCGCGGCCGCATCCTCGTTCTCGACATGGGCGACCCGATCCGGATCGTCGATCTGGCCCGGAACATGATCCGCCTCTCGGGCAAGGAGCCCGAGCGCGACGTCGCGATCACCTTCATCGGCGCGCGCCCCGGCGAGAAGATCCACGAGGAGCTGTTCGCCGAGGGCGAGACGTGGAAGCCGACGACGCACCCGAAGATCGTCGCGCTCGACGTCTCCGCGGTCGAGCGCGCCTGGCTCGACGGGAAGCTCGACGAGTTGGAGCGGCTCGTCGAGGCAGGCGACACGCTCGAGCTCGTCGGCCGCCTGGCCGCGATCGTTCGGGAGCCGAACGGCGCCCCGCGCGCGGCCGACGAGGCGGGCGCCGCACAGACTGCGACGCCCGCCCCAGAGTCGGTCTAGCCCCTACGCACCGGGGATGCGCAGGAGGCCGAGCTGGCCGCCGTCGCGCTGGTACGTGAGCGTGTTGGGCCCTTCGACGCGGGTCTCTTCGTCGATCACGAATGTGCCTGCCTGGACGTCGATGAGAAACGCCCCCGGGCCGAAGACGCTCGATGCGTCGACGATGCCGCTCGACTCCCAGGCCCCGAGGAGGCCGCGGTTCGGGTTGGCATCGACATCGAGCGGCCCTTCGTCGGCCGACTGGTTCACCTTGGCGGCGATGCGATTCGTCCCGCTGGTGAGGTCGTGCTGCCAGAGCCGCGCCGTCGTCGCGTTCGCCTCGGTCGGCGTGAACTGCTGGCTGGAGCCCGGATCCTCCGTGATCAGGAGGCTCCGTGCGGTCGACTCGATGTTGTCGGGCTGGTGGATCTCGTTCGGCGCCTTCACCGGCGCGTCATCGCCCTCGATCAGAAGCGAGAACGAGGTCACCTTCGTCGGGTCGCTCTTGTCGAGCACGAGCTTCCAGACCCGGCCGTTGGAGGAGATGAACGGGTTGCCCCCCGCGCTCGTCGCACCGCGGCCGCTGTCGACGACGTAGACCACGTTCTGCATCCCGGGTCGCTTGTCGTATGCGATGTCCTCCACGCGCACGAACTGGAAGACGCGCTGCGGCTGTGTGTCGCCCCAGTGCTCGAGCACCCACTGGGGCCCATCGATGCCGAGCCCCGACCTCGCGTCGCGCTGCCAGCGTGCCGTCGTTCGGCGGCGCCGGGTAGCCCTTGTCCGCCGCCATCAGGTCGGTGCCGTCCGGCCTGCGTCCCGTCGCGATGTCCTTGGGCACCTTCACGAACTTGCCGGTCACACTCGCCGGCGAGTTGATCGCGAAGTCGTAGTAGTCGTCGACTCCGTCTGCCACGAACGCCCAGAGGTCGCCCTCGTCGTTCCAGACGGCGTCAGAGCTGCCGGCGATGTAGGAGTAGAGCTGCGACTGCGCCGGGTTGCTGACGAACGAGTCGTCGCCCGAGAGCACGACCGGCTTGCCGTAGCCGGGAACGGCGACGCTGTTCTCGTGGTTATGGCGCCCCATCCCCCAGATCGGCTTGCACCTTCCCGGTCTTCTCGTCGACCGCGACGACCGTTCCGATCTGGCGTGCCTCGGGAGCGCCGATCGTCGCCGGCCACGCCGTGCCGGCTCCGGTTTACCCAGTCGATTCCCTCCTCGTTCGTGAAGCAGCAGCGGCCGGTCGAATCCCTGCTCCTCGGTGGCGAGGAAGTTCGAGCAGAAACGCTGGAAGTTCGCGCTCGAATCGATCGCGTACGAGCCGCTGAGCACCCCGCCAGACTTCTGGTGCAACGCGCAGCTTGCTGACGAGCGAGTTGGTGAAGTCGTTGAATCCGGTGCCCGTCCCGGTAGCCGCGTTGAAGGTGTACGGGAAGGGGACGGTCGACGTCTCGTGGTTCACGTAGAGGTCGACGGTGCCCTTGCCGTTCGTCGCGAGCGAGATCCCGTCCGGGATCGACTCGAACATGTAGCCGCCCGAGAGCGTGTCCCCGACCGAGATGATCGGCTCGTAGGATGCACCCGCGGCGACGGGGTCGATCATCGGGCCCTGTGCCGTCGTGAAGCCCGGGCTGCCGCTGGTCGCGGCGGTCGCGGCCGCGACTGTTGCGAGCCCGACCGCGAGGACGGCGAGCAGGATCATGCGTGAAGCCTTCATCCGCAATTCCCCCTTCGTTCCCCCTGAAATGTGAACGTCGAGTCGGGTCCTACCACCTGACGTGGAACCTGGCCAGTCGGAACCGAAAAGCCGCGTCCGCGAGTCGTCTTAAGTCAACGGCGATCGAGCCGACAGGGCGGGGCGGCACGTGGCCGCCCCGCCCCGTGTGAGGTCACTTCGCGGCTGGGACGGTGACGTCGATCCAGACGCTGCGGTGGTCGGAGGTCGGGAAACCGCCGACCAGGCCCCAGAGCGCGAAGTTGAACTCGCCCGTGAGCCGGAACAGCGGATCCGCCCGCAGCGGCCAGAAGACGCCTGCGTCGACGAGCTGGAGCGTCTTGCGGGGCAGCACGTAGTCGGCGTGCAGGTTCCCCGGCGCCGTGTCGGCGAAGTCGGCGGTGTCGAACTGCGGGTCGCTGCGATGCGTCGTGTTGGCGCCACCCTGAAGCGCCGCCGCCTCGACCGCGCCCGCGCTTGCCGGCGTGAGCTTCGTGTTCACCAGCGGGTGCTCGATCAGCTGCTGTATCGCCCCGGGGATGCTGTCCCCGTCGAGCGGGTCGGAGTTCTGGTCGCCCGCGATCACGAACAGCTCACCTGGCTTCAAGCCGCCGTGCATCCCATCGTCGTCGTAGATGTAGCCGGACTTGCCGGGCGTGATGTAGTCGGCCCAGAAGCGAATCTCGTCGAAGTTGCGGCGCCCATTCCGATCCTCGGGCCCGTCGAAGACCGGCGGCGTCGGGTGGGAGACGAGGAAGTGGACGGTCTTGCCACCGATCGAGATCGGGATGTCCCAGTGGCTCTTCGACGAGAGCCGGAGGATCTCGACCTCGTCCGGCGAGTAAAACGGAGTCGGGATCAGATTGCCGGGCATGTCCTTCCATTTGAACAGGCGGAAGGTGCGAACCTCGTCGTACAGGATCGGGTACTTCGAGTAGACGACCATCCCGAACTGGCCCGGGAAGGCGCCGAATCCGAAGGCATCGTCACCGTAACCGGGCGCGCCAGGCGTGGTCACAGCGACGCCGTTGTTGTTCAAGTCCTTCCCCGTCGCAACGCCGGTGTTCGATGGGGCGATAAAGACGTACGGGAACTCGATCGGGGCGGCGCCGTTCTGCGACACCTCGAGGAAGTTGTCGCGAAAGAGGTTCTCCGGACCTGGCGATACCCCCACATCGCCGTTCTGCAAGGGGTCGAACTCGTTGACCAGGAGAACGTCGGCACGAACTCGCTGGATCACCTCGGCAACGTTCTTCGCCTGACGGCGGTACTGGTCGTCGACGTTCGGATCCGCGAGTTGCGTCGTGAGCAGGCCCGCCGCGGGGCGGTTGAGCGAAGCGTTGAACGTCGCGAACCGAACGTCGCCGCTCCGCGGGGCGGCGGCGGCCGCGGATGCAAGCACGGTCGCGCCGATGACTACACACAGGAGTCGTCTCATCTGACTCTCCCCTCTCTCGATTACGCTGCGGGTCCTACCACGTCGCGTGCCGCACCTCGACCTGATGCCCTCACGCAGAGAGCAGCAGGTCGAGCAGCAGCCGCGGATCTCGCGTGGTCGGCGTCGCCGCCTCGCCGCGCTTCCTGAGCGAGAGCGCGGCCGGGTCGGTCAGCGTTTGCAGGCGGCCGTCGCGGATGAGCGCCTCGTCGACGGCTCCGAGGCGGCCGGTGAAGATCGAATAGGCGGGCGTGCCGAGGGCGGCTGCTTCGCGATTCATCGTCCCGCCGGCCGAGACGACGAGGTCGGCGAGCGCGACCAGGCTCTGGGCGTCGACCGCGTGCTCCGGGACGTGCAGCGACGGGTGCCCGAGCGACCGGATCGCGACGCGCTGCTCGACCGTGCGCGGGAGGGCGACGGCGTGCACAGACTCGTCGCTCCCGAGGCGCTCCAGCACGTCGGCGAAGAGCGGGTTGTCGTGCCGGTGGTAGAGGGAGACGTCGGGCGGCGTCCGCACGACGACCAGCACCTTGGCCGGTTCGATGCCGTCGAGCACTGCTCGGTCGGGCTCGAAGTCGGCGAGGTAGTACTCCTCCTCGATTCCGGGATACCGGCGCAGCTTCGGCGGCTTCACTCCAAACCGCGTCAGCCGCTCCGGCGGCACCGCGTCGGGAAAGACCACCCTCGTCGCGGCGCGGAGGCCGAGGTGATGCTGCAGCGTTGCGAACTCGTAGTCGTGCGCCGTTGCCCCCGGGATCCCGAGGCTCCGGGCCGCGAGCATCACCTCGTGCGAGCCGTGGGCGAGCGCAAGGTCGAACCGGCGGCCCTTCGCAAAACGGCGAAGTGCGGGCAGGCGCCCCGCCATTGCGCGTGCCTTCGCGACCGCGCCGGCACCGCCGTGCGCCGGGCCGACGACGTGATGCTCGATCCCGTTCAGCTCCAGCAGCTCGAGTGTCTGGGCGTAGGCCCGCGCGGTCACCTCGACCTCGTGCCCGTCCTGCTCGAGCAGCCCGAGCAGCGGCCGGAAGAACGGCACGTGCGGCGAGTTCGTGATGTCGATCCAGACGCGCACTCGCGGCGAGTCTATAAGATCTGCTTATGGATACCCGTCAGCTTGCCGCCTTCTGCGCCGTCGTCGAGCGGCGCAGCTTCTCGCAGGCGGCGGAGCGTCTCGGGGTCACCCAGCCCGCCGTCTCGCTGCAGGTGCGTGCGCTCGAGAAGCGGCTCGGCACGCAACTGCTCGACCGCTCCGGCCGCCGCGTCGAGCCGACCGAGGCCGGGCTGCGGCTCTATCGCGGCGCCCAGCGCCTGCTCACGCTCGAAGGGCAGATCCTGGACGAGATCGCCGGCGAGGGCGAGGGGGAGCTCACGGGCGAGCTCCAGATCGGCGCCTCCACGGGCCCGGCCGCGATCGTCGTGCCGCTGCTCCTCTGCGAGTTCCAGCGCGAGCACCCCGGCGTCCGGATCGCGCTCACGGTCGCGGACACGCAGGCCGTGGTCGAGCGCGTCGCCGCGCGCGAGCTCGAGCTCGGGATCGTGGGCGCGGCTCGTCGCCACCGTGCTGTGGCCTTTGAGCCCTTCTTCGACGACGAGGTGATCCTCGCGTGTCCTCCGGGCCACGGGTTCGCGGGCCGAACGGTCACGCTCGACGAGCTGCGCGGGGAGATGTTGATCGTGATGCAGGAAGGCGCCGGTGTCCGCCAGATCGTCGAGGACGAGCTGCGCTCCCTCGGGACGCGGCTGCGCGACCTCGACGTCCGGCTCGAGCTCGGGCTCCAGGAGTCCGTGCGCAGCGCGGTGCAGGCGGGCTACGGCGTCACCTTCATCTCGCGGTCTGCGGTCGAGCCGGAGCTCGCCGCCGGCTCGCTCACCGCCGCCAAGGTGGAGGGGCTCGACGCGCGCCGTGAGATCTCGCTCGCCCGCGCCTCCGGGCGCACCCCGACGCGCGCGGCCGACGCGTTCGTCGAGTTCGCGCGCGCCAAGCTCTCCGAATGATCGTCCGCTGGGGGCTCGAGGAGCTGCCCCCGCTCGCCGGCGAGCGCCCGCTCGTCGTCGCGAGCCCGCGCTGGCGCGGCGTGCTCGACGCGGCGGATCGCTGGGAGGAGGTGCCGTCGCACCGGATCGAGGTGCCGGAGGGCGTCGACACGATCGTCGCGATCGGCGGCGGCAGCGCGATCGACACGGGCAAAGCGGCCTCGGCCGCGAGCGGGCTGCCGCTCGTCTCGGTGCCGACGACGTACTCGGGCGCCGAGTGGACAGCGTTCTTCGGCGTCCGCGATCCCGACCGCCGCATGCGCGGAGGTGGCGCCGGCGCGAACCTGCACGCGATCGTCTACGAGCCGGAGCTGACTCTGGGCCTGCCGGTCCCGGAGACCGTCGGCACCTCATTGAACGCGCTCGCGCACTGCGCCGAGGCGTTGTACGTCCGCGAACGGACGCCCGAGAGCGACCGCAATGCACTCGCCGGGGCGGAGCTGATCGGCGCGTGGCTACCGCGCGTCGTCGAGCGGCCTGACGAGCCGGATGCGCGTGAGCAGCTCCTTCGCGGCGCCTGTCATGCGGGCGCCGCGCTCGGCGGCTCGGCGCTCGCGCTCGGCCACGCCCTCGCGCAGGTGCTCGGCGGCCGCTACGGGGCTCCGCACGGAGCCTTGAACGCGCTGACCCTGCCGCCCGCGCTTCGGTTCAACGAGCCGGTGGCCGGCGAGGCGATCGCGCGGTTCGGAGCGGCGCTCGGCGCCGACGACCCGGCCGCGCGCGTCGAGGAGCTCGCCCGCCTCGGCGGCTTCGAGCGCCTCCGCGACCTCGGCATCCCAGAGGACGCTGCGACGGAGGTCGCCGAGGCGGTCGCCGCCCGCCCCGGCGCGAAGGCGAATCCCCGCGAGGTCACGCCCGACGACGCGGAGGCCCTGATCCGCTCGATCTGGTGAGCTTGTGTCTGATAGACACAAGCCTCTCTCGCCTGCCGCACCGCTGCGGTGTTCAGGCGAGCTTGTGTCTATCAGACACTAAGTCAGCACCGGCCTTCGCGGACGGTGCCGCCGGGGCCCTCGAGGAAGAACGTGTGCGTCTTCTCGAACTCGACGCAGTACGAGAGCTCGTCGGCGCGGACGAGCGTGACCAGTGGGAACCGGTCGAACTGGAGCGTGCCGGCGTAGCTGCCGCTCAGCACCTTCACCTGGGCAAGCTGGCCCGCGACGATGCCGAGGACGTACTGCGCGCTCGCGAGCTCGCCGCGTGCGGCCGCCTCGTCGACCTCGCGTACCGGGTTGAGGTCGCCGCTGCGCGCCTTGCCGACGAAGACGTAGCCTGAGACGACGAGCGCCGCAACGAGCGCGAGGAAGCCGAAGACCCGCAGTGCCATCGGATGGTTCATCGGCAGACATCAGTTCGCTCTTGACGAATAAAGATGACTAATGCAATGCATTAGCAGTTCGGGTATCCTGGCGACGTGAGCGCCAGCCACTCCTTCGACGTGCTCGTGGTCGGCAGCGGCGCCTCCGGGCTCGCCGCAGCCGTCTCGGCCGAACGCTCCGGCGCGCGCGTCGGCCTTGCCACCAAAGGCTCGATCCAGGCCTGCAACTCAGCCAAGGCACAGGGCGGGATCCAGGCCTCGTTCGGCGACGACGACTCGCCCGAGCAGCACGCCGCCGACATCTTCAAGAGCTCGCACGACAGCGCCGACATGCGGCTCGTCGAGATCCTCACCGGAGACGCGCAGAGCGCGATCCACTGGCTCGAGGAGCTCGGCGTCGAGTTCACCAGGGAGAACGGCGGCTACCGCCTCGCCCGCTGCGGCGGTGCGTCGGCGAAGCGCCTGCTCCAGGTCGGTGACCGCACCGGCCACGCGATCACGAAGGCGCTCCGCGACGCATTCGAGGCGGGAGGCGGAACGTTGTTCGCGAACAGCCCGCTGACGGCGATCGAGCCGGGCGAGCACGGTTGGCGCGCGACCTGTGGCGAGCACGAGCTCGATGCCGCGACCGTGATCCTCGCGGCCGGCGGCCGTTGCTTCCGGGTCGCGGAGGAACGCGGCGAGCTCTCGACGAATCACCCCAATGCGACCGGCGAGGTGACGCGGATCGCGCTCGACCTCGGCGCGGAGGCGCGCGACCTCGACGAGCTGCAGTACCACCCGAACGGCGGCGCCTGGCCGGAGACGATGCAGGGGTACTCGATCCCGGAGACGACGCGCGCCTACGGCGCCGTGCTCCTGAACGCCGACCGGGAGGAGTTCACCGACTCGCTCGGCCCGCGCGACGTCGTCAGCCAGGCGATCTTCGACGAGGTCGAGAAAGGAAAGGGCGTCGAGACCGAGGACGGCCGACCCGCCGTCTACCTCGATACGACGCGGATCGCCGAAGCGGATGCGGAGGTCTCGCTGCCCTACATGCTGCGGCGCTATCGGGGGTCGGGCATCGATCCGCTCGCCGAGCCGCTGCTGACCTATCCCGTGCTCCATTACCAGAACGGCGGTCTAACGATCGACACGGACGCCCAGACGACGCTGGAGGGCGTCTACGCCTGCGGCGAGATCGCCGGCGGGACGCACGGCCGCAACCGCATGATGGGCAACTCCCTCCTGGAATGTGTTGTATTCGGACGGCGGGCCGGCCGGGCCGCCGCAGAGAAAGCGAGCGCATGAGCGTCAAACCGAAGGTTTGCCAATGAGCACAGTTACGACCACCGATATCCAGCACGCAGTCGAGGACGCCGCGGCGCATCTCTACGTCTGGGCGCTGAAGGACATCCCGCAGGACCTGCGCGACGCGCTGGCTGCGGCGACCGAGCGTGAAACCTCGGTCACGGGGCAGCGCGTGCTGCAGACGATCAACCGGAACGTGAACATCGCCGATGAGGAGAAGAACCTCGTCTGCCAGGACACTGGCATCGCCGTCTACACGTGCCGGGTCGGCGAGCACTTCCCGCTCCACCCGACGCGGATCTACGAGGCGCTTCGCGACGGCACCGCGCGCGCCACCGTCGAGCATCCGCTCCGCTCGAACGCCGTCCACACGCTTACGCGCGAGAACACCGGCCCGAACATCGGCCACCGCCTCCCGATCGTGCACTGGGAGTTCATCGCCGACTGGGACGGCCTCGACGTCAAGTGCGTGCCGAAGGGCTCCGGCTCCGAGAACATGAGCTTTCTGAAGATGTGCGTCCCGGCCGACGGCGTGAAGGGGATCAAGCAGTTCGTGCTCGAGTCGATCGTGGGCGCCGGCGGCAAGCCGTGCCCGCCCGGGATCGTCGGCGTCGGCATCGGCGGCACCGCCGACTACGCGATGTACCTGGCCAAGGAGGCGATCACGCGGCCCATCGGCACGCGCAACGCCGATCCGCTCGTCGCCCAGCTCGAGGACGAGCTCTACGGCCTCCTCAACGAGACGGGCATCGGCCCGATGGGGCTCGGCGGCGACGTGACCGTGCTCCAGTGCCATATCGAGCACGCCGATACACACATGACGCTGAACCCGGTCGCGGTCAACTACCAGTGCTGGGCCGCGCGGCGCGCGTCGGTGCACGTGGACGCACAGGGCAACCTCGACTTCGATCGGGAGTTCTAGGCATGGCCAACCACACCGTCACGTTCCCGGTCACAGACCCGCAGGAGATCCTGAAGCTCCGCGCGGGCGACGAGGTCACGGTCCAGGGCCACATCATCGGGATCCGCGACCGCACCCAGATCCGGATCTTCGATCAGGGCGTCGAGCCGCCGATGGATCTCTCGGGAGCCTTCCTCCTCCACACGGCGCCGAACGTGCGCAAGGTCTCCGAAGACGCCGAGGGCAAGGGGACGTACGAGAAGATCTGCATCGGCACGACGACGAGCGCGCGGATGGTGCGCTTCACCGAGCCGCTGGGCCAGCAGTACGGCGTCCGCGCGATCTGCGGCAAGGGCGGCTTCCCGGACGAGGCGATCGAGCCGATGCAGCGCCTGGGCATGGTCTACTTCGCGATCGTCGGCGGCGCGGCCGCGCTCGAGACGACGCAGATCGAGGAGATCGAGGAGGTGATGTGGGAGGAGCTGATGCCGGAGTGCCTCTGGAAGTTCCGCGTCAAGGACTTCGGCCCGCTCACGGTCGGCATCGACGCCCACGGCAACTCGCTCTACCACGACGTCCAGGAGAGTGCGCAGGAGAAGCTGAAGGAGCTCTTTGCCCGCCTCTAACGGAGAACCGCACCCGAACTTCCTCGACCTGCCGCCGCGGAGCTCGAAGCCGCGCGAGAGCGGGCTGACGCACGTGATGGACAAGGGTCTCAACATCCGCGAGATCGAGGGCCTCTTCGACACCGCCGGCGAGTATGTCGACATCGTCAAGCTCGGCTGGGGCACGAGCTACGTCACGAACAACCTCGAGAAGAAGATCGCCCTCTACCGCTCCTTCGACACCCCGATCGTCTGCGGCGGCACGCTGTTCGAGGCCGTCTACGCGCGCGGGAAGATCGACGGCTTCAAGCGCTGGCTCGAGCACTTCCGCTTCTCGCACGTCGAGGTCTCCGACGGAACGCTCGATATTCCCCGCGACCAGAAGCTCGAGTTGATCGCCGACTTCGCCCGTGACTTCACCGTCCTCTCGGAGGTCGGCTCGAAGGACTCTGAGGTTGTCTATGCGCCCTATCAGTGGGTCGAGTGGATCAAGGAAGAGCTCGATGCCGGAGCTTGGAAGGTGATCACCGAAGCGCGCGAGGGCGGAACGGCAGGCATCTTCCGCAAGGACGGGGACATGCGTACGGGGCTGATCGACGAGATCGTGCACTCGATCGATTTCCACGACCTGATCTTCGAGGCCCCGTCCAAGAACTCCCAGGCGTGGTTCGTCAAGCAGTTCGGCCCAGAGGTCAACCTCGGCAACATCGCGCCGGAGGAAGTGATCCCGCTCGAGACGCTTCGCCTCGGGCTGCGCGGCGACACGCTGAAGGAGATCTTGCTCGCGGACGACCCGGCACCGGCCCCCTAAGCGCTCCGGTAGAGCTTCGTCATCACGAACTCGCGATGGCCGAGCGCCTCGGCCGCCGTGAGGCGGCCGTTCGCCGTTCGGCCGAGCAGATCGAACAGGCGGTCGGCCAGCTTCCGAGAGCCGGAGGTCGCGCGTGAGGAGGCCGCTGACGTCGAGGTCGATGTGCTCGCCCATGGTCGCGGCCGTGAGGCTGTTCGCGGTGAGCTTGATCACCGGCTCGATCGGGTTGCCGATGATGTTGCCCTGCCCGGTCGGGAAGAAGTGGACGACCGCGCCCGCGGCCGCCATCAGCGTGATGCACTCCGCCGCGGCCGAGGACGTGTCCATGAAGTAGAGGCCCGGTTCCCCTGTCGGCCGCTCGGCCGGCTTCAGGACCCCGACCACAGGGCGCGTTCCCGTCTTCTGGATGTTTCCGAGCGCCTTCTCCTCGATCGTGGACAGGCCACCGGCAATGTTTCCCTGCGTCGGTTGCGAACCGAGCAGGTCGACGCCGCCCGCGGCGATCTCCGAGACGTATCCGTCGTAAGCGCCGAGAAAGGCTTCGCGGAGCTCGTCCGTCGCCATCCGGGCCGCGACGAGGTGCTCGCCGCCGGTCAACTCCGAGGTCTCACCGAAGAAAACAGTCGTGCCCGCGTCGACGAGCCGGTCGACGACCGCGCCGACGGTCGGGCAGGAGCCGAGGCCGGTGGTCGTGTCCGATTCGCCGCACTTGATGCTCACGGTGAGCTCCGCGAGCTCGATCCGCTCGCGTCGCTGCTCGGTCGCCTGCTGGACGAAGTCGACTGCCGTCCAGCACGCCTGCCGGACGATCTCGAGCTCGCCGTTCCGCTCGATCGAGAAGCCGGCGACGGGCTTGCCCGTCGCCGCGATCCCTTCGACGATCCGCTCCGTCCAGGTGGGCTCGATCCCGATCACGATCGCTGCCGCGACGTTCGGGTTCGCACCTGTGCCGATCATCGTGCGGAAGTGCAGGTCGAGGTCCTCGCCGTACTGGAGCCGCCCGTACGCGTGCGGCAGCGCCAGCGTGCCGCTGATCTTCGACGCGACCGCCTCGCAGGCCGCATTGGAGATGTCGTCGACCGGGAGGACGATCACGTGGTTGCGGATGCCGACCGAGCCGTCTTGGCGGCGGTAGCCGTAGAGCTCCATCCCTACCACCTCGCCGTCTTCACGTTGTGGGTGTGGACGTAGTCGCCTGCTTCGATGTTCGTGCGGGCGACGCCGACCTGCGTGCTGTATTCGGTCACCGGCGCGCCCGCCGGGAGTCGCTGCAGCGCGACCTTGTGCCCGTAGGGGACGTCCGCCTGAGCGCGAACCGTCTGTTCGGCATCGTCGTCGATATAGACGACGACGATCTCCTCTCCGGCCGAGATCTCCGCCACCGCGACGGCGACGTCGTCGCCGCGGTTGTGGGCGAGCGCCTTGTGCATTCTGTCGTTCTCCTTTCGGTTTGACTGTGTCATCGGGTCGCTGCGACCGTGAGGGCCGCCGTGCCGACGGCGAGGAGCAAGGCCACGGTCCCCGCGAGCCCCGCATGGAGGAGCCGCCGCGGGCGCGCCGCCGGCGCCTGCTCGTCGATCAGGAGCCAAAGGCCGGCACCGGCATGGGCGAGCGCGGCGGCGAGCATCGTCCAGTCCCACGCGAGCCAGAGCCCCGACGACCAGCGCCGCAGCACGAAGCTCGAGCCAGTCTCGGCCACGTCGTTGACGACATGCGTAACGGCAAAATGCCCAAGCACCAGCAGCGCCAGCACGACCGCGGTTGCGCGCATGACGAGGAAGGCAGCGAGCCGCGGCTGCGTCATGCGACCACCGGCTTCAGGATCACCAGCGACGCCGCTGTGCCGACCACCACTGTCAGCACGACCGCGACATGCAGCAACCGGCGTGCGGTGGCCAGCCGGATCTCCGCGACATCGAGCAACACGAGCCGCAGCCCGTTGAACGTGTGGAAGAGGATCGCGAAGAGCAGGAGGCACTCGAAGATGCGCATCGGCGTCGTGGCGTAGAGCTCGTGGACATCGTCGAAGCGAGCCGGCGAGAGCGCGTAGAGCGCGACGTCGAAGACATGCAGGAGGAGGAAGGCGAAGACGCCGACGCCGGTCACCCGGTGCGCGACGAATGCCCAGCGCTGGAAGTCCCGGTCGCTTGCGCGGCCGAGCCGTTCGAGCCAGCTGCCGCGCGCGGTGGTGGGGCGGACGACGAGCGCGGCCCGGACGGTGAAGGCAGAGAAGAGGACGACACCGACGAGGGCAGCGCTCAGCGCGGCGACGAAGACGACCTGGAGCACACTCATGCCTGCTCCAACACGCGGCCACCCGGCGCGAGCCGCGTCAGCTCGACGGGCCTCGTCGTCAGCTTCGGGTCGCCGTCCGGACCGCGCTCGACGACGACGCTGCGGAGCCAGGCCTCGTCGTCACGCTCCGGGAAGTCGGCGCGGAAGTGCGCGCCGCGCGACTCCTCTCGGACGAGCGCCGACTCGACGATCAGCCGGGCGACCGTCAGCTGACTCTCGAGATCGAGGGCCTGCTGCCAGGCGGGATTGGCCTCGCGCGAGCCGGCAACTGCGACCAGCGTCGACTCCTCCGCCAGCTCCGCCAGCTGCTCGCGCGCCTGCACCAGTCCCTCTCGCGTGCGCACGACGCCGCAGTGCACCCACATCGTCTCCTTCAGCCGATCGGTGAGGGCGAACGGGGGGTGGCGCCCATCGCGGCGCAGCGGCGCGTGCGCACGCCCCACCGAGGCGGCGACAAGCTCCGGGTCGGGCATGTAGAGCCCGCGCCCCTCGACGATCGTGGCCGCCGCCTCCCCGGCTCGAGCGCCGAAGACGGTCGATTCCGCAACGCCGTTTCCGCCCAGTCGGTTCGCGCCGTGGGCACCGCCGGAGTCTTCGCCCGCGACGAGCAGGCCGTGGACGGAGGTGAGGCAGTCCGAGTCGATCACCACCCCGCCCATGTGGAAGTGTGCGGTGGGCGAGACCTCGACGGGCCCCGTCGCGAGGTCGGCGCCGACCAGCCGGGTGCGGGCAGCCATCGCTCCGAAGCGGCGCTCGACCTCCGCTGCGCCGAGATGGGAGATGTCGAGGAGAACGCCGCCCGCCGGCGTGCCCCGTCCTTCGAGGATCTCGATGTACGAGGCGCGGGCGACGACGTCGCGGGTCGAGCGCTCGAGCCGCTGCGGGTCGACGCGCTCCATGTAGCGCTCGCCGAGCCGGTTCTTCAGGTGCGCGCCGGCGCCACGGAGACCCTCCTCGAGCACTGCTCCGGTGAGAACCGAGGTGCCGGCGACAAGCCCGGTCGGGTGGAACTGGAGCATCTCCATGTCCCGCAGCTCGAGCCCGGCCCGCCAGCACATCGCCACGCCGTCCCCCGTCTTTTCGCGCGCCGGCGCGGCAATCCGGTACATCGTCGCCGAGCCGCCGGTGGCGACGACGACGACGCGGGCGAGCAGCACGGCAGCCTGGCCGGAGCGGGTGTCGAGAATCGTCAGCCCGGAAAGGTCGCCGTGCTGGTCGAAGAGGACGTCGAGCGCACGCCAGTCCTCGAGCTCGCGGGCGCCGATCCGGAGTATCTGGTCGCGCAGGCGGCCCATGATCTCGAGGCCGGTCTGGTCGGCCCGGTGAACGGTGCGGTCGAAGCTCTGGCCGCCGAAGGGCTTCAGGTCGAGCTCGCCCGTCGGCGTGCGGTCGAAGAGGCAGCCGAACTGCTCCTCGAGCTCGTGGATCACGCGCGGCGCGTCGTTGACGAGCGTCCACGCCAGCTCCTGGTCGTTCAGATAGTGGCCGCCCTCGAGCGTGTCGCGGAAGTGGGCCTCGAACGAGTCGCCCTCACCGAGCATCGCGTTGAAGCCCCCCTGGACCATGCGCGTGCAACCCGAGCGGCCCACTGCGCCTTTCGAGACGATCGTGATCGTGAGGCGGGGATCCGCCGCGGCGGCGTGGAGGGCGCACATCAGGCCGGCGCCGCCACTGCCGATGACGGCGACGTCGGTCTCGAGTACCGGCAGGGGCGCTTCAGCGGCCGGCACCGACGCTCCAGCGGCGCAGGCGCCGAATCGAGGCGGCCGGGTCGAGCCCTTTCGGGCAGGCCCCGCTGCAGCCGTGGATGTAGTGGCAGCGCGTGACGCCGCCCTCATGGGAGACGATCTCGAGCCGCCGACCGCGGGCGCCGTCGCGGGCGTCGCCGGCGAGCGTCATCGCGCGGTTGAGTGCCGCGGGGCCGACGAAGCCGTGCTCCGCCCCCGCGAGGTCGCACGCAGTCCAGCACGCGCCGCACCCGATGCAGTCGAGCCCGGATTCGACCGTCTCGCGGCTCGGATCCCCGGCGGCGAGGACGCGCGGCTGCCCGTCGGCAGGCGGCGTGAACCACGGCTCCACGCTCCGCCACGCGCTCCAGAACGGGGCCGTGTCGACGATCAGGTCGCGGACGACAGGCAGGCCGGCGAGCGGCTCGAGCAGGAGACCGTCACTTGCGGCCGCGACCGGAGTCCGGCAGGCGAGGGCGGGGCGGCCGTCGACGCGGATCGCGCAGGTGCCGCACATGGCGACGCGGCAGGAGTAGCGGAATCCAATCGAGGCGTCGGTTCGCTGTAGGGCGAGGAGGACGTCGAGCACCATGGCGGGCTCGGCGATCTCGACCGCGAAGTGGCGGCGGGCATCGCCGTCGCTGCGCGCGATCTCGACGGCGAGCGACGTCATCGATCGACTTGATCGTTCAAGTAACGCAAGGAGTTATTCGTATCACTGCTGTCAAGGGCAGCGCATCTATAAGCGATCGACATGTGTGCTCTAGTCGGAAACCGGGACGGCGCCGAGCTTGGCGGAGATCTCGGCCGCATAGCGACGCACGACCTTGTCCCAGCCCGTCGATCCCGCCGGCGGGCAGCGTCAGCTTCAGCCCGGTCAGGCTGATTGCCGCCACGCACGACTGGTGGTGGTCGAAGACGGACGCCCCGACGCAGAAGACGCCCTCGCTGTCCTCCTCGTCGTCGACGGCGAACTCCTTCGCCCGCACGCCGTCGAGCTCGCGCAGCAGATGCTCGACGTCCGTGATCGTCGTCGCGGTCCGGGCGGGTAGTCCCGTGCGGGCGACGATCGAGCGGACACGCTCCTCGGGGAGGTGAGAGAGGAGCGCCTTCCCGATCGCCGAGCAGTGCGGCAGCTCGCGGCGGGCGAGGTTGCTCTGAAAGCGGACGACCCCGGGCCCGTCGACCCGGCCGATGATCACGGCGAAGGCCTCGTCGAGGACGCCGACCCGCGACGTCCAGCCGGTCTCGGCGGTCATCGCCCGTAGCGACGGCAGCGCGAGGTCGAGCAGGTCGAACTGCCCGAGCACCTGGTCGCCGAGCCGAGCCAGGGTGAGGCCCAGCCGGTAGCGGCGCCCGCGTCCCTCGCCGATCTCGGCGACGTACCCGCGGGCGGTGAGTGTTCGAAGCACGGCGAGCACGGTGCTCTTCGACGTGTCGAGCCGGGCGGCCAGCTCCGAGAGTCGCAGTCCGTTCGAGTCGGCCTCGGCGAGCACCTCGAGCACGTCGAGCGCGCGCTCGACGCTGCGCACCCGGTAGCGCTCGTCCCCTTCCGGCCGGCTTGACATTTCAGTGGCGTTCACTTAGAACTCCCCCACTCGTGTTGCGTACAACGCATCAGCGTTCGACACAGCCGAACAATATGCGGATTGCCACCTGGAAAGCAAGGGAGTCTAAATGAGGGCTGACGAGGTATTTCGCAGGCTCAGCCTCTCCTCGAGCCTACGAGCGCCGGCACCCAGCGCCCTCCGCTTTCCCGACGGCGCGCATTACCGAGTCGAGATCCCGAGCGTCGAAGGTCTGCGCGTGCTCGAGGCCGTTCTCGACGCTGCGCGTGAGCACGAGATCGTCGTCAACCGCGTCTCGCAGGGGAGCGGCGCAATGCTGCTCTCCGAATCGGAGCTGCGCGAGATGGCGGTCGTCGCGGCAGAGGCGGGCGTCGAGGTCTCACTGTTTGTCGGCCCGCGTGAGGGTTGGGGCGTCGGTGCACACGCGCGCTCGGCCGACGGCGCAGCCCACGCCGGCCAGCTTCGCGGCCTGCGCGGTCTCTCGTACGCGATCGAGGATGTCGCTCGCGCGGCCGAGGCCGGGATCCGCAGCTTCCTCGTCGCCGACGCGGGCTTGCTGACACTCCTCCGCGACATGCAGGCGGCCGGCGAGCTGCCCGCAGACTGCGGCTGGAAGATCTCCGTTGCGATGGCGCCGTCGAACCCGGCCGCGCTCATCGTGCTCGCCGGCCTCGGAGCGACGACCATCAACGTCCCCTCCGATGTCACGACCGCCGAGCTCGCCGAGATGCGCGCCGCGACGCAGCTCCCGATCGACCTCTACCTCGAGTCGCCGGACAGCCTCGGCGGTGTTGTCCGCGGCAACGAGATGGCAGATCTCGTCGCCGTCGGCGCGCCGCTCTACGCGAAGTTCGGTCTCCGCAACTCGCTGTCGCTCTACCCCGCCGGCGACCATCTCGTCGACGAGGCGGTCGCGATCGCGCGCACAAAGGTTGCCCGCGCCGCCGTCGCGCTCGAGTGGGTCCAGCGTCTCGACCCCGGGCTCATCCAGTCCGGCAGCGGCGCCGAAGGCCTCTGCGTGCCGCAGCCAGTTCCTGTCTCCGAACCGCCGATGGCGACGGTCGAGTCGAGCTCGACGTGACCGCCGCCCCACACCCCCACCCACGCCCAACCAGGAGGGCACTCATGTCAGGAAAGAGGAAGCTTCTTGCCGCCACGGCAGCTCTCGTGGTTGTCGCCGTGGCAGGTGGCGGAGCCGTCGTCACGTCCGCCCAGTCTGCGCCGGCCGCCTACGCCGTCTCCGCGGCGACCGGCTGCACGTCGTCGAAGGGCACGCTGAAGTACGCGATCGCGGGCGCCGGCATCAGCCAGCTCGATCCGAACACGCTCAACTTCGCCGGCCAGGTGCCGCTGCAGACGCTGCTCTACAACGGTCTCTCCAAGTACGACCGCAACATGAACGTCGTGCCCGACCTGGCGACGAAGTGGCGGGCATCCAAGGACCTGAAGACATGGTGGTTCACCCTCCGCAAGGGCGTCAAGTACTCGACGGGCCGCGCCTTCACCGCCGACGACGCCAAGGCGAACATCCTCCGAGTGCTCGACCCGAAGGTGCCCTCGCAGCAGCGCTCGAACGCGAAGGACATCCGCTCGGTTCGCGCGCTCAACCCCTATCTGCTTCGGATCAAGCTCGGCAGCCCGAGCGCGATCCTCCCGAACGCGCTCGTCGACATCAAGATGAGCGACACCAACGACGTCGAGAATCTGGCCAAGAGCGGGACCGGGACCGGCCCGTACAGAGTGAGCTCATTCGTCCCGAACCTCTCGCTGGCGCTCGCGCCGAACCCGCACCACTTCGGCGGCCGCGCCTGCCTGCAGCGGATCGAGTTCGTCCGCTCGCCCGATCCGACGGCGATGGTGACTGACTTCCGGGCCGGGAACCTCGACATGATCTGGCAGGTCCGCCCGACCGATGTCCCGGCCCTGCGCTCGAGGGGAACCTCGTTTCTGGCGCCGAAGGGCGTCTCCGGAGCTCACGTCTGGGAGCTCGACGTGACGTCTGAGCCGTTCAACGATGTCCGTGCCCGGCAGGCCCTCTCCTACGCGATCGACCGTCGGACGATGAACCGAGCCGCCTTCTCGGGCATCGCGACCCCCTCCTTCGGCAACTCGCTGATCAGCGCGGCCAGCTCGGCCTACAACAAGAAGCTGAAGCCGTACACGTTCAACCTCCAGAAGGCGAAGCAGCTCTTCGATGCTGCCGGGGTGAAGCCCGGCACGACGTTCACCTTCTGGGCGCTGGCCGGCCGGCGCGACGAGTGGATCACGATGGCCCAGATCCTCCAGCAGGACCTGCAGAAGATCGGGCTCAACCTCTCGATTCAGCGCTCGGACCTGAGCACGTTTCTCGCGAAGTTCTATCCGGCCGGGAAGAAGTATCCGAACACGATCGTCGCCAACTACTTCTCGCTGCCGCCGAACCCGACCTACGCGATGAAGCAGGGCCAGTACGGCTCGTGCGAGTGCAACTGGAAGAACACCACCTTCGAGGCGCTTGCCCTGAAGGCCCCCGGCGTCGTCGACCTGGCGGCGAGGCAGAAGGTCTACGACACGATGCAGCAGATCTTCAGCTCCTACGCGCCGGTGATGGTGATCGCGCACCAGACGAACATCGTCGCCCACCAGAAGCGCGTGCAGAACGCGTGGGAGGACGCACAGGGCAACGTCCACCTCGAGGAGGCACGGGTCTCGGGCTAACGTTGGGGCAAGGGGTGGCCGCTCGCCCGGCCACCCCCGTCCCGCCTGACCGCGAAGGAGACACCGCGATTCGATGGTGAGATATGTGCTCAGGCGGCTCGTCGCGAGCGTGGGCCTCCTGATCGTGGGCTCGATGGTCGTCTTCCTGCTGATGCGGGTGATTCCCGGCGACCCGACGATCACCAAGCTGGGCGGCTCGATCAAGGAGGTCGACCAGACGACGCTCGACGGGATCAGAGCCGAACTCGGCCTCGACAAGTCGATTCCGGCGCAGTACCTCGACTGGGTCGGCGGGATCCTGCACGGCGACTTCGGGGCCTCCTATTTCAGTCAGTTCTCGGTCACGTCGCTCATCGAGCAGCGCTACGGTGCCACGCTCCTGCTCGCGTTCATGGCGATGCTGATCGGCCTCCTGATCGCGGTGCCCGCATCGGTCGCGGGTGCGATTTGGCCGAACCGGATCCTCGAGTCGGTGCTCTCCGGATTCGCCGCCGTCGGAATTGCGATCCCGACGTTCGTGATCGGAATCGGCCTGATCATCGTGCTCGGGGTCGAGCTCGAGTGGCTGCCGACGCAGGGGTACGTCTCGTTCCAGGCCGACCCGGTGGGGAGTATCAAGTCGACCCTGTTGCCCGCGATCACGCTCGGGATCGGCGTCGCTGCGGCGACGATGCGGATCCTGCGGCCCTCACTGCTCGACGTCGGCACGTCGTCCTTCGTCCGGACGGCAAAGGGCAAGGGCCTGTTGCGAAAGCGGATCGTCGTTCGGCACGAGCTGCCGAACGCGTCGATTCCCGCGATCACGGCCGCCGGGATCATCGTCGCCCACCTCGTCGGCGGGGCGGTGATCGTCGAGTACGTCTTCGCCCGGCCTGGACTGGGGTCGCTGCTCGTCGACTCGGTCTATCAGCGCGACTACGGCGTGCTGCAGGCGCTCGTCCTGCTCGCCGTCGCCGTCTTCATCGTCACCAGCCTTGCGGTCGACGTCATTCTCGGCTTCGTCGACCCGCGGCTGCGGACGAAGGCCGTCACGTGAGCACGGTCGTACCCACCCTTCCGGCCGAGCCGACTCAGGCGGCGCAATCGGACTTCGTCATCCGGCGCCTGCTGAGGCGCCCGACCGCCGCGGTCGCCGCTGTCGCCGTGGCCCTGCTCGTTGCGGTCACGCTCGGCGCGCCCCTCTTCGCCCCGTACGCGCCGACCACGCTCGACTTCGACCATCTCTTCGCGCCTCCGTCGCGCGAGCATCTGTTCGGCACGGACGAGCTCGGCCGCGACCTGCTCACACGGGTTCTCTACGGCGGGCGCACGTCGATGCTGCTCGCGTTTGCGGCGACCGCTTTCGCGATGATCGTCGGTGTCGTCTGGGGCTTCACGGCGGCGCTCCGCGAGGGCTGGATCGGTGAGATCCTGATGCGGGTCGCCGACACGTTGATGGCCATGCCCGCGATCCTGCTCGGCCTCGTCCTCGTCGCCGCTTTCGGCACCTCGACGCTGAACATGATCGTCATCCTCGGCATCCTTTTCACGCCGGCGACGGCACGGATCGCGCGCTCGACGCTGCTCGCCGAGCTGCGCTCCGAGTACTACCTCGCCGCGGTTTCGGTCGGCGCCTCGGGCAGGAGGATCGTCGCCCGCGAGCTGTTGCCGAATGCGTTGCCGGTGCTGGTCTCGCGCGCCACCCTCGTGCTCGCCGAGGTGATCTTCGTCGAGGCGAGCCTGAGCTTCGTCGGGCTGGGCATCCAGCCGCCGGAGACATCGTGGGGGACGCTGCTGCAGCAGGGCTACTCGAACCTCTACAGCTCCTACACCTACGCGATCTCCCCCGGGATCGTGATCCTCGTCGCCGTGCTGGCGCTCAACACGCTCGGCGACAACCTCCAGAAGGTCCTCGACCCCTCCCGCGCGTGACGGCCACGCTCCCAGAGACTGCGACCGACGTCGTCCTCGACGTCCGCGACCTCGTCGTCGAGATCGCGGTCCCGCGGCGCGAGCCGATCAGACCCGTTCGCGGCGTCTCGTTCGAGGTGCGACCCGGAAGCCGGCTCGGGATCGTGGGCGAGTCGGGCAGCGGCAAGTCGCTGACGGCGCTCTCGTTGATGCGTCTGCTGCCGCCGCGCGCTCGGATCGCAGGCGGGCACGTGCTCCTGCGCGGACGCGACCTCGCCCATGTCTCCGAGCGCGAGATGGCACGCGTGCGCGGCGGCCAGATCTCGACCGTCTACCAGGATCCGATGTCGTCGTTGAACCCGCTGATGACGGTCGGGCAGCAGATCACCGAGACGATCGTCGCCCACGACGACGTCGGCCGCCGCGAGGCGCGCGAGCGGGTGATCGAGGTGCTCGGCGACGTCGGCCTGCCTCAGCCCGAGCGCCGCCTCGACGACCACCCGCACCAGTTCTCCGGTGGAATGCGCCAGCGCGTGATGATCGCGATGGCGATCTGCACGAATCCCGACATCCTGATCGCCGACGAGCCGACCACCGCGCTCGACGTGACGACGCAGGCGCGAATCATGGAGCTGCTCGGCCGCATCGTCGAGGAGCGGCGGATGGGCATGATCCTGATCACGCACGACCTCGGGCTTGCCTCGTCCTTCTGCGACGACATCCACGTCATGTACGCCGGCCGGATCGTCGAGAGCGGCAGCGCCAACGCGGTGCTGAGCACGCCGGCGCACCCGTACTCGGAGGCGCTGCTCGACTCGATCTGCGGCCTCGACCGCGACGTCGACCGGCCGATCGCAGCGATCTCGGGGCAGCCGCCGCTGCCGCACCAGCTTCCCTCCGGCTGCCCCTTCCATCCGCGGTGCGCCTATGCCCAGGAGATCTGTGCCGCGCAGCCTCCGCCGGCAGTCGTCGTCCGGAAGCAGGTAGCCGAGTGCCACTTCCCTGTGGCGGGGGCGGCCGCGTGAGTGCGACGGATCTGACTGCCGCTCGCGCCGAGCCCATCCACGAGGGTGAGCCGCTCGTCGTCGTCGACCACCTCAGCCGCCACTTCCGCCTCGGCGGCCCCCGCTCGCGGCGGTTGGTCAAAGCGGTCGACGACGTCTCGCTCGTGCTCAACCGGGGCGAGACGGTCGGGCTCGTCGGCGAGTCCGGCTCGGGCAAGTCGACGCTCGCACGGCTGCTGCTCCGCCTCGACGAGCCGACCTCGGGTGGCGTCCACTTCGATTCGACCGACCTCTTCGGCGTATCCGCCCGCGGGCTCCGGCGGCTGCGCCGAGAGATGCAGATCGTCTTCCAGGATCCGTACGCGTCGCTGAACAAGCGGAAGACGGTCGAGCAGATCGTCTCGTTCCCGCTCGTCGTCCACGAGCGTAAGCGCTCGCGAAAGGAGCGGAGCGCGAGGGTGACGGAGCTGCTCGAGCTCGTGGGACTGCGCCCCGAGCATGCGAGCGCCTATCCGCGCCAGCTCTCCGGCGGGCAGTGCCAGCGTGTCAGCATCGCACGCGCTCTCGCTCTCAATCCGAAGCTGGTCGTCCTCGACGAGGCCGTGTCGGCGGTCGACGTCTCGATCCAGGCACAGATCCTCAACCTCCTGCGCGGCCTTCAGGACCGGCTCGACCTGACGTATCTCTTCGTCACGCACGACCTCGCGGTCGTCCGGTACATGGCGGACACGATTTCGGTCATGTACCTCGGCCGCATCGTCGAGTCTGGGCCGCGCGACGCGCTCTTCGCGAGCCCGCAGCACCCCTACACGCACGCGCTGCTCGCCTCGATCCCCCCGGCGCCGGGCGAGACGCAGCGCGAGCAGATCGTGCTCCGCGAGGCGCCCGCCTCCGACACGCTGCCCTCCGGCTGCCGTTTCCATCCCCGCTGCCCTCTCGGGCAGCGTGAGCTTTGCCGGACGGTCGACCCGCCGCTGCAGGCTACGGCGGCGGGGCACACGGTTGCCTGCCATTTTCCTCAGTCGGCCGAGAGCCTGCTGGCGGAGGCAGCGCGCGAGCCCGGGTGAGCACCGTCCGACGATGGGAGGAGCTGACCCGCGAGGAGATTCGGGAACTTGCGCCTGACGCGCTGCTCGTCCTTCCCGTCGGTACCACCGAGCAACACGGACCGCACCTCGCGACCTGCACCGACGCGCTGATCGCGAGCGCCGTCGCCGAACGCGCCGCGGTCGAGGCCTCGCGGCCCGAGACGATCCTGATCGCGCCGACGCTCGCCTACGGCGCCTCGGCCCATCACCTGCCCTTCGGCGGAACGCTCTCGCTCGGCGTGGACACCTTCGAGCTTGTCCTCGCGGACCTGCTCTCGTCCGCCGCCGCGGCCGGCGTCCGCCGCGCCTTCGTGCTGAACGCCCACGGCGGCAACGCCGCGGCGTGCGCGGTGGCTGTCGCCGAGGCGTCGCGTGAGCACGGCCTGATCGCAGGAACGGCGCTGATCGGTGCCCTCGTGGACGGGAGCGGCCACGCCGGAGTCTTCGAGACGTCGGTCGTGCTCGCCCTCGCTCCCGACCTCGTGCGGATGGATCGTGCCGCTCCCTCACCGGGCGGGCCGGCGCGGACGCGCCCTCCGGGCGTCATCGTCGCCGAGCCTGGGCGGTGGGAGGAGCTGGACGGCTACACCGACAGGCCCGATGAGGCCACTGTGGAGCGCGGCGAGCGGGCGCTCGCAGACTGTGTGGCTGCTGCTGCGGCTGCGTTCGAGCACCTCGCCGACATCGGTGCCTGACGTGTCCGGCCCGGTGATCGCGGCCGTCGAGACGACGACGATCAGCGCCCGGGCGAAGCCCGCGCTCAAGGTGCGCGGCGCGCGCGTGGTGCACGACGCCTCGACGTTCGCCCTCGTCCGCGTCGTCACCGTCGAAGGCGTCGAAGGCTTCGGCGAGGTGAGCGCGACCGCCGCGTGGAGTGGCGAGGACGCGGTCACCGCGACCCATTTCATCCGGAACGTGCTCGGCCCGGCGCTGATCGGCCGGCCGTTGGCGCCGATCGAGGCGCACGCGACCGAGTTCGACAGAGTGCTGCGCGGCAACTGGTTCACGAAGGCCGGCGTGAGCACAGCGCTCTGGGATGCACTCGGCCGGTCGCGCGGCGTCACCGTCGCAGAGCTGCTCGGCGGGCCGTACCGCCGCGAGGTCCCGGTGAAGATCTCGCTCAGCGGCGACGGCGACGACCTGCGTGCGGGCTATGAGGCCGCAGTTGGGCTCGGCTTCCGCTCCTTCAAGGTGAAGGTCGGCCGCGACCCCGGCGCCGACGCGGCTCGCGTCGCTCTCGCCCGCGAGCTCGCCGGCGACGATGCGCTGCTCGGCGCGGACGCGAACGGCGGCTGGACGCTGCCGGTTGCGCTCCAGACGGTCCCGCGCCTCGCCGAGTCGCGGATCGCATTCATCGAGCAGCCGGTCCGCGCCGACGACCTCGAAGGGCTACGGGAGGTACGCGCACTCGGCGTACCGCTGATCGCCGACGAGTCGGTCTACTCGCCCGCCGACGTCCTCCGGATCGGGCGGCTCGGCGCGGCGGACATCGTCAGCATCTACGTTGGCAAGAGCTCGGCGCTCGAGCGGGCGGTCGAGTCGGCGCGACTCGCCGGCGACCTCGGGATGGACGTCGTGATCGGCGCCAACGGCGAGATGGGGCTTGGCGCGGCCGCGCAGCTGCACGTCGCCTGCGCGTGCGAGCGGATCAGCGAGATCCCGCACGGGATCATCGGGCAGCATTTCTACGAGGAGGACGCCACGCTGGCCGAGCCGCTCGACATCGACGGAGTCCTCGCCCGGCTGCCGGAAGGTCCCGGGCTCGGTGTCGAGCCCAGCGATGACGTCCGGCGGAGCTTCTCGTCGTGAACGCCGGCGTCCAGGTCTTCGTCTATCCGGAGGAGCTGGAGCACGTCGGGCCGGACGAGCTCGCCGCGCAGGTGCTCGAACTCGGCTGCGATGCGGTCAGCGTCGCCGTCGCCTACCACCGGGGCCGCCGCGTGTTCCCGCGGCACCGCCGGGTCAGTGTCCTGACGCGGACGACGATCTATCTCGAGCCCGACGTAGCGCGCTATGGCACGCTCCGGCCGCAGGGAACCGCGACGCCTGCGCTGCACCGCTTCCGGGAGGCATGCGGCCGGGCGGGACTCCGCTTCCGCGCGTGGGTCGTCGGCCTGCACAACGACGCGCTCGCCGCCGCCCATCCGGACGCCGCCGCGCGGCTACTCGACGGGTCTCCGGCCGGCCACAGCCTCTGTCCGTCCGCGCCGGAGACGGTGGAATACGTCGCCGCGCTCGCGGCCGACGTCGCCGCTCAGCTCGGGCCGGAGGCGGTCGACCTGGAGGCGGCGTTCTACCCGGCCTGGGAGCCGTCGTACACGCTCACGCTCGCGCTCGAGCCGATCTCGGACGAGGCGCGGCTGCTCCTGCCGCAATGCTTCTGCTCGTCGTGCCGCGTGCTGTTCGGACAGGACGTTGAGGCGCGCGCCCACGCCGCCGAGGCGGGTGTCGTCGAGGAGCTCGCGCGCGGCCGCGCGGCCGGCGCGCGCCGGCTCGTGGATGCGGCCGCGGCAGCGGTCCACGAGCAGGGCAGCCTGCTGCGTGTCTTTGCTTCCGGCCTACCGGAGCAGGCGGCGGTCCAGGGCGTCTCGCCCGAGTCGGTCGCCGCGGCCGATGCGGTCCTCTACGGCTGCGGCCCGCTTCGGGGCGACGAGTTGATCGCGCGCTTCGCCGGCCTGCGCGCGGTCACCGGCCGGCCGGGGTCGGTCTCGACCAACTGGACCCCCGAGCGCACGGCGCTGGCCGCCGAAGTCGAGCGGCTCGCGGCTGCCGGCGCAGACGGGCTCGCGCTCTACAACCTCTCGCTCGTCCCCGAGGCCGGACTCGAGGCCTTTCGTGCAGCGGCTCACGCCTTCCGCGGCGTGGTGCGGGCCTGATGGTGATCGACGGCCACGTCATGCTCGGCCGCGGGCGGGACGCGTCCCTCTCAGTCGAGCAGTTGCTCGCCACGATGGACAGGCTCGGGATCGACCAGGCCCTCGTCTCGCCGGCAGAGGGCTACCTCCCTGTACGCAACGACGAGGGGAACGAGCTCACGGCAGCCGCTGCGGCCGCGTCGGGCGGTCGCCTGCTTGCCTACGCGGTCGCGACGCCATGGCTCGGCGCCGACGCGCTCGAGGAGCTGCGGCGCGCGCGTGATGCCGGCGCGCGGGCGCTCAAGCTCGACTCCGCGCTGCAGGGCTTCGACCTGCTCGATGGCCAGGCGGAGCCGCTGATCGCCTTCGCGATCGAATCCGGCTGGCCCGTCTACGTCCGCACCGGCACACCGCCGCACGCGCTGCCGCTCCAGGTCGCGTGGCTCGCGGCGCGGTTTCCCGAGGCCAACTTCCTGCTCGGCAAGGCGGGCGCGACCGACTTCTCTCACGACGGACCGGCCACTCTCGAGGCGGCCTCGAATGTCTACGCCGACAGCGTCTACGTCGAGTGGCCGACTGCTCTGGCGGCCGCCGACCCACGGGGGCGAGGTGGCCGCGTCTTCTTCTCCACGGATGCCCCGTTCGGCGATCCCGTGATCGAGCTGGCGCGAGTGACCGAGGCGCCGTACGGCGCCGAGGTTCGCGACGCGATCCTCGGCGGCACCCTGGCGCGGCTGCTCGGGCTGTGATCGGCCTCGTCCCTGGCGATCGCGTCGTCGTTCACTCGTCGCTCCGCGCGGTCGGTCTCGATGCGGACGAGCTGGTCGACGAGCTGCTCGCGGCAGTCGGACCGCGCGGGCTGGTCGTGATGCCGACCTTCACCTACGACAACGAGACGTTCGCTCCGGACACGCCGAGTCGCGCAGGCGCTCTCACCGAAGTGTTCCGCCGCCGGCCGGATGCCGTTCGCTCGGCGCACCCGACCTACTCCGTAGCGGCGATCGGAGACGGAGCGCATGAGCTGCTCGACGGGCACGAGCGCCTGGGGGCGACCGGCCTCGGAAGCCCGCTCGACCGGCTCGCGGCAGCCGGGGGCCACGTTCTCCTGCTCGGCGTCGGCCACACGTCGAACACGACCGCACACGTGGGTGAGTTCCACGCGGACGCGCCGTATCTCGACATTCCGTTCGACCCGGCCTGGCCGACCCACAGTGACGACCGCTTCCCGGGCTGCAGCCGTGCGTTCGGCGCGCTCGAGTGGCCGCTCCGCGAACGAGGGGCAATCCGGGACGGGAAGGTCGGCCGCGCGCTCGCGCAGCTCGTCCCGGGCGGCGCGGTGATCGAAACGACCGTCGCGCTGCTCCGTTCAGACCGCACGGCGCTCCTCTGCACCGACCCCGCGTGCTACCGCTGCTCGCGCGCCCGAGCGCGCCTCAGCTAGGAGGGTTTGGCGAAATGGCGCTCGTCGGCTCAGCCGCTATTACGTCAAACCCTCCTACTAGGCCGCTCGAGGCCGAGGAGCGGCAGCGGGTCGCGCTCGATCAACTCCTCGATCTTGTCGAGCGGCACCGGCGGCAGCCGCGTCCCCTCGATCGGCTCGTTCACCCGCCTGAGGCCCGCCGCCGTCTCCGCGGGCGTCGCGATCGGGAAGTCCGAGCCGAAGAGGAGCTTGTCGAGGGCGCCCCACTCGGTTGCGAGCCGCAGCCCTTCGTAGAAGCTCCACGGCCGGTAGAAGAGCGCCGAGACGTCCGCATAGACGTGTGGGTGCTTGCGGATCGTGACGATCGTCTCCCGCTGCCAGGGGTGGCCCAGGTGCGCCATCACGACGCGTAGCGCCGGAAACCTGATCGCGATCTCGTCCATCAGCAGCGGATGCGCGTAGCGAAGTGGCGCGTCCTGCACCGGCGAGGCGCCCTGATGAAAGAGGATCGGCAGGCCACGCCGAGCGGCGAGCTCGTAAACGCTCAGCGCGGCGTCCCCGAGCGGGTCGAAGACCTGGTAGTTCGGGCCGAGCTTGATCCCCTTCAAACCGAGGTCGGAGTGCGCCCGCTCGAGCTCGTCGAGCGCGCCGTCGACCTCGGGGTGGATCGAGAGGAATCCGATTCGGCGTGTCGGCGCGTCCGCGACGAAGGCGGCGACGGCGTCGTTGAGGGCTGGGTCGACCTCGGTCCGGTTCCGTGCGATCGTGAAGGCGGCGGACACCTCGACGTCCGCGAACGCCTCTGCGTAGTCGGCCCAGGTCGTTGTCGCGGCGACGGCGCGGTCGGGCCGCCACTTGTCGTTGACGACGAGCTCGTCTGGCGGGACGTGCTCGCGGTGCGTCGGCACGTGCGAGTGAATGTCGATCATGCGGCGAGCAGCCGGCGCGGATTCGTGACGAGGATTGCCTCCCGTTGCGCGTCGTCGAGCCCGAGCTCGTCCAGCTGGCGCACTCGCAGGACGGCGTAGCGCTGCAGCGGCTCCGGTCGGAGGCCGGCATCCGTGCCGAAGAGCAGCCGCTCGAGCGGACAGCGCGCGACGATCGCGCGCATGGCGTAGCCGGGCGTGCCCGACATGCAGAGGTGGACGTTGTCGGTCGTCACGACCGCCTGGATCGCCTCGCGCCAGAGGTCGTGCAGGCCACCGTGGCCGAGCACGATCTGCGTTCCCGGATGACGGCGTGCAAGCGCGGCGAGCTGGAGCGGCGTCGAGAACGGCGGTGTGCCGTCGTGGAAGAGGATCGGGATCCCGAGCCGCCCCGCCGTCTCGCAGACCACTTGCAGTCCCGGTTCGTGCGCCGAGAAGCCCTGCAGCCAGGGGTGCAGCTTGACGCCACGCATCCCGTGCTCGCGCACGCAGCGCTCGATCTCAGCACCGGCTCCGGCGTCGCGCGGATCGACGGTCGCGAACGCAAGCAGCCGTTGCGGCGCCGGCGCGACCCAGGCGGCGAGCGAGTCGTTCGCGTCTGCGCTCGGGCGCAGCAGCCCTTCGTAGGTGAAGACGACCGAAACGTCGACGCCGAGCTCGTCCATGGCCGCGAGGTACTCCTCCGGTTCGTACGCGGCCGCGGCCGGCTGGTGGACATGGAAGTCGATCACGCCGGCACCAGGCGCGCGACACCCGCGGCGTGCGCGATCCGTTCGGCAAGCTCCAGGCTCGCGATCGCCTCGTCGAGCCCCGGCACAGGACGCGTGCCGGCGAGGCAGGCGTCGACGAAGCGCTCGAGCTGGAGCTTGAAGCAGACCTTCGTCTTGTCGCCGGGCGGCGCGACCACCTCTCTGGTGCCGTCGGCGAGCTCCACCGTGAGTCCGAAGGTGGGCGGGTCGAGCGTCGCGCGTCCGTACGGGCCGGTGACGACGAACTGACTCGGGGGCAGCACCGGCGTCAGCCAGACGACCTCGAGCCGCGCGACCGAGCCGTCGGCGTACGTGAGGATGCCGCCGTTGACGTTCGCGGTCGCGTAAGCCGGGTCGGTGCGAAGGCTCCAACCCGTGATGTCGACGGGTGACTCGCCGAGCAGGTAGGTGATCCGGTCGCACGCGTGCACGCCGTCGGAGACGACGGGCGGGATTCGCTCGAGCGAGCGCAGCCGGCGAGCGTAGCCGCGGGGATCCTCCTCGGGGTTCGCCGGCTCGTCGCAGATCGCCGCCTGGATCAGGAGCGGCCGGCCGAGCGCGCCGGACGCAATCAGCTCGCGCAGCCGGTCGACGGCGGGGTGGTGCCGGTACGTGAGCCCGATCTGGAGCCGCTCGGCCGCGCCCGGCGTCTCGCGCACCTCCGTGGTCTCGGCGACGGAGAGCCCGAGCGGCTTCTCCGCGAGCACGTACTTGCCGGCCTCGAGGGCGGCGCGGACCAGTCCGGCGGTGACCGAGGGCGGCGTCGCGATCACGACAGCGTCGACCTCCGGGTCAGCGAGCACCGACGATGCGTCCGTCGTCACACGTGTGCCCGAGGGTGCGGCCGCCAGGCGTTCGGCGTCGACGTCGGCTGCTGCGACGACAGCCGTGCGCGGGTTGCGCTCGAGCGCCGGGAGGTGGGCGCGCACTGCGATATCGCCCAGGCCGATCAGCCCGATCCGGAGACGCGCGTCGCTCACGGCTGCGACCCTAACATGCGATACTGACTCTACTTGATCGTTCAAGTGCCCAGCGCTCGCCTTCCTCCCTTCGGCCGAATCGCCGCGTCCCTGCGCCTCGTCGCCCCGGGTCTGGCGCTTGCGCTCGCGGGAGCCGGCCTGGGGTTCCTCGCGCACGCGGTCTTTCCAGGCGTGCCCGTCGTTCTCGTCGCGATCGCGCTCGGCCTCCTCCTCGCCAACGCGGGGTTCGTCCCCGTCGCCGCACGTCCCGGTCTGGCGCTCGCGTCGGGGGCGCTGCTCCGTGTCGGGATCGTGCTGCTCGGCTTCGAGCTCGTCCTCCAGGACATGCTCACGCTCGGCGCGCGTGGCCTCGTCGTCGTCGCCGTCGTCGTCGTCGCGACGTTCTTCGGAACGCGCTGGGCAGGGCGGCGCCTCGGAGTCTCGGAGGGGCTCTCGCTGCTGGTCGCGACCGGTTTCTCGATCTGCGGTGTCTCCGCGATCGCCGCGGCGCGCGGGGTCAGCGACGCGGATGAGGAGGAGGTCACCTATGCGATCGCGCTCGTCACGCTCTGCGGCAGCCTCGCGATCCTGCTCCTGCCGGCGATGCGCGGGATCCTCGGTCTCAACGAACACGACTACGGCGTCTGGGTCGGCGCGAGCGTGCACGACGTCGCGCAGGTCGTGGCGACATCGTCTGCAGTCGGTGGTGTGGCTGTCGCGACGGCCATCGTCGTCAAGCTGACCCGCGTGCTCCTGCTCGGCCCGCTCATCGCCTGGATCGCCTGGACGGAGGGGCGAAGCTCCGGAGTCTCGCCGCGGCGGCTCGTTCCGCCGTTCGTACTCGCGTTCGTCGGCGCCGCCGCGCTGCGAAGTGCCGATGTCGTACCTTCGGGGCTCTTGCCAATTCTCGCCGACACGAAGATCGTCCTGCTCGCGATCGCGCTCTTCGCTGTCGGGGCGCGCGTCGAGCTTGGGCGGCTCTTCACTGTTGGTGGCCGGCCGCTTGTGCTCGGCCTCTCGTCGTGGGTGATCGTCGCCGCGGTCGCATACGCCGGCGTCACTGTGGTGTGGTCGTGAGCCGCCCGACGATGCGCGACGTCGCCGGACAGGCCGGCGTCTCGCTCCAGACCGTCTCGAACTACATCAACGGCCGCTTCAACCTCATGTCAGACGACACGCGCGAGCGCGTGGGCCGCGAGCTCGAGCGGCTCGGCTACTGGCCGAACGCGGCCGCGCGGAGTCTGCGCGCGAAGCGGACGACGACGCTCGGCTTCCTCGTCCTCGACGAGGGGGCCCGTTTCCTCGCCGACCCGATGACCGATCTGATCATCGCCGGCATCGGCGACGTCGCCCGCGACCACGGCTACTCGCTCCTGATCCAGGCGGCGCGTCCCGATCCCGACGATGCCGACAGGCTCTTCTCTCCGTTGCTGGAGGAGCGCGTCGACGGTGCCCTCCTTTTCCTCTCCGGCGCGCCCTCGGTGCGCCGTCGAACGATTCGGCGGGTGGATGAGCTCGGGTTCAGCTTCGTCGTCTTCGAGCAGGCCCCGACGGGCGTGCCGGTCGTCTCGGTGACGGCGGAGAACCGGGCGGGCGCGCGGCAGCTTGCCGAGCACCTGCTCGAACGCGGGCACCGGCGGATCGCGTTCATCTCGACCCGGGCGCCGTGGCCGATGGTCGAGGAGCGGCTGCGCGGCTACCGCGAGGCGTTGAGCGCCGCCGGTCTCGTCGCGCCGGAGCTCGAGGTCTCCGACGGCGTCTGGGACCCGGCGAACGGCTCGCGGATGGCCGAGCGGCTGCTCCGGCTGCCCGACCCGCCGACGGCGATCATGTGCGGCAACGACCTGCTCGCGCTCGGCGCAATGCGTGCGGCCCGGATCCGAGGCCTCCGCATCCCCGCCGACGTCGCGATCGCGGGCTTCAACGACTTCGAGTTCGCCCAGTTCGCCGACCCACCGTTGACGACCGTGCGCGTGCCGGGGTACGACCTCGGCCGGATCGGAGCCGAGAGCCTGATCGCCCGCCTCGACGGCGACGCGCCCCCGGCTGCCGGCCGTCGCATGACGCTCCCGGTCGAGCTGCAGCTTCGGGATTCGACGTGACGGGGCGGCTCTTTATCGGCGGCGAGTGGCGCGAGAGCCGCTCCGGTCGCACGTACGAGAAGCGCAACCCATGGCGGCCGGGCGAGGTCGCCGGCGTCTACGCGGCCGCCAATGCCGCCGACGGGGCTGCTGCGGTAGAGGCCGCTCGTCTCGCGCTGCCCGGCTGGTCGAGCCTCCCCGCCGACCGGCGCGCCGCGATCTTCCATGCTGCGGCGGCCGCCCTGGACGCACGGGCCGAGGAGGTCGCGCAGGACATGACCGCCGAAATGGGCAAGCCGCTGCGCGAGGCCCGTGGCGAGACAGCCCGCGCCGCGACGATCCTTCGCTTCGCTGCCGGCGAGTGCTGGCGCCCTGTCGGCGAGGTTTACGAGCCGTCGGTCCCGGACCAGACGCTCTACACGCGCCGGCGGCCGATCGGGGTCGTCGCACTGATCACGCCGTGGAACTTTCCTGCCGCGATCCCCACGTGGAAGCTCGCCCCCGCTCTCGTCTACGGGAATACCGTCGTGCTCAAGCTCGGCCACGAGGCGCCGCGCACGGGGTTGCACCTCGCGGAGTGCTTTGCCGAGGCGGGCCTGCCGCCAGGAGTGCTCAATGTGCTCACGGGTGCCGGCTCCGAGGTCGGTGCGGAGCTCGTCCGCAACGCCGACGTGCGCGCGATCTCGTTCACCGGCTCCGTGGCCGTCGGCCGCAGCATCCGAGAGGAGGCAACGGCGCGCAACTGCCGCGTGCAGCTCGAGCTCGGCGGGCACAACCCGCTGCTCGTGCTGGCCGACGCCGAGCTTGACCGCGCCGTCGAAGCCGCCTACGCCGGGGCCTTTTGGTCGGCCGGCCAGAAGTGCACCGCGACCCGCCGGATCTACGTGCAGGACGCTGCGTACGGCGAGTTCCGCACGCGCTTCGTCGAGCGCATCGCGGCCGGGAGGGTGGGGGACCCCGCTGATCCCGCAACCGAGGTCGGCCCGCTCGTGAACGAGGGCGCGCTCGAGGACGTGCTGGCCGCGATCGCGCGCGGCCAGTCGGAGGGCGGCACCGTACTGGCCGGCGGCGAGCGGGCGCACGAGGAGGCCTACATCATCGCCCCGACCGTGTTCGAGGGCGTCGCCGATGACGCGTTCCTCTCCTGCGAGGAGGTCTTCGGCCCGGTGACGTCGCTCTATCGCTTCTCGACCCTCGACGAAGGACTCGAGCGGGCGAACGCAGTCGAGTTCGGGCTCTCCGCGGCGATCTTCACGCGCGACCTGCGAGCGGTGCAGCGCTTCACCACCGAAGCGCAGGCGGGGATCCTGCACGTCAACTCCCAGACGGCCGGTGCGGACGTGCACGTCCCGTTCGGCGGCATCAAGGGGTCCGGGTGGGGCCCGCACGAGCAGGGGCGTGCCGCGATCGAGTTCTACACCGAGCTCGTGACCGTCTACCAGGACGCCCCGGCGGATTGACCTTCAGGAGTCGGGATGATGATCCTCGGTGGATTCCTGGCGGCGGCGGCTGCGTTGCTTGCGGGCACGTCAGGGTTCGGATTCGGGCTCGTCGCGACGCCTGCGCTGCTGCTCACCGGCTTCTCGCTTCCGTTCGTCGTCACGGTGAACCTGCTGATCTCGCTCGCAACGCGCCTGTCCGTCGCGTGGCGTCTGCGACACGCCGTTCGCCGGAGGCAGGCGGCGATCCTCGTCGGCAGCGCGATTCCCGGGCTCTGGATCGGGTCGCGCACGCTCGGGGAGGTAGATGGTCGCACGTTGAAGCTCGTCGTCGGCGTGACCGTCGCGCTTGCGGCCGCCGCGCTCGCCTGGGCCGACAGGCGTCCGCCCCGCACTCGCACTGTTGGACTTGGAGCGATCGCCGGGTTTCTTGGAGGTCTGCTCGGAACGACGACCTCGTTGATCGGCGTCCCGCCGGCGCTGCTACTCGCGCGACGTCGGCTGGCTACAGCGACGTTCTTCGCCGACCTGTCGATCTACTTCGTCGCTACCGCCGCGATCGGGCTCGCTGTGCTGGCCGGCGAAGGGCACTTCAACGAGAGCGCTGGGCGAGCGTTTGTCTGGTGGCTGCCCGGCGTCCTCGTTGCAAACGCGATCGGGACGAGCGCAGGACTACGCGCGCCCGCTGCGGTGTTCCGGCGTCTCACGCTGGGACTCGCGTTCGTGGCCGGGATCGTCACGGCCCTCACAGCGTGACCCCATGACGGAAGGAACGGTGACACACATGCACGACGGGGAACAACGATTCGATGAATCGATCAAAGGCGCGCGTGACCGGATGCGGGCCGCGCCGAACGCGGTGTTCGCGCAACGGATCCTCGAGCCGATCTTCGAGTTCAACTGCCGGCACAACTTCTATCCGCTCATCGACGCCCACCGAGCGTGGCTGACGATGCTGGCCGAATGCGAGGTCGTCCGCCGCGACTCGGCGGCAGCGATCCTGCGCGGGCTGGATGAGGTCGAACGCGAAGGGCCCGACGCCATGCGGCCATTCGACGCGGCGGTCGAGTACTTCTACCTGCACATGGAGCGCGCTCTCGTGCGGCGCGTGCCCGGCGG
Organism: uncultured Gaiellaceae bacterium; assembly: GCA_963771185.1. Lineage (GTDB taxonomy): Bacteria > Actinomycetota > Thermoleophilia > Gaiellales > Gaiellaceae > Gaiellasilicea. Next base: position 244,927 of record CAVYSL010000001.1, read on the forward strand.
CGAGGGCGCCGTCGGAAACCTCAACCTCGGCCGCACCCGGCCCGAGCCCCTGCACCGCCTGGTCATGCGCGACGCGATCCTCCGTGTGCTCCACGGCGCGCTGAGCATGCGACGCACGCTGCTCGATCGCGCCGACGCCGAGGCCGAGACCGTCATGCCCGGCTACACGCACTTGCTGCACGCCCAGCCGACGACGCTGGGGCATTACCTGCTGGCGGTGCACGACCACATCGAGCGCGACACGCGGCGGCTGCTGGCGGCGTACGAGACGACCGACGAGTGCACGCTCGGATGCGGCGCGATGTCGGGCACGAGCGTGCCGATCGACCGCCAGCGCGTGCGCGAGCTGCTCGGCTTCGCGCGCCTGCGCGAGAACACGATCGACAGCGTTGCCGCCTCCGATCACGTCACCGAAACGGCCGCCGCGCTCGCCGGGCTGATGACCATCATCGGGCGGCTCAGCCAGGATCTGTATGTCTGGTCGAGCCAGGAGTTCGCGATGATCGACGTGACCGATTCGTTCGCCTCGCCGAGCAGTCTGATGCCGCAGAAGAAGAACGCGCTGGTGCTCGAGTACGTTCGCTCGCGCACGGCGCGCACAATCGGCGCCCTGACTGGGTGCTTCGCCGTCTCACACAACGTCGGCTACATGGACACGGAGGAGGTCGAGATCGAGTCGTACTTGCCGCTGTTCGATGCCTGCGAGCTGACCGAGCAGGCCTTGCCGACGATCGAGGCCGTCGTCGCGGCGATGCAGCCCAACCGTGAGCTGATGCGCGCACCGGGCCGCGTGGGGGTTCTCCAGCGTGACGGCGCTGGCCGAGCGAATCCAGACGGACGGGGACATCTCGTACCGCACCGCCCACCGGATTGTCGCCCGCGCTGTGCTCCTCGCCGTCGAGCGCGGCCGCGACGCGACCGGCATCGATGCCGAATTGCTCGATCTGGCCGCGCAGGAGATGATCGGCAAACCACTGAAACTCGAAGAGCAAGTGATCCGCGAGTGCCTCGACCCGCGCCACTTCGTCGACCAGCACACCGTGACCGGCGGCACTGCACCGCTCGAAGTGCGGCGGATGGCCGGCGAACGGCGGCAGCGTCTCGCCTCCGACGAGCGAACCGTCTTCGATCGAGAAGAGACGATTGTCCAATCCCGCAGGATGCTGCGCGAGGCCGCGCAGACCTTGATGGCGTAGGAGTCGACGACGTGGTGGTGGGCCGGCTGAGTCCCGCTACTCGCCCGCGATCGCGATCGCGTCGATCTCGATCAGCATCCCGCGCCCGAGCCCTGCCTGCACGGTCGTCCGAGCGGCCGGCGTTGTGGGCATGTGCCGGCCGTAGGCCTCGTTCATCGCGGCATAGTCCTGCCTGTCCGCGAGGTAGACCGTGATCTTCACCGCCGTCGCGAGCGAGGCGCCGCCGGCGCGGAGGATCGCATCGACGTTCTCGAGCGTGCGCGTCGTCTGCGCCTCGATCCCGTCCGGCAGTGCTCCGGTTTCGGGGTCGTGCGCTCCCTGCCCGGCGGTGAACACGAGCCCCGCCGCCGCAATGCCTTGGCTGTAACGGGCGACCGGCTGGGAGGCGTGCTCGGTCGAAAGCGCGCGTCTCGCGACGTTTCCTCCTGTTGCGTCGTTCGCCCGGGACACGAGCGGTGAGTCTCTCAGAGATGGCAGAGCGGGAGCTCGAGAGGTGAAGCCGTGATCACCATCCCTCCGCGTACGCTAGGCCCGTGCGCTCGCTGACCTGGGACGAGGTACGTTCGCGGCGGCTGGCGCGGAGCCATCTCACCAAGCGTGCGCCGGCGAAGCTGCTCGTCGAGGTCGTGCGTGACGTCTGCGGGATCCACGCCCAGGTGATGGGATCCGCCGAGCTGCAGCTCGCGGCGCGCGTGGAGGGCATCACGCAGGCCGACGTGCGCGACGCGCTCTGGGAGCGACGCGCGCTGGCGAAGACGTGGACCTTGCGTGGGACGTTGCACATCCATCCGGCCGACGAGCTCGCGCTGTGGACAGCCGCCCGCCGGGCGGTTGTCGGCGAAGAGGATTACGCCGCCGACGGCGTCGAGAACGTCGACGAGGTGGTCGCGGCGATCGGCGAGGCGCTTCGGGGCCGCCGCCTGTTGCGCGAGGAGCTTGCGGATGCGGTCGCCGCACATGTCGGTCCCGCGCCGCGCGAGAAGCTCGCGTCAGGGTGGGGCTATTACCTCGGCGACGCCGCGATCGCAGACGTGCTCTGCTTCGGACCGCCGCAAGGGCAGAAAGTGACGTTCGTGCGGACGGACGAATGGCTTGGTCCGCAGCAGATGTGGGAGCCGGGCGAGGCGCTTCGGGAGATAGCGCGCCGCTACGTCGAGGCCTACGGGCCGGTCACGCACCGGCAGTTCCGTCAGTGGTTCACCTCCCGTCACCTGACGCCGGCGGCGGCCCGCGAGCTGTTCGAGTCGATCGACGTGCCGGCGCCGGAGCCGGCCGAGCCGCAGCCGAGCGTCCGCCTCCTGCCCGAGTACGACGTCTACGTGATGGGCTTCCGCGAGCGGGAGCAGCTGGTGCCGCCCGTGGTGCGCGAGCAGGTGAAGGCGCACGGCAAGGGCCGCTACGAGGGGCCGGCCGGGACGCCGTTCCTGCTCGTCGACGGCGTCTGCGCCGGGATCTGGCGCCGCAAGAAGGCGGCGAAACGGATCGAGCTTACCGTCGAGCCGGGGCGGAGGCTGACCCGGGCCGAGCGCGCCGGGGTCGAAGCGGAAGCGGAGCGGATCGGCGGCTTCTTCGGGCTCGACCCGCGACTCAGCGTCGAGCGCTGAAGCGCGCCGTCGTCTGGAGCGCGAGCTCACGCATCGTGTCGCTGCCCGTGTGGCCGGAGTCGTCGACGACGACCAGCTCGGATCCCGGCCACGCCCGTGCCAGCTCCCAGGCGGTGCCGACCGGCGAGCCGAGGTCGTGGCGACCGTGGAGGAGCACGCCCGGGATCCCAGCGAGCTGCCCGGCGCCCGCGAGGAGCTCACCCTCCTCGAGCCAGGCGCCGTGCGAGAAGTAGTGCGTGCAGATTCGAACGAACGCGAGCGCCGCGTCGGGTGGCCGGTCGCTGTAGGCCCCGGGCGTGCCGCTCGACTCGAGCGAGATCACGGCGTCCTCCCAGGTGAGCCAGTCCCTCGTCGCCCGCGCTCGGACGTCTGCGTCCGGGCTCTCGAGCAGCCGCGCGTAGCCGGTGACGAGGTCGCCCTCCCGGTCTGCCTCTGGCGCGCCGCGCCGGAACCGGTCCCATTCGGCCGGGAAGAAGCGGCCCACCCCGCGGTAGAGCCAGTCGATCTCCTCGCGGCGCGTCATCGTGACGCCGGTGATGACGACCTCCGACACGCGCTCTGGGTACCGCTCGGCGTAGGCGAGGATCAGCGTCGACCCCCACGAACCGCCGTAGAGGAGCCACTGCTCGATGCCGAGCTCCTCGCGCAGCCGCTCCATGTCGGCGATCAGGTGGTGCGTCGTATTCGCCGACAGGTCGACTGCGGGATCGCTCGCGTGCGGGAGGCTGCGGCCGCAGCCGCGCTGGTCGAACAGAACGATCCGGTATCGCTCCGGGTCGAAGTAGCAGCGGCTTCCGGTGCCGCAGCCCGAACCCGGCCCTCCGTGCACCACGAGCGCCGGCTTCCCCGCCGGGTTTCCGCACACCTCCCAGTAGACGAGGTTGCCGTCGCCCACGTCGAGCAGCCCGTGGTCGTACGGCTCGATCGGAGGAAACGGCTCCGCGGCGGGCATCAGGGCCATCGTCACCCGAGCAGCCGGCCCTGACAAGATGCAACGAAGCGATGACGACCGAACCGGGACAACCCGTGATCGTGGGCCCAGGGGACGGGAAGGCCGGGTTCCTCGGCAGCATCGGGGTGCGGTTCCTGGTCGACGGCGCCACGTCGGGAGAGGGGTTCTCGCTCGTCGAGCACCCGATGTCCGCCCGGGCGCTGGCCGCGCCGCTGCACCGGCACAGCCGTGAAGACGAGTACAGCTACGTCGTCGAGGGTCGCGTCGGCGCGCTCCTCGGCGAGGACGTCGTCTTCGGAGAGGCCGGTGACCTGATCTTCAAGCCGCGCGGGCAGTGGCACACGTTCTGGAACGCCGGCGACGAGCCGGCGCGGCTGCTCGAGATCATCTCGCCTGCAGGCTTCGAGGGCTACTTCGCGGAGTTGGTCGCACGCGGCGGCTCGACCGCACTCGAGCCGGAGGAGCGGGCTGCGCTCGCCGCCCGGTACGGACTCGAGGTGGACCCGCAGAGCGTTCCCGAGCTCGTCAGCCGCTTCGGGCTGCTCTTCCCCGGCGAGCCGATCTAGACGGCCGCCTCCTGCAGCACGTTCGGCCCGTGCTTGTCCTCGAAGCGATCGAGCACGCCCGAGTCGAGCAGCCGGCGGCGCGCCTCCTCCGCGTCGTCGACGGAGGCGAACTCGAGGAGGATGAAGACCTCGTTCGGGTCGTCGACGCTGCGTAGCACCCGCTGCACGGTCGCCTTCTCCCGCGCCTGCGGCCGGTCCTGATCGAACATCGGCCTCCAGGTGTCGTAGTCGCCGGTCTGGATCCGCGTGATGATGAACGCCGACATCGGGTGCCCTTTCCGTCGCGAGATGTGTGTCTAGCCGGTGCCGAGACGCTCGCCGAGGTATCGGGTCATCGGCCAGGCGCCGTCGGAGGTGTTCGAGACGACCGTATGCGTGACGCGTGTCCCAGGGTCGTGCACGCTGCGGAACGAGACGCCTGCATCGGAGCCGACGAGCATGACGACGTCGGTCGACTCGTGCAGCCAGAAGCCGAGGCCGTAGCGCCTTGATCCAGGCTCTTCGCTTCGTGGGCGCAGCATCTCGTTGACCCAGGTCTCGGACACGATCCGGCCGGCGAAGAACGCGCGCCAGAGCGCGCTGATGTCGGCGACCGTGGAGTAGATCCCGCCGTCCCCGCTGCCCCGCACCGGCAGGTGGAGCACGTTCGTCCGCCACGCGCCGTCGAGCTCGAGGTAGCCGTGCGCGGTGCGCCCGGGGAGCTCGTCCGAGCGGAGGAACTCCGTGTCGGCCATCCCTGCCGGTTCGCAGACGCGCTGCCGCACCAGGTCGTGGAACGGGACGCCGCTCGCCCGCTCAGCGATCAGCGCCAGCACGACATAGCCGCCGTTGCTGTACGAGAAGCGCTCTCCGGGCGGGAACTTGGTCGTGTGCCCGCCGAGCACGGCGAGGTACCGCTCCGTCGTCGCGAGCTCGTGCACCGGCAGCGGCATCAGGTACTCGCTCAAGTCGTGCTCCTCGTCCTCGTCGAGGTAGTCGCCGATCCCGGAGCGGTGCGCCAGCAGCTGCTCGACCGTGACCTCGTCGTCGATCAGCGGCAGGTCTCGCCCGAGCACGGAGCGGGCCGTCGTCGAGAGCGCGAGCCGGCCGTCCTCGATCAGGCTCACGACCGCGAGGGCGGTCAGACCCTTCGTCCCACTCGCGATCCCAAAGCGGGTGTCGAGCGCGTTTGGGATCTCGTAGCCGCGGTGCGCCGGCCCGTAGGCCTTCGCCAGCTCGACTCTGTCTGCGCGGTCGACCCGAACGACGCCGGCGAAGGCGGTCTCGGCCGCGATCGCATCCAGTTCCGTCTCGAGCGCCGACATCGGCGAGACGCTATCGGCTCGGCGTAGGGTGTTCCGGTGACGTTCGCGGTCGCCGCCGACTCATACGACCGGTTCATGGGCCGCTACTCCGTGCTGCTCGCGCCTCAGCTGGCGGCGCTGGCCGATATCGCGGCCGGCCAGCGCGTGCTCGACGTCGGCTGTGGCCCCGGCGCGCTGACGACCGAGCTGGTGCGGCTGGTCGGCGCAACCCGGGTAACAGCGGTCGACCCGTCGGAGCCGTTCGTCGCGGCGGTCCGTGAGCGGCATCCCGGAGTCACCGTCGAACAAGCGGCGGCGGAGCGGCTCCCGTTCCCCGACGACGCGTTCGACGCGGCGCTGGCACAGCTGGTCGTCCATTTCATGACCGACCCGATCGCCGGGCTGCAGGAACTGGCGCGCGTGACGCGGACCGGCGGGGTCGTCGCAGCCTGCGTGTGGGACTACGCGGGCGGAACGAGTCCACTGAGCACCTTCTGGGACGCAGCACGGGAGCTCGATCCCGACGTCGACGACGAGTCCGGGCTCCCAGGCGCACGATCCGGCCACCTGGCGGAGCTGTTCGAGGCAGCGGGCCTGCGCGAGGTCGAGGAGGCTTCGCTCGAGGTGAGCATCGAGCACCCGACGTTCGAGGACTGGTGGGAGCCCTACACGTTCGGCGTCGGGCCGGCGGGCGCCTTCGCGGCCGGGCTCGACGCGGAGCGGCAGGCCGAGCTGCGCGAGCTGTGCCGCACGCGGCTCCCGGAGGCCCCGTTCGTCTTGACGGCGTCTGCCTGGGCGGCACGTGGCGTCACCTAGCCTACGACGGCGTGCAACTTCGCGACCTCGTGCTCGCGATCGGAGTCGGAGTCGGAGTGCGCTGCGTCTTGTAGCCGGCTAGCGCACCCCCACGGGCTTCTCCCAGACGGAGACGTGCGTGCGGCTGTCGCTCGTGAACGGCTCCCGCTTCCACCCGGCCCAGCGATCGCGCAACGACATCCCGGCAAGCTGCGCCATCAGGTCGAGCTCCGCGGGCCACGCGTACCGGAAAGGAACCGAGTTGCGCTCGGCTCGTCCGTCGACGAGCTCGAGGTGATGGGAGATGAGGCCCTGATTCGCCACGTCATACTCGTCGAATCCCCATCTGGTCTCGCTCACGTGGAAGGGGCGGACGGTCTCACCGGGCGGAAGCCGCTGCAGGTCGGGGACGCCCACCTCGATCACGAAGCACCCGCCCGGAACGAGGTGCGCCGCGACGTTGCGGAAGCAGGCGACCTGCTCTGCCTGCGTCGTCAGGTTCATGATCGTGTTGAAGACGAGGTACGCGACGGAGAACGTCCCGTCCACGGTCGTCGTCGCGAAGTCGCCGATCGTGACGCCGACCTCGTCGCCGCCCGGCTTCACGCGCAACCTCGCGGCCATCGCCTGCGAGAGCTCGATTCCGTGCACCGGCACTCCCCTCTGCGCGAGTGGCAGCGCGATCCGGCCCGTTCCGATCCCGAGCTCGAGCGCGCGTCCACCCGCGGCAAGCTCGACGAGGAGGTCGACGACCGGGTCGACGACCGCCGGGTCGAACATCCCCGAGATCTCGCCGGACTGGTCGTACCTCGCGGCGACGCGCTCGTCGAAATAGCCGTCGTCGTGCACCGCCTGAACGTACCTCTACGCTGGAGCTCGTGGTCACGATCGACGAGGTGCGGGCTTTGGCGCTCACGCTGCCGCGATCGACGGAGGCGTTCGTGCGCGGGCGTGTCAAGTTTCGCGTCGGCCGGATCGTCTGGTTGGCGTTCTCGCGCGACGAGACGCTGCTGGGCTTCGCCTTTCCGAAGGAGTGGCGGGACGCACTGGTCGAGACGGAGCCGGACAAGTACATGCTCCCGCGGGAGTCGGACCTCCGCTACAACTGGGCGGTCGTGCGGCTCGCGGCAATCGATGCAGTCGAGATGCGGGAGCTCGTGATCGACGCCTGGGCGATGGTGGTGCCGAAGAGCGTCGCCGCAGCGTACGCCGAGCAGCACAACGTCTGACGGCGATTGCGATCTCGGCCAGAATGCGCCTCATGGCCTCGTACTCGCTCAACGAGCACGCTGTGGCGCAAGCCCGACGCCTGATCGACGCCCACCAGTACGTGCTCGAAAGCGTGTGGGGAGACGTTCAGCCGAGCGCCGAGGACGAGAACGCCTTCCTGGAGTCGCACTCGTGGGACGACTACGCCGGCTGGCATCTCGGGCTCACCGACGGTGCGTCCGACGATACGAAGGCCCGATACGCATTCGTCTACGGCGACTTCCGGCGCGTCCATCGAATGGGCCTGATCGCGTGCCAGTACCGGGCAGCCGAGTGGCGCCACAAGGAGATCGAGCTCGCCGCGCATCAGCTTCTGCAGCATCTCGACGCCACTCGAGCCTGACCGCTCGGGCGCGCCGCGTCAGCGTGCATCAGTCGGCGAGGAACGCTTCGAGGCGTTCGGCCTCCTCCTCGAGCTCGCGTTCTGCCGAGCGGGACAGCGGCGCGAATGGCTCGGCAACGACGCGTCCGTCCTCGACGCGCCACATGCCCGCGACGAACCCGTCGACGAGGAAGGTCTGAGCCACGTCGCCGTTCATGCGGATGACCGTCTTCCGGTACTGCTCCGGGAGCACGCGCGTGCGGTCTGCGAACGCGAGCAGCACGTTGTCCCACTTCGGCAGGAAGCGCACCGGTGCGGTGACCGCGGGGTCCGGCAGCGGTGCGCGCGGGAGGTCGAGGAGCTCGCGGCCCTGCTCGTCGCAGGAGCTGGCGCGCAAGCGTGGCGCGGTTCAGCTCCCGCAGCGTGAGGACGCGCTCGCCCATGCGTCGACGCTACACGGCTGCTTACGATGCGCGGATGGCTGTCAGGCAGAGCGCGGCCGCCACGGCGGATGCTGAGCCGCGCGTCATCAGCCGCGAGGTCGCCCGTCGCTACCTCGCGATCCACCACTTCCTGACGCCGCCCCGCTCGCTTCCGTCGGGGACGGAGGGCGTCCTCGCCGTCTTCGACCGCCTCGGCTCGATTCAGTTCGACCCGATCGAGATCGCCGGCCGGAACCACGACCTCGTGCTGCTGGCGCGGGTCGCCGGCTACCGCCGCGAGCTGACCGACCGGCTGCTGTACGAGGACAGGCTTCTGTACGAGACGTACAACAAGGGCCTGTCGCTCGTGCCAACCGCAGACCTGCCGTGGTATCGGGTCGCCTGGGACCGGGCGAGGCGGAAGCACGAGGGGAGCGCCTTCGACGAGCACGCCCCGCTTGTCGAGGAGCTCCTCGAGCGGATCCGGACGATCGGCCCGACATCGTCGATCGACGTCGAGCCGCGGGCCGCGATCGACTGGTACTGGCGCCCGACGAACCAGGTCCGGGCACTCCTCGAGGCCCTCGCCGAGGCCGGGATCCTCGGCCTCTCGAGACGGGACGGCAACCGCCGCGTCTACGACCTCGTCGAGCGCATCTTCCCGAGCGCCGTCCTGACTCGCGAGGTCCCGGTCCGGGAGCAGTTCCGGCACAAGCTGCTGTCGCGCTACCGAGCGCACGGCTTGCTCGGGGCGAGCGGCTCGGCCGAGCTCTGGTTCGGTACCTCGCCGCGCGACGAGCAGGGATTCGAGGACGGCGTGCCGCTCAAGGGCGCCGGGCGCCGCGTCCTGCACGCCGAGCTCGTGGAGTCGGGGACGCTCGTGCCGGTCGCAGTCGACGGCATTCGCGGCCCGCGGTTCGTTCCGGGCGCCGAGCTGCCGAGCCTCGCCCAAGCCGAGCGCGAGGTGGCCGCCGGCGAGCCGCCCGGCGGAGCCGCGCCGCGCGTCGCGTTCCTCGCCGCGCTCGACCCGCTCGTCTGGGATCGCGACCTCCTCCGCAGCCTCTACGACTTCGACTACATCTGGGAGGTCTACGTCCCGGCCGCGAAGCGGCGCTGGGGCTACTACGTCCTGCCGATCCTCTTCGGCGACCGGCTCGTCGGCCGGATCGAGCCGCGGATCGAGCGCAAGGCGGACGAGCTGCGGATCGCGGGCTTGTGGTGGGAGGACGGCTTCGACCCGCTCGACACGCCCGGGTTCGTCGAGGCATTCGGCGCGGCCGTCGAGGCGCACCGGGCCTTCGGCGGCGTCAAGCGCGTCGCCTGGCCCCGCGTCGCACGCCATCGGGCGCTGGTCCAGGCGGTCCGGAGCCAGAGCGAGTAGGACCGTCCGTGCGAGTGTTCCGACAAAAGGAGGTACGTGTCCCGTGATTGACGTGCAGCGAGTCGACTACATCCGCATTCCGGTGACCGACATGAAGGAGGCGAACCGCTTCTACGGAGAGCTGCTGGGCCTCGAGCGGAACCCGAACTCGCCGGGCGAGGACTGGGTCGAGTACGAGACCGGCAACGTGACGCTCGCGGTGATGACGCCGCACACCCACGACTACGAGTTCACACCGTTGCCGCCAGGAACGCTTGCGTTCCGCGTCCCCGACGTCGCCGAGGCGAAGGCGAAGCTCGAGGCGGCCGGCGTGGAGGTCAACGAGATGTGGGACTCGGGCGTCTGCCATGGGGCCGGGCTCCGCGACCCCGCCGGCAACTCCCGATCTCATCCTACACGCACCGCTACCACGCCGTATCAGCTAGGCCTGGCTGCTGGGAACGAGACGCACCCGCGACGAGCGCCATTCCGCCGCTCCTAGGCCCAGGGAAGCCGGTCCCAGTACGAGGGCCGCTCGCGCCGTGAGGGCTCGAAGCCGACGTACGCCTTGTCCGGGTCGGGCGTCTCCTCCTTCGCGCTCGCGCCGTAGGGCGCCGCGAGCTCCGACACCGGATAGAGCACCTGCCAGGGCTCCGACCGCCCACCGGCCATCAGGATCACGCACGGCGCGTCGCCCGCGCCGACGAAGATGTGCTCGGTCCCGGCGGGGGCGTGGAAGAAGTCCCACTGACGCAGGATCCGCTCGCCGCCCTCGACGAGGAGTCTGCACTCCCCCGCCAGCACGAGGAAGTCCTCCTGCTGGTTCTCCGCGTGATAGAGGCCGTTCGGCTCGCCCGGCTCGAGCACGTGGAGCCTGATCCCGAACTGCGCGAATTGGGCCATCGGTGTTTCGAAGCTGCACTCCGCGCCCGACGACCGCTTCTCGCCGTCGCCGTTCTCCGACGTCAGCCAGTGCGCCTCACGCACGTTGACGACGAACCAGCCCTCGCTCACAGGTCCGAGGCCTGAACCGGAGTCGCCGAGCTTCGCCTCGTCCACGCCGCGAGTCTAACCACGCTGGTTCGGGTCCTGGATTCAGCCTAGAAGTCGATCCGCATCACGACTCGGCGCGGGGTCGGGTGACTGACCTCGGCGAACCCGGCCGCGGCGAAGATGCTGCGGCTGCCGACGTGCAGCTCGCCCCAGGTGATCTCCTGCCCGGCCTGGGTGATCATCGGGTAGCCCTCGAGGGCACGGGCGCCGCGCTCCCGCGCGAAGTCGACGGCCGCGTGCGCGAGCGCACGGCTGATCCCGCGGCGCCGGAAGCCGGCGCGGGTGACGAAGCAGGTCACGGCCCAGACGCTGTCGTCGGTCTTGTCCTCGGAACGGCCCTCCCAGGGGACGCGCGTCTTGAGCAGCAGGCGCGGGTAGGCGCTGCGCGGCTCGACCGCGCACCAGCCGACGGGCTCGCCGTCGAGGTAGGCGACGAGGCCGCTCGTCGTGCCCGACTCCGGGTGACCACACTCGGTCTGTGTGCGGAGCCGGAAGGCCAGCTCCTCCACGCCGACCGAAGCCCAGGACTCCCTGGGCTGCATCTTGTACCGCTGGCACTGGCATCTGTGGGGATCGCCACGTGCGCCGAGCACGGCCTGGAGATCCTCCCAGCTCGCCTCGTTGGCAGGGACGATCGTGATCGGGGACGTCGACTCCAACGCTCCGGCGCACGTTAGCGCGCCGGCGCGACCGCCTCGCGGATCACACGCTGGTGCTCCGCGAGGCGACCGGCAGAGGCTAGGCAGCAGCCGCCGCCTCCTCCTCCAGGTGTCCCGCCAGCGCGACGGGCGAGCCGATGACGAGCACCTGCGGTCCGTTCTCCTCGAACGGACGCTCGAACGTCGAGACGACGGTCGAGGCGGAGAACGTCCCGAGCACGCGGAGCACGTCGTCGCCGATGTTGCGCAGCCCGTGCGGTGCCATCGGCGGGACGAGCCCGACCTGGTGCGTCTCGAGCCGGCCCACCTCATCGCCGACACGCGCCTCTGCCGTGCCCTGCACGATGATCAGGAGCTCTTCTGCGCTGTCCGTGTGCATCGCAAGCTCGGCGCCTGGATCGAGCTCGAAGAGGACCGTCGCGGTGCTGGCTGTTCCGGCGGCGCTGTGGAGTGGGAAGCTGACCCGCAGGCCGGGTGCCGCGGGTGCGAGCTCGAAGTCGTTGAGGTCGAAGGCGATCATGTTCATTCTCCTTTCATTGCACAGTAGTGTGTAGCGAATATACGACGGCTCTACCCGCTTGTCAAGATTCGCGGTACACTGGTGTGCAATGAAGCGCAAGTACGAGCTGAAGGAACGGGCCCGGCGCCGCGCGCAGACGCGGCAGCGGATCGTCGAAGCCGCGGTCGAGCTGCACACGAGCGTCGGCCCCGCGCAGACGACGATCAGCGGGATCGCGGAGCGGGCGGGCGTCGAGCGGCACACCGTCTACGCGCACTTCCCCGACGACCGCACGCTCTTCCGAGCCTGCTCGGAGCACTGGGAGGCGATGCATCCGATGCCGAACCTCGAGACGCTGGCGGAGATCGAGGACCCGGTGCGGCGCCTTCGCCGGGCTCTCGGGGAGATGTACGCGTGGTACGAGTCCGTCGAAGCCGATCTGGCGCTGTTCCTTCGAGACGCTTCGGTCGTCCCCGCGAACGCGGACGTCCTCGGGGAGATGACCGCCAACTTCGCGGTCGTGGCGGACGCGGTCTCACAGGGCTGGCCGCGCCGCAAGAGCGTCAGGGCGGCGATCGGGCACGCGCTCGAGTTCGAGACGTGGCGCTCGCTCGTCCGCAGGCAGGGACTCTCGCGGACGCAAGCGGTCGACGGGATGGAGCGCTTCGTCTCGAGCGTCTAGCTCAGGTTCTAGGAGGAGGACAACGCGCGCTCGAGGGCGACGCGGTCGAACGGCCCGCCGTGCGTCGCGAGCACGTGCTCGACCGGCAGTCCGAGGAGCGGGCGCAGTCCCTCCTGGATCTCCTCGCGCGTGACCCCGGGGCGGAGCCAGCGCTCGTTGATCTCGAGGCCGTCGCCGAAGTCGACGAGCGTGTCGCCGGAGATCACCGCACCGTGGCTCTCGATCCAGAGCACGGTGTCGTTCGCCTTGTGCCCGGGGAACACGTCGGCGCCGAACGGCAGCCGGTCGCCGGCCGTGTACGGGCGCGCTTCGCCCTTGTTCTCGCGGAGCAGCCAGACGACGTCGGGACTGCCGTCGCCGGCCTGCTCGGCGGTGATGCCGTACGTGTCCATGAGGAACTGCGCGCTGTCGGGCAGCGGGGTGTAGACCGGCGCGCCGAGCCGCTCGACCAGGGTCTCCGCGTCGCGCTCGTGCCACGGCGCCGTGAGCACGATCGCCGTTTCGCGGTCGGCCGCGAGGCCCTCGAGCTCGCTCGGCACGGCCAGCGGATCGAAGAGCAGCAGCTGTTCCCCGTCATCGATCGCGTAGGACGAGACGTTCTGGTCCCACGGCTCCGTCGACCGCCAACCTGGGTGTGGCGCCTGCCAGTGCCACAGGCCCGGACGCAACTCGCGCACGGCGCGATGCTACTAGACGCTGCCTGGCTGGACCGGCGCGTAACGGAGGAGCGTCACGCCCGACTCGAAGGCTTCTGACCCGACAAGTCGCAGCCGATGCTGTGCCTCGCCCTGCAAGGGGCGTTCTCCCGAGCCCCAGATCGCAGGGTGAACCCAGAATCGGAATTCGTCGACGAGCGTTGCCTCGAGCAGCGACCGAGCCAACTCGCCGCAGCCGTACAGCAAGAGGTCGGAGGGAAGCTCGGCCTTGAGTCTCGAGACGGCGTCGGTCGCGTCGCCTTCGAGGAGCGTCGAGTTCCACTCGAGCGAGTCCTGAAGGGTGCGTGACGCGACGTACTTCGGAATCGGGTTGATCAGGCTTGCCCATTCGTCCTGCAACGGCGACCAGTAGGCGGCAAGACCCTCATACGTCTTACGCCCGAGCAGCACTGCGCTCGCCTGGGCGAGCTGGTCCTTGCCTGCACGATCGTGCTCGCCGTCCGCGATGTACCACTCGCCGACGTCGATCACGCCATCGAGCGTCATCTGGGTCGAAACGATCAATCGTCCCATCGGATCACCAGGCCCTTCGCTTGGAAGGAGCCTATCCCGAGGCCCTCTCGGCCGGCCCGCTGGGGTAGCGTCGTCCGCGTGAGGGTCACCGCAGAGGCAGCACGCCGCTTCCTCGTGGCGCGCCACGCGCTCGCGCCGGCGCGCTCGCTCGAGGGAGGACCAGACGCGGTGCTCGCTGTCTTCCACCGATTGGGCTCGATCCAATTCGATCCGCTCGCTGTTGCCGGTCGAACCCATGACCTCGTGCTGCACGCGCGCGTGGCCGAGTACGACCCCGCCTGGTGCGACCTGCTCTACGAGCGCCGGCAGATCTTCGAGGCGTACAACAAAGGGCTCTCGCTCGTCTCCATCGGCGAGCTGCCGTGGTTCCGCGTGACCTCGAGCAGGAACGCGTCTCGCACCCTCGCCGAGAACGCCGACGTGGCCGGGCGCGTGCTCGAGCGCATCCGAACCGAGGGCCCGTTGTCGTCGCTCGACTTCGAGAGCGAGCGCGGAGCGACGACCGACTGGTTCGGCGTACCGACGAACACCGTCCGCGCGGTGCTCGAGGCGTACGCCGTCACGGGCGTGCTCGGCCTCGCGCGACGCGACGGCAACCGGCGCTACTACGACGTCGTCGAGCGGCTCCTGCCGGCCGACGTGCTTGCGCGCGAGATCCCGCTGAGGGAGCAACTCCGCCACAAGCTCCTCTCGCGCTACCGCGCTCACGGCCTCCTCGGCGTGGGTGGCGGGGGTGACATCTTCGGCGGCATCGGCCCCGCCAAGCCCGATCCGAGGCTGCCGGGATATCCGGGCAGAACGGCTCTGCGCGAGGAGCTCGTCGCCACCGGCGAGCTCGTCCCGGTGGAGGTCGAGAACGTGCGCGGCAAGCGATTCGTGCTCAGAGCGGACGTCGACCTGCTCGAGCGCCCGCCGGAGCCGCCGCCCTCCGTCGCATTCCTGCCGCCGTTCGATGCGCTGGTGTGGGACCGGGGTCTGCTCGGATCCCTGTTCGAGTTCGAGTACGTCTGGGAGCTCTTCCTCCCGCCGGCCAAACGGCGCTGGGGTTGGTACGTGCTCCCGATCCTCTTCGGCGACCGCCTCGTCGGCAGGATCGAGCCGCGCATCGACCGTGCCGGCGGCCTCGTGCAGGTGGTCGGCCTTTGGTGGGAGGACGGCTTCGCGCCGGGCCGCACCGAGGGCTTCGTCGACGCGATGCGCGACGCGCTCCGCGCCTACCTGCGCTTCGCATCCGCGACGCGCATCGAGTGGGCGCCGGAGCTCACGACGGAGAAACGACTGTTTCTTACGCGCCCCTAGACGTACTGCGGTGACGCGATCAGCTGAAGCCGAACAGCGGTGGGAGGATGACCACCACTGTGGCGGCCCACAGGGCGAAGACGGGCAGGTAGGTGGTCTGCCAGCGCTCGAGCCGGTGGAGCCTGGTTCGTCCCCTGAGGAATCGGGCGGAGAGCCAGGCCGCCCCCGCCAGGTTCACGAGGAGGACGAGATTGAGGCCGAGCGCTGCCGTCCGGTTCGGGCTGAACCCGAGGTCGCCGATCCGAGCGATCATCGCGCCGAGGACCATCACGTCGAGCACGAGGGCGCTGACGACCGCCACCAACTGGATGCGGTCCATCCAGTCCGGCGACTCCGACGGGTCGCGCGCGGACATCCCGTACAGGACGAGCGCGAGGACGACCACCAGCAGCGCGTCGAAGACGCTGACGAGGTCGCGGTCGAAGGCGTCGCCGAGCCCGGTCACGGCGTAGACCACGGCAGCGCCGGCGAGCATCACCGCGAACAGCGGCGTGAAGAGCATCGTCAGCACCGGCGCCATGTTCTCGACGACCCGTTGCTTCGACTCGACGAGCCACGCGGCCACGATCACGCCACCCGCTGCCCCTGAGGGCACCACCCACTCGGCGATCCGGTCGACGTCGACCCCCGTTGGCTCGAGGATCGCAGCGGTCAAACCCATCAGCACGCCGCCCCCGAGCGCGATCAGCACGTAGTAGATGAACCATTCGCCCGTGAAGCGGACGAAGTCCATGCGCCGCTCGTGCGACCGGATCGTGCCCCCCATGTACGGGTACGCGACGGCGAACCAGAGCACGACGGGCAGATGGAGCGCGACCAGGGCATCGGTAGCCGAGTCCGCATCCCAGGGGTAGAGGTTGATCACGAGCGCGGCGAGCGCGAACGGCACCGCCGCCAGCAGCCACCCCCGGGTGTCGAGCTGCCGTCGGCGGGCGAAGTACGCGGCGAGGAACGGCAGCACGAACAGGCTGGCGTTTCGAAACAGCCAGTTCGGTTCCTCGTCGGGGAAGTCGGCAGCGAGGCGCGCAACCTGGAGCGCGACGGCCGCAGCAACGGCGAAGGCGATCGCCTCGAACCAGCCGGTGGCCCGCCGTACGGGCTCCTCGTCCGCTCCCACGAGCAGCTGCTTCCAGAGCCGGCCGCTGTGCTCCCGCGCGAACTCCCGGGACAGGCCGTCGACGTCCCCCAGCCGTTTCACGGCGATCAGGAACCCCTCATCGGGCGTGAGGCCGGCCGCGCTCAGCTCAGCGATCTGGTGGCGAAGATGATCCTCCAGCTCATCGACGTCGCGGCCGTTGATGCCCGGCGCGCTTGCGACGTAGGCCCGCCACTCTGCGATCTGTGACTCCACGCTCTCCATCCTTACGCCTCCCCGAGAGCCGACAGCAGCCCACCCGAGCCTGGCCACACGTCATTCAGCGCGCGTGTGACCGCCAGCCACTGCCGTTGCTGGTCCGCGAGTGCTGATCGCCCGTCGTCGGTGAGCATGTAGTACTGGCGGCGCCGACCTTCCGGTGGCGTGCGCCACTCCGTCGTCACGTACCCGAGCCGACGGAGGCGATGGAGCAGCGGATAGAGCATCCCGTCGGTCCACTCGAGCTCGCCCCCGGAGAGCGCACGTACCCGCTTCAGGATGGCGTAGCCGTAGCTTTCGCCCTCCGCCAGCAGCGCGAGCACGAGCGGCGTCGCCGAAGCCGCCACCAGGTCCTTGTCGATGTGCATGCCCCGCCCTCCACGGCTCGAAGTACTACGCATAGAAGCACAACGTACATAGATCCGCAAGGCATTGCGAAGACCGGGATGCCGCTACGGTTCGTCCTGGCCGACCATCGGACCGAGAGGGGGTTGACGGCTGGCGAGCGAAGTCATCGACCACGTCGGTATCCGTGTCAGCGACCTGCCGGCGAGCCGGCGGATGTACGAAGCGGCGCTGGCGGAGCTCGGGTTCTTGGTGCTGTCCGAGGGCACGTTCGAGGGTGACGCCTACGTCTTGTTCGGGCGCGGCGACCGCGATGACTTCTGCCTGCACACGGTCGGCAGCAAGCCCGGCCGTGACCGGGTGACCACCGGTGCGCATATCGCCTTCTGCGCAAGCGACGCCGAGTCGGTCATGCGCTGGCACGACGCCGCCGCGGCACATGGCGGAACCGACATCGGACCCCCCGGTGTCCGTCCCGAGTACAGCGGCCACTACTACGCCGCGTTCGTGCTCGATCCTGACGGCAACAACGTCGAGGCCGTCTTCCACACCCCGACGGAGCTCGTCGCCGAGTAGCAGTGATGCCTCGTCTGGGTATTCAAGGCATTCGCTGCGAGCGTCGGCGCTTGAGGGTCCTGATGAGGGCGGTGGTCCGCGATCGGTATGGACCCCCGGACGTGCTTGCGGGTCGAGGACGTTCCCAAGCCGGTCATGGCGTCTGACGAGGTCCTCGTGAGGATCCGCGCGACGGGGGTCACCCGCTCCGACGCCCATCTTCGCGCCGGCGAGCCGTATGTCAGCCGGATCGGGTCGGGGCTCCGGCGACCGAAGCGGCGAATCCTCGGGCACGAGCTCGCAGGTGAGATCGAGGCGATCGGCGCGGCGGTGACCGAGTTCGAGGTCGGCGACCGCGTGTTCGGAGCGCTCCCATACCTCGCGCTCAGCACGGGCGCGCACGCGGAGTACATCTGCGTCCCGGAGAGCTTCCCGCTCGCGCACATGCCCGCCGCAATGAGCTTCGAGGAAGCCGGCGCGGTCTGCGACGGAGCGCTGCTGACGTTGAACGCGCTGCGGCCCGCGGCACCGCTCGAGGGCAAGCGAATCCTCGTGTACGGCGCATCCGGCTCGATGGGGACGGCAGGAGTTCAGCTCGCGAAGCACTTCGGCGCCCGCGTCACCGCCGTGTGCAACACGAAGAATGTCGAGCTCGTTCGTTCGCTCGGCGCCGACGAGGTGATCGACTACCTGCAGACGGACTTCACGAAGAACGGCGAGACGTACGACGTCATCTTCGATGCGGTCGGCAAGCACTCGTTCCGGCGCTGCAAGCGCTCACTGAACCCGGGCGGGGTCTACCTACCCACGGACGGGTTCTGGAACGTCGCCCTCTGGCTCCTGCACAAACGGTTCGGCGACAAGAAGGTGGTGTTCGAGCTGCCTCCCCGCATGCGCAAGGAGGACGTCCTCCTCCTCAAGGAACTGATCGAGGCCGGCGAGTACCGGGCCGTCATCGACCGGGCCTATCCGCTCGAGGACGTGATCGAGGCGCATCGGTACGTGGAAACGCAGCAGAAGGTCGGCAACGTCGTGCTGACCGTCCTCTGAAGGCAGTCGACCACGACTGCGGCCGCACGGGCGACTCGTGCCCTTTTCCCAGCGCAGCTCGCCTTGCTCAGCTGCCGTCGCGAATGTCGCTGAGCGAGCGGGCATTGAAGGCGATTGCGTCGAAGATGCCAGTGCAGCCGGCGCCGGTCGGGGCCTGGCAGACGAAGCCGATGCGTGGCGCCGCGCTCTGCGGCCGGAAGACCCGGACGAGCTCCCAGCGCCCGCCGCCGTCGGATGCGTGGAAGGCGATCGCCTCGCCGACACGCGCCAGTCGCAGCCAGGCGCTTCTCTGCGCAAGTACGGTCGAGTTGCAGTCGTCGGAGAAGGTGTCGGTGACGACTGAGACGATCGTTGGGCCGGCCGCGGTCACCTCGACGGCAAGCTTGGCCCAGTGGTCGTCGTCGTCGTAGACGAAGAGGCCGGCGGCGTCGAACATGGCGTCGCCGTCGAGGACGACGTGCGCCTCCCAGGTGAAGTCGCCCGTCGGCGCCGGTCCCACGAGCAGCGGCGCCGTGCGCACGGCGCGGGCGCTGATCGGGTCGATGAACCAGTCCGTCTGCGCAGGTGCGCTGACGACGAGCCGAGCCGGCTCGGCATGCCACTCAGCGGGCGGGCGCAGCCACTCGAGCGCCATCGGCACGGCATCAAAGCCCAGGTCGTTGCCGGTCATGCCCTCTTCCAGCTGTACGAGGTGCTGGTAGACGTCACCCGGAAGCCCGCGCCGACGTAGAGCGAGCGCGCCGCGGCGGTGGCGTAGCTGACCTTCAGGCGGCGTGCCCCGCGCGATGCCAGCCGATCGAGACCCGCAGTCAGCATGGCACGGGCCAAGCCGCGCCGCTGGTACTCCTCCTCGACTCTCATCGGCTCCAACATCCCAACCTGAGTCACGGGATCGAACCAAAAGAGCGCATAACCGCCGACCTGACCGTCGGCAGTTTCAGCGGCGAGGTCCAGTGCCGGGTCGTAGAGCGAGCACTGGCGGAGACGGGCCTCGACCTGTTCGCCGTTTCGATGTCGCATCGGGTGCGGCCTGGTCGTCTCCAGGGCACGGTCGACGAGAACGAATCCCTCCGGCAGAGGGGTGACATCAGGTCTTTCCTCGGCATCCATCCAGGTGGTCCCGTCCTCTTCGCCGACGACAAAGCCGGCGCTGGCCAGCAGGTAGATCAGCTCAGCATCGTCGTTGTCGACGAGCACATCGACCGATTCGATGTCCAACGCGTCGATCGCCTCGACCGCGCGCCGCCAGAGAGCCGACAGCGGAACGGTCGTGACACCGGGGACCACGATGAGATCGCACCCCCAGGCCGAGCCCCAGTCGGTTAGGAC
>CAVYSL010000002.1:0-34793 GCA_963771185.1 uncultured Gaiellaceae bacterium
CCAACTGACTACGCCCCCCGGGGCGACGGACAGTGTAGCCGGGGGCGTCAGTAGGGTGGGCGGTGTGACCTCCGTCGACTGGGTCGCGGTCGGCGTGATCGCGATCGCCGCCCTGGCCGGGCTCAGGCGCGGGCTGGTCGGCGGGGTCCTCGGACTGGCCGGCGTCGCCGCCGGCGCGTACTTCGGTGCCAAGCTCGCGCCCGAGTTCCTCTCCGGCCGCGAGTCGCCGTACACGCCGCTCGTCGCCCTCGGCGGTGCGGTGGTGCTCGTGATCCTGCTCCAGAGCGTCGCCTCGATGGCCGGCGGCGCGATCCGGACGAGCCTCTTCGCGCTGCCGCCGCTGCGGTGGCTCGACTCGCTCGGCGGGCTCGTGCTCGGGGCGGCCGCCGGAGCTGCGATCGTCTGGGTCCTCGGCGCGGTCGCGCTGCACCTGCCGGGACAACGGGAGCTGCGGGAGGAGGTGCAGCGCTCGCGCATCCTCGGCGAGATCAACGAGCGGGTGCCGCCCTCGCGCCTGCTCGACGCGATCGCGCGGGTCGACCCGTTCCTTGCCATCCGAGGCCCGGAGGCCAACGTGGCGCCGCCCGACCCGGCGCTGCTGGCCAGTCCGGCCGTTCGCTCTGCGCGCGCCAGCGTCTTCCGCATCACCGGCAGCGCATGCGGCCTCGGCGTCGCCGGCTCGGGCTGGGCGGCGGCGCCGAACCTCGTCGTCACGAACGCCCACGTCGTCGCCGGGATGAAGGATCCGCGCATCGATCGCCGCGACGGCGACTACCGCGACGCCGTCGTCGTCGCCTTCGACCCCCGCGACGACGTCGCCGTGCTCCGCGTGGCCGGGCTCGGAGCGACGCCGCTCGAATCGGTCGCGCCGGTCGCAGGGCAGGCGGTCGCGATCCTCGGCTATCCCGAGAGCGGGCCGTTCACCGCAGCTGCGGGCCGAATCGGGCAGACGAGCGTCGTCCTCACCGAGGACGCCTACGGCCGCGGCCCGGTCCCCCGCAAGATCACGACGTTGCGCGGACAGGTCCGTCACGGCAACTCGGGCGGGCCGGCGATCGACATCCGCGGGAACGTGCAGACGACGGTCTTCGCCTCGCGCGTCGGCGTCGAGAACCAGGGCTACGGCGTACCGACCGACATCGTCCGTGCGAAGCTGGCCGGAGCGGCCGCGGGTGCGGTCTCGACCGGTCCCTGCGTCCGCTAGAGCACGTCGAGAATGCCGAGCGGGCGCCGGAACGGCGCCACCAGGTAGACGCCCGCGGCCTTCGAGCGCGCCTCTTCGATCAGCTCGCGCGCGAGCTCCTTCCCGGTCTCGGCTGCGTCCGGCCCCGCCGCGCGCAGGCGTTCCTGGACCGGCTCGGGCACGACGATCCCGGGCACCTCGTTGTGGATCCGCACCGCCAGTTGCAGGCTCGGCATCGGCCAGACGCCGACGAGCAGCGGGATCGGCGAGCGTCCGCCGAAGTGGGCGAGGAACGAGTCGAGGTAGCCGAGGTCGAACAGGACCTGGGTCATCGCGAACTGGGCGCCGGCCTCGAGCTTGCGCTCGAAGCGCTCCAGCTCAAGGTCGAGGTCGTCGGCGGACGGGTTGACGGCGACGCCGACGAAGAAGGACGTGGGCGCGTCGATGCCGCGGCCGTGGTAGTCCTCGCCGCGGTTCAGGCTCGTGATCAGCCGCGTCAGCCCGATCGCGTCGACCTCGTAGACGCCGCGCGCTCCTGGGTAGTCGCCTTCCTCGGGCGGGTCGCCGGTGACCGCGAGCACGTTGTGGACGCCCTCGGCATGCGCGCCGAGCAGGAGCGATTCCAGGCCGGCGACGGACATGTCGCGCGTGGTCAGGTGCGGGATCGTCTCGATCCCGCAGGCACGCTCGATCGCGACCGATGCCATCACGCCGCTCATCCGGGCGCGGGCGCGTGGGTTGTCGTTGACGTCGACGAAGTGCGCCTTGCCGGACTCGCGCAGGGCGCGGCCCGCCTCGACGAGCGCGCCGTTGTTCGCGCCGAGCGGCGGATCGAGCTGGACCGAGACGACGAACTCCTGCTCGCGCAGCATCCGGGCGAGGCCCGTCTCCTCAGGCGCAGCCTCCGAGGCGTCGGCCAGCTCGCGCTCCCGTACGACGAGCGTCGTGGCCGGGGCGCGGCCTTCGTCGATCGCGCTGCGGATCGCCTCGATCTGCGCGGGCGTGGTGCCGCAGCAGCCGCCGATGATCCCGGCGCCGAGCCGCCGTGCCTGGGCCGCGAACTCGGCGAAGTAGTCGGGCGTCGCGTGCGGGAAGACGACGCGGTGGCCGGCGAGGCTGGCGAGGCCGACGTTCGGGAGTGCCGCGAGCACGAGCCCGTCGCGCTGCATCGAGGCGAGCGCGTTCAGCGCCGCCGCCGGGCCGGCGCTGTGGTTGGCGCCGGCGGCGGCCACATCGAGCTCGTCGAGCCGCTCGGCCGCTGTCTCGGCCGAGACGCCGCCGAGCGTCTGGCCGTCCGCGTCGAAGGTCATCAGCGCGACCACGGGGAGCGAGGAGACGCCGCGGACGGCCTCGATCGCCGCGACCAGCTCCTCGAGGTCGAAGAACGTCTCGAGCATGAGCAGGTCGACGCCGCGACCCTCGAGGATCTGGGCCTGCTCGCTGAAGTGCTGGCTCTGCTCGGCGGAGTCGAACTGCTCGAGGTCGCCGATCGGGCCGATCGAGCCGGCGATGTAGACGTCCGCGCCCGACACCTCGCGCGCCTCGCGGGCGAGGCGCACCGCACTCGAGTTGATCCGCTCGAACTCGTCCTCGAGGTAGTGCCCCGCCAGCTTGCGCCGGTTGGCGCCGAACGTGTTCGTCTCGATCAGCTCGGCCCCCGCGCGGATGAAGCTGGCGTGGAGGGCGACGACGCTCTCCGGCGCGCGCAGGTTCGCCTCCTCCGGGCAGCGCAGCCGCGGCACGGCCCCGGAGATCAGCGCGCCCATGCCGCCGTCGGCGACGATCGGCGGCCCCGAGCGCAGGCGGTCCTCGAAGCGGCTCGACATCGCTCAAGCCTAGAGCGGGGGACAGCTGGTCCCCCTTCAGGGTGTTCGCGCGACGAGCAGGCGCCTTGCGCCTGCTCGTCTGTTGCGCGGTGAAGTAGACACGGTCAACCCCGTTCGAGGGACGAGTCAACTCCGGAAGGGTGATTCCCGGACTTGGGGCTCCGGCGCATACTCCGGACATCTTCTGAGCGCACTGATGTGGCGAGTGCAGATCAGAGGGCAGTCCGGCTTCCGACCAAGACAGGAAGCCATTAGGAGGGTGCCAGGCGGCGGCGCCCTTCTTCCCCCCAAGAAGGAGCCCCCTGGCGGCGGGGGGCTCTTTCGGTTTCTGGGGGTCAAGCTGCCGGCTCCCGTTGCCGATGTAGACGACGGCTCTCCGAGTCCGAGGGACTGACGGCAATCATCCTGCGGCGAGGTGAGTTCGGAGCGGCGGGCCCCGGCCCGCCGTTTCTTTCGTTCTGGGTCTACGCGTCGTCGTGGACGACGCGGCCCTCCATCCCGCCCGCGATCGTGACGACCTGGCCGGTGATGTGGCCCGAGAGCTCGTCCGAGGCCAGCACGACGACCTGGCGGGCGACATCGTCCGGCTGCGCGACCTTCCGCAGCGCCATCGTCCGCGAGACGCGGCGGACCGCGCTCGGGTCGACGTGGCCGCGCGTCATCGGGCTCTCCGTCCAGCCCGGCGCGACCGCGTTCACGCGCGCGGACGGCGCGATCCGGACGATCTCGTTCTTCAGGCTGAGTAGGAGCCCGCCCAGCACCGCGGATTTCGCGGCCGCGTAGTCGGCGTGCCCGGCCTCGCCGACGATGCCGGCGGTCGACCCCACGAGGACGAGCGAGCCGTGCCCGTTGCGCTCCACTTCGCGCAGGAAGCCGCGCGCGGTGAGGAACGAGGAAGTCAGGTTCTGCCGCAGCGTCTGCTCCCAGCGCTCGAGGGACAACTGCCAGACGGGGACGTCGTCCGACGGCCAGACGCCGGCGATCGCGGCGCAGACGTCGACCCGGCCGAGCGCGGCGCGGGAGTCCTCGAAGAGCCGGTCGACCTCGTGCTCGTCGGTGAGGTCGGCCTGCAGCGTCGGGGCGCCGCCGAGCGACGCCGCAACCTCGCGTGCCCGCTCCTCGCCGCGGTGGTAGTGGACGGCGACGCGTGCTCCCTCGGCCGCGAACGCACGCGCGCAGGCGGCGCCGATCCCGCCGGACGCGCCGGTGACGAGCACGCCCTTTCCCGAGAGGCCGGTTTCCACGTGCGCAAGCGTATGCTCTCGCGCATGGCCGAGCTGGCTGGGTTCCTGGTCGTCGCCGCCGTCGTCATCTGCACTCCCGGACAGGACACCGCGCTCACGATCCGGAATGCGCTCGGCGGCGGTCGCAGGAGCGGCCTGGCGACTGCGCTCGGCGTCGCGTTCGGCCAGGCCGTGTGGACGCTCGCAGCCGTGGCCGGCCTCGTCGCGATCCTGCGGGCATCGCAGCCGGCGTTCACTGCACTCCGCCTCGTCGGCGCTGCCTACCTCGTCTATCTCGGGTTGCAGTCGCTCGTCGCGGCAGCGAGACGTCGCAGCCCTCAGCATCCGGCGGTCGCTGCGAGATCGACGCCGGGCGGCTCGCTCCGCCAGGGTCTGCTCAGCAACCTTGCGAACCCGAAGATGGCGGTCTTCTTCACGAGCCTGCTACCGCAGTTCGGCACGGCGTTCGCGAGCTTGCTCGCGCTCGGGCTGCTCTTCTCGCTGCTCACCGGCCTCTGGCTCGCCGCGTATGCGATTGCGGCCGCGCGGGCGAGGCGGCTGCTGGCGCGGGATCGCATCCGCCGCGCGCTCGACGCCGTCACCGGCGCGGTCCTGGTCGCGCTCGGACTGCGCGTTGCGGCCGTGCGCGGTTAGCCTCCCGGGCGTGCGCGTCCACATCATCAGCGACATGGAAGGCGTCTCCGGGATCGTCAAGCCCGAGCAGACGAGCGGCGGCGACCCGATGTTCGAGGAGGGCCGCAAGCTCTACACCGAGGAGATCAACGCGGCCGTGCGGGGCGCGAAGGCGGGCGGCGCCACGGAGATCGTCGTCATGGACTGCCACGGCGCCGGCGGCGGCTGGACGTTCAACTCGCTCGTGCCGGAGCAGCTGCACGAAGACTGTGAGTGGGTCGTGCAGGAGGAGTGGACCGGCTACACGGAGTTTCTCGAGCAGGGCTGCGACGCGGCGCTCTTCGTCGGCATGCACGCGATGGCCGGGACGCAGGACGGAAACATGAATCACACCATCTCCGGCCGCGACTACCAGCGTCTCTGGTTCAACGGGGTCGAGGTGGGCGAGACCGGGATCAATGCTGCGCTCTGCGGCACGTGGGAGTGCCCGGTGCTGCTCGTCACGGGCGACGAGGCCTCCTGCCGCGAGGGGAAGGCGCTGCTCGGCGACGGCCTGACGACCGTCGCGGTCAAGCGAGCCTCCGGCTCCGGCGCGGCGCGGATGATCCCGCCCGTGCGGGCGCGCCGCCTGATCGAGGACGGCGCGAAGAAGGCGCTCGCCGACCTGAAGGCGGTGGAGCCCTACGACCCCGGCAGTCCCTGCGAGATCAAGGTCGAGTTCAAGCGCACGCAGCCGGCCGATCGGCTTCGCTTCCACCCCGGCGTCGAGCGGCTCGACGGGCGGACGATCCGCGTCGAGGCGGCCAGTTGGTGGGACGCCTGGAAGCTCTTCTTCTTCGATACCTAGGAGGGTTTGGCGAAATAGCGGCTGAGCCGTGGGGGCCGCGCTGCTCGCCCCGAGGCGGCGTCCTCAGTCGCGCCGATAGCGTCGGCTATCGGCGCTCCCTGCGTCCTTGCCTCGGAACGACCAGCGCGCCCCCGCGACGAGCGCCATTCCGCCAAACCCTCCTAGGCGGCGGCCGGGGGCTCGACGACGCCGAGCTCCTCGACGAGCGTGAAGAACGCGCGCGCGAACGGCGAGCCGGTCGTCTGCGAGCGGACGAAGTCCCAGTCGATCTGCTCTCGGAGCGAGCGGGCGAGCTCGAGCACGGAGCTGAGGTCCGGGTCCTGCTCGTTGAGGGCGAGAAGCTTCGTCGTCAGCACGTCGCCGAGCGACGCCACCGGCAGCCGTTGCGCAGCCACCTCCATCTCCTCGGCGCGCTCGAAGAAGCCGTCGTCGACGCTGCCGCCCATCGGACTGAAGATCAGGTCGATCAGCGTGTCGCCGTCCCAGGCCTTCAGCAGCCACTCCTCAGTCGGGCGCTCGTGCTTCATCCCGGCGGCGACGAGCGCCTCGAGCGCTCGCTCCGCGTCCTCGGGACGCACGAAGAAGTCGACGTCGTGCTCGGTCGGCGGCCCGCCGCGGGCCCACGCCGCGAGTCCGCCGCCGAGCATGTACGGCACGTCGGCGTCGCGCAGCGCGGCGGCGGCGCGCTTCATCGACTCGATCAGCTCCGGGAAGTTCTCGGCGGGCGTGTAGGCCATTGTCCGGCGGCTATACCCGTGTTCTCGTTTGTGAAAGCTGTTCGGCGTGAACATGGCGCACGATGACCGAGACGATCCGTGTTGCCGCGGCGGGAGACATTCACTGTGCAGAGCCGCTGCGCGAGCGGATCGCGCGATCGTTCGCCGACGTGCAGGGGAAGGCCGACCTCGTCCTGCTCGCCGGAGACCTGACGACGCACGGCGAGCCGGAGGAGGCGATGGTGCTCGCGGACGCGTGCCGTCCGCTCGACCTGCCCGTCTACGCGGTCCTCGGCAACCACGACTTCCACGTCAACCGGTGCGACGAGGTGATCGCGGTGCTCGAGGAGGCCGGCATCACCGTGCTTCAGCGCAGCTACGCGGTTCACGAGGTCGGCGGCCTCGAGCTCGGGATCGTCGGGGGCAAGGGCTTCGTCGGCGGCTTTCCCGGCGCCGAGCTGCCCGACTTCGGCGAGCCGCTCCTACGCGAGGTCTATGCCGAGACGACGCGGGAGGTCGAGGCGATCGAGGCCGGACTGGAGCAGGTGTCCGGCTGCCACCGCCGGGTCGTGCTGCTCCACTACGCACCGATCCCGGAGACGCTCGTCGGCGAGCCGGAGCCGATCTGGGCCTTCCTCGGCTCCTCGCGGCTGGCGCAGCCGATCAGCGCGCACCGGCCCGACCTCGTCCTCCACGGGCATGCGCACCGCGGGTCCTTCGCCGGCGAGCTCGGGCCCGTGCCGGTGCGCAACGTCGCCGTGCACGTGATCGGCAAGGACTTCGAGCTCTTCGAGCTCTAGACAGCGCGCGTTTGACATGACACGGGCGAGCAGGTGAGATTGCGGCAATGCGGCACACGTTCGTGGTCGCCGAGGAGGACGTCGCCGGCAGCCGGACCGAGGGAGACACCGCCCTCGAGAAGGTGGTCATGGGCGCCCACACCGGCTCGCAGCTGCTCGAGCAGCACGTCACGCGCTACGCGCCGGGCCGCTCGCTGCCGCGACGAGAGGACGGGCGCGACGAGCTCCTCTTCGTCGTCGCCGGGCAGGGCACGCTCGAGCTGGAGGGAGAGCCGCACGACCTCGAACCGGATGCGGCGGCCTACGTGCGCTCGGGCGAGACGTACACGATCGACAACCACGGGCCGGATGAGCTGCTGATCGTCTCGACGACCGTCCCAGTCGAGCAGGTGTACCGCTCGCCACGGGAGGTGATCGTCCGCTTCGGCGACCAGCCCGAGCTGCGCGCCGACGCCAAGCGCACGTTCCGCTACCTCGTCAACCAGGACGCCGGCTGCATGGACGCGACCCAGTTCGTCGGGATCGTCGAGCCGTGCCGCGCGCCCGACCACAGCCACTCGTACGACGAGGTCGGCTACATAGTCGAGGGGGAGGGGTTCGCCCACATCGGGAGCGAGTCGATCCCGCTCAGAGCCGGGTCCTGCTTCCACCTCCCGCCCGAGCAGGTCCACTGCATCGAGAACACGGGCCCGGGCGTGATGCGCATCCTCGGTGTCTTCCATCCATCCGGGGATCCGGCGTCACGCGCGTATGAGGACGACTCGGAGCTGCTTTCTGCGTCGTAGAGGGGCTGGGGTCGTCACGCTGCTCGCCGGCACGGTGCTCGTGGTCACTGCCACGGTCGCTCCGGCCGCTCGCCAGGGGCCGGCAGCAGGCTGCAAACGCCCGACGATCGGCTTCATGGGGCCGCTCACCGGCGACGCGGCCTTTGTCGGCAAGGAGCAGCTCGGTTTCGCGAGGTACGCGATCCGGAAGCTCGCCGGCGGGAAGATTCGCCTCGTCGCTGCCGACACGCAGCTCGTCCCGGGCCGCGCTGCGGCGGTGGGAGCAGGCTTCCACAAGGACGCGCGTGTGCTCGCAGTCGTCGGTCCCGCCACGAACAAGGAGGTGCTCGCCGTCGCGCCGACGTTCAAGCGTGCCCCGCGGCTGGTCTTCGTCTCGGCCTCCGCGCTGAACAGCTCGCTGACGAACGGCTCGATTCCGAGCTTCTTCCGCGTCGTTCCGAACGACGACGCTCAGGCGCCGTCGACCGCCCGATACATCCGCAGCAGCCTGAAGGCGAAGGACGTTTTCGTGGTGGACGACCAGACTGCGTACTCGAAGGGGTTGGCGAACGGGGTTCAGACGGGCCTGCGAGCCGGCGGCGTCAGGGTGACGCGGGCCTCGGTCAACCAGAAGGTGACCGACTTCTCGTCGCTCATCTCCGCGATCGGTGACGAGATTGACGTCGTCTACCTCCCCTGGCAGATCGCGGCCAGCGGCCAGATCTTCGGCCAGCAGCTGAGGGCGCACGGCAAGCAGATCGTCATCTTCGGAGGAGACGGCCTCGACTCGGGCGACTTCAAGATCCCCGGCTCTTTCGTTGCGGCCTTCGCGCCCGACGTTCGCGGTGTCAAGGGGAACGCGGCGTTCGTGCGGGAGTACGGGGCTCGGTTCGCCTCCAACTTCGGCCCGCCTGCGTACGTTGCGACTCAGGCTGCGATCGCGGCGATCCAGAAGGCGTGCGCAGACGGCGAGGCTGCGCGCGCGGAAGTGCAGCAGAGGATGAAGGCGACGCGGATTCCGCGGATCGTCCTCGGCGGAGGCCTGCAGTTCACCGCCCGCGGCGACAGAAAAGGCGCTGCGTTCTCGATCTTCAAGGTCGGTGCGGGCGGTAAAAAGACGCTCGTCGGCTAAGAACCTGCGTCAGGCTGCGCCAACGTCCCTGACTTTCACGCTCCGTCGGCGTCTACAGAGGGAAACGGTGCGTAGTCGGGGTCTGTTGACATGACACACGCAACGCTGTGTGATTGGCATGCGGCGGGCACGCATGCTCCGCGTTGCGCCACGAGACGGACCACCGAACCGACACTCAGATGAGAACCCACAAGGAGGGCAACAGATGAAGAGAGCCATAGCCCTGGCGCTCGTGGCCGGGATCGCGGCGGTTCTCGCCACGACCGCGGTTGCGAGGCCGGATGTCGCCGCGGAGGCGGACGCGCAGCAGGCCGTGAACTGCAACTCGACACTGAAGATTGCGATCGTGACGCCGCTGACGGGCGGGGCAGGCTTCCTCGGCAACGCCCAGCTGAGCTGGGCGAAGTACGCGGTGAAGCGGCTTGCTCCCGGCCTCGGGCTGAAGGTGCAGCTGCTGACCGGCGACACGCCTGTCGAGCAGGGTCCGGCGCCGGCCCAGGCGCTGGCACAGAAGTACGTGGCGGACCAGAAGGTCGTGGCGGTGATCGGACCGGCGACGTCGGGCGCAGTCGCGGCCACGAGCAAGACGTACTTCGCCGCGGGCGTGCCGCACATTTCGCCGTCGGCAACCCGCACCTCGCTGACGAAGGGCACTCCTCGTGAAGGGACGCCCGGCTTCTTCCGGGTCGTTCCGGGTGACTTCATCCAGGGGCCGAGCGACGCCCGGTACATGATCGACAAGCTGAACGTCAAGAAGGTCGTGCTGATCGACTTCCAGGAGCCGTACTCGGTCGGTCTGGCCGACGCGGCGGAGGCCGTGCTGAAGGCACGCAACGTCGCCACCGTGCGGCTCTCAACGTCCGTGCGCACGACCGACTTCTCGTCGCTCGTGACGCGGACTCCGAGCGACGCGGACATCGTCTTCTTCCCGACGCAGCAGCCTCCGGACGCGCAGACGTTCGGTCAGCAGCTGATCGAGCAGGGCAAGAAGGCGAAGGTGTTCGGCGGGGACGGTGCGAACTCCCCGGCTCAGTTCAAGCTGGCCGGCTCGTACGTATCCAACTTCGCGCCCGACATCAGCGGCATCGCCACGTCGAAGACGCTGATCGACGGCTGGAAGCGGGACAACCCGAACTCGGATCTCGAGTCGTTCGGGACCTCCGACCTACGGGGCCGTCCAGGTCGCGCTGCGTGCGGTCAAGGCGGCATGCATCGCGAACAAGAACGTCCTGCCGAACCGGCGTGCAGTGCTGCGCAAGGTGAAGCAGGTCCGCATCTCCAACTGGATCCTCGGCGGCAACTTCCGCTTCTCCACGAAGTCGAACGACCCGCTGAACGCGAAGTTCTACATCTTCCAGATCCAGTCGAACGGCACGTACAAGCTCGTCGGCTGACGAGCTAGGCAACGCAACGAGCGGGCCCGGCGACTTCGCCGGGCCCGCTCGGTTTCCAGGGATCTAGACTCACCCGGCACGCGACTCACCAACCCCCTTGGACACCTTCATCCAGCTCACGATCAATGGCTTCACGCTGGGCAGCGTCTACGCCTTGATCGCACTCGGCTACTCGCTGGTCTACGGAATCCTGAAGCTCCTCAACTTCGCCCACGGCGACGTGTTCATGGTCGGCTCGTTCATCGGCTTCGGCGCGCTGCAGCTGCTGGGTGGCTCGACGGATCCGAAGGTGCCCACTTGGCTGCTGCTGATCCTGATCACGCTCGCGGCGATGGCCGGCTGCGCGCTCCTCGGCGTGGCGATCGAGCGCTTCGCGTACCGGCCGCTCCGCAACGCCCCCCGGATCGCGCCGCTCATCAGCGCGCTCGGCGTCTCCTTCTTCCTCGCGTACTCGATGCAGCTCATGTTCGGCTCGGAGCAGCGCGACTACGACGCTTTCTCGCTCTCGGGCGGGGCGCTCTTCTTCAACGGCTTCGACATCGGCAATGTGCGCGTGCCGCTGCTCAGGATCGTGATCGTACTCTCGGCGTTCGCGCTGATGATCGTGCTCTGGCTGCTCGTGACGAGGACACGCATGGGCAAGGCGATGCGGGCGACCTCCCACGACCGCGAGGCGGCGTCGATGATGGGCATCGACGTCGACCGCGTGATCGTGTTCGCGTTCGTGCTGGGCTCGGCGCTCGCGGGCGCGGCGGGGGTGATGTTCGCGCTGAGGGCGCCCACCGACGTGGCGATCGGCTTCCTCGCCGGGCTGAAAGGCTTCACGGCCGCCGTGATCGGCGGGATCGGCTCGATTCCGGGTGCGATGGCGGGCGGGCTGATCCTCGGCTTTGCCGAGGCGTTCACCCAGGGCTACATCTCGACGCGCTGGTCCGACCTGCTCGTGTTCGTGATCCTGATCCTCTTCATGCTGTTCAGGCCGCAGGGCCTGTTCGGCAAGCCGGACATCAGGAAGGTCTGAGTAGACGTGGACGAGAACGAGACGCGTCGCGAGCGCATGGAGGAGGCAGTACCGGCTGCGTCCGCGACGGCGGGGCCACAGATCGGCCGGGACGAGTGGGTCGCGCGCTCGGCCGAGCGCCGCGGCGGCCGCGGGGGGAGGATGGGCGTGCTCGAGACGCGGCTGCGCGCCGTGCCCTGGTGGGCCTGGCTGATCCTGTTCGTCGCGGTCGTGGCGGCGCTGCCCGTGTTCTTCGAGAGCGGCTACGTCCGCCGAGTCGCCTTCGACACCGTGATCTTCATGCTGCTGGCGCTCGGGCTCAACATCACCGTCGGCTGGGGCGGCCTGCTCGATCTCGGCTACGTCGCGTTCTACGGGGTCGGCGCCTACACGTACGCGTTCCTCAGTGCCGATCGCTACGACCTGCACCTACCCGTCTTCGTCTCGATCCCGGCCGCGGCCATCGTCGGCGGCATCGTCGGCCTGCTCGTCGGGCTTCCGTCGCGGCGGCTCGTCGGCGACTACCTGGCGATCGTGACGCTCTTCTTCTTCCAGATCTTCCTGACGGTCTCGAACAACAGCGAGAGCATCTTCGGCGAGAACGTGGCAGGCGGCCCGAACGGGATCCTCAATGTCCAGCCGCTCTCCCTCTTCGGCCACGAGCTCCCCGTGTCGCACGAGGGCATCTTCAACGTCGCGTACCTCTACGTTGCGCTTGCCTTCTTCGTCGTCGTGTTCGTCGCGCTGCGCTTCATCAACGCGTCCCGCACCGGGCGCGCGTGGCGGTCGCTGCGCGAGGACCCGCTCGCGGCAGAGCTGATGGGCATGCCCGTCAACTGGCTGAAGCTGATGGCCTTCGCGTTCGGAGCCGGCGTCGCCGCCCTGACGGGGACGCTCGTCACCGCGCTGAACGGAAGCGTCTTTCCCCAGACCTTCGAGTTTCCGCTCCTGATCACGATCTACACGATGGTCATCCTCGGCGGCGCCGGCAGCCAGGCGGGCGTCGTCATCGGCGCGATCGGGATCAGCGTGCTGCTGGAGGTGCTGCGCGAGCCCGGCGACTCGCGGTTCCTCTTCTACGCGGTCGTCCTGCTCGGGCTGATCGGGACGCTGCGCTTCTCGCGCCGGCTCGCGGCCGTGCTCGCGGGGACGCTCGTCTTCGGCTTTGCCCTGCACGCGCTGGCCCGGGCGATAGACGGCAGCTGGACCGAGGGAGCGGCGAGCGGCGGCGGACGGCTCGGCGAGTGGGCAACCGACTGGGTCGTCGTTCCCAGCGATCTCGCGGGCTGGGTGACGCCGGTCTCCTATATGGGGCTCGTCGCAGCGGTGCTGACACTGACGGTGGTACGCGGCCGGACGCGGCTCGTGCTGCTCGTGCCGACGCTCTACCTGGGGGCCTTCGTCTGGGAGAACGTGATGCTGGTCAAGCCCGAGCCGACGCGCTTCGTCGTCCTCGGGGCGATCCTGATCGCCGTCATGATCGCCCGGCCGGAGGGCCTGCTGGGCGAGAAGCGCGTGGAGATCGTATGAGCGCCGAAGCTGCTCCTGTGCTCGAGCTGCACGGCGTTTCGATGGCCTTTGGCGGCCTCTGGGTCATCGACGGGCTCGACCTCGAAGTGCGTGAGGGCGAGATCGTCAGCGTGATCGGCCCGAACGGCGCCGGCAAGACGACGCTCTTCAACCTCGTCACCGGCATCTACGAGCCGACTGCAGGCGACATTCGCTTCGAAGGGAGCAGCATCGTCGGCCTGGAGCCGCATCAGATCACCAAGCGCGGGATCGCACGCACGTTCCAGACGCTTCGCCTCTTCCTCAACATGAGCGTGCGCGAGAACGTGATGGCGGCGGCGTACGCGCACACCAAGGCCGGCGTCTTCCGCGCGATGGTGCGCACGCCCGGGCAGCGGCGCGAGGAGCGGGCGATCCGTGAGCTCGCCCAGCAGAAGCTCGCGTTCTTCGGCGACCGGCTGATGGGCTACCGCTGGGATCAGCCTGCCTACAGCCTTTCGTACGCGAACCGCCGCCGGCTCGAGATCGCGCGCGCGACGGCAACCAACCCGCGGCTGCTCCTGCTCGACGAGCCGGCCGCCGGGATGAATCCGGTCGAGACGCACGAGATCACCGAGCTGATCGCGAAGCTCCGCACCGAGGGTGGCTACACGATCCTCGTGATCGAGCACGACATGCACGTCGTCGAAGGGATCTCCGACCGCGTGATCGCGCTCGACCACGGAGTCAAGATCGCGGAGGGGTCGTTCGACGACGTCGCGACCGATCCCCGGGTGGTCGAGGCGTATCTCGGAACCAAGGCCGCGGAGCGGAAGTGAGCGAGCAGCCGACGAACCACGAGCCGCTGCTCCGCCTCTCCGGGATCAACACCTCCTACGGCCTGATTCACATCCTCCAGGACGTCGAGATCGAGGTCGGCAAGGGAGAGCTGGTCTCGTTGCTCGGCGGGAACGCATCCGGGAAGTCGACGACGTTGAAGACGATCCTCGGGATCGTGCGGCCGACGACGGGCACCGTCACCTTCGACGGCGAGGACGTCACGGGTCGCTCGACGAGCCACCGGATCGGCCGCGGGATGGCGATCGTGCCCGAAAATCGGCGGCTCTTCGGACCGATGACGGTGCTCGAGAACCTGGAGCTGGGCGCGTACCTGAATCGCGACGGCAAGGGCCGCAAGGACGACTTCGAGCGGGTCTACTCCCTCTTTCCGCTCGTCTACGAGCGGCGCTCGCAGCTCGCCGGAACGCTCTCGGGAGGCGAGCAGCAGATGGTTGCGATGGGTCGTGCGCTGATGAGCCACCCGAAGCTGCTGCTGATGGACGAGCCGTCGATGGGGCTCGCGCCGATCCTCGTCGAGCGCAGCTTCGAGATCATCCGGCAGGTGCACGAGTCCGGTGTCGCGATGCTCGTCGTCGAGCAGAACGCGAACATGGCGCTCTCGATCGCCGACCGCGGCTACGTCCTCTCGACCGGCCGCGTCGTCCTCGAGGGGAGTGCGAAGGAGCTGCTCGAGGACGAGGATCTGCGCAAGGCGTACCTTGGCCGCTAGCGCCGTGCCCACTCGGGACGACTGTGGACGCCGTGCCAGGCACGGTGCCAGGCACGGGGTGGTCGTTTGGGTCAGGTAGGCGCGGCGGTTCGGGACAGGTTCCCCGTCTTTCGAGACAAGGTCTATGTCAATTCCTGTTCACAGGGGGCCCTTTCCGACGCTGTGCGGGGCGCATACGAGGAGTACCTCGACGGCTGGGACGAGAACGGCGCCGAGTGGGACCATTGGGTCGAGCGGTCGGAGGCGGCGCGGACAGCATTCGCCGGGCTGCTCGGCGCGGCGCCCGACGACGTCGCGATTCAGACCTCCGTCTCCGCCGCGGTCAGCGGGCTCATCTCCGCGCTTCAGTTCCGCGGCGCCCGCAACCGGATCGTCATCTCGGAGAACGAGTTCCCGACAATCGGGCAGATCGCGCATGCGCAGGAGCTGCGCGGCGCCGAGGTCGTCCAGGTCGAGCCGGATCCGGAGGCGTACGCAGCCGCGGTCGACGAGCGCACCGCCCTCGTCGCCTCGACCCTCGTCTCCTACCGGACCGGCGCGGTGCACGACGTCGAGGCGATCTACGGGATCGCGCGGGAGCACGGCGCGCTGATGCTCGTCGACGGCTATCAGGGGATCGGCGCGATTCCGGTCGACGCCGCGAAGGCAGGCGACGTCGTCGTCGGCGGCACCGTCAAGTACCTGCTCGCCTCGGCAGGGCTCGCGTTCATGGCGCTCCGACCCGGGCTCGTCGAGGAGCTCGTCCCGGTCCAGACCGGCTGGTTCGCGGACGAGAACGTCTTCGACATGCAGATCGAGCGCTACCGGCCGCACCGGAGCGCCCGCCGCTTCGACGCGGGCACGCCGCCGGTGCCGAACATCTACGCCGGCGTCGCGGGAGTGGGGCTGATCGCCGCGGCGGGCGTACCCGCGATCCAGGAGCACGTCCGCGGCCTCGTCGAACGGCTCGTCGCCGGGCTCGACGAGCTCGGGGCGAACGTGGCATCGCCGCCACGCGGCCCGCTCGTCTGCGTCCGCTCGACGGACGCCCCCGCACTCGTCGCAGCGCTCGCCGCAGAAGCGATCGTCACCTCGGAACGAGACTCGAGCCTCCGCGTCTCGCTCCACCTCTACAACACCGACGACGACATCGACGCCGTGCTCGCTGCACTGAAGCGGAACCGGCAGTTGCTGGTCTAGCCTTTCGCCGCAGGAGCGTCGTCCGGCGGCGCGAAGAGGTACGGCTGGTGGCCGTCCGAAAGGGGGAACCCACGATGTCGCGAGAGCTTTCGCAGAACGAACGACGACTGGCCGCGCTCGCCGCGATCGGCCTGTTGTGGGGCGCCCTGCTCGTCGCGATCGGCTTCACGCTTCCGTTCGTGGCCGTCGTCCTGGGCGTGCTCCTCGTGATCGCCGCCGCCGGGCTGCAGGGGCGGGCGTTGGCGGCGGCGCTGCGCCCCCGAGCGAGGCGTGCGGCCGGCCGGCTGCGGGGCGCGATCCGGACGGGGTCGGGCCGTATCGCCGCGATCGACTGGGCCGGCAAGCGCGACGCTGCGAGCCGCCGTGCAGTGGCGGCACGACACGTGGCCGCGCGCAGCTCGAGGCGGGCGCTCGCAGCCGGGGGCGCCGCGGTGTCCGCGGTCGAGTCACGCGGGCAAGAGCTGCGGCGGGACCTCGGCGCAAAGCGGGCCGCCCGGCCGGCCGAGCCGGGCCGCCGCGAGGCGATGCGGCTGAACGAGCAGGCGGCCGCACTGCGCTCGGAGGACCGGCTCGGCGAAGCGCTCGAGCTGAGCGAGCAGGCGCTGGCGATCTTTCAGACGCTCGGCGACAGCCGCGGCAAAGCGTTGACGCTGAACGGCCTCGGCCTCACCCAGGCGCGCGCCGGCGACGAGGCAGGTGCGCTCGACTCCTACGAGACGGCGGTGGCACTCCTGACCGAGCTCGGGGACAACCACGGCGCCGGCCGCGTGCTCGCGAACCTCGGCGCGCTCCACCGGGGGCAAGGACACGACGCACAGGCGCGGGCAGCCTGGAACGACGCCCTCGAGCGCCTCGAGCCGGGCACGCCCGAGCACGAGCAGACGGCGCAGCAGCTCAAGCTCGCCTCCTAGGATCGTTCGCCGGGTCGCCGGCGGCGAGCACGTCGCGGGCCCACTCGCGGCGCTTCCAGTCCGGCACCGGCGGCTCGCAGTCCGCGCGCGGCGTGAAGCGCGAGCGCTCGACGAGCTGCAGCCGGTGGATGTAGCGCGGGCAGTTCGGGAAGACCTCGGTCGCACGCACCCGGACGATGCACTGCGCGCGCGGATACTCGGCGAGCAGGGGATCGTCCGGGTCGATCGACGCGACCCCGTTCAGGCGCAGCCGCTTCTGGCCGTCGAAGTCGACGAAGAGGAGGCCGACCCGCGCGTTCTCGGCCACGTTGCCGAGCGAGAGATACATCCCGTTCCCGTCCCAGCTCGGGAACGCGATCGTCTGCTCGTCGAGCACGCGCACGAAGCCCGGGTCGCCGCCCTTGTACGAGCACTGCGGCGAGCCGTCGGCGTCGGCCGTGGCGAGGAAGAACATGTCCCGCGCCTCGATGAAGGCGCGGTCGTCCTCGTCGATCGTCTCGTGCACGATCCGCTCCTCGATCCGATCCGCCAGCCGGCGCGTGTCGAATCGGTCCTGGAAGCCCCGGTTGCCCGCGTGATAGAGCGGCATCGTGGCTCCCATCATCCGTCCCGTCGCTGCGCGCGTCCACATCTGGGTTCTCTGCTCGGTGAGCTAGCGTTCGGCTCCGATGAGCAGCTACGGCGCCCGCTCGATGACCGCACCGCTCCGGCGTGTCCTCGTGCGCCCGCCGCAGCCCGCCGACGGCGCGCGCTGGCGCGAGTACGGCTGGCGCGCCGAGCCCGACCCCGGCGCGGCGGCCGCCGAGCACGACGCGCTGCGCGAGATCCTTGCGGGCGCGGGCGCGGAGGTGATCGTCGCCGAAGGGGAGCGCGGCAATCCGGATGCGATCTACGCCTACGACCCGATCCTCGTCGGCGAGCGCGGAGCGGTGCTGCTCAGGCCCGGCAAGGATGGCCGGCTGGGCGAGCCCGGCGCGCTGGAGGCGACCCTGGCCGCGGCCGGCGTCCCGGTCGCTGCCCGCATCGAGGCGCCCGGCACGATCGACGGCGGCGACACGCTCTGGCTCGACCGCGAGACGCTCCTCGTCGGACGCGGCTACCGCACGAACCCGTCCGGCGTCGAGCAGCTCCAGGCCGCGTTCCCCGACGCCGAGGTGCTCTCGTACGATCTCCCGCACTGGAACGGCCGCGCGGAGGTGATGCACCTGATGAGCCTGATCTCGCCGCTCGACGACGATCTCGCGCTCGTCTACCCGCGGCTGGCACCCGTGCGGCTGCTGGAGCTGTTGGCCGAGCGCGGGATTCAGGTCGTCGAGGTGCCGGACGAGGAATTCGAGTCGATGGGACCGAACGTGCTCGCGCTCGGGCCGCGGCTCGCGCTCGCGCTCGAGGGCAACGACGAGACGCGGCGCCGGATGGAGGCAGCCGGCGTCGAGGTGCTCGTCTACAAGGGGGACGAGATCTCGCGCAAGGGCGACGGCGGGCCGACCTGCCTGACGCGGCCGGTGCTGCGCGCATGAGCCTCTTCGAGTCGATCGCAGCGGGCGACGAGCACGCGCTCCGCGAGGAGCTCGAGCGTGACCCGGACAGCGCGAGCGAGCGCAACGCGGATGGGCTCTCGCCCGTCCTCTACGCGCTCTACAACGGCCAGGAGGGTCTCGTCGACCCGATCCTGGACGCAAACCCGGCGCTCGACGTCTTCGATGCGGCCGCGGTCGGGCGGACGCGCGGGCTCGAAGAGCTGCTCGACGCGGAGCCCAGCCTTGCCACCGCGTGGTCGGCCGACGGGTTCACGGCGCTCCACCTCGCCGCCTTCTTCGGGCAGGAGGACGCGGCGAAGCTCCTGCTCGAGCGCGGAGCGGAGCCGAACGTCGTCGCCCGCCATGCGAGCATCGTCGTGACGCCGCTGCACAGCGCGGCCGCGGGCTCGCATCCGGCCATCGTCAAGCTCCTGCTCGCGGCGGGCGCCGACGTCAACGCCGCGCAGGACGGCGGTTTCACGCCGCTTCACTCGGCGGCGAACAACGACGACCGCGAGAGCGCTGAGGCGCTGCTCGCCGCAGGTGCGGACGCGACGCTGAGAACGGACGAGGGCAAGACCCCGGCCGACCTCGCCGGCGACGACACGCGCGACCTCTTCTAGCCCGTCTCGTCCAGGCTCAGCTGGCGGTAGTCGGAGAGCCCGGAGACGCCGACGCCGACGAGCCGCAATGCGCCCGGCCGGTCGCGCAGGCCGCGATCGAGCAGGGCGCAGGCGAGGTCGCCGATCCGCGCTGCGTCGTCGATCCCGACGTCGAGGCTCGTCGAGCGGCTGCGGATCGAGAAGTCGCCGTAGCGGAGCTTCGCCGTCACGGTGCGCGCCGAGAGCCCGTCGCGGCGGAGGTGGGCGCCGAGCCGATCGGCCATTCGCCTCAACTCCGCGTGCAGGAGCCCGCGGTCGTGCAGGTCGCGCTCGAACGTCTCCTCGACGGAGATCGAGATCCGCTCGGCCGTGCCCTCGAGGGCGCGGGGGTCGACGCCGTTCGCGCGGTCGCGGAGCATCCGGCCGACCTGGCCGGGGAGTAGAGCCCGCAGCTCGAGGTCGGTGAGCGCCGCGAGCTCGCCGACGGTCGTCACGCCCGCGGCGGCGAGACGCTGCTCGGCGCGCGGCCCGACGCCCGGCAGCGCCCGGACGGCGAAGGGCGCCAGGAATCGCGCCTCCGTGCCGGCGGGGACGACCGTGATTCCACCCGGCTTGCGGCGGTCCGAGGCGACCTTGGCGACGACCTTCGTCGGCGCGACCCCGAGCGAGCAGGACAGGCTGGTGGCCGCGCGGACCGAGGTCTGCACGGCCCCGGCGACCGCCCGGGCGCGCGAGTAATCGGCCGC
The DNA here is from genome assembly GCA_963771185.1 of uncultured Gaiellaceae bacterium. GTDB lineage: Bacteria > Actinomycetota > Thermoleophilia > Gaiellales > Gaiellaceae > Gaiellasilicea. The sequence goes on from CAVYSL010000002.1 coordinate 19,535, forward strand.
GAGCGCGGTGAGGTCGAGGTAGCCCTCGTCGAGCCCGGTGCGCTCGACACGCGGCACGACCTCGCGCACCGATGCCCAGACGGCCTGCGAGTACTCGCGGTAGAGCGAGTGGCGCGGGCGGACGAAGACGGCGGCCGGGCACCGCCGCAGCGCCTCGGCGCAGCTCATCGCGGAGCGGATCCCGAAGCGCCGTGCGACGTAGTTCGCGGTCGAGACGACGCCGCGCCCATGCGGGTCGCCGCCGACCACGAGCGGCTGCCGCCGCAGCTCCGGCTGCTCGAGCTCCTCCACGGCGGCGAAGAAGGCATCCAGGTCGAGATGAGCAAAAATCGCCATGATTCTCATCATGCTGGACGCGCGAGCGGCTAACACGACAATGCCTGAGCCGCCGGGCCGCGCTGGGCGGTACGCGGCGGCGTCCTCGGTCGCGTTCATAGCACCGCTATGAACGCTCCCTGCGTCCTTGCCGCGCACCCCCCATCGCACCCCGTCGGCGAGGCATCGCCGTGTTAGACGCTCCGGCCCTCCCCCCGCCGGCGATCGTCGCACCCGCGCCGCGCGAGGTCTCGTTCGGGCTCGTGGCGGGCACGGCGCCGCTCGGAACCCGGCGGATCATCGTCCGCGTCGGCCGGTACGTCGCTGCCGAGGAGCAGCTTCGCGGCCGCTCCTTCTCGATGCGCGTGCGACTGACGGGAGGCCAGACGACGATTCGCGTCACCGCGGTCGACGGGCGCAACCGTCGCTCGACCCGCGTTGTCGAGTCGGTCTACGGCCTGCCGCCGGATTCCGATCCGCGCGAGCGTACGCCGCGGCTCGACGCGGCTCTCAACAGGAGCGTCCGCTTGCTCGCCGGTCGCCACGGCGGCACGAGCGGCATCTACGTCCAGGACCTCCGCACGGGCCGGGGCGCCGCCTGGAACGCGGGAGCGCGCTTCCCGGCCGCGTCGACCCTGAAGCTGGCGATCGCGGTCACCGTCCTCCGCTCGCTCGAGCGCAAGCCCGAGTCGTACACGCAGGTCTCGCGTCTGCTCGGGAAGATGCTCGTCAACTCCGACAACGACGCCGCGAACGCACTCGAGGTCTGGCTCGGCGGCTCCACGTCGGCGGGCTCCGACCGGGTCAACGCGACGATGCGTGCGCTCGGCCTGAACGACTCGCTGATGTACGGAGGCTACGAGTCGCCGCGCCGGCCCGCGGCCGCCGGCAGCCCGATCCCGATCCGGGCCGAGAAGCAGCCCGCCTTCGGAGTCGGCAAGTACACGACCGCGGCAGACCTCGCCCGCCTCGTCCGCTCGGTCTACCTGGCCGCCGCGGGGAAGGGGCCGCTGCTGCGGCTGGGCGTGTCGGGATCGGAGGCGAGATATCTGCTCTGGCTGCTCGCCCAGGTGACCGACCGCGGCAAGCTCGACCGCTTCTTCGGCACGAACCCGGTGGTGCTGCACAAGGCCGGCTGGCTGGCCAACGCCCGGCACGACAACGGCATCGTCGCCTACGAGGGCGGCGTGTTCGTCGCGAGCGTGATGACGTGGCACGTCGCCGCGGCGGACGAGCTCGCGGGCCAGGTGGCGCTCAGCGCCTTCGCCCGCTTCGCCTGCTAGTCGAACGTGGTCGCTCGGACGTCGGCGTCGTCGAGCGCGCCGAGCGCCCAGAGCCGCTCCAACGCGTCGACCGCCTCCGGCGCGAACTGCTTGCCGCGCTCGCGCTTGCACTCGGCGACCGCCTCGGCGAGCGTCAGCGCCTCGCCGTAGACGCGGGACGACGTCATCGCGTCCCAGGCCTCGGCGAGCGCCAGCAGGCGCGCGCCACCCGGGATCGCCTCTCCGGCGGCGCCGTTCGGATAGCCGGCTCCGTCCCAGCGCTCGTGGTGATGGCGGATCCAGGCGAGCTGCTCCTCGTCGAGGGCGTTGACCGCGAGCTCGGCGCCGGTGTCGGGGTGATTGCGGATCTGCTCGAGCTCCTCGGCCGAGAGGGGGCCGGGCTTGCGGAGCACGTCTTCGTCGACGCCGAGCTTGCCGACATCGTGCAGCAGCGCCGCCTGCGCGAGCCTGATCGCCCGTTCGGCGCTCCAGCCGCTCGAGAGCGCGAGCTTCTCGGAGAGGCGGGCCACCCGCTCGGAGTGGCCCTCGGTGCCGGGGTCCTCGGCGTCGAGCTCGCGCGCCAGCGCGCGGAGGCGGCCGACGCCGCGGTCATCTGTCGTCTCCTGCTCGTCGCCGCTGCGTGCGTCGAGCTCGCGGCTCCAGCGGAAGGTGACATCGCCGCCGGCGCCCTTGGCGTGGGCGAGCGCGACCTCGGTGAAGGCGAGCAGCTCGTCGGCGCCGGAGACATCCTCGAAGTCGCAGACGCCGGCGGAGGCGGTGACGACGCCGACACCCTCGATCGGGGCGGCGGCAAGGGCGCGGCGGGCGCGCTCGGCGGCGATCCAGCCGTTCAGCCCCTCGGTCTCGGGGAGGATCCAGCCGAAGTGGTCGGCGGAGAGCCGGGAGACGAGCTCGCCGTTCCGGACGGTGGCGGCGAGGCGGCGGCCGACCTCGGCGAGGACTCGGTCGCCGGCAAGGCGGCCATGCTCGGCGTTGATCCGGCGGAAGCCGTCGACGTTCACGAGCACGAGCGAGAGGGCGCGCTCGTGCCGGTTGGCGCGGCGCGCCTCGGCGCGGAGCTGCTCGTGGAAAGCGCGGTGGTCGGGCAGGTTGGTCAGATGATCCCGCGTCGCGAGCGCGCCCAGCTGGGCGCTCGCATCTGCGAACGCGATCGCAGGCTGCGCGGCGAGCGCCAACTCTGCGAGACGTGCTGCTTCGCCCTCGGCCACGATCGCGCCCCAGACGCGGGCGCCGACGCGCACCGGCACAGCGCCCGTCGCGGGCCGGCCGGTCGCGAAGACGGCGGCGGGGGCGTCGTCGCCCGTGAGCGCGATCGTCGTACCGGGCACGAGCGTCGCCGAGCCGCGCGGCTCGGCCGCGCCGACGATCGTTCCGAAGCCGGCGGTCTCGAAGCGGACGATCGCCACGGCGGCGACACCGAGGTCGTGGGCGATCTCCTCGGCGACGACGGAGAAGAGCTCGACGGGGTCGGGCTCGACGGCGACGGCGTCCTGGATCCGCTGTTCCGCCGTCCGTGCGGTCGAGGCGATGCCGTGGAGGATCGCGACGACGCCGGACTCGAAGCCCATCCCGTCGCGGCGTGCAATCCGCCGGCCCTCCAGCGGGAGGTAGGTGCCGTCCTTGTGCAGATAGCGGTGCGGTCCGGCCTGCGAGAGCACGTCGTCCGGGTGGACGAGGCTGAAGACTGCTGTGCCGACGAGCTCGTCCGCCGAGTAGCCGAGCAGCCGCTCGACCGCGGTCGAGCAGGACAGGATGACGCCGTCGCGGTCGAGCTCGAGCACGAGCGCATCCGTTGCGTCGGCGACGAGACGGCGGGCGTGCTGCTCCTCGTCGGCCTGCGCTGCGGCGTGGGCGAGCGCGAGGCGCTCCTGCGCCAGCTCCAGCTCCAGCTCGAACTCCGCCTGGTCGCGGCGCCGAAGCCGGAGCCCGAAGCCGAGGATCAGGAAGAACGCGGCCGTTCCCGTGACGGCGGCGCCGACGGGAACCAGCGGGGATGCGGCCGCCGGGGTGAGCGCGATCCGCCACGTGCGGCCGCCGACCGCGGCCTGGGCGACGGTCGTGCCGCCGGGGCCGTGGGCGAGCACGGCGGGGCCGTCGGTGACGCGGACGTCGAGCCCTCGCGGCAGGCCGGCGAACGCCGCCTCGGCGAGCTCGTTCGCGGAGAGCGCGCCGACGACGACGCCGAGTAGGGCGTCGCGGCGCTGCGCAGGGGTGTCGAGCGGGAGGTCGCGCGCGAAGACGGGCACGAATGCGAAGGTGCCGAGGCCGCCGTTGCGGTCGAGGCGAACCGGCGCCGAGAGCTGTGGCGTGCCGGTGCTGCGGGCGATCCGGAGCGCCTCCCCGAGCGACGGGTCGGAGCCGAGGTCGAGCACGTTCGGGGAGTCGCCGGCGGGCTCCTGGCGCAGGAGCGGATAGGTGACGAGCGCACCGGCGGGTGCCTCGATCCGGATCTGCTCGCCGGACTCGACCGCGCCGCGCTGCGCCGCGGACACCCGCGGCGCCCAGCCGACGGCCACGATCTCGGGCCGGGCGAGCGGGACGCGGGCATGCGTCGCGAAGGCTTCGGCGTCGACCGATCCCGACGCGTCGTAGGCGGCGCGAACGCCCTTGAGCGCGAGGACAGCCGCGTCGGCGCGCTCCTCGAGCCCGGAGGCTGCGGCGTGTGCCCGCTCATCCGCCTCGGCGCGGACATCTCCCTGCTCGAGACGCCAGAGCGCGAGCGACACGACCACGGTCGCAACCGCGCAGGCGAGCAGGGCGAGCGGGAGTCGGAGACGAACCGGCATCTGGCCGTGTGTTCGGCCTCTGCGGCAGGCGACTTTAGTACGGGTTGGGTACGGAGACCCAGAGCACGCGGAGCGTTTCCGTGTCGGAGGCGTTTCGCCACGTGTGCGGCTTCGAGAGCGGGTAGGTGAGCGCGTCGCCCAGCTCGAGCACGTGCTTCTCGTCGCCGACCTGAATCTCGAGCGTGCCCTCGAGCACGTAGACGAACTCCATCTCGCCCGGGAGCGAGGAGAGCTCGTCGCCGGCGCCCGCGCCGGGTGCGACCTCGGACTCGATCGCCTGGAAGCGCTCCTCGTCGCGGGAGGAGAGGAGGTGGTTCTCGGTCGACAGGAAGGAGTCGACCTTCGGGCGCTCGTGGCGCCGGACCAGGGCCGGGGCTGGGTCGCGCTCGAAGATGTGGGAGAGCCGCACGCCCAGCGCGTCGCAGATCCGTGCGATCGAGGAGAGCGACGGTGCCGTTCGGTCGCGCTCGAGCTGGCTGATGAAGCCCTTCGTCAGGCCGGTGGCGGCCGCCAGCTGCTCGATCGTGAGGCCGCGCTCGCGCCTGAGCGAGCGAACGCGCGCGCCAACCTTCGGCGTGTCGTTGCGGGCGGCGAGGGGCGTGGCTCTCGGCATGAGCCGATCATACGCAGGTTTAGTGCGGCGGCAACCGGCCCGCAGGTGGGGAATACCACTACACTTTCTGTAGTTGATACTGGTATGAAAGAAACAAGTGCAAGGAGTGATGGCTTGAGCACGATGCTGCTCGTCCCCCTGGAAGACCTCGTCGTCTTCCCGAACATGAATGTGACCCTGACCGTGGATGTCGGGACCGAGGAGCACGTGCTGCTCGTCCCACGCCACGAAAACGACTATGCAAGCGTCGGCGTCGTCGCCGAGGTGACCGATCGCGTGCGGCTGCCGGGCGGCGCTCGCGCCGTCGCGCTCAACGGCCTCCACCGAGGCGTCGCCGGCGCGGCGACCACCGATGCGCAGGGGACCCTGCGCGTCGAGGTCGACGAGCGCCCCGACCCGGAGGAGTCCGACGCGCGCATGCGCGAGCTCGAGACGGAGTACCGCGCGGTCGTCGAGGAGATCCTCGAGCTGCGCGGCGACGACGGACGCATCTCCGCGTTCGTCCGCTCGATCACCGAGCCGGGCGCCCTCGCGGACACCGCCGGCTACTCGCCCGACCTCAGCTTCGCGCAGAAGGTCGAGCTGCTCGAGACCCTCGACGTCCGTGAGCGGCTCGAGCTTGCGATCCGCTTCCAGCGCGAGCGTCTCGCCGAGATGCAGGTGCGCCGCCGGATCCGCGACGACGTCGAGGAGGGCGCGGCGAAGCAGCAGCGCGAATACATCCTGCGCCGGCAGATGGAGTCGATCCGCAAGGAGCTCGGCGAGGACGACGCGTCGGTCGTCGACGAGTACCGGCGCAAGCTGGAGGAGGCCGAGCTGCCAGAGGCAGTCCGCGAGCAGGCCGACCGCGAGCTTTCGCGGCTCGAGCGGCAGGGCGACACCTCGCCCGAGGCCTCGATGATCCGCAACTACCTCGACTGGATCCTCGCCGTGCCGTGGGGCAAGCGCTCGGAGGAGCGCCTCGACCCGGCGCACACGCGTGAGGTCCTCGACACCGATCACGCCGGCCTCGACGACGTCAAGGACCGGATCGTCGAGTACATCGCCGTGCGCAAGCTGCGCGAGGAGCGAGGGATCGAGCCGGACAAGCGCTCGGGCGCGATCCTGACCCTCGTCGGGCCGCCCGGCACCGGCAAGACCTCGATCGGCGAGTCGATCGCACGTGCGCTCGGACGCGAGTTCGTCCGCATGTCGCTCGGCGGCGTCCGTGACGAGGCCGAGATCCGGGGCCACAGGCGCACGTACATCGGCGCACTGCCCGGCAGGCTCGTGCGGGCGCTGCGGGATGCCGGGACGATGAACCCGGTGATCCTGCTCGACGAGGTCGACAAGGTGGGTGCAGACTGGCGCGGCGACCCCTCCTCGGCCCTGCTCGAGGTGCTCGACCCGGCGCAGAACCACTCGTTCCGCGACCACTATCTCGATCTCGAGCTCGACCTCTCCGAGGTCGTCTTCATCGCGACCGCGAACGTGGCCGATTCGATTCCGGGACCGCTGCTCGACCGGATGGAAGTGATCCGGTTCGACGGCTACACGACCGACGAGAAGGTCGCGATCGCCCGCGGCTATCTCTGGCCGCGCCAGCGGGAGCGGAACGGCCTCCGCGAGGACGAGGTGTCCGTGTCGGACGTCGTGCTCGAGACCGTCATCTCCGACTACACGCGGGAGGCCGGCGTGCGGCAGCTCGAGCGCGAGCTCGGGAAGCTGCTGCGCAAGACGGCGACGCGGATCGCGTCCGGCAAGGTGGAAGCTCCGGTGGAGCTGACCATCGATGAGGTGCGCGATGCGCTCGGCCGGCAGACGTTCTACCGCGAAGCGGCTGAGCGGACGGCGGTCGCGGGCGTCGCGACCGGCCTCGCTGTCACCGGCACCGGCGGCGACGTTCTCTTCGTCGAGGCGACGTCGTCGAAGGGCGACAAGCTCGTTCTCACCGGCCAGCTCGGCGACGTGATGAAGGAGTCCGTGCAGATCGCCCTCTCCTCGCTTCGCTCGCGCGCGGAGGCGCTCGGGATCGAGGAGGACGCGTTCGAGCAGAGCTTCCACGTGCACGTGCCTGCGGGTGCGATCCCCAAGGACGGCCCCAGCGCGGGCATCACGATGGCGACCGCACTGGCATCGCTTCTCTCCGGTCGCCCGGTCAAGCACACCGTCGGGATGACCGGCGAGGTGACGCTGCAGGGCCGCGTGCTCCCGATCGGCGGCCTGAAGCAGAAGGTGCTCGCGGCGCACGCTGCCGGGCTCACCGACGTGATCCTGCCCGAGCGGAACCGCCAGGACCTCGACGACGTGCCTGAGCACGTGCGCGAGGAGATGACGTTCCATCCGGTCATGTCACTCGACGAGGTGCTGGAGCTGGCGCTCGAGCCGGCGACCCAGCTGCATGCGGTGTAGAGACTGTCGCCCCGTTCCCGAGGGGGTCCGCCGCGCGGCGGGCCTCCTCGAGCGGCGCTGGATCGTCTCCGTGCTCTGGGCGTCCTATGAGGGCGCGACGCGCTTCAACGAGTTCAAGCAGGCGGTCGGAGCGATCCCGCCTGGCACGCTCGCTCAGCGGCTCGTCGAGCTGGAGGACGCCGGCGTCCTCGAGCGGATCGTGATCGACGCTCGGCCCCCGCGGGTCGAGTATCGGTTGACGGACGAGGGGCGGCGACTCAAGCTCGTGGTCGATGCCGTCGCAGCGTTCGCGGACCGCTGAACAGCCGCTTGTGTCTGATAGACACAAGCGTCTTCTCGATCCAGTAGGCGCATACGCCATCCTGATCTGGCTCGTTCTGGCCGTTCCCGGGGTGGCGCGGGGAGAGAGCGAGCTTGTGTCTGATAGACACAAGCTCCCGTCGGCCGCGGCGCTCCTCGCCCGGCACGCGCCCGTGGTCGTGCTGCACCCGGACGAGCGGTCGGCCCCGACGGGAGTCGAAGGCTTCCTCGCCGACGCCGACCTCGCCAACGGGCGCTACGACGTCCGGGACTGCTCGGCCCGGGACGGGCTCGCGGCGCTGCAGTGCTACGACGACGCGGACGAGCCGGCGGCGCCCGTCGTCTACGGCGCGCTCTTTCGGAGCACCACCGGCATCGCGCTCCAGTACTGGCTCTTCCACGCCTTCGACCTGTGGAGCCCGCTCGTGCCGCAGAGCCCCGACTACTGGAAGCTGCACGAGGGCGACTGGGAGGCGGTGACGGTGCTGCTCGACGCGGCCGGTCGTCCCGTCGAGGTCGGCGCCAGCCGGCATTGCGGTGGCGCTCGGCGTGCGTGGGCGAAGGTCGAGAGGCGCGGAACGCGCCCCGTCGTCTACTCCGCACTCGGTTCGCACGCTCTCTACTTCCGTCCCGGCCGCCTTGCCCAGGAGAAGCGGTGCTGGCCGAAGGAGGCGCTCGCGGTGTTCGACGCGTACAAGGTGGCGGTCGTCGACCACGCCGCCTCCGGCCGGGCCGTCTCGCCGCGTGTCCTGACCGTGAACGCGACGTCGCCGGCTTGGATGCGGTTCCCGGGGACGTTCGGCGAGAGCCAGTACCTGCACTTCCCGCAGGCGACCTTCGCCTTCGGTGCCGGGCCGCGGGGCCCCGCATTCCACGACCTCTGGCGCAGGCCGTTCGCGCTGCCGCGTTCGTGGCCGCGCGGCTGACCGTCGCGGCCGCAAGGGACGTGTCCCAGGGACAGACCCTGGGACACGTCCTGCGCGGACGTCCTAGATGGCCAGCGCAGCCGGTGCGCCCTCCGCGCCGCCGTCGTACTCGGGCTTGAACCCGAGCGCGCGGCCGAGCGGGGCGCCCATGGCCAGGCCGAGCTTCTGCAGCCAGGCGGGCGGGAACGGCAGCCGCACGTCCTCGAAGTGCGCGTTCGCGATCACCGCGAGGCGAAGCGGGTTCGGCATGCCCTTCTTGTTCGTCTTGCCGTCGTTCGCCAGCGCGAACATCGTCTCGAGCAGCCGCTCGAACTGGAGTGCGGGCCGGACCTCGGTCACGAAGACCGCCTCGGTCTCGCCGGCGTTCCAGAACTTGTGCGAGCTACCGGCGGGCACGACCACCGTCTCGCCCGGCCCGGCCACGATCTCCTCGCCATCGACCTTGAAGGCGACGGTGCCGGACTCGATCTCGAACCGCTCGGCCTGGTGCGGGTGCACGTGCGCCGCCGCGACGAAGCCATTCGGCTGGACGGTGCACTCGACGAGAACGTACTCGCCCCCGGTCTCGCGCGACGTCTCCAGGAAGAGCAGGCGCTCGCCGGTGACGGGGTTCTCGATCACATCTCCCTTGCGGATCATCGGACTCCCTTTCAGGTCGTTTTGCAGCGATTTCCCTTGAAAGGAGTCTCCGGGAGCGCAGCCTCCGCGTCGTCGGCCGGTAAGACGATTCGCCCTGTCCGAGGAGATGATCCGACGGGTGCCGGGGTCACTCTCGAGAATGACGCCGCGTCATCCGGAACGAGAAAGGGCGGCCCCGCAGGCCGCCCCTTCTCCACCGCAGCTGCCCCCGACCTATTCGTACTGGAGCGCGTTGAGCACGTTCAGTCGCGCCGCGCGGCGCGCCGGCGCGATCGCCGCGAGCACGCCGGCGAGGATCGCGACGACCGTGAAGACGACGAGCGTGCCCACCGGCAGCGAGAACGAGACGCCGAATTCCGAGAGCGACTGCGTCACGAGCGCCGCCAGGCCGACGCCGAGCGGCAGTCCGAGCGCCGCCCCGATCAGCGCAGTGATCACGCTCTCCTGCCGGATCATCCGCCGCGCCTGCCGCCGCGTCATCCCGACCGCCCGCAGCATCCCGAGCTCCCGCGTCCGCTCGAAGACGGCGAGCACGAGCGTGTTCACCATCCCGAAGAGGGACACGATCACCGAGAGCGCGAGCAGGACGTAGAAGAGGTTCATCACGTCGGTCAGCCAGGCGGTCCAGTTGGCGATGAACTCGTCGTCGGTCTGCAGCTTCGCGTCCGGGTACGCAGCCAGCGCCCGCTCGAGCCCGCCGGTCGAGTCGGCCTGCACGAGCGTCAGCATGTCGCCGGGCCGCGGGAAGGAGCGGTCGAACGCCTGCTGCGAGAGCACGACGCCGCCGAGCAGCTGGTCGAGGTCGCCGTGCTTCTTGTAGACGCCGCGTACGACCGCCTCGACCTCCTTGCCTGCGGGCGTGAGGAAGAGGACCGTGTCGCCGACCGCGGCCTTGCCGGCACCGGGAAGCTCCAGGCCCTCGCGGACGACGGCGCCGCCGCGGTCGAGACTCGCCAGCGACTTGGGTGAGCCCTCGACCCACTCGAAGTTGTACGCCTTGCCGATCGTGGCCGGGTCGACGCCGCTGACGTCGACCTCGCCGCCGCCGATCAGCTGGGCCCGGTCACCGCGAATCGACGACGCCAGCTGCACGCCCGTTGCCGCGGAAGCAGCCTTGCCGGCCCCGAGCGGGACCGCGTCCCAGCCGCTCTGCGAGGTGATCACGTGGCTCGTTCCGAGCTGCTTGCGGAGCGCGTTCTCGTCGCTCGCGAGCAGTGCCTTGCCGAAGACCGCGACGAACGAGACGAGCGTGAGCCCGATCATCAGCGCGGCGGCCGTCGACGCGGTTCGGCCCGGATTGCGGACGGCGTTCTCCTGTGCGAGCCGTCCTGCGGCACCGCCGAGCCGTGCGGCCGGTAGGCCGACGACGTGTGCGAGTGGGCGGACGAGGCGCGGCGCGATCGCAGCCAGGCCGATGAAGATCCCGAACGAGCCGAGGCCGATTCCGAGCACGCGCATCGCCGAGGAGACGTTTTCGCCGAGCAGCCCGTAGACGAGGCCGAAGACCGACAGCGAGGTGACCGTGAGGCCGAAGACGAGGGTCTTGCGCGACGGCTTCTTGACCACCATCCCGCCCTCGCGGACGGCTGAGATCGGCGAGATCCGCGTCGCGCGGACTGCCGGCCAGACCGAGGCGACGAGCGTCACGATCGTGCCCGTCAGCATCGCGACCACCGCCGTGCGGAGCTGGAAGACCATCGCGGCCTGGGGCATCTCGAGGTCGACGGCGCGGAAGAGCGTCGTCAGCCCCTTGGCGAGCAGGACACCCAGGCCGAGGCCGACCGCCGAGGCGACGATGCCGAGGATGGTGCCCTCGAGCACGACCGAGCGGAGCACCTGGCGCCGCGAGGCGCCGAGCGTGCGCAGGGTCGCGAGCTCCTTCGTCCGCTGCGCGACGGTGATCGAGAGCGTGTTGAAGATGACGAACGCGCCGACGAAGAGGGCGATCCCGCCGAACGCGAGCAGGAAGTAGCGGATGAACTTGACGAACTCGCCCACCCCCTCGCCGTCCACGGCTGCCTGCTCGTCGCCGGTGCGTACCTCGGCGGAGTCCGGCAGCGAGCTCGCGATCGCGTCGATCAGCCGCTCCTGCGACACGCCGTCCTTCGCGGCGACGGCGACTGCGTCGAAGCCGGACTTGCCCAGCACGGTCCGCGCGGTCTCGACGTCGAACAGCGCGATCGTCGCGCCGCCAAGGCTGTCGACGTCGCCGAAGCGCGCAATGCCGGTCAGCTCGTAGCTTCCGACAGGCCCCTCGCCCGCGACCTTGACCGAGTCACCGAGCTCGAAGCCCTGCTTCTCGGCGGTGTTCAGGTCGACGACGACCTCGCCCGGCCCCGCGGCCCAATGGCCCGCGACGAGCTTGAACGGGTTGAAGCGCTCGTCGGCGGGCTCGACGCCGAGCCCGAAGGTCGGGTTGTTGCCCTGGATCGCCTTGCCCTCGCGGTCGAGGATCTTTGCCTGGTTCGTGTCGCCGGACAGGTCGAGGATCGTGCCGGCGGCGGCCCCGACCTCGGGCAGCGCCCGCACGTTGGCGAGCACGTCCTCGGAGATCTGCGCCTTGCCGGTCTGCGACCACTCGACGAGCTTCTTGCCCGAGACGACCGCGTCGGTCTGCTCGTACGAGCTGGAGAAGATCGAGTCGAACGCCTTGTCGATCGTGTCGGTGAGGACGAGCGTGCCGCTGACCATCGCGACACCCAGGACGATCGCGATCGCCGTCAGTGTCGAGCGGAGCTTGCGCGCGAGCAGGCCGCGGAGGGCGACGCGCCTCATCGATCCGACACCGCGCTGAGGACGTCGAGGATCTCGGACTGGGACGAGCGGCCGAGCTCCTTGACGATGACGCCGTCGGCGAGGAAGAGCACGCGATCGGCGATGGTGGCTGCGCGCGGGTCGTGCGTGACCATCACCGTCGTCTGCCCGTAGGTGTCGACGGCGCCGCGCAGGAGGCCGAGGATCTCGGCCGAGGTCTGCGAGTCGAGGTTGCCGGTCGGCTCGTCGGCGAACAGCACCGTCGGCTTGGAGACGAGCGCGCGCGCCACCGCGACGCGCTGCTGCTGGCCGCCGGAGAGCTCGGCCGGCCGGTGGGAGCGCCGATCGGTGAGGCCGGTCGCCTCGAGCAGCTCGGCGATCCACGCCCGCTCGGGCTTCTCGCCCGCGATCGAGAGCGGCAGCAGGATGTTCTCCTCGGCGGAGAGCATCGGCAGCAGGTTGAAGAACTGGAAGACGAAGCCGATATGGCGCCGCCTGAGCTTGGTCAGGTCGTTGTCCTTCAGCGTCGTCAGCTCGATCCCGTCGATCTCGACGGTGCCGGAGCTCGGCTTGTCGAGGCCGGCGAGGATGTGCATGAGCGTCGACTTGCCCGAGCCGGAGGGGCCCATGACCGCGGTCAGATGGCCGCGGGGAATCGCGAGCGAGACGCCTCTGAGGGCGTCGACGGCGGTCTCGCCGGCACCGTAGCGGCGGCTTAGGTCACGGGCGACGACGACGCCCGCCGGCTGGGTCTCCTGCTCGTGAGCGAGCGCGAGTGCTGCTTCCATGAGGTGTGACGTCTCCTTCGAGTCGGGTCGAATCGGAACCTGACATCGAGTGTGCGGGCGACGGATCGCCCGAGGCATCGGCCGTGCTGGCCATTCGGCATCGTCCGTGAGGATGATTCCGACGTCGTCACACCGGACGATGGTGCAGACCCCGGACCTCAAGTACCGTTTCTTCGTGACTCGGCGCGCCCTCGTCCTGGCCAGGGACTACGTCTTCGAGGTGTTCGCGCTCGCGACCGTGGTCCTCACCCAGGTCGACATCTGGACGAACCTCGAGGAGGATCGCTTCCGGCTCGCCGCGATCGCCCTGTTCGCGGCCGGAGCGCTGCTGTTTCGGCGGCGCGCGCCGTTCGTCGTCCCGCTCGCCGTCGCCTCCGGCGCCCTCGCCTTCACGCTGCTCGACCCGACGGCGGCGTACGAGACCGACACCATGTTCCTCGTCCTCATCCTCGCCGCGTGGGCGGCCGGCTCGCTGCTCGATCCGAAGCAGGCCCTGATCGCGCTGGCGGCGCTCCTGGCCGCCGGCTGGACCGTCTTCATTCGCGCCCCGGACGTTCCGTTGACCGAGCTGATCTGGCTGAGCATCCCGCTCATCGGCACGTTCGCCCTCTCTGCTGCAACCGCACGCCATTCGGAGCGGGCGCGCCGTGCCGAGCAGCGGGTGCTGGAGGCCGAGGAGGAGGCGCGCCGGGCGGTCGATGACGAACGCGGCCGGATCACACGCGAGCTGCACGACGTGCTGGCCCACTCGGTCAGCGTGATGACGGTGCAGGCGAGCGCCGTCCGGCGCCTGCTCACACCCGAGCAGGAGCGCGAACGCGAGGCCCTGATGACGGTCGAGGAGACGGGGCGCCAGGCGCTCGCTGAGATGCGCCGGCTGCTCGGGATCATGCGGACGGAGACGGAGCCGCCCGCGCTCGCGCCTCAGCCGGGGCTCGGGACGCTCCCCGAGCTCGTCGAGCAGGTGCGCCAGTCGGGTCTGCCGGTCGAGCTGACGGTCGAGGGCACACCTGTGAAGCTTCCCGCCGGTGTCGACCTCTCGGCGTACCGGATCGTCCAGGAGGCGCTGACGAACACGCTCAAGCACGCCGGGCCGGCCCACGCGTGGGTCGCCGTCCGCTACGCCGGTGAGGATGTCGAGATCGAGGTGGCCAACGACGGCAACAGCCAGAACTCGGGCGACGGCGGCGGCCACGGGCTCGTCGGCATGCGCGAGCGCGTTGCGCTCTGCGGCGGTGAGCTCGAGTCCGGCCCGCGGCCGGGCGGCGGCTTCAAGATCTCCGCCCGCCTGCCGGTCGCAGGAGGCGCGACGTGAGCATCCGCGTCCTGATCGTTGACGACCAGGCGCTCGTGCGCGCGGGCTTCAAGATGATCCTGGAGTCGGAGCCCGAGATCGAGATCGTGGGCGAGGCGGAGGACGGGCTTCAGGCGGTCGAGGCCGCGCGCGAGCTGCGGCCGGACGTCGCGCTGATGGACATCCGGATGCCGAACCTGGACGGGCTCGAGGCGACCCGGCGGATCCTCGCCGGCTCGGGTGACGCGCCTCGGATCCTGATGCTGACCACGTTCGACCTCGACGAGTACGTCTACGAAGCGCTGCGCGCCGGGGCGAGCGGCTTCATGCTCAAGGACACGCCGCCGGAGCAGCTCGTCGCCGCGATCCACGTCGTCGCGTCGGGGGACGCCCTTCTCTCGCCCGCGATCACCAAGCGCGTGATCGAGGAGTTCATCCGGCGCCCGCCCAGCCTGATCGCGACCGCGCCGTCGCCGAAGGTCGCCGAGCTGACCGCGCGCGAGCTCGAGGTGTTCTGCTTCATGGCCCGCGGGCTCTCGAACGCCGAGATCGCCAGGACCTCTTCGTCAGCGAGACGACGGTGAAGACCCACGTGGCGCGGATCCTGATGAAGCTCGACCTGCGCGACCGCGTCCAGGCCGTCGTCTTCGCCTACGAAACCGGCATCGTGCAGCCGGGAGGAAACGAACTCCTCGGCCTGACCTCGGCCTAGAGCGGCGGCACGGCGATGCGGCTCGCTGCCTCGTCCCAGCTCCGCACAACCGGCAGCAGTGCCGCGAGGCCCGTGATCTCGAAGAGCCGGTGCACCTCGGGAGCCGCGTCGTCGGGCAGCAGCAGCAGCAGCGGCCGCTCCCGTTTCTCGCAGTCGGCGAGCCCTTCGAGCAGCACGCCGACGATCGTCGAGTCGATGAAGGTGGCCTGCGTCAGGTCGACGACGAGTGGAGCCTCCGAGCCCAGAGCGGTGGCGAGGTCGGAGCGGACGCGCGGCGCGACGTAGGCATCGGACTCGCCGCGCAGGGTGATCACGCTGAAGCCGGAGGCAGCGTCCACTGGGACCAGCATTCGCGCGTTTCGCCGATTTGAAACCGGAAAAGTTGGACAGTTGCTGCCGAGCGGCTCGATTCCGGCTCCGGGCCAGGGATTCGAAAACCTGGTCGTACCGGCGTGGTA
>CAVYSL010000003.1:0-190636 GCA_963771185.1 uncultured Gaiellaceae bacterium
CGAGCGCGCGGGCATCGACCGCGACCGGCTCACGATCGGCTTCGCACGCCGGTTCGCCACCTACAAACGCGCGGGCCTCGTCTTCTCGGACGTCGAGCGGCCGCTGGCGCTGCCGATCCAGATCGTCGTCGCCGGCAAGGCGCACCCGGCCGACGCGGAGGGCAAGGACGTGATGCAGGAGATCGTCGCGCTCGCCCGCAGCCAGCGCGCCCAGGGCCGCATCGTCTTCCTCGAGAACTACGACATGCTTGTCGCGCGCGCGCTCGTCCGCGGCTGCGACGTCTGGCTGAACACGCCGCGCCGCCCGCTCGAGGCGTCCGGGACGAGCGGGATGAAGGCGGCGGTGAACGGCGTCCTCAATCTCTCCGTGCTCGACGGCTGGTGGGCGGAGGGATACTCGCCCGGCCTCGGCTGGGCGATCGACGGCGCCTCCGACGACGCCGACCGCGAGCAGCTCTACCGCCTCCTGGAGGAGCAGGTCGTGCCGACCTACACCGAGAACCGCGAGCGCTGGATCGAGATGATGAAGGAGTCGATCGCGGAGCTCGCGCCTCGCTTCACGATGCACCGCGCCGTGATCGAGTATGTCGAGCGCTACTACCTCCCCGCGCACCAGAGCGCCCGGCGCTAGTCGCGCACGAGGGGTCAGCCGGCCGCGGTTGGAGCTGCACGCCCGCGACGAGCGCCGGCGGTGATGGCGATCGCCGCGAGAGCGGCGAGCAGGGCGCCCACCACCAGCAGCACGATGCCGACCCAGAGCGCCGCATCGAGCTCGGCGCCGATGCTCAGCTCGGATGCGACTCCTCGGGATCCGTCGGAGTTCATGACGACCGCGCTCCAGCTGCCGTCCTCCGGCTCCCACTCGAGCGTCTGCTCGCCGGACCGCTCGTGGATGCCGCCCAGAAGTCCTGGTCGCCGGGGGAGAGGCCGGCGCGTCACCCCGGCGATGCAAGTACTCCGGATCCTCCCCGATGTCCGTGACGACGGAGCGCTCGACGCTGTCCAGGTACTCGTCGACGTCGGTGTCCCGGGCGATGCCCACGAAGACGTCGCGATCGCTCTCGCTGCGGATGCGGACGTCGCCGAGGATCGCCCGCGCAGCACGCTCGGAGCCGCTGAAGTCCACGTCGGCGCTCTCGGAGACGATCGCGTACGTCGCCGTGGAGAAGTCCTCGCTCGGGGACATCAGGAAGCCGTCGTCGTCGCGCTGGACTTGATCGACCACGACGAGAGCCGTGCCGCCGGCGAGAAATGCCAGCGAGAGCAGCGCTGCGAACACTCCCACGACGATCAGGGCGACGCGTCCGGCCCCGCCTCGCGGGCGGGGCGCGGGCTCCGCCGCAGTGGTCTCGGCGGCAGACGGCGGCTGCTCGAGAGCTGCCCCCGCCACGGGCGTCTCCGGCGCCATGGCCGCTGGGCCGGCCGGGTCGTCCCCGCCCTGGTCGAGCCGGAACGGCGGATAGACGTCCGTCATCAGGACCACGTACGCCGCGACCCGCGCCACCCAGCGGTCGAGGCCGAGGACGAGGTCGAAGAGCCCGCGCGGATACCGCGCCGTGAAGAGGAGCGAGATCGCTGCGAAGAGCACGAGGACGCCGATGAGCCCGCCGCCGTACCACCAGCCCACCCTGGTCCTGAGCCTCGCCGGCCGCGAGCCGGCGCCGCCGACGAAGATCCCGACCAGGATGTACTGCGGGATCGCGAGCAGCCACCACTTCACGAGCACCAGCCCTCGCGAGAGCCGCTCCGGGTACGCGACGGCGAGCGTCGCCGGATAGTCGGGTTGCTCGTCGAGCGTGAACGGCGGGTAGCGGTCCGTGCCCAGCGCGCCGTACGAGTAGTAGGAGACGCGCCAGGTCCAGCGCAGCACGCCGACGTTGAAGTCGAAGATGCCTCGCGGGTAGCGACCCGTGAACAGGATCGCGAAGAAGGCGACGATCGTGAGCACGACGAAGGCGATCCAGAGGAAGAACAGCACGATGAAGTGCGGGATCGCGAGCAGCCACTTCACGAGCCAGAGCCAGCGGCTCAGCTGCGGTTCCAGGCGGCCTTCGAGTCGAACCGGGAAGGCCGGGCGGTCAGCCATCGTCGTTCCTTTCCAACCCTCCGACCAGGACACTCTCGCACGATCGCCCAACTCGTGCTGCGGACGGGTCCGGGGGTCGCTTCGGCTCAGCCGCCGGCTGTCGCCAGCGCCTTCGCCTTCTTGCTCGCCGAGCTCTGCCGACGGGAGGCGTCGAGCTCGACCTTGCGCAGGCGCACGCTCTCGGGTGTCACCTCGATGCACTCGTCCTCGCGGATGAACTCGAGCGCCTGCTCGAGCGACATCGGCCGCGGCGGGATCAGGCGGACGAGCTCGTCGGCGGTCGACGAGCGCATGTTCGTCAGCTTCTTCTCCTTGGTCGCGTTGACGTCGAGATCCTCTGCGCGTGCGTTCTCGCCGACGATCATCCCCTCGTAGACCTCGGTCGTGGGGCCGATGAACATCGCGCCCCGCTCCTGCAGGTTCTGGAGCGCGAACGAGGTGGCGGGGCCGCGGCGATCGGCGACGAGGCTGCCGGTCGGCCGCGTCCGCAGCTCGCCGTGCCAGGGCTCGTACCGGTCGAAGACGTGGTGGAGGATGCCGGTGCCGCGCGTCTCGGTCAGGAACTCGGTCCGGAAGCCGATCAGCGCGCGCGCCGGGACGAGGTACTCGAGCCGGACCCAGCCGGTGCCGTGGTTGACCATCTGCTCGAGCCGTCCCTTGCGCAGCGCCAGCAGCTGGGTCAGGACGCCGACGTAGTCCTCGGGCGCGTCGATCGCGAGCCGCTCGACCGGCTCGTGCACCTTCCCGTCGACGAGCTGCGTCACCACCTGCGGCTTGCCGACGGTGAGCTCGAATCCTTCGCGCCGCATCAGCTCGACGAGCACGGCCAGCTGGAGCTCACCGCGGCCCTGCACCTCCCAGGTGTCCGGGCGCTCGGTGGGGAGGACGCGGAGCGAGACGTTGCCGACGAGCTCCTGGTCGAGCCTGCCCTTGAGCATGCTCGCCGTCAGCTTGTCGCCCTCGCGGCCCGAGAGCGGCGAGGTGTTGATCCCGATCGTCATCGAGAGGCTCGGCTCGTCGACAGTCGAGACGGGGAGGGGACGCGGGTCGTCCGGGTCGGCGAGCGTCTCGCCGATCGTCACCTCCGGCAGACCGGCGACGGCGACGATCTCACCCGGACCGGCTTCGTCGGCCTCGACCCGGTCGAGCGCCTCGGTCACGTACAGCTCCGTCACCTTGGCCCGTTCGATCCGGCCGTCGGCACGGCACCACGCCACCTGCTGGCCCTTGCGAATCGTCCCGTGCTGGACGCGCGCGAGCGCGAGCCGGCCGACGTACGGCGACGCGTCGAGGTTGGTGACGAGCGCCTGCAGCGGGTGGTCGGGATCGTGGCTCGGCGCCGGAATCGTCTCGAGCAGGAGCTCGAAGAGCGGCTGCAGATCATCGGCGAGCGCATCCGGCTCCAGGCCGGCGCGACCCTCGCGGGCATTCGTGTAGGCGATCGGGAACTCGATCTGGCTCTCGTCGGCGTCAAGGTCGAGGAAGAGCTCGTAGACCTCGTTCACGACCTCCTCGATCCGCGCGTCCGGACGGTCGACCTTGTTGACGACCAGGATCACGGGCAGCTTCGCCTCGAGCGCCTTGCGGAGCACGAAGCGCGTCTGCGGCAGCGGCCCCTCGCTCGCGTCGACGAGCAGGAGGACGCCGTCGACCATCGTCAGCCCGCGCTCGACCTCGCCGCCGAAGTCGGCGTGCCCCGGCGTGTCGACGATGTTGATCTTCGTCTCGCCGTAGCGGAAGGCGGTGTTCTTGGCCAGGATCGTGATCCCCTTCTCCCGCTCCAGGTCCATCGAGTCGAGCACGCGCTCGTTGACGTCCTGGTTGTCGCGGAAGGCCCCGGACTGCCAGAGCATCGCGTCGACGAGCGTCGTCTTGCCGTGGTCGACGTGCGCGACGATCGCGACGTTGCGGAGATCGGAGCGGCTGGCCACCGCTGCAGGGTACTTACGCCTCCGTTATCTCCGCATGACGCTCGGCCACGCACGCCTCGGCCCACTGCTCGGTGATCAGAAGCGGACGCTGGAGGTCGTCCTCGCTCACTTCGATCCGGATCTGGTGCACCGAGGCCTCCATCTCACGATCGGCGATCGTGCGCTGCTCGGCGACGATCGTGATCGCGTCGACCTCTTGCAGGAGCGCGTTGGCGAGGTCGTCGATCTCCGCCTGCGTGGCCTCTCGACCGGCGAACATGCCGAAGTTGACGCGGATGTCCCCGTCGTCGTCGACGAAGGCGATCTGGGCGAGATTCTGCATTGCAAATGCCAGTACCCCGAGCTGAAAGTCCTCTAACGTTCGCGCGGCTCCCAGCCGAAGCGCAGGTGGGCGACGACGTAGCCTGCCGCCCCCCAGGCGGCCATGACGCCGATCGCGCCCAGGTGCTCCGAGATCGGCTCCCCGTCGACGTAGGTCGCGAGCACGAGCTCGATCATGTACTTGAGCGGCAAGACGTCGGCGACGAGCTCGAGCGCGCGGGGGAGGTTGTCCGTCGTGCCGAACGCGCCGGAGAGAAACGACATCGGCAGCACGATCACGTTGACGACCGCGGCGACCGCCTCGGCGGAGCGGATCAGCGCGGCGGCCGCGAGGCCGAGGCCCGCGAAGCAGACGGCGCCGATCACGAGCGCGACGACGAACTGGAAAGGCAGCTCGGGAAGGTCGGCGCTCCAGAGGAGCACGCCGAGTGCGATCACCGTCAGTGACTGGAGCACGACGATCAGCAGGATCGAGAACAGGACGGCGACGAGGTAGAGGGCGCCGGGAAGCGGCGTCGAGCGCAGCCGCTTCAGGATTCCCGACTCGCGCCGGATCACGAGCGTGATCGCGAGCCCGCCGAGCGCGGTGTTGGCGACGGCATAGCCGATCAGGCCCGCGACCAGATAGCTCGTGATCGACCGTCCGTCCTCGACGCCTTCGCCGAAGACCGAGGCGAGGAGGACGAAGAGCAGCGGCGGGAAGAGGAAGACGAAGATCGCTGCCTCGCGGCTGCGCCAGAACGTCAGCTGCTCGGCTTTCAACTGGTGCCAGAAGAGGCTCACGCGTCGTCCTTCGAGACCAGATCCAGGTAGACGTCCTCGAGCGTGGCGCGGCGGATCTCCAGCTCCTCGAGCTCGAAGCCCTCGGCGAGCGCGCGGGCGGTCAGCTCGTGCAGCGCGCGCGTCGGCTGGTCCGTCTCGAGCACGACCTCTTCACCGAGTCGCCGGTAGCGAATCTGCACGCTCGCGCTCGCGGTCAGCTCCGAAGGCTTGCCGATCCTGACGATCTCGCCGGCGACGAGCACTGCAACCCGGTCTGCGAGCTGCTGCGCCTCGTCGAGGTAGTGCGTCGTCAGCAGGACGGTCTTGCCCAGCTCGCGCAGAGAGCGGATCAGCGCCCAGGCGTTCCGCCGCGCGGCCGGGTCGAAGCCGGTTGTCGGCTCGTCGAGGAAGACCACCTCGGGATCGCCGACGAGCGCGATGCCGAGATCGAGGCGGCGCTTCTGGCCGCCCGAGAGCGTCTTCACCTGCTCGTCCCGCTTCTCGGCGAGCCCGACGAGGCCGATCACCTCGTCGACATCGCGCGGGCGCCTGTAGTACCCGGCGAAGATCCGGTGCACCTCGCGCACGGTCAGCACCGGCCACAGCTCCGTCTGCTGCAGGACGACGCCGATCCGCTCCCGGAAGGCGCGCTCGGCGCGGCCGGGGTCGAAGCCCAGCACCTGCACCTCGCCGGCGTCGCGCTGCCGGTAGCCCTCGAGGATCTCGACGGTCGTCGTCTTGCCGGCGCCGTTCGGGCCGAGGAGGCCGAAGACCTCACCGGCCTCGACCTCGAAGTCGATCCCGCGTACAGCCTCGACTCCCTTGTACGACTTGCGCAGGCCGGTGACAGAGATAGCGCTAGACATATCTGCCAGATAGGTTAGTATGCATCTGGCAGATATGTCAAGCCTCAGCCCGACAGCCCGCGTGATTCTTGGCCTGCTCGCCTGGCGTCCCCGGACCGGCTACGAGATCAAGCAGGTCACAGATCAGTCGACCCGGTTCTTCTGGGGCGCGAGCTACGGCCAGATCTACCCGGAGCTGCGGCGGCTCGAGGCAGCCGGCCTCGTCGAGTCGCGTGAGGAGCCGCGTGGGCGGGTGCCGCGCCGGGTCTACAGCCTGACGAAGGCCGGCCGAAGCGCGCTCGACGCGTGGCTCGAGGAGGCGGACGAATCGTACGAAGTCCGCGACGAGGGTCTCCTCAAGCTCTTCTTCGGCGATCTGATGCCGGCGGAGCAGCGGCTCGACCTCGTGCGCCGTCGGCAGGCGTGGTACGAGGAGTCGGCCGCGCTCTTCCGGCGGATCGGTGACGAGCTCGGTGAGCTGGACGAATCGAGCGGCTCGGTCCTCCGCTACGGCGTCGAGCTGATGGAGTGGGACGCCGCCTGGTGGCGGGACCTCGGGCGCCGGCTCAGCTGACCTCCAGCTCGTGGGAGCCCGCGGTCGGGAATCCCGGATCGGCGCCGGTGAGCGCGCGCGCGATCTCGGAGCAGTCCGGCTGGTGGCCGACCGTGACGACGGTGTCGCCGGCGCCCTCGACGGCGGCGAGCACGTCGTCCGAGCCGGCGCCGGGCGCGAGGCGCTCGTCGATCCGCAGCTCGACTCCGGCCGCTTTGGCGATCGCAGCGGCCGTCTCGCGGGCGCGCAGGAGCGGGCTCGAGAGAACGAGGTCGGGCCGCTCTGCCGCCAGCCGCTCGCCGAGCGCCCGCGCCTCGTCGCGGCCGCGCGCGCTGAGCGGACGCAGCTCGTCGGGCTGGCCGGGATCGGAATGGGCGTGGCGGACGAGGATCAGGCGCATCCGTGCTCCGCTCCGCAAACCCGTTGGACCGTGGCGGCGTCCAGCCGCGCCTGGCGGCACTCGGCACCCGCACACGTGCCACCGGCACGCGCGCGGGCACCGCGCACCACCAGTTCACACCTGGCCACTCCCCACAGTGGCAACGGGCTTACGGAGCGGAGCACAGGCCGGAGGATAGATTCCGAGCGATGCGCTCGTTCCGCTACGTCCTCGCCGACGTCTTTACCGACACGCCGCTCGCCGGCAACCAGCTGGCCGTCTTCACCGACGCGCGCGACCTGGACGAGCTGACGATGCAGGCGCTGGCGCTCGAGCTCGGCCTCTCGGAGACCGTCTTCGTGCTGCCGCCGCGGGAAGGCGGGACGGTGCGGATCCGGATCTTCACTCCGAAGAGCGAGCTCGCGTTCGCCGGCCACCCCTGTCTCGGCACGGCGTTCGTGTTGGGTGCGCCGCTGCAGCTGGGAACGATCGCGCTCGAGACCGGCAGCGGGATCGTCCCCGTCGAGCTCGAGCGCGATCCGAGCGGGCGGATCGTCTTCGGCCGGATGACGCAGCCGGTACCGACCTTCGCACCGTACGAGCGCGCCGACGAGCTCACCGCGGCGCTGGGTGTGGAGGCGTCGCAGCTGCCCGTCGAGGTGTACGACAACGGCGTGCGGCATGCGTACGTCGTGCTCCCGTCGAAGGACGGCGTCGCCGCGCTGCGGCCGGACGCGAACGCGCTGATGGAGCTCGATCTCGTCGGCGCCCTCGCCGCCGCCGGCGCGGGCACGAGCTGGAAGGTGCGCATGTTCTCGCCGCTCGACGGCGTCGGCGAGGACGCGGCGACCGGCTCTGCGGCAGGCCCGCTCGCCTGCCACCTCGGCCGCCACGGCGTCGTGGCGTGGGGTGAGGAGATCGAAATCGAACAAGGGACGGAGATCGGCCGCCCCTCGAAGCTCTACGCCCGCGCGACCGGCTCGGGCGACACGATCGAGTCGGTCGAGGTCGGCGGCTCGGCTGTGACGGTCGCCCGCGGCGAGTTCAAGGTGCCCTGAGCGGGGTCAGACCCGCTGCAGGTGCGTGTCCTTGAACCCGCTCGGGTACTTGAGCCCGTAGCCGACGGCGCGGTCGACGCCGATGTGCGTCAGCCAGATCAGCGCGAGCTTCAGCGCCGTGTCGGAATCCCAGATCACGCCGGCCGCCGCCAGCAGCACCGGCCACACGTAGGTATGGACGAGGTCGTAGGCGGTAGCGCCTGCACGAGGCCCGGCGAGGTAGCCGAGCATGGCCAGGTCGGGCGCGAGCGCCAACACGAGCAGCAGCCACCACTCGTAGCCCTCGTGGAAATACAGCGTCACCGCGGCGAGGGCGACCGCCAGCCCTTCTGCGTGGAGGAGCAGCCGCGGCAGCCGGTCGGTCATGCCTCGACCCTAGTCGTCCCAGGCAACCGCTTCCACGTCGGGCAGCTCCGGCGCGAGCGAGCGCCAGAAGCGGCCGCCGTCTGTGGACAGGTAGAGCCGGTTGCGCGCTGCGAAGAGGATCCGGTCCGGGTCGGCCGGGTCGACGGCGACGTCGAAGCCGGGCGGCAGCCCGCCGCCCGCCTCGCTCCACGTCGCGCCTGCGTCGTAGGAGACGACGAGCGGCGGTCGGCGATCGACGACGGCGACGACCGTCGCCCCCGCAGCCGAAGCGGCGACGACCCGCGGCAGCTCGAGCTCGACGTGCTCCTGATCGACGACCGCGTCGACCTCTCCGACCGCCACCTCAGTCTCGACGTCGACCGAAAAGACACCCTCGACCGTGCGGGCGAGCGCGATCATCGAGCGCTTGTGTCTATCAGACACAAGCTCGGCGAGCTCGGCTCAACCATGCGGTGCGAGGGTGAGCTTGTGTCTGACAGACACAAGCTCATACCGCCGACGCCGCGGTGAGCTCGAGCACCCGCGCGGCGGTCGTGGCTGCATGGCGGGCGGCCGAGGCCGGGCGGTGGCCGGCGCCGCGCGACCACGCGTAGGCCGCGAGGAAGGCATCGCCCGCGCCGGTCGGGTCGTCGGTGGCGATCGGCCGCACGGGGATCCGCTCGCGGACGCCGCGGCTGATCAGCAGCGCGCCGGTCGAGCCGTGCGTGAGCAGCAGCTCGGGGACGCCGAGCGTCATGACCTGCTCCTCGCCGCCGAGCGCCTCGACCTCGACCTCGTTCAGCTTCAGGGCCGTGACGTGCTTGAGGACGGCCGGGTCGAAGTCGGGGTCGAGGAGGAGCGGGCCGGCGACGGCGGGCCGGACGAGCGCCTGGCCGTCCAGGGCGAGGCGGCGGTCGCGCGCGAGCAATGCGAGCACGTCGGGCGGGAAGTCCGCGCGCGTCAGGCCTCCGACCTGCACCCACTCCGCCCGTCCCACCGCCTGGGCGTCGTCGAGCGTCCACGGCGAGCCGGGGTCGCCGATCGACATCTCCCGCTCCTCGCCGTCGTAGCGGATGTCGAACGTCGTCGTGCTCGGCGCGGGAAGCCACGTCCAGGGGACGCCGAGCGCGGCCAGCGGCCCGACGAGCGCCCGCCGGTCCGACTCGGCAGATCGCGCAACGATCCGCGAGCTGCCGCCGAGGAGCCGCAGCGCCCGCGCGGCGTGGTAGGGCGCGCCGCCGACGCGGGGGCGACCGCCGTCGATCGTGTCCAATGCAATGTTCCCGATCACCGCGACGCCGTGCATCGCGCCCACTCTAGAACCGCCGCCGCCCCAGCGTTGCCACCGCCAGCCCGAGCACGAGCGAAACGACGAAACTCGGCAACGTGGCACCGAGGTCGAGGCCGGCACCGTCGCCGAGCGCATCCGTCCACCACGAAGGCCCGACCGGGTGCAGCCACTGGTAGAGCGCGAAGCCGGCGATCCAGGCGGCCAGCATCCCCCAGCGAACCGCCGGCCCGGCAAAGACGTCCTGCTCTCCGTACCGCGCGCCGGCCGCCAGCCAGTCCGCCAGGAGCACGCCGAAGAGCGGCACGAAGAACGAGCCGAGCATGAGCAGGAAGCTCTCGTAGGAGAGGAGGTCGATCGTCAATGCTCCGACCGTCGCGACCAGGGAGACGGCGACGAGAAGCGCTCGCTGTGGCAGTTCCGGCGCGACGTTCTGGATCGAGACGGCAGCCGAGTACGCGTTCGCGAACGCCTCGTCGGTCTCGTCGACAGTGACCGCGAGCAGCGCCAGGACGGCACCGAGCCCGCCGGCCGCGACCGCGACCGGCAGGGCCGCCGGATCGGTGACGTCGCGGGAGAAGAAGAGGATTGCCCCGAGCAGCCAGAGCCAGGTGCCGGTGAGGAAGTAACCCACTGCGGCGCCCCAGAAGGCGCTCGTCCGGTTGCGCGCGAAGCGCGTGTAGTCGGCGATCAGCGGGATCCACGAGACGGTGATTGCGACGACGAGGTCGACGCCGTCCAGCACCGAGAAGCCGCCCTCGCCCTCGCGATCCCAGAGCGAGCCGAAGCCGGCGCCGTCGAGCGCCCACCAGCTCAGGTAGAGCAGCGACGCGAGCACCGCCCAGACGGCGAACTTGCGCACGAACTTGCGCACGAACCCGATCGGCCCGAGTAGCGCCAGCGCGAGGGTGACGCCGCCGAACAGGATCGTCCAGAGCCACTGCGCCCGGAAGCCGAAGAGCTCGTCCGAGAGGGCGGCGACCGCCGTTGCGATGATCAGGAGCTCGAAGATCGCCCAGCCGATGCACTGCGCCGCGTTCAGCACTGTCGGCGCCCAGGAGCCACGCTGTCCGAGCGGTGCCCGCATCAACACCATCGCCGGCACGCGTGCGTCGGCGCCGATCATCGCGGCGACGCCGAGCATCGCGTTCCCGACCAGGCCGCCGATGAGGATGGCGAGGAACGCCTCCGGCAGCGAGAGCGCCGGAACGAGGTACGTCCCCGCGACGAGCACGAGCAGCGAGACGCCGAGACTGCCCCAGAGCAGACCCTGGTCGAGCAAGCCGAGCACGCGCAGGCGCGTGGGCACCGGCGCGATTCCCCAGGCGGGCGTGTCGTCCATTGTCTGTCGCTCCTCCCTACGCCGGCATTAACCGGATCAGGTCAGCGGGTGTGTTCTCAGCCCTGTCGGTCGGGCACCCCGGTCGGCGCACTCTAACGAACGATCCGGGGCGCCACGGGGGCGCCCCAGCTCGTTCCCCCTCCCCAGGCCGGGCGCCAAGACCCCGTCGGCGCCAGGAGGCGGCCAGAGTAGCCGCAATATCGCTTGAAATAAGTAAAGATTTCAGACCGCGAGCAGGCGGCGGAGCACGTACGGGAGGATGCCGCCGTGGCGCAGGTACTCGCGCTCGCGCGGCGTGTCCAGCCGGACGCGGGCGGTGAACATCTTGTCGTCGGCGCGCACCGTCACCTCGTTCGCCTCGCCGTTCTCGATCCCCTCGACCGCGAACGCCTCGCGGCCCGTAAGGCCGAGCGTCTCCGGTGTCTCGCCGGCCTCGAACTGGAGCGGGACGATGCCCATCATCAGCAGGTTGGAGCGGTGGATCCGCTCGTAGCTCTCCGCGATCACTGCCCGCACGCCGAGCAGGTTCGGCCCCTTGGCCGCCCAGTCGCGTGAGGAACCCGAGCCGTACTCCTTGCCCGCGATCACGATCGTCGGCGTCCCTTCGGCGAGGTACCGCTGCGAGGTCTCGAAGATGGTCATCTCCTCGCCGCTCGGAAGGTGAACCGTCCAGGTGCCCTCGGAGCCCGGCACGAGCAGATTCTTGAGCCGGACGTTGGCGAAGGTGCCCCGGACCATCACCTCGTGGTTGCCGCGGCGGGAGCCGTAGGAGTTGAAGTCCTTCCGCTCGACGCCGTGCTCGATCAGGTACGTGCCGGCCGGTGAATCGGGCCTGATCGAGCCGGCGGGCGAGATGTGGTCGGTCGTGACCGAGTCGCCGAGCATGACGAGGCAGCGCGCGCCCTCGACGTCCTCCAGGGGCTGCGGGCTCGTCGGCATGTCCTCGAAGTACGGCGGGAGGCGAACATAGGTCGAGTCGGGCTCCCAGTCGAAGAGCTCGCCTTCGGGCACCGGCAGCTCGCGCCACTGGTCGTCGCCGGTGAAGACGTCCGCGTACGTGGAGCGGAACATCTCGCCGCGCACGGAGGCGGTGATCGTCTCCTGGATCTCCGCTGCGCTCGGCCAGAGGTCGCGGAGGTAGACGTCGTTTCCGTCCTGGTCCTCGCCGAGCGGCTCCTCGAGCAGATCGAGGTCCATCCGGCCCGCCAGCGCGTAGGCGACGACGAGCGGCGGTGAGGCGAGGTAGTTCGCCTTCACCTCCGGATGGATCCGGGCCTCGAAGTTGCGGTTGCCCGAGAGCACCGAGCAGACGACGAGATCGCCCTTCTCGACCGCGATCGAGATCGCCTCCGGCAGCGGTCCGGAGTTGCCGATGCAGGTCGTGCAGCCGTAGCCGACCGTATGGAAGCCGAGCTGCTCGAGGTACTGCGTCAGCCCGGCCTTGTCGTAGTACTCGGTCACGACCTTCGAGCCGGGCGCGAGGCTCGTCTTCACCCACGGCTTGCTGCGCAGTCCGCGCTCCACAGCCTTCTTCGCCAGCAGGCCCGCGCCGACCATCACCTGCGGGTTGGACGTGTTCGTGCAGGACGTGATCGCGGCGATGACGACGCTGCCGTGCTCGAGGTCGTAGTCGGTGCCGGGGACGTGGACGCTGGAGCGGCCGGGGCCGACCACCGCGACCGGAACCGAGTCGGGCTCGGGCTCGGGCAACCCGCCCGGCGCTTGCTCGCTGGTCGGGTCGCTGGCGGGGAAGGTGTCGGCGACCGCCTTGTCGTGGCTGCCGTTCGTGAGAGCGTTTGCGACGCCGAACGTGCCGAGCGAGTCGAGGAACGCCGTCTTGGCGTGAGTGAGCGGCACCCGGTCCTGCGGCCGGCGCGGCCCGGCGAGCGACGGCTCGACCGTCGAGAGGTCGAGCTCGAGCACCTGCGAGTACGTCGGCTCCTCGCTCGGATCGTGCCAGAGCATGTTCTCCTTGCAGTACGCCTCGACGAGGGCGATTCGCTCGTCGCTGCGGCCGGTCAGGCGCAGATACTCGAGCGTCAGGTCGTCGACAGGGAAGAAGCCGCACGTGGCGCCGTATTCCGGGGACATGTTCCCGATCGTCGCGCGGTCGGCGAGGGGCAGCGAGGCGAGCCCGTGGCCGAAGTACTCGACGAACTTTCCGACCACCCCGGCCTGGCGCAGGAGCTCGGTCACGGTCAGGACGAGATCGGTTGCGGTGGCGCCCTCGGGCAGCCGGCCGGCCAGCTTGAAGCCGACGACCTTGGGGACGAGCATCGACAGCGGCTCGCCCAGCATCGCGGCCTCGGCTTCGATCCCGCCGACACCCCAGCCGAGCACGCCGAGCCCGTTCACCATCGTCGTGTGCGAGTCGGTGCCGACGAGCGTGTCCGGATACGCCTGGCCGTCACGCTCCTCGATCACGCGGGCGAGGTACTCGAGATTGACCTGGTGCACGATCCCGGTCCCGGGCGGCACGACCTTGAAGTCGCGGAAGGCCGTCTGGCCCCAGCGCAGGAACGCGTAGCGCTCGCGGTTGCGCTCGAACTCGAACTCGACATTGCGCGCGAACGCATCGCGCGCGCCGAAGACATCGACCTGCACCGAGTGGTCGATCACGAGCTCGACCGGGATCAGCGGATTGATCTGGTTCGGGTCGCCGCCCAGATCGGCCATCGCGTTGCGCATCGCGGCGAGGTCGACGACGGCCGGAACACCGGTGAAGTCCTGCAGCAGGACGCGGGCCGGGGCGAAGGAGATCTCGCGGCTCGGCTCGTCGGTCGCAACCCAGCCGGCGACGGCCTCGACGTCGTCCGCGTCGCCGTTCCGGAGCACGTTCTCGAGCAGGATCCGCAGCGTGTACGGGAGCCGGGCGACGTCCCACTGCGGCTGGAGCGCGTCGAGCCGGTGGATCTCGACGCTGCGGTCGCCGACGGTGAGGGTTGAGCGCGTTGCGAACTCGTCGGCCATACCTCGAATCTATCGAACGAGCCCTGACCCGGGGCCGTTGCGGACATGTGGGGTCCTGGCCCCGACATGTCCGGCGGCGCCGTGTCACGTCAGGGCAGCCGCGCGGTCGCCGAGCTACCGAACCCTGGCGCGCGCGACGACGAGCGACGGCCCGATGTTCCCGGCGCGGTCGATCGCCGCGATCGAGACCGGGCCGCCGACCTTGGCGCGCGTGATCGTGATCGTGGGCTTGCGCACGGTCAGCGTCCTCGTCCCGATCCTGACGCGGTAGGCGCGCAGGCCGCCGGCATCGTGCGCCGCCGGCCAGCTGAGCACGGCCACCTTCGGCGTGCGCTTGATCGTGACCCGCCCGATCGCGGGCGGACGCACGGTGTCCCGAAGGAGCCGGCCCTGCGCGTCGACCATGCCCACATCCGGGTCGAAGCGGGCGCCCACAGGCGGGCTGAGACGTCCGACCGCGTCTGCGGCGCGAACCGAGTAGAGCGCCACCTCGTCCGAGTCGGGCAGGAGCACCGAGGTCGTCGTCACCTGCCGGATGAAGCGGGCGTCCTGGTAGATCCGATACGCGACAGGACCGACGTCGTCGGTCGAATCGCGCCAGGAGAAGCGCACGAAGCCGATCCGATCGTCCCCGACGCGCAGCCCGTCCGGGAGCGTCGGTGGGATCCGGTCTGGCGAGTCGAGGCGCTCGAGGAAGGTCGAGTCCTGCACGTCGGTCCACGTGCCGGAGTGGCCGTAGTAGTCGTTCCGGCCGGAGTCGAGCACATGCGCCTCGAGCTCCTCGCCGGTCAGGACAGCGGTCATCAGATCCAGTCCGAAGTCGCAGACGTGCCCGCTCTGGCAGGAGTTGGGTGCCGAGCGCTCGACCGCCCCGAACACGTGCACGAGCTCGTGGATCGCCACCACCGGCCGCAGCGAGTCTCCCTCGGACGCTTCGCAGGAGTCCAGGTAGACGACCGCCGTGCCGGGAAGGCCGAAGCCGGCGCGCGCACCCTGCCCGCACACGTGCTCGTCGCCGAACTGGCCCGTCGGGCCGTCGAAGTAGACGAGGTAGGCCTTCTCCGGCTCGTCGAAGCCGATGTCCGCGAGCTGGAGGCGGATCTCCTGGAAGGCGGCGCCGATCCCGCCCGCCGGCCGCGGCAGCTGGACGTTCGAGATGTCGAGCGCGCCGAACGCACTCGCACAGCCCGGGGCAGGGAAGAGGTCGAAGCGCGGCGTCCGCGCCGAGTCCTGGCTGCGCCACCAGGCGTCGAAGGCGGCGACGTCGCCGACGATCCGCGGCGCGAACTCAGAGAACCGGTCGGGCGCGTCGGGTGACCGCACATAGGCGACATGGACCGCGTAGGCCGACGTCGCATCCGGCGCGCGGTCGACGCTCGAGGAGGTCGTGCCGCACCAAGGCATCGGCGTCGAGGCGTGTGCGGGCAGGGCCGCGACGACCGCGACGAAGGCCGCCAGCGTCGCGAGCCCGAGCTTCACGCGGGACACGGTACTCGGCCGCGGTAAGAACCGGGTAAAGAGCTCATCGGCGCAGGCGTGCGAGCGCACGGTCGGTCCAGCTCGCTCGGTCTGCGTCCAAGTGGCCGGAGACGGCGTCGCGGTAGGGCCCCGAGATGCGGCGCGAGTAGGCCGCAAAGCCCTCGTCCCGCAGCGGCTTCCAGTCCTCGCGGTAGGGCGTGACGAGGTGCTCACGGCCGACGTTGCGCGCGGAGAGCACGAATGCGAGGCCGATCCCCGACGAGACCTCGAGCATCGGGCGACGCTCGCGTGCGGCGGTCCGCTGCAGTCCCGCGTAGAGCGCGGCGAGCTCCTGCGGCGTCGGCAGCTCCGCTGCGCTTGCGCGCAGCTCGGCGAGCGACGCGCGCAGCTCCGCAAGCTCGAGCGGCGGCAGGTCGATCAGGCGCGCGGTCGTGCCCGAGCTCCCTTCGAGCGCCGAGAGCACGTCGTCGACCGTGCCCAGCCTCGCCTCCTCCGCGAGCACGCCGGCGCGCTTCAGCTCGGACACGAGCGACTCCAGGTAGACGCGAGAGCCGTGCGAGATGTCCGACGCCGCCGCCAGCAGCCAGAGTGGAGAGAACCCGAACGCCACGATCGAGCCGAGCTCGACGACGTTGCCCGCCGTCTTCCGCTTCAGCAGCTCGCCGGCATCGGGCTGACCCGGCGGCGTCGCGCGCTCGACGGAGCCGACGAGCTCGATCGCGATCCGGAGCAGGTTCTTCGCGGTCGCCTCGTACAGCCGCGAGCGGCGGACGAAGCGCGGCAGCACGACTTCCGCCGTCTCGTGGACGGCACCGCCGACCACCGCGACGAGCGACCGAACCACGCGTTCGGGGAGGGAGACGAGGAAGGAGCGGGTGCGCCCCACGGCTACGATGATTCCATGGCCGTCACCGAGACGCTCGAGTCCCTCCTGCGCGACTCGTTTCCCGACGCGAGCGAGCTCGCGGTCGAGGACCGCACCGGCGGCGGCGACCACTTCCAGGTGACGATCGCGAGCGGCCGCTTCGCCGGGCTCTCGCTGGTCGAGCAGCACCGGCTCGTCTACGAAGCGCTCGCGGCGCCGCTCGGAGACGGGTCGATTCACGAGCTCCGAATCAAGACGAGAGGACACGAATGAGCCAGCAGGCGACACAGTTGAGCGAGCGGATCAAGGCGATCATCGAGAACGAGCCGGTGAGCCTGTTCATGAAGGGCACTCCGCAGCTCGTCATGTGCGGCAACTCCGACCGGGCGCTGCGCGCACTCCGAGCGGCCGGCGCACCTGTGACGGCGGTCGACGTGCTCCCCGATCCGCAGATCCGCCAGGAGCTCTCGGCGCTGTCCGGTTGGCCGACGATCCCCCAGGTCTTCATCAAGGGCGAGCTGGTCGGCGGGGCCGACATCGTCGAGGAGCTGTACGAGAGCGGCGAGCTGCGGGCCAAGCTGGACGAGGCTCTCGGCACCGACCGCGAGGCCGCGGAGCGCACGGCTGCTCTCGCATGAGCGGGACGCTCCCCGACCCGGTTCCACCCGTTCCGCCGCCGGACCCGCGGCCCGATCCGTTGCCGCCCCGTCCGCCCGACCCGGACTCGTAGGCCCAAACCCGCCGCAACGGAGGCTTAACGCGCTTCACATCGGCGGTTAAGACCCTCCCGGTACAACGACCCGGTGACACGCCCCACCGTCATACGCGCCGCGGCGCTCGGCTCCGCCTCTCTCCTCGGCGGTGTGATCGCGCTCGGCGGTGTGGCGATGACCGGCGACCTGGAGGGCGGCACGACAACCGTGGTGAGAACCTCCCCTGCTCCCACTGCCGCCGCTCCGGTCGCCGATAACGGTCGGCTCACGGTCAGCGAGATCTATGCGCGCGCAGCCCCCGGGGTCGTCCAGATCACCTCGACGACGACCGCTGCCGACAATCCGTCGCTCGCTCCCTTCGACCAGCAGGCCGTCCCCGACCAGGCGCTCGGCTCCGGCTTCGTGATCGACAAGACCGGTCACATCGTCACCAACTACCACGTCATCGAGGGCGCCGACGCGATCGAGGTCAGCTTCTCGAACCAGGACACGCTCAGCGCGACGATCGTGGGCAGCGACCCCTCGACCGATATCGCCGTCCTTCGCGTCCAGTCGAGCTCACGCGGGCTCGCTCCGCTTGCGTTCGGCAACTCCGACACGGTCCGTGTCGGCGACCCCGTGGTCGCGATCGGCAACCCGTTCGGGCTCCGCCGGACGGCGACTGCGGGCATCGTCAGCGCCGTCCAGGAGCGGACGATCACGGCGCCGAACGGCTACCCGATCGACCACGTGATCCAGACGGACGCGCAGATCAACAGCGGCAACTCGGGCGGGCCGCTGCTGAGCGCGCGAGGCGAGGTGATCGGCGTCAACTCGCAGATCGCCCGCGCCGACGGATCGACCGGCAACGTCGGGATCGGCTTCGCCGTCCCCTCGAACACCGTCAAGGAGGTGGTCGCGCAGCTGACCGCCACCGGCAGGGTCGACCGCGCCTACCTCGGCATCGCCGGCAGCACCGTCACCGCGGAGCTGGCACGCGTCTACCGGCTCCCGGTCGACGAGGGCGTGCTGATCGAAGCGGTGACGGAGGGGAGCGCAGCTGCGAAAGCCGGCCTCAAGGGCGGCACCACGGACGTCGTCGTCGCCGGCGAGAGCCACGTACTCGGCGGCGACGTGATCGTGGCGGTCGGCGGCAAGCGCGTCGGCTCGAGCGACGAGCTGCGCGACGCGCTCGCGCGCCACAAGCCGGGTCAGACGGTCAACGTCCAGATCCACCGCGGCACGACGATCGTCACGCTCCCGGTCACGCTCGGTCGTCAGCCCTCGACGCCGCAGGGATAGAGCTAGCTAGGAGGCCTGCTCGAGCGGGCCGGCATCGTAGGCGCGCAGCTCCGCGTCGGCCGCGTTCCAGCCGCGGAGGATCAGGGCCCGCTTCGCGTGCTCCGCCCACTCGGGGCTCTCGCGGAAGCCGTGCTCGAGGCTGTCGGCCCCGGCCGAGCCGCGTACGACGATCTGAGGCACGTTCCGGGGGAGCCTCGTGCGTGCGAAGCGCTCCTCGACCGCGCGGGCCGCCCGGGTGCGCCGGCCCGGCCGCGCGTGCTCGTGCGCGAGCCGGACGACGTCGGCCTGCAGCTCCTCGAGCTCGCGGCAGGCGGCGTCGCGCTCGGCGGCGAGCTGTTCCTCGAGCGCCGTGTTCCGCTGGATCGCGACCCGCATCAGGCGGACGATCATGTCGCCGAGGTGAACCGGCTCGCCGCGCTGCGCTCGGGCCTCGGCCTCGTCGAGTTGCGCGATCAGGGCTCGGATCGGCGGGACGGCCCGGAACCGCTGCAGGCGGCGGCGCAGCCGGAGGACCGGCTCGATCCCGACGCGCGGGTAGTTCGGGACGTGGCGGAAGGCGACGACGAGCCCGACCCCCGGCCGCTCGAGCGCGGCGCCGAGCGGGAAGTTCCGCACCCAGCCGCCGTCGGTGGCGATCCGGTCGCCGACCCGGAGCGGCAGCACGAGTGCGCTGATCGCCGCGGAGGCGAGCACGGCCTGCGCCATCGTCTCGGGCGGCGTCTCGTGGGACGAGTAGGCGAGCTCGTAGGAGGTCTCCTCGTGCCCCGAGACGTCGGTTGTGAAGACGATCACCTCGATCGGCGCG
Source organism: uncultured Gaiellaceae bacterium (assembly GCA_963771185.1). Lineage (GTDB taxonomy): Bacteria > Actinomycetota > Thermoleophilia > Gaiellales > Gaiellaceae > Gaiellasilicea. The sequence goes on from CAVYSL010000003.1 coordinate 19,024, forward strand.
GCGGCGAGCGCATTCGCGAGCTCGATCGGCTCGAGCAGCCGCTGCCCGATCGTCGCAGGCAGCGCATAGTGGTGAAGGCCGGTCAGAGGCAGCTGCCAGAGCCGCTGCGGGGCGAAGATGTCGCGCGGCTGGAGCCCGAGCGTGAACTCCTCCAGCGCGTCGAGCCGGTCGAGTGCTGCCATCGCTCCGGTCAGCGCGCCGGCCGAGGTGCCGTAGATGCAGCCGATCCGCGGCCACAGCGTGCTGCTGCGCAGCCGCTTCAGGAACCCGAGCTGGAGCAAGACGCCGTTCACGCCCCCGCCCGACAGCACAATCGCGACATCGCGGTCGCTCATGTGCACATTGTGACCACGCACTCCGCCGGAGACACCACCCATCCGTCTAACCTTTGCCCGTGGAATCGCAGGAGCCGAGGCGCGGGTCGCTGATCGCGGAGGACGAGTTGCTCGAAGAGCACGAGCTCCCCTGGGTCGACGACACGGACGACGACCATGCCGGCTGGTTCTGCGTCCGCACTGATCCGTTTCCGTGCCCGGCCGCCGGCTGCACCTTCGTCGCCGTCTTCATGACGGCGGCGCATCTCGTCCTCGTCTGGGAGGAGCGCGACGACCCGAACCTGCTCTGGCACGCGCAGCGCGCGATGGAGGTCGGCCGCAACCCGCGCGTCGTCCCGTACGAGAACGGCTTCGGGGCAAGCGCGTCGTACTACGCGTGGGAGGCGGCGGGCCGCCCGGTCCACGCCGTTCGTGGCCGATAACTTCGGCCGCAGCCTGACGCTCGGCGTCGAGGAGGAGCTGATGCTGCTCGACCCGGAGACGCTCGCGCTCGCCCCCGGGGTGGAGCGCCTGCTGCCGGAGGAGGGGCTGAAGACGGAGCTCTTCTCGTGCCTGGTCGAGACGAACACACCGATCTGCGAGACGGCTTTTGAGACGCGCGAGGAGCTTGTGAGGCTGCGGCGCCTGGTCGTGGAGCGCGCGGCGCGCGAGGACCTCGTTGTCGCCGCGGCGGGCTCCCATCCGTTCTCGATCCCCGAGGAGCAGCGGATCGTCGACGAGCCGCGGTACCTGGAGATGGTCGAAGAGCTCGGGCCGATCGCGAAGGCCCAGCTCGTCTGCGGCCTCCACGTTCATGTGGGGATGGAGAGTTTCGACGCGTGCCTCCGGACGCTCGCCGGGATCCGGCCCTGGCTCGGCGACCTGCTCCGGCTTTCAGCGAACTCGCCCTACCTCGCCGGCGAGGAGACGGGCGCGCTCTCCTCGCGGCTGCAGACTCTGAGGCGGCTGCCTCGCGGCGGCCCGCCGCCGCCGCTCGCGACACCGGCGGACTGGGAAGCCGCGGTCGCCGCGAGCGGCGTCGACTACACGCGGATCTGGTGGGATGCCCGTCCGCATCCTCGGTTCGGGACGCTTGAGATCCGGATCGCTGACCAGGCGACGTCGGTCGACCGGGCGACCGCGCTCGTTGCGCTCGTGCAGGCGCTCTGCGCTGCTCCGCCGGAACCGGGCGCGCACCTGGTCGACGCGGTCGAGCCGCCGGCCCGCGAGCTCGGCACGTGGGAGCTCGTCGAGGCCTTGCGCGAGCCGCCGGAGGCCCTGCGCCAGCTCGAGGTCGGCCGTGCCAAGGGGCTCGAGGCGGTCGCCGCCGATCTCGTGAGACGGTCACGCGCATGAGGAGCCTCCGCGCTGCGCTCTATCCGCTCCGCCTCGTCGGAGCGCGGCTCGGCAGGCGGAGCGCGCCGGTCGTCCTCGTCGTGCTCGGGATCGCGGCGGGCGCGTCGGTCGTCCTCGGCGGACGGGCGGGCGCGCTTGTCGCGCAGGACCGCGCGGTCGCGCAGGCGGTCGAGCGGATCCCGGACGGCCAGCGCTCGGTCCGCGCCGTCTGGTTCGGCGTCCCGGGGCAGGGCGACGAGCCGCAGCCCGCGCTCGAGCGGCGCGCCCGTCGAGCGCTCGCACGGGCCGATGTCGGCTCCGCGACGTCGCTCGTCCTCTTCCGCGAGAGCACGCTCGGCGGCACATTCGCGGGCCTCGGCGGAGTCGACGATCTCGGCCGTTGGGTGACATTGCGCTCGGGCCGGCTGCCACGCACCTGCTCGCCGGAGCGCTGCGAGGTCGTGCGGCTGCGGGGCCAGGGCCGGCTGCCGCGGCTCGACGGGCTGAAGCTCGTCGAGGTGGGCGAGGCGGCGCTCGACAACCGCATGCTCTTCGGCGACTTCCTCGCGCCCACCGACAACGCGCTCGCCGAGGCCGCGGTGAGCCCATCCCTCGCGCGGGCGGCGGGATACCACCGGCCGCCGCCGCCACCGCTCTTCCTTGCCGAGGGCGTCACAGCACTGGCCGAGTCGCCGTCGCTCGATCGCGTCTACCGCAGCTACGCCTGGGTGACGCCGCTCGCGCCGGGCCGCCCGCGCCTGTGGGAGGTCGACGATCTCGCCGCGGCGGTAACGGGCGCGCGCTCCGAGCTGCAGGCCGTCTCGTCGAGCTTCGACCTCGTCGCGCCCGTCGAGGAGCTGCGCGAGGCGCAGGCGACGAGCCGTGCGGCGGGGCGGCGGCTCGGCATCGTCGGCGGCGAGGCGGCGGCGCTTCTCTTCGCCTTCGCGCTGCTCGCGGCGATGACGCTTCGGCCGGACCTGCTCGCCGCCCGCCGACGGCTCGCCTGGTACGGCGCGCGCGGCTGGCAGCTCGCGCTCGTGACCGTCGCCGAGTCGGCCGCCCTCGCACTGGCCGGGACCGCGATCGGGCTCGCCGTCGGGCTGCTCGGCGGCGCCGTCGTGGCCCAGCGTGCCGGGGCGCCGGTGGCGGACGTGCTCGCGCGCAGCGTGCTCTCGGGCGAGGGTCTGGCGCTCGCGGCTGTCGTCGCCGCCGCGGCGACGGCCGTCCTGGTCGGCGCCGTCAGCGTGCGTGCGGCGCGAACGCGGTTCGGGCTGCTCGACGCCGCGGCGCTGGCTGCCGCGGCGCTCGTCGTCCTCGAGGTGACACGTGGAGACGGCGACGGAGACCTGCCGCTGCTGCTCCCGGCGTTGGTCACGTTCGCCGCGGCCGTGCTCGTCGCGCGGCTGCTGCGGCCGGCGCTCCGCCTCGTCGAGCGGCTCGCGCGGGGTCGCTCGCTCGGGCTCCGGATCGCCTCGCTCACGCTCGCCCGCAACCCGGGCTACGCGGTCGCAGCGACTGCTTTCCTCGTCGTCAGCTTCGGGCTGGCGCTCTTCGCCGAGAGCTACCGGTCGACGCTCGCCCGCGGCGAGCGCGACCAGGCAGCGAACCTGGTCCCGCTGGACTACGTCGTCCGGGAAGACCTGCGGCGCTTGATCCCGGTGCAGGACGCGGTGCCGCTGGCGCGGTTCGGCCGGCTGCAGGGGGTCGAAGTGGCGCCGGTGCTGCGTCTGACGGGCGGGGTCGGCCGGCTCGAGGGCGAGAGCGGGATCACCCTGCTCGGCATCGATCCCGGCGAGCTCGCGCACCTGAACGGCTGGCGCGACAGCGAGGTGCCGGCGTCCCGGCAGGAGCTGGCGACTCGGATCGCGGCAACGCCGGCGCGAAACGGCCCCCGGCTCGGCGGCACCCTCCGTGCCCGCACGGCCGGCGGTCCGGTGCGGCTCTTCGCCGAGATCGAGGGGCCGACGGGGCGCTTCGCCCATGTCGTTCTCGGCGACCCGCTCCCGGCGGAGGCACGCGGCGGCAGGCTCGCCGGGATCTCGATCGAGCCGGACACTCGTCTGCAGGAGCGCGGCGCCGACGCGGGCCAGGCGCTGCAGGGATCCGTGAGGATCGAGCTCCCCGACGTTCCCGGCGGCATCTCGGACTGGGTCGGCGTCGGCGGCGCGAGGATCGACGGCTCGACCGTTCGCTACACGCTCACGAACACGGTTGCGACCGGGATCCGGCCTCGGCAGCCGACGGAGCCGCTGCCGGTGCTCGCGACGCCGCGTCTCGCCGCCGCCGCGGACGACGGCGGCCTGCTCCCACTGCAGATCGCGGGTGAGCGCCTGACGGTGCGCGTGGTCGGAACCGTCCGCCGCTTCCCCGGGGTGGACGGCCAGGCGGTCGTCGGGGACGGCGAGGCCCTCTCGGCGGCCGTGAATCTGGCGCGTCCCGGCGCGGGCCGAGTGAACGAGGTCTGGCTGCGCCTCCGCGATCCCGATGCTGCGGCCGTCGTCGACCGTGCGCTCGCGGCGAAGCCGTTCGACGTCCTCGCCGTCCAGTCGCGCCGGGCGCTCGAGGCGGACGCTCGCCGCGATCCGATCGCGCACGGGACGCTGATCGCCCTGGCGGTCGCCGCGATCGTCGCGCTCGGGCTGGCGCTGGCCGGGATCCTGCTGACGGTGCTCGGCGACCTGCGCGACGAGAGCGGCGAGCTGCTCGACCTCGAAGCGCAGGGCGCGTCCCCGTCGCTGCTGCGGCGGATCGTGCGGCTGCGTGCGCTCACCGTCGCCGCGGCAGGGCTCGTCGCAGGTGCGTTGGCAGGGCTTGCGCTAGCGGCCGTGGTCACCGATCTCGTCGGTCTGACCGCGCGTGCGACCTCGCCCGAGCCGCCGCTCGTACTCGACGTCGACGCGGCCGTCGTCGCGGCGGCGGTCGTCCTCTATGCGCTCGCGGCCGCTGCGCTGATCCTCGTCGCGACGCGGCGAGCGTTCGCCGCCCCGGCGCCCGCGCGCGCGGAGGCTCTCGAGTGAGCGCGCTCGTCCAGATCGAGGATCTCTTCCGCGTCTATCCCTCGCCCGAGGGCGGCGTCGCGGCGCTGCAGGGGCTCAGCCTGGCCGTCGAGCAGGGAGAGCTCTGCGTCGTGCTCGGCCCGAGCGGCTCGGGCAAGTCGACCCTGCTCCGGATCGTCGCCGGCTTCGACCGCGCGTCGGCCGGCTCCGTCCGCGTTGCCGGTGTCGACGTCGGTGCGCTCAGCGGCTGGGGAGCGGCCCGCTTCCGCTCGCGCGCGATCGGCTACGCCGACCAGCACTACTGGCGTGCGCTCGCGGGCGAGCTGACCGCGCGCGAGCTCGTCGGGATCCAGCTCGGCCTGGCGGGCATGCCCGCGGACCAGCGCCACGCGCGCGCCGACGAGCTGCTCGAGCGTGTCGGGCTCGGCGCGCGCCGCGACGCTCATCCACGTGAGCTCTCCGGCGGCGAGCAGCAGCGGGTCGCGCTCTGCGCCGCGCTCGCGAGCCGTCCCGAGCTCCTGATCGCCGATGAGCCGACCGGCGAGCTCGACGCCGCGACCGCGCGTGACGTGCTCGCGCTGATCGCCGAGCTCGTGCGCGAGTCGGGCAGCACCGCGCTCGTCGTCAGCCACGACCCCGCCTCGGCCGAGCGGGCCGACCGCGTCATCCACGTCCGCGACGGGCGCATCTCCGACGAGCGCGTCGCCGGCGCGTCCGGCGACGGCGCGATCGTCGTCGGCCGGGGCGGCTGGCTCCGCCTGCCCGAGGACGTGCTCCGCTCGGCCGGAATCGACCGCCACGCGACCGCCGAGCTCCGCGGCGCCGAGGTCGTCCTCCAGCCGGCCGGAGAAAGTGTGACTGTGTCACAAGCTCCCCAGCCCGCTCCAGGAGCCGCCCAGGGAGCTTGTGTTACAGGAACACAAGCTCCGATCGTCGAGGCGAGGGGACTGACGAAGCGGTTCGGCTCGGCGACGCCCTTCGAACGGCTCGACGCCGTCTTTGCGCCCGGGAAGCTCACCGTCGTGACCGGGCCGTCGGGCTCGGGGAAGACGACGCTGCTGCTCCTGCTCGCAGGGCTGGAGCTGCCGGACGAGGGTGACGTGTTGCTCGACGGCGTCTCGCTCGCCGGGCTCGACCGGGCCGGACGGGCGGAGATGCGGCGGACGAGGCTCGCCTTCGTCGGCCAGACCACTGGGCTCACACCCTTTCTCGGCGCGCGCGAGAACGTCGAGCTGGCGCTCGAGCTCCGTGGGCTTCCGAACGGCGGCGCCGGGCCGGCGCTGGCCGCAGTCGGGCTCGCCGAGCACGCCGACCGGCCCGTTGCCCAACTCTCCGCCGGCCAGCGCGAGCGCGCCGCCCTCGCCCGGGCCGTCGCCGTGCGACCACGCGTGATCGTCGCCGACGAACCGACGGCGCGGCTCGACGGCGCCAACGCGCTCGCCCTCGGCGCGCTCCTTGCCGACGTCGCCCGCACGACCGGCGCGACCGTGATCTGCGCCACCCACGATCCGCTCCTGATCGAGCAGGCGGACGCGGAGCTCTCGCTAGGCTAGGGAAATGGCCACCGTCAGCGACGTGATCCAGGTCAGCGGCGTCCGCTGCGAGCGGTGCGTCGGCCGGCTCGCGGGCACGCTGCGCCAGGTCGACGGGATCGAGGCCGCGAACGCGAACCTGATGGGCCAGGTCTCGCTCAGCTGGGACGACGGCCTGACGAGCCGCGACGCGATCGTCGAGACGCTCAAGCGTGGCGGTTTTCCCGAGGTCGAGCAGGTCTGAGCAGGGAATAGGCACGGCCTCACGGGCGTTCTTCACCCCGTCAGACCGATTGTTAGGGTGGCCGGGTGAGTGAGTCCGGCGCAGCCGAGCCAGAGGAGGACGCCGGGCGGCGGATTGCCAACGAAGCCCGGGAGCGTGTCCGCTTCGAGGAGGAGGCGCTCGGGCTCGCCGACCAGGTCTACCGCGTCGCGCGCCGAATGGTCGGTACGCGAGAGGAGGCCGAAGAGTTGGTTCAGGACACCTATGCGCGAGCGTTTCGAAGCTGGAAGTCGTTCACGCCAGGCACGAACATGCGCGCCTGGCTGCTGCGGATCCTGACCAACCTGAACACCGATCGCGGCCGCAAGATCCAGCGCACTCCCGACTCGCAGCCGCTCGAGGAGAGCGACTACTACCTCGCGAACCGGCTCGCCGCCGTCGAGGGCGAGCAGGCGCTCGAGCAGGAGCAGGTCGTCGAGCGGCTCTCGCAGGGCGGCGTCGTGAACGCGCTCGCGGAGCTCCCGCACGACTTCCGCGACGTCGTCGTCCTGGTCGACCTGGGCGAGTTCAGCTACGCCGACGCGGCCCAGATCCTCGACATCCCGATCGGGACCGTGATGTCGCGCCTGCACCGCGGCCGCCGTATCCTGAAGAAGACGCTGGCGGAGGAGAGCCTGACATGAGCCGGGACGCCGACTGCGAGAAGTGCGAGGAGCTGCTCCAGGGCTACCTCGACCGCGACCTCACGCCCGCCGAGGTCACGATTGCGGAAGGGCATCTCGGTGGTTGCGAGTACTGCCGCCGCCGCTATCGCTTCGAGGCGCATCTCCGCCGTTACATCCGCACGACCGCCAGCGAGCGCATGCCCGCCGGCCTGCTCGCGAAGCTGATCGAGCTTCGCGGCCCGACGGCCGACGGCCTCTAACGTCTAGCCAGGCCCGCGGTGCGGGCCGACGATCACGACCAGGCGGTTCGGGTTCGTGCCGCCCGGGAGTGGGCGGGTGACGAAGCCGAGCTGGCGCGCGAGGCGGATCGCGACGAGCCGGCCGCCGGGCGAGTAATAGACGGTGCTCTGCGGATAGTCGAACCTGTCGGCCCGTCCGACCTTCTTGACCGTGTAGGCGAGCGACTGGATCTTGCTGCCGACCTGGCGCGTCCAGTTGATGTCGCCGGCGCCGTTCAGCACCTCGACCTGGATCTTCCACGGCTTCGGCAGCGTTGCCGCCTGGGCCACGACCGGATCGACCGTCGGCGCCGGCTTGCCCGCCACGGCGGGGACGAGCACGAACGCGACGAAGGCCATCAGCGCGGCCGAGAGCGCAGCGACGCCGACGAGGCGCGCGGCCGGATTGACGTCCAGCGGCCGCGGCGGCACGGGGAGTCCGGCGAGCTCGCGGGCCTCGCGCTGGCCGACGTCGAGCGCCGAGGCGAGCAGCAGCGTCGCTTCGATCGCGTGGTCGGTCGACGGGAAGCGGTAGACGCGGCCCTCCTCGAGCCACTCGACCTGGTCGGGTGTGAGGCCCGCTCGCCGTGCGGCCTCGTCGACGGTCAGGCGCCGATGCAGGCGCGCTGCGGCCAGCGCGTTGCGCGTCGAGACGAGCTCGAGGTTCTGGGGGACGGGACGGACGAGCTCCATTGCCTGTTACATCGGTTCGTCGGCGGCACTCCTGAACCTTTCCGGCAGATCCTCGGGATAGTCGACGTCGCCCGGCTCGCCGAGATCGTCGCACGGCACGAGTCGCGGCTCGAAGGCACGCAGGCCCTCGTCGGGGATGTCGGGCCAGGCGGAGCGGGCGACGACGAGCGGATGGCCGCGATCACCGCCGTAGCTCGCGGCGACGACCGGCGCACCGCTCGCGCGCCACTCGGCGACGACACGGTCGATCGCGGCCGGGGCGAGCGAGGGGCCGTCGGCGAGCACGACGACTGCGGCCTCGACCTCCGGCGCGAGCGCGGCGAGGCCGCAGCGGAGCGATGCGCCTGGGCCACGCTCCCAGTCGGCGCAGTCGATTGCGCCCTCGAGCGGGTACGCGCCGGCGACGACGACGACCTGGTCGAGGCCCTGCACGTGCTCGAGCACGGCGGGGAGGAGCAGTCGCTGCTTCGGCGCGCCGAACCGCGTCGCTGCACCTGCGGCGAGGACGACGGCGCCGACCATCAGCTTGTCTCGACGGTCACTTTCTCGATCACGACGGGCTGAGAGGGCGGCCCGTCACCGGTTCCCAGCGCCTCGATCGCGCTCACCGTCTCCATGCCCTCCGTGACCGTGCCGACGACCGCGTAGTCGGGCGGCAGGCCCGCGTCGGGCGCCGTGACGACGAAGAACTGGCTGCCCGAGGTCCCGGACGGCTCCGCCGCCGACTTCGCCATCGCGACGACGCCCTCGGTGTACTGCGTGTCTGTGGGCGGTGCGTCCACGGTCGTGTAGCCGGGGCCGCCGGTGCCGGTACCCGTCGGGTCGCCACCCTGGATCACGAAGCCGGGGACGACGCGGTGGAAGGTCGTGCCGTCGTAGAAGCCGGCCTCCGCGAGTGAGACGAGCGAAGCCGTGGTCTTCGGCGCCAGGCTCGGGTCGAGCGTGATCGTGAAGTCGCCGCAGCTCGTCGAGACGACCAGCTTGTACGTCTTCCCCGCGTCGAGCGAGCCGGTCGGCGCCGTCTGGCCGCCGTCGGGCTTGGCCGCGGGCGCCTCGACCGTCTCGCACCCGTCGTCGCCGGAGGACGATGCCTCGGTCGTCGCATTCGTGCCCGCCGACGACTCGGGCTCGTCATCCCCGCCGCAGCCGGCGAGCGACAGCACGAGCACGAGGAGGAGGGGAATGAGGCTGCGCCGCATGACGATCGCCGATCGTATCTAGAGCGCCGCGGTCGCTCGCGCCACGAGCGTGCGCGCGATCTCGACCTTGAACGCCGTCCCCGCGAGCGGCGTGGCGCGGTCGAGCTCGTCGGGCGCCGAGAGGAGCCACGGGATCGGCGCGGCACCGGCCAGCGCGATCCGCGTCTCGCCGCCGACCCGCGCCGCCGCCACGCCGACGAGCGCGAACGCCCACCGCTGCCGGTCCATCGCCTTCAGGTAGGTGCTCGCCTCGACCTCGGGCAGCTCGAGCTCGAGGATCAGCTCGTCGGGAGCGAGCGTCGTCGTCGAGCGGTCGTCCTCCGTGGGCAGGCGGTAGAGCTCGGAGAGCTCCAGCTCGCGCCGGTCGGTACGGATGCGCGCGCCGATCGCGAGCAGCGCGGCCGCGGGGTCGGAAGGATGCGCCGAGGCGCAGAAGTCGTTGCCGAAGAAGGCGTGCTCGCGGTGCTGGCCCTCCTGCGCGTGGCACGTGTCGCCGCCGTGCAGCCTGCAGGGGAACTTGAGCCGCCAGTACCAGCAGCGCGTCGCCTGGAGCAGGTTGCCGCCGATCGTGCCCATGTTCCGGAGCTGCGGCGACGCCGCCAGGCGGCAGGCCTCGCGCAGCGCCGCCGGGATCTCGGTCGACGCTTCGAGCTCCGCCAGCGTCGTGCCGGCACCGATCGTGCGGCCGGACACCCCGCGAGGCACGGCCTCGCGCACGTCGACGAGCGTCTCCGCCTCGACGATCCCGTCGCGCAGCAGCGGCACCAGCTCGGTGCCGCCCGCCAGCGCCCGCCCGCCCGCGAGCGCGGCGACCGCCTGCGCGGACGAGCTAGGCCGCTCCAGCTGCAACGGGCTCCTTCCTCCGCCGCGCCTCGGCCTCGCGGAGCGCGCGCAGGATCTCCTCGCGCGTGATCGGCAGCGAGGTGACGTCGGCGCCGGTGGCGTCTCGGATCGCATTTGCGATCGCCGCAGCGGTGGGCACGATCGGCGGCTCGCCGAGGCCCTTCGAGCCGAGGTTGGTCAGGTGCTCGTCGGGGACGTCGACGAGGTCGCAGACGATCTCGGGCACGTCGGCGATCGTCGGCAGCTTGTAGGCATCGAGCGTCTTCGTCAGCACCGTGCCGGTGCGCGGGTCGTCGAGCCGGTGCTCCGAGAACGTGTGACCGAGCGCCTGGATGATCCCGCCCTCGATCTGGCTGCGGGCGCCGAGCGGGTTGATCACGCGGCCGACGTCGTGGATCGCAATCACCTTCTCGACCCGTACCTCGCCGGTGCCGACGTCGACGGCGACCTCGGCGAGCTGGATCCCGAACGTGAGCACGCGCATGCCGGTCGGATTCGGGCCACGGGCGCCCTTGCCGAGGATCTGACCGTCGTCGAGCAGGCCGGTGATCTCATCGAGCGGCCAGCTGCCGCCGTCGGTGGAAACTATCCGCCCGCCCTTCAGCGACAGCAGCCGCTCCTCTCGATCGTAGCGCTGCGCTGCCAGCTCGACCACCTGGCGCGCGGCATCGGCTGCGGCCGAGCGCACGGCCGGGCCCATCGAGGGCAGCGTCGACGAGCCGCCGGAGATCGACGCGAACGGGCCGCGGGCCGAGTCGCCGATCTGCACCTCGACGTGGTCGAGCGGCAGGCCCAGCTCCTCCGCCGCGATCATCGCCATCGCCGTGCGGGTGCCCGTGCCGATGTCCTGCATCGCCGTGACGACGTTCGCGCGGCCGTCGGAGCCGAGGCGCACCCAGGCGTAGCTGGGCGGGCCGCCGCCGCCGTACCAGATCTGGCTCGCCATCCCCATGCCGCGCTTCCAGACCTCGTCCGAGCGCGCGCGCACCTCCTGTCGCCGCGCCCAGTGCGGCTCCGCGCGGCGATAGCACTCCATCAGGCTCTTCGACGAGAAGGGGCGGCCGTCCATCGCGTCCGCATGCGCGTAGTTGAGCTTCCGCAGCTCGAGCGGGTCGATCCCGAGCTGCGCCGCGAGCTTGTCGAGCATGCACTCGAGCGACCACGTCCCCTCGACGAAGCCGGGCGCGCGGAAGGCGGCCATCGGCGGGATGTTCAGCTTCGCGCCGTGCTCGACCGTCTTCACGTTCTCGCAGGCGTAGAGCAGCTGCGTCGGCCCGGCGGTCGGCGGCAGCCAGCCTTCCCAGCCGAGCGCGCACGTGTACTCGCCTCCGAGCGCGGTCAACGTCCCGTCCGCCCGCGCCGCGGCGGTCACGCGCTGGCGCGTCGCGTTGCGGTTGCCGCCGACGACGTTCTCCTCGCGGCGCGAGAGCGCGCAGCGCACCGGCCGCCGCGTCCGTTTCGCCAGCTCGGCTGCGAGCACGAGGTAGTTGCCGACTCCGTTCTTGGCGCCGAAGCCGCCGCCCATGAACTCGCAGATCACCCGCACCTTGTCCTGCGGCAGGCCGAGGCTCTCGGCCAGGTCGCGGCGGAGCCCCCAGATGTACTGAGTCGAGACGTAGACGTCGAGGCTGTCGCCGCGCCACTCGCAGACGCACTGGTGCGTCTCGAGCGGGTTGTGGTTCAGCGTCTGGGTCGTGTACTCGGCCTCGACGACGGCCGCCGCCTCGGCGAGGCCCCGCTCGTAGTCGCCACGCTGGTAGCGGCGCGACTCCTGGATCAGCGAGCCGCGCTCGACCGCCTCGTCGGCATCGAGCAGCGGCTCGAGCTCCTCCCACTCGATCTCGACCAGCTCGACCGCGGCCCGCGCCTGAGCGAGCGTCTCGGCCGCGACGCCGGCAACGGCCGCGCCTTCGAAATGCACCTCCTCGTCGATGCCCCAGACCTCGCCCGGGCCGACGACCGCCAGCACGCCGGGAGCGGCTGCCGCCGCGGCGAGGTCGATCCGCTGCACCCGCGCCCGTGCGTGCGGGCTGCGCACGATCGCGCTCTCGAGCATCCCGGAGAGCTTGACGTCGCCCGTGTAGCGCGCCTCGCCGCGCGCCTTCTCGTAGCCGTCGAGCCGCGGCGCGTCCCTGCCGACGACGGCCCCGGGGCCGGCCGGCCACTGGACGAGCGCGTCCTCCTCGACGAGCGTCCAGACCTCCTCGTAGCGGCCCTCGACTTCCTTCTCGGATTTGATCAGCCGCGCTATCTCAGGCCCTCCATGTGGAGATCGCCTCCTCGATGCGGGGATAGGTGCCGCAACGGCAGAGATTGCCGGCCATGCGGTGCTTGATCTCCTCGCTCGACGGCTCGGGAGTGTCGGCCACGAGTGCGGCGGCAGAGACGATCTGGCCCGGCGTGCAGAAGCCGCACTGGAGCGCGTCGGTGCGGACGAACGCGTCCACGAGCGGATGATCCTTGAGCCCCTCGATCGTCGTCACCTCGCGCTCGCCGACGGTGTGCACGAGCGTGATGCAGCTGAGCACGGGAATGCCGTCGAGCTGCACCGTGCAGGCGCCGCAGTGCCCCTCGGCGCAGGCGATCTTCGTCCCCGTCAGGCCGAGTCCGTCACGCAGCGTCTCGGCGAGCGTCTGCCCGACCGGCGCCTCGAAGGCGTGGTCGTGGCCGTTGACCCTGAGGCTAGACACGCGACGTCACCGCCGTGATGTTCGCGAGGTGGACGAGCCGGAAGGCGATCCGGGCCGTGCGCACGCGCTCCGCCTCGTCGTCTGCCTCGGGGAAGAGGCGCCAGAGATCCCGCGCGGCGCTGAGCAGCTCGCGGATCCGCTCCGTGTCCTCGCGGTGCCCGTTCGAGCGCTCGTCGCAGGCGTTCAGGGCCAGGCCGAGCACGCCGATCGTGTCCGCCTGCCGCATCCAGAGCAGCGGCGTCGCCATCGAGAGGTACTGGTGGATCCGCGCGAACGTCAGCGGGTGCGCGATGTCCTGCGGCCCCCGCGGCGGGGTCAGCGGGAGCGCCTCCTCGCCCGCCGCGATCCGGCGCGCGCTGCCGCCGAGCATCGCACGCAGCTGCTCGTCGTCCAGCCCAGCCATCCTTGCGGTGCGGAGCGAAGCGAGGAGCGAGGCCGGCTGCGTCCCGTAGGGGTAGTCGGAGGCGTAGAGCACCTGCTCGGGCGAGACGAGCCGGTAGAGGTCGAGCAGGTCGAGCGGGCTCCAGACCGAGGTGTCGAAGAACACGCCCGGCCGGCCCGAGAAGTGACGCGCGAGCGCGGCGAGGTCGGCGATGCCGGCATGGGCGATGATCAGCTGCGGCTCGTACGCGTCCATCAGGCGTGCGAGCGCGTCGGCGATCGGCGGCAGGCCGCGGCCGCCGTGGATCAGGATCGGCACCTTGCGGTCGGCTGCGAGCTCGAAGATCGGCGCGAGCCGCTCGTCGTCGAGCAGGAACTTCTGTGCGCGCGGATGCAGCTTGATCCCGCCGGCGCCGCGGTCGAGGCAGCGCACCGCCTCCTCGATCGGGCTCTCGGTCAGGTCGAGGCGGACGAAGGGCACGAGCTCGCCGCCGCTTCGCTCCGCAAACGCGAGTGACCGGTCGTTCGGCGCTCGAAAGCCGGGGTGCCGGTCGGGCTCGTCGAGGCAGAACATGAACGAGCGCGTGATCGCGTGCGCCCGCTGGATCCGCAGCAGCTCGTCGAGGTCGCCGCGCATGCCGTCGATGTCGGTGCCGAGATGGACGTGCGCGTCGAAGATCTCGGCCTCGGGCGGCAGCTCCGTGCGCACGAGCTCCTCGAAGCTCTCGACGAGGCCCTGCGCGCGCCGAAGGACGTCCTCCACGAGCCTGAGTCTACGGACGGCCGCTAGCGGACGATTCGGCTGAACGAACGGGTGGCGCTGAGGCTGCCGACCGTCGCCCGCACGGTGCCGCGGAACCGCTTGCCCTTCGAGCCGGCCGGGAAGCGCCAGCGGCAGCGAGCCGCGCTCGCCGCGAACGAGACCGAGACGGCGCGGAGGGCGCGCGTGCCGAGGCGGCCGGTGCAGAGCGCCGACCCGGCAGCCACGCGCGCGCCGTCGAGGCTGACCTCGAGGATTGCGTCGAGCCCCTTGCCCGGCTGCGCGCGCGTGCCGGCGCGGAACATCGTCACGGCGAGCACGGGCGGCGGCGGCGGATTCGTCGTCAGGTACGGGCTGCGCGCCAGGTCGGCGCAGTCGGTCCGGCCGTGGCCGAAGTAGTCGTCGCGGCCGATGTCGAGCTTCGCCGGGAAGAGCCACGGCTGGTTCCCCGCCCACATCAGGTCGTTCGCGAAGTCGGAGACGTGCCCGGCGAGGTGATGGTGCGGCGCGCACGTGGGCACCATCCCGAGCCCGTGCAGGATGTCGTGCAGCATCGCGTACTCCCAATACGTGGGCGGCGTCGCGGCAGTGGCGAAGCCGTTCGACTCGCACATCGCGCCCGACGGCCGTCCGCGCAGGTACATCACGATCGCGTTCCCGTTCAGCTGCGGCGGCCAGAAGGCACCGCCGCAGGCGTACGTGCTCGAGCCGTCGTAGTAGACGGCGTAGATCCGGTCGGGGCGGTCGAAACCCGCTGCGCGCAGCTCCTGCTCGACCGCCTCGCGCACGAACGCGCCGCGCGAGGCGACCGTCGCGTCGGTCGCCGTGAGCCGGAAGAAACTGACGTCGAGCGAGCCCTGATAGGTGTCGAAGCGAAGGTTGGCGCCGCCGGTCTCGGCGGCGAGCCAGGCCTGGAAGGAGCCGACGGAGCCCTCCAGCGTGCCCGTCTCGTCCAGTCGCCGGTCCTCTCCGTCGGCGGGCACGGCGTAGACGACGTGGATCTGCGGTCCGCGTGCCTCGTCGAGCCGGTCGACGGTCGAGCGGGGCAAAGCCGCATCGGCCGGCGCGACGAACGCGCCTGCACAGACGAGCGCCATCAGACCCCGACGCATGGCCCCGGATTCTACGCGGGCTGGAGGCCGGCGACCTTCGAGCGCAGATACGCGAGATACGGCTGCGGGTCGATCTCGGTCGCGCCGATCGCGCGCTCGAGCGTCTCCACGGGCGTGAACTTGCGCCCATGCCGGTAGATCCGCTTGCGCAGCGACTCGTACAGCGGTTCGAACTCGCCTGCCTCGAGCTGCGCGTCGAGGTCGAGGAGCTCCTCCTCGACGGCACGCCAGATCTGCACCGAGAGCACGTTCCCGAGGGCGTAGGTGGGGAAGTAGCCGTAGGCCGCGCGCGTCCAGTGCACGTCCTGGAGGACGCCGCGCGCGTCATCGGGTACGTCGACGCCGAGCAGCTCCTTCATCTTCGCGTTCCACGCCTCGGGCAGGTCGGCGAGCGCGAGCGAGCCGGCGACGAGCTCCTGCTCGAGCTCGAAGCGGAGAATGATGTGGAGCGAGTAGGTGACCTCGTCCGAGTCGACGCGGATCAGCCCGGGTGCGACGCGGTTGATGCCCCGGTACCACGTCTCGAGGTCGACCGACTCGAGCTGCGGGAAGAGCGACTGCAGCTCGGGGAGCCGGCCGCGCCAGAACGGCAGCGAGCGGCCGACGAGGTTCTCCCACGTGCGGCTCTGCGACTCGCCGAGCCCGAGCGATGCGTTCCCGTAGAGCGGCGAGCGCGCAAGCGACGGCTCGGTGCCCTGGTAGGTGAGGCCGTGGCCCGCTTCGTGCATCGCGGCCCAGAGCGCGCGCAGGTTGGTCGGCTTGTAGCGCGTCGTCATCCGGATGTCGGTGCGCGAGAACGTGGTCGCAAACGGGTGCACGGTCGGATCGAGCCGGTAGGCGCCTTCCTCGAAGCCGAAGTCGCGCAGGACGCCGGCGAGGAACTCCTGTTGCGTCGCGACCGGGAAGTCGCCTTCGAGGAAGGAGTCGTCCGCCGGCTCGCCGGCCTCGCGCACGATCGCCGTCAGCTCGGGGCGGAGCACGTCGAAGACCGCCTTCACCTCGGCCGTCGTCATCCCCGGCTCGTACTCGTCCAGGAAGGCGTCATAGGGCGAGTCGCCCTGTTCCATGTGCTCGGCCCAGCGGAGGGCGACGTCGTGTACGCGCTGAAGGGCAGGCTGGAAGACGGAGAAGTCGTTCGCCTCACGCGCCTCGAGCCAGGCGACGTGCGCCCTGCCGCCCTCGCGCGCCCAGGCTGCGGCCAGCTCTGGCGGGACGCGGCGCGCCTTCTCCCAGTCGCGGCGCGTGACCCTGATCAGGCTCGCGTCGTCGGAGTCGAACTCGAGCTCGTCCTCGAGCGGGGCGAGCGCGTCGAGCAGCCGCCCGATCTCGTCCGAGACGAAGCGCTCGTGCGCGATGCCGGAGAGCGTCGCCGCCACCTCCGACCGCGCCGGCGCGCCCTTCGGCGGCATCATCGTCCGCTGGTCCCAGCCGACGACCGCAACGGCCTTCTCGAGGTCGTAGACCTCCGCGAGCCGTTGCTTCAGGTCGGTCAGCGCTGCGTTCACCGGGAGCAAACTTACCCAAGAGTAGGATCGCGGCCGTGGAGCGGCGAAAGCTCGGCGCAGACGGGCCCGAGATCACGGTCGTAGGCATCGGCACCGCGCCGATCGGCTCGAGTCGGGACTGGGTGTACTGGGGCGGTCAGGACGAGACCGATGCGATCGCGGCCATCCAGGCCGGGCTCGACGCCGGGGCCAACTGGATCGACATGGCGCCGTTCTACGGTTGGGGCCGCGCGGAGACGATCGTGCGGCGCGCGCTCGAAGGCCGGCGCGACGACGTTCTCCTGTTCACGAAGTGCGGGACGATGCCGGATTCCGAGCGGGTTTCGAGGATGGACAACCGTCCCGAGGCGATCCGCGCCGATCTCGAGGCGAGCCTCGCGCGGCTCGGCGTCGACCACGTCGACCTGCTCCAGATTCACGACATCGACCAGGACACGCCGATCGAGGAGTCGTGGGGCGAGCTGCAGTCGCTCGTCGCCGAAGGGAAGGTGCGCTGGGCCGGGCTCTCGAATCACACTGTCGAGCTGGTCGAGCGTGCACATCGCGTCGCGCCGGTCACCTCGTGCCAGGAGCAGCTCAGCCTGCTGGCGCGGCCCGACGATCCACGCGTCCTCGACTTCGCCCGCGACCATGGGATCGGCGTGCTCTGCTGGGCACCGCTCGCCAGCGGCTTCCTCACGGATGGCTTCGATCTCGACGCGCTCGAGCCCGACGACTTCCGCCGCCGCTCGCGCCTCGCCGAGCGGTTCGACGAGATCGAGCGCCACCGCGAGGAGGCCGCCGAACGCGGCAGGACCCTGCGGCGGCACGCGGTGGCGTGGGTGCTCGAGCAGCCCGGCGTCACGGCGGCGATCGTCGGCCCGCGCACCGCTGCTGAAGGTACTGAGCTCGCGGCGCTCGCCGCTGACTAGGATCTGGCCCGTGCCCGACGTCTTGATCATCGCCGACACGATCCGCTCGCCCGAGCTGCGCCACGAGGTGCCGCTGGCGGTGCCGGATCCGTTCTTCTACGCGGAGGTCGGCGGGAAGCGGTCGGTCGTCGTCAGCTCGCTCGAGTCGGGCCGGATCGCCGAGCTGGGGATCGGGCTCGAAGTGCTGACCTTCGAGGATGCCGGCATCGACGCGCTGCTGAAGCGCGGGCTCGACACCTACGCGCTCGACCGGGAGCTCTACCTCGGCGCCTGCCGTCAGCTCGGGCTGGAAAGCGCGGCGACGCCTGACGGCTTCCCGCTCGGCTATGCCGACCACCTGCGGGCGAACGGGATCGAGCTGACCGCGGACCAGCCCTTCTTCGACGAACGCCGTCGGGTCAAGAACGAGCACGAGCTGGCCGGGATCCGCCGCGCCTGCCGCGCCGTCGAGGCCGGGGTCGCGGTCGGCGTCGAGATGCTGCGGAGCGCCTCGCGCTCGAACGGGTTGCTCACGTTCGGCGGCGAGCCTCTCACCTGCGAGCGGATCCAGCTCGAGGTCGAGCGCGCGTTCGGCCAGCACGGAGCCGCTGCGGAGGAGTTCGTCGTCTCGCACGGCGCCCAGACCGCGGTGGGGCACGAGACCGGCTCGGGTCCGATCGCCTCCGACGACGTCGTCCTCTTCGACCTCTTCCCGCGCGACCGCGAGTCGGCCTGCTACTCGGACTTCACGCGCACGTTCTCGCTCGGCCCGCCCTCGGAGGAGCTCGCCGGGTACCACCGGCTGGCGAAGGAGGCGCTCGACATCGCGGTGGCGGCGGTGAAGCCGGGCGTCAAGGGCAGCGACATCCACCGTCAGGTCTGCGACTTCTTCCACGAGCACGGTCACAAGACGCAGCTGCACAAAGAGGACGGCGAGGCCCTCATCGACGGCTACTTCCATGCCACCGGCCATGGTGTCGGGCTCGAGGTGCACGAGCGGCCGGGCGTGGGCCGCGTCGAGAGCGAGCCGCTCGTCGAGGGCGACGTGATCGCGCTCGAACCGGGCCTCTACCGTCACGGGTACGGCGGCGTCCGGCTCGAGGATCTGATCCTCGTCACCGCCGGCGGGGCCGAGGTGCTGACGAGCTTCCCCTACGACTTCGAGCTGTGACCGACCAGACGATCGAAACCATCTTCGTCGAGGACCGCCGGTATCCGCCGCCGCCAGATTTCGCCGCGCTCGCGGTCGCGCAGCCCGACATCTACGAGCGCGAGTTCGAGGAGTTCTGGGAGAGCGAGGGCCGCGAGCGAGTCAGCTGGTTCGAGCCCTTCACGCAGCTGTACGAGTGGGAGCTGCCGTACGCGAAGTGGTACCTCGGCGGCAAGCTCAACGTCGCCTACAACTGCGTCGACCGCCACGTCGAGGCGGGGCTCGGCGACCGGGTCGCCTACCACTGGGAGGGCGAGCCGGACGGCGATCGCCGCGAGATCACCTACGCGCAGCTCCAGTCCGAAGTCGTCCGCTTCGCGAACGCGCTCAAGGAGCTCGGTGTCGGCAAGGGGACGAAGGTCGCGATCTACATGGGCATGGTCCCCGAGCTGCCGGTGGCAATGCTCGCGTGCACCCGCCTCGGCGCGCCGCACACGGTCGTCTTCGGCGGCTTCTCGGCCGACTCGCTCTCCGACCGCGCGAACGACATGGGCTGCGAGGTGCTGGTCACGCAGGACGAGGCGTGGCGTCGCGGCACGACCGTTCCGCTGAAGCAGACCGCCGACGCGGCGATGGCCGATGCGCCTGGGATCCGGAAGGCGCTCGTCGTCCGCCGCACGGGCAACGACGTCCCGATGCAGGAGGGGCGCGACCACTGGCTGCACGACTTCGATATCTCCGACGATCCCGCCACTTGCCCGCCGGAGCCGATGGACAGCGAGGACCTGCTCTTCCTGATGTACACGTCCGGCACGACGGCGAAGCCGAAGGGGATCGCGCACACGACGGGCGGCTACCTCGTCGGCGTCGCCTCGACGCACGCGCTGATCTTCGACCTGAAGCCGGAGGACGACGTCTACTGGTGCGCGGCCGACATCGGCTGGATCACCGGCCACAGCTACATCGTCTACGGCCCGCTCACGAACGGCGCCACCTCGGTGCTCTACGAGGGGACGCCCGACTTCCCCGACAAGGATCGCTGGTGGGAGATCGTCGAGCGCTACGGGGTCACGATCCTGTACACCGCGCCGACCGCGATCCGGGCGCACATGAAGTGGGGGCCCGAGCATGCGGGGAAGCACGAGCTCGGGTCGCTGCGGCTGCTCGGGTCGGTCGGCGAGCCGATCAATCCGGAGGCGTGGATGTGGTACCGCGAGCACGTCGGAGGCGATCGCTGTCCCGTCGTCGACACCTGGTGGCAGACCGAGACGGGGATGATCATGATCACGCCGCTGCCGGGCGTGACCACGACGAAGCCAGGCTCCGCGACGAAGCCGTTCCCGGGCGTCGAGGCGGGGGTCTTCAACGAGGCCGGCGAGGAGGTCGGTCCGGGCGGTGGCGGCTACCTCGTCCTCAAGCGCCCGTGGCCGGCGATGACCCGTGGGATTTACGGCGACGATGCCCGCTTCCGCGAGACGTACTGGTCGAAATACCCGGGCGTCTACTTCGCCGGCGACGGCGCGCGGATCGACGAGGACGGAGACTTCTGGCTGCTCGGCCGGGTCGACGACGTGATGAACGTCTCCGGCCACCGGATCTCGACGATCGAGGTCGAGTCGGCGCTCGTCGACCACCCGCGCGTGGCCGAGGCTGCGGTCTGCGGCCGCGCCGACGCGCTGACCGGGCAGGCGATCGTCGCCTATGTGACGCTGAAGGGCGGCGACGAAGGCTCGCTCGAGATGCTCGAGGAGCTGCGCAACCACGTCGCCGCGAAGATCGGCCCGATCGCGAAGCCCGCGAACATCGTCTTCACGCCGGAGCTGCCGAAGACCCGCTCGGGCAAGATCATGCGCCGCCTCCTGCGCGACGTGGCGGAGAACCGCCCGCTCGGCGACACGACGACGCTGGCCGACGCGTCGGTCGTGCACGAGATCGCCGACCGCGCCGCGGCCGACGCCTCGGACGAGTAAAGCGAACGAGCCACCAACCGCGGGCCTGCTGGGAGCGCCGGTGTACGCTGCGGCCATGGAGGAAGCGGTCGTGGTGAAGGTGGTATCCGACGAGCCCGAGGCCCAGATCGTGTGCGGTCTCCTGCGCTCGGCCGGGATCGAGTGCGGCTATCGCGACACGGATGCGATCGACTCCCAATTCGAGGACTTCACGGCCGCCGGCCAGCGCGAGATCCTCGTGCATCCGTCAGATCAGGAAGCCGCACGAGCATTGCTCGGCGAAGCGGCAAGCTGAGCTCGGACACGCTGGCCTGATCAGTTCCCCCAGAGCGGTCGCACTTCGATCGTTCCGGTCTGCGCGACAGGGTGCCCGGCCGCGATCTCGACCGCCTCCTCGAGGCTGCCGCACTCGATGATGTCGAACCCGCCGACCGCCTCCTTGGTCTCGGCGAAGGGACCGTCGGTGACGATCGGCTTGCCGTCGCGGACCCGGACCGAGCGGGCCCGGCGCGGCGGAGCGAGTTGGTCGCCGGTGATCCAGCTGCCCCGCGCCTGGAGGTCGTCCAGCCAGGGGAAGCTCTCCTCGTCCGGAGTGTCGGTCGGGTCGGGCTCGGTCTGGGCGTCCATCCTCTCGGCGTCCCAGCAGACCAGCAGCAGGTATTTCATCGTCGCTCCTTCTCGTCGTCGGATCCAGCCTTACGTATGGATGACGAACGGATCCGACCGGGATCGACATTTCTGCAGGTTGGCAGCGCGCCGTTCACTCGACGATCTCGATCCCGACCGCGAGCGCGAACAGGGGCGCGTTCTCGAGCACGTCGCTCCAGGGCATCCGAGCCCCGCGCAGCGAGTCGACGCCTCGGAGACCGGCGAGGTCGCATCCCCGCAGCTCGACCCGTTGCAAGGCTGCTGACGAGAACGTCGCCTCCCGAAGCTGGCAGCGCTCGAACAGGACGTCCTTCAGCGCCGCCTCTTCGAAGTCGCACTCGGTCATGCGGCAATCGCGGAAGACGACGCGTTCGAGCTTCGAGAAGCGAAGGTTGACGAGGTCGAGGCGGCAGTCGTCGAACGTGACGTCGCTCAGCTTGGCCTCGGCGAGCTCCGAGCCTGTCAGGCGGCAGCTGCGCAGCTCGGCCCGGCGGGCCTCGAAGCCGCGAACCGGGCGGCTGTTCGCCCAATCGACTCCTGCGATCGCGACGTCGACAGCTCGCCGAGCTCGGTCGGAGCGTCGGCGTCCTCCTCGGGCTGCGGTGGGTACGGCGCGACCCGTGGTTTCCCCATCCCGCGAGCCTAGTGGTCGAGCCTCTCGTCCAGTTGAATCGTCGCGGTGTCTCCGGCTTCCTTGCCGATCGCCCTGCGGATCTCGGCCTTGACCGGAAGCTTGTGCGTGCCGTCGCCCATCGCCATGAAAGAGCTCAGGAACGGATGACCGTCGATCGTTCCTCGCACCTTCACGAGCCCACGAGTGCCGAAGAACTCGACCGACGCGGGCCAGACGACGTACGTCCAGCCGCCCTTGGCGGGGCTCTTCTGCAGGACGGCCGTGAATCGCTCATCCAATCTCGTCATGGTTGCGCCTCCCATGTCGTCCTCCCATTCGCGCGTTGTCGAGGATTGAGACCGCAGCGGGTGGCAAAACTCATCGCTCGCGACCAAGGCGCTTTACTTCGGTCAGTGAGGTGAGGATCAGACCCGAGACCCACTACGCGACGAGCGGCGAGCTCCGGATCGCCTATCAGGCGTTCGGCGTCGGCCCCGCCCTCGTCTGGGTGCCCGGTTGGGTGTCTCAGCTCGACCTCTACTGGGAGGAGCCGGCGGTGGAGCGGTTTCTCCGGCGGCTCGCGAGCTTCAGCCGCGTCATCGTCTTCGATCGGCGGGGAATCGGGCTCTCCGACCGGGTCACGAAGGAGAGCGTGCCGTCGCTCGAGGAGCGAATCGACGACATCCGCGCCGTGCTCGACGATCTCGGGCTCGCGCAGGCAGCCCTGCTCGGCCAGGGCTACGGGACCCCGATCGCCCTGCTCTTCGCGGCCACCTATCCGGAGCGGACGTCGTCGCTCGTTCTCTACAGCCCGAGCGCGAAGGCAGGCCTGCGCACGGACGACTATCCGTGGGGGTCGACGCCGGAGCAGCAGCAGGCCTGGCGCGAGCGGTCGACGCGTCTCTGGGGCACGACCGAGTTCGCCGCCGAGTGGCTCGCCCGGCTTGCCCCGTCGGTTGCGGGCGACGAGCGAATCGTCGACTGGACCGCCCGCGTCCTGCGGGGATCCGGAAGTCCGGCGGCGTTCCGGGTCTACTCGGAGATGAGCGCGGCCGTCGACGTTCGCGCGATCCTTCCCCACGTCCACGTGCCGACCCTGGTGCTCGTGCGCGAGGACGCCAAGCTGCCCAAGGGCGGTGTCGACGTCGACGGGGTCGCCGAAGGGCGGTGGGTCGCGGAGCGGATTCCCGATGCCGCGTTCGTGACCGTCCCCGGCCGCGACTACCTGCCGTGGTTCGGCGACCAGGACGCACTCGTCGACGAGGTGGCCGCATTCGTCACGGGCGACAGGCCGATCCGCGAGCCCGACCGCGTCCTGCTGACGATTCTCTTCACGGATCTCGTCGGCTCGACCGGGCGTGTCGCCGAGCTCGGCGACCTGCGCTGGCGGGAACTGCTCGAGCAGCACAACGAGGTCGTGCGGCGGCTGCTCGCACGCTACGACGGGCGAGAGATCGATCGGGCAGGCGACGGCTTTCTCGTCACCTTCGACGGCCCCGCACGGGCGGTCCGCTGCGCGCTCGCCATCGTCGCGGAGCTGGCGGCCCTCAACCTCGACGTGCGCGCGGGCGTCCACACCGGCGAGGTCGAGCTCGTCGAGGAGGGGATCGGCGGCATCGCCGTCCACATCGGTGCCCGGGTCGCGGCGCTCGGGACCGCGGGCGAGGTACTGGTCACGCGGACGGTGAAGGACCTCACCGCGGGCTCCCGGATCGAGTTCCAGGAGCGCGGCGTCCACGCACTGCGCGGTGTTCCGGGCGACTGGGAGCTCTTCGCCGCGACGCAGGCGGAAGCGGAGTAGTGGCCGACATCTGGCCGGCCGGGTTCAGTCGCATCCCCGACGACGACTGGGTCGAACAGCCGCCGGAGACGCTCGCGCTCACCTACGACACCGTCCAGGACCACGGCTGGTACCGCAACCTCGACCCGACGCTCGAGCGGCTGGCCGCGGAGCTACGTCCCGGCGACGTCCTGCTCGACTACTCCGGCGGCACCGGCATCCTCGCCGAGCGACTGCTGCAGCAGCTCGGTCCCGAGATCGGGATCCTGATCGTCGACGCGTCGCCGAAGTTCCTCCGGGTCGCGCTCGACAAGCTCGGCGGCGACGAACGCGTCGCGCTCCGGCTGATCCGCTATCTGAGGGACGAGCGGCGGCTCGAGACCGTGCAGGAGGTGCTCGAGGCGCCGCTGCTCGAGCGGGGTGTCGACGCCGTCTCGTCGACGAACGCGATCCACCTCTACTACGACCTCGAGGACACGCTCCGCTCCTGGCGCGAGTTGCTTCGTCCCGGCGGCAGGGCGTTCGTCCAGTCGGGGAACATCGGCGTGCCCGAGCTGCCGGAGGGGAGCTGGATCATCGACGAGACGGTCGAGGCGATCAACGCGGCCGCAGAGGATCTCGTCCGGACGGACGATCGCTACGCGCCCTACCGGAGCGGGCTCGACGACGACGCTCGCCGGGCCGCGTACGGCGAGCTGCGACGCAAGTTCTTCCTCCCGGTCCGGCCGCTCTCGCATTACGTCGACGCGCTCGAGGCGGCCGGCTTCCGCGTCGACCGCGTCGAGCACCGCACGATCGCGGCAGACACCGCCGAGTGGACGGCGTTCCTCAGCGCCTACCACGAAGGCGTGCTCGGCTGGGTCGGCGGCTCGGAGCGGATCGAAGGGGAGCCGCCGACCGCGGAAGCCGTGGCGGACCGGCTGCGGCTGCTCGGCGAGAGCGTCGAGCGCGTCTTCGGCGGTGGCTCGTTCGACGCCGTCTGGACCTACATCGAGGCCGAGTAGCGCATGCCGTCCTCGACGTGGGCGGACGCGACCAGCGCCGCACCCTGGAGGCCGAGGCCGAGCATCTCCAGGTCGGGGACATCGAAGCGGCGTCCGAGCCGCGGCCGCGGTGACGCCGCGCTCGACGGCCCGCGCCGCCGTCGCCGCTCGCGTGCGCGACGTAGCCCTCGTGGAAGGCGAGCCAGCCGTGATCCGGGCCGGCGTCGAGCGGCTCGAGCAGCCGACGGGCCCGCTGGAGCCAACCGCCGGCGACGGTGGCGGCGCCGTGGAAGTCCAACTCGTCCGCCGCGAGCCACGTCGCCATCCGCGCGGCGCCGGCGTCGTCTCCGGCGGCGCGGTAGAGGCGGTAGGCCCGCTCGCGGGCGTCGAAGACCGCTTCCGCGTCGTCGAGCCACCACGCAGCCCAGCTCAGCCCCTCGAGCGTCGCCGGCGCGTCTCCTCCGCCTGCGGCGAACGCCTCTACGCTGCCGCCTCGCCAGCGGCCCGCGCGCAGCTCGCGTCCAGCCTGGCCCCGCTCTCCACGCGGGGAATTGTCCGCTAACGGTCGATCGAGCGGTACTTCCGCACCGCGAGCGGCGCGAAGACGACGAGCAGGCCGATCGTCCAGATCAGGGAGAGCTCGATCGGATGCTCGCCGGGGAAGCCGGTCGTGAACGGATTCGGGTTCCCGAAGAGCTCACGCGTCGCCGCGGTGAGCGCACTGAACGGGTTCCACTCCGCGATCGGCTGCAGCCAGCTGGGGAGGGTGCTCACCGGGACGAAGGCGTTCGACAGGAACGTGAGCGGGAAGATGATCAGGAAGCCGAGCTGCTGGCCGACCTCGACCGACGGCACCAGCAGACCGATCAGGACGCCGATCCATGCCATCGCGTAGGTGAAGAACAGCAACAGCGCGACGGCGAGCAGGAAGTCGACGAGGCCGTTGTTGACGCGCCAGCCGACGACGAGGCCGGACAGCATCAGCACGACGAGGATGCCGGCGTTGTAGATCACGTCCGAGACCGTGCGGCCGCTGAGCACCGCCGAGCGCGCCATCGGCAGCGAGCGGAAGCGGTCGATCAATCCCTTCGCCATGTCGTCGGTGACCGCGATCGCGGTCGTGATCGAGGCGAAGCCGAGCGTCTGGACGAAGATCCCCGGCATCAGGTACTCGCGGTAGGAGCCGCCGCCCGGGAGTGGGATCGCGCCGCCGAAGACGTAGGCGAACAGCAGCACGAACATGATCGACTGGAGGATCGCGAAGATCGCGAGCTCCGGGATCCGCGGCACCCGCTTCAGGTTCCGCCAGGTCATGATCAGGCCGTCGTTCACGGCCACGCGGATCTCGCGTCACGCGGCCTCCTCCTCCTCGTCCGGCAGCTCCTCGGCCACGTGGCCGGTCAGCTCGAGGAAGACGTCGTCCAGCGTCGGCCGTCGCAACGCGATGTCGTCGATCTTGATCCCGGCGTCGCCCAATCTCCGGACGACGTCGATGAGGTGGGTCGCGCCGCCGTGGGCGGAAATCGTGATCCGGCGCATGTGCTCCTCGACCGTGGCGGTGCCGTCGGGCGCGAGCAGCAGCGCCGCGCGCGGCAGCTCGGCGGCGTCGTGTGCGACGACCTCGATCCGCTCGCCGCCGACCTGCGACTTGAGCTGGTCGGCCGTGCCGCGGGCGATGATCTTGCCCTTGTCGACGACCGCGATCTCGGTCGCGAGCTCGTCGGCCTCCTCGAGGTACTGCGTCGTCAGCAGCAGGGTCGCGCCCTCGCGCACCTGCGCGCGGATCACGTCCCACATCCCGAGCCGGCTCCGGGGATCGAGCCCGGTCGTCGGCTCGTCGAGGAAGAGCAGGCGTGGCCGGCCGATCAGTGCTGAGGCGAGGTCGAGCCGCCGGCGCATGCCGCCGGAGTACGTCTTCGCGACGCGGTCGGCGGCTTCGTCGAGCTGGAACCGCTCCAGCAGCTCGTCTGCGCGCACGCGTGCTTCGGGGCTCGAGAGGTGGTAGAGGCGGCCGAACATCCAGAGGTTCTCGCGCCCGGTCAGGTTCTCGTCGATGGCCGCGTACTGGCCGGAGAGTCCGATCGCCTTCCGCACCGACTGCGGCTCGCGGAGCACGTCGAAGCCGGCGACGCGCGCCGTGCCGGCATTCGGCTTCAGCAGCGTCGCGAGGATCCGCACGGTCGTCGTCTTGCCGGCGCCGTTCGGGCCGAGCAGGCCGAGCACGGTGCCCTCGCGCACCTCGAGGTCGACGCCGTCGAGGGCGCGCACCTCGCTCTTGCGCGAGCGGTAGATCTTGACGAGTCCTTCAGCTTCGACGGCGGCCATGCGGTTTCAGCCTACGTACTCGACCTCGCGCCACGCGACGGCATGCGGAGGTACAACGTGGCCATGCAGCGGCTCGCGATCCTGCTCGCCCTGCTCCTACCCGCCCTCGCCCACGGCGGCGACAGTGGGCTGGAGGCAGCGAAGAGGCGCTACCTGCCTGCGGCGCAGGCTTCGTATCCGAACACACCGGACGGTGCGCAGGCGCGGTACGACGCCGGGCGCGACCTCGTCGAGGCGGTCGTCGCGGTCGGCCCGGTTGGGAAGACGGAGCGACCCTTGCGCACCGACCTGCTCGCCCGCGGGCGGGCACAGGTGGCGCGGGCGGAGGCGCTCGACCGGGACGACGGCTTCCGCAGCACCGCGCCGCTGGCGCCGCTGCCGGCAGCGCCCGCCGCCGTCGGTCCGAGCCGGTCCGACCCGACACTGGCGCGCGGGCTCGCAGCGGCAGCCGCGACGGCCAACGGCGCCGTCGGGATCTGGGTGCACGACCTGACGACCGGCCGCTACGCGGGCTACGAGCCGGAGACACGCTTCGCGGCCGCTTCGACGGTGAAGCTCGGCGCGCTCGTCGCCGGGCTTCGCGCCTCGCCGCAGGTCGAGCGCAGCCGCTGGTGGTACGACGTGCGTCAGATCGGCTTCTGGTCGTCCAACCTCGCTGCGAACCGGCTCCTGTCGAAGCTCGGGTACGGCGCCGTCGCCGACGGGCTGCGCCGGCTCGGCATGACGTCGAGCACCTATCCCGGTCCGTACCGCGCAACGACGGCGTACCGGCCGCCAGGCCCGCACACGCGTGTGACGACCGCGCACGACCTCGGCCGCGCGCTCTATCGGCTCCACGCGGGAGCTCACGGCGACAGGCGGGTTCTCGGCCTGCTCGGGCTGAGCCGGCAGCAGGCCGTCGCCGCTCTCCGTGTGCTCGCCTCGGCCCAGCCTGTCGCCGACAACGCCGGGCTGCTGCGCCCCTGGATTCCCGGCGCGATCGTCGCGGAGAAGAACGGGTGGCTCTCCGACACCCGCACGACCGCTGCGATCGTCCATCGCGGCGGACGCGCGACGATCGTTGTCGTCGAGCTCTACCGGCCGGGGGTCACCTACGCCGAGGCGAAGCGGCTGGGGCGCCGTGTGCTGCTCGCTGCGGGTCTGCTGTGACGACTCCCGCCGCCTTCGCCGCCAGGCCGTCGAGCGTCTGCTTCAGCTCCCGGTAGAGCGCGCTCGCCTCGGCCGGGGTGTCACCGATCGCGGTCAGCCCGATCCGGCCCGCGACTGCGAGGGCGCTGACCATGTGCAGCGCGACACCCGTCTCGCGCTCCGCGTCCCAGCCGAGCGACCGCTCCGAGACGACGTCGAGGAGGTCGTCGGGTGTCAGCGCCTGGTAGGCGGGCGCATCGAGGTGGTCGGTGGCGACGTAGTGCTTCAGATCGCCGAGCCGGGCGCGGAACTCGCCCGCGAGCGGGTCGTAGATACCGTCGGTCAGGGTCGAGATCGCCATGAACGGATGCGTGGTGCCGCCGCAGCGGAGGTTGATCTCGATCGCCGAGAGCTCCCAGCGTCCGTCCACCCGCACCGCGACGAAGTCGACGGCGCAGCGTCCGATCACCCCCTCGCGCGCGAGCCGGCGGCCGACCTTCAGCGCCTCGACCGCGATCTGGGGCGCGTACTCCGGGTCGGCGGGGAAGCGGCAGCCGAAGTAGGTCTGGCCGTTCGGGCCGCCGAGCACCTGATCGTGCGTCGAGAGGATGTCGACCTGGCCCGACGGGCTGATCCGCAGCTGCGCGCTCGGGCTGCGGAAGTCCTCGCCCTCGATCCGCTCCTCGACGATGCCGCCCTGGCCGGCGAGCGCGGCGAGGTAGTCGAGGACGGTGGCCTCGGTGTCCTCGAGCGAGAGCGCGGGGCCGAGCGCATTCTCGGCGAGCGCGAGCGGAACGTCGATGAGGGCGTTGCCGAGGCCGCTGACGCCGCGGTCGAGCTTCACGATCGCCGTCCCGCTGCGCAGCTCGCGGAGGGCGTGGAGGACGTCGCGCTCGCCGGAGACGTCGAAGCCGCGCGCGTGCGGCACGCCTTCGTCGGCGAAGACGCGCCGGCTGCCGGTTTTCGTGCCTAGCCATTCGAGCGCAGGGTCGGCGCCGTAGAGCGGGATCCCGAGCCGGACTGCGAGCTCGACCTCGTCCGGCGACGTCGCGAAGGGGAGCAGGAACGCGAGCTCGGGCTGGGCGACGAGCGCACGGATCCGCTCGATCGCTCCGGGCCGGCCGAGCAGCTTCTTCGTCAGCGGTAGGTTGCGGCCGTCGACGAGCGAGACGACGGCGAACCGGCTGCGCGCCTCGGGCGTGTCGAGCTCGGGAACGAGGCCGAAGTAGTAGTCGATCAGGCGCGGCAGGATCGGCTGCGACGTGACATAGACGACGCGCGACCTCCGCGAGCGCAGCAGGCTGAGCACGAGGCAGAGAAACCGCTCCTCGTAGGCGGGGAAGACGGGGATCAGCTGGTCGGGGACGTCCATGCTGATCGAGTGGACGACGACGACGGTTCGCTCGACGTCGCCGATCGAGCGCAGCGTCACCGACGGCCACAGTGCGCGCAACCGCTGCTGGAGCTCGGCGTACTCGCCGTTTTCCACGTCCGGAACGTAGCTATT
Source organism: uncultured Gaiellaceae bacterium (assembly GCA_963771185.1). Classification (GTDB taxonomy): domain Bacteria; phylum Actinomycetota; class Thermoleophilia; order Gaiellales; family Gaiellaceae; genus Gaiellasilicea. The sequence continues at coordinate 48,523 of CAVYSL010000003.1, forward strand.
CGGACTGCGGCGGCGCTAGCCGCGCCAGGGCCGAAGCCGCGGCAACCAGCCCGGCACCGCGCGGCGGTAGTCCTCGTACTCGGCGCCGAACTGCCGCGCGAGCGTCGGCTCCTCGTAGCGCCGCACGAAGGCGAATACGACGACGGCGAACGCGGCCGCGTAGAGCAGCAGGATCGGACGGCCGAGAAGCAGCGCCTGGCCGACGATCGTTGCCCCGACCGCGAGGTACATCGGGTTGCGGACGTAGCGGTAGAGGCCGCCGACGACGAGCCGTTGCGTCGGCGCGACCGGGGCGGGCGTGCCGAAACCCTCGACGACGAAGCGAGCGAAGGCGTCCAGGAGCACGACCGCGCCGGCCACGATCAGGAGCGCGCCGATCACCTGTAGCGGTGGTCGCGTGGCTCCCGGCTGCCAACCCGTGAGCCACCACGGGACGAGACCGGCGACGACCCCGGGCGCAACGACGAGGAACAGTGCGCTCCCGAGCGCGTTTCGAACCCGGGAAGTGCCCATCGATCAGCCCCGAAGCTGCGCGCGCGTGCCGATCGCGATCACCGGCGCAGCGGCCGGGCTGGAGCCAGCGGAGGACGGCGCGCAGCTGATCCTTCCTGAGCGAGATGCAGCCGATCGTCGGGCCGCCGGTCTGCGCGTGCAGGAAGATCCCGGAGCCCCTGCCGGGGACGACCGGCCGCATGTTGTACTCGACCACCGCGAGATAGGGATACGGCCGCGGCTGCTGCCACATCCCCTCGCTGCCGCCGCCGAACGGAGGCTTCGTCCCGCAGGCCACGTGCTGGAACGAGTTGTAGGTCGGCGAGGACGGATCCTCGTTCCACCAGTCGCCGCAGCGGAGCCGCCGGTAGCGGAAGCGGACGCCGGGATTCGCCTCGTTGCCGTACATCGTGCGGCCGATCCGGTACGTGCCGGTCGGGGTGGTGCCGTCGCCCTCGCGCCGGTTCGCGGAGAGACCGTTCTTGCCGAGGCGCGCTGTGTACGGACCCGCGGCTGCGACCCAGCACCCATCGACGCGGCGCCAGGTGCGCAGCTCCGCGTATGTCGTCCGCGCAACCTTCGCCTCGACCGTGACGAGTTGCTGCGCGGTTGCGGGCGTCGCGAGCCCGTTGGCGAGATTCGGCGGGCACGCCGCGGTGAACGTCGAAACGAGGACGGCGAGGGCGAGCACGGGCCTCAGAGTAGATTGCAGCGATGCGGATCGCGCTGCTCGCCGTCGCGGCATTCGTCGTGGCCGGCGCCTCGCCGGCCGTGGGGGCCGCTCCCGCCTTCACAGGGAGGGTCGAGCCCGTCCGTTGGGCGGATCTCCGCTTCTCCTACCGCACCGGCTGCCCCGTCGGGCCGTCGCAGCTGCGCACCGTCTCCGTCTCCCACTGGGGGTTCGACGGGAAGCCGCGCGTGGGCCGGATCGTGGTCGCGAAGCGGCTGGCGCCAAGGGTACTGGCGGTGTTCCGGACGCTCTGGGAAGCCAAGTTCCCGATCCGGCGGCTGCAGCCGGTGTCGGCGTATCGCGGCAGCGACGACGCATCGATGGCCGCCGACAACACGTCCGGCTTCAATTGCCGCTTCGTCGGCGGCACCTCGCGATGGTCGATGCATGCCTACGGCGAGGCGATCGACGTCAACCCGGTCGAGAACCCGTACGTCCGCGGCTCGACGGTCTCGCCCCCGGCCGGCCGCGCCTACCTCGATCGCAGCCGCTATCGCCCGGGGATGGCCGTGCGCGGCGGCGTCCTCGTGCGCGCCTTCGCCGCCGCCGGCTGGAGGTGGGGAGCCTCCTTCGGCGACTACCAGCACTTCTCCACCACCGGCCGATGAGCGACCCGCTCCGACCTTTCTGGGACTTCGACGACCTCGACGCGACCGAGGCGCGCTTCCGCGCGCTGCGTGCGGAGGCGCTGACGCAGCTTGCGCGTGTGCAGGGGCTGCGCGAGGACTACGACGGCGGCGACCGCCTGCTCGACGAGGTGGCGGAGGACAACGCGCGCGTCCGCATCCGCGTCGACCTCGAGCGCGGCCGGCTACGCCGCTCGGCGGGCGACAAGGAGGCGGCACTGCCGCTCTTCGAGCGCGCGTTCGCGGCGGCGGTGGAGGCGGGGGAGGAGTGGCTCGCAGGGGACGCGGCGCATATGGCTGCGCTCGCCGCGCCCGACCGTGAGGGCTTCGTCGCCTGGACGAACCGCGGGCTCGAGCTCGCCGAGCGGTCCCCGGCCGCCGCCTACTGGGCGGGGCCGCTGCTGAACAACCTCGGCTGGGAGTACTTCGACGGCGAGGAGTACGAGCAGGCGCTCGAGCTCTTCGAACGCGCGCTTGCTGTCCGTGAGCGGGATCCGGACAATCCGGCCGCGATCGAGCACGCGCGCGAGGCCGTCGCCGAGGCCCGAAGAGCCCTCGGCCGCGACTGATCGTGCCAGGCACGGTGCCAGTCACGGTGCCAGGCACCGTCCGTCTCGATGACGTCCGGTCCGGCCGATTGCGCCGCGGCCGGTCGCGCCTCATGATCGGCGAGTGATCAGCGGCGACGATTTCGACGCGCTCCACACCCGCTTTCTCGTCGTGCTCGACCGCCCCTTGGACGCGCTGCGGACCGTCGCCGAGACAAGAGCGACGCTAACGCGCCTCGAAGCGCTCCTCGTCCGCGAGGCTCGGCGCACCTATGCGAGCTGGGAAGAGATCGGCTCCGCGCTCGGCATCAGCCGCCAGGCTGCACACCGCCGCCACCGTTCGTCCGTCAACCGAACGGACGGTGCCTGGCACCGTGACAGGCACGTCGAGGGCGGTTGACGGATGAACAGCGGCGGCTGGCGATCGAGCACGCGCGCGAGGCCGTCGCCGAAGCGCGGAAGGCAATGGGCCGCTAGAACGGCCGGGCCGCGAAGCGGCCCCTTCAGGGGTCTTGCGCGATCAGCGTCCGCTTTTGCGGATGCTGATCTTGCGCCGATAAGTCAGCCGAGCAGCTTCTCGAACCGCTCGGCGTCGTCGAACGGCCCGATCACGGCGAGGTACGGCCCGTCCTCCACGATCTCCCGCGCGACGCGCTGGATGTCCTCGGCGGTGACCGCGTCGAGTGCGTCGAGCACCGCCTGCGGCTCCTCCGCCCGGCCTTCGAGCACTTCGCGGCGGAGGCCGAACATGATCGTCCCGTGCGGGCTCTCGAGCTGGAGCACGAAGCGGCCCTTGGCGAAGTTGCGCGCCTTCTCGAGCTCGTCCGACGGCACCGCCTCCAAGGCGAGCAAGCGGAACTGCTCGACGATCGTCGTCACGGCGTCATCGATCCGGTTGATGTCGACGCCCGACTGGGCGTAGAGCGAGCCGGCGTCCGTGTAGGCGTGGTTCGTGCCGAAGACGTAGTAGGCGAGCCCGCGCCGCTCGCGGACCTCGGTGAAGAGGCGTGACGACATCCCGCCGCCGAGCACCGTGGCGAGCAGCTGCAGCACGTAGCGGTCGGGGTCGACGAGCGGGCGGCTGCGGACGCCGAGGACGAGATGCGCCTGATCCGACTGCTTCGTGTGCACCTTGACGCGCCCGTTCCCGCTCGGCTGCCAGGGTTCGGCTGCGCCCGTCGCCGCCGCCGGCAGGTCGCCGAGCAGCTCCTCGAGCTTGTCGTGCAGCCCGTCGCCGAGCTGCCCGCCGACGCCGACGACCATCCGGTCGGGCCGGTACCAAGTGCTCGTGTAGTCGAGGAACGTCTGCTGCGTCGCGCCGCGGACGGTCTCCTTGCGGCCGATGATGTCCCAGCCGAGCGGCTGGTCGCCGTAGAGAAGCGTCTCGTAGACGCCGCCGATGAAGTCGCGCGGCGTATCGAAGTACATGTTCATCTCCTCGATGATCACGCCCTTCTCGCGCTCGATCTCCTCGGCGTCGAAGCGGGAGTTGCGGAGCATGTCGACGAGGACGTCGAGCGCGGTGTCGCGCGTCTCGGCGGCGCAGCGGACGTAGTAGCCCGTGTACTCCTTGCCCGTGAACGCGTTGAACTCGCCGCCGATCGAGTCGATCTCGCCGGCGATGTCGCGCGCCGTCGGCCGCCGCTCCGTCCCCTTGAAGAACATGTGCTCGGCGAAGTGGGCGATCCCGTTCGTCTCCGCCGTCTCGTAGCGCGAGCCGGCCGCGAGCATGACGAAACAGGAGACCGACTGCGCGTGCGGCATCGGCGCGGTCAGGACGCGCAGGCCGTTCGACAGCGAGTGGCGCTCGAAGACCCCCATCGCCGGCCATGGTATAGAGGCACCCGTGCCGGGCGAGAAAATGCGGAAGGCTGTCGCGGCGCAGCCGGAGTGGCTGGCCCAGGTGCCGGCCGGCCGGCGGCTCCCGGACGGCCGTGTCGCCGCCGTCGGCTGCGGGACCTCGTTCCACGCGGCGCAGACGAGCGGCAACGGCATCGACGCGCTCGAGGCCGTGCTGTCACCGCCCGACGCCGATCTGCTCGTCCTCGTCAGTCACGAGGGCGAGACGCCCTTGACGCTGGAAGCCGCGCGCGCGTTCGCCGGGCCGAAGTGGCTCGTGACCGCGAAGGAGGAGGGGCCGATCGCTTCCCTCTGCGACGAGGTGATCGTCGCCACGCCCGAGGTCGAGGAGAGCTACTGCCACACGGCCTCCTACACCTGCGCCGTTGCTGCTCTGGCGGCGCTCCGCGGCGACGACATCGCCTGGCTGCCGGACGCGGTCGCCGAACAGCTCACCGGCGAGCGCCTGCCTGTCTCCGAGCACCAGCGCTTCCTGGTCACCGGCGCCGGGCGCGACTGGCCGACCGCGCAGGAGGCGGCGCTGAAGCTCCGCGAGGGCGTGCACGTCGCCGCCGAGGCGCACCTGCTCGAGGAGCTCCTGCACGGGCACCTGGCTGCGATCGACGAGAACGTGCGCTGCTTCGTGCTCGAGGGGGAAGGCCGTGCAGCGGCACGGGCCGCGCAAGCCGCCGCCGCGCTCGAGCTCCTCGGCTGCGAGGTGACGCTGCTGCCGACACGCCATCCCGTCGTCGACATCGTCCCGTTCCAGCTGCTCACGCTCGACCTCGCCGAGGCCCGCGGTGTCGACCCGGACATGATCCGCTGGGATGACCCGCGCTGGAAGCAGGCCCGCGACGCCTACGCGTAGCGGGCCCGCCTCCAGCCGGCCGTCCTAGCCGTTTCGCGCGATCAGGTCGGTCGCGAACGCGATGAAGCGGTTTGCGGTCGCGATGTCGACCTTCTTGCCGCGCTGCGCCTCGAGCTGGTTGATCCAGGCGCCGAGCAGGTTCTGCTCGACCGCGTGGTCGCCGTCGGCGTGCTTCCCCGCCGCGTGCTCCACCTTGACGGAGAGCGCGTTGCAGAGCGTTCCGTCGATCAGGCCCTCGCTGCATGCCCGCGCGACGTTCGAGACGAGGCTTGCGGCCGTCGCCTGCACCTTGAAGGTGCGGGTCAGGCTCGACGCGTTGCCGAGCCGGTCCGCGGCCTGCACGACGATCGCGTGCGTGCCCGGATCGAGCCGGAACATGTCGAGCACTGCGCCCTGCGAGGACGCGGCGCCGTCGAAGGTGACGCTCTCGGTGGCGACGCCGGAGCCTTCGTCCGTCGCCGTCCATGCGATCGACGAGAAGTCGTCGGTGTCGAAGACGACGCCCTCCGGTGCCGGCGAGCTGATCGAGATCGCCGGCGCCGTCGTGTCGAGGAAGACCTCCTTCGACGTGACGCCGCCGTCCGGCAGCGTGTCGGTGGCGAACGTGTGGCACGGATCCTCGGCCCGGAGCTCGAGCGTGTAGAGCCCGTCGCCACCTCCCGCCGGAATCGTCACCTGCCCGCCGAGCGCCACCGGCGTCCAGGCGCCGGGAGTGCCGCCGGACTTCGTGATCCGGTAGGCAAGCGAGAGACCGCCCGCGGCGAAGGTGACGTCATCGGCCGTGAGCGTGAACGTGTGGCTCGCGCCGACGTAGGTCGTGCCGCCGACCGTGACCGTGTTGCCCGAGAGCGCGATCGACGCAGTCGGCGCGTCCTCACCCGGCTGGGCCGAGGGTGCGTCGCCGAGGGCGGGCCACTGCTGGGCGCCGTTCTCCCAGTCGCGATAGATCGTCCGGAAGGCCGGCCGGACGAGGCACGACTCCCAGATCGGGTAGTTGCCCTTGCCGCCGGTCAGCTTCTCCGGCCTGGGGCCGAAGCGGGGCTGGCCGTCGACCCGCCATGAGTGGTCGGAGTCGATCGACCGGAGCCAGGTGGTGCCGCCGAGGCCGTCGACCATCACGTTCGCCGGCACGGCCCCGTCGGCGTAGGTCGCGATCGTCGCGGTGGGCTTGATCACGCCCGCGCCGACGAGCTCGCGCTTGATCACGTCGTTCAGGCCGGCCGCGTCCAGCAGCAGCAGCTTCGCCTGCGCGACCGTGTTCAGGTACGGCTCGAACTCGGTCGTGCTCCAGACCGCGTCGTCGGCGAGGCCGGTCGCGGAGACGACGCCGAGGCCCGGGATCCGGATCTGCTGGACCGGGTGGTGGTCGTCCGAGAGCCGCATCGACTCGTCCAGCCGCTCGTGCGTGTCCGGCTGGAAGAGGTCGACCGTCTGCGTGCCGAGGATCGGCAGCGTCAGCGAGACGCTCTCGACGTTCATCCAGTAGGTCGGCGTCGTCAGGAAGCTCTTGATGTGGTCGAGATCGATCCCGAAGGCCTTCGCGATCTCGTCCTTCATCAGCTCGGTCACGTACTCCTTGACCTCGGCGAGCGGTGCCGTGATCGGGTTCAGCGGCCCGAGCACGTCCGAGAAGAGGTCGCTGAGGTTGCCGATCGCATCGAGCAGGTCACCGGCCGCGTCCGGTGCGCCGGCCATCGAGAGGAGGTGGTCTTCGATGTAGTCCTCGGACGAGAAGAGGAGCACGTCGACGATCCCGACCGCGTCCTCGCAGTCGGCCCGCTGCTGCGTCGTCTCCGCCGTCTTGTTGCGGCAGATCTCGTTGGCGGCGTCGCGGTGCGTGCCCGGGTCGAAGAGCGCCTTCGTCGAGGCGAGGCCGAGCTGCGGCCACTGCTCCAGGCCGTCCTCGATGTCCTCGATCCAGTGCTCGACATACGTCTCGACGATGTCGTTGATCACGTCCTCGGCGATGTCGACCGGCGAGGCGACGCAGCCGATCGTCGCGCCCTCGCAGTTCTGGAAGTCGACCGTCGTCGTCGTGACCCCCCGGACGGTGTGCACCGTCAGCACCTTCGTCCGGGAGTAGCAGTCCGGGTCGACGATCGCGCAGTCCGTGAACTCGGAGTCCCACGCCGAGCGGGCCTCCTGCAGCTGCAGGTTCGCCTGCAGGTCGAGGAAGAAGTCGATCAGCTTGCCGCGCCTCGGCTCGGGATCGCCGACCGTGTAGTGCTGCCCGGGGCAGCCGTCGTCGGCGAAGCCGTCGCCGTCGTCGTCGACGCCGTTGCCGCAGGTGCCGACCGGCAGCGGGTTGTTCGGGTTGACGAGCGTGTCGTAGACGAAGCGGTTCGGGACCGCGTACGGGATCCGCGGCGAGGCGTTGTCGGAGTACTCCTGGTCGCCGTCCTCGTTCACCTCGAACGGCACCGGCGTGCGATCGGGGTTGCCGTCGTAGCCGGGCGTCGCGTCGCCGACGTAGCCCTCGGCGATCAGGTGGCGAAGCGCGATCTCGGCATCGTCGACGTCGGTGAGGATCTCGCCGACCGCCGGGAAGACGCCGAGTGCGTGGTCGTTGATGAACGTGTGCGCCCACATGTCGCCGGCGGCGTGCGTGGCGTAGCCGAAGGCGAACGCGAGGATCTGCTGCTTCTGCGTCGCGTTGTAGCTGCCGTCGGTCTGCGCCGCCCACGCCCGGGCGAGGATGTGCTGCACCCACTTGCCCGTCTCCTCGGAGTGGATGATCGACTGGCCGAAGACGAGGTCGGGGAAGCCGTCCGGGCCGACGACGCCGGCGTTGAAGTACGGCTTCTGGTTTCGGAGCGCGTCCTCGACGGCCTGGGGCACGTCGTAGGAGCGGCCGTTGATCGTGACGTGGCCGTCGTCGACGACGTCCTCCCACGCGCGATCGCCCGTGTAGTTGTGCATGAACGGCTTCCAGGCGAGCGCGCCCGGAGCGAGTGCGAGCACGAGCCCGCAGGCGGCGACGAGCGCCACGATCAAGCGTTTCACGTGTGTTCTCCCCCTCAGGATGGTTGGGTTTCGGGTCTCGCCGGAAGCTAGGCGGAGACCCGGCGGTCCGAAACCTCCAAACGGAGGATTCGCGTCATCCGGAAGGACGATCCGCGAGCCGGTAGACGAACCGGAGCGCCTGCCACTGCTCGTCGATTGCGCAGCTCTTGTTGTCGACGAGCCCGTGCGCCAGCCCGGTCTGCTGGACGGCGTCGAAGTCGAGGTCGGTCGCGAGCTTCGACGCCTTCTTCGGCCACGCGATCCAGAGCCCGTCGGCGGGGTCGAGCGTGGCCCTGAGCGCCTCGAAGCGGCGCTCGAGCTCGGCCCGGCTCGTCGTGAAGTAGACGACGACGTCCGCTCCCGGCTTCGCGCCGAGCTTCTCCGACAGCTCTCTCACGCCGGGTAGGAGCCGAAGACGGTGAAGCGCTGCGCCTGGTGCCGCACCTCTGCGAGCGTCTCGCAGACGACCGGGTCGAGCGGATGGCCGCTGACGACGGCGTCGAAGCGGTAGCGCCACGGCGTCTGCGGGATCGGTCGCGACGTCAGCTGTACGAGGTCGAGCGCGTGCCGCGCGAAGGGCTCGATCGCCCGATGGAGCGCACCCGGCCGGTGGTCGGTCTGGAACGAGAAGGCGATCCGCCAGTCGGCTCCGTCCCCGAGTTGCGTCCGGTTCGAGATCGCGACGAAGCGTGTGAAGGCCTCGGGGTGGTCGCCGACGTCCGCCGCCAGCACGACGAGGCCGTGCAGCGCGGCCGCCCGCTCGCTCGCGATCGCCGCCTCGGTCGGGTCGGCGTCGCTCGCCACCTGGGCCGCGGCATCGGCGGTCGTGCCTGCCGCGATCGCCGACGCTTCCGGCAGCGATGCGAGCAGGCGACGGCACTGGTCGAGCGCGACGGGATGCGAGCGCACGACCCTGATCTCCGACAGCGGCACCTCGGCGACGCCGACGAGGAAGTGCCTGATCGGGAGGATGGCCTGCGCGTTCACCGACGTCCCGGAGTCGACGAGCAGGTCGTGTGTCTCTGCGACCGGACCGGAGATCGAGCTCTCGATCGGAAGCACTCCCGCGTCGACCCGGCCCGAGGAGACGGCCGCGACGACATCCGAGAACGACGGCAGCGCCTGGGCGTCGTCGTCCGGGAAGAGGAGCGCGCAAGCCGCCGCGCTGTGGGCACCCTCGCGGCCGGGGTAGGCGACCTTCATCGCTCCTGCCACGCCGCGAGCAGCGCGGCCTCACGCTCCGGCGCCAGGCCGACGCCGTCCTCGGCCGGAGCCTCGGCGGCGCCGCGAATCGTCTCCTCGAGTGAGCGGAAGCGCAGGCCCGCTTCGACGGCACGGCTGACGTCGGTGGCGTGCATGCCTGCCCACTCCGGGTCGGGCAGCCAGAGCGGCAGCTCCATCCAGGGGCCGACCTCGTGCTCCTGCAGGAACTCGTCCGAGACCCAGGTGACATCCGCCCCGGCAAGCAGCGCGCCCCACGCGACGCCCTCGTTCGTCGCGTTGAACGTTCCCGCGAGGCCCTGCTCGACTGCATCCAGGATCCACGCGGCGAGGTCGCGGACGTCGATGAACTGCGCGAGCCGCTCGGGCGGTCCCGGCGCGAGGATCTCGCCGCCGCGGGCGAGCCGCTGCGCCCAGTACGTGAAGCGGCCGGTGGGGTCGTGCGGGCCGACGATCAATCCGGGCCGGACGATCAGTGCGCGCTCGCCGAAGACGGCTCTGACCTCTGCCTCTGCGAGCGCCTTCAACGGCCCGTAGTTCGAGTAGTCCGGCGCGAGCTCGTCGGCCGGCATCGAGCCGAGCTCGGCCGTCGGGCTCGACTCGGTCGGGCCGGTCGAGAAGTCGGCGTAGACGGAGACGCTCGAGACGAAGACGTAGCGGCCGGCGTCGCGCAGCCGCTCGGCCGACGCGCGCACGTCCGCGGGGATGTAGCCGGACGGGTCGATTACCGCGTCCCACGTGCGCCCGTCCAGCAGGGAGAGGTCACGCTTGCGGTCGCCGTGCAGCTTCTCCACCTCCGGGAAGAGGTCGGGGTTCGTCTCGCCGCGGTTGAAGAGGGTCAGCTCGTGCCCGCGCGCGAGCGCGTCCTCGGCGACGGCCCGCCCGAGGAACTTCGTCCCCCCGATGACGAGGATCCTCAATGGAACCTCTGGATCGCGCGCCAGACCGCCTCGGCGCCGAACTCGAGCGCGTCGACCGGGATCCGCTCGTCCGCCGCGTGGATCAACTTCTCGAACTTGAACTCCTCCGGCAGCCGCATCGGCAGGAAGCCGTAGGTCTGCACGCCGGCCTGGGAGAAGAAGCGGCCATCGGTGACGCCGATCTGGAGCAGCGGGACCGGGATCCCCTCCGGGTCGAGCTCGCGGATCACCTCCGCGAGCGTGTCGAAGAGGCCGAGATCGGGCTCCGCCGGGCCGGGGTCGTGCCGCATCAGCTCGAGCTCGACGTCCTCGCCCACGATTGCCTGCACCTCCGCGATCAACGCGTCCGGCGAGAAGCCCGGCAGCGCGCGCCCGTCCAGCTCGAGCTCGATCTCGCTCGGGACGACGTTGATCTTCTGCCCGCCGCGGACGATCGTCGCGTTGACGGTGTTGCGCAGCATCGGCTCCAGCGACGTTCCCCGCTCGCCGAGCAGGCGCAACGCCACGTCGGTCAGGCGCGGCTTCAGCAGCGACCGGAGCACGGTCGCCTCCTTGCGCGGCACCTCGGCTGCGATCCGGTCGACGAACTCACGCACGACGGGCGTCACGTGCACCGGCAGCCGTTTGCGGTCGAGGTCCGAGAGGAGCTTGCCGAGCCGCGCGACCGTGCCGCCGCGATTCACCATCGCGCCGTGCCCTCCCGGCCCCCGGACCGTCGCCTTCAGCCAGCAGATCTGCTTCTCGGCCACCTGGATCGGGTAGAAGCGCTTGCCGCCGAGGTGGAGCGTGAACCCGCCGAACTCGCCGAGCGCGTAGCGCATCCCGTCGAACAGCTGCGGCTGCTCCTCGACGAGGTAGCGCGCGCCGAGGTCCCCGCCCGCCTCCTCGTCGGAGAGCACGACGAGGACGAGGTCGCCCGGCAGCTGGACGTTCTCGCGCTTCGCGCGCAGGAAGGCGTGGACGAGCATCGCCACGCCGGCCTTCATGTCGAGCGCGCCGCGGCCCCAGACGTGACCGTCCTCGAGCCGCCCCTCGAACGGCGGATAGGTCCACGCCTGGCCTGCGGTCGTGACGACGTCGACGTGACCCTGGAGCAGGAGCGGCGGCGCATCGCCCCCGGCGAGCCTGCTGACGAGGTTCGGCCGCGTCGGATCCTTCGCGTAGATCGTCGTCTCGCAGGCGGCCTCCTCCAGTTGCGCACGGACGAACTCGATGCACGCCGTCTCGTTCCCCGGCGGGTTCGTCGTGTCGAAGCGGATCAGCTCCTGGAGAAGCTCGGTAACCGTCAGCACAGCTCGTCGAGCGCCGCCAGCAGCCGGTCGACTTCGTCCGGGGTGTTGTAGTGCACGAAGCCCGCCCGCACCGCGCCGGTTCCCTCGAGCCCGAGCTGCTTCATGATCTCGATCGCGTAGTAGTCGCCGTGCCAGACGGCGATCTCGCGCACGGCCAGCTCGGTCGCGACCTGCTCGGACGAGCGGCCCGGCAGGTTGAACGCGAACGTCGGGACGCGCCCTTCCATCGACCGGAGGCCGTAAAGCTCCACGGCCTCGGGCACGCCGTCGAGGAAGCGCTGTCCGAGCTGGGTCTCGTGAGCGACGATCGCCTCCCAGCCGAGCGACTCGACGTACTCGACGGCCGCGACGAAGCCGGCGAGCAGCTCGTGCTGTTGCGTCCCGTGCTGGAAGCGGTTCCCGACCGGCTCGTTCTCGGACGGCCGCACCTTGTACGGCTGCAGGCTCTCGAGGAACTCGCGCTTGCCGAACGCCATCCCCATGTGCGGGCCGAAGAACTTGTACGGCGAGCAGAGGAGGACGTCGACGTCCCAGCCGGAGACGTCGATCGGCCCGTGCGGCCCGTAGTGGACGGCGTCCGCCCAGGCGAGCGCGCCGGCGCCGTGCGCCAGCTCGACGACCCGGGCGACGTCGGGCGTCGTGCCGACCGCATTCGAGGCAATTGGGAAGGCGACGACGCGCGTGCGTTCGGACAGCTGCGACTCGAGGTCGTCGAGGTCGAGCGAGAGATCGTCATGCACCCCCGCAAAGCGGACGACGACGCCGAGGTCCTGCTGGAGCGCCAGCCACGGCGCCACGTTCGCATCGTGGTCGAGCCGCGTGCAGACGACCTCGTCGCCGCGCTCGAGCCGGCGGCCGAGCGCGCGCGTGAGCAGGAAGTTGAGCGACGTCATGCTCTGCCCGAACGCGACCTCGTCGGGATGGCAGGAGAGGAAGCGGCCGGCGGCGGCGCGGGCGCGCTCGATCAGCTCGACCGTGCGAACGCTCGTCTCGTACGGGGCGCCGATGTTCGCGTTGTCCTCGCGCAGGTAGCGCGCGATCGCGTCGATCACCTCGTCGGGGCACTGCGTCCCGCCGGGCCCGTCGAAGAAGGCGAGCTCTCGGTCGAGCGCGGTGAACCGGTCGCGAACGGCCCGAACGTCCAGCAGGGTCGTGCTCATGCCACTTCCTCTCCGTTGACGGTCCAGCGATAGCGGGGCTTCGCGGTCAGCGACGCGCCCACGAAGCAGTCGCGCTCGGCCTTCGAGAGCAGCTCCCGCACGTTCGCGGGGGCGGGGTCGAGCGTGACGTCCACGTCGACCTTCACCCGGACGAAGGCGTAGCGGCCGTCGGTCGTCCGCTGCGTCACCTCGCCGCGGGCACTGGCGCTGCCGCCGCTCTCGATCGCGACCCGGCGCGCGTGGTAGTCGAGGCTCGTCAGCGTGCAGCGCGCGAGCGCCGCGAGCACGAGATGCTCCGGCGACCAGGCCTCCTCGTTCGGGAGCGGCGAGCCGCCGTCGCTGCTCGTCGCCGTCCCGTCGCGGTCGAGCGACACCTCGTAGGAGAAGGTCTTCGCCTGCGTGGCCACGGACCGCAACCTACACTCGGGCCATGGCGCTCGCGATCCTCGGCGTCACCGGCTTCACCGGCCGGCTCGTGCTCGACGAAGCCCGGCGCGCAGGACTCGAGGTGCGGCTCGTCGGGCGCCGGCGCGAGGCGCTGGAGCAGCTCGCGGCGGCCGGAGAGGAGGTCCGGGTCGCCGACGCGCGCGACCGGGACGCACTGAACGCCGCCTTCGAGGGAGCCTCCGTGGTGGCGTCGCTCGCCGGTCCCTTCCTCGAGCTCGGCGTCGAGCCGGTCTGGGCGGCAATCGACGCAGGCGCCCACTATCTCGACACGACCGGCGAGCAGGAGTTCGTCAGGCTGCTCCACCAGCTCGTCAACGGCGAGTACAGCGTCGCGGTGCTGCCCGCGTTCGGCTTCGACTACGTCCCGGGTGACCTCGCTGCACGCCTGGCCGCCGAGCAGGTCGAGGGCCCCCTGGACGAGATCGTGGTCGCGTACTCGGTCAAGGGCGTCGGCACGAGTCGCGGGACGCGGCTGACGATCGGACACGTGATGAGCCAGGCGCAGGTCGCCTGGGAGAACGGCCGGCTCGTGGACTCCCGCTTCGGCGCCACGACGCGCACCGTGCGGTTCCCGTTCGGCGAGCGCACGGTCGTCGAGTGGGGCGGCGCCGAACCGCTGACGGTGCCGCGGCACACCGACGTCCGCAACGTGCGCTCCTACATCCGGGCGTCCGCCCTCACGGCGAAGGCCGGCGGATTCGGTCGCATCGCAGCGCCGGTCGTCCGGCTCGGCTCGCGGCTCGGCCCTTCCGGGCCGTCCGAGGCGTCTCGCCGCAGGAGCCGGTTCACAGTGGTCGCCGAGGCTCGCGGGCCAGGCGGAGAAGGCCGTGCGGTCCTCACCGGCACGGACGTGTACGGCCTCACGGCCCGCTTGATCGTGTGCGGCGCCCAGGCCCTGATGGCGGGCGAGGCGCGAGGCACCGGAGTGATGGCTCCGGCCGAGGCGTTCGACGCGCGCACGCTCGCCGGCCGGCTCGAGCCGTTCCTCACGATCGCGGGCTGATGTCGTCCGGTCCGGCGCTTACGGTGCGGGCAATGCAACGGCTCCGAACCTTGAGCGAGGCCGAGTGCTACGCCCGGTGCTACGGGTGGCGGGGAGAGGACGGCGTGAAGGTGATCAGGGCCGAGCCTCGGCGCCCGCGCTACGAGACACCCGTCTCCGGCGAGCTGCTCCGCGCCCTGTTCGAAGACAAGCTCGACTCCAGAGAACCCGAAGCCGCCTAACGACCGCTCGGTCTCTGGACGACCTCTCTCACGGTGCTGCCCGCCGGTGACGAGGCGCCGAGCCAGCACCCCGGCCGGGCGCTCGTCGCCGCCGTCGTCGGCCTCGCGGTGATCGCCGCGAGCCTGTTCGCCGGGCGGCGCTCCGCCGCGGGAGGAGTAGCGGCGGGGCCCCCCGCGAGGACGGAGGGGGCCAGCTTCGAGGGGGGCCTGCGGGCAGGCCCCCCTCGAACAGCCGGCCGTGGCTAGTAGACGAGCCTCTTGTTGTTGTTGATGTCGTCCAGGACGCCGGTGATCGCGTCGTAGCGGCTCCGGGTCGACGAGTCGACGGTCAGGGCGAGCGTTGCCTGGGCGTAGAGCGCCGCGTCCCTGACGTTCGTCAGCCCGAGCGCAGTTGCCGCCCTCGAGCCGAGGCCCGTACCCGCGTTGATCCGCCGCGTCGCGAGGTTGAAGTACACCGAGAGCAGCTGCATCTGGAGCACCTTCGGCTGGTTGCCGCCGGGTGCGTACATCGCGGCGACCTCCTGTGAGCTCAGCTCGCCGTCCGGCGTCGACCCGTCGATGCCGTCGTACCGCTGGTCGGTCGCCTGGATCCGTGCGCGGATCTCGGCCGTCCACTCCTCCGGATGCGTGCCCCAGTACCCGAGGGTCCGCGGGTCGCGCGACGGCGGCACCACGGTGATGGACGTGGAGGCCGAGGCGCTGAGGCCGGCGAAGACGCAGCCGTTCGCGTTGGTGAAGGCGAGCGCGACGCTGTTCGTGTAGACGGTGCCGCCCAGGGCGAGCAGCGTCGGCCGGGCGGTGAACTCGATCGTCTTGGGCCCCGAGTTGCCGGCGAGCGCGCCGACGTTCCAGACGAGCGTCCGGGTGCCGTCGGCGTTCAGGGTGACGCTGGTCGGCTTCGGGCCGGCGCCGAGATCCAGCGCGCTGCTGTAGTAGACGCCGGCGGGCAGCGTGTCGCTGACGACGACGTTGGCCGCGGCGCCGCTGCCGGTGTTCTCGTACGTGATCCGGTAGGTGATCGCCTCGCCGGCGTTGACGGTCGCCGTCGCCGTCTTGGCGAGCGTGAGCACCGGAGCGTGGATCGTGGTCGACAGCGAGTCGGTGCCGGAGACGACGTTGCCGAGCATGTCGGACCCGCTGACGGAGGCGCTGTTGGTCAGCACCGTGCCGTCGGCCGTCGAGCAGGGGACGCCGAACGTGACCGAGCGGTTGACCTGGGCGCCGAGCACGACGATGCCGAGGTCGAAGGACTGCTCGCTCGCGTCCGGCTTAGTGTCCTTCAGGGAGGTGGCGAGCGCGGCGCCCTTGCCCGTGTTCGTGACCGCCAGTCCGTAGCTCAGCGTGTCGCCGGGAGCCGCGTCGCTGGGGCCGGTCTTGTCGACGGCGAGCGCCGGCGCGACCAGGCTGGCGAGGAACTGCCGCGCGTCGGCGGCGATCTCAGGGTTGGCCTCGTCCGGGAAGTCCGGCACGACGCCGCTCGAGAAGTTGGCCTGGTTGCGGAAGTCGTAGCGGATCGCGTTCCAGTCCTCGAAGCCGGTCAGGGTGCTGAGGAGCGGTGTCTCTCCGGGGTCGAAGCGGCCGTTGTTGTTGGGGTCGGGACTGCTGTCGTTGTTGAGGTTGAACTGGATGTTCGCGTTGTTGGGCGGCAGGCAGTTGCTGACGCCTTCGAGCAAGGGCGGCGGGGGCGGCCCGCCCGGCAGCGTGTTGCCGTTCCAGTTCTGAGCACCCAGCCCGAGGGTCGGCCCGAGGCCGACGCACTCGTCGAGCCCCCCAGGAAGCGACTCGTCGAGATCCGGCAGGTCGAAGCGCGAGTAGTCGCAGAGCCCGGGCTGCACGCCCGCGACGGTCGTGACGCCGCAGTACTGGAAGGCGTAGTTCATGACGCTCAGGTAGTTGGGCTTGCGGTTGACGGCGTCGTTGCCGCCGTGGTCCAGGCTCAGGTTGTGCCCGAACTCGTGCATCAGCGTCCCGCCCTGCTCGTTCTGGTTCAGCCCGGGAAGCGCTCCGGAGGTGCCGACGGAGTTGCCTCCTGCGTCGGTGCCCCAGCAGGCGTTGCCGGCGGCGTTGGTGCCCCCCAGGGACACGATCAGGTCGTTGCCGGGGATGAGAACGTTGGCGTTGTTCAGGCCGCCCTCCGCCCAGCCCGACGTGCAGTCGTTGCTGGCGGCGCGGGCGTTGACCTGGTGGACGAGAAGCCCGTAGCGGAAGACGTACTGCCGGTTGAGGTTGAAGTTGTTGCCGGGCGGGCCCTTGATCGAGTAGAAGTTCGTGCCCGCTCGACCCGGAGCGCCGTCCCAGTCGACGATCAGGTTCCCCGCTTCCGGGATCTGGTTGCCGCCGCCGCCGTAGTTCCCGAAGGATCCGGTGACGGCACCCGCTGCGGCGCCGGTCCGGAGCAGGTCCGTGTCCGTGCCCGGGGCGTGCCCGAGCACGTTCCCGACGTCGACGTGCAGCTGGATGCCGACGGAGCCGTCGACGTTGTTCACCGGTGCGTCGGCGAAGGCCTGCACGACCGGCTGGATCGCGCCCAGGAGCGGGCAGTGCGTGTGGTTGGCGGCGAAGAGGCAGTCGAGCTCGAGGAACAGATCCTTCCGGACCGGGCTGGCCCCCATCCCCGGCAGGTTCACGTCGATGCTCGCGTCACCGTCGGCGTTCAGGCCGTTGCGCTCCCAGCCGTCGAGCAGGAAGTCGCCGTCGGCGTCCCCGGTGCCCGAGTCGATGCTGATGTCGAAGCAGACCTTGACGGCTTCGCCGCCGTCTCCGGTGATGCAGTTCGTGGGCCAGTTGATCGGGCCGGTCCAGCGGCCGTTGTTCAGGTTGACGGTCAGGGTGACGGTCTCGCCGTCGCCCGGCCTGATGTCGAGCTGGTCGTCGTTCGATTCGAACACGCCGGTGTCGGTGCAGAACGGCGTGGTGCAGTCGTCGTGATCCCAGATCGAGAGCGTCAGCGACGTCGCCGGGAGCGAGTCGTCGACCACGACGACGCTGCCGGGGATCGTCCAGAACGGCGTGATGTTGGCGTCGTCGTCGACGTGCGTCGAAAAGCTGTTGCCGGCGACGCGCGCCCCTCCGGCGAGCTCGACGCCCGCGTAGAAGTCCGCGTCGCTGCGGCCGATGCCGTCGAGGTCGTCGCCGACGCCGTCGACGCTCGTGATCGTGACGGTCACGGGCACGGTGTGCGACGCGGCCGCAGGTTGCGCGCGCGGCCCGGCGAATACGGCCGAGAGCGCGACGAGGGCGAGCAGTAGCACCGTGAGTGAGACCGCCGACGACACGCCGCGCAGGCCCTGCTTGCGCGTGGAACGCATGTGCTTCCTCCCTCTGTCTCCTCGGAAATCTCCCGTTTCGCCAACATGATCGGCCGCCGCCGTGCTTGAGTCCATGTGACGTTCGTCGTATTGTCCGGGCCATGGGGAGCAGGCCGGGCGCGCGCGCCCGGGTCCCGTCGCACGGAACGGCAGGGCGCCACGGCGAGCCCGCCGAACCGGCTCTTGGCCGCCCCAACGGCGACGGGCAAGTAGCCGCACGCACGGGCGCCCAGCTTCGCTCCACCCTGACGATCCTCGACCGGGCCGATGCCGCGATCGTCCTGCTGGAGGGTGACCGCGCCGTGGTCGCGACGCCTTCCGCACGGAGGCTGCTGCGGCGGTACTTCGGAGCAGACATCGGACGTCTTCTCGAGGCCGTCTCGAGGGACCGGTCGAAGCCGGGTGCGCGTGTCGTCGTCGTCGACGGCTCCGAAGGCTCGCTCGTCGTTCGCGCCACCGACGCTGCGCTCCTCCTGGAGGAGCAGCGCAGCTCCCTCCTCACTCCACGCGAGCGCCAGATCTTGCTGCTGGTCGGTGACGGCAAGACCAACGCGCAGATCGCCGACGAGCTGTGGATCTCTCCGGGCACCGTCCGCAGGCACCTGGAGAACGCCTTCGCGAAGCTCGGCGTCCACACGAGGACAGCCGCTGCGGCGTTCGTGCGGTCGAGCCATGCCCTCCCCGAGGCGCCAGCAAGCGTCTCGAAGCGCACGAACGACTGAGTCGGCGACACTCAGGACGAAGAGAGCGGGTTCGGGCTGGTGCGGCTCGGGGATCGGCCTGGTTGCGCGGTTTCGGCCTCCGCGTGGCCGGCCCTTGTCGGGGGCAAGTGGTAGGCAGGTTCGGCTCGCTACGGTCGGCGTCATGGACACGACGCGCGACCGATCCTCGACCCGAGCATGCCGCGCTCGGGATCGTGGAGGGGAACTACGGGGGCGGCGTTCGGGGCGGTCGGAAGGGGGTTGGACGCGTGATTTGTTTGAGGGCGGGCCGCGTCCCCTTGAGGTGGCCGTGAGCAGGGGAGAGCAGGGGAGAGCGGGCGTCTCCCTCGTTGCCTACCGGAGCCCACCGCGGGTCGCGCGAGCTGCGGGACCGCACGCGGTCGAACCGACTCCGCGCTCCCGTACGATCGAGCGATGGACGCCGCCGCCGCCGAGAGCGTGGTCCCCGACATCCTCGCGCCGGACCTGCGAGTCGTCTTCTGCGGGATCAACCCGGGCCGCGTCTCCGCCGCCGCGAACGCGCACTTCGCGAATCCGCGCAACGACTTCTGGCGACTGCTCCATGCGGCGGGCTTCACACCGCGCCTCTACGAGCCTGAGGAGCAGTTCGAGCTGCTCCGGCTCGGCATCGGCGTCACCAACGCCGCCTACCGCACGACGCCCGGCTCCGGCGATCTCCGCAAGAGCGACTTCGCCGGCTCGGCGGAGCGGCTGGAGCGGATCGCGCTCGACCTGAAGCCGCGCGCGATCGGGTTCGTCGGCAAGGAGGCCTACCGCGGCGCGTTCGGCGAGCGGCCGGAGCTCGGGCTGCAAGAGCGCCGCCTCGGCGAGACGGCGCTCTTCGTGCTGCCATCGACCTCGCCCGCCAACGCGGCGGTGCCGTGGGCCGAGCGGCTGCGCTGGTTTCAGCTCTTCTTCGAGGCCGTGTCGACGAAGGGTGCGAGCACGACGTCCCAGCCGCTCTCGTAGCGGTCGCGCGGATCGACCGCGCTGAAGCCGCGGTGCTCCAGGACGACGCGGCTCCCGGGTCCCTCGGGCGAGAAGGTGACCTCGACCTCGGTTCCGGAGGCTTCGCCGATCTGCCAGTCGAGCAGGAGCCGCGTCGGCGGCTCCCAGGCCAGCACCGTGCCCCAGTCCTGCTCGCCGTCTCCGGTCACCTCGTAGAACCTGCCGCCGACGCGGGGCTCGAGGACGAGGTCTTTGACGTTCTCGCCACCGTAGGAGTGGGTCCGCACCGGCCACCAGGAGGCGATCCGGGCGGTGAAGAGGTCGAAAGCCTCCTCCGGCGTGAAGTCGACGAGGACGGTCTTGCGGATCGCCTCGGTCATCGTGGTGCTCATTCTCGCTCCTTTCGCGCCTCGGCGGCGAAGCGCCCGAGCGCCTCGTCCCAGAAGCTGTCGAAGTACGCACGGATCCCGGTGAGCCCGGTCGGATCGACGCTGTAGATGCGCCGCGCGCCGTCCTTGCGGTCGACGACGAGCCCGGCCTCCTTCAGCACCTTGAGGTGCTGCGAGACGGCGGGCCGGCTCACGGGCACGCGTGCGGCCAGCTCGCCGACCGAGTGGGGCCCGTTCTTCAGCGCATCGAAGATCTGCCGCCGAGTCCAGTCACCCAGCGCGTCGAGGACTATTCCGTTCGTACTCACTTACCGTAAGCATGTACTTACGGAAGGCTTCTGTCAACCACCCCAGCGGTTCGTGATCGGCGTCCGCCGGTCGCGGCCGAACGCCTTCGGCCGCAGCTTCACGCCCGGCGGGGCCTGCCGCCGCTTGTATTCGGCGCGGTCGATCAGCGAAAGCGCCCGCTCGACGGTGCCCGGATCGTGGCCCTCGGCGAGCAGCTCCTCGCGCGAGCGGTCGAGCTCGACGTACGCCTCGAGCACGGGATCGAGCTCGGCGTAGGGCGGCAGCGAGTCCTCGTCCTGCTGGTCCGCGCGCAGCTCGGCCGACGGCGGCCGCTCGATGATCGAGACCGGGATCAGCTCCCGGCCGGCGCGCTCGTTCAGGTACCGCGCGAGCCGGAAGACGT
The DNA here is from genome assembly GCA_963771185.1 of uncultured Gaiellaceae bacterium. Taxonomy (GTDB): domain Bacteria; phylum Actinomycetota; class Thermoleophilia; order Gaiellales; family Gaiellaceae; genus Gaiellasilicea. The sequence continues at coordinate 68,951 of CAVYSL010000003.1, forward strand.
CGGTCTTGTAGACGTCCTTGATCAGCGCGAAGCCGCCGGCGAGGTCGCCGTAGAGCGTCGAGTAGCCGACCGACAGCTCCGACTTGTTCCCGGTCGCGAGCACGAGCCAGCCATGCTCGTTCGAGAGCGACATCAGCGTCATCCCGCGGACCCGGGCCTGCAGGTTCTCCGCCGCGAGACCCTCCGTCCCGACACCCGCCTCGTGGAAAGCCGCGACCATCTGCTCGATCGGCAGCTCGCGGAAGTCGCAGCCGAGGTTCTCCGCCAGGCGCTGGGCGTCGGTCTGCGTGCCCTCGGAGGAGAACCGGGACGGCATCGAGACGCAGTGGACGCGCTCCGGCCCGAGCGCGTCGACCGCGAGCGTCGCGACGAGCGCCGAGTCGATGCCCCCGGAGAGCCCGAGGACGACGTCGCCGAATCCGTTCTTGCCGACGTAGTCGCGCAGGGCCAGCACGAGCGCCTTCCGCATCTGCTCGAGCTCGGAATCGAACTCGCAAATGGTGCTCGTACGCGGAGAACTTTGTGTCTGATAGACACTAGCTTCGAGCTCGACGACGACCGGTTCGCGTTCGTCCTCCCGCTCGCGCGCGAGCGCACGCCGCCGGACGTCGCGCAGCCGCCGGCCGATCGCCTCGCTCGGGTCGAGGTCGACCACGAGCAGCGCCTCCTCGAACCCAGGCGCGCGAGCGAGCACCTCCCCCTCGTCGTCGAGGACGACGGAGTGGCCGTCGAAGACCAGCTCGTCCTGGCCGCCGACGAGGTTGCAGAAGGCGAGATACGCCGAGTTGTCGCGCGCCCGCGTCACGAGCATCTCCTCGCGGTCCTCCGCCTTGCCGACGAAGTACGGAGAGGCCGAGAGGTTGACGAGCAGCTCCGCGCCCGCGAGCGCGAGATCGGTGGCCGGCGGTCCCGGCTGCCAGATGTCCTCGCAGATCGTCGGCCCGACGAGGATCTCTCCGTGCCGGAGCAGGATCAGCTCGCGGCCCGAGGCGAAGTAGCGCTCCTCGTCGAAGACGCCGTAGTTGGGGAGAAAGCGCTTTCGGTAGAGCGTCTTCAGCTCGCCGTTCGCGCAGACCGCGCAGGCGTTGAAGAGGTCGCGGTCGAACCACGGCGTCCCGACGAGCGCCGTCAGCCCTTCCGTCTCGCGCGCGATCGCGCGCAGCGACTCCTCGGCGGCTCGGACAAAACCGGGTCGCAGCAGCAGATCCTCGGGCGGGTAGCCCGTGGTCGCGAGCTCGGGGAAGAGGACGATCTCGGCGCTCTGGCTGCGCGCCTCGGCGAGAGCGGCGAGAATGCGCTCGCGGTTGCCGTCCAGGTCGCCGACGACCGCGTTGATCTGGGCGAGAGCGAGCCGCATCGATACGATCCTACCGGTTTGCGACTCTCAGGCGAAAACACCCTCCGGATCGACCGCCGCTACCGCGGCCCGCTCCATTCCGGGAACGGCGGCTACACGGCGGGTCGGCTCGCCGCGTTCGTCGACGGCCCGGCGGAGGTGACGCTACGGCTGCCGCCGCCGCTCGATCGGCCGCTGACCGTGACCGAGGAGAGCGACCGCGTGCTCCTGCTCGACGGGGAGGTGGTCGTCGCCGAGGCGCGTCCCGGCGAACCCGTTGTCGACGTGCCGCGGACCGTGACGCTCGCCGAGGCGGAAGACGCTGCGAGCCGCCACGTCCGCTTCGGCGGCGAGAACTTCTCCGAGTGCTTCTCGTGCGGTGTCCGGCCGGGCGACGGACTCTGCATCCACGCCGGCGCCGTGGCGGGCAGCGACCTGCACGCCGCGCCCTGGACCGCCTGCGAGGTCTCGCCGGAGGTCGTCTGGGCGGCGATCGACTGCTCCGGCGCCTATGCCGTCGGCGGGCCTGGCCGCGGCGAGGTCGTGCTCGGCCGGATGACGGCGGAGATACGCCGGCTTCCCGAGGAGGGCGAGCAGTGCATCGTCGTCGCGTGGCCGCTCGGCGAGGACGGCCGCAAGCTCTACGCCGGGACAGCTCTGCTCACAGCAGACGGGGAGCGCCTCGCGCTCGCGCGGCAGACGTGGATCGCGCCGCGGGTCGAGACTTAGTGTTCCTGTAACACTAAGTCGGTTCGCGGCGCAGCCGGATCGCGTTCAGATCCTCGGCGAGGATCCGGTCGACCCGCCGCTCGAGCTCGTCCGGCGGATCGTGCTCGGCGTGGATGTAGCGGCCGGAGAGCTGGTCGAAGCGGCCGGATGCGAGCTCCCGGACGAGCCGCGGCGCCAGCTCGGGCGGCGTCCATGGCATGTCGTCGCCGAACTGGTCGGTCATCTCGGTCCAGTACGAGCCCCGGGCTGATCACGAAGACCTTGACGTTGTGCTCCTTCACCTGCTGGGCAAGCACTTCGCCGAAGCGGCCGACGGCCGCCTTGCTGGCGCTGTACGCGCCTGAGGTCGAGCCCGGGAGGTACGAGGAGCCGCTGCCGGTGATCACGATCCGGCCGCCGCCGCGCTCGATCATCCCCGGCAGCGCGAGCCGGCAGGTCAGGTAAGCCCCGAGCACGTTCACCTCGAGCACGTGCCACCACTCGTCGATGTCGGTTTCCCAGGATTCCTCCCAGAGCGCGACGCCCGCGTTCGCGACGAGCAGGTCGATCGGGCCTGCCGCGGCGAGCATCCGCTCGACGTCCTCGCGCTTGGAGACATCGCCGACGACCGCGGTCCCGCCGATCTCGGCTGCGATCGCCTCCACCTGCTCGGGCGTCCGGCCCGTGACGGTGACCTCCCAGCCGTCGCTCGCGAGCTCGCGGGCGATTCCGGCGCCGACTCCGCGGCCGCCTCCCGTGACCAGTGCTCTAGACGGCATTTGCGATCTCCTCCAGGGTTTCGGGGTTCTCCAGGGTAGAGAGGTCGCCCGGATCCTCGCCGAGGGCTTTCGCGCGTACGGCGCGGCGGACGATCTTGGCCGAGCGCGTCTTCGGCAGCGCCGAGACGAAGAGGATCCGCTCGGGCACGAACGCCTTCCCCAGCGAGGCTGCGACAGCGGCCTTGATCCCGTCCGCATCCTCTTCGGCACCGGGCTTCAAGGCGACGAAGATCCACGCGGTCTCTCCCTTCACCTCGTGCGGGACGCCGATCGCGGCCGCCTCGGCGACGGAAGGGTGGTCGAGCGCGGCCGACTCGAGCTCGGCCGGGCCGATCCGCTTGCCGGCGATGTTGAGCGTGTCGTCGGAGCGGCCGTGCAGGAACCAGTAGCCGTCCTCGTCGATCGAGGCCCAGTCGCCGTGCGTCCAGACGCCGGGGAAGCGGCGCCAGTACGTCTCGAGGTAGCGCTCGTCGTCGCCCCAGACGCCGCGCGTCATGCCCGGCCAGGCGCGGGTGCAGACGAGCTCGCCGACCTCGCCGCGGAGCGGCGTGCCCTCCGGCGAGTAGACGTCCATCGCCTGGCCGAGCGCGGGAAAGCCGAGCGACACCGGCTTCGTCGGGTCGGTCAGGGCGACCGAAAGGAAGCACGCGCCGACCTCGGTGCCACCCGAGATGTTCACGATCGGGATTCGGCCGCCGCCGGCGACGTGCTCGTTCAGCCAGTCGTACGGCCCGGCGTTCCACGGCTCGCCCGTCGTCGTGATCGAACGCAGCGACGACAGGTCGTGCTCGGGCACTCCCTTCGGGATCAGCGCCCGGATCAGCGTCGGCGAGACTCCGAGCATCGTCACGCGCTCTTCCTCGACCAGTCTCCAGAGCCGGTCGTCCGGGCGATCCGGGGCCCCCTCCATGTAGATCACGGCCGCGCCGAGCGCACCGGCGCCGACCACGGTCCACGGCCCCATGATCCAGCCCATGTCGGTGGAGAAGAGGACGCGGTCGCCGGCGCGGATGTCGGACTGGTAGGCCGCCTCGCGGGCGATCGAGAGCAGAAAGCCCCCGTGCACGTGCAGCGCGCCCTTCGGCCGGCCGGTGGTCCCGGACGTGTAGGCGAGCAGGTAGGGATGCTCGGCCTCGACCTCGAGCGGTGCCAGCTCTCCCGGCCCGAGCTCGACGCTCCAGGAGCGGTCGGAGCGCGACCACTCGACGACGTGCTCGACGGTCGGCGACTCGCGCAGCGCTTCCTCGATCGTCTCCCGCATCGGCACGCGCGAGCCGCGGCGAAGCGAGTAGTCGGCCGTGAGCACCGCCTTCGCGCCGGAGTCCTGGAGGCGCTGGACGACCGCCGGAGCGGCGAAGCCGGAGAAGATCGGCACCTGGACGGCGCCGATGTGGGCGCACGCGTGCGACGCAACGGCCGCCTCCGGTGCCATCGGCATGTAGATCGCGACTCGGTCGCCGGGGCCGATGCCGAGCGCGACGAGGGCCTCGGCGAGCTTCGTCACCTGCTCGGACAGCGCCGTGAACGTCCATTCGTCCCGGAGCCCGTCCTCGGTCCGAAAGACCGCCGCGACCGCGTCCGGCCTGCGCTCCGCCCACGTGTGCAGGCAGGCCTGGGCGATGTTCAGCCGCGCGCCCTCGAACCAGGTCGTCCACTCGATCCCGCGCGAGTCGTCGAGGACGCGATCCCACGGGCGGGTGAGGTCGAGCTCGAGGTCGGCGGCGACGGCGCGCCAGAAGCGCTCGGGCTCCTCGATCGACGTTCGGTGGAGCGAGGCGTAGTCGTCACAGCTGAGCCTGCGGGCGAGACGAGTGATGTTCGCCGTCTCCAGCTGAGCCGTGCTCGGCGTCCAGGCGAACTTGACGTTGGCGTTAGCGATCACTAACCTAGTGCCCGCTAACGTCAGTCGAAGGGATTTTCATGGCTCTCGCAATCTTCTCAGAGGAGCGGAGAAAGTGGTGGACGCTCGCCGCGGTCTCGTTCGGGCTCTTCATGATCATGCTCGACAACACCGTGGTGAACGTGGCGCTGCCGTCGGTCCAGAAGGACCTCGGCGTCGGCCTCTCCGAGCTCCAGTGGATCGTCACCGGCTACGCGCTCAGCTTCGCGGCGCTGATGCTGATCGGCGGCAAGCTCGCCGACGCGTACGGCCGCCGCCTCATCTTCGTCGTCGGGATCGTGGTCTTCACCGCCGCGTCGCTCTGGTGCGGCCTCGCCGCCAGCGGCGACATGCTGATCGCCGCGCGCGTGGTCCAGGGCGCCGGCGCAGCTCTGATGAACCCCGCGACGCTCTCGATCATCGCTGCAACCTTCGCCGCGAAGGAGCGCGGGATGGCGATCGGGATCTGGGCGGGTGTCTCCGCGCTCGCGCTCGCGATCGGCCCGCTCGTCGGCGGCCTGCTCACCGAGCATCTGAGCTGGCACTGGATCTTCTTCGTCAACGTTCCCGTCGGGGTGCTCGCGATCGCTGCGAGCTATCTCTTCATCACCGAGTCGAAGGACGAGACGCACACGAGCCTCGACATGCCCGGGCTCGGGACCTCGGCGCTCGGCCTCTTTGCACTGACGTACGGGCTGATCGAGGCGAACGCGTACGGGTGGTCGTCTGCGCGGATCGTCGGCTCGTTCGTGATCGCGGCCGTGTCCCTGGTCTCGTTCGTCGTGATCGAGCGGCGGCGTCGTGCGCCGATGCTCGATCTGAGCCTGTTCCGAAGCGGCACCTATGCGGGCGCGAACATCGCGATGCTGCTCGTCGCACTGGCGATGTTCGGCGTCTTCTTCTTCGTCTCGCTCTACATGCAGAACGTGCTCGGCTACTCCGCCGTGCAGGCGGGCGCGGCGTTCCTGCCGTTGACGGTGCTGATCATCCTGATCGCGCCGATCGCGGGTAAGGCGTCGGATCGGTTCGGCTCGCGCTGGTTGATGACGATCGGGATGGTGCTGCTCGGGGTGCAGTTGCTCTACCTCTCCCAGCTCGGCATCAACTCGAACTTCTGGGATCTGCTGCCGGGCTTCCTCGTCGGCGGGCTCGGAATGGCGCTGACGATGACGCCGACCGCAGCGGCGGCGACGCGGGCCGTGCCGGTGCACAAGTCCGGTGTCGGCTCGGCAGTCCTGAACGCGATGCGCCAGGTCGGCGGGTCGGTGGGAATTGCGCTGATGGGTGCGATCGTTGCCGCCACGGCGAGCGGGCGTCCGGGCATCGAGGGGTTCATGGCCGGCTTCGAGCGCGCGCTCGTTGTCGCGGCCCTGATCGCGTTCGCCGGCTCGATCGTCGCGTTCGTGCTCGTGCGCCAGGAGACCGAGCAGGAGTCGGCGCCGGTGGAGCTCGCTGCGTGAGCACGGCCGGGCAGGCACGCCTGCCGGCGGCGGAACGCCGGCAGGCGATCGTCGACGCGGCGCTCCGCGTCTTCGCCTGCGGTAGCTACAGCGGGGCGACGACGGCGGAGATCGCGCGTGCGACTGGCATCTCCGAGCCGATCCTCTATCGCCACTTCTCCTCGAAACGGGAGCTCTACCTCGCCTGCCTCGAGGCTGCGTGGGCTTCCTTGCGGGACGCCTTCGACGCGAAGCTCGACGAGCTCGGCGACAGGGAGGCGGTTACTGCGATCGGCGTGGCGTCGCGCGAGTTTCACGCCTCGGGCGGGATCAAGCCGGTGACGCTCTGGATCCAGGCGCTGACCGAGGCCGGCGAGGACGAGGAGATCCGCAACTTCCTCCGCGTGCAGCTGCGGGAGGTGCACGACTACGTCGCCGCCGTTGTTCGCCGGGCGCAGGCGGCGGGCGGCGTCCCCGCCGACCGCGACCCCGACGCCGAGGCGTGGATCTTCGTCGGGGCGGCGCTGCTGCTCTCCTTCGCCGATCGGCTCGGCGGCCTGCTCGGCCCCGACGAGTTCGGCCGGATCGCCGCCGAACGCCGCCGCTGGCTGACTGGTTCTGGCTAAGGGCGCAATCAGGTTCGGGATCTGCGAGTGCAGATCCCGAACCGCGCCAAGACCCCTAAAGGGTCGCTTCGCTCCCGGAGCGCAATGACGAGCGTTCCGGTCACTCCCAGCTCGGGCTACGCAAGAACCATCGTCCGGCCGGTCTTGCCACCGCGGGAGGCGAAGCCGACCCTTTAGGGGTCTTGGCGCGAACCGGGGATCTGCACTCGCAGATCCCCGGTTCCGATTGCGCCCCTGGTCTTAAACTGAAACGTCCCCGGCTGCGGCTCCGGGGACGTTTCTTGAGGCAAGCTGCCACTGGGCGACACTCCGAGAGACGTGATCCTGCGGCTCGATCACGGCCCTGCGGTTGCGGCGGTCGCCTTTGTCGGTGGCGCGCCCTTGCACTCGAGCCTGGCGTCGGCCGGTGCAAGTTGAGTCGCACTGTACGAGCACTGTCCGAAAAAGTCAAGTAGCTCGGTCAAGTGATTTGCTGTAGATTCACTTCACCGTGCGCTCGGAGCCCCTTGACCATCCGAAAAATCCCCGCAAAGGGGTACGCGCTCCACTCCACTTCCCGCTTCACTCTGTCAACCGAGGTGCTACGTGAAACCGAGGCATGCCGCCCCCATGACTGAAACCACCACCGCCCACCGCACCGCTTCACCTGCAGCCCCTTCGGGCGCGCGCCTGGGCGACCGCCTCCGCCTCCTCCGCGTCGCCGCCGGGCTGACCCAGACGGAGCTCGCCGGAGACCGCTTTTCGAAGGAGTACGTCAGCCAGATCGAGCGCGGCAAGACGCGCCCGACCGCCGACACGGTGGAATGGCTGGCGCAGCGCCTCAACGTCGATCCCGCCTTCCTGTCGAGCGGCGTGTCGACCGACGAGCGCAGCCGGGTCGAGGCCCTGCTTGCACGTGCCGAGGCGCTGTCGAAGGGGTATCGCTACAAGGAGGCCGTCGACGCCTACGAGGACGTGCGCGCCGCCGTGTCGGCGACGAACTCGATCGAGCTCGACGTCCGGACGCGCTCAGGGGAGGCCTGGGCACGTCTGCAGGAGGGGGACGTCCGGACGGCGATCGACCTGCTGAACACTGCGCGGGCACTCACCGAAGGATCCGTCTTCTCCGATGTCGACCGCGCCGAGATCGTCTACATGCTCGGCGTCGCCCGGTACAAGCTTGCGAGCACGTCGACCGCGGTCGCGTTGCTCGACGAGGCCCTTTCGCTCGCCCAGAGCTCCGATCTCCCGTGCGACGGGCTCCGGTCGGACATCTACCACTGGCGCTCCCGCTGTCACCGCCGCCAGCGCGACTTCGAGGCGGCGCGCGAGGACGTCGAGCACGCGCTCGAGCTCGCGCAGGGCGTCGACGACCGCCCCAAGATGGCGGGCGCGTACTTCCAGGCGTCGCTTGTAGCCGAGCGCACGGGGCACTGGGTGCTTTCCCGGAACTACGCGGAGCGGGCCAAAAACCTCTACCAGGAGCTCGACGACGAGCGGACCGTCGGCCGGCTGTTGAACAACCTCGGCGGCCTCAGCCTCCTGCTCGGGAAGCCGCACGAGGCGATCGAGCAGCTGAAGGCGTCGTTCGCAGTCGCGGTCGAGGTCGATTCGCAGGCGGACGCCGGCCAGGCCGTCAACGGCCTCGCGACGGTGCACCTGCGCCTGGGTGAATGGGAAGCGGCCGAGGAGAACGCGCGCGAGGCGCTGCGTCTGCTCGAGGGCCGCGAAGACTTCCTCGACGAGATCGGCCAGGCACAGATCGTGCTCGGCCGCTCGCTGCTGGAGCGGGAACGCTTCGACGAGGCGGAGCAGTCGTTCCGCGCCGCCGATGCGACCTTCGAGCAGCTCTCGTCGATCAGCCACCGCGCTGGGGCGTGGGTGGCCTTGGGAGACCTTGCCGCGCGGCGCGGCGAGGACGTCGAAGCAGCTCGGCTGTACCGGAATGCCGCCGAAGCCCTTCAGGACATGCGGTTCTAGAAACGAGAAAGGAGGAGGCAAAAATGAAGAGTCGCCTACTGTTCTTCGCGCTCACGGCGTCGGTTCTTTTCGCCTCGTGGGGCGCGGTCGCCAGCCGTTTCCTCAGTTGGTCGGACGGCCACTAGACCCACCGGGCCTGGCTAGACTCGCCGCGTGCACTACGCCGCGGTTCTCGCTCTAGCCGCCTGCTTGATTGCGGCAGGCTGCGGCGGCTCCTCCTCAGCGAAGGAGGAGCCGGACGCCACGACGCTCGAAGCGCTCTGGCGCGCTCCGGGTGAGGATGTCGCGGTCGTTCCCGGCACGGCGGACTTCGGACCGGGCCGGGTTCGGTTCACGTTCCTCGTCGTCGACGGACAAGGCCGCGTCGTCACGCGGCCGACGGCGAAGATCTGGCTCGCCCGCACGCTGAAGTCGACGCCGTTCGCCCAGACGACCGCACGCTCCGAGCCGATCGGAGTCGGCGCGACCGAGCCCGGGGAGGCGCAGGAGATCTTCGTTGCGCACCTCGAGCTCGACAAGCCGGGCACGTACTGGCTGCTCGCCGAGCCGGTCGGCGGGCGGAAGATCCAGGCGGTCGGCAATGTCGTCGTCAAGGACGCGACCGCAGCGCCCGACGTGGGGGCGGCTGCAGTAGCGTCGAAGACGCCGACGCTCGCGACTGCATCTCTGGAGCAGCTGACGACTGCGACGAAGCCCGACCGGGTGCTCTACCGCAGCTCGATCGCGGACGCGCTCGCCGCCAAGACGCCGTTCGTCGTCGCCTTCGCGACGCCCAAGTACTGCACGAGCCGCACGTGCGGCCCGGTCGTCGACGTCGTCAGCGAGGTGCGCCGCAGGCACGAGGCGGACGGCATTCGCTTCATCCACGTCGAGATCTACGAGGACAACGACCCGACCAAGGGCGAGAACCGCTGGGTGCGGGAGTGGAAGCTGCCCTCGGAGCCGTGGGTCTTTCTCGTCGGTGCGGACGGGAAGATCAAGGAGCGCTTCGAGGGAACGGTCTCGGTGGACGAGCTCGACTCGGCCGTCGCACAGCTCCGCTAGGACCGCGTTTCCCGCGTTTTTCGGCGGGGCAAGACGAGCCGATGAGCATGAGAGGACGCCGGACCCGGCGCGCGCTCGAGGTTGGCCGTGTCGCGCGCCGCGGCAGGCTGCTGCGCGTGCTCGGCGAGGTGGGAGCAGTCGGCGACAGGCCCGCGACCCGCGAGGGCGCGAAGGCGTTCCGGGAGGGGCTCGAGGAGCTCGGCACCACCTTCATCAAGCTCGGTCAGATGCTCTCGTCGCGGCCGGACCTGCTCCCGGACGTCTACATCGAGGAGCTCGAGCGGCTGGTCGACGACGTGCCGCCCTTCCCGTTCGAGGAAGCGCGCCGCATCATCGACCAGGAGATCGGGCTCGAGATCTTCGCCCGGCTCGACGAGCAGCCGCTCGCGTGTGCGTCGATCGCACAGATCCACGGCGGACTGCTGCGTACCGGCCGCGAGGTCATCGTCAAGGTGCGCCGGCCTCGGATCGAGGAGGAGGTCGCGCTCGACCTGGAGCTGCTCCGCTCGTTGACCTCGTTCGCGGAAGGACGCTCCCAGACGGCCCGCCTGCTGCAGCTGACCGCACTGGCCGACGAGCTCGAGACGCACCTCACCGCCGAGCTCAACTTCGTCGAGGAGGCGCACGGCTCCGAGCTGATCGCCCGCATCGTCGCCGATCACGAGCACCTGGTCGTCCCGGCGGTGATCCATCCGTACGTCACGGACAGCGTGCTGGTGCAGGAGCGGGTGGTCGGCGAGCGCGTGACCCTCGGCCACGGCCTCGACCCCGAGCGGGCGGCGGTGCTCGCGCGCGAGCTCTTCGGCGCCTACGTCCAGCAGATCACCGTGCACGGCGTCTACCACGCCGACCCGCACCGGGGAAACATCCTTCTGACCGAGGACGGCAGGCTCGCCCTGCTCGACTTCGGCCTCCTCGGCCGGCTCGACGACGACACGCGGCGCGCCCTTGGGCTGCTCCTGCTCGCGCTCGCGCAGAACCGCGCCGACGACGTCGCGGATCTGATCCTCGGGCTCTCGCTGACCACGTTGAGGTCGGACGAAGCGGGCTTCGTGCACGACCTCCGCCGCAAGCTGCCCCGCTATCACTGGCGGCCGCTCTCCGGCATCGGTGCCGGTGAGGCGCTCGCAGACCTGCAGCGCGTTGCCCTCGACCACGGGATCTCGCTCCCAACCGGCTTCGCCCTCGTCGGCAAGACGCTCTCGCAGGCGGACTCGGTCGCGCGCGCGCTCGATCCGGGGCTCGACCCGATCGAGCTCTTCGAGGAGGACGGGGTCGAGGTGATGCTGCGCGAGACCGAGCGGATGCTGGAGCCGTCGAACCTGCTCGCGCTCGCCTACACGCAGGCGGAGCCGCTGTTGCGGATGCCGCGGCGGATCGGCCAGCTCGCCTCCCGGCTCGAGACGGGGACGCTCAAGGTCGGGATCCAGCCGACGGGTCTCGACGAGCTCGAGCACGTCGCCCGCTCGACCGCGAACCGCGTGGGCGCGGCGCTGATCATCTCGGCGCTCCTGATTGCTTCCGCGTTGATGGCGCGCGTCAACGACACGATCGCGCTGATCGGGTTCGTCCTTTCCGTCGGCCTCGGCCTCTTCGAGCTCTGGCGGATCCTGCGAACGCCCGGCGACTTGTAGGCGCTAGGCGATCTTGCCGCTGGAGCCGACGCGCTCGATCACGACCTGCGGCACGCGCGCGCGCGGGCTGAGCCGAAGGCACATGCGGACGACCTCGGCACAGTCTTCCGGCTGGATCATCTCGTCGCCCGGAAGACCTGCGAACTCGGCCATCGGCGTGTCGACGAAGCCGGGGCAGAGCGCGATCGCGCGGACGCCGTCGTCGTCGAGGTCGGCGTTGAGCGAGTGCGTCAGCGAGATCACGGCCGCCTTCGTGGCGGCGTAGATCGGCAGGATCGGCACCGGCTGCGTGCCCGCGATCGACGCGAGGTTGACGATCCATCCCTTCGTCTCGCGCAGATGCGGGATCGCCGCCTGCGAGACGAGCACGAGGCCGCGCAGGTTGATCGCGAGCTGGCGGTCGATGTGCTTCAGCTGCGCGTCCTCGACCCTGCCCGCGATTCCGATCCCGGCCGAGTTGACGAGCAGGTCGAGACCACCCGTGCGCTCGACGTGCTCGCGCACGATGCGCTCGCAGTCCTCCGGCTTCGAGACGTCCGCGGCGATCGCGGTGGCGCCCAGCTCGGCCCCGGCGGCCTCGATCTTCTCGGCAGTGCGGGAGGCGAGCGTGAGCTCGAAACCCTCGTCGCGGAGCATCCTCGCGATCGCGAGCCCGATGCCCGAAGAGCCTCCTGTGATCAACGCCGACCGCACGCGTTTCGACTATCTCAGAAACGCGCAAGGAGTCGGTGACAGCACCACGAACCTGGGCTCAGATACCCAGGCTCCTCCTCTCCCCTGAGTGCGACGGCGGCTCCCCGGCCGCCGTCGCGTCTTTCCTGGGCGCCTGGCGGACGCGAGCACGTATTTTGAAGGACGTGTCTCAGAGCCTGACCTCCCTCGCGCCCAGCGGCGGCTGCGCCGCCAAGTACCCGGCGGCGCGGCTGGAGGAGCTGCTGCGCGGCTTCGTGCCGGCCGAGGCCGAGAATCTGCTCGTCGGGCTTGGGCCCTCGGACGACGCCGCGGTCTACAAGCTCGACGACGAGCGCGCACTCGTCTTCACGCTCGACTTCTTCCCACCGCTCGTCGACGACCCGGCGCTCTACGGTCGGATCGCGGCGACGAACGCGCTCAACGACGTCTTCGCGATGGGCGGCTCGCCGCTGCTCGCGCTCTCGATCGCCGCGTTCCCGGAGAGCCTCCCGAACGAGACGCTGGCGGCGATCTTCGGAGCGGCGGACGAGCAGGTGCGCGCGGCGGGCGCGATCCTCGCCGGCGGGCACACGCTCAGGGACGAGGAGCCGAAGTACGGGCTCGCGGTCGTCGGCACCGTGCATCCGAACGGGTTCTGGGCGAAGAGCGGCGCGCGGTCAGGCGACGCGCTCTTCCTGACCAAGCCGCTGGGGACCGGGCTGCTGCTGCACGCGGCCCGCGAGGGCCGCCGGCACGAGCAAGGGCTGGCGGAGGCCACCGACGCGATGACGACGCTCAACCGCGACGCCGCCGACGCACTGCGGCCGTTCGAGCCGAACGCCGTCACCGACGTCACCGGCTTCGGCCTGCTCGGGCATGCGCACGAGATGGCCGAGAGGAGCGGCGTGCGGATCGAGCTCGACGCCGCCGCGCTCCCGCTCTTCCCCGGCGCGCTCGAGCAGGCAGAGGCCGGGATCCGGACCGGCGGCGACAGCCGCAACCGGGACTTCGCCGGCCCGCACGTCGAGGCGGAAGGGCTGACCGAGGCTCAGGTCGCGGTCGCGTACGACCCTCAGACCGCGGGCGGGCTGCTCGTCTCGCTGCCGGCGGACAAGGGCGCCGTCCTCGCAGCCACATTCGCCGAGCGGGGCCTCTTCATCGCCAAGGTCGGCCGGGTCGCCGCCGGCGCCGGCGTCGCCCTTGCGTAGGCTCGGCTCGCTGACCCCGGAGCAGTTCGCGCGCCTGGCGCTCGCGTCGGCGGTCTCGCTCTATCTGATCGTCCTCACGGGCGCCGCCGTGCGGCTGACGGGCTCCGGGCTCGCGTGCGAGTCGTGGCCCGGCTGCCAGGAGGGGGCGTTCTTCCCGGCCGTCGGCGAGCACTCGTCGATCGAGTTCGGGAATCGCGTGATGGCGCTCTTCCCGATCGGCCTTTCGCTGGCGACGTGGATCTTCGCCTACCGGACGTCGGGTCTCGCCCGCTGGGCCCGCTGGCTGGCCGGCTTCACGTTCCTCGGCACGATCGCGCAGGCGCCGCTGGGGCTGCTGACGATCCGGCTCGACCTGCATCCACTGATGGTCGCGACCCACTTCCTGCTCGCGCTCGTCGTGCTCGCGACTGCGACGGTGCTGGCCGTCGAAGCCTGGGGGAACGCCCACGGCCGCGTCGAGTCGCCGGTGCCGCGGTGGTTGCGGCTCCTCGGCCTCGTGCTCGCCGGCGCGTGTGGGATCCTCGTCGTGACGGGGACGCTCTCGACGGCCGCCGGCCCGCATCCGGGCGACAGCGCCGAGATCGAGCGCTTCTGGAACCTGCTCGACGCGGTCTACATCCACGTCCGTGCGACGGCGGCGTTCGGGCTCTCGTTCCTGCTCCTGCTCGCCTGGCTCCTCCGCAACCGCGCTCGCGCAGGAGTGCTGGCGCCGGGAGGGGTGATCCTGCTCGGACTGCTGCTCGTGCAGATGGCGGTGGGGGAGCTGCAGTGGCGGAATCAGCTGCCCTGGTGGCTGGTGCTGATCCATGTCAGCCTGGCCGCGCTCGTGTGGGCGTGGACGGTCGGTCTCGTGACCGCGCTCTGGCGTACCCCGCGTAGACTCAAGACATGAGCGAGCTGCGCATGGTCGACAGGCCCGCGCTGCAGCGACCGGCGCTCGTTGCGGCGTTCCGGGGCTGGAACGACGGCGGTCAGGGAGCGACACTCGCCGCCGGCTACCTCGCCCGGATCTGGCAGGCCGAGCGCTTCGCGGACATCGATCCGGAGAACTTCGTCGACTTCCAGGCGAACCGGCCGCACGTCTCGCTCGACGAGGGGCTGACACGCAGGATCGAGTGGCCCGAGAACGCCTTCTACCACGCTCGCATCCCCGGAACCGAGCGGGACATCGTCCTCCTGCGCGGCGTCGAGCCGAGCCTGCGCTGGCAGACGTTCAGCAAGCTCGTCGTCGACCTGGCGCGGGACCTCGACGTCGAGCTGCTCGTCACGCTCGGCTCGCTGCTGGCCGACGTGCCGCACACGCGGGCGGCGCCGGTGACGGGAGCCGCGAGCGACCCCGAGCTCGTTGCCAACCTCGGACTCCAGCACTCGCGCTACGAGGGGCCGACCGGGATCGTCGGCGTGCTCCAGGACACATGCCGGCGCGAGGGCATTCCGGCCGCCAGCCTCTGGGCGGCGGTGCCGCACTACGTCTCGCTGGCTCCGAGCCCGCGCGCCGCTCGGGCGCTCTGCGACCGCCTCGCGCAGCTGCTGGACATCCCGATCGACACGACCGAGCTGGCAGAGGCGGAGGAGTCCTACGCGGAGCAGGTCAGCGAGGCCGTCTCGTCCGACGAGGAAACCGCCGCGTATGTGGCGGAGCTCGAGAAGCGAACGGACGAGCTCGATCTCGAGGAGCACGAGGAGCTGCCGTCCGGCGACTCGCTGGCCGCAGAGCTGACGCAGTTCCTCCGGGAGCGCGACGCCGAGAACGGCGACGACGCTCCGCGCGAGCAGTAGTCAGGCGAGCAGCCGCAGGACTGTCGCCGCGTCGAGCCGCTCGACGATCTCGTCCGCATGGCCCAGGCGCTCCGCGGGCGCGGAGCCGAGCACAGCGGCGCAGCGCATTCCCGCCGCCTTCGCGGCCGTGATCCCGAGCGGCGTGTCCTCGAAGACGAGCACTTCCTGAGCTGCGACGCCGTCGAGACGCGCCAGCGCGACGAGGTAGCCCTCCGGATCGGGTTTCGTCCGCGTCACGTCCTCCGACGTGACCGTGAGCGAGACATGGCGTGTGAGGCCCTGCGGCGGCGACGATGCCGTCGAGCACGTGACGTCTCGCGGTCGTGACGATCCCGACCGGCACGAGCGCGGCCGCGGCGGCAACCGCCTCTCTGGAGTCGAGCGGAACGGTCGAGCCGTCACCGGCCGCGGCCAGGAAGCGGGCGATCCCCTCCCGGATGAGCTCGGGATCGCTCGCGCCGAGCCATCGCTCCACTCCCTCCTCGTCCGACAGCCCCGCGAGCTGCTCGAAGTACTCCGCCCGCGTGATCGGCCGTCCCCGCGCGGCGTAGAGCTCGCGGTAGACCTCGAACCAGATCGGCTCGTCGTGCGACAGCGTCCCGTTGAAGTCGAAGAGGACGGCCCGCGAGCTCACGACGCGGCAGCGAGGGCGGCACGGCAGCGGCGCTCGACCTCTGCTGCCCCGACGGTCCCGGCCGTGCCGAGGTTGCTGCCGAGCCCGACGGCGAGCGCGCCTGCGTCGAGCCACGGCCGCACCCCGTCGGGCTCGATCCCGCCGGTGACGACCAGGCGCAGATCGGGGAGAAGCGGGCGGAGCGCGCCGAGGTAACTCGGGTCGGCCAGCGACGCGGGAAAGAGCTTCACCGCCGCCGCTCCCTCCGCGTGGGCGGCTGCGAGCTCGTGTGTCGTGAACCCGCCTGGGATCGCCGGGATCCCGGCGGCCGTGGCGGCGGCGACGAATCCCGGAGGGCTCCAGAACGAGACGACGAGCGACGCGCCGGCCTCGGCCAGGCGCGCCACATCGGCCGCGTCCCGGACGGTTCCGACCGCGACGACGAGACCGTCCGCAACGAGCGGGCCGATCGCCGCCTCGACCCCGGGCGTCGACATCGTCACCTCGACGACGCGGCAGCCCGCGGCGGCCGCCGCTCGCGCCGTCGCGAGGGCGTCGTCGGCATCGCTGCAGCGGAGCACCGGCAGCACCCGCTGCCGGGCGAGCTCGTCGATCACGTTCACGCCGGCGTCTTCGTCTCGAGCTCGGATGCGTGCGGGTACGACAGGGCGGCGCCGAAGAACCGGCAGGAAAGGGTCGCTGCGGCGACTGCGCGCGTCAGCGCCCGCGTCGCCGAGGCACCTGCCACGCGCTCGGCGAGGTAGACACCGGCAAGGGCATCTCCGGCTCCGGTCGCATCGACGGTCTCCACCGAGGGCGCCGGCACATGTATCTCCGAGCCGTTCACGAAGGCGACCGCGCCGCCGCCGCCCAGCGTGACGACGACCTCCTTCGGGCCGGACACCAGTGCTCTCGCGACGTCGCCGGGACCGTCGACGCCGAAGATCACCTCCGCCTCCTCGAGCGTGACGAAGACGACGTCCGCCGCCCGCGCGCACGCCGCCACCTCGTGCACGTCGCCGTGCAGGGCGGGCCGGTGGTTGACCGCAAACGAAACGAGCGCGCCCCGCTCCCGCGCCAACCGGGCGGCAAGGCGGGCGGCTGAGGCTGCGGACGTCGAGATCGCGAGCGTGATTCCGGTGAAGTGGAGCGCATCGAGTCCGTCCAGGAACCTCGCGGTGACGTCGTCGCAGGAGAGGCGGCTGCCGGCGGAGCCCCGGCGATGGTAGTGGAACCTGCACCCGCCCTCACTGAGCTGCTCGTTCACGTAGATGCCGGTCGGCGCCTCGTCGAGGGTGACGGCCTCCGTGTCGACGCCGCTCTGGCCCCAGAACTCGAGCAACCGCAGGCCGAGTGCGTCACCGCCCACCCGTCCGCAGAGCCGCGCGCCGCCCAGCCGGGCGGCCATCACCGCGGTGTTCGCCGCGTCGCCGCCGTAGCCGGCACGCGGCGGAGCGTCGGGCGCGGCCTCGTCGATACCGAGCTCGAACAGCCCCTCGCCGATCGTTCCGATCATCGGGACCTCGCGTCGATCGTCCACCGCCCGGCGAGCGCCCCGTCGTGCACGAGCGCGAACTCGGCGAAGAGGTTCGCGATCACGCACGCGTGGTTCGGGACGATCCGGACCTGCTGGCCGAGCTCGAGCTGGTCGCCGTTCGCGAGCTCGACGTACCCGTGCTCCTCGTCGAGCTTGACGAGCGTCGACTCAGGGGCCTCGAGCACGAGCCCGAACCCATCCGCGGCCGACCGGTCGGAGGAGAGAGCTTTCGAGCCGGCGTCCAGGATCGCGCGGTTGCGCGTCGGGCGGCTGACCACCGTGGCGCAAACCGTCAGCGCGGCGTCGTCGAGCGTCGCGGCTCCGGCGGCGATCGTCGCCCGGTCGTGGAAGGCGTACGTTCCGGCCCGGTACTCCGTCACCGTCGGGGTCAGCTCGTCCGCCGACCACATCGCCGGCGTGCCGCCCGCGGACACGGTCGCGACGGCAAGGCCGCGGCGCTCCGCCCCATCGACCGCAGCGGCGAGGAATTCGAGCGCACCGGCGGGCGAGGGATAGGTGATGAACCCGGCGAAGTCGACCGCGCCGAACCTGTCGACCTCGACGGCGAGGTCGACGGCGTCGGTCGGTGTCGAGACGCCCATGCGCCCATGGCCGGTGTCGCACTCGACGAGCACGCGCAGTCGCTGTCCCGAGCGCGCGGCGGCCCGGTCGAGACCGGGGAGGACGCGGGGGTCGTCCACCGCCACGGTCACCGTCGCGCGTTCGAGCAGCCGCGCGAGCCGCGCGAGCTTGTGCTCGCCGAGCACGTTTGTCGGCACGAGCAGGTCTCGCAGACCTGCGTCCGCCATGGTTTCGGCCTCGCCGATGGTCTGGCAGGTGAGACCGGTTGCGCCGAGCTCCAGCTGCCGGCGCGCGATCTCGACGCACTTGTGTGTCTTCACGTGCGGTCGGCACGCGAGGCCGAGCTCGTCGCAGCGACGCTGCCAGCGCGAGAGGTTCCGCTCCAGCCGGTCGAGGTCGACGACGGGCACCGGCGTCTCCAGCTCGAGCGCGCTCACGCTCCGACTCGGGCGACGGCCTCGATCTCGACCAGCAGCCCACCGGGCAGCGACACACCGACGGTCGTGCGCGCAGGGTAGGGCTCCGAGAAGAACTCGCGATACACGGCGTTGAAGCCGCCGAAGTCGCCGAGGTCGGCGAGGTAGGCGTTCACCTTCAGCACGTCGGCGAGATCGGCGCCGCCGGCGCGCAGGCATGCCGTCAGGTTCTCGAGCGCCCGGCGGGTCTGCTCCTCGATCCCGCCGGGGACGAGCTCACCCTGCTCGTCGAAGGCGACCTGTCCGGCGGTGTAGACGAGGTCGCCGTCGACGACGACGGGGGAGTATGGCGGCTGCGGCCGCGCCACGCCGTCCGGCTGGGGAGTCCGCTTGCTCATCGAGCGAGCGTAACCTTCGTCAGCCGCTCGGGGCTGTCCGCGTCGAGCCCCTTCACACGCGCGAGCGCGGCGGCGAAGAGCTGGCCCGGAACGACCGAGAGGAGCGGCGCGAAGATCCGGTCGCCGGCGTCCGGCACCGGGAGGGAGTACGAGGAGCCCTCGATCTCGGCGGCGGCGCTGCCGCTCGCAATGATCGCCGCGCCCGCCATGCGCGCCCGGGCGGCGGCCTCGACGACCGCGGGCAGGCTCTCGTCCGGCGACGCGATCGCCCAGACCGGGAACAGGGGATCGAGAGCGGCGAGGGGACCGTGGGCGAGATCGGTGGCCGTCAGCGGCTCGGCTGCAACGCGACAGGTCTCTGTCAGCTTGAGGGCGATCTCGCGGGCCGTCGCGTATTCCAGTCCGCGGCCGATCACGAACATCCGCCCGACGAATGCGCACGCCGCGGCGACCGGCGTGACCGCTGCTTCGAGGCCCGGGAGGCACTCGGCGAGGAGGGCGGCGACGCGGCGGAGGCCGTCGGCGACCTCCCGGCCCTGGCCGATCGCGCCGCCCGCGAGCAGTGCGAGCGCGGCGAGCTCGTTCAGGTAGGTCTTCGTCGCCGCAACGGCGAGCTCCGGGCCGGCTGCCAGCGGCAGCACGAGCTCTGCCGCCGCACCGAGCTCGGATCCGGGGTCGTTCGTCAGTGCGATCGTCAGCGCGCCACCGGCGCGTGCCCGCGCGACGTACTCGACGACATCGGGGGTCTGGCCCGACTGCGAGAGCGCGATCACGGCCGAGCCGCTGAAGTCGATCGACGCGCCGTAGTAGACGGTCAGCGAGATCGAGTCGCGCAGCGCCGTCCAGCCCGGGAGGAGGCCGAGGGCGTAGATCCCGTACGACGCGGCGTTGTCGGAGGTGCCGTGGCCGACCAGGCGCACCACGCTCGGTGCGCGTTGCGCCAGCGCCGCTGCGATCGCCTCGAGCTCGCGCTCCTGGTCGAGCAGGCGCAGGAGGGCGAGCGGCTGCTCGCGGATCTCGCCGAGCATCACCTCGCCCGTCATCAGCCGGGGATCCTCTCGCCCGTGTTCGGATCGAAGACGTGGGCCTCCTGCGCGCGCGGACGCAGGTGCACGCGTGCGTCGCGGGCCGGCGACCGCCGCGTCTCGCAGCGGGCGACGAGCTTGACGTCCTCGCCCCCGACCTCGGCCACGCAGAAGACGTACGCGTCGGCGCCGATCTCCTCGATGACCTCGACGCGCGCGGGGATGCCCTCGCCGGCGAGCTCGAGCGACTCGGGGCGCAGCCCGAGCACGATCCTGTTCCAGCCGGACCCGGCGACGGCCGCGGGCAGCGTGAAGGTCTCGCCGCCGAACGGAACCGAGCCGTTCGAGCCGCACGGAAGCTCGCAGAGGTTCATCGCAGGCGAGCCGATGAAGCCGGCGACGAAGGTGTTCGCCGGCTCGTCGTAGAGCGTCCGAGGCGGCGCGCACTGCTGCAGCTTGCCGTCCTTCAGCAACGCGACCCGGTGGCCGAGCGTCATCGCCTCGGACTGGTCATGGGTGACGTAGACGGTCGTGACCCCGAGCCGGGACTGCAGCGCGGCGATATCGGCGCGCATCTGCACGCGGAGCTTCGCATCGAGGTTGGAGAGCGGCTCGTCCATCAGGAAGACACTCGGCTCCCGCACGATCGCGCGGCCCATCGCCACCCGCTGGCGCTGCCCGCCCGACAACTGCCCGGGCTTGCGCTGCAGGTACTCCGTCAGGCCCAGCAGCTCCGCGACGTCCCGCACGCGCCGTTCGCGCTCGGCCTTCTTCACCTTTGCGATCCGGAGCGGGAACGCGATGTTCGCCTCGACCGTGAGGTACGGGTAGAGCGCGTAGTTCTGGAAGACCATCGCGACGTCGCGGCGTTTCGGCTGCACGTCGGTGACGTCGCGGCCGCCGATGTGGATCGAGCCCGCGTCGACCTCCTCCAGGCCGGCGAGCATCCGCAGCGCGGTGGTCTTGCCGGAGCCGGAGGGGCCGACGAGGACGACCAGCTCGCCGTCGCCGATGTGCAGGCTCAGCGCGTCCACCGCCGGCACGTCCGTGCCGGGGTAGATCCGGCTTGCTGCGGCGAAGCGCACGTCAGCCATCGGTCGGCCTCCTCGGCGTGGTCAGGGTGATCTCGGGAGCCAACGGTTGCGAGCGCTCGACCGCATCCGCCAGCTCGGCGCGGGCACGCGCCTGGGCAGCGGGGCCTGCGCCGAGCTCGTCGAGCCCGAGCAGAGCAGCTCCGACGACCGGCGCCGAGCCGGTTGCGTGAACCTGGATCGACGGCCCGACCTCTGCGAGGCCCGCTGCGATTGCGTAGAGCACACGACCCTGCGCGCCCTTCAGCAGCCCGCCGCCGAGCACGACCTCGACGGGCTCGTCGGTCAGGTCGAGCCGCGTCAGTGCGGCGCGGGCGAAGGCCACGACCTCCTTCGCGAGCCGGTCGACGATGCCGGCGGCGACTGGATCGCGATCGGCCTCGGCGAAGACGAGCGGCGAGAGCTCGAGGACGCTGCGGCGGGGAATCCGGCCGACGTGGAATGCGTGCGCGAGGTCGGTCGGCGTCTCCAGCCCGAAATGCGCCGGCACGGACTGCTCCAGGCTCGTCCTCGGCCCACGTCCGTCCTCGCTGCGGGCCGCCGCCGAGACAGCTGCCATGCCGACGTCGTAGCCGCCGCCCCAGTCACCGGTGATCTCGCCGAGCGCCGCGAACCGGGCCTGCCGGCCGTCGGGAGCGACGCCGATGCAGTTGATGCCCGCGCCGCACACGACCGCGACGCCCCAGCCGCGCTCGGTTCCCGCGCGGAGGAGAGCAACGGTGTCGTTGCCGACCGAGATCCGCTCCGCCCAGCCACGCGCGCTCGCGAGCTCTTGCAGCTCGAGCTCCTCGGAGGGGAAGTCGACTCCCGCGAGGAGGAGCTTCCCGATCTCGGCCACCGGCCGCCCGTTGCTCCGCTGCAGGCCGGCCTGCTCGACCGCTTCGTCGAACAGCTGCTCGAGCACGCCGAGGCAGCCTCCGACCCCGAGGTGGTGCGGCGAGCTGAGTGGGCCCCGCACGAGCGAGCGCACGTGCCCGTCCGCGGCGACGAGCGCCAGGTGCGTCTTCGAGTTGCCGCCGTCGACGGCGAGCACGATCGGAGTATTCACGCGGTCACCGGTCTCTCCGCCGCGAGCAGCCGCTCCACGAGCTCCTCGTTCAGCGGATGCTGGCCGATCAGCGGATGCGCGAGCAGCGCCTTGCGCGTGATCGAGGCATCGCCGGTCACCGCAGCCTGAGCGGCCAGCCGCTCGTACGCCGCGACGTGCTGCGTCAGGCCGAGCAGCTCGGGCGCGAGCGGGCGCTGCGGCAGCGGGACGAGCCGGCCGGCCTCGACGCGGGCCGGCACCTCGACGACGTCGTCGTCGGCAAGCCCGGCGAGCGTGCCGTTGTTGCGGACGTCCACTTCGTGGACGACCCCGTCGCCGCTGACGAGCGACGCGACGAGCCCTGTCGCCGCCTCGCTGTAGAAGGCGCCGCCGCGCTGCTCGAGCAGCGCCGGCTTCTCGTTCAGCTGCGGGTCGCGGTAGAGCTCGAGCAGGCCGCGCTCGATCTCGGCGACCACCTCGGCGCGGGGCGTGCCGTCGAGCTGCTCGCCGAGGATCGCATCGTGGCGGTAGAAGTACTGGAGATAGGAGGATGGCACGACGCCGAGCTCCTCGAGCAGGCGCAACGGCAGCGCCGCCTGCTCGGCGATCTCGTCGCCGTGCGACTCCATCAGCTCCGGGAGGACGTCGCGTCCGCCGACGTGGACGGCGCGGATCCAGGTCAGGTGGTTGAGCCCGACCTGGTCGACGACGACCGCATCCGGCTCGACGCCGAGATGACGGGCGAAGGAGCGCTGGAAGCCGATCGCGACGTTGCAGAGGCCGACCGCGCGGTGGCCGGCGTCGAGCAGCGCGCGGGTGACGATGCCGACGGGGTTCGTGAAGTCGACGATCCACGCGTCCGGGGCGAGCTCGCGCGCCCGCGCGGCGATCTCGAGCACGACGGGCACGGTGCGGAGCGCCTTCGCGAGGCCGCCGGCACCGGTCGTCTCCTGGCCGATGCAGCCACAGGCGAGCGGGACAGTCTCGTCCGACAGTCGCGCTGCCTGCCCGCCGACGCGGATCTGCACGAGCACGAAGTCGGCGCCTTCGAGCGCCCGGTCGAGGTCGCCCGTGACGAGGAGCTCGCCCTCGAACTGCTGGCGCTCGAGCATCCGCGCTGCGAGCCCGCCGACGACCTCGCGCCGCTCCGGGTCGATGTCGTGCAGAACGAGGTGCTGCACGCCGATGCGGTCTCGCTCGCGGGAGAGCCCCGAGACCAGCTCCGGCGTGTACGTCGAGCCACCACCGATCACGGCGATCTTCATCCCTTCACGCCCGTCAGGGTCACGCCTTCGACGAAGGCGCGCTGCGCGAGGAAGAAGAGGACGATCACCGGCAGCATCACGAGGATCGTCGCGGCCATGACCAGGTTCCACTGCACCTGGTGCAGCGAGCGGAACTGCGAGAGGCCGATCTGGACGACCCAGTTGTCCGGGTTCTCGCCGACGTAGAGCAGCGGCAGGAAGAAGTCGTTGAAGCAGTAGAGGACGGAGAAGAGGGCGACCGCGGCGATCGCCGGCTTGGCGAGCCGGACGACGACGGTCGTCAGGATCCGGAACTCGCCGCAGCCGTCGACGCGGGCCGCGTCGAGGTAGTCCTCCGGGATCGTCAGGAAGAACTGGCGGAGCAGGAAGATCGCGAACGCGTCACCGAACCAGACCGGGATGATCAACGGCCAGAGGGTGCCGACGAGGCCGAGCTTCGCCCACATCACGTACAGCGGCACCACTGCCACCTGTGGCGGCAGCATCAGCGCCACCAGCACGATGACGAAGACGGCGTCGCGCCCTTTCCAGCGCAGCCGCGAGAGCGCATAGGCGACCGGGATGCTCGAGACCACGACGCCGAGCGTGGCGAGGCCGGCGTAGATCATCGTGTTCACCGTCCACGTCAGGAGCGGCGACTTGTGGAAGACCTCGGCGAAGTTGCCCCACTCGAAGGTCTTCGGCCAGAGGTCGGGCGAGAGGGCCTGGTTCGAGGTCATCAGCGCCGTCAGCGCGATGAAGACGACCGGCAGCACGAATGCGATCGCCGCGGCGATCAGGAGGCTGTGCTCGGCCACGCTGATCAGGAAGCGCTGCCGGCGAACGGAGGTGGGGAGCTTCCTGTGCTCGAACGGCGCCGCGACGTCGCTCATCTCGCCGCCCCCGAGTAGTGCACCCAGCGCCGCGAGTTCCGGATGATCAGCAGCGTGACGGCGAACGCGACCGCGAGCAGGAGCATCGCCATCGCCGATGCGTAGCCCATGTTGAAGAAGCGGAAGCCGTGGTAGTAGAGGAGCACCGGGTAGAAGAGCGTCGAGCCCTCCGGATAGCCCTGTTCGAGCGTGCTCGTCGTTCCCGCCTGCGAGGCCTGGCCTGCGGCGATCGAGGCGGCGACGTACGCCTGCGTGAAGTACTGGAGCGCCTGGATCACGCCGAGCACGATCGCAAACAGGATCACCGGGCTGATCGTCGGCAGCGTCACCAGCCGCAGCCGCTGGAAGGCGCTCGCGCCGTCGAGCTGCGCCGACTCGTGCAGATGCCGCGGCACCTCGAGGACGGCGGCCAGGAAGATGATCATGATGTTGCCGACGCCCCACATCCCGAGCAGCGTCAGCGAGGGCTTCGACCACTCGGGGGAGTTGAACCAGAGCGGCCCCTCGATCCCGAGCTTGTCGAGGCCGGTGTTGACCGGGCCGGTCGCGGGGTTGAGCAGGTAGACGAAGCCGAGCGTCGCGGCGACCGGCGGCGCCAGCGCCGGCAGGTAGAAGACCGTGCGGAAGACGCCGCCGCCGGTTCGCGCCCGCGTCAGCAGCAGCGCGATCCCGAACGCGAAGAGGACCTGCAGCGGGACGGCGATCCCGATCAGCCAAAGCGTGTTCTTGATCGCCGTGCCGATCTCGGGGTCCTCGCCGAACATGTAGCGGTAGTTCGCGAGCCCGACCCAGCGCGGCGGGTTGAGCAGGTCGTAGGAGTGGAACGACAGGTACGCGCTGTAGACGAGCGGATAGGCGATGAAGACCGTGAAGCCGACGAGCCAGGGGCTCATGAACGCGAGCACGAGCCCCCGGCGGCGCCAAGCGGCTCGCCGCTTGGCGCGCCGGCGGTCGAGCGCCGGGAAAGCCGGGACGGTGGATTCCGCCCCGGCTGCCGGCGAGAGACTCACGGAACGCCGCCGCCCGACTGCTTGAGCTTGGCGTCGATCTGCTTGTCCACGTCCGCGAGGCCCTTCTGGAGCTGGCTGACCTTGCCCGACTGCCACTTCGCGAGGAAGTTGGCGAACGTGTCGAGGTACGCCGAGCCCGCGGTCGTGATCGGCGTCGTCTGCGACTTCGGGTTCGCGAAGATCTTCGTGAACGTCGCGAAGTGCGCGTCGGCCTTCAGCTCCTTCGACACGGCCGCGGCCTTGGTCGAGGGGACGTTGCGGATGCCGTTCGAGAACTGCGCGAGCGCATGGCTGTTCGTGGTCAGGTACTTCGTCAGCTGCCATGCGGCCTCGCGGTTCTTGCCGTTCTTGGGGATGCCGATGATCGTGCCGTTGATGTAGCCCGAGCCGTAGAGACCCGACTGGGCCCCGTCGACCGGCATCGGCGCAGTGCCGTAGTCGAGGTTCTTCGCCTCGGCGGCGATGAACGCGACCCGCCACTCACCGTCCATCATCATCGCGAGCTTCCCGGTCTCGAACGCATGCGACGCGGAGAACTCGTCGCCCGCGCCCGCGTTCCACTTGACCAGGTTCTTGTGGCCGTAGTAGTCGATCAGGCCCTTCTGCCAGCGCAGCAGCTTCTGCCACTTCGCATCGCGCGACAGGTTGGACTTGCCGCTGCTGTCGAACCACTTGGCGTTCACGAGCGGCTGGTAGGCGCCGGCCGTGTTCTGGTAGAAGCCGAAGAACGGGTTGTAGCCGACGACCTTCAACGACCCGTCCGCGTTCTTCGTCGTCAGCTTCTTGGCGTACGACGCGAGCTCGCCGAGCGTCTTCGGCGGTCGGGTCAGGCCAGCGGCCTTGAACATGGCCTTGTTGTAGTAGAAGCCGTACACATCTGCGAGGAGCGGCAGGGCGCACTGCTTGCCCTGATACGAGGTGTAGTACATCGTCGCCGCCGGGAAGATGCTCTTGCTGATCTTGTCCCGCTGCAGGTACGAGTTGAGGTCGATCCAGCCGCCGGAGGGGCAGTAGATGCCCACGTTCGAGGACGTGAACGAACTGACGACGTCGGGTGCGTTGCCGCCGCGCAGCGCGGCGATGATCTTGTCGTCGTTGATGCCGCCGACGACCTTGATCTGCACGGCCGCGGTCTTCCGGTCGTACTCGGCAACGACCTTCTTGAACTCACTCAGCTCACGGGCGCTCCACCCGACCCACACTGTCAGCGTGGCGGGCGCGGCCTTCGCGGCGGGCGCAGCCGAGGTGGCATGCTCGGACACGCCGGCGACCGCCGCCGCCGCCAGCACGAGCGAGGCGAGCAGGATGACTGCCGTCGCTACGCGTTTCATCTGACCTCCTTGGTGCGGGGGCGTTTGCGCCTCCCGGACAAGTTAGTTAACTTTACTGCCGCGACTCTGCACCTCTTCGCGGCGGAAGTCAAGGTTTCGGACATTTTTTCGCGTCCGCCGAGCAAAAGAGTAAAGTTCTCTTCCAGCATGGCCAAAGTCGCCGCGATCCCGCCGCTCCTGAAGGACATGAACGAGCGCACCGTGCTCGACGCGATCCGCAACGGGGCGCCGATCTCTCGCGCCGAGATCTCGCGCCGGGTGGGGATCTCGAAGCCGACCGTGTCGCTCGCGCTCCAGAACCTCCTCGACGCCGGGCTCGTGCGCGAGACCGCACCCGATCCGGGCCGGCCGACCTACGGGGCCACGTTCTTCGAGGTCGTTCCCGAGGCGGGCCTCGTGCTGGGGCTCGACCTCGGCGCGCGCTTCCTGCGCGGCGCGATCTGCGACCTGCGGGGCGAGATTCGCTCCCGGCAGGACGTCGAGCTCGACGGCGCCGACGCCGAGGCGGCGATCGAGGCGATCGCCCGCCTCCGTGTCTCGCTCGCCGACGCGAGCGGGCTCCCCACCGACCGGATCGACGGCGTCGTCGTCGGCGTGCCCGGAGTCGTGGACACGGGCACTGGCCGGCTGACGCTCGCGACGAACGTCCCCGGGCTCGAGGGCCGTGACTGGGGAGCAGATCTCCGCGACCGGCTCGAGCTGCCGGTGAGCGTCGAGAACGACATCAATCTCGCTGCCGTCGGGGAGCGCTGGCGCGGCAGGGCGCGAGGCGTCGAGGACTTCGTCTTCCTCTCCGTCGGCACCGGTCTCGGCTCGGGGCTCGTGCTCCGCGGAGAGCTGCACCGGGGAAGGAACGGTGCCGCCGGCGAGGTCGACCTCGTGGCGGCGGGACGCGCGGAGGAGATCGACCCCTGTGCGGCCGCCGTCTCGGCGCTCGCCGAGAGCCTTGCGGCCGGTCATGCCGGCGTCACGACGGTGCGCGCGCCGTACGACGTGCGCGGGATCTTTGCCGCCGCGCGGAGCGGCGACCCTGTCGGGCGAGCGGTCGTCGAGGAGGAGGCGCGGCGGATCGCGCTTCACATCGCCCCGATCTCGGCCGTGACCGACATCGCCCTCGTCGTCCTCGGCGGCGGCATCGGCGTCAATGCCGACCTCCTGCTCGACCCGATCAGGAACCTCCTCACCCGCTGGCTACCGTATCCCCCTCGCGTTGAGGTGTCGAGCCTCGGCGACGCGGCAGTCCTCACCGGCGCGCTGGCCGTCGGCCTGCGCTCGGCCGTCGACAACGTCTTCGCGAACCGGAGCCGCGCTATCCGGAACTAGCTCGCGGCGCCCTCGGTGCTCGCGGTCGCGCCGGCCCAGAGGTTGACCTCACTCTCGGTCGCCCAGCGGTCGATCTCAGCGAGCTCCTCGTCCGTGAACGAGAGGTTGTCGAGTGCGGTGACGTTCGCCTCGAGCTGCGGGACGCTGCTCGCGCCGATCAGCGCCGAGGTGACGCGTGCGTCGCGCAGGGTCCAGGCGATCGCCATCTGCGCCAGCGTCTGCCCGCGGCTCTGGGCAATCTCGTTCAGCGCCCGTACCTTCGCCAGCGACTCCTCGGTGAGCAGGTCCGGCGACAGGGAGAGGTTCCGCGAGGCCCGCGATCCCTCGGGGATTCCGTTCAGATAGCGGTCCGTGAGCATCCCCTGGGCCAGCGGCGAGAAGGCGATGCAGCCCAGTCCCTCCGCCTCGAGCACGTCCAGCAACTCGGGCTCGATCCAGCGGTTCAGCATCGAGTAGGACGGCTGGTGGATCAGGAGCGGCGTGCCCAGCTCGCGCATGATCGCCGCCGCGGCACGCGTCCGTTCGGGTGAGTACGACGAGATCCCGGCGTACAGCGCCTTCCCCTGGCGGACGGCCGTGTCGAGTGCCCCCAACGTCTCCTCGAGCGGCGTGTCCGGATCGGGTCGGTGCGAGTAGAAGATGTCGACGTACTCCAGCCCGAGCCGCCTCAGCGACTGGTCGAGGCTCGCGAGCAGGTACTTCCGGGAGCCGAGGTCGCCGTAGGGGCCGGGCCACATGTCCCAGCCGGCCTTCGTCGAGATCACGAGCTCGTCGCGAAACGGTCCCAGGTCGTCCCGCAGCATTCGCCCGAAGTTCTCCTCCGCCGAGCCGTAGGGCGGTCCGTAGTTGTTCGCGAGGTCGAAGTGGGTGATCCCGAGGTCGAAGGCGCGCCTGACGATCGCGCGGGCGTCCTCGTACGGCCGGTCGTGGCCGAAGTTGTTCCAGAGCCCGAGCGAGACCTCCGGCAGCTGCAGCCCGCTCCGGCCGCTGCGGCGGTACCGCATCCGGTCGTAGCGGTTCAGTGCGGGCGCAAACGTCATAGGCCTCTCCCGTCAGTCGTCGGTGGCAGTGGTCATCGCCTGGTCGAGCTCGGCTCGAGTCGCGCCGGTCATGATTGCAACCGCCTCCGGCATCGTGTGCGTCTTCGGCGTCACGACCGCCACGCGGCGGCCGAGCCTCATGATCTGGATCCGATCCGCGAGCTCGAAGACGTGCGGCATGTCGTGGCTGATGAGGATGACCGGCAGCCCGCGTTCGCGGACGCGGAGGATGAGGTCGAGGACCTGGCGCGTCTCCTTGACGCCGAGCGCTGCGGTGGGCTCGTCCATGATCACGAGCCGTCGCGCCCAGGTTGCCGCGCGAGCGACGGCGACGCCCTGGCGCTGCCCGCCGGAGAGCGTTTCGACCGCCTGCCCGATCGACTGGATCCCGATCTGAAGCTCGGCGAAGTTGCGCGCGGCGTCCCGCCGCATACCGCCCTTGTCGAGCAACCGGAGCGCATGACCGATCGGACCCGGCCGGCGCCGCTCCCTCCCCAGGAAGATGTTCGAAGCGATGTCGAGCGCGGGGGCGACCGCGAGGTCCTGGTAGACGGTCTCGATCCCGAGCTTGCGCGCGTCGCCCGGCGAGCCGAAGTGGACCGGGTCACCGTCGAGCCGGATCTCACCCTCGTCCGGCTGAATTGCGCCGGAAAGCGCCTTGATCAGGGTCGACTTGCCGGCGCCGTTGTCGCCGATGACGGCGAGGATCTCTCCTGCCTGAAGCTCGAAGTCGGCGCCGTCGAGCGCGACGACCTGGCCGAAGCTCTTCCTCAGCCCACGCGCCTCGAGCACCGGCGGCGGAGGTGAGCTCACGCCCGCCTCCGCTGCGCGAGCTGGTCGATCGAGACGGCGAGGATGACGAGGATGCCGGTGACGAGGTACTGGTAGATCACCTGCACGCCGATCAGCGTCAATCCATTTCGGAAGACGCCGACGATCACTGCGCCGATGAGCGTTCCGATGATGCTCCCGCGGCCGCCGAACAGGCTGGTGCCGCCGAGGACGACCGCGGTGATGCTGTCGAGGTTCTCCGTCGTCTGCCCCGCGTTCGGGTCGCCGAGCTCCGTGCGCGCGACGAGGAGCATCGCCGCGATGCCGTACATCAGGCCGGCGAACACATAGACGCTGAGCAAGACGCGGTTCGTCTTGATCCCGGTGAGGCGCGCGGCCTCCGGGTTGTCGCCGACCGCGTACACGTGCCGCCCCCAGGCCGTCTGCGTGAGGGCGTACCAGACGACCCCGTACAGGAGGAGCATCAGCACCGTCCCATAGGTGAACTCGGCGCCGCCGATTGTGAACGTGCGCCCGAAGAAGAGCATTTCGCTCGGTAAGCCGGTGAAGGTCAGGTCGTTCGAGTAGATGTGCGTCAGCGCGAAGGCGATGTTGAAGGTGCCCAGCGTGACGATGAACGCCGGCAGCCGCACACCCGTCACGAGAGCTCCGTTGAGCAACCCGAAGGCCACGCACGCACCGATCCCGAGCGCGATCGCGGCGAGCGGATTCACCCCGTTCTCCACCGCGACCTTGGTCATCACGATCTGCCCGAAGGCCATCACGGTGCCGACGGAGAGGTCGATGCCCGCGGTCAGGATCACGAGCGTCTGACCGATGGCGAGTACGCCGACGACCATCACCTGCTGGAGCACGAGCGAGAGGTTCTGGGTCTGGAGGAAGCGGTCGGTCTTCAGCGAGAAGAAGAGGCCCGTCAACAGCAGGGCGGCGAGCGTGCTCGCTGTCGGTGCCGTGGCGATCCGCCGCGCGGCGTCACGCACGCTGGTCTTCGGAGCGGTGCTGAAGTCGCTCGTGCTCATCTGTGTCGAGGTCGGCCGATCCTACGGCAGGGCGGGATGCCGCGACCGGGGCGAGGAGGGCGCGCCCCGGTCGTGGCTGTCCCACACGTCTACCCCCAGCAGTTGGCGAGGCCGTAGGCGACGTTCTTGGACGCGACCCCCGTGACCGCCTTGCCGGCGATCAGGTTGACGCCCGTGTCGGTGTAGCCCGACACCTTCTTGCCGGTCTTCGCGTAGTTCACGACCGCGGCGACGCCCTTGGACGCCATCAGCAGCGGGTACTGCTGCGAGGTCGCATCGATCACGCCGGCCCTCACATTGCGGACGCCGGCGCAGCCGCCGTCGACCGAGACGATCGTGACAGCGCTCTTGGACTTACCGGCGCTCTTCAGTGCCGTCCAAGCGCCCGCGGCGCTCGGCTCGTTGATCGTGTAGACGACGTCGATGTCCGGGTTCTTTTGGAGGCAGTTCTCCATCGCCGTCTGGGACGGCGCGACCTGCCCCTGGCCGTTTCCGACGCACGTGATCTGCTTGTTATTGCCCTTGATCCCGAACCCCTTCAGGAAGCCGTCGTGGCGCAGCTTCCCGACTGAGGAGCCCGCGTGCTCGTCGAGCATTGCGATCGTGACCGTCTTGCCCTTCGTCGCCGCGCGTGCGTACTTCCCGATCAGCACGCCGGCATTGAAGTTGTTGGTCGCGAACAGCGCATCGGTCGCGGTCGTCGGGTTGGTCGGCGAGTCGAGGGCGATGACGAGCACTCCGGCCTTCCGCGCCTTGGCGATCGCGGCGTTCTCTGCCTTCGCGTCGGCGACGGTGATGAGGATGCCCTTCACGCCGGCGGTCGTCATGTTCTCGATCGCAGCGATCTGGCTCGCGTTGTCGGAGCTGCTCTTGCCGGCCGCGTAGACGAGCTGGGCGCCGCGCTTCCTCGCCTCGGCGGTCGCGCCCTGCTTCATCTTCACGAAGAACGGGTTCGTGACGTCCTTCGTGATCAGCCCGACCTTGATCGTCGGCGCCGCCGGGGTTGCCGGGCGCGCTGACGCAACGGTCGTGGCGATCGCGGCCGCGATCAGCGCGACCAGCGTGACGGCACCGATGGTCAGGTGTGTGCGGGCTTCCTTTCGCTGACGCATGTACAGCCTCCCTTCATCGCGAAGCCTTGTCTCGTGGTACCGATAACACAGGACTATCCGCCAAGTCAAGGGTTTGGGGTTGAGAGGTTTCCTCAGTTTGTGGTACTGATCCCAGGAGATTGCGGTGAATGAGAACCCGACGAACGTGACGATCAAGGACGTTGCCCGACGCAGCGGTGTCTCGCCGATGACCGTCTCCCGGGTGATCAACCAGAGCCAGCGGGTCAGCCCCGTCACTCGCAGCCGCGTCGAGCAGGCGATCTCCGAGCTCGGCTACGTGCCCAGCCGCCTCGCGCGTGGGCTCAGCCGGCAGAAGACCGGGACGATCGCGCTGATCGTCCCGGACGTCGCCAATCCGTTCTTCACCCTGATCGTGCGCGGCGCCGAGGACGTGGCCCGCCGTGCCGGCTACCGGGTGCTGCTCTGCGACACGCGCTTCGACCTGACACTCGAGGCCGAAGTGATCGAGGAGATGATCGCGCACCGCGTGGAGGGGATCGTGATCGCGCCGGTGAGCGACGCGTCGCGCGGACAACTGAAGCGGCTTGCGAGGTTCGGCGTACCCTTCGTCCTGATCGACCGGACGATCCCGGGCATGGAGTGCGACGTCGTGCTCGGCGACAGCACAGCCGGCGCGAGGCGTCTCGTCGAGCACCTGATCGCGCTCGGTCATCGCCGCATCGGGATGATCGTCGAGGACGAGAACGTGTCCACCGCGCGCGAGCGGCGTGCGGGCTACGCCGAAGCGCTCGAGGGCGCCGGCATCCCGCTCGACCCCGCGCTGGTGGGGCGCGCAACTGCCGATCCGCATGGCGGCGTCGTCGGGATGCAGACGCTGCTCCGGCTCGCCGAGCGCCCCACGGCGGTCTTCACCGTCAACAACCTCGTTGCCCTCGGGGCGATCGAGGCCGTGCGCGCGGCAGGGCTCGAGGTGCCCGATGACATTGCCCTCGTCTGTTACGACGACATCGAATACGCATCCCGCCTCTACCCGTTCCTGACCGTGATGCTGCAGCCGGCGGAGACCTTCGGCTCGCTGGGGACGCAGCTGCTCTTCGAGCGGATCGACGGACGTAGGCTCGACGGCGGCCGGAAGGTGGTCCTGCCGGCCGACTTCGTCGTGCGTGAGTCCTGCGGCGCCAAGACGCGCCGGTTGTGATCGCCGTCGCGGGAGAAGCGCTGATCGACCTCGTCGAGAGGGACGGGACGCTCCATCCTCTGCCCGGCGGCGGACCGTTCAACACCGCGGTCGCACTCGGCCGGCTCGAGGTTCCGACCGGATTCTTCGGGCGTCTCTCGTACGACCAGTTCGGCGATCTCCTGGCCGGCCTCCTGAGCGAGAGCGGCGTCGATGACCGCTACGTCCTCCGCGGTCCGGCGCCCACGCCCGTCGCGGTCGTGCACACGAGCGAGGACGGCGACGCCGCGTACAGCTTCCATCTCGCCGGAACGGCTTACGCCGACCTGACGCCGAAGGACTTGCCGGACCTCGGCCCGGAGGTCGCCGCCCTGCACCTCGGCACGCTCGCGCTCGCCACGGATCCGCCGGCGTCGACGCTGGAGTGCCTGATGCGGCGCGAGTCGGAGCGACGGCTGATCGTGATCGACCCGAACGTTCGCCCGGACGTGATCGAGGACCGCGACGCGTATCGAGCCCGCTTCGAGAGCTGGCTCTCGTGCACGCACCTCGTCAAGCTGAGCGCCCGCGACGCCGAGTGGCTCTATCCGGAGCTCGAGCCGTCCGCGTGCGCCGACCTCGTGCTCTCGCGCGGTGTGCGCCTCGCCGT
Organism: uncultured Gaiellaceae bacterium; assembly: GCA_963771185.1. GTDB lineage: Bacteria > Actinomycetota > Thermoleophilia > Gaiellales > Gaiellaceae > Gaiellasilicea. The sequence continues at coordinate 102,254 of CAVYSL010000003.1, forward strand.
CGTCACGCTCGGCGCCGAGGGCGCGATCGCCGTCACGACGGCGGGATCAGCGCGGGTCGAGGCGTTCGATGTCGACGTCGTGGACACGGTCGGCGCCGGCGACGCGTTCGGCGCTGGGCTGCTCCGCCGGCTCTGGGAGAGCGAACGGCTCGATCCGGACACGATCGGGAGCATGGACGGATCGGAGCTCGAAGACGTCCTCCGGTTCGCGAGCGCCGTCGCCGCGCTTCAGTGCTCGCGCGCGGGGGCCGTGCCGCCGACGCTCGCCGAGGTCAACGCGTTCGCAGCTATCCGAATGTGAACGCGTAGGCCGCAACGCCCGGCGTGAAGTGCAGTTCGAGCAGGTGGTCGCCGATCCGTGGCCGGTCGACGAGCGTGTAGAGCCGGTCGGCCCGGACGCGCACCAGCCGCTCCCGCTTCCCGTCGACGCGCACCTCGACCGTGCCCTTGCCGGTGAGCACCAGGTAGACGTCCCGCGCCCGGTACTGCAGCCGCAGGCCTGCGCTGAGGCCCGAAACCGCACGCTCGCCCTGCACGGTCCAGATCCCGCTGAAGGCCAGCTCGTTCTCGGACAGGCCGCGCGGGAACGTGTAGGCCTGCGGCTTGTCCTTGACGATCCGGTCGCCGCCGTTGCGGTCGAAGCGCTCGTAGCCGAGGTAGCTCTCGGGCGTCACTTGCCCGTGCGGGCTCTTGTCGGCCAGGCCCGAAGCGTCGGGAGCGTCGCCGCCGAGCAGCGTCCTGATCGCTTCCTCGGTCTCGGCGTAGTCGCCCTCGCCGAAGTGGTAGTAGCGGACGTGGCCGCGCTTGTCGATCAGGTACTTCGCCGGCCAGTACTGGTTGCGCCACGACTGCCAGGTGACGAAGTCGTTGTCGAGCGCGACCGGGTAGCGAACGCCCAGCTTGCGCACGTTCTCACGGACGTTCGACTCGACGCGCTCGAACGCGAACTCCGGCGAGTGGACGCCGACGATCGTCAGCCCTGCGTCGCGGTAGCGCTCGTCCCACGCGCGAATGTACGGCAGCGTCCGCAGGCAGTTGATGCACGAGTACGTCCAGAAGTCGACCAGGACGACGCGGTTCCGCAGTCCGCGGAGCGTGAGCGGCTCGGAGTTGAGCCAGCGCGCGATGCCGTGGAAGTCGGGCGCCGGGCCGTAGTCCTCCAGCTTCTCCGTGCCGCCGCCCGTTGCTTCCGGGTCGCGACCGCCGGTCAGCTCGCGCAGCTCGCGCTGCGCCGCTTCCGAGCGCTCGAAGCGCTCCTGCAACGACTCCGTGTAGCCGGGCAGGGCGGTCTGCAGGTTCCGGTCGACGCCGAACGCGATCGCCAGCGCGGCTCCGGCGACGAGCACGCCCGAGACTCGGCGGACCGTCGTCGCGTTCGCGCGGAAGACGCGGGCGGCGCGCTGGCCGGCGAACGCGATCGCGAGCATCGGCACCGCAGCTCCGATCGCGTAGGCGAGCGTGAGCAGGAGGCTCTCGAGCCCGACGTCGCGGCGAGCGGCGATCACGGTGACGGCGGCGAGCACGGGACCGGCGCAGGGCACGAAGACGAGCCCGAGGCTGGCGCCGAGCAGGAAGCCGCCGCCCTTGTCGCCGCCGCTCCGCCGGGTCAGGAACTGCAGCGGCCGCGCCAGCCATTCCGCGACCTGCGGCACGAGCAGCGAGAGCGCGACGAGGAAGAGGAGCGCGATCGCGAGGTTCCGGAGCAGGTCTTCCGGGAGGCCGAGCAGGTCGAGCAACCAGGCCGCGAAGAGCGTGAAGACGGTGAAGCTGAGCACGATCCCGGCGACGATCGCGAGCGGCCGCCGGCCGGTGGCGCCGCCCGCGAGCACGATCGGCAGGACGGGCAGGACGCAGGGGGACAGCGCCGTGACGACGCCCGCGACGAATCCGATCGCGAGCAGCAGGAGCATCGTCCGTTCTTCGTTACTCGGGCGCGGGCGGTTCGGTGGCGGGCGCGCGGCCCTCCGCAGAGCTGCCCGCGGGCTTGCGGCGGCGCCGCCGCCGCTTCGGCTTCGGCGCTCCGTCGCCGCTCTCGGCGGGCGCGCCGCCGTTCGACGCGGCCGCCCCCGCGGCAGCCGGCTGCGCCTGGCCCTCGCCGGGCTTCTTCTTCCGCTTGCGCCGCCGCGACTTGCGCGACGGAGCCTTCGGCGCGGGCAGGTTGTCGGCGAGCGCGTTCGCAATCTCCTTGATCTCGCCGATCTCCTCGCGCGCGCGGTCGAGCGCGTTGTTGGCGCGGGGCGTGTAGCCCTCGGAGGATGCGAGCAGCGCGGCGCCGACGTCGAGCGGCAGCGCCTTCGCGACCTGGATCAGCTTCTGCACGTTCTCCTCGTGCCGGTGACCGCGGGAGTTGGCGACGGCGCCGAGCAGGCGCTTCGCCTCGGGGAACTCGGCGCTCGCGCGGCGGTCCTGCACCTTCCGCGTCGTCTTCGCGAGCTTCCAGGTCCAGCGCTGGAGGATCTGATCCGGTGCGTTCGCCTTGCCCTCGCCGATCGCGCGCAGCAGGATCCGGACGCCCGCTGCCCGGTCCTTCTCCCAGGGCGGCGCCTGGCCGACGAGGGTGACGAGATCGTCGAAGTCGGCGCGCTCGACGGTCATCGAGACGCGATCCTGGAGCGCGGTCATCCGCAGCCGCCGGTTCGCGTTCTCGGCCGCGCAGACCGCGAGGAACGTCTCGAGCGCCGGCTTCGACGCCCGGCCCTCGGCGAACTTCTTCGCGAACTCGGCCCGCTGGTCGAAGCGAATCTGGCGGCCCGCGATCGTCGCCCAGTAGCGCTGCTCGTCCTCGTCCAGGAACTTGGGGTCGATCCGCTGCCACTCGCGCTGGATCACGGCGAGCCGGCGGGCGACGTCGGGGGTGACCGGGACGAGCCACGGCGCCGGCGAGAGGCGGCGGCGGGCCCGGCGCTGGACGCGACGGCGCGGCGCCGGCGTGACGCGCGCGCCCTCACGATAGAAGTCGGACTCGAGCAGCGAGTGGAGCGAGACGACGCGGTCGTTGTGCGTGGCCGACTTCGGCGTGAAGTCGACGACGATGCCCGCCTCCTTGCGCGGGTGGGTCCGCATGATCCGGCCGATCCGCTGCTGGTAGACGCGCTTCGACGCCGTCGGCGCGAGGTGCATGCAGACGGTGGCGCGGGGCGAGTTCCAGCCCTCTGCGAGCAGCATCGCGTTGATCAGCACGTTGATGTCGCCGCGCTCGTAGGCGGCGAGCGTCTCGGCGAGCTTGACCGGCGGCGTGCGGCCCGAGACCGCCTCCGCCTTCAGCCCGGCGGCGCGGAACTCCTGCGCCAGGTTGTACGCGTGGTCGACGCCGGCGGCGTAGACGATCCCCGGTGTCGAGTCGAAGCGCTCGCGGTAAAGGCTCGCGGCGGCCTGGTTCAGCGCCTGGTGGTCGAGCGCGGCGGCGAGGGCGCGTTCCTCGAAGTCGCCGCCGACGATCGGCACCGCGTTGATCGCGGCGGCCGGCGGGACGCGCAGGCAGCGGAGCGGTGCGATCAGCCCGCGCCGCGCCGCATCGGTCAGCGGCAGGTCGTCGACCGAGGCGGGGAAGACGTCGGAGACCTGCTTCGCGATCAGCTGCTCGGTCGCGGTCATGCCGATGTAGAGCGGCTCCGAGAAGCTGCGGATCGCCGCGCTCGTCTTCTCGCCGAGGGCCGTGTGCGCCTCGTCGCAGATCACGAGCTGGTAGGCGTCGCGCGAGACAGAGTCGGCGTGGCGGGCGAACCAGGCGTAGGTCTGGATCGTGATCGGATCCTCGCGCGGGGCGGTCTGGCCGCGCTCGATCGCATCGACGAAGCGGTCGCCGTAGCCCTCGGTGGTCAGATCGCGCTGGAACTGGGAGACGAGCAGGCGGCGATGGGTGAGGATCAGGATCCCGAGCGTCTTCGCCGCCTCGACGAAGCCGGCGGCCGCGATCGTCTTGCCGGAAGCCGTCGGGTGGCGGAAGCGGTAGCGCCGCACCGCGCCCGGATCCTCGCCGGTGAAGCCCGGCTCGTCCTCGACCTCGGCGTCCTCGTCGGTGGCCTCGAGCTCGTCCTCCTCTTCGGCATCCTCGGGCTCGAGCTCCGGCTCGGCGTGGCCGTTGCCGTTGCCGTTCAGATCCTCGGCCTGGCGCTGGTTCGCCGCGATCATCTCGGTCAGCATCCCGGCGAGCGCGTCGATCTGGTGCTTGCGCAACTCGGTGCCGGCGGCGGTCGCGGGCGGTTTCGAGGAGAGCACGCGCTCGAGTCCGAGCAGAAGGCCGAAGCGGACCTTCCAGCCCGGCGACGGCGCGCGGCGGCCGGCTTTGATCTCGGCGAGCGCGTCGTCGAGCGCGGCCCGCCGGGCCGTTCCCGGGGCAAGGGCTTCTGCCGGATCCTCGCCGGGATGAAGGAAGGGCTCTCCTGCCCATTCCTGCGCACGGAGCGCGTCGGCGGTCAATCCATCCGGCGCGTCCGACGTGAGTGTCGGCTTCAGTATCGCTTCTGACATCTGCGCAGCACGAAGACGGTGGTGCTGCTTTCCTCAGAGTGGCGCGCCCGTTCGTGGTGCCCGAAAGCGGACGAGCGCCGCTATACCGGAGCATATCCGATCTTTCGGCTGTCGGTGCGCCTATTCTCCATTCGTGCCGGACTGGGGCGACCTACGAGCGCGCGCAGCTGCGCGGTATGAGGACGGCGAAGCGCGGCTTCCGGACGACCCCGACGCGCGCCAGAGGCAGCTGACGCGGATGGGGAATGCGGCCGGGGCGGCGGGGCTCGCGGAGCTGATGGCGGGTCGCGACGGGCGCGAGTGGTTCGCTCGCGCGGCCGCGCGGTATCGCGAGAGTTGGGAGGACGCGCCGCCTGGGAGCTGGGGCCGTCCGATCGGCGCGATCAAGGCGCGGATCCTGGCGGGCGACTGGGACGGGGCGGCTGCGGACGCGCGGTGGGCGATCGAGGCGGGCGCCGACGACTCGGATTCCCCGATCGGCCGGTACGCCGCGGCGCTCGCGCACGCCGTGCTCGGCGAGTGGGACGACGTGCGCGTTCACGCCGACTACGCACGCACGCACGAGACCTTCCCCAGCGAGGTCGCGGACGCGCTGGCGTTCGTCGCCGCCGAGGACGTGGTCGGCTACGTCGAGGCCGTCGAGTCCGTGCTCGAGTCGTTCGAGACGCGGGACGAGTACCTGGAGGACATGCCCGTCGCAGACACGGTGCTGGTGCTCCAGGCGCTTGCCGCCCGGCGCGGCATGGCCGCCGAGCTCGAGTCGGAGCTGCTTCCGTGACGCGGCCGGTCGTCCTCTACGACGGCAACTGACGCTTCTGTCGCTTCGCGGCGCGTGTCGCCGCGCGACTCGACCGCGGCCGCTACGGCTGGCTGCCCTTCGAGGACGAGGCCGCGCAGCCGCTGCTCGCACGGCTGCCCGAGGCGACCCGGTACGAGAGCGCCCACGTCGTCCGGCCCGACGGCTCGATCTGGAGCCCCACGAGCGCGCCCTATCGCCTCGTCGCCCGCAACCGCCATCGCCTCGGCCCGCTGGTCCCCAGCGGCCCCGGCCCGCGCCGCTACCCGTAAGAGGGCTTGTGTCTGATAGACACAAGCCCTCCTCGAAACGGCTTGTCCAAGCGATCGGGAGGAAGCTTGTGTCTGATAGACACAAGCTCTGTCAGAGCTGCGCCGCGGCTGCGGCGTCGAGGATCGCGATCGTCTCCACGCCCCGGATCAGGCTCGCCGGGGTCTCCGGGCTCGGCTCCTCGGCGAAGGCGCGGCGGACCGCCTCGGCCTTCGACTCGCCGGTGGCGAGGTAGACGAGAAGGCGGGTCGCGGCGAACACCGGCGGCGTCATGGTCACCCGCTCGACGAATGGCTCGAGCCCTGCCTCGGCGGCGACCGCCCGCCGCTCTCGCTCGTCGAGAGCGGGCGCCGCCGGAAACAGCGACGCCGTATGCCCGTCTGCGCCGATTCCGTTCAGGGCGAGGTCGAGCGAGACGCCGTCGAGCTCGCGGTCGTAGAGCGCGGCGGCCTCCGAGGCGCCGAGCTCTCCCTGAACGCGGTGCACCTCGGGCGGTACGGTCAGCCGGTCGAGCAGCCGCTCCCGCGCGAGCCGGTAGTTCGAGCGCTCGTCGTCGGGCGGAACCGCGCGCTCGTCGCCGAACCAGACGTGCGCGTCCGGCCACTCCGGCAGCAGTTCCGCCGCCGCGTCGTAGGCCGCGCCCGCGGTCCCTCCGCCCGAGAGCGCGATCTGCGCGCCCTCCGAGGCGAAGTGGACGAGCCATCCTCCTGCAAGGCGCGCCGGCTCCTCGGTGATGTGGATGGCGACGCCGTTGAGGCTACGAATCGCCACGGGCGAGCTCGCGCGAGCGGTCCATCGCCGCCTGGATCGCGTTCAGGAACGCGGCGCGCACGCCGGCCTGCTCGAGCTCGCGGATCGCGGCGATCGTCGTCCCGCCGGGCGAGGTGACCATCTCGCGCAGCTCGACGGGGTGCATCTTCAGATCGCGCAGCTGCTTCGCCGTGCCGAGCATCGTCTGCACGACGAGCTGCGTCGAGACCTCGCGCGAGAGGCCGAGCAGGATTCCCGCTTCGATCATCGCCTCGGCGAGCAGCGCGAAGTAGGCGGGGCCGGAGCCCGAGACGGCGGTGACCGCGTCCATGTACGGCTCCGAGACGCGGACGACCGCGCCCAGGTGTCGGAGCGCCTCCTCAGCGAGCGTCAGGTGCTCCTCCGCCGCGTGCGAGCCGGCACAGACGCCTGCCATCCCCTCGTGCACGACCGCAGGCGTGTTCGGCATCGCCCGGACGACGGGGACGCCGCTGCCGAGATGGCGCTCGATCGCGGCGGTCGGGATCGCGGCTGCGATCGAGAGGACGGTCTGCTCGGGCTGGATCAGCGGCCCGATCTCGCCGAGCAGCGACTCGATGTCCTGGGGCTTGACCGCGATCACGATCAGCGCCGCGTTCGCGGCCGCCTCCGCGTTCGAGAGCGTGACGGCGATTCCGTGCCGCTCGCGCAGCTCGGCCGCACGCTCTTCGCGGCGTGTCGAGGCGGCGAGCTCGGCGGTGGTGCGCCAGCCCGAGGAGAGCAGGCCGCTGATCAGCGCCTCGCCGATCTGGCCGGCCCCGAGTACCGCGATCTTCCGCTCGTCGACGGCCATCGCCGAAGTGTAGGCGCCTGCCGTCGCGCGTCTAGCGTCTAGAGCTCGGGGACGTCGACGCGGTCGCGCTCGTCGATGTTCCGCTGCACCCGCGCCGGGTTGCCGAATGCGACCACGTTCGCCGGCAGGTCGCGCGTGACGATGGCGCCGGCGCCGACGACGGTGTTGTCGCCGATCGTGACACCGGGGCAGACGATGACGCCGCCGCCGAGCCAGACGTTGTCGCCGAGCGTGATCGGCTGCGCGTACTCCCACCCCCGCCGCCGCGGCTCGGGATCGATCGGATGGGTCGCGGTCAGGAGCTGAACTCCAGTCGCCAGTTGGCAGGCGGCGCCGATCCGGATCGGCGCGACGTCGAGCATGACGCAGTCGAAGTTGACGAACGTCCCCGCTCCGATCGAGACGTAGCTGCCGTAGTCGCAGCGAAACGGCGGCCTGACGACGACGCCCTCGCCGACCTCGCCGAGCAGCTCGCGCAGCAGCCGGTCCCGCTCGTCCTGCTCGGCGTGGCGGGTTGCGTTGTAGCGCTCCATCAGGTCGTGCGCGCGCGCCTGGTCGGCTTCGATCTGCGGGTCGTCGGCGATGTAGAGCTCGCCGCGCAGCATCCGCTCCTTCACGCCGGCTAAAGCGTCGTCGGCGCGACGCGCTCGGCGAGCGCGGTCAGGACGCCGACTGCGATCTCCGGCGAGTGGTCGAGCAGCTGCCGGAAGGCCCGGTCGGTGATCACGAGCGCCCGCACCGGCGACGTGGTCGTGATCGTCGCGTTCCGCGGCGTCTTCGAGATCAGCGAGACCTCGCCGAAGAAGTCGCCCGGCCCGATCGTGGCGACCTTCTTGCCGCCGCGCTGGACGTCGGCCGTGCCGTCGATCAGGACGAAGAACTCCCGGCCCGAATCGCCTTCCTTGATCAGGACCTTGCCGTCGGGCAGGTCGATCTCGTCGGCGATCGAGGCGATCTCGGCCAGCTCCTGCTTCGACGCGGCCGAGAAGAGCGGTACGCCCTTGATCAGATCGATCTTCGAGTTGTGGCCAAGCCTCACGGAGCGATCCTATGCCAGTGTTACGCCGCTCGGCAACGCGCGAGCCGCGCAAGGTCGGCGTTGGCCCCCGGAACGAGCCCCGCGCCGAAGCCCCGCATCAGGTAGAAGCCGGCCAGTCCGGCCCACTCCTCGTAGGGCGCGAGCAGCTCGGCGGTCTCGTAGATCTCGACCCAGCGGCCCCAGAGCGCGGCGCAGAGCTTGACGAGGCCGAGGTCGCCGACCAGCCCGTGGCGGAAGCTGCCCAGCCCTTCGAGTGCGATCACGCCGAGCGACCAGGGCCCGAGCCCGCGCTCGCGGAGCAGCCGCGCCTCGACCGCCTCGATCGGCCTGCCGCGGAGCCCTTCGAGGTCGAGCGAGCGGCAGACGCGGACGAGCGTCGAGGCGCGGTGGGTCGCCAGCCCGAGCTTCCGTAGCTGCGCGGGCGAGAGCGCCGCGATCGACTCGCGCCTCGGCGCGGGGTCGCCGATCGCCCGCAGGATCGCGCGCTCGATCGCGAACGCGCGCTTCGCCTCGATCAGCTGGCCGCAGATCGCGCGCAGCAGCGCGTGCGCGACGGTCGCCCGGCGCAGCGGCCGGAGCCCGTGGAGGCGGCGGATCGAGAGACCGAGCAGCGGGTCGTTGCGGAAGCGGTGCGAGAACTCGGTCGTGTCGGCGTCGAGCGCGAGGCAGAACCGAAGCAGCTCGAGCCCCTCCTCGTCGGGCGCGCGCAGGTGTACGAGCCCGTCCGGCCGCTGCCACGCCTGCCCGCGGCCGCCGCCGGGAAGCGGCTGCTCGAGCTCGCGCCCATACGTCATCAGGTGAAGTCGGTACGGGCCGCGCGGCCTGACGACGTGGCCTCGATCACCGACCCGCACCTTACTGTTCTGCCCTGATGGGGCTTGCGGATCAGATCTCCCTGCGCTCGCGCCGGCGCAAGTTCGGCCTCTTCATGGAGACGATGGCGCCGAGCGCCGAGACGACCGTGCTCGACGTCGGCGTCGACGACTTCGCCTTCGGCGAGCTGAGCGCCAACGAGGGCAGCTGCGGCACGCTCAACTTCTTCGAGGAGATGTACCCCTGGCCGGAGCGGCTGACCGCGGTGGGGCTGCACGAGGGGGAGCGGTTCCGCGCCAGCTACCCGCGCGCGCGCTACGTCCAGGGCAACGCGCTCGAGCTCCCGTTCGAGGACGGCACCTTCGACATCGTCTTCTCGAATGCGGTGATCGAGCACGTGGGCGAGGAGGACGAGCAGCGGCGCTTCGTCGCCGAGGCGCTCCGTGTCGGCCGGCGGGCGTTCATCACGACGCCCAACCGCTGGTTCCCGCTCGAGGTGCACACGCGCCTGCCGCTCGTCCACTGGCTGCCGGACGCCGTCTCGCACCGCGCCTACGACCTGGCCCGCAAGCCGTGGGCGAAGGGGAACCGGCTGCTCGGCCCCCACTCGTTCGCCCGCCTCTTCCCCGGCGAGGTGCGGATCGTCAACCTCGGGCTGACTCTGGTCGCTGTCGTTGATTGACCGTTTCCCCCGCTGGGCGCTCGTCGCGTTCATCGTCGCGCTGCCGCTCCACAACCTCGTCATGGCGGAGCTCTGGGACGTCGGCGTGCGCGATCTCGCGCTCGACGTCGTCTCGGCCTGGAAGGAGGTGCTGCTCGCGGCGGCGCTCGCTGCAGTCGTCTGGCGCCGGCGCGGGGTCCCCTTCAAGTCGACCTCGGCCGACTGGCTCGCGCTTGCCTACGCGGCGTTCGTCGTCGTCTACGCGCTGATCCCGCAGGACTGGCTCGGCGGCGACGCCTCGGCGCGCGGGATCCTCTACGGCGTCCGCCACGACCTGACCCCGGTCGCCTGCTACTTCCTCGGCCGGGGCCTGACGCTCTCGGCGCGCGACCGGAGGTTCGTCGCCGGGCTGATCCTCGGCGTCGGCGCGTTCGTCGCCGCCTGGGGGCTCGTCGACATCTATGCCGTCTCCTTGCAGACCTGGCGCGACTCGGGCGTGCCCGGCTGGTTCCGGGAGCAGCTCGGGCTCGACTACGGCCGCGGGCTCTCCGGCTTGCCGGAGAACTGGGTCTACAACCCGGGCGACGAGCGGCCGCTGCGCCGGCTCGTGTCGACCTTCCTCAGCCCGCTCGCGAGCGCCTACCTGCTGCTCACCGCGATCATGGTCGCAGCGACGTGGCGCCGAGGCTCGTGGTGGCTGCCTCCGCTGACGGCGCTGCTCGCGATCGGGCTCCTCTTCACGTACTCGCGGACGACGATCGTCGCACTCGCCGTCGGGTTCGTCGCACTCGCCTACGCGCTGCGGAGCTGGTGGCCGGTCGCCGCCGCAGCGGTGTTCATCGCCGCGGCCTTCTTCTTCGTCCGCGCCTACCCCGACATCGCGCCCGAGACCCGCTTCACGCCGGCGGAGCTCCAGATCCAGCGCGCAGGCGGGCAGGAGGAGGAAACGAGCGGCGATCCCTTCGACCCCGACGAATCCTCCATCGACAGCCACCTGGACAGCCTCCGAGACGGGCTCGAGACCGTCGTCGAGCACCCGCAGGGCTTCGGCGTCGGCAACGCGGGTGTGACCGCGAAGCGCACCGGCCGGGAGATCAAGGCGGGCGAGTCGACCTACACGGAGCTCGGCGTCGAGCTCGGCCTGCTCGGCATGCTCGCGTTCATCGCATGGAGCATCGCTCTGGTCAGGCTCGTGCTCCGGCGCGAGCCGTGGCTCGGAGCGGCGCTCGTCGCCGTGCTCGTGCTCGGGATCCAAACTGACGTGATCGGCGTCCACTGGCTCGTCTTCGTGCTCTGGACGCTGGCCGGCGAGCGTGCCTGACCCTTCAGGCGGCCCGGTTTTCGGCCGATAAGGAGGACGTGGACGCGGCTCCCGACACCCGCCGGCAACTCGGCCAGATCATGGTCGACGAGGGCTTCCTGACGGAAGACCAGCTTCTGGACGCCCTCGCCGAGCAGAACCGCAGCGGCACGCCGCTCGGGAAGGTGCTCGTCGACCTCGGCTTCGTCTCTCCCGGCGCAGTCGCGAACGCCCTCGCCGAGCAGCACGGCGGCCTCCTCCGCACCGAGTACGGCACGAGCGCAGGCCTCCGCGAGATGGCCGGCCGCGCACCGATCCGCACCGAAGCGCCGCAGCCGACGCTGCCGACCCCGACGCCCCCGGCACCGCAGACCCCCGCCGCGGCGCCGCTCGGCTCCGGTCTCCGTCTTGCCGGCCCGACTGTCGAAGCGCCGCCGGCTGAGCCTGCTCCGGTCGCAGCTCCCGCACCGGTCGAAGCTCCCGCACCCGTCGTGCAGCCCGAGCCGGTCGCCGACGTCGCTCCGGAGCCCGCGCCCGAGCAGCCCGCACCTGCAGCCGAGCCGGAGCCCGCGCCGCCGTCCGCAGCCGACACCCGGATCGAGCAGCTCGAGTCGCAGCTGCACGCCGTCCTCACCGAGCGCAACTCGCTCGCGCAGAGCTTCAACGAGCTGCAGACGCGGCTGAGCGAGGCCGCCCAGGCGCACGAGGCCGGAGTCAACGCCGAGGTGCAGGAGCGCGTCGGCGCGCTCGAGGCCCAGCTTCAGGCCGCCGCCGCCAACCGCGAGGAGCTCGAGCGGGCGCAGCAGCAGGCGGCCGAGCGGATCGCCGAGCTGGAAGGTCGCCTCGCCGAAACGGCCGAGAACCGCCACGAGCTCGACACCGAGCTCCAGACGCTGCGCACGATCGCAGCGGGCAGGGACGCGGCGCTCGAGAAGGCAGCCGTGCTCGAGGCCGAGCTCGAGCAGCTGCGCGCCCACGGCGACGAGGATTCGAGCTCGCAGCTGCAGGAGCTCGCCCAGCAGCGCGAAGCCGCCGACGCCCGCGCGCATGCGCTCGAGAACGATCTGACCCAGCTGCGCGAGCAGACCGAGTCAGAGGCGGCTCGGGCGGCCGCGCTCGACGCCGAGCTCGCCGCGCTTCGCGAACAGTCCTCAGGTCACGACGAGAATCTCGCCGCCCAGGTCTCCGGTCTCAACGAGGCGCTCCAGGCGCTGACGGTCGAGCGCGACGCCGCGCTCCAGCGGGCGGCCGCTCTGGAGCCGGAGGTCGAGTCGCTCCGCGACCAGCTCCGCGACGCGTCTGCCCAGGCTCCCGTCGACGGCTCGCAGGCCGACGTCGTCCGAGCTGCGGCGCCAGCTCGCCGCCCGCGAGCGGCGCCTCGCCGAGAGCGTCGGCGAGATCGCGAAGATGAACCGCGAGCACCGCGCGCTGCTGCAGCTCGTCGAGCGCCAGTTCCAGCTCGAGGAGACGACGACCTCACTCCCGGAGCCCCGGGGCGAGACCGCACATGTCCTCTTCGTCCCCTCCGCGACCGGCTACACGCTGGTCGAGCGGGACGGGATCGCGCCCGAGGCAGGCGACATCGTCGAAGTCGACGGCGGTCGCTACATCGTGCGCCGGCACGGCCCCTCGCCGCTGCCCGGCCCCAGGCGCCGCTGCGCCTACCTCGAACGCGCCTGACGCTTCTTCGCGCCGGGCTTCCGCCTCGGCCCGACCGCGGCCTCGGCCTGCGGCTCGTCGCGGCTCAGCGGCTCGTCCTCGGCCGGCGGCTCCGGCTCGGCAACGACCTCCGTCACCGGCTCGGGCTTGATCACCTCGGTCGGCACGACGGTCGCGCGCCCCTTCCGCGTCTGCCTGCGCGCGCCCGCGACGGTGCGCTGCAGCTCGCGGTCGTTCGCGGCCATCCGCTCGTCGAGCGCCTTCGCCGCCGCCTTCAGCTCGTCGGCGCGGCCGTCGTCTGAGTAGAAGGAGACGCCGAGCTCGCGGATCCTCGTGTCGCGCTCGCGCCGGAGCCTGAACTGCTCCTTGCGTAGCCGCGCCACGTCGCGGGCGGCGCGCGACCAGGCGGAGATCGACTCGACCCCGACCCGCGCTTCGTCTCGCACGCGGTCGGCGGTGCTGACCCCGAGCTTGGCAATCGACGTGTCCGGCCAGCGCCGCGCACCGGCGAGGAAGGCGGGCAGCAGGCAGACGGCGACGACGATCGCGATCACGCCGGCGACGAGGAAGCCGGTCACGATCAGGACGATCCCGAGCACGAGCAGCGCCACCGCCGCCGAGAAGACGAAGACGGGTGTCCCGAGCCCGAAATAGCGCGGCTCCGCGTGCTGCACCTCGATCGGCACGTCGCGCACCGTCACCGGCGGTGCATCGGTGCGCCTGCCGCAGGAGGGACAGAAGGTCGCATCAGCGGGCAGCGATCCGCCACAGTGGGAACAGGACTCCACGCGGGGCTTTTCTCTCCCCTGCTCTCATGTCTAAACCCCGCTCTCATCTCGCTCTCATCCGGCGCGAGACAATGAGCCGATGCGCATCCTGGTGGTCGAGGACGAGCCGAAGCTGGCGCGGCTGCTCGAACGCGGCCTCGTCGAGGAGGGCCACGCCGCGGATGTCGCCCGCACCGGCGAGGACGCGCTCTGGATGGCGCGCTCGGTCGAGTACGACGCGATCGTGCTCGACCTGATGCTGCCCGGGTTGAGCGGAATCGAGGTCTGCCGGACGCTGCGCGAGAGCTCGGTCTGGTCGCCGGTGCTGATGCTGACGGCGCGGGACGCCGTCCGGGACCGCGTCGCCGGGCTCGACGCCGGCGCCGACGACTACCTGCCGAAGCCGTTCTCGTTCGCGGAGCTGCTCGCACGTCTGCGCTCGCTGGCGCGCCGCGGGAAGCCCGAGCGCCCGGCCGTGCTCGAGGCGGGCGGCCTGCGGCTCGACCCGTCGACGCGTCAGGTCTGGCGCGGCGAGAGCGAGATCGAGCTCTCCGCGAAGGAGTTCGCGCTGCTGGAGACGTTCATGCGCCGGCCGGGGCAGGTGCTCTCGCGCTACCAGCTGCTCGAGCACGCCTGGGACATCGCCTACGAGAACAAGTCGAACGTGGTCGACGTCTACGTCCGCTACCTGCGCGAGAAGGTCGACCGGCCGTTCGGCGTCGAGTCGATCGAGACGGTGCGCGGCGCCGGCTACCGGCTGCGGGTGGACGCGTGAGCCGCTGGCCGCTGCGGCTGCGCCTGGCGATCGTCTTCACCGCCGCCAGCGCGGTCGTGCTCGCAGCGGTCGGCGTCCTCCTCTACTTCAGCGTCAAGGAGGTGCTCGACGAGCAGATCACCGAGCCGCCCGCGAACCTCCAGGACGCGCTCGGCGACCGCGACGAGGTGCTCGCCTCGCTGCTCGGGCTGATGCTCGTCGTCGGGCCGGTCGCGCTGCTGCTCGCCGCGTTCGCCGGCTACCGGCTCGCCGGAGCGGCGCTGCGCCCGGTCGAGTCGATGCGGCGCGAGGCGGCCGAGATCTCGTCGGAGACGTCCGGCCGGCGGCTGCCGGTGCCGGAGGCGCGCGACGAGGTGCGTCGGCTCGGCGAGACGCTGAACGAGATGCTCGAGCGGCTCGACGAGGGCTTGCTTCGGGAGCGCCGCTTCGTCGCCGACGCCGGCCACGAGCTGCGGACGCCGCTGGCGCTCCTGCGCACCGAGCTCGAGCTGGCCCTGCGGCGGCCGCGCTCGCCCGAGGAGCTTGAGGCCGCGATCCGCTCCGCGACCGAGGAGGTCGAGCGGCTGATCAGGCTCGCCGAGGCCCTGCTCGTTGCTGGACAGCTCGGGCGCGCCGGCGCTGCAGCTCGGCGAGCTCGACGCGCGGGAGCTGCTCGATGCCGTCGCGCGCAGGTTCGCGGCGCGCGCGGACGCCGACGGCCGCGCGATCGAGGTGGAGGGCGGCGGCAGCTTCCGCGGCGACCGCGACCGGCTCGAGCAGGCGCTCGGCAGCCTCGTCGATAACGCGCTCACGCACGGCGAAGGGACGGTTCGCCTCGAAGCCGAGCGCGTAGAGGATGAGCTCGTCCTGCGCGTGAGCGACGACGGCCCCGGCTTCCCGGACGACTTCGTGCCGCACGCGTTCGAGCGCTTCAGCCGGGCGGACGAGGCGCGGACGGGCGGCGGCGCCGGCCTCGGGCTCGCGATCGTCGACTGCCGTCGCCCGCGCGCACGGCGGCCACGCCTCCGCCTCCGGTGCGACCGTCGCGCTCGTCCTGCCCGCTCATGGCGCTCTCATCGACGCCTTCTAGCCTCCGCGTATGGCTCGAATCGCCCTCCTCGCCCTCGTCATCCTGGCTGCCGGCTGCGGCGCCGAGGACAAGTCCGCGCTGCCGCAGGGCAGCGACCAGGTCGAGATCGACCCGTCGCGCTTCAGCGCCGAGATCGACCATCCGTTCTGGCCGATGGCGCCCGGAACCGTGTGGGTCTACCGCGAGGGCGAGCAGCGCGTCGAGGTAACGGTGACCGACCGGACGCGCACGGTTATGGGTGTCGAGACGCGGGTCGTCCACGACCTCGTGACCGAGAACGGCGTGCCGGTCGAGGACACGTTCGACTGGTACGCGCAGGACGACGACGGCAACCTCTGGTACTTCGGCGAGGACACGACCGAGTTCGAGGACGGCAAGCCCGCCGGCCACGCGGGCGCGTGGGAGGCGGGCGTCGACGGCGCGCTGCCGGGCATCCTGCTGCCCGCCGAGCCGGAGGTCGGCATGACCTACCGGCAGGAGTACTACGCCGGCGAGGCCGAGGACCGGGCGAAGGTGCTCAGCCTCGACGAGGCGGTCAGCGTCCCGTTCGGCGACTTCACGGGCGCGCTCCAGACTGAGGACACGACGCCGCTCGAGCCGGAGATCGTCGAGCAGAAGTTCTACGTCCGCGATATCGGGCCGGTGCTGGCGCTGAAGGTGAAGGGCGACACGGGCCGCGAGGAGCTCGTCAGCCACACCCGCGGCTAGGCACGGCGGTATCGTCGGCGCATGGCGAGCATCGATCCGCGCGTCGACATCGGCCACGTCCACCTGAAGGTGGCCGACATCGAGCGCGCGCTCGGCTTCTACGTCGGCGTCCTCGGCTTCGAGCTGCAGCAGCGGATGGGCGACCAGGCCGCCTTCATCTCCGCCGGCGACTACCACCACCACATCGGCCTGAACACCTGGGAGAGCCGCGGCGGCAGCCCGCCCCCGCGCGGCACGACCGGCCTCTACCACACGGCGATTCGCTATCCCGACCGCGCACAGCTCGCCGACGCGCTGCGCCGGGTCGTCGAGGCCGGGATCCCGATCACCGGCGCGTCCGACCACGGCGTCAGCGAGGCGATCTACCTGAACGACCCGGACCTGAACGGCGTCGAGCTCTATCGCGACCGCCCGCGGGAGGAGTGGCCGCGCGACCCGGACGGCGGCGTCGCGATGATGAGCATCCCGCTCGACCTCGAGGCGCTGCTCGAGGAGGCGCCGGACCGTGCCTAGGGGCTACATGGAAGGCCCGGCCGCCGAGGAGGCCGAGCGGCGCCTCGACGAGCTCGAGCGCGGCGCGCCCGCGGAGACCGAGGAGCGGCTCGCCGTCTTCGGCTCGACGGCCGACGACCCCGAGAAGCACTTCATCGGCTGGCGCGACGACATCGACCCGGACACGCTGTTCGCCTCCGGCGAGGCCTGGGGACTCTCGGTCGTCCGCCGGCCCGCCGAACCCTCCTGACCGTGAGCACGTTCGTGTTGATCCACGGCGGCGGCGACGTCGGCTGGTACTGGCACTTGGTCGAGGCCGAGTTACGCAGGCGGGGGCACGACGTGGTGGCTCCCGACCTTCCCGGCGATGACGAATCGGCGGGGCTCGACGACTACGCCGACGCCGTGGTCGAGGCCGTCGGCGACCGGAAGGATCTGGTCGTCGTGGGTCAGTCGTTCGGCGCGTTCACAGCACCGCTGGTCGCCGACCGGCTCCCGGTCGACGTGCTGGTGCTGGTTGCCGGGATGATCCCGTCCCCAGGCGAGGCTCCAGGCGACTGGTGGGAAAACACCGGTTATCGAAGCGCGGTGCAGGAGCAAGCCGCGCGTGACGGCGGCAAGACCGGCAACGACGACCCGTACATCAGCTTCTACCACGACGTGCCGCGCGCGCTGGCCGAGGAGGCGATGAGCAAGGAGCGCGCGCATCCGTCGGAGGCTTCGATGGCGGCGCCGTGGCCGCTCGACGCGTGGCCGAACGTGCCGACGAAATTCGTGCTGTGCACCGAAGACCGCTTCTTCCCGCCCGACTTCTTCCGCCGGCTGGTAGCCGAGCGTCTGCAACATCACGCCGGACGAGATCGCGAGCGGCCACTGCCCCGCGCTCAGTCACCCCAAGGAGCTGGCCGACCTCCTGGAGGGCTACGCGGCCGCGCGCAGCTGATTGCAGCCCGCCGGCTAGGCGCGGCGGGCGAGGCGCTTGACCCCGGCCCACGCCGCGATCCCGGCTCCGCCGGCGGCCGCGAACGCGAGGCTGACGATGTTCGTCGTCGCGCACGTGCGGCAGGCGTTGCAGCAGACGGCGGCCATCGGGGCGTGCTCGCCGTACTTGCCCGCGGCCTGAACCATGCGCCCCTGCCACACCGTCTTCACGCGAGTGAGTGTAGTTCGGGTAGGAGCCTAGGCCGCGCGCAGCTGCGCGGCGCGGACGTGCAGGAGCGAGACCGCGCCGGCGCTCCCGGAGAAGGGGTTCGCGACCGTCTCGCTGCCCTCGATCCCGATCGCCGCCTCGATCGATCCGTCGACCTCCGCGAGCAGGAGCGGGCCCGGCGGAATCGGGCGCTCATCCAGCTCCGCGAGCAGCTCGACGGCCGGGACGTCGGCCTCCTGCAGCGGCCGGATCGTGATCGACTCCGGCTCGAGCGTGGCGGTTCCGTCGTCCTCGGGCTGGAGCCCGTCGTGGTCGTCTTTCAGGCGTTCGCTGGCGAAACGTGAGTGCAGATCGGGTTGCATCGGGGGTCCTCCTCGTGTTGCTTCCTTCGTCCTCACCGTAGAGATTTCAGCCTGGTCAACGCTCGTTTCGGGCGTCACGCATGTGCGATACAACTAGGGCGTGGCGAAAGCCGTCGAGCAGCTCGAGCAGGTGACAATCCGCTTCGCGGGCGACTCGGGCGACGGGATGCAGCTCACCGGTGACCGCTTCACGAGCGAGACCGCCGTGGTGGGGAACGACCTCTCGACGCTCCCCGACTTCCCGGCCGAGATCCGCGCGCCGGCAGGCTCGCTCCCGGGCGTCTCCGGCTTCCAGCTCCACTTCGCCGACCACGACATCCTCACGCCCGGCGACGCGCCGAACGTGCTCGTGGCGATGAACCCGGCGGCGCTGCGCACGAACGTGAAGGACCTGCCCAAGGGCGGCATGCTGATCGTCGACACCGACACGTTCAAGGAGCGCAACCTGCAGAAGGCCGGCTACGAGTCGAGCCCGCTCGAGGACGGCTCGCTCGCCGACTACCACGTGCACGAGGTCGCGCTCACCTCGATGACGGTCGAGGCGCTGAAGGGGATCGAGGGGATCACCTCGCGCGAGGCCGAGCGCTCGAAGAACTTCTTCGCGCTCGGGCTGATGAGCTGGCTCTACAACCGGCCCACCGAGGGGACGCTCGAGTACGTCGAGAAGAAGTTCGGCAAGCGGCCCGAGATCGCGCAGGCGAACGCGACCGCGTTCAAGGCCGGCTACGCGTACGGCGAGACCTCGGAGGACTTCGCGGTCAGCTACCAGATCGCGCCGGCGAAGATGCCCCCCGGCGTCTACCGCCAGATCAGCGGCAACACCGCGCTCGCCTACGGGCTGATCGCCGCCTCGAAGCTCTCCGGGCTCGAGCTCTTCCTCGGCGCCTACCCGATCACGCCCGCGAGCTCGATCCTCGAGGAGCTGGCGCGGCACAAGAGCTTCGGCGTCCGCACCTTCCAGGCCGAGGACGAGATCGCCGCCGTCGGCGCGGCGCTCGGCGCGGCCTTCGGCGGCTCGCTCGGCGTCACCACCTCCGCCGGCCCCGGGATCGTGCTCAAGCAGGAGACGATCGGGCTCGGGATCATGCTCGAGCTGCCGCTGCTCGTCCTCGACATCCAGCGCGCCGGCCCCTCGACGGGGATGCCGACGAAGCCGGAGCAGGCCGACCTGCTGATGGTGCTCTTCGGGCGCAACTCCGAGAGCCCGGTGCCGGTGCTCGCGGCCTCGACGCCGTCGCAGTGCTTCCACGCCGCGATCGAGGCGGCGCGGATCGCGCTCAAGTACCGCACGCCGGTCTACCTGCTCTCGGACGCGTACCTCGCGAACGGCTCCGAGCCGTGGCTGATCCCGCAGGTCGCCGACCTGCCGGACATCTCGACCGAGTTCGCGACGGTGGGCGAGGGCGAGTTCATGCCGTACGCGCGCGATCCCGACACGCTCGCGCGGCCGTGGGCGATTCCCGGCACGCCGGGCCTCGAGCACCGGATCGGCGGGCTCGAGAAGGCAGACGTCACCGGCTCGATCTCCTACGACCCCGAGAACCACGACCTGATGACGCGCCTGCGCGCGGCGAAGGTGGCCGGGATCGCGAACGACATCCCCGAGCTCGCCGTCGACGACCCTGACGGCGCCGACACGCTCGTGCTCGGCTGGGGCTCGACCTACGGCCCGATCGGCGCCGCGGTCAAGCGCGTGCGCCGCGACGGCCACAAGGTCGCGCAGGCGCATCTGCACTACCTGAACCCGTTCCCGCGCAACACGGGCGAGGTGCTGCGCTCATACGAGAAGGTGCTGATCCCGGAGATGAACCTCGGCCAGCTGCTGAAGCTCGTGCGCGCCGAGTACCTCGTCGACGCGGTCGGCTACAACCGCGTCCGCGGCACCCCGTTCAAGGCGTCCGAGCTCGCCGAGGCGATCACGGCGCTGGTGGAGTCGTGAGGCCGAAGAAGAAGAGCCCCGACCGGCGCGGCCTGCTGCTGAAGGAGCAGCCGTTCACGTTCCGGCAGCGGAAGGACGGCACGGTCGCGATCTTCTGGCGGCGCGTCCCCGCGACCGTCCTGACCGGCAAGCTGGCGGAGAACTTCCTCGCCGTCTCGTCGGACTGCACCGGCCAGGAGCTGCAGCTGCTGATGGCGAAGGCGACCGGCAACTTCAAGCGAGGGAACGAGAAGAGGCGATGAGCGAGAGCGGCAACGGCAACGGGCTCGTGCAGCTGACGGCGAAGGACTTCAAGTCCGACCAGGAGGTGCGCTGGTGCCCGGGCTGCGGCGACTACGCGATCCTGAACGCCGTCCAGTCGTTCATGCCCGAGCTCGGCCTCAAGCGCGAGAACATCGTCTTCGTCTCCGGGATCGGCTGCGCCGCGCGCTTCCCGTACTACATGGAGACGTACGGGATGCACTCGATCCACGGCCGCGCGCCGGCGATCGCGACCGGGTTGAGCGTGTCCCGCCCGGACCTGTCCGTGTGGGTCGTGACCGGCGACGGCGACTCGATGTCGATCGGCGGCAACCACCTGATCCACGCGCTGCGCCGGAACGTGAACCTGAAGATCCTGATGTTCAACAACCGGATCTACGGGCTGACGAAGGGCCAGTACTCGCCGACTTCGGAGTTGGGGAAGGTGACCAAGTCGACGCCGATGGGCTCGCTCGATCACCCCTTCAACCCGCTGTCGCTGGCGATCGGCGCCGAGGCGACGTTCGTCGCGCGCGCGATCGACACCGACAAGAAGGAGCTGACCGAGGTGCTCCGCGCGGCGGCGCACCACAAGGGGAGCGCCTTCGTCGAGATCTACCAGAACTGCAACATCTACAACGACAACGCGTTCGACTTCGTCCGCGAGCAGAAGGAGAACCGGCTCTACCTGCGCCACGGCGAGCCGATCGTGTGGGGCGACAAGGGCGTGCGGCTGCTGCCGGACGGGTCGCCGGAGGTCGTGGCGGCGTCGGAGCCGGGTCTGCTGGTGCACGACGCGCACGCGCACGAGCCGGCGCACGCGTTCGCGCTCTCGCGGATGAGCCAGGCCTCGGTCGGCGCGACCCCGATGGGCGTCTTCCGCGCTGTCGAGCGCCCGGTCTACGACGAGCTGATGGCCGAGCAGATCGGCGTCGCGAAGGCGAAAGGCGAAGGCGAGCTTGCGGCGCTGCTCGGTAGCGGCGACACGTGGTCGATCGCGTAGCAGCCGACTCCGCACGTGTGAGTCGAGCGGCAACTCTGGGCGGCTTGAGTTCGCTCAAGAAACTGAACCTCGGGTCAACGTGCCAGATAGCGGGCCTAGTACAGGAGCCAACGCACGCGTAAGTCCGCCAGTCCGCCGGATCGGCGTTCGGAACGCTTGTCCACTTCAGAAGGCCAAGTAGATCCGCAGTTCACCAGGGGATCAGGGCACGGTTCCAACCATCGGGCACCTCGCGGCCGTCAAGCCGTCGGCGGCCTGCTACTTGACGTTGCAGTCAGGGCATGGGCGTACCATTAGCGACACAAGCTGAACAGGGAGCCTGACCCTGGGAGAGAACTGGGCAATGTCCCATGACAGGAGGGTGCACCGGTGCCAGAGCGCCGACCAAACTACGCGCTAGTCAGCGAGCGTCTTCGACGCGCACGCAAACAACGGAGCCTCTCGCTACGCGAGGTCGCGGACTCAATCGACGTGAGCCCGTCGACTCTCTCGCGCGTCGAGCGAGGGGCTCAGCCTGATCTCGAAACGGTCAACAAGCTGATCGACTGGCTTGAACTCGACCGCAACGCGGTATTCCACTCCGCGCCGACGAACGCGAAGGACACGACCAAGCAGGTCGAAGTGCTTCTCCGTGCCGACAAGAACCTTGACCCGCGAACGGCAAAGGCGCTGGCGAGCATTTTCAAGACGGCGTACAGGGAGATGACGGACGGCTAGTACATGAATCTCAAGGTCGAGTTCAAGGGTGCGCTCGCTCAGATCGAACGAGGTCGCCACTTCCTGCCGTTTGTGAACGGTGAGCCGGCTCGCCTGGAACAGTGCGCGCTCGCAGCGAAGATGTGCTTCGGGGTTCCCGTCTCGCAGTCCGTCGATCCCTGGAAGGCGGCCGAGAACGTCGGCATCGTCGTCCACGGCGAAGAATTCTTCGCGACGCTTAGCGACGAGGAGCGACACGAGATCTTCGACTACGGCGGCAAGCACTGGTCAGCCGGGACGATGCTCGGCGACGGCAAGGCAGTGATCTTCTTGAATCCGACACACGACCCTGTCCGCCAGAAGGCAACACTCGCGGAGGAGCTCGCCCACATCGTGCTGGGCCACCCGCCAAGCCTGCTCGACGTTGAGACCGGTGTTCGTACCCACGACACAGACATCGAGAGCGAGGCCTACTCCGTCGGCTCAGCCATGGTGCTGCCGTACCAACCTCTCTTCAACCTCGTGCGTGCCGGAACAACAGAGTCCGCGATCGCCACGCGCTACGGCGTCTCAACGCGATTCGTTATCGCGCGAATCAACCGGTCCGGGTTGCGAGGTGTGTACCGAAAACGCCACGGCCGCAGCGCGTAGAAACTCCACACCCTCCCGTCGAAGGGGCCTACGACCGCCAGCGCCTGCAGTATGGGCAGTTCGGGTCGCCCTTGTCCGTCGACCGGCGGATCATGCGCTTCTCGCCGTAGTAGACGATCTGCGGCTCGGGCTCGCGCACGCCGGTGATCCAGACCATGAACTCGTTCACGGCGAGCGAGGCGACGACGCCGTTGACCGAGACGACGGCAGGTCCGGTACCGCCGAGCGCGGTCTTCTCGATGCCGTATACGTCGTCGTGCGCCTCGCGCGCCTCCTCGGGGAGACCCGCCCGGCGCATGTCCTCCGGATCGAGCAGGCGGAGGCAGTGCAGACAGCGCGTACCGTCGGCGAACACAATCCGGCCGCCATAGGTCGGCAGCCCGTCGTCGTCCGCGCCGGTGTCGCTCGCAAGGTCGAAATACGGGAGCTTATGGCGCGCAGATACCTCGGTGAGCTCAAGCCTGACGAGATCGTTGTCAACGCCGCCGAAGACGACCGTGCGGTCCGCGATCACCTCGCGCGCCGGCGTGAGCGTCGTGGCGTGGGTCGCCACGGCGGCGTCCGGGTCGATCTCGAGAATCAGCCGCTTCGCCACTTCCACCTTCGGTGTCTTGTCGATCACGTCCACGGGGCGCGCACCGATCACGCGGTTGCGGCTCGACGCGGTGATGCAGTCGTGGTCGATCAACGCGAAGTCGCGGACGCCGAGGAAGGCGAGCTCCTGTGCGAGGTGGCTCCCGAGCCCACCGAGGCCGACCAGTACGGCGCGGCTCTCTCTGATCTTCGTCTGCCCGTCAACGCCGAAGAGCGCGATCTGCCGGCTGAAACGCTCCTCGTAGATCTCAGACACCTGAACGCCTCCGCCATTGCGCGAGCCTCTCGAACGTCGCGCCTGTCGCCGGGCGTACGACACCATCGATCTCGACCTCATCGACCTGCTCGGGGTGCCGAGGATCGTCGATCCACGCCCAGCCCTCGAACGTGCCGGCGCTCGTCACCAGCGCGGCGTACGGCCGACCGGCGAGACGCCACCATAGGTGCGGCACCCACTCCTCGAAGCCGTAGCGGTCGCTGCCGGAGAACTCGGCCGAGCTCCAGTCGGCGTGCGAGTGCACCTCGACAAGCGAGAGCTCCTCACGCCAGGCCCACTGAATAATCTCGGTGCGCGTCTCGTCGGTCAGCGCAACGTGCACGTCCGTCTGCACCTCGTAGCCGTCCGCAAGGACAGGGCGCCACGCCATCAGATGGAAGGTGCGGGTCGCGACGTCGTACTCGGCGAGGAAGAAGCCGACCTGCTCGGGCTTCCGGAGATGCTGCTCGACGCCCTCGTAGACGCCTCCATCGGCAACGACGCGAATCACGACGCCTCCCTGAGCCGCGCCGCGAAGCTCTCGACGAAATTCACCATGTTCGTCCCCGTCGTGATGTCGGCGATGTCAGGCGCGGGCGCCCAGGGCTCGAGCACCCAGGAGAACTGCCCCCATCCCGCGCCGAGCGGGATCGCCACGTTCGGCGTGTAGTTGCTGATCGCCCCGCCACTCGCGAGCGCAAGTGGCGGTCTGACCCAGAAGGCGTACGGCGCGGTGCCAGGCAGTTGCGGCGGGATCTGGAACGCGAGCTCGACAACGTCGACATTCCAGATCCCCGGCGGCACCTTGTACTCGGGGAAGCGGCACCACAGGTCGTCGCCAATCTCGAGCTTCGGAAAGGCGCTCTTCAACAGGGCGACCTCGGCTGCGACGCGCTCCTCCATGGCTAGCCCCGCTTGAACGAGACCTTCTTGCCGAAGCCCTTCCCCGGCTTCAGCTCGACGATCGCGTCCTCGGTCAGCGTGTGCTCGCTGTTGTCCTTCGCGTCCACCTCGATCACCTCCTGGGAAGCCTCCCAGCCAGCGAGCACGCGGATCTGCGGCACGGTGATCGTCGGCTCAGCCCACTCGTGGATCGAGCCCTCGATGTTCACCTCGTACTTCTCCTTGCCCGGCTTGTCCTTTGCGGCGGCGGTCTCCGAAGTAGCCATACTGTCCTCCTGCCCTGTTGGGCGCTCGATCCGCCGGCTGTTCGACCGGCGCAACGTTCGTCTCATGAAACGTCTGTGCCAGATTAGCAACAGATCGAGATGAGTCGGGATCCGCCTAGGAGGACTAGGCCGGGCACCTCCACCACTACCGCCGAGCGGCGTGAGGCGGCAAACTCCAAGCGTGACCGTCTACACGCTGGGCGTGTGGTTCGTGAAGAAAGGCCGCGAGGATGAGTTCGTGCGCGCGTGGGACGACCTGGCGCAGTGGACGGTGGAGAGCGGCTTCGAGTCGCACGGGACGCTCGTGCGTGACCGCGACGCGCCCCACCGCTTCGTCAGCTTCGGCCCGTGGCCGAGCGCGGAGGCGGCGGGGCGCTGGCGCGACTCGGACGGCTACCGCGACCGCCTCGACCGCCTGGACGAGCTCGTCGACCGCTTCGAACCGCAGACGCTCGACGTGGTCATGCGCGTCGGCTGACGGTCTACGCGTCGGCGACGAAGAGGGGCTTGCCAAGGAGGACAGCCTTCGCTGTCCGGACCGATTCGTTGAGCTCCGACGCTGGCGTGAACTCGTCGACGAGCGCGAGGATCTCGTAGTCCTTCTTCCTGAA
Source organism: uncultured Gaiellaceae bacterium (assembly GCA_963771185.1). Taxonomy (GTDB): domain Bacteria; phylum Actinomycetota; class Thermoleophilia; order Gaiellales; family Gaiellaceae; genus Gaiellasilicea. The sequence goes on from CAVYSL010000003.1 coordinate 127,326, forward strand.
CCGATCCGGGTAATGGCCGAAGTGCTCGTGGGCGCGCACGACGTCGACCTCCCACCGCGCCGGCCTCTCCCCACCGAGAAATGCGGCAGCGACTGCTCGGGCCACTTCCCGCTCGTGATGGATATGTGGGGCGCCTTCGGCAGCTTTCGCGAAGTCCGAGTCCCGGTTGACCACGTCCTTGAGCTGCCCACCGAGAGCGACGTAGGTCAGCTCCGTCTCGCCGACCATGTACAGCGTCGTCGGGTTGACCTGGTCGAACGGCACGGCGAACATCGCAAGGCGCCCGTAGAAGTACTTCTCCTTGGGCTCGTCGAGGCTTCCGAGCTCGCCGCTCGCCTCCAGGTCGGCTCGGATCCGCTCGATCTCACGGTAGAACTGGCTTCGTGCATCCGGGTCGGCAAGCTCGAGGCCGCCACCGGCGAAGAAGAGCTGAAAGCTGAACGCCTTCACCTTCTGGCCTCTCCGGGCTGCCGTCTGCCCGTACCGCTCGTCCAGCCTTTGCCCGCTGGCGAACACGAATCTCCGGACCGGAGCGTCCACAGCGCACCCCCCTGAGAAGAAATGAGTCTACGCGCCCGCGTGCGCCGCCCCTCACCCGCCTCGCGCTGCGAAAGGCTCCCACTCGCCCGGCACGCCACGCAAACCCGGGTGTGCCGCGCGGCTCGAACTCGAGGCCGGAGCCGGCGGTGAGGTCCTTACCGTGCGTGTGACGAGAACGTCGCCGGCGCCGCCCGACCGACGACGCGGGCGCCGGTATGGACGGCGATCCCGCCGATCCCACCCTCGTCGAGCGGCTCGACCTCGCCGGTGTGGACGCCGGCCCGCACCTCAAGGCCTAGCCCGGCTCGAAGGGCTGACGCAGGCTGGGTGGCGGGCTACTGCGCCTTCCCCATCAGGTGGTGCCACGGGCGCCACCAGCGCGTCAGGCTGACGTGGTCGCTCCCGCCCTCGCGGGCGGTGATGAGGACGTCACGATGGGTCGGCTGGCCGAGTCGCTGGTGGTTCCAGACGATGACCGCGTCGTTGCCGTCGAAGTAGCAGAACGCCCTCCCGCCGGGCTTGTCGCGACCGTGCAGCCACTCGTACTCGCCGCCCCAGACGAAGGAGTTGCAGCGACCCGTGTTGCGCTCGATGTTGGCGTGCCGGCGCAGCTCGGCGTCGTACGCCGCTTTGAGGTCGTCGCCGTTCCGGTACGAGGAGATCTCCCAGCGATCCGGCACACCTTGGGCAGGCAGGCAGACGGCCGTCTGGATCGCCGTTGGCTGGGGCACCGTCTGCAGCTGACAGTCCTTCCAGATCGCCGCGGGCATGATCGCATCGAGTCCGGCGTTGGCGGCCAGCGCGGTCTCCACCGGCGCCTGCCCTGGTAGGACGCTGTTGTCGGCAACCGTGGCCGTCGGTGAGGCATTGCTGCCCTCAGTGTGGTCGCCGGTCGTCAGGTAGACGACCCCCGCAGCCGTGGCGGCGGCAAGCAGGACGACTCCCAGGCCGAGCTTCCAGCCGAGCGTCCGGCCGGGCTTGCCGAAGAACATCAGCACCCAACGATTGGTGGTCGGCGCGTCGTGCTCCGAGTAGACCTGGAGGATGTGAACCGGCTCGGGAATGTTCTTCAGGTTTACCCGGCCCCGGTCGCTGTACTGCAGCCCGCTCAGGCGGCCTGCGAGCCTCGACGTCCCTTCGCTGACGATCACCTCGCCGCCATGGGCTCGACCGCAGAGGCGGGCCGCCACGTTCAGCGCCGCTCCGCGGTAGCTGCCGTCGTGCAGTTGGACAGCCTCCCCGGAGTCGATTCCGATCCCGACTCTGAGCGGCAGATTCGAGTCGCTCTCGGTCTCCTCGGCGAACCGCGCCTGGAGATCGACTGCGGCCCGGATCGCCTGCCGGGCGGACGTGAAGACGGCGAGTCCCTCGTCCCCGCGAACCTCGATCAACTCGCCGCCGTGGGCCTCTACACCCTCGCCGACGATGTCGACGAACTTGGCGGCGAGCCGCGCGGCCACTTCGTCACCGTGCTCCTCGGTGAAGCGGGAATAGCCGCGCACGTCGGCAATGAGGAACGTGTGGACGCCTGTCTGAACTTCGCTCACGATCCAGTTCAGTATGCCCCGATGATTTGCGAATGTGAATCGGGCGCGGGCCGAGCCTGGAGCCTGCGAGTAGGCTCGCGGCATGGTCACGCCGGAGGAGATCGGGTCGATCGCTGTCTTCGCCGGCCTTTCCGACGCCGACCGCGAGCGGCTCTCGCGGGCGGCGGCCGACATCACGCTCGCGCCCGGCGAGTACGCCGCGCACGAGGGCGGCGAGCGGGCGCTCTTCGCGGTGCTCGACGGCCGGATCGAGGCGGTCAAGCTCGTCGACGGGATCCCGCGCGTCGTCGGCGAGCGCCAGGTCAGGCGACATCTTCGGCGAGGTGCCGATCGTGCTCGGGACGTTCTTCCCGGTCGGCTTCCGCGCGCCCGAGACGACACGCGTCCTGCGAATCGAGCCGCACGACTACCACGCCCTCGCTTCCATCCAGCCCGACATCGCGAAGGAGGTCGGCAGGCTCGCCGCCGACCGGATCTCGGGGCCGCGCGGGCTCCAGGGCATCGCCGCCGAGCCGCCGCCGCCGCGGGCGATCGTCGTCGGCCACCGCTGGGATGCGTCGTGCGCCGAGCTGCGCCACTTCCTCGACCGCAACCAGATCTCCTTCACGTGGCTGACCCCCGACGCGCCCGACGCCGCCGAGGAGTGGGGCGGCCCCCTGCCGGGCGACGAGGACTGCCCCACGATCCGCGTCGTCGACGGCAAGACCGTCGTCCGGCCGCAGCTCCGCCGCGTGGCCGAGCTGCTCGGCGTCGCGACCGAGCCGGCCGCGGCGCAGTACGACACGGTGATCGTCGGCGGCGGGCCTGCTGGCCTCGCGGCCGCGGTCTACGGCGCGTCTGAGGGACTGAGCACGATCGTGGTCGAGCGGGAGGCGCCAGGAGGCCAGGCCGGCACGTCGTCTCGGATCGAGAACTACCTCGGCTTCCCGGCCGGCGTTTCGGGCGACGAGCTCGCAGGCCGTGCGCTCCAGCAGGCGCGGCGGCACGGCGCCGAGATCCTCGTCACCCGCACGATCACGCGGATCGACCCGGCCACCCGCCAGGTCCACCTCGACGGCGGCGACGTCCTGCAGGCGCGCACGATCATCCTCGCCTGCGGCGTCACGTGGCGGCAGCTGGAGATCGAAGGCTTCGACCGGCTCGCCGGCAAGGGCATCTCCTACGGGGCGGCGCGGAGCGAGGCGGCGAACATGCACGGCCAGGACGTCCACATCGTCGGCGCCGGCAACTCGGCCGGGCAGGCGGCGATCTTCTTCTCGGCCCACGCGAGCAGCGTCACGATGCTCTGCCGCGGCGACTCGCTCGAGAAGAGCATGTCGCGCTACTTGATCGACCAGCTCGCGTCGCGGCCGAACATCCGAACGCTCTACCGGACCGAGGTCGTTGCCGCGCACGGCGGCGCGTCGCTCGAGGCGCTCGAGGTCAGCAACGGCGCGAACGGCGAGACGACGCGGCTCGACTCGGGCGGCCTGTTCATCTTCATCGGCGCCGACGCCGAGACCGGGTGGCTGCCGGCGGAGATCGCGCTCGACCGCCGCGGCTACGTCCTGACCGGCGCGGACGTGCGCAACGCCGGCCGCTGGGAGCTCGACCGCGACCCCTACCTGCTCGAGACGAGCGTCCCCGGCATTTTCGCGAGCGGCGACGTCCGCTTCGGCCCGGTCAAGCGCGTCGCGGCGGCCGTCGGCGAGGGAAGCATGGCGATCGCCTTCGTCCACCAGTATCTGAAGGACGCCTGACCTCGGAAACCTGGACTCGAAAGCGCCGAAAAACGTGTTACGGTCGGTACGCACCTAGCTTTTACTAGGTACGCACACTTTCGAGAGGGGTCTACATGAAGCGTCTGGTTTCTGCGGCCGTGGTTGCCCTTGCCTGCGCGGCGATGCTCACGGCGGCGGCCGTGGCAGCCCCCGCGCCGGGGACGTACAAGGGGAACCTGTATGCCGGCGCCACGAAGCTCGCTCCGGCCACGATCACGGTCGCGGGCACGAAGGTCACGATCAAGGTGGCGAAGTTCCCGATCAAGTGCCAGGGGCCGAGCGGCAAGTTCGACCAGCCGTCGGCGCCGATGAAGTACGAGTTCAAGGGCACGTTGAAGGGCAACGCCGTCAGCGGCAACTACATCAGCCCGCTGGGCGGCACCGGTGAGTACTTCACCGCCAAGCTCACGTACGCGGCGGCGACGAAGTCGTTCACCGGGAAGATCGGCTTCGTCGGCAGGTGCCAGGGCACCTCGACGCTGAAGGCCAAGAAGGTCTAGCGAGAACGGTTCGAAGCGGGTGAGGGGCGCGAACGCCCCTCACCCGCTGCCGATCATTCGGCCGGAGGGCCTGCAGGCTCTTCGGCGGCCGGCTCGTCGGCCTCCTGCGGCGGCAGGCTCTGGAACGGGGCCTGCTTCGGGCTCGCCTTCGCCGGCACGTGCTTCGGCTTCCACGGCGCCGACGCGTCGGACAGCGCGCGCAAGGCCGACTGAAGCGTCGCGTACTGCGGGGCCGTCAGCTGGTTCGCGAGCGCGTGCAGCTGTGCCTGCGCCGCGCTCGTCTGGCCGTTCTCCGAGAACTTCTCGGCACGGTCGACGAACTTGTCGATCGTCGCCTGCGTGGCCGCGTCGACCGTTCCGGTCCGGAGGACCTGATCGCGGTACGCCCGCACGAGCGCGTAGCTCGGTGCCCACGTGATCCGGGGCTGCAGCTGCGCGTTGAACTGCGCGAACCGCGGCTCGGACGCGGCGGCGATCTCGTTCTCGGAGAGCGCGTCCGTCGGCGTCAGCCCGAAGGCGTCGAAGCCGCGGGCGATCTCCGTCCCGTAGAGGAAGCCGTTGTACCAGTAGCCGGACCACATGCCGCCCGTCACGAGCGCCGTCGAGCTGATCGGGCCGCGGTCGAAGAACGCGAGCTCCTTCGGATTCGCCGAGTCGGTGAAGTCGAACACCGAGATCCCGCCCTGGTACCAGGCCTGGCTCATCACGTCGCGGCCGGGCACGGGCACGAGCGACCCGTTGTGCGCGACGCAGTTCTCCTGGCTCGTCTGCACGACCGGCAGCTTGTAGTAGCTGCGGAACACCATCTTGCGGTCGACGATGTCGAAGATCGCGTTGGCGCCCCAGTTGGGCCGGTCGCCGACGCGGCAGCGCGCGCCGGTGCCGCCGCCCCACTCGTCGGTGAAGATCACCTTCGTGCCGTCGTTGTTGAACGTCGCCGAGTGCCAGTAGGCGAAGTTGAAGTCGGTGACGTTGTCGATCCGGACCGGATGTACCGGGTCGGAGATGTCGATCAGGATCCCGTCGCCCTGGCAGGCGCCCGCCGCCAGCCCGATCTCCGGGTACGCGGTGATGTCGTGGCAGACGACGCTCTGCGAGACGCTCTGGCCGCCGGGTGCGCGCGGGTCGCCGGCCGGGTACGTCGGCTGCAGGCCCGAGGTGTTGAGCCAGTTGAGCGCGCCGCGGATGCCGTAACGCGGATCGGGATGCTGCTGCTGCGTGGCGAAGTCGCCCTCGCACGCGCTCGAGCCGCACTTGCTGAACAGGCGCGGGTTGCTGACGATCGCGGCGGTCTGCGGCGCAGCGAGCGGCACCTTGATCACGTCGATGCGGAAGTTCGCCGTCGTCGGGTCGGTGAGCGAGCTGTTGCCGTTGCAGCCGGCGAGCTCCGTGCCGGCCCGAATCCCGGCGGTCCCGGAGACGTAGACGTAGATGTTGTCCGTGTCGCTCGGGCTCGTGACGATCGTGTGCGTGTGCGAGCCGCGGCACGTCTGCACCGCAGCGATCTGCACGGGGGCCGCGATGTTGCTGACGTCGAAGATCCGAACGCCGCGGAAGCGGGTCAGCGGGGTCGCCGCCGGCGTTGCGCTGCAGTCGATCTTCCCGCGAGTCTCCTCGACCGACATGAAGAGCAGGTTGCCCCACACCGACATGTCTCCCTGGCCGCCCGGGCAGACGACGGACGTCTTGAGCGTCGGCGAGGCCGGGTTCGTGAGGTCGTAGACGTTGAACCCGTGGAAGCTGCCCGCGAACGCGTACTTGCCGCTGAAGGCGATGTCGGAGTTGGCGAAGCTGAGCGAGCCGATGTTCGCCGGGTTGAAGAACCCGGCCGGCCGGTCGTTGTGCGCGAGGAGCTCCATGCCGCTGCTCGCCGAGCCGGCGTCCAGCCAGCCCCCGGAGAGGCCGAGCCGCGGATCCACGGCCGAGCGGGCCGCCGCAGGCACGAGAGCGACCAGGACGAGCGCTACCCCGAGCGCAATCCCGATCAAAGGATGGTTGCGACGACGGCGCGAGCCGCGTGAAGCGATCATTGACTCCTCCTGTTCCCCCCGACCGACGACCGGATCGGCCGATCCTATACTGGAGTTTGATGGCGCTCAAGTCGCAGCGGGGACGCCTTCGTGCATGGCGTTGGGGCCCGATCGCGATCGGGCTCGCGCTACTCCTGGCCGGCTGCGGGGACAAGTCCGCGGCCGAGGAGCCTGCTGCCGAGACGGCGCCGAACATCGTCCAGCCGGGCGCGCCCGGTCAGGGCAGCGAGACGCTCTCGGCAGAAGAGCTCTCGAAGATCGAGGTGCCGACCTTCGTCGACGCCGACGTCCTCTTCATGCAGGGGATGATCCACCACCACGCGCAGGCGCTTCGCATGACTGCGCTGGTTGCGAAGCGGGCAGCCGGCGGTGAGATCCCACTGCTCGCCGAGCGGATGGACATCTCGCAGAAGAGCGAGATCGAGCAGATGCAGCGCTGGCTGAAGGATCGCGGGCAAGAGGCGCCGGTGCTTCATCCCGTGCACCATCACGCCCACGGCGTCGGGGCGGGGACGCTGATGCCGGGCATGCTCACCGAGCAGCAGCTGCGTCGGTTGGGCCGGGCGCGCGGGCGGGAATTCAACAGGCTCTTCCTGACGTTCATGATCCACCACCACCAGGGCGCGCTGACGATGGTGCAGCAGCTCTACGCCGCGAACGGCGGCGCCGAGCCCGAGAGCGACGCCTTCGCCCGCCACGTCGACGCCGACCAGCGGATCGAGATCGCCCGCATGCAGCAGCTCTTGGCCGAAACCTCCTAGGCCACAGCGAACTCGGGCAGCGGCAGCCCCTGCTCCTCGATCACCTTCCGCGGTCCGCGAAGCTCCAGCGTCCGCAACCAGTGCGCGCGCAGGCCGGGACGGTCCCACGCGGCCGGCTCGAGAAACCGGCCCCAGCGCGTCAGCATGAAGAGGAAGAAGTCGGCGACCGTGCGCTCCTCGCCGACGAGCCAGTGGCGGTCGGCGAGGTGCGCGTCGAGCAGGTCGTAGTGGTCGGCCAGCTCCGCGTTGGCGGCCTCCTCCACGCCCGCGGTCCCGTAGCGCTCCGGGTAGAAGTGGCGCATCTGCGCCGTCTGCACCGTGTTCGAGAGCCAGAGCAGCCAGCGATAGAGCTCAGCGCGCTCGCGCGTAGCCGCACGCGGCGCCAGGCGCGCGTCCGGGAACTTCTCCGCCAGGTAGAGGCAGATCGCGGCCGACTCGGTCAGTACGAAGTCGCCGTCTTCGAGGGTCGGGATCTTGCCCCAGCGGTTGAGCGCCAGGTACTCCTCCGAGACCCGTCCGTTGTCGTCGCGATCGACCTGGACGAGCTCGTAGGGAATGCCGATCTCCGCGAGCGTCGCGTGCGGTGCGATCGCAGCTGTGCCGGGGAGGTAGTGGAGCCGCATCGAGCGAGGACTCTACTCAGCCAAAGCAACGGGTCGGCCAGGCGGCGGAGATCGTTCGTAGTGCAGCCGCACGCCGTCGTCGCCGAAGCGCTCCATTCGCGTCAGGGTGAACCGCCGCAGCGGGAACGCGCCGTCGGCGAGCGCCGGCCCGCTCCCGACGAGCGCCGGCGCGATCGTCAGGATCAGCTCGTCGAGCAGGTCGTTCACGAGCAGCTGGCCGGCGAGGTCGCCGCCGCCGACGAGCCACGTGCGCTTCAACTCGCGCGACTCGATCAGCCGCACGAGCTCGGCGAGGTCGCCCGCGTACCGCTCGATCGGGTCGGCGCCCTCGAGCGGGGCCAGCTCCTCGGCGTGCGTGACGATCCAGGTCGGCTTGCCTGCGTACGGCCACGAGCCGTGCGCGACCATGAAATCCCACGTCCGCGCGCCCATGATCAGCGAGTCGACGTCTGCGTAGAAGACCTCGTAGTCGTTCTCCGCGCCGGTGAGCGTCTTCAGGAACGAGAGGTCGTGCTCGTCGCCGGCGATCCGGCCGTCGAGGCTCAGTGCCGCGTAGTAGGTGATCACGCCGCCTACGATTTCAGAGATGAACGAGCTGGAGAAGCTCCTCGCCACCCGCCGGGACGCGCGCGTCGCCGTCGTCGGCCCGGCCGAGGTCGTCTCGAAGTACATCGGCGAGACGGAGAAGAACGTCACGGCGAGCTTCGCCGCGGCGGAGCGCGGCGGCACGATCCTCGTCTTCGACGAGAGCGACGACCTCTTCGGCAAGCGCGGTGAGATCGAGCGGCACGACGGCCCGGTCGTGCTCGGCGTCCGCTCGATGGCGTCGATTCCGGCGGAGCTGCGCAAGAACCTCGTCGTCGTGAAGGCGCCGCGGCGCCGCTGGAGGCAGTAGGCCGGGTTCCGAACTGGGCCGCGGGGGTACGTCGCGAACGATGAGCCAGGCAATCCTCTTCGATCGCGATCAGGTCGAAAAGCTCGGCACCCTCGACGACCGCCCGAAGCGGCTGCGCGGCGACAAGCTGCTCTGGGTCGACATCGACCAGAACTCCCCGGAAGACGCCGAGCGCGTCGCAGAGGAGTTCGAGCTCGACAGCGTCACCCGCGAATGCCTGGCGACGCCAAGCGAGCGGGCCGTCTTCAACGATCACGGCCGGTACATCGTGGTCACGACGTACGCGCCGAACGAGTGACGACGACGCCGAGCTGATCGCGCTCGAGTGCGTCGTCGGCGAGAACTGGGTGATCACGGCGCACGAGGAGCCGATCCCGGTGCTGGAGGAGTTCGCCTCCAGAGCGTCCGGTTCAGGCGACACGGGCTCGCTCGACGGCCCCACCTTCCTCGCCGCCCTGCTGGAGTGGGTGCTCGGCTCGTACTCGGCCGCCTTCGAGCGGATCGAGCACCGGCTGGAGGAGTTCGATGTCCAGGCGATGCGCGGCGACAGCCGACGCCGAGCGGGACATCGAGCGGCTGATCGAGATGCGCAAGCAGGTCGGGAAGCTCCGCCGCGCGCTCGACGGCGCACCGCTCCGCACTCGTCGCGCTCACGTACCCGGAGCTCGAGGCACTCGGCGACTATGCGTCCGGCGAGCGCTACCAGTCGCTCCTGAGCCGGTTCGAGTCGACCGTGCAGGAGGCACGCGACGCGCGCGAGGCGATCGTCGGCTCCTTCGACGTCCTGATCGCCCGCGGCGGGCAGCGCACGAACGAGATCATGAAGGTGCTCACGCTCGCCTCCGTGATCCTGCTCCCGGGCGCGCTGATCGCGGGGGTCATGGGCATGAACTTCAAGGTCGGCCTCTTCGACGAGCCGATGCTGTTCTGGGCGGTGCTGGCGGTGATCGTCGCTGATCGCGCCGGTCACGATCGGGCTCGCGAAGCTGTGGCGCTGGATCTGAACGATGCCTCCGCCTAGCGGCTCCGATCTCGCCTGGCCGCTTCCGGCTCAGCCGTCGGAGTGGCGCACCGCGGTCAAGATTTCGGAGCGCGTCCCGGGGCGGCGGCCGCCTGCTCCGGCTTCACCGGCTCGGGCTTCTGCGTCTGCTCGACTTTGGGAGCCTTCGTCTGCGTCGCCGCGCTCTCGGGCTTTGCAGGCTTGCCGGCGCGGGTCTGGCCCGGCGCCGCCGCGCTCTTGCCACGGGCGGGCTGGACCGCAGGCCCGATCCCGCGCGGCGCGTTCCTCTTCGTCCCGTCCACCGGCCTGCGTGAGGTCGGCGGCATCGTCTTCACCGGTGTCGTAGGCCGCGGCTTCACGTGACCGGGCGCGGTGGCGCTGCGTCCGCGCTCCTGCGTCGCAGCCTTCGCCTGCTTGGTGAGCGCGGGCTTCGTCTTCGCGACGGCCGGCGTCACCTTCGCGACGCTCGGTGCACCCGTGACGGCGACGGCGGCCGGCTTCGTCGCCTGCGGGACCGGTGCGTGGATCACCTGCGCGGCCGGCTTCGATGGCGCGGCGGGCTCCTGGACCGCCTTGACGCCTTCGTAGCCGGCGCCGCCCGCGACCGCCACGGCCGCGAGACCGATCGCGACCTTCGCCGTCACGCCTGCGGCGCCCACACCGGCGGCCGTGCCCGCCGCGGCGCCTGCACCGGCGCCGATCGTGGGCAGGCCGGTCGCGGCGTAGGCGCTCGGCGCACCCTTGAAGAACATCAGCGAGAACGGCAGCGGCAGCACGGCGAGCGCCTTGAACGCGCCGCGGCGCTTGATGCCGCGCGCGGCGACCCGGGCGCAGCTCGCGCACTCGTCCAGGTGGGCGACCAGGCGGCGGCGCTCCTTCCGGCCGAGGCGGCCGTCGGTCTCGCGCGAGAGCGCCAGCTCGGCGCGGTCGCAGGTGACGAGGCTCTCGAGCTCCTCTGCCAGTGAGCGGCGAGCGCGGAAGATCAACGCTTCGAGCGCCGACTGCGAGACATCGAGCAGCGCGCCGATCTCCTTGTACGAGCGTCCCTCCAGCTCGCGGAGGACGAGCGCCTGGCGCTGCGTCGGCGGGATCCGCTGCAGCGCGCGGACGAGGTCGTCGATCGACGGCCCGTCGTCGGCGTCCTCGGTAGCTGCGACGTCGCGGTCGAGCTCGACCTCGACCGGCCGCGACTGCTGCTGCCGGAAGCGCTGCCGAATCAGGTTGTGGGCGATCGTGATCAGCCAGTTCGTCGGCTTCCGCGGCTTCTCGCCTCGCTCGAGCGCGCGCAGCGCGTTGACGAAGGTCGTCTGGGTGACATCCTCGGCGTCGGCGCGGTTGCCGAGCACGGCGTAGGCGTAGCGGAACACCTCGGCCGCGTGGAGGCGGTAGAGCTCGTCCAGCTCGCGCGCGGCTGCGACCCCGATTGCGGTTGTCGCCACTCTCTCTACATACCCGGAATTCGGCCGCCGTGGGACTCGTGAACAAACTTCTTACATCTGTGAGCGCAGGCCGAGCATTCCCGCGGATCTATCTCTGTAGGGGAAACCCGACGACTCGCGGGCGGCGGCACCGCGAGGGGACGGGCGAAGGCCGGGCGAAAGCCCGGCCGCGTCCCTAGGAGGGTTTGGCGGAATGGCGCTCGTCGCAGCCCAGCCCGCGGCTCAGCCGCTATTTCGCCAAACCCTCCTAGCTGTCGAGCAGCTAGCTCCAGCGCAGGACGTCGACCGAGACGATCGCGTCCGGGTTGATGAAGCGGTCGCCCAGCATCGGCCACTCGCCCTCGCCGACGTCCGCGAGCTTGAGGATCGTCTTCTGCGCGAGCACGAGCGCGTCTTCGTACGAGGGCGAGCCGCCGACGAGGATCGTCTCGCCGTCGCGCAAGCGGACGACGACGCGGCGCTGGTCGAGTGCGGGCGCGTCCCGCTCCTCGGCACCGATGACGGTCGGGCTGACCGGGGGCTCAGCGAGAGCGTGCATGGCGTCCTTTCTTCCCGTGGTTGGCGGCCGCCGGAGGACGCCACTCCGGCCTCCTCATGGTCACCCACACCGAGGGACACGTCCTCCCCCGGATGCGGGATTCGGCACCTGCGTCGTCCCGCAGAACGAGGGAAGATCATCCGCGGGACGAGGGGGCCGCGCCGCGGGCGACGCGCCAGATCCGGTCGGCGTTACTCGGCCGAGAGCACGTCGATCGACGCGACCGAGGCCGGCCGGATGAAGCGGCCGTCGAGCTCGGGCCACTCGCCCGCCGACTCGGCACTGCTGAAGCGCGTCATCAGCTCGCGCGCAGCCGCCACGGCCTCGTCGCGATCCTCGTAGGCGGCCAGCTCGAGCTGCTCGCCGCCGAGCAGGCGCAGCACGACCTGCCGCGTCCCAACGGGTCCGGGCGCCGCCGCCGGGGCCGTCGGAGCCGCCGTGGATGCATGCTCGGCGAGGATCGACTCGAACGAGCGCAACGGCACCGGAGGCGCCTCGAAGTTCGATGGAGCCGGGCCGACGGGCTCGGGGCTCAGCGGAGGATCGTCGGAGCCGATCAGGCCGACGGCCACGGGCGCAGCCGCACCGCTCGCGAACTCGTACATCTGCTCTTTCTCCCTCTCCGGCCGCCGCAAGATGCCGGGGTCGTACGCCGCAGTTGGGGTGACTATGGCCGCGCGTACGGCGCACGTCCTCCCTCGTAGGGGTGAATCGTCGAATCGTTCGGAGGGAGGACGGCGAATCGACCGTGGGGCCGATGACGGGCAGCAGTCGCCGCCCGTACCGTCAGGACAGACAAAAGGAGGTGTGATGCTGAACTGGGAACACAACAGAGCGATCCGGCCGAGGCCGCAGCGCAAGTCGCGCGGCGCCCGCCAGATCGCGCTCGCAGCCCGTGCCGAGCAGCGCAACGAACGTCGCCGCCGGTTCCGGCGCAGCCGGTGAGAAAGGCCGAAGCGGCCGGAGGCATCACAGCCTCCGGCCGCGCGCGGCCTAGGGGTTAGAGCGACTAGGAGTCGTCGCCGTCGCGGAGGACGCTGACGGTCTTGACGGTTTCGCAGTTGACATAAACGTCGGTCGTCTCCTTGACGTTCAGCCAGAGGACGTCGTTGCCGGGGCCGCAGTCGATCGTGTCGACCTGCCTGTCGCGGGCGAGGGAATGGAGGACGTCGTCCCCGTCGCCGCCGTTCTGCTTGTCGGTGCCGCGGCCGGGCCAGAGGCGGTCGTTGCCGGGGCCGCCGTCGAGCGAGTCGTCGCCGGGGCGCCCGCGGAGGATGTCGTTGCCGTCGCCGCCGGCGAGGGAGTCGTTGCCGTACCCGCCCCAGGCACGGTCGTCGCCGGGGCCGGCGTCGATCGCGTCGTTGTCCTGGTTGCCGTGGATGCGGTCGTTGCCGGCGAGCGCGTTGATCGTGTCGTTGCCCTGCCGGCCGACGATCAAGTCGTTCCGGTCGGTGCCCGTGAGCACGTCGTCGTGGTGCGTGCCCCTGATCACGACGGCCGCGAAGGCGGTGGTCGCGAGGGCGAGCGTCGCCAGGGCGGCGATCGCTCCGAGCATGTACCTGGCGTTCTTCATCTGAGAGATCCTCCTCGTAGCGAAGCTGACGAACGCATCCTCCCCGGGTGCTGTCAGCCGCCCGTTCGCCGAACGTAAAACCGGCGTAAAACGCGATCAGGCGTGCGTGAGCGGGCGCACTGCGACCGCATGCGGCAGCAGGACGGTGAAGACGGTCAGCTCGCCCGGCGTGCTCTCGGCCGCGACCGAGCCGCCCATTCCCTCGGCCAGCTCCTTCACGATCGCGAGCCCGAGCCCCGTTCCCACCGGCCGCTCGCGGCCGTAGCGGGAGTAGAGGTAGAAGCGCTCGAACGCCTGCCCCAGCTCCTCGGGCTCGAGGCCCGGCCCGGTGTCCTCGACCCGGATCGACCCCGGCGCGGTCACGATCCGGACCGAGCCGCCGGCCGGTGTGAGCCGGAGCGCGTTCTCGACGAGGTTGGAGACGATCTGCAGCGTCCGGTCGGCGTCGCCGGTCGCGGGTGCCGACGCCGCTCCGTCCGCCTCGAGCGTGACGCCGAACTCGCGCGCCTGGGCCTCGTAGCGGCGGAGCGCCTCCTGGGCGATCGCGCGCAGGTCGATCGGCTCCCGGCGGACGCTGAACTCCGCCTTGCGCATCCGCGCCAGGTCGAGCAGGTCGCCGACGAGGCGTTCGAGCCGCCGTGACTCGGTCACGATCGTCGCCGCAGCCTCGTCCGCCGGCAACGCCCCCTCGCCGAGCCCCTCCGCGTAGCCGCGGATCGCGGTCAGCGGCGTCTTCAGCTCGTGGCTGACCGAGAGCAGGAATGCCTGCTCGGCCTCGCGCGCCCGCGCCAGCGCGACGGCGACCTCGTTGAAGCTCTCGGCGAGGAGCGCGAGCTCGCGCGCGCCTTCGACCGGGAGCAGCGGCGGCGTCGTGGTCGAGCTCGCAAGGCCGCGTGTCGCCTCGGCGACACGGTGGACCGGACGCGCGATCGCGCGTGCGAGCAGAAACGCGATCAGTGCGGCCAGCGCAGCCGTGACGACGGCTGCGGCGACCAGGCCCTCGATGTGCGGCCGCCATGCGGAGGTGGTGGAGCTCGCCGGACGCAGGAGGATGAACCCCTTCCCGTTCACGAGCCGGGCCGCGTACAGGTAGCGCGTCCCGCCCTCGCTCAGCGTCCCGTCGAGCCGGACGCCGCGGCGCACGAGGGCGGCGCGCTCCGGCGGGAGCAGGCTCGACGAGCCGTCGAGCGGCACCTGGACAACCCGCTCGTCCTGGCGGTCGAGGAACTCCTGCAGCGAGCGGAGGCGGGCGAACGGGACAAGTGCCTCCCGCTCGCGCTCCACGAGCAGGTCGAACTGGGCCGAGACGTCACGGAGCGTGTTCCGCTCGACCGCGCGCCGGGTGAGGATCGCCCCGAGCGCGAGCGCCAGCGCCAGCGAGAGCAGGGCGACGAGCGCGATCGCTGCGAACAGCCGCGCCCGCAGCGACTGAAGTTTCACGGCCGGACGGCCTTGTAGCCGGAGCCCCGTACGGTGCGGATCGAGGCGGGCCGGCCGAGCTTGCGGCGCAGCTGCGCGACGTGGACGTCGACGGTGCGCGTGCCGCCCGCGTAGGTCATCCCCCAGACCCGGTCGAGCAGCTGGTCGCGCGAGACGACGATGCCGGCGTTCTCGAGCAGGTAGGCGAGCAGGTCGAACTCCTTGCCGGTCAGCTCGACGGTCTCGCCGGCCACGCGCACCTCGCGGGCCTGCGGGTCGAGCGCCACGTCGCCGATCTCCAGCAGCTCGGCGCGGGCGGCCGGGCCCGTGCGTCGCAGGACGGCCTTGACCCGGGCGGCGAGCTCCCGCGGCGAGAACGGCTTCGAGACGTAGTCGTCGGCGCCGACCTCGAGCCCGGCGACGCGATCGGCCTCCTCGTCCCGCGCGGTCAGCATCAGGACCGGCACATCCGAGCGGGAGCGGATGCTGCGGCAGACGTCGAACCCGTCTGCGCCCGGGAGCCCGATGTCGAGGATGACGAGCCGCGGCCGCACGGTCTCGAGCGCCTGCAGGGCCTCCTCGCCCGAGCGCACCCAGGCGACCCGGTAGCCGGTCTGCTCGAGATAGGCGCGGACGAGCGAGCCGATCGACTCCTCGTCCTCCACGAGCAGCAGCTGCGGCCCCGGCGTGCCCGCTGGTTGGAGCTCGGCCGCGCTCACCGCGGTCATCTGCGGTTGGCGCGGACCTCGTTCGCCGGCGCGTCGCCGTCCCTGATCACGGTCGCGACCATACCGCGCCGAAGGTCGGAGTACGCGACGGGCCGGCCGTTGATCGTGATCGCAGCGGTCGGAGCCACGGCGATCGGGACGAGCGTGCCGTCTCGCTCGAGCAGGGTCAACGTGCCGCCCGCCTTGTTGCGGATCGTGCCGCGGTCGACCCGGTAGTCGTGCAGGACGCCGCCGTCCTTGACGAGCACCTCGGCGCGGACGAGCTTCGGGCCGAAGAAGTAGTTCCCCAGCGAGCCCGGCAGCGCCAGCCCGGGTTGCGCGACGAGCAGCGTCGCGTTGACCGCGAGCAGCGCAGCGACGAACCACAGCCCCTTCGAACGCCTCGATCTCATGGCCGCATTGTGGCCGCTCTTCGTCAGCGTGTCGTGCCCCGGACGTTAGGGGGTTGTAAAACCCGGGCTGGGCTCAGGCAAGGCTGCGGCCCTTCGCACGTTCAGCTTCCGCGCCGCGAGCAGGGCCATCAGGAGGCCGGTCGCGCCGGCGACGGTGAAGCTGAGCTGCGTGCCGCCGATCGCGCAGAGCCAGCCGGCGAGCAGGCCGCCGAGCGGCGCCAATCCGGCGAAAGCCCAGAGGTAGAGGCTGACGACGCGCCCGCGCAGATGGTCGGGTGCGCGCAGCTGAAGGATCGCGCTCGCTTGCGAGGTCCAGAGCGTGAAGCAGACCCCGGTGAGAAAGAGCAGGATCGCGCACAACCACACCGTTGCGAGCGGGGCGAGCGCCAGCAGGCAAACGCTGAAGCCGCCCGTCCCGAGCACCAGCACCTTGAAGCTCGCGCGACTGAGAGCAGCGGAGAGGAGCGCCCCGACGAGCGCGCCGCCGCCGAAGCAGGCGGAGAGGACGCCGAAGACCTCGGGTCCGGTGTTGAGCGTGTCCGACGCGAGCAGCGGCAGGATCACATGGAAGTTGAAGCCGACGGTGCTGACGACGGTGACGATCGCAAGGACGAGGCGCGCGTCCGGCGAGCGCCGTGCCCAGGCGAACCCTTCGCCGATCGCCTTCATCATCCTCGGCGGCTTGGCGCTGGGCTCGAGCGGGACGAGCTCCTCGCGGCGCATCATCAGCAGCCCCGCGAGCACGGCGAGGAAGGTGACCGTGTTGATCGCGAAGCAGACACCGACGCCGAAGGCGGCGATCAGCACACCGGCGACGGCAGGCCCGACGACGCGGGAGGCGTTGAAGAGGCTCGCGTTCAGCGCGACGGCGTTCGGCAGCTCGTCGCGGCCGACCATCTGAAACGTGAGCGCGTGGCGTCCCGGGGCGTCGAAGACGAGCGCGGTGCTGGAGAGAATCGCGAGCAGGTAGACGACCCAGAGCGTCTCCAGGCCGCCCAGCACGAGGACGGCGAACGCTGCAGAGAAGAGCATCGAGACCGTCTGCGTCCCGATCACGAGCTTGCGGTTGTCGATCCGGTCGGCGACGACACCGGCGAAGAGGCCGAACACGGTGAACGGGATGAAGCGGCAGAAGGCGAGCAGGCCGACGGCGATCGGCGAGCTCGTCAGCTCGACCACGAGCCAGGCGAGCGCGACGTTCTGCATCCAGGTGCCGCTGACCGAGATCACCTGGCCGGTGAAGAAGAGGCGGTAGTTGCGGTGCCGCTTGAGGCTCGCGAAGGTGCGCGCGTTCAGCGCCAGCAGCGCCGCCGTCACAGCAGCTTCCCGAGCGGCTCGATCGCGCGCTCGAGCACTTCGAGCTCGTCGTCGTCGAGGCCGCGCAGCCGCTCGGCCAGCCAGGTCGTGCGGCGCGCGCGAACACGCTTCAGCAGCCGCTCGCCCTCGTCGGTGAGCGTGAGGCCGACGCGACGCCGGTCGCTCTCGTCACGGGCACGCTCGAGCAGCCCTGCCTTCTCGAGCCGGTCGACATGACCGGAGAGGGCGGGCGCGGAGATCCGCTCCTCGGCGGCGAGCTCGCGCAGGCTCAGACCAGGGTTGAGCCGGATCAGCCAGAGCAGCGTCACCTGGCGGCTGGTGACGCCGAGCTGCTCGGTCTCCTTACGGAGCTCACGGGCCAGGCGCAGCAGCACGGGCCGCAGCTCGTTCGCGACGGCGAGTGGATCGGCGATAACTTCGTTAACCATTAACCTGGTTACGAGTTTACCAGACGGTCGATTTTGCGCATCCCCAAGGTGGGGGACTAGCGTGAGGTCATGACCGAAAGGCTTGCCCGTCACGCGGCGCTGCATCCCAAGCGGATGGTCGTGATCTGGCTCGGCATCTTCGTGGTCTCGATCGCGGCGATCGTGCTGCTGCTGCCGTCGGCGATCACGACAGATGCCACCGTCACGAACGATCCGGAGTCGGAGCAGGGCTACGACGCGATCTTCCGGCACCTGCCCCCGTCCGACGACTTCGTCAACGAGGTCGTGCTCGCGCGGGCGCCGGGCAAGGACGTGACAACCGACCGGCAGGCGCAGCTCGAGATCGAGCGGCTCGTCGCGGCGCTCCAGGCGACCGGGCAGACGGCACGGGTCCGCTCCTATTTCGACGACGAGGATCCCGGTTTGCTCTCGCCCGACAAGGACGCGGCGGTGATCGCGATCGGGATGGGGCCGGACGCCGAGGACGGGATCAAGGATGTGATCGACGTCGTCGAGCAGGCAGACCGCGGCCCGCTCGAGGTGACGATCACCGGCGAGTTCACTGCAGACGACGACTTCCTCACGCTCTCGAACAAGGATCTGAAGGAGGGCGAGCTCTTCTTCGGGTTGCCGGCGGCGCTGATAGTGCTCCTGTTCGTCTTCGGGGCGGTCGTCGCCGGTCTCGTCCCGGTGCTGCTCGCGATCGTCGCCATCGTCGTCGCGCTCGCACTCGTCGCGGTGGTCGGCCAGGCCTGGGAGGTCTCGTTCTTCGTGGTCAACATGCTGACGGGGATGGGACTCGCGCTCGGGGTCGACTACGCGCTCTTCATCGTCAGTCGCTTTCGCGAGGAGCGGACGCGCGACGTCGAGAAGGTCGAGGCGATCACCGCCACGGGGCGAACCGCGAGCCGCGCCGTGCTTTTCAGCGGGACCGCGTTCGTAATCGCGATGACGGGGATGCTGCTCGTGCCCGACACGATCCTGCGCAGCCTCGCCGCCGGGGCGATCCTCGTCGGCCTGACCGCCGTGATCGCCGCGACGACGCTCCTGCCGGCGATCCTCTCCCTCCTCGGCGACCGCGTCGACGCGCTGCGTCTGCCCTTTGTCGGCCGCGGTGCAGGCGAGGGCCGGTTCTGGGGCGGGATCGTCGCCCGCGTGCAGCGGCGTCCGCTCGCCTACCTGCTCGTGTCGACCGCGTTCCTCGTCCTGCTGACCCTGCCCGCGCTCGACCTGCGCACGGGGTCGGCGGGCGTGCGCACGATCCCGGACGGCTATGCGTCGAAGGACGGCTTCAACGCGCTCGAGCGCGAGCTCGGGGTCGGCACGGTCGACTCCGCCCAGATCGTGGTCGAGGGCGACGTCGCCGCCCCGCCGGTGCGCCAGGGACTCGAGCAGCTTCGCGCCGAGCTCGCGAGCGACCGGGCCTTCCGGAACCCGGAGCTCGAAACCGCGCCGGACGCGCGCCTCGCTGTGGTCGAGGCGCTCGTCGCCGGGGACAGCCGCGACGAGAGGTCGGTGCAGGCCATCGAGCGGCTCCGCTCGGAGGTGGTGCCGCCGGCGCTCGGTCAGGCCGACGTGAAGGTGTTCGTCACCGGCGAGACGGCGGAGATCCTCGACTACCGCGAGCTGATGGAGCGGTGGCTGCCGATCGTGTTCGCGTTCGTGCTCGGCTTCAGCTTCATCCTGCTCATGGTCGCGTTCCGCTCGATCGTCGTGCCTGCGAAGGCGATCGTGCTCAACCTGCTCTCGGTCGGGGCCGCCTACGGGCTGATCGTGCTCGTCTTCCAGAAGGGCGTCGGCAACGAGCTCTTCGGCTTCCCGCAGGTGGACGCGATCGAAGCCTGGCTGCCGCTCTTCCTCTTCTCCGTCCTCTTCGGGCTCTCGATGGACTACCACGTCTTCCTGCTCAGCAGGATCCGCGAGCGCTACACGCAGACGGGGGACTCGAGCGAGGCCGTCGCGTTCGGCGTCCGCACGACGGCGCGGCTGATCACGGGCGCGGCCCTGATCATCATCGTGGTCTTCATCGGCTTCGCCACCGGCGAGCTCGTGATGTTCCAGCAGATGGGCTTCGGCGTCGCGGTGGCGCTGCTGCTCGACGCGACGCTGATCCGCTCCGTGCTTGTCCCGGCGGCGATGGAGCTGCTCGGGGAGCGCAACTGGTACCTCCCGGGCTGGCTCTCCTGGCTACCGCACTATTCCGTCGAGGCGCAAGACGAGCATCCGCAGGAGCGGACGCTCGTCGCGCAAGACCCCTGAAGCGGCCGCCTTCGGCGGCCGTCAGCTGAGGACGAACTGAGCGATCCGGCGGCCGATCAGCTCGCCCTGGTCCTCCTGGAGGAAGTGGCCGGCACCGGCGACGACCTCCGGCTCGCCCGCGCCCGGGATGTGCGCCGCAATCCGCTCGGCCACGCTCGGGGCGAAGATCGGATCGGAGTCGGAGAAGAGGACGAGGGCCGGCCGGTCCCAGTGCGCCAGCTGCTCGCGCACGGCCAGATGGGCGGGCGTGTCGGGATGGTCGGGCGAGATCGGCACGAGCTCCGGGAAGGCGAGGATGCCCGCCTTCGACTCGGGCACCGGCCAGGGCGCGCTGTACGCCTCGACCACCTCGTCGCTCATCGGCTGCACCGCCGAGATCTGGACGAGGCGGCCGGGGATCATCTCCGTCCCGAGCCGGCGGACCCAGTCGCGGAAGCGCAGCCATTCGTCCGACGGCGGCCGGCCCCCGCCGATGCCGGTGTTCATGATCACGAGCTTGCCGATCCGGTCGGGGCGCTCGACCGCGAGCCTGAGCCCGATCGGCCCGCCCCAATCCTGGACGACGACGGTGGCGTCGCGGAGATCGAGCTCGTCGGCCAGCCGGGCGATCGAGCGCACGTGGAAGTCGTAGGAGTAGTCCTCGAGCAGGCGCGGCTTGTCCGAGCGCCCGAAGCCGAAGTAGTCGGGCGCGATCGCCCGTGCCGCCGGCGTCAGCTCCGGAATGATCTTGCGGTAGAGGTACGACCAGGTCGGCTCGCCGTGCAGGAGCAGGACGGCGGGGCCGTCGCCCTCGTCGAGGTAGTGCATTCGGAGACCGTCCTGGTGGACGTACCGCGGCGCGAAGCCGTAGCCGGGCAGCGCCTCGAAGCGCTCGTCGGGCGTGCGATATGCGTCGACGCTCATCGCGGACGAGTCTACGAGGCATAGAACGCAGCGCAGCGGGAACACGGGGTCGATGGCCGAGCCTCCGCCCCGGGATCCGAAGGACCCCGCCGACGACGAGACTGTGATCGTCCCCCCTGACGAGCCGGTCGACGAGACGATCGTGCGCGACGAGTGGGGCCAGGAGACGGTGGTGACGCAACCCGAAGGAGACGCCCTCGTCGTCGAGGAGACCGAGACCGCGTCGCCCGGCCGGAAGCCGCCGACGCTCTGGCCCTGGCTGCTGGCGCTGCTCGTCTTCGTGCTCGCCGGGCTCGCCGCGGCCTACTTCCTCACCCGTGACGACGACGAGCAGGCGGCGACGACGGCCGCGACCACGACGGGAACGGAGGTGGTCAGCGTCCCCGACGTCGTCGGGACCACGTCTTCGCAGGCGACCGAGACGCTGCGGAACGCAGGCTTCGACGTCAACCTCGTCTCGGTGCCGTCTGACCGCGCGCCCGGGACGGTGGTCGCGCAGGCGCCGCCGGCAGGGAGCGAGCAGCCGGAGGGGTCGACGATCAGGCTCAACGTCGCCGAGGCGTCGACCGACACGACGACGGGGACGACCACGTCGCAGACGACGACCGCGCCCGCGACGACCGCGCCGCCGCCGCAGCCGAGTCCGGCCACGGTCCCCGACGTCGTCGGACAGGAGCTGGCCCAGGGGGCACGCGCGTTTGCCGACGAGGGTCTCAAGTCCAGCGTCGCCTACGTTCCCTCGCAGGAGGTCTTCGGCCGTGTCGTCGCCCAGGCCCAGCCGGCCGGGACGGAGCTCGAGCGCGGCGACACCGTCCAGCTGAACGTCTCGATCGGCCCGGAGCCCGCAGAGAAGGTCGCGGTGCCACGCGCAGTCGGGGAGAGCCTCGACGACGGGCGGGACGCGCTCGAGCAGGCGGGCTTCGAGGTGCTGGCGCTGACCGTCGGCGACGGTGAGATCCGGAACGAGAGCACGATCGTGTCGCAATCCCCCGCGGGCGGCGCCTCGATCCCGCGCGGCGCGCTCGTGCTCGTCTACGTCTAGAGCCAGCGCTTGGCGCCGACATGACGGCCGCGTAGAGTGACGCCGATGGCGTTGCCCGTGCAGCCGGGAAGCCCTCGCCGCCGGCCGACGCTCAGTCCGTGGCTGTTTGCGCTCGTCCTGGTTGCGCTCGGCTTCACGTTGGTTGCCGCGGGCTGCGGCTCGGACGACGACGCAGCCGCGACGACCGAGCAGGCCGCGACCACCGGGCCGGGTAGCGCCGCCACCGTGCCCGACATCACAGGGGCCGAGCTCGTCGGTGCGGCTGAGCAACTCGCCGAGGCGGGCCTGCGGGCCGCGGTCCAGTACGTCCCGTCCACCGATCCCCGCGGCCGGGTGACGGGCCAATCGCGGCCGCCGGGCACGGAGCTTCAGCGGGGCGAGGCCGTCTCGATGAACGTCTCGATCGGCCCGAATCCGCCTGTGAAGGTGACGGTGCCGGACGCGACCGAGCAGACCGAAGCGGACGGGCGTGCTGCGCTCGAGCGCGCCGGGTTCGAGGTGCAGACGATCAGGGTCCCCGCCGTCACGGACGACATCGTCGTCTCGCAGAGTCCGCCCTCGGCCGCACGGGTCCCACGCGGCTCGCTCGTGCTCGTGTACGCCGGCGGCTCGTAGCTACTTCGGCGCGGGGTCGAGCTTGTAGCCGACGCCGTAGCGGGTCTGGATGAAGGTGTGGTGCGAGGCGCGGCTGTCGACCTTCTCACGCAGCTTGCGGACGAAGACGTCGACGGTGCGGTCGCGGTGTGAGGCGCGCCGGCCCCAGACGCGCTGGAGCAGCTCGTCCCGCGTGAGCACACGCCCCTGGTCGAGCGCGAGCGCGTAGAGGAGTCGGAACTCGGTCGGCGTCAGCTCGGCGCTCGCGCCGTCGACGTACGCCTGGACGTTGCGCGGGTCGAGGCGGAGCTCCTCGACCAGGATCTCGTCGCCGCGCCGCGGTTCTTGCGCGCGCGTGCCGCGGCGGGCCGCCGCTGCGACACGCGCCGCAAGCTCTTTCATCGAGAACGGCTTCACGAGGTAGTCGTCCGCGCCGAGCTCGAGCGCGTTGATCCGGTCGTGCTCGGTGCCGCGCGCGCTGACGACGACGATCGGCGTGCCGATCCCTTCGCCGCGCGCCTGCTCGATCACGCGCCAGCCGTCGATCCCCGGCAGCATCAGGTCGAGCACGCAGACGTCTGGCTGCTCGTACCGCAGGCGTGCCAGCCCGGTCTCCCCGTTGGCGACGCCGACCGCGTCGAACCCGGCAGCGGTCAGGTGGCGCGCCATCCCCTGGGCGATGACGTCGTCGTCCTCGATGATCAGCACCTTCGGCACACGTGCATCATGCAAGCGGGAGGGGATGTCGAGGGGTGAAGGAGTGGTAACAGAGTGGTGAATCCAGATGCAGTTCGCGGCCAGGTGCTGCTGGAGGAGAGCCGCGAGGCGGTCGTTGTGCTCGATGCCGACGGGATCGTGGTCACCGGCAGCCGCCGGGCGCGGCAGTCGCTCGGCGTCCGCGAAGGCGAGCAGCTGAGCCCCGAGCTGCTCGAGGACGAGCGCACGCTCGTCGTCCCGTACGACGTCAACGGCCGGTCGGAGCGGCTCGTGTATCTCTCCGAGGCCGGCGACCTCGCCGCCTACGAGGAGCTGCGCTCGGGCTTCACCGCGGCGGTCTCGCACGAGCTGAGGACGCCGCTCGCCCGCCTGCTCTCGCTGCTCGAGCTCGCCGCGCTGCCGGGCGAGGACGTCCCCGACCTCGTCGAGCGCTCACGCGCGGAGGTGGGGCAGATCCGCGAGCTGATCGACGAAGTGCTCTTTCTCGCCGAGCTCGAGTCGGGGACGAGGGTCGTGTCTCTGGGGGCCGAGCCGGTCCTGCCCGTCCTGCGCGAGGTCGCCGCCGAGCTCGAGGAGCAGGCCGCACGCGCCGGCGTCGCGCTGCACGTGGAGGGCGAGGACGACGCGACCGCCGAGGTCCGGCCACGCATGCTCGGCGTCGTCGCGAAGAACCTGGCCGAGAACGCGATCCGCTACGCCGGGCCGGGCACGAACGCGACGCTCGCCGTCCGCCGCGAGAACGGCTCGACGGTCCTGAGCGTGGTCGACGACGGCGCCGGGGTCGAGCAGTCCGACCTGCCGCGCCTCTTCGAACGCTTCTACCGCACCGACCGTTCGCGGGCTTCCCGCGGGACCGGGCTCGGCCTCGCGATCGTGAAGCACGTGGTCGCCTCGGCAGGAGGGACCGTCGAGGCCCGCGGCCAGCGCGGCCGGGGCCTCGAGATCCGCTGTGTCTTCCCTACGAGCTCTGCTCGTTGACGTAGCTGACGCAGTCGCCCTGGTTCTTGAACGCAGGGTCGTTGAACGACACCCGGGGACCGGGCACGCCGCGGGTTCTCCGTTCACCACCCTTTCACCAAACCTTCACCATCCGGCATCCCCAGCCGCGCCGAGCACTTGGAAGACTCGACGCATGACAAAACTGACGAGGATGACGAGAATTGCGGCCCTGCTCGGGCTGCTGGTAGTGCTCGCCGGCTGCGGCGGCGAGGGTCGCGGCGACGACGACGCATCCGGCACCACGGCCGAGGCCACAGGCGGCGGTAGCGACCTCTCCGGCCGGATCGAGGCTGACGGCTCGAGCACAGTCGGTCCGTTCACGACCGCAGGCGCCGAGCGCTTCCAGGGCGAGAATTCCGATGTCCAGGTGACGGTCGGCGTCTCCGGCACGGGCGGCGGTTTCGAGCGCTTCTGCCGCGGCGAGACCGACCTCTCGAACGCCTCCCGCCCGATCAAGGAGGAAGAGGCCACGATCTGCAAGGACGGGGGGATCGAGTATGTCGAGCTGCAGGTCGCGAACGACGCGCTCACGGTCGTCGTCAACAAGGAGAACGACTGGGTGACCTGCCTCACGGTCGAGCAGCTCGCGAAGATCTGGGGCCCCGACTCGAAGGTGAAGAACTGGAACGAGGTCGATTCGTCCTTCCCGGACGAGAAGTTGTCGCTCTTCGGTCCCGGCACGGACTCGGGCACCTTCGACTACTTCACGGGCGAGATCAACGGCGAGGAGGGCGCGAGCCGTTCCGACTACTCCGCGAGCGAGGACGACAACAACACCGTGACCGGCGTGTCCGGGGAGAAGGGTGGTCTCGGCTACTTCGGCTTCTCGTACTTCGAGGAGAACCAGGACACGCTGAAGGCGATCGAGATCGACGGCGGCGACGGCTGCGTGGCGCCGAGCGTCGAGAACGCGCAGACGGCCAAATACACGCCGCTCGCGCGTCCGCTCTTCGTCTACGTGAAGCAGGAGTCGTTCGACCGGCCCGAGGTGGAGGCGTTCGTGCGCTACCTGATCGAGAACGAGACGGAGATCGCCAAGGCGTCCCAGTTCGTCCCGCTGACCGACGAGCAGATCGAGAAGGCCAACGCCGATCTCGAGGCAGCGGCGGGCTCGTAGTTGGCGTCGACTGATGTGACGGCCGGCGCGGGGCCGATGCTCCGCGCTCGACGCCGCCGGATCGGAGAGGACGTCGTCAAGGGCGTCCTCTTCGTCTGCGCGCTGATCTCGGTCGCGACGACCGTCGGGATCGTGATCGCGCTGTTCATACCGGCGTTCGAGTTCTTCCAGGAGATCCCGATCAGGGACTTCCTGACGGGGACGAACTGGTCGCCGCTCTTCGAGCCCGCCCACTTCGGCGTCCTGCCGCTCGTCAGCGGCACGCTGCTCGTCACCGCAATCGCGAGCATCGTCGCGATGCCACTCGGCCTCGGGGCCGCGATCTACCTGAGCGAGTACGCGTCGCCGCACACACGCGGAATCCTGAAGCCGGCTTTCGAGATCCTCGCGGGGATCCCGACGATCGTCTTCGGCTATTTCGCGCTTACCTTCATGACGCCGCTGCTGCGCGATCTCGGCATCCAGGTCGACATCTTCAACACACTCTCGGCGGGGCTCGTGATTGGCGTGCTGCTGATGCCGACCGTCGCGTCGCTCTCCGAGGACGCGATGGGCGCAGTGCCCCGCGACCTGCGCGACGGCGCCTACGCGCTCGGCTCGACGAAGGTGCAGGTGGCGACGCGGATCGTCGTGCCCGCGGCCGTCTCCGGGATCGTCGCCTCGTTCGTGCTCGCGATCTCGCGGGCCGTCGGGGAGACCATGATCGTGCTGATCGCGATGGGCCAGCAGCCAAACCTCACGTTGGACCCGCGTGAAGCCGCCGAGACGATGACGGCGTTCATCGCCGCCACCGGCGCGGGCGACGTGCCGACCGGATCGCTCGAGTACAAGACGATCTTCGCCGTCGGCGCACTGCTCTTTGTGCTGACGCTCGTGATGAACGTGTTCGCGATCCGGCTCGTGCGCAAGTACCGGGAGGTGTACGAATGAGCGTCGCTCGCCTTCGGCTCGCTCCCGTGGGGGAAACCATGTTTCCCCCACGAGCCCCCTTCTTCTGCTCTGTGGGGGAACTTCCAAGTTCCCCCACACCCCCTAACGCTCATCGGCCGAGGATCGGCCGATGAGCCGCTCCGTGAAGGGAGCCCTTTTCAAGGGCGTGCTGCTCTTCTCGCTCTTCGTCGGCTTCCTCATGCTGGTCGTCCTGCTGGTGGACGTGTTCAAGGACGGGTTGCCGTACCTCGATCTGGCGCTGCTGACGAATCCGCCGTCGTCCGACCCGGAGATCGCGGGCGCGCGGCCGGCGATCCTCGCAACGCTCTACATCGGAATCCTGCTGCTCCTCTTCGTCGTTCCGATCGGGGTTTTCACCGCGATCTACCTCGAGGAGTACGCGGACAAGACCCGTTGGTACAACCGGCTGCTCGAGATCAACATCCAGAACCTGGCGGCGGTGCCGTCGATCGTCTACGGCATCCTCGGGCTCGCGTTCCTCGTGCGCGGGCTCGGGCTCGGCCGCGTCCTGCTCGCCGGCGCGATGATCCTGACGCTGCTCGTGCTCCCGACCGTGATCATCGCCTCGCGGGAGGCGATTCGGTCGGTCCCGGACTCGATTCGCCAGGGCGCCTACGCCCTCGGGGCGACGCAGTGGCAGGTGGTCTCGCGGCAGGTGCTGCCGGCGGCCATTCCCGGCATCGCCACCGGCTCGATCCTGGCCCTCTCGCGGGCGATCGGCGAGACGGCGCCGCTGATCATGATCGGCGCGGTCACGTACATCTCGTTCGACCCGACGATCCTCGGGCCGTTCACGGCGCTGCCGATCCAGATCTACAGCTTCCTGCGGCTGCCCCAGGCGGAGTTCAAGCTGCTTGCGGCGGCGTCGATCATCGTCCTGCTCGTGATCCTGCTGACGCTGAACGCGTTCGCGATCTACATCCGCAACCGCTACAGGAGAACCTGGTGACCACGATGATGGAACGAGCATCTACGATCGAGCCGATGAGCCTGGCGGAGATCGCGAAAGAGCACGGCGACGAGGAGGTCACGAACCGCGAGGCCGTCTTCCAGGTGAACGACCTGGCCGTCTCCTACAACGGCAACGTGGCCATTCGCGACGTCAACCTCAGCGTCTACCGGCACGCAGTCACCGCATTCATCGGTCCTTCCGGCTGCGGCAAGAGCACGCTGATTCGCTGCTTCGACCGGATGAACGACCTCGTACCGGGCGCACGGGTCGAGGGTGACGTCCTCTACCACGGCAAGGACCTCTACGCGGCCGACGTCGACCCGGTCGAGGTGCGGCGCCGGATCGGGATGGTCTTCCAGAAGCCGAACCCCTTCCCGAAGTCGATCTACGACAACGTCGCCTTCGGGCCGCGGGTGCTCGGCCTCAAGGGCAGCCTCGACCAGCGCGTCGAGCAGGCGCTCCAGCACGCCGCGCTCTGGGACGAGGTCAAGGACCGGCTGAAGGAGTCGGCGCTCGGCCTCTCCGGCGGCCAGCAGCAGCGGCTCTGCATCGCGCGCTGCCTCGCGGTCGAGCCGGACGTGATCCTGATGGACGAGCCCGCGTCGGCGCTCGACCCGATCTCGACCACGCGGATCGAGGATCTGATGCACGAGCTCAAGCGCGAGTACACGATCGTGATCGTCACCCACAACATGCAGCAGGCTGCGCGTGTCGCCGACATGACCGCGTTCTTCTCCGTCGAGGTCGACGAGGAAAGCGGCAAGCGCACGGGCGTCCTCGTCGAGTACGACAAGACGGCAAAGATCTTCACGACGCCGGCGGACAAGCGCACGGAGGACTACGTGACGGGGCGATTCGGCTGAGAATTTCGTTTCAGGAAGAGCTCGACGAGCTCGAGCGTTCGCTCCGCGTCGAGGGCGAGCTGGTGCTGCGCTCGCTCCGCGGGGCGGTCGAGGCGGTCTGCTCGCAGGACCTCGAGCTCGCCGACGAGGTGATCGCCTTCGACGACGACATCGACTCGCAGTACTTCGAGGTCGAGCAGGGGATCGAGCTGCTGCTGGCCCGCCAGACGCCCGTCGCGAGCGACCTACGGCTCGTGCTGGCGATGCTCAAGGACAACCTCCACCTGGAGCGGATGGGCGACCTCTGCGTCACGATCGCGAAGCTGACGAAGCTGACAAAGGGCCTGCCGCCGGACGAGGCGCTGCTCGAGGGCTTCAAGGAGATGGGCGAGCGCGCCGAGCAGATGATCCGGGTCGCGCTCCGTTCGCTCGAGCAGCGCGACCGGGTCGCAGCCGAGTCGCTGCTCGAGCTGGACGAGCTGATCGACCGGGCGAACCGCCGCGTCGTCAACAGGCTGCTGGAGATCGGCGGCGACCTCGAGATCCGCGAGTGGGGCCTGCGGATGATCCTCGTCTCGCGCTGCCTGGAGCGGATCGGCGACCACGCCGTCGACGTCGGCGAGCAAACTGCCTACCTCGTCACCGGCGAGTTCCGCGAGTTCACCGACGCCTCGCATCCGTAATTAGCCGTCGCATGAGCTGGGAT
Source organism: uncultured Gaiellaceae bacterium (assembly GCA_963771185.1). GTDB lineage: Bacteria > Actinomycetota > Thermoleophilia > Gaiellales > Gaiellaceae > Gaiellasilicea. Next base: position 155,898 of record CAVYSL010000003.1, read on the forward strand.
CCGCAGGAGCGGATCCCAGCTCGCGCAAACCCCTGAAGGGGGCGCTTCGCGCCCCGCCGTGCCTCACCACATGGTCACCTCTTGACAACCGTCCGATAGCCCACGACCGCCGTCTTCTCTGCGATAGAGAAGTCGTGCTGCTCGCGATCGTCGCCCAGCGTCGCACCGCCACGAACGTCGCCCTCGCCGCGGCGGCGCCGCGCGGCGTCGATGCGCGGATCCTCCCGCCTGGCCAGGCAGCGTCGCTGCTGCAGCCGGGAGCGGTCGCGCTCGGCCGTCTCGACGTCGTCGACGGGCTGGACGGGGTCGAGGACGGCCTCTGGGCGCTCGGGTCGCTCGCCGCACGCGGCGTCGTCGTCCTCAACCGTGCCGGCGCGCTGCTCGCGGCACACGACAAGCTGCTGACCGCCAAGGTGCATGCAGCGGGCGGGGCTGCCGCACCCGCGCACGCGAATCCTCCATCCCGGCGGCCACGTGCCCGACTGGGAAGGCCCAGTCGTCGTCAAGCCACGCTTCGGCAGCTGGGGCCGCGACGTCGAGCTCTGCGAGGACGAGATCTCGTTCCGCCGCCACCTGCGCTCGCTCGAGCACCGGCTCTGGTTCCAAGGCCACGGCGCGCTCGTGCAGGAGCTCGTCGCTCCCGCCGGCCACGACCTGCGGGTCGTCGTTGCTGCCGGAGTCGCCGTCGGGGCGATCTCGCGCGTTGCAGCGCCCGGCGAGTGGCGCACGAACGTCGCGCTCGGCGGGATGCGCATCCCGGTCGATCCCTCGCAGGAAGCGCTCGACCTGGCGGTGCGTGCTGCTGCGGCCTCCGGCGCGGAGCTGCTCGGCGTCGACCTGCTCCCCGACGGTGTGGGCGGCTACACGGTGCTCGAGCTCAACGGCGCCGTCGACTTCACGCGCGAATACCGGATCGACCGCGACCCGTTCGTCGCGGCGGCGGCCGAGCTGACGCGGCACGCGTGGGAGCCTGAAGAGGCCGTGGCCTAGCCCGGCCCCCGTTCACCACTCCGCCACGACTCCTTCACCCTCTTTCAGCCCACTGCACGCTCCCCGGCTTCGACACTCCCGGCGACTTGCAAGCAACTCAGGGGAGACACATGAAGAAGGCACTCGCACTCGCGGCACTGGCGGCCGTCGTCCTCACTGCAGCCGCTACGGCCGGCGTGTCCGCGCTCAGCGGCACGGTGACGGCGGACGGCTCCAGCACTGTCGGTCCGTACGCGATCGCCGCTGCGGAAGGCTTCCAGAAGAAGAACAAGAACGCACGCGTCACCGTCGGCATCTCCGGCACAGGTGGCGGTTTCGAACGCTTCTGCCGCAACGAGATCGACCTCTCCAACGCTTCGCGGCCGATGCGGCAGTCCGAGGCGATCAAATGCCGCGACGCGGGCGTCAAGTGGGTCGCGTTCACGGTCGCGAACGACGGGCTCTCGGTGGTCGTGAACCGCCAGAACACTTGGGCGAACTGCCTGACGGTGGCCGAGCTGAAGAAGATCTGGGAGCCTGGCTCGAAGGTCTCGAACTGGAACGAGATCCGGGACGGCTTCCCGAACGTGCCGCTCAAGCTCTTCGGCGCCGGCACCGACTCCGGCACCTTTGACTACTTCACCGAGGCGATCATGGGCAGGGCCAGGTCGAGCCGCTCCGACTATCTCGCGACCGAGGATGACAACGTCGTCGTCCAGGGAGTCGAGGGCGAGCGCGGCGCGCTGGGGTACTTCGGCTTCTCCTACTACGAGGAGAACAAGGACAAGCTGAAGGTGCTCGCGATCGACCAGGGGAAGGGTGCCGGCTGCGTGACGCCGAGCATCGCGACCGTCCAGGCGAACAAGTACCGCCCGCTCTCGCGGCCGCTCTTCATCTACGCCAAGCGAACGTCCTTCAAGCGGCCGGTCGTGGCCGGCTACATCGGCTACATCTTCAACAACGAGAAGGCGATCGCGAAGAAGTCGGGGTTCATCGCGCTCACCGATCGGCAGCTGAAGAAGGCGCGGTACCAGTATCTGCAGGCACTGAAGGCGAACCAGTAAATCCGGCTTGACACATATCGACGCCCGTCGATATATTGACGGGCGTCGATATGTCTGTCGCCGATCCCATCGTCTGCTGCGCCCCGCTCGCCGCCTCGACGCTCTCCGACGAGGAGGCGGCTGCGACTGCCGAGCTCTTCAAGGCGCTCGGCGACCCGACACGCGTCCGGATCCTCAATCTGATCGCCCAGAGTGGCGGCGAGGTCTGCGCGTGCGATCTGAACGAGCCGGTCGGGCTGGCGCAGCCGACGGTGTCCCACCACCTGAAGAAGCTCGTCGAGTCAGGTCTGCTCGAGCGAGAGCAGCGGGGCAAGTGGGCGTTCTTCTCGCTGAACCGCGACGCCGTCGAGAAGCTCGCGGCCGTCGCCGACCTGAAGGGAGTGTGCTGCTGATGACCACGACCGGCGCCGACGAGCTCCGCGAGGAGGTGCGCCGCCGCTATGCCGAGGCGGCGATCGCGGCCGAACAAGGCGGGTGCGGCTGCACGGACAGTGGGGGCTGTTGCGGCAACGTCGCTTGCGACGGTGACGACGAGTCCTTCGGCGAGGCGCTCTACTCGCTCGAGCAGCGCGACGCGCTTCCCCGCACGGCGACGCTCGCCTCGCTCGGGTGCGGCAACCCGATCATGGTCGCCGATCTGCACGAGGGCGAGACGGTGCTCGACCTCGGCTCCGGCGGCGGCATCGACGTCATCCTCTCGGCCAAGCGGGTCGGTGAGTCCGGGCTCGCGTTCGGGCTCGACATGACCGACGAGATGCTCGCGCTCGCCCGCGCGAACGCGCAGGAGGCAGGGATCCGCAACGCCGTCTTCCTCAAGGGCGTGATCGAGGAGATCCCCCTGCCGGCCGACTCGGTCGACGTCGTGATCTCGAACTGCGTGATCAACCTCTCGACCGACAAGCCCGCCGTGCTGACCGAGATCGCACGCGTGCTCAAGCCAGGCGGCCGGATCGGGATCAGCGACGTCGTCGCCGAGGATCGGCTCTCGAGCGACGCGCGGGCCGAGCGCGGCAGCTATGTCGGTTGCATCGCGGGCGCACTCTCGAAGGGCGAGTACGAGGCGGGCCTCGAGGCCGCCGGCTTCGACCAGGTCAGCGTCGAGTTCACGCACGAGGTCGCCGACGGGATGCACGGCGCGATTGTCAAGGCGGTCAAGACGGCCGCTTGATCTACGCGGGCGCGGTCACGAGCCGCCGCGCCTGCCAGCGGCGCGCCGAGAAGGCCGACCATGCGATCGCCGCCGCCAGGACGAAGACGATCGCGTCGCCGGCCGGCAGCCTGGTCACGAGCTCCATCAGCGCGCCGACCGCGCCCGCGCACGGGATCGTCATCACCCACGCGGCGACGATGTTGCCGGCAACGCCCCAGCGCACGGCCGAGAGTCGCCGCGAGGCGCCGGCGCCCATGACGCTGCCCGTGATCGTCTGCGTCGTCGAGACCGGGAAGCCGAAGTGTGCCGTCGTCCAGAGGATCGACGCGCAGGCCGTCTGCGCGGCGAAGCCCTGCGGCGGGTCGAGCTTCGCGATCCTCGTGCCAAGCGTCTTGATGATCCGCCAGCCGCCCGCGTACGTACCGGCCCCCATCGCGATCGCAGCGCTGACGATCACCCAGAGCGGCGGGTCCGAGCCCGGCGCGAGATGGCCGCTGGTGATCAGCGCCAGCGCGATGATCCCCATCGTCTTCTGCGCGTCGTTCGTGCCGTGCGTGAACGCGACGAAGCCGCCCGAGACCAGCTGGAGCCGGCGGAAGACGCGGTTGACCGTGCCCGGCGAGCGCCGCTGGATCACCCACGTGATCGCGATCATCAGCGCGGCGGCGATGACGAGGCCCGCGAACGGGGCGATCAGCGAGGGGATCAGGACCTTGTCCTTCAGCCCCTCCCAGTTGACGACGCTCCAGCCTGCTGCGGCGATGCTCGAGCCGAGCACGCCGCCGATCAGCGCGTGGCTGGAGCTCGACGGCAGGCCGAGGTACCACGTGACCAGGTTCCAGGTGATCGCCCCGACGAGCCCCGCGAGGACGACGTCCAGAGTGATCGCGTCCGCGTCGACGATTCCCGAGGCGATGGTCGCCGCCACCGCGAGGGAGACGAACGCGCCCAGCACGTTCAGCACGGCCGCGCTGAGGACGGCCGCGCGCGGCGAGAGGGCCCGCGTGGAGACGCTCGTCGCGATCGAGTTGGCCGTGTCGTGGAAGCCGTTCGTGAAGTCGAAGAAGAGCGCGACGACGACGACCGCGACGAGCGCGAGATCTTCCATCTAGTGCTCCGCCCAGTGATGCATGTCGGATTCTGGCCCGCGATCACGCGGCGCCAGGAACCACCCTCGCCCTTGCCAAGGCAGCCAGCCTTGGCCGCGGACGAGTGCGGCCCCTGGCTTGGTGCTCGCGACCCAGACTTCCGATGGCATCACTGGGCGCAGCACTACGCGTTCTTGACGGCGATGTTCGCGACCACGTTCGCCGCCGTCTCGCAGGCGTCGATCGCGCGCTCGAGTCCCTCGTAGACGTCCTTCCAGCGAATCACGATCAGCGGGTCGATCCGGTCGTCGCGGAAGAGCGCGGCGATGGCGTCGTGGACGACCCGGTCGCCTTCGTCCTCGAGCCGCTTCAGCTCGATCAGCGGCTCCTGGATCCCGCGCAGGCCCTTCAGCCGCGTCAGCGCGATCGAGAGCTGCTCGACGGCGCCGACGAGGATGCTGCATTGCTCGACCGCGTGTGCCGTCGTCGACTCGATCCCGTACAGCTCGAGCAGGTCGCTGACCTCCTCGATGTAGTCGACGACGTCGTCGAGCTTGGTCGCGAGCTCGTAGATGTCCTCCCGGTCGAAGGGCGTGACGTACTGAGTGTTGAGCAGCGTGATCAGGTCGCGCGTGATCTGGTCGCCCGCGGTTTCGATCGCCTTCACGTCCGCCTGGGTGACGGCGGAGTTCGGGTAGTCGCGGAAGCGCATCTCCGCATGCCGAGCGGCCTCGAGCGCGTTCTCGCCGGCGCGGGCGAAGAGGTCGTAGAACTCGGTCGGACGAGGGACGAGGCTCAGGCGCACCCGGCGGTGTTTACCAGATGTTCACCAGGAGCCGGGTCCGACATCTGTTCACCGCTTGTTCACCATCCTTCCGCCTAGACTCGGCAGATGGCGATCAAGGAGACCGTCGAGCGCGAGGTGAAGCTCCGGGCCGGCGAGACGTTCCAGCTGCCCGAGCTGGGCGGCGAGCCGATCGAGCCACGGCTCTTCGTCTCGACCTACCACGACACCGACGACCACCGGCTCGCCCGGCGCGGGATCACGCTGCGCCACCGGGTCGAGAACGGCAAGGGACTTTGGCAGCTGAAGCTTCCACACGGCGTCTCGCGGCTCGAGCTCGAGGCACCGGGCGCGCCAACGGAGCCGCCGGAGGAGCTGCTGGGGCTCCTCACCGGCCACCTTCGCGGCGTCCCGTTGCTGCCGATCGCCCGCCTGCAGACGCGTCGCGAGGGGGTCCGGGCCGACGGCGCCGAGATCGTCCACGACACGGTCGCCGTGCTCGACCACCAGCGGGTCACACGACGTTTCGAGGAGCTCGAGGTGGAGCTTCTGGACGGCGACGAGAAGACGCTGCGGCGACTCGAGAAGGCGCTCCGCCGTGCAGGAGCCGCCGACGGCGAGCGCCGGCCCAAGGTCTTCCAGGCGCTCGATCTCGACTTCCAGCCCGAACCGCTCGAGGGCGGCGACGACACCTCGGCCGCGGGCGTCCTGCGCACGCGCCTCCGCGAGCAGGCCGAGCAGCTGCTCGCACACGATCCCGGGACGCGGCTCGGCACCGACCCAGAGGAGCTGCACCAGCTGCGGGTGGCGACGCGGCGCCTGCGGGCGTTCCTCCGCGCCGGCCGCGACCTGCTCGACCCCGAGACGTCGGAGCCGCTCCGCGCCGAGCTCCGCTGGCTCGGCAGCGCGCTCGGCCCGGTGCGCGACCTCGACGTTCTGATCGAGCACCTCGACGCCGAGGTGCTCGAACTCGGAGCGGACGAGACCCAGGGCCGCAAGCTCGTCCGCACGCTCGACCGCTCGCGGCGCTCCGCCCGCCGCCGCCTGCTGACCGCGCTCGACAGCGAACGCTACTTCGCCCTGCTCGACACGCTGGAGCGGCCCTTCTCAACCGTCGCGGACGAGCCGGCGCTCGACGAGATCCACGTCGCGGAGCACAAGCGGCTGCACAAGGCGGTGAAGGCGCTCGCGCCGGACTCGCCGGACGAGGAGCTGCACGCTGCGCGGATCAGGGTGAAGCGCGCGCGCTACGCGGCCGAGCTCGAGGGCGACAAGGCGTACGTGCAGGCGGCGAAGCGCCTCCAGGACGTCCTCGGCGAGCACCAGGATGCCGTCGTCGCGATCGGGAAGCTGCGGGACCTGGCCGCGCGCATGCCCGATGCCGCTGTCGCGGCCGGCCGGCTGATCGAGCGCGAGCACGAGCGCGCTCGCCGCACGCGCGACGCGTGGAAAGCTTCGTGGAAGCAGCTGGCGAAGACGGTGTGATCCGCGCCTCCGGCGGGCTGATCGTCCGCGACGGACGCGTGGCCGTCGTGCACAGGCCGAAGTACGACGACTGGTCGCTCCCGAAGGGGAAGGCGATCGCCGGCGAGAGCGACGAGGAGTGCGCCCTGCGTGAGATCGAGGAGGAAACCGGCCTGCGTGTGAAACTCGGCGAGGAGCTGGCGCCGACGACGTACTTTGACGCCAAGGGCCGGCCGAAGCGGGTCCGCTGGTGGCGGATGACGCCGATCTCGGGCGAGTTCACGCCGACGACAGAGGTCGACGAGCTGCGCTGGCTGACGCCGGACGAGGCGCGCACCGAGCTCGCGCGACGCGAGTTGCTGAGCTACACGCGCGCGTACGTCGAGTCTGCTCGACGACTCCTCCCTCTAGGCGGCGACGCGCCGGGCGGCCAGCCGTTGCGCGGCGCCTTCCCGAATGCCGCCGCGCGACGGGGCGAACGGTACGTCCACCAGCCGCGAGACCTCGGCGAGGATCATCGCGCCTGCGAGCAGGGTGCGGGCGCGATCGGGACGCAGCCCGAGCGCCTTCGCGCTTGCGGCCGCAGGCCGTGCCGCGAGCAGCTCGATCACCCGCTCGAGATCGTCGGCGCCGTACTCGTGCCCGACGATCCGGGCGACCGCGCGCGCGCTGCCGCCGGTCGCGAGCGCGAGCTCCGGCCGGGGCGGGTCGAGTTGAGCGAGTCCGCTGTGCACGATCGCGCGGGCGGCGCCGATCTCCGACGGCGTGGGTGGGTCGCTCGGCAGCGTTGCGGCTGTCAGGCGGAGCGAGCCGATGTCGACCGAGCGCACCCACGCCGGGCCGAGCAGTTGCGTGCCGACGACGAGCTCGGTCGAACCGCCGCCGACGTCGCAGACGGCGACCACGCGCTCGCCGGTGTCGGCCCGCGCGACAGCGCCCTCGAACGCGAGCCGTCCCTCTTCCTCCGCGGAGACGACGCGGACCTCTCCGGCGGTGGCCCGGCCGAGGACATCGAGCAGGCGGGCCGGCTCGTCGCCCTGGCGACCGGGCGCCGTCACGACCGTTTCCAGCTCGCGCACGCCGAGCTTCCGCGCGATCCGCGCGTACTCGCTCGTCACTTCGGCGACCTCGTCGAGCTTGCGTCGCCGGATCCGGTTGTGCCGGAGCAACTCCTCGCCGAGGCCGAGGTGCGTCCTCTCCTCGCGGACGGTGCGGACGCTGCCGCCCGCCACCGACGCGACCAGCAGGCGGACCGTGTTCGAGCCCACGTCGATGACCCCGACCCTCATCCCCGTCATTCTGGCGAGCACGCCGGTCAGACCCCCCAGCTTCACTGCGACCGCGTCCGCGCTCCACCGGCGCGCCGGCTGCGAGCCTTTGCGCGCCGCTGCAGATTGAGCTGGTGGGTGTGCGAGCGCTCCTCTTTCGAGCGCTGCCGCCGCGTCCAGCCGCCGTCGGCTCCGAGCTCCCACGAGGACTCGGTGTCGGCGAGCGCGCTGTCGAAGACCGCCGTCAGCTCCTGCTTCAGCCGTGCCTGCTCGACCGGCACGAGCACCTCGACCCGGCGGTCGAGGTTGCGCGTCATCAGGTCGGCGCTGCCGAGGAACATCTCCGTCTCGTCGCCGATCTCGAACGCGTAGACCCGGCTGTGCTCGAGGTACCGGCCGACGATCGACCGCACCTGGATGTTCTCGCTCATCCCCGAGACACGGGGGCGAAGCATGCAGATCGAGCGCGCGACGATCTCGATCTGCGCGCCCTGCTCGGAGGCGGCGTAGAGCTCCTCGATCACGGCCTCGTCGGTGAGCGAGTTCAGCTTGATCCGGATCCTCGCGTGCGTGCCGCCTGCGGCGGCTGTACCGGCCGCGCGGATCCGGTCGATCAGGCGGGCACGGAGGTTGAAAGGCGCGACGAGGATCTTGCGGAAGCGCTCGGGGCGGCCGAACCCGGTCAGGTAGTTGAAGAGCGCGGCGATGTCCTCGGCGATCTCCGGGTCGGCCGTGAAGAGGCTGAGGTCCTCGTACGAGCGCGCGGTCACGGCGTGGTAGTTCCCGGTGCCGACGTGCACGTAACGGCGCAGGACATCGCCCTCGCGCCGCACGACGAGCGTCATCTTCGCGTGCACCTTGAGATCGGCGAAGCCGTAGACGACGTGCACCCCGGCCTGCTCGAGCGCGCGTGACCACTCGATGTTGCGGTGCTCGTCGAAGCGCGCCTTCAGCTCGACGAGGCAGACGCTCTGCTTGCCCTCCTCGGCGAGCTCGATCAGCGCCGGCACGAGCGGGCTGTCGCCGCTCGTCCGGTAGACCGCCGTCTTCATCGCGATCACGTCCGGGTCGCGCGAGGCGGCGCGGACGAACGCCTCGAAGCTGCCGGCGAACGACTCGTAGGGCTGGTGGACGAGGAAGTCGCCGCGGCGGATCTCGGCGAACAGGTCGCGCGGCTCCTTCGCGTGCACCAGCCTCGCGGGAGTCGCACCGGGCGAGAGCGGGTACGCAAGCTCCGGTCGGTCGAGGTCGAGCAGCTGGTCGAGGTCGGCGAGGTCGAGCGGCCCGTGGATCTCGTAGACCTGGTCGTCCCCGACGCCGAGCCCCTGCTGCAGCCGCTCCAGCATCGCCCGGGAGGTGGAGCTCGAGATCTCGAGCCGGACCGCGTCGCCGAAGCGCCGGCGCTGCAGCTCCTGCTCGACCGCCTCGAGCAGGTCGTCGGCGTCGTCCGAGACCTCGAAGTCGGCGTCGCGCGTGACGCGGAAAACGGAGCGCTCGACGATCTCCATGCCTGGGAAGAGCCGGTCGAGGAAGTGCGCGATCACGTTCTCGAGCATCAGCAGCTTGCCGCCGCCGCCGGAGAAGAACCGCGGCAGGCCTTCGGGCACCTTGACGCGGGCGAAGCGCTCCTCGCCGGTCTCGGGGTCGCGTGCGAGCACGCCGAGGCTGAGCGTCAGCCCGGAGATGTAGGGAAACCGCTGTCCGGGGCTGACGGCGAGTGGCGTCAGCACCGGGAAGATCTCGCGCTGGAAGCCGTCGGCGAGCGCCTGCTGCTCGTCCGCGTCGAGCCCGGCAGGCGAGGCGATCACGATCCCCTCGGCGGCGAGTGCGGGACTGAGCTCCTTCTTCCAGAGCTTCGACTGCCGCGCAGTCAGCTCGAGTACCCGTTCGCGGATCTGTGCGAGCGCGCCCCGTGGGGTCATCCCGTCCGCCGAGCGGACGACGACTCCGGCGGCGGCCTGCTCGGTCAGACCGGCGACGCGCACCATGAAGAACTCGTCCAGGTTGGACGAGAAGAAGCGGCACATCTTGACGCGCTCGAGCAGCGGCAGGCTGTCGTCGGCCACCAGGTCGAGCAACCGCGCGTTGTACTCGAGCGTCGACAGCTCGCGGTTCAGCAGGCGTCCGACGGTGTCACGCGAAGTGGTCGCGACCATCGGCCAAGCATGTCGTGAAGCGTGTTGCCTGTGGGTTACGGAGTGGTGAACGCGATTTACGCAAGCGCGTCCAGGAGCAGGCTCTGGAAGTGCGCGATCAGGCGCTCGGAGTCGCCCATCAGCCGCCCGTGCTCGACGCCGCCGCCGCGCAGCCCCTTCTGGACGCGCTCGACGAGGATGCGGTCCTCGGCCCCGACCTGGTCGTCGAACTCGAGCATCTCGTCGATCCATGCCTGCTCGACGTCCGGGCCGACGAAGTAGTCGAGGAAGCGGGTCGTCGTCTCCGGCCCCGTCGGCACGATCGGGCCGATCGAGAGGTTCGGCTGCCCGGGCATCATGTTCAGCGTCAGGTTCGGCCAGAGGAAGTGGAACTGGCCGCGCTCGATCGGGCCACGCGGGTCGAAGTCGGCTGAACTATTGGGGATGCTCTGACGAGCATCCCGCCAAACTTCGCGCACCGGCCCGTACTGGCTCGAGAACATGCGGCTCTCCTCGAGGACGTAGGCGTCGACCGAGACGTCGACGACCTTCGAGAAGCCGGGGTGCGCGACCTGGCAGTGGTAGCACTCGAGGAAGTTCTCGCTGCACACCTTCCAGTTGGCCGCGTACTCGGCGCCGCTCGCTCGTTTGAGGAACCGCAGCGAGCCGAGATCGACGCCCGACGCGGCGACGAGCGCGGGCAGGTCGCCGAGTGTCTCCGCGAGGGGCTCCGCCTCCGCGTCGGGGTTGACGAAGACGAACGGGCCCCATGAGTCGACCGGGACGGAGACGAGCCCGAGGCTCTCCTTGTCGAAGCCGGGAACGCGCTCGGAGCGCGGCGCCGCGCGCAAGGAGCCGTCGAGCCCGTACGTCCAGGCGTGGTAGGGGCATTGCAGCGACGCGCGCTTCCCTTCGCCTTCGCAGACGAGCGAGCCGCGGTGGCGGCAGACGTTCAGGAACGCGCGTAGCCCGCCTTCGTCGTCGCGGACGACGACGATCGGGATGCCGCCGAGATCGCAGGTGAAGAACGCGCCCGGCTCTGCGACCTGGTCTGCACGGCCCGCGTACTGCCACGCGCGCCGGAAGATCCGCTCCCGCTCGAGCCGCAGCACGGCCGGGTCGGAGTACCAGTCGAAGGGGATCGTGCGCCCGTCCGCGATCGTCGCCATGAGGCCAAGTCTAGGCGGCGGCGCGCTCCGTCTCGGCACCGACCTCGGTGATGAAGACGGGCCGGCGCGACCGGAGATGGGCGATCAACGCCTCCTCGTCCCGTGCGCAGGGGACGACGCTCTTCCAGCCGCCCAGGTGCTCGAGCCGGTGGAAGTCGCCGCTCGCGACGCACGGCAGACCCGCCTTCGCGACCCAGGAGAAGAGCTGCGTCCGGTTGAAGAGCTCGAAGCGGTGCACGCGCGCCGAGAGCTCCGGATCGCGCGCGAACCGCCGTGTCAGCCGGCCGGGGTTCGAAGCCGGCTCGTCGTCGAACGGATGCGCCGCGACGAGCGCGGCCCCGGCGTTCACGGCCGTCTCGATCGCCTGGTCGATGCCGTCGTCGACGGAGATGAAGCGACGGATCCCGAGCGCCAGCGCGTGCGCCGATAGGCCCGGGTCGGGATCGTTGTAGGAGAGCTCGAGGCCCGGCACCACCAGCAGGCCGTACTCCTCACGCGCCCGAAGTGCCTCGCGCTCGATCTCGGCCAGGTAGGCGTCGAACGTCTCGGCGACGACAGCCTTCGGCGCCTCGATGCCGGGTCCGGTCGTCCGGCAGACGTGGTCGGTGATGCAGAGGACGTCGAAGCCGTTGGCGCCGTAGAGATCGACGAGCGCGGGTACCGGCAGGACGCCGTCGCTCCAGGTGGTGTGCGCGTGCAGCTCCGCCAGCAGGGCTCCGGATCGGGTTCGCGTCATACCTCAATTGTCGGCACAGATCTCGTCCGAGGTGGCTAGAAAGTGGTCGATTTCCAGGGAAGATCCGGTACGTCGTTAGGCTCCGCCGGTGATCCACCTCCGCCTTGTCGTACCCACTGATCTCGTGCAGTCGGTGCTCGCGTTGCTCGGGGGGCTTCCGTCGGCGCTGAACCTCGTCCATCTCCCCAGCGTGGCTAGGAATCCGGAGGGGGACCTCGTCCTCATCGATGTCGCCCGCGAGGACGCGAGCGCGGTGATCGAGCGGCTGCAGCAGCTCGGTCTCGGCGAGCGCGGCACGATCGCGACGATCGAGATCGACGCCGCGATCTCGCGGCGCGCCCTCGCGGCGGAGCAGGCAGCGGCAGGCTCGCCTGCCGACGCCGTCGTCTGGGAGCAGGTCGAGGCGCGCACCTCCGAGACGGCCGTGCTCTCGGGCAGCTTTCTCGCCTTCATGATCCTCGCCACGCTGATCGCGGCGGTCGGGATCGTCACCGACTCGATCATCCTGATCATCGGCGCGATGATCGTCGGGCCGGAGTTCGGGCCGCTCGCCGGGCTCTCCGTGGCGCTCGTCCAGCGTCGCCCCCAGCTCGCGCGAAGGTCGCTGGCGGCGCTGCTGGTCGGCTTTCCGGTGGCAATCGTCATCACGTACGCCGCGACGGTGACGCTGCGCGCGCTGGGCCTCTTTCCGGACTCGATCGGACGGCACACGGAGACGCTCTTCATCTCCGACCCGAACCGTTATTCAGTGATCGTCGCGGTGCTCGCCGGCGTCGCCGGAATGGTCTCGCTGACGACGGCGAAAGCGGGGGCGCTGATCGGCGTGCTCGTCTCGGTGACCACAATTCCCGCTGCCGCCAACGTCGCCGTGGCCGCGGCGTACCGCGACTGGGACGAATGCGCCGGCGCGCTCGGCCAGCTCGTGATCAACCTCGTCGCGATCGTCGCGGCCGCGCTTGTCACGCTTGCGGTACAGCGGTCGATCTCGGCTCGGCGGCGGCTCTAGATGCGTCGGTATCGCGCCTGCACGAAGCAGTAGAGCGCATAGCAGAGCAGACCCACCGCGACCGCGCCGAGTAGGAGACCGCCGTACGGCTCCTGCGCGAGCTCGAGCAGCGCGCCGTCCAGCCCGCGCGCCTCCTTCGGGTCGAAAGTCCAGGCGGCCTCGAGCAGGAACGCACCGATCAGCGCGAAGACGATCATCCGGGCGAGATGGCCGAGGATGCCGACGCCGGTCGCGGCCGCCTCCTCGGCATCGCCCATCTCGCCGGTCTTCAGCTTCTTGTTGAACTTGCACGTGACGGCGCGGTAGCCGTTGAAAACCGCAGCAGCCACGAACGCGAGCCCGGCCGCGTAGACGAGGTAGCGCCCACCGGGGCGGTCGAAGACGCCGGCGGTCGTCTGCTGCTCGCTGCCACCGCCGCTGCCGCCGCCGACCAGAGTGGAGACCGTGAGCGCGCAGAGCGTGCCGTACCAGCCCGCCTTGGCGAGCGCGCCGGCGCGCTTCGCGAGCCCCTTCGCGCCCTCGCCCTCGTTGTCGCGGTCGAGGATCGCCTGCGCCAGGCGCCAAGCTGCGTAGCCGGCGAGGCCCAGCGCGAGCAGGATCAGAAGGCCTTTTCCGAACGGCTGGTCGGCGATCGTGCGCAGTGCCCCGCCTTTGTCCGGGCTCTCCTCCCGCCCGCCGAGCGCGACCTTGACCGCGAGGATCCCGATCACGGCGTAGAGCACGCCTTTCGCGACAAGCCCGACCCGGCCGAGCCGCTCCACCCACGGGCTTTGCCCGGCCCGGCGGCCCTTCGCTGCGATCGTTCCCGTGCTCATCCGGTGGTTCTGTCCGGTCGAGCCGCGCTTCAAGCCTCGCCACCACCCGCCGCCGTCGCGGCTACAACTAGAGCGTGCGCCGCGCCGTCCTGATCGCCGTCGCCCTCGCCTTGATTGCGCCCGGCAGCGCACTCGCGCGTGAGTGCGGGATCCCGGATGCGAACCCGCTCTGGGTCGACTTCGCGGGACATGACGCGCCGCTGCCGCAGAAGCCCGGGCTGACGCTCGCGTTCACGTCCGGCACCGTCAAGCCCGCCGAGGCGCGCCAGAACGGCGCCGCGACCGTCTTCTTCGACCTCAACTTCAACAACCGCGTCGGTACGCCGACCGTGCCGAATGACCCGGCGACGATGGTCGATCGCGCAAACCGGCTCTTCGATTTCGCCGTCTCCGTCAGCGGCTGCCAGACACCCTGGATCGCGCTGAACGAGCTCTTCGGCGCCCAGACGCCGACGCCCTGGACAACGACGACGGCGCAGTACCGCGAGAACACGCTCCTCCTGGTCCGGCAGCTGAAGGCGCGCGGCGCGTTCGTCGGCGTCACGATCGCGAACCCGCCCTACACCGGCGGCGAGGCGGCGCAGTGGTGGCGCGACCTTGCGGCCGATGCGCTCCTGATCCGCCAGGTCTACTTCACCTCGCCGAACGTGCCGCAGCTGCACGCGCTCGGGCCTGTGCGCGCGAGCCGCTCGATGCGCAGCGGCATGCGTGCGCTCGTCCGCAAGTTCACCGAGATCGGCATTCCGGCGAGCCGGGTCGCGCTCGAGCTCCAGTTTCAGTCCGCTCCCGGCACGGGTGGCCGCGAGGGGCTGCAGCCGCGGGCGAAGTGGCTCGAGATCGTGAAGCTACAGGCGCTTGCGGCGAGGCGCGTGACGAAGGAGCTGCGGACGCACTCGATCTGGTCGTGGGGCTGGGCGACGTTCAGCGAGGCGGGGATCGACCCGGACAAGGGCGAGGCGGTCTGTGTCTATCTCTGGGCGCGGGATCCAAATCTCTGCAGCGGGCCAGGCGCCGCCGGCCCGGCGTTGGACGCGTCGCTGACGGTCGGTCAGCTCGAGCAGCTCGGCGCCGGAGTCGTCTGCTCGCTCCCTGCAGGAGTGATTCGGAAGAGCGCCGTCGACCCGCTCGCGCGGGCGATCGGCGACCGCGACATCGCCGCGAGCGTCGTACTCGAGCGGCTCGTGCTCCAGCAGGAGGTCGAGCTCGACGCGCGCGCGGTGCTGGCGGCGGAGCTCGCCTTCGTCGACGATCACTTCAGGGGCAGCGTGGCGGCCTACCTGGCCGCGCTCCGGAAGATCCAGCTGACGCGGACCGCAGCGCGCGGTCTGCTACTGGACGAGCTTCGACGCGACGCCGTTCGGGCTCGGTTCTTCTCCCGTCGCGCCTCCGGTGCAGAGATCACCGAGTTCCACGGCACCTACGCGGGGCTACGGGCGCGGCTCGTCGAAACCGCCCGTCCGGTCGCCTGGCTCGGGGGCAAGACGCGGGGGATCGCGGTCGAGACCTTCGCGCCGGCGCGCATCTTCGACCTTTCCCGCGCGGGCCGCGTGCGCACGGTCCACGGCCAAATCCTCGTCACGCCGCTCGGCGACACGGTCTTTCTCGGCACGATCCCGCTCCTCGAGGCACGGGCCGCGATCGAGTCGTCGCTGAACCGCTTCGCCCGCGTCGCGGCCTACGAGAACTGGCTCGCCAAGGCGGAGGAGCGCGCGCTCGCCGAGGCGATCTGCGTCGACGATCGCCTGCCCACCCCCGCGCCGCTGACCCTGGACGACCTGCTCCCGTTCACCGCGCCGGGGTTCAGATAGGAGTGGATTGGAAGAATGGGGCGGCGACGTCCGTCGCTCGACCGGGGGAGGCCCGATGGCAACTAAGTCCGATTTCACCGAGCAGGAGTGGGATCAGCTGCGCAAGGGCGCGACGGGCGCGGGCCTGCTCGTCTCGGCGAGCGACCGCAGCTTCTTCGACAGCTTCAAGGAGGCCGGGTCGCTCGCGAAGCACCTCGCGGGCGGCCGCTCCGGCTCGAGCGAGCTGGTTCGGGAGCTCGCGGGCGAGCGCGGGACCGGCTTCGGGGTCAAGAGCTCGCTGCAGGAGATCGAGTCCGAGGCGCTCGAGGCGCTCCGGTCGGCCGTAGCGACACTCGAGGCGAAGGCGCCGGACGAGGTCGAGGCCTACAGGACGTACGTGCTGGAGGTGGCCGAGGCGGTGGGCAAGTCCGCCGGCGGCGGTGACCAGGCCGAGGCAGCAGCCGTCGAGAAGATCCGCTCCGCTCTCGGCTAACCCGCTCGCCTGAAGCAGTCGACCGTGTGGTCGTCGACGAGGCCGGCCGACTGCATGAGCGCGTAGCACGTCGTCGGGCCGGTGAAGCGGAACCCACGCCGCTTCAGCTCCTTGCTCATCTGCTGCGACTCGGCCGTCTGAGCCGGGATCTCCCCGACCGTGCGCCAGGCGTTCACCCTGGGCTCGCCGCCGACGAACGACCAGAGCAGCTCGGCGAGCGGCACGTCGAGCGCCAGCGTTGCGCGGGCGTTCCCGATCACGGACTCGATCTTGCCGCGGTGGCGGACGATTCCCGCGTCGCCGAGCAGCCGCTCGACGTCGGGCTCGCCGAAGCGTGCGATCGCCTCGATATCCCAGTCGGCGAACGCGCGCCGGTAGCCCTCGCGCTTGCGCAGGATCGTCGACCACGAGAGGCCGGCCTGCGCGCCCTCCAGGTTGAGGAGCTCGAAGAGCGCCCGCTCGTCGCGGACGGGCACGCCCCACTCCTCGTCGTGGTAGGCGACGTAGAGCGGGTCGTCCTCCGGCACCCAGGCGCAGCGAATCATCAGAGCGAGAAACGGTAGACGCGGGCGTCGTGCGGTCCGAGCCAGTCGCGGAAGCCGCCTGCTGCAGCGCTCACCGACCTGAACGCCTGGCGACCGGCGCCGATCGGGGGCGGGGGAGGTTCTTGGACGTACTCGAACAGCACCTGCCCGCCGGTGAGCGGACGCCCGTTCAGCTTCTTGGGCAGGCCGGTGAAGGCGACCCTGGTCGTCGCGCCGCCGCGACGGACGGCGAGCACGTAGAGGAAGCGGCCGTCCCGCCGGGTCAGGACCTCGACGTCCTTCGCGCTCGACTTGACCGCCGGCTTCGCATCCGCCGCCACGAGCGCCGGCGCGACCGCCGTGGACGAGAGCTCCTGCAGCAGCGGCCGCAGCGCCTGCTCCCAGAACGTCCAGTTCCAGCCGGCCTCCGCATCGGCCGGCCGGGAGGCTTGCGTCAGATGGCCGCCGAAGAACATCAGCCCGCGTGCGCCGCAGACGATCGCCTGGTAGGCCATGAAGCGCAACTCGTGCAGCGTCGGGAAGCGCGGGACGACGTTCGGCCTGCGCGCCGAAGTGACCGTGCCGCTCCACGCGACCTGCAGCGTCATCCAGACCGGCTTGCCTCCCGCGGCGCGCACCATCTTCCGCGTCACGTCGCCGACGACGCTGATGTCCTTGTTGGCGAGATCCGAGTGCTCGCCGGGCGGGTAGGCGATCGGAAAGATGTCGGCGCCGGTGATGTCAAAGGCGGGCCGGTACGGCGCCAGCTGCGCGACCGAGCTCCGCGGCGCCTGGATGATCACGAGCGGGTGCTGAGGGTCGAGTGCCTTCAGCCGGCGTGCGGCACGCACGAGCCCGGCCGGCCGGATCCAGTCCTCGCCCCGGAAGGGGTTGCGTGGCTCGTCGACTCCCTTGTAGGCGCCGAGGCCGGGATGGTCCTTGAACGTCGCCGTGACCCGGGTGAGCATCTGCTCGCGGGTCGAAGCCTGCGTCCCCGCCGCCCGCGGCGGCAGGTCGGGCAGGTCGCCGAGGTACAGCCAGCAGTGCAGTCCGTTCGCGGCCGCGCTGTCGAGGACAGCTCGCTCGGCGGCGATCTGCTCATCGAGCCTGCCCGGGCCCCAGTCGCCCCGGCCGGTGCGGATGAAGGTGGCGCCGCCGTTCGCGACCTCCCTCAGACCGTCGACGCCGTTCGGCGCCGTTCCGCCGAGCGGCGGCGGGTTGGACAGCCCGAGTGGGAACGCCTTCGCGCCCGCCACCCGCAGCGCCCCCGTGGCTTTGTCGACCGTGACGCGGCTCACCGCGACAGCCTGGCAGTTACGGGAGCAGCGTGCCCGGGTCGATCGTGACCGGTGCGATCGGTGCGATTGGCACGACAGGTACGACCGGCGGCGTCACCGTGATCGGCGGGATCGCGCCGACGACCGTGTCGACCACCGGCGGCGTCTCGACGGGGAGTGGCGGCACCGGCAGCGAGCCGACGACCTCCGGCAGCGCCGGGATGACGACGGGCAGGTCCGGGAGCACGTCGTCGACGGTCGACTGGACGGTCGGCAGCAGAGCCGGTCGGGGATCCACGATCTTGGGTACCGCGGCGACGGGAAGATGCCCAGGGGCAGCGGGCGGGCTCGCGGGCGCCGCAGGTGTGGGTGCCGGTTCCGCGGCAGGGCCGGGCGTATCGGGAGCAGGTCGACGCGCGTCCGGTGTAGTCGAGCCTGCCGGCGCTGGCGCCGGCGCGGGCGCTCCCGCTCGCGCGATGTCAGGGCCTGCCGGAACGGACGTCGAGCTGGGAGGAGCAGCAGGCGCGTCGGCAGACGGCGCCTGGCTCGCGGGCGCGGGCGTAGGCGCGCCCGCAGGCTTGGTGGCACCGTCGCCGCTGCCTGTGAGAGCAGAGGTGCCCGCGACGATCCCGGCGCTCGACGCCGCCATGACGGTGACGGCGGCCGCGATCTTCGCGACCGTCGCCGCGCCGGTGAACGCCGTCTTGATCGCGGTGAAGAGCGAGCCCAGGTTCCCGAGCGAAGCCAGGCGGCGCCGAGTCGCGCTCGGCTGCTCCTGCATGGTCGCGGCAAGCGTGCGCCGGCCACGGAAGATCAGCGTCTCGGCGTTGGCGAGCGTGACCCCGAGCTCCGTCGCGACCTCCTCGTAGGAGAGCCCGCGCCAGTCGCGCAGCAGCACTGCCCGGCGCTGCTGCTCGGGCAGGCGGGCGAGCGCATCCTCGATCCCGATCAGCTCGTCGCCGCGGCCCTGCCGCGCAGCGGTGCGCTCGAGATCGACGGGGTCGCAGACGAGCTCGAGCCGGCCACGGCGTCCGGCCGACTCGTGCCGTGAGAGGCAGACGTTGCGCGCGATCCCGAGGAGCCAGGCGAGCTCGACCGTCGGGACGACGCCGCGCCTGAGCCCGCTGACGGCATGGAGGAACGTCGTTTGGACGGCATCCTCCGCATCCTCGCGGCGTCCCAGCTTCGAGAGGCAGTACGCAAAGACGCGGCGCGAGTGCTCTTCGAACAGAGCACCGGCGACGTGCGCGTCGGCACGGAGGTCGAGCGGCTCGAGGCCGTCGGCGCGACGTAGGGGGCTGACTGCTGCCAACTCGGCTCCTCGACTCCCGGGGCGTGAGGGCGCTGCTCTGACAAAAGCATTCCTGCAGCGGGCGGGCGGCGCACTCCCTCGATCGGGTGATTCGCCCGCACGCTGCAAGTTTTCGGCCGCTCGCCGGACTTCCTTGCAGCCGCAGTTCGAAACGAAAGGTTCCCGCCGCCATGCCGATGCTCGAGCTCCTGATCTGCGACGACTCGGACGAATCCCGGGCCGCGTTGCGGACGATGCTCGCCGACCACGAGGAGATCGTGATCGTCGGCGAGGCCGTCAACGGCGAGGAGGCGGTCGAGCGGGCGCTCGAGCTCAGGCCCGACGTCGTCCTGATGGATCTGCACATGCCGATCGTCGACGGCGTCGACGCGACGCGGCGGATAGCGAAGCTCCTGCCTTCGACACGCGTGGTCGCCTATTCCGGCGCCGACGATTCCGGGTCGGTGAGCGCGATGACGGAGGCAGGAGCCGCCGCGTACTGCGTCAAGGGCGCACCGTTGTGGGAGCTCGAGCGTGCGATCGCCGGCCGCAGCGACCCGCTCGTCCGGCTGGCGCACGGTCTCGCGAGGGCAGTCAACCGCTCCAGCATCGGCACGATCGTCGCCCGTGAGCTCCTCGAGCTGACCGGCGCCGCCGCGGCCGCGGCCTACATCGCCTCGTCGGATGTGGCGCTTTCGCTCGCCGGCTCCGCGGGCGCAGCCAGGGCACGACGGCTTGTCGCGGCGCCGGGGCTGGCGCTACGGGCGTACTCGACCCTCTGCTCGGTGCACGCGGACGGCGACGACCTGCGCGAGCTCGCCCAGCTCGGCCTGCACTGCTCGGATGCGCTCGCCGTCCCGCTCGTCTCCGACGGGACCGTGCTCGGCTCGCTACTGGTGACGATGCCGCCCGACTCCGAGCTCGTGCCGGACGAGGAGTTCGTCTCCGACATCGCCGAGCTGGCGGCGTCCGCGTTCGCCTCCGAGCGACGGCTCGCGCTGACGCACGCGGAGGCGAGGCGGGACGCCCTGACCGGCCTCGCGAACCGCCGCGCCCTCGACGAGCGGCTGGAGGCGGCGCTCCGGGAGGCGGCGGCCGTCGAGCAGGAGCTGACGATCGTCCTTTTCGACCTCGACGACTTCAAGCGCTTCAACGACTCCGGCGGCCATGCGGCCGGGGACGCCGTGCTCGCGCAGGTCGCCCGCGCGGCCACACGTGTCCTTCGCGTGGGCGAAGAGCTGTTCCGCGTCGGCGGTGACGAGTTCGCGGTCGTCGTCGACGGCGGTGCCGAGGCCGGCGCGCAGGTAGCCGACCGGATCCAGGGCGCCCTCCAGGCGCAGACGCGCGGGGGCTCCCTGCCGACGATCTCCGCCGGCGTCGCGACGTACCCGCACGACGCGACGGGCGGAGCTGCATTGGTGGCGGCCGCCGACGGCGCGCTCTACGCGTCCAAGCGGCGCGGCAAGTCACGTGTTTCCAGCACCCGGCCTCGTGGCGGCGCGAGCGCCGGCGAGCGGGGGTCGGCCGACCCATTCCCCCCGGCCGGCCCCCGCGGCCCCCGCGTGCTCTTCGTCGACGACGACTCGAGCCTGCTGACGCTGCTGCGGACGACGTTCGAGCTGGTCGACATCGAGATCGCGGACGCCACGACCGCGGCAGATGCGCTCGCCGCGATCGCCGCCCGGCCGCCCGATGTCGTCGTGCTCGACATCGGCCTGCCGGACATCGACGGGCTGACGCTGTGCCGGCGCCTGAAGGACGACCCGGCCACCGACTGGATCGGCATCGTCCTGCTCACGGGAGCGGAAGACGTCGAGGCGTCGGCGAGGCGGGCGGGCGCAGACGCATTGCTCCGCAAGCCGTTCAGCCCGCTGGAGCTCCTCGCCGCCGTCGAGCGGCTCGCCGGCGGCCTCTCGGCTGGGCCGTTCGACGGCGGCAGGGGTGTCCCGTCAGACGAGCAGCTGCTGCTCTACGCCGCCGACCTGCGCCGGCTGCTCGAGATCGAGCGCGGTCGCCAGGCGCTGCTCCAGCGCACGTATCGCCAGACCGTGACGGCGCTCGCCGGGGCGCTCGAGTCGAAGGACGTCACCACAGCGACGCACTCGCAGCGCGTGCAGCGGTACGCCGTCGAGCTCGCACAGGCGATCGAGCCGAATCTCCTGCTCGATCCGAGCGTCGAGTACGGCTTCCTCCTGCACGACGTGGGCAAGATCGGGATCCCCGACCGCATCCTGCAGAAGCCAGGCCCGCTGGACGACTCCGAGCTGCGGCTGATGCGCACGCACACGCTGCTCGGGGAGCAGCTGCTGCGCGACGTCGAGCTCCTGCACGGCGACGGGCTCAAGGTCGTCCGCGGCCATCACGAGCGCTGGGACGGCCTCGGCTACCCCGATGGGCTCGCCGGGAAGGAGATCCCGCTCGCGGCGCGGATCTTTACCGTCGCCGACGTGCTCGATGCGATCACGAGCGACCGCCCCTACCGCGCCGCCCGGACCTGGGACGACGCGGCGGCGGAGATTCTCGCCGGTCGGGGCCGGCAGTTCGACCCCGACGTCGTCGATGCATTCCGCGAGCGCGACCCTGCGCTGCGCGGGATTCGCCGGGAGCTCGCCGCGGCCTAGACCTTCTCCCGCTCCTCGTCGGCCTCGCCGGCGTCTTCGTCCACCTCGACGTCGGGGTCGACCTCGTCCGCCTGGCGCCGGTGCTCCTCCGCCTCCTGCTGGCGCGCGCGAGCGCGTTCCGCCTGTTCCTCCGCGGCGAGGCGAGCCTGCTCGGCTTCCCTGGCCTTCGTGTCGGCGAGGCTGCGCTGCTCACCCGCCTCGACCCGGCGCTCCTCGAGCTGCTGCGCCTGTCGCTGGCGGGCG
Source organism: uncultured Gaiellaceae bacterium (assembly GCA_963771185.1). Classification (GTDB taxonomy): domain Bacteria; phylum Actinomycetota; class Thermoleophilia; order Gaiellales; family Gaiellaceae; genus Gaiellasilicea. The sequence goes on from CAVYSL010000003.1 coordinate 177,782, forward strand.
AGGTACGCACCCACGGCGAGGACGACGATGACGACGATCACGATCAGGACGATTGCGGTGGTGCTCATCTGGCTCCCTTCATCGGGTTCTCGAACGGACCTTCCGGGTCGCGGGCGGCTGCAAACACCTTGCGTTCGACCCGCCGAGAGCGCATAGTCGAGCTCGTGTAAGTCCCTCGGCCACGTGATCCGTTCTCCGCCGCGCCCGCGGCGGCTCTCTCACGTACCGAGGAGGCTCCTCGCATGACCGTTACGACCTGGCACCACGGCGTCATGGCCCACTACTGGGCCGAGTTCAACACCGACGGCCCCGAGATCGACTACTTCCGGAGCTACGTCGAGGCGGGCCAGCCGGCGCTCGATCTCGGCTGCGGCACGGGCAGGCTCCTGCTCCCGTACCTCCGCGACGGCCTCGATGTCGACGGCAGCGACGTCTCGGCGGACATGCTCGCGCGCTGCCGCGAGGCCGCCGAGCGAGAGGGGCTCGCGCCGAACCTTTACGCGCAGCCGAAGCACGAGCTCGACCTACCGCGCAGGTACCGCACGATCTTCATGTGCGGCGCCCTCGGCGTCGGCAGCACTCGCGCAGAAGACATGGAGGCGCTGCGGCGCGTCCACGACCACCTCGAGCCCGGGGGCACGTTCGTCGTCGACAACGAGGTTCCGTATTCCGACGACTCGACGTGGAAGTACTGGCAGCGGGACGAACGCGCCACATTGGCCGAAGCGAGGCCGGCCCGGCCGCCGGGTCCGCGGCGGGTCGGCTCGGACGGGACCGAGTACGAGCTGCGCTCGCGTCTCCTCGACGTCGATCCGCTCGAGCAGCGAGTGACCATGAGGATGCACGCGTCGATGTGGCGCGACGGCGAGCTCGTCGCCGAGGACGAGCACCTGCTGACGCTGACGCTCTACTTCAAGGACGAGATCGTGCTGATGCTGGAGCGCGCAGGCTTCGTCGACGTGACCGTGCGTGCCGCGCTGACGGACGCCGAGCCGACCGCCGCCGACGACTTTCTCGTCTACACGGCCCGGAAGCCGGCGGCGCTACCCTCCTCGGATGGCAGCGGATGAGGAGAACGGCGTCGCCGAGCGCTTGAAGGCCGTCGCAGACGTGCTCGAGGAGATCGTTGCCGACCGGAGCCTGCTCAGGGAGCTGTCGCTGGAGGAGCGCACACGGCTCCTGGCCGCCGCCGGGGACGTCCACAACCCCGACGTCGTCCAGCGGCGGCGGTTCAACAAGGTCGTACGGCGGGAGAAGAAGGCCGCCAGGCTCGGCCGCGACGAGAACGTCCTGGCGGAGACCGGCATCCGCGTCCGCCGCGCGAAGCCCGTGTTCACGACGCCGAACGTGTTCGTGCCGGGCGAATTCGAGCAGATCGACGTCGACGAGGCCGAGTTCCGCGAGGTCGTCGAGCCGCAGCACTGCTACGTGTGCAAGGAGCGCTACCAGGACATCCACCCCTTCTACGACCAGCTCTGCCCTGCCTGCGCCGCCTTCAACTACCGCAAGCGCTCGGAGACGGCCGATCTGAGCGGCCGGGTCGCGCTGCTGACGGGCGGCCGCGTCAAGATCGGCTACCAGGCCGGGATCAAGCTCCTCCGTGCGGGCGCGCAGCTGATCGTGACGACGCGCTTCCCCCGCGACGCGGCGGCGCGCTACGCGGCCGAGCCGGACTTCGAGGAGTGGGGCGATCGGCTCGAGGTCTTCGGGCTCGACCTCCGGCACACGCCGAGCGTCGAGGCTTTCTGCACGCACCTGGCCTCGACCCGCGATCGGCTCGACTTCATCGTCAACAACGCCTGCCAGACCGTCCGCCGGCCGTCCGAGTTCTACCGCCACATGCTCGAGGCGGAGACGGCCTCGGAGGAGTCGATGCCGGCGCACGTGCGCGGCCTGCTCGGCGCGTACGAAGGGCTGCGGCGGACGGAGATCCTGCCCGCGGCGCCGAACGGCAACGCGCCGCAGCTCGTCGGCGTCACGCGCTCGGCCGAGCTCTCGCAGGTACCGCTGCTGCCCGAGGATCTCGAGTCGCAGAGCGACCTCTTCCCGGAGGGCCGGCTCGACGCCGACCTGCAGCAGGTCGACCTGCGCGAGCGCAACTCGTGGCGGCTCCTGCTCGCCGAGGTCTCGTCGGTCGAGCTGCTGGAGACGCAGCTCGTCAATGCGGTCGCGCCCTTCGTGCTCAACGCCCGCCTGAAGCCGCTCATGCTCCGCACGCCGGAGCGGGACAAGCACATCGTCAACGTCTCCGCCGTCGAGGGGCAGTTCTATCGCCGCTTCAAGACGACGCGGCACCCGCATACGAACATGGCCAAGGCGGCGCTGAACATGATGACCCGCACCTCGGCCGCGGACTACCACGCCGACGGGATCCACATGAACAGCGTCGACACGGGCTGGGTCACCGATGAGGATCCGGTCCACGTCGCCGAGCAGAAGACGGCCGAGCACGGGTTCCGGCCGCCGCTCGACATCGTCGACGGAGCAGCGCGGATCGTCGACCCGATCATCGACGGCTTCAACACCGGCGAGCACGTGTGGGGCCAGTTCCTGAAGGACTACAGGCCGGCCGACTGGTGAGCGCTCCCGGCCGCGACCCGGACACGAACGTCGTCGGCGGCGAGCTGCTGCCCTGCTCGACCGCGCCGCTGACGGGCTTCTTCCGCGACGGCTGCTGCGCGACCGGGCCGGAGGATCTCGGCAGCCATACGGTCTGCGCGGTGGTGACGGAGGAGTTCCTCGTCTTCAGCCGTGCGGCCGGCAACGACCTCTCGACACCGCGGCCGGAGTGGGGCTTCGAGGGCCTGCAGCCGGGCGACCGCTGGTGCGTCTGCGCCGCCCGCTGGCTCGAGGCCGACGAGGCAGGCGTTGCGCCGCCCGTCGTCCTCGGCGCGACCCACGTGCGCGCGCTCGAGGTCGTTCCGATCGAGAGTTTGCTGGCCGCGCAGGTTCAGGATCCGCTGAGCGGATCCTGAACGCGCAAGATCCCTAAAGGGGGCCGCTTTCGCGGCCCGGCTACTCCTTCAGCGAGGCGAACGAGGCGTAGGCGCGCTCGAGCACGTCGGCGAGGTCCTGCCCGCCGACCTGGATCCCGCTCGGGCCGAGCCGCTTCAGCACCGCGGCGGTCGGGAGTGGGCGGGGCGGCCCGAGCGCCGGGAGCGGCCCCGCCTCCCAGATCTCGTCAGTGGCGACGATCGGCTCGGGGTCGGCCGGCTGAGTCTCCACGCGCTCGGCAGGCTCGGTGCAGCCGCGCCAGCGCAGCAGCAATGCCGGCTCGCGGTCGATTCGGTCGGCGAGGACGTAGGCGAGGGCGGCCACGTGCTCGCACGTTCCCGGCCGTCCGCAGCTGCACGTGCGCCGGAGCGCACGGCTCGCCGGGACGAGCGGCTCCTCCCAGTCGACCGCCATCACGTGCTCGAGCTGAACCGACTGCGAGCGCCCCGCGACTGCCGCCTCGACCTGCGGGTTGCCGCGGGCCGAGCGAGTGGCGGCTGCCCAGATCCGCGGCGGGACGGGGTCTGCCGCGATCTCCGCGGCGTGCTCCTCTCCGTGGTCGTCGATCCGGCCGCTGACGACGCCCTCGGTGACGGCGACCGTGTGCACGCTGCCGGCGCGCGCGAGTGCACGGCCGGCCTCGGCGCTCGACGAGCCCTCGTCGCCGACGGCGGCCGTCGCGAACAGGCGCGACCACGGCCCCTGGCCGATCCGCTCGCGCTCGGTGACCACCGCGAGCGGGCGGCCGTCGTCGAGGACTGTCACGCCGCCTCCTCGACGGCATCCGCCGACAGCTCGACGGCTGCGCGGATCGTGCCGAGGTCGAGGTCGCCGAGCCAGTCCTCGGAGCGGCCGGCGATCACCTTTTCCGCCAGCTCCCGCTTCGAGTCGAGCAGGAGGTCGATCCGCTCCTCGAGCGTGCCGCTGCAGATCAGGCTGTGGACGTAGACGTGCTTGCGCTGGCCGAAGCGGTAGGCGCGGTCGGTGGCCTGCTGCTCGACGGCGGGGTTCCACCAGCGGTCGAAGTGGAAGACGTGGTTCGCCGCGGGCAGGTTGAGACCGCGGCCTCCGGCTCGGATCGAGATCACGAGCACCGACGGGCCGTCCTCGCGCGCGAATGCGGTCAGCAGCTCGTCGCGCTGCTTCGCGTTCAGGCGGCCGTGGAAGAAGCCGACGCTTCGGCCCAGCCGCTCCTCGAGGTGCGGGACGAGCCGGTCGAAGCCCGGGTACTGGGTGAAGACGAGCGACTTGTCGCCGGGCGGCACGTCGGCGAGCAGTTGCACGAGGCGCTCGAGCTTGCCCGAGCGGCCATCGAGCGGGCGGCCGGTGGTCAGCAGCATCTCGGGGTGGTTGCAGACCTGCTTCAGGTGGCCGAGCATCGCGAGCACGGCGCCGCGGCGGCCGAAGCGGTCCTCGTGCGCCTCGACGCGGGTCATCCACCGGTCGACCGTGGCGCGGTAGAGGCTCGCCTGCTCCACCGTCAGGCGGCAGTAGTCCTTCTCGATCGTGATCGGCGGCAGCTCGAGCTCGATCTCCGGCGAGTCCTTCGCCCGGCGGAGCACGAACGGATCCACGATCGAGCGCAGCCGTGCGAGCGCCGCCTCGTCGCCGAACTGCTCGATCGGCCTGGCGAAGGCGCGGTCGAATCCGTCGCGCGAGCCGAGCAGGCCGGGGTTGACGATGTCCATGATCGCCCAGAGCTCGCCGAGCCGGTTCTCGATCGGCGTGCCGGTCATCGCCACCTTCCGGCGTGCTTGCAGCCGGCGCAGCGCCCGCGCCCGCTTCGTCGCCGGGTTCTTCACGTCCTGCGCCTCGTCGAGGAGGAGCCGGTCCCAGGCGATCGCCGCGAGCGCATCGGCGTCCCGGGTGGCGATGTCGTAGGAGGTGACGACGACGTCGTGGCCCTGCGCCGCGAGCGCGAGCTCGCGGGCGGCGAGGCGGTTGGGGCCGTGGTGGAGATGCACGTGGAGTGAAGGCGCGAAACGGTGGATTTCGGCGCCCCACTGCTTGACCACGCTCATCGGGCAGACGACGAGCGTCGGTCCGAGCGTTTCGCCGCCGGCGTCCTCGCGCTCGGAGGCGAGCATCGCGATCGCCTGAACCGTCTTGCCGAGGCCCATGTCGTCGGCGAGGATCGCGCCGACGCCGAGGTCGCCGAGCAGCCGCAGCCAGCCGTGGCCTCGCTCCTGGAACGGGAAGAGCGGGTGCGTCATCGCCGCCGGCGTGGGCAGCGAGCGGAAGCGGCGCTCACCGGCGTGGAGGAGGGAGGAGAGCGACTCGTCGAGCGAGACCTCGCCGAGCTCGACCCCGGCCTCGTCCGTCTCGAGGCCGGCGACCGCGCGGACGAGGTCGACGATGCCTGCGCCGGCGCGGCGCCGGTCGAGGAAGCGCAGCGCCTTCTCGACATCCGAGCGGCGGACCGCGTGCCAGCGCTCGCCGACGCGGACGAACGGCTCCTTCGCGGCGGCGAGGTCGGCGAGCTCCTGATCGGTCAGGACGGTGTCGCCGACGGCGAGACGCCAGTCGAACTGCGCCAGCTCCGCCGGTGAGAGCAGGCCGGTCGAGCGCGAGCGCGGCGCGCTCGTCGCCGTCAGGTTGACCCGGACGCGGGCCGGCGAGCGCAGCCAGGACGCGGGCAGCAGCACCGGCACGTCGCGTTCCTCGAGCCTCGGCATCGCTTCGCGGAGGAAGAGCCGCACCTGCTCCTGCCCCAGCTCTGCCTCGGACGGCTCGGCCGCGTCGAACTCGATCCCGATCTCGGCCAGCAGCGGCTCCAGCTCGGTCAGGTGACGGATCAGGTCGCGGCGCGGGTCGCCGGCCCGCAGGAACGCGAAGACGTCGTCGTCGCGGTCCCACAGCAGCGATGCGGGGAGGCCGAGGGTCGGATCGTCGCTCGCCTGCAGCCACAGCTCGAGCACGAGCCGCGGCTCCTCGTCAGGGTCGGCGGTGAGACGCTCGTCGAGATGGAGGCCGAGCCGCCAGACGGTCCGGGTCAGCGTGCCGAGCCCGGCGTCGACCCAGTCCGAGAGCCGGCGCTCGAGCGCGGCGAGGCCGGAGTGGCGCGGCAGCGCCGAGTCGGGTGCGGTCAGCCCTTCGAGCAGGTGGTCGATCGCATTCGCCCGGCCGGCCTTCGACGGCGCGAGCCGCACGCGGTCGGCGCGAAGGCAGTCCCGGGCGATCTGGTCGACGAGGACCGGATAGAGGTCGTGCACGGTCGCCTCGCGGTCGCCGTCGAAGGCGCCGGCGCCGACGGGCGGGAGCCCCGCCGCAATCGCGGCCAGCGCCGCCTGGACGCCCTCGTCGAGGGTGGCGCCCCAGAACGCGTGCCACCAGCCGTCGCCGTGATCGAGGAAGGGGTGGACGAGACCCTCGGCGACCGAGCGCCGCGCGAGCTCCACGACCGCGAAGACCGCCCGTGCGCTCGCGCCGAGCTCCAGGCCCGCCGGCGGCGACGCCGCGAGCGAGATGAGCTGCGCCGGTTCGAGCCGGCGCGCCGAGATCCCGCGGCCGGCGAGGGGGAGATCGGCGATCGCGGGCATGCCCGCGCGCAGGTCGCCCGAGGACAGCGTCCCCTCCGCGTCGCGTGCGAGAACGAGCGCGGTCGCGTCGTCCTGCCAGACGACTTCGAGCGTCGGCGAGGCCGCGCGGGGGTCCAGTTCGAGTGCGGGCTGAGTCGACACCGACCTATCAGAGTAGGCGCAACTGCCGACGTCCCGCGTCCCCCGGACGCTATGTCCCTCAGCCCGAGGGGAGCGTGAGCTTCATTTCGGCCTCGCCGCCATGGATCTCGCCGGTCGTCGCGAAGCCGCACCGCTCGTAGAACGCCATCGCCGAGTGGGGGCCTGGAACGACGCTCAGCGTCACCTCCTCGACGCCGTCGGCTCGTGCCTCGTCCAGCAGCAGCTCGAGGGCGCGGCGGCCGACGCCCTTCCCCTGGAAGCGCGCGTCGACCATGAACCGCCAGATGTAGAAGACGCGCTCCGCGGGGTCGCGCCAGACCATCGCGAAGCCGGCGGGCTCGTCGCCGTGGTAGATCGCCCGGAACCAGGCCTTCGGCTCGAAGTAGGCCTCCGCGATCGAGACGCTGTTCGGCGCCACCAGGCCGTCCTGGTCGGGACCGACGTCGAGCGCGGTGACGAGCCGGACGGTCTCCTTGGTGATCTCGCGCAAGCTGGTCTCCACGGCCATGCCATGACTCTAAGGTTGGACGTGATGCCGCTGCAGAACCGCGTCACGCCGCTGGGGGAGCTGGTCGCGGACCAGGCACGCGGCCTCGTCTACGGCAACCGTGGCTGCCTGCACGACGAGGCGGGGCGGATCCGGCGCGACTTCGCGGTCAAGCGCTGGATCGCGTGCCGGCTCGAGTTCAAGGGGCGGCGCCGCACGCGGCTGCTCCAGCCGGGGCGGTACACGGAGCTCTTCTTCCTCGACGAGGCGACCGCATTCGCCGCCGGGCATCGCCCGTGCGCGGAATGCCGCCGCGAGGACTACGACCGCTTCGTCGCGCTGGTGGGCGCGCGCGCGGACGAGATCGACGAGCGTCTGCACGCGGAGCGGCTCGACGCGTCGCGTGAGCGTCGGCTGCACCCGGCGCGGCTGCGGGATCTTCCCGACGGTGCGTTCGTGCTCGAAGGCGGCGACGCGTGGCTCGTGCTCGGCGGCGAGCTACTGCGCTGGACGCCGTCCGGTTACGCCGAGCGGCGCCCGCGGCGCGACGGAGACGTCGCGCTGATCACACCGCCGTCCCTCGTCGAGGTCCTCCGCACCGGCTGGCAGGGAGCCGTGCCGTTCCTGCATCCGTCGGCGTGACGCCCTGGCTCGAGCCGACGGAGCTCCGCATCGGCCTCGGCTGCATGCGGCTCCCGCCCGAGCTTGCGTCCGAGACGATCGCTGCCGCTGCCGAGGCGGGAGTGACGGTCTTCGACACCGCCCGCGCCTACGACGGCAACGAGCAGCTGCTCGCGCGCGCCCTACGCCGCTGCGGCGCGGCGGAGACCGCGCGAATCGTGACGAAGGGCGGTATGACCCGGCCCGGCGGCGCATGGATCCCGGACGGCCGGGCCAAGGCGATCCTCGCCGACTGCGAGGCGAGCCTCTCCGCCCTCGACGGCCTTCCGATCGACCTTTACCTCCTTCACGCACCCGATCCGCGCACGCCGTGGAAGACGTCGGTGCGTGCGCTCGCGCGGCTCGCCGACGAGGGCCTCGTGCGGCGGATCGGGCTCGCGAACGTCAACCGCCGTCGGCTCGACGAGGCGCTGGAGCTTGCGCCAGTCGCAGCCATCCAGGTGGCACTGAACCCCTTCGACGACCGTGCGCTCCGCGGCGGGATGGTCGAGCGCTGTGATGAGCTCGGGATCGCGCTGCTCGCGCATTCGCCGCTCGGTGGGCCGAAGCGCGCCACACGTGTCGACGCGCAAGAGACGCTCGCGTGGCTCCTGGGACTCTCGCGCGTTGTCGTCCCGATCCCCGGGGCGCGGCGTCCCGAGACTGCGCGGTCGGCGGCGGAGGTCGCCGCAATCACTCCGGCTCCTGCTCCGCTGCGGCGGCGCCGCTCGTCCGCGCCCATGCGGGCGGATGCGGAGGTCGTGCTCGTGATGGGCATTCCGGGAGCCGGGAAGAGTCGTGTCGCTGCCGACTACACGACGCGCGGCTACGTCCGGCTCAACCGCGACGAGCGGGGAGGATCGCTGCGCGACCTCGCGGCGGCGCTCGACGAGCAGCTCGCCTCGGGCGCCGGACGCGTCGTCCTCGACAACACCTACCTCACCCGCGCGGCGCGGAACGACGTGATCGAGGTAGCGGCCCGGCGCGGGATCCCGGCTCGCTGCATCTGGCTCGACACGCCGCTCGCCCAGGCTCAGGTCAATCTCGTCGAGCGCCTGCTCGAGCGCTTCGACGCGCTGCCGACGCCGGGGGAGCTCCGGGAGCTGGCGCGGCAGGAGCCGGGCGTGCTCGCGCCGGCGTCGCAGATGCGCGCGCTCCGAGAGCTGGAGCCGCCCTCGACGGACGAGGGCTTCGCCGGTGTCGAGCACGTGCCGTTCGCGCGTGCCCCGTCCTCGGGCCGGGCGGGAGTCCTCGTCGCCGCCCGGGCACTGGCCGAACCGGGGTGGGAGAAATCGATCGGCGACTCGGAGGCGCCTCACCTGGTCTACGACTGGAATCCCGACGATGACCGGGCTGCACTCGACGCGGCTGCAGCCCGCCTCGCGGCCGAGGTCTCGGGGCCGGTCCAGACCGCTCTGTGCCCGCACCCGGCCGGCCCGCCGACCTGCTGGTGCCGGCCGCCGCTGCCGGGGCTGCCGCTCGCGTTCGCCCGCGAGCACGGCATCGACCTGTCCCGTTCGGTCCTCGTCGGCTCCGCGCCGGCCCACCGGACGCTCGCGACGACGCTCGGCGCCCGCTACGTCCCGGTCACAGGGTGACGACGATCTTGCCCTGCGCGTGTCCTTCGCCCAGGTAACGGAACGCGTCGGCGGTGTCGGCCAGGTCGTAACGCCTGTCCACGACCGGCTTGACCTTGCCGGACTCGAGCAGCTCGCGGAGGATCTCCATGTCCGCCCTGTTCGTCTTCGCGATGAAGAAGACGGCCTTCTGGCTGCCGCGCAGCAGCGACGCCACGCGCAGCCTGACGATGTGGCCGATCGGCCCGAGCACTTTGCGCTTCTGTGCTCCGACGATCACGACCGTCGCCTGCGGCGTCAGCACGCGCCTGAGCTCGGACCACGACCTGCTCCCCGCCACGTCGAGCAGCAGGTCGTAGCGGCGGTCGCTCCGCGTGAAGTCCTCGCGCGTGTAGTCGACGACGTGATCGGCTCCGAGCGAGCGGACGAGCTCCACGTTCCTCGTGCTGCACACGCCCGTGACCTCTGCTCCCAGCACCTTCGCGATCTGGACCGCGAACGTGCCCACGCCTCCCGAGGCTCCGTTGATCAGCACCTTCTGACCGGCCTGGAGCTGCCCTTTGTCCCGGAGCCCTTGCAGCGCAGTGATCGCTGCCACCGGCACGGCCGCCGCCTCCTCGAAGCTGATGTTCGGGGGCTTCGGCACGACTGCGTCGCGCACCGTCACGAACTCGGCGAGGGCGCCGCTTCGGGCGCCGAAGACCTCGTCACCGGGTCGGACGTGCGAGACGTCCTTCCCGACGGACTCGACTGTCCCGGCGAAGTCGATGCCCGTCCGGTCGTTCCTCGGCTTGAGGAGGCCGGTGGACGGGCGAACGATCAGCGGGCCGCTCACTCCGTACCAGTCCGCCGGGTTGACGGAGGCCGCGCGGACACGCACGAGGACGAGATCGTCGGCTGTGGCCGGCGCCTCGACGTCCTCGAGCTTGAGCACGTCAGGCGACCCGTACTTGCTGCAGACGATCGCTTTCATCGGCGAGCCTCCTCTTCCATACGCTGTAAGGTTACGCTGTAAGCTACGACATACGCCGTAAGCTTGTCAAGGTCTCGATGTCGAAACGAACCCCGCTGAACAGAGAACGCGTGCTGCGCGCCGCCGTCGCGCTCGCCGACGAGGCCGGCATCGACGCGCTCAGCATGCGCAGGCTCGGGCAGGAGCTCGGGGTCGAGGCGATGTCGCTCTACAACCACGTCGCCAACAAGAACGACCTCCTGAACGGCATCACCGACCTCGTCCTCGGCGAGATCGAGCTGCCTCCGGACGGGGACTGGCAGGACGCTTTGCGCCGGCACGCGATCTCGGCCCACGACGTCCTCATCGCCCATCCGTGGGCGTGCAAGCTGGCGCTGTCGCCGGATCGGACCTCGAACGTCTCCGTGCAGCGGGCGGAGTGGATGCTCCGGCAGCTGCGCGAGGGCGGGTTCTCGCCCGAGGTGACCTACCACGCGTATCACGCACTCGACAGCCACATCCTCGGCTTCACGCTCTGGCAGCTTGGCCACGGGATCACCGACGCAGAGCACCTGCGGGAGCTGGCTGCCGAGTTCTTTCGCAGGTTCGGCCCGGAGGAGTACCCGTACCTACGCGAGCACGCCGAGCAGCATTTCGCCGGCTTCGGGAGCGACGGGAAGGGCGCATACGAGCTCGTGCTCGACCTGATCCTGGACGGCCTCGCGCGGGAGCGGGAAGCGGCCTGATCCGTCGCGCTCACTGCACCGTGAGGACGACGTTGCCGGTCTTCTGACCCGTTTCGACGTACCGGTGCGCCTCGATCACGTCCTCGAGCGGGTAACGGCGGTCGATCACCGGCCGGAACTCCCCGGACTCGATCAGCTCCTTGAGCAGGCGGACGTCCTTCTTCGCGTAGCGCGTGATCCCGATCGTGACCCGCTTGTCGCCGAGCCGGCGGGTCAGCAGGGCCAGGAGCGGCGCGTGCCACATGAAGCCAAGGTCGGTCTCGACAAAGGTGCCGCCCGGCTTCAGCGAGTGGCGGCTGCGCCTGAACGAGTGCTTGCCGACGGCGTCGAAGACGACGTCGTAGGTCTTGCCGTTCCGAGTGAAGTCCTCCCGGGTGTAGTCGATCACGTCGTCGGCGCCGAGCGACCGGACGAGCTCGACGTTCTTCGTGTTGCACACCGCCGTGACCTCGGCGCCGAAGTGCCTCGCCAACTGCACGCCCGCCGTCCCGACCGCTCCCGAGGCGCCGTAGACGAGGACGCTGCGTCCCTGCAGCGTGTCCACTCGCCGGAGGCATGCGAGTGCGAGGCTCGCCCCGTCGGTGACCGCCGCCGCCTCCTCGAAGCTCAGCCCCTCGGGCATGCGGGCCACCGGACTCCCCTCTCCGATGCAGGTGAACTCAGCATGGGCGCCCGCGCCTTTGACCCCGAAGACGCGGTCGCCGACCTCGAACTCGGTGACGCCTCCGCCGACCGCTTCGACAACCCCGGCGAACTCCATGCCCGGGATCCTCTGCTTGGGCCGGAGAAGGCCGGTGAAGAAGCGGGAGATGAAGATCTCGGCGCTCCGAAAGCCGCAGTCCGACCGCGTTACGGTCGAGGCGTGGATCCTGACGAGGAGTTGATCGTCGTCGGGGACGGGCCGCTCGACCTCCTCGATCCGCAGGACGTCCGGCGGTCCGTATCTGTCGTGGACAACCGCCCTCATGCCTTGACCTCCCACGTTCGCGGCAGACGATGGATCGGACCGCCGCGCTCCCACGCCTCTCCGGCGCGGTAGAGCTCGGCCGGTCTGCCGCCGGCGGATCCGGGTCGTGCCCGGCGTCCGGTCGGAATCACCCAGCCGCTCTCGGAGAGAAGACTTCGCCGGAAGTTGGCGCTGTCGAGCTGGACGCCCCAGACGGCCTCGTACACCGCCCGCAGCTCGGCCAGCGTGAACGTCGATCCGAGGAACGCGGTGGCGATGCCCTTGAGCTCGAGGTCGACGCGGACACGCTCGACCGCATCGCGCACGATCCGCCCGTGATCGAACGCCAGCTCGACCTCGCCGTGGAGCACGTCGGAGACGGGGATCAGGGCGGCAGCGGCCGCGTCCGTGCCGGCAACCACGTCGCCCACTGCTCGAAGCACAGCCACATATGCGACCGTGACGACGTTCATCCGGGGGTCGCGCCCGGGATCCCCGTAGGCGCCGAACTGCGTCAGCAGGCTCGCGACGTCGACGCCGGTCTCCTCGGCCAGCTCGCGCTTTGCGGCCTCGTCCAAGGTTTCGTCAGGACGCTTGAAGCCGCCCGGGATCGCCCACATCCCCTCGAACGGCGCCACCCCGCGGCGCACCAGCAGGACGTGGAGCCGGCTCTCGGACATGGTCAGGATGACCACGTCTACCGTCACGGCGAACGGCGGGAACTGCGTCGGGTCGTAGTCGGCCGGGCCTCCGGGGTTGGGGGTTTCGGTCGCCACGACTTTTACCCTATCAGGGAGTAATGGTCTTGTCGAC
>CAVYSL010000004.1:0-226931 GCA_963771185.1 uncultured Gaiellaceae bacterium
AGCAGCGTCGAGTGGTCGTCGGCGCGCGGGACGAGCGGCCACGACGGCAGCCGCGTGTGGCCCTTCTCCTCCATGAACGCGAGGAAGCCCTCGCGCAGCTCCGCGGACGTACGCACCCTGGAAGTGTAGGGCGGTTAGCTGGCCCGACGCTTCGGCGCGAGCGTCTCGAGCTGCTCGTCCGTGGCGATCTCGTCGCGGATCTTCTCGAGCGCGCGGCGGATCAGCCGCGAGACGTGCATCTGCGAGATGCCGACGTGCTGCGCGATCTGGCTCTGGGTCAGCCCGTCGAAGAAGCGCAGGTGGAGAATCCGGCGCTCGCGCTCGTCGAGCACGCGGAAGCCGGGTGCGAGCACGGCGCGATCCTCCGAGACCAGGTACTGGTGCTCCTCGGTGCCGAGCGACTCGAGCGGGTCGAGCTCGCCGTCCTCGTCCGAGCCGCCGGCCGAGAGCGAGAGCGAGGTGTAGGCGCGGCCGGACTCGAGCGCCTCCAGCACGAGCTCCTCCTCGACGCCTGCCGCTTTGGCCAGCTCCGGGATCGTCGGCGACCGGCCGAGCTGCACCGTCTGGTCCTCGACGATCTTCGAGAGCTGGACGTTCAGCTCCTGGAGCCCGCGCGGGACGCGCACGGCCCAGCCCTTGTCGCGGAAATGGCGCTTGATCTCGCCGATGATGTTCGGCGTGGCGTAGGTGGTGAGCTCGACGCCGCGGTCGATGTCGAAGCGGTCGATCGCCTTGATCAGGCCGATGCAGCCGATCTGGACGAGGTCGTCGAGCTGCTCGCCGCGGTAGGCGTAGCGGCGGGCGAGCGAGCGGACGAGCGAGAGGTACTGCTCGATCAGCTGCTCGCGGGCGGCGAGGTCGCCCTCCTCGTGGTAGCGGCGCAGGAGCGCCTTGTCGGACGCGCGCGTCACGACTGCGGCTCCGCGAGCGCGAAGTCCTTGCGCAGCTCGACCCAGACGTGGCCGTCGCGCCGGCTCAGCGTCAGCTCGTCGACGGTCGCGTCGAGCAGCCGACGGAGGCCGAGCGTCTCGCCGGCGCCCGCTTCGAGCTCGGACACCGTCCGCTCGCCCACGGGACCGACCGAGACATCGATTGCGTCGCCGCCGACCCGGAGCCGAACGTTGACGTCGCCCTCGTCGTCCTCGTTGTGCTCGAGCAGCGAGCCGAGCGCGAGCTGGAGGTCGTCCAGGACGTCGAGCGTGACGTCGTGCCGCGCGGCGATGCCGCCGACGACGAGCTCGGCGACGATCGAGAAGTCGCGCTCGCGCGGAATCGTGATCTCGACCGTGTCCAGCACCTGCGTCTCCATCAAGTCGTGCCACTGTCGGCGGCGCGAAGCTCCTCTTCGAGGTCTCGCTCTCGCCGTGCGGCTGCTTCCTTCGCGCTCTGGACGGCCTCGCCGAAGTCGTGGCGAGCCTTGAGCGTGGCGATGCCGTGCGTCAATCCCGCGGCGAGGCCGGAGATCTTCTGCACCGGACGCGTGATCGCCATGCTCACGGCACGTACCGCCGTGTCCGCGCTGTCCGCCATGTCCACTGCGCTGTCCGTCACCTGATCCACCTTGTCCAGCTGCCCGTTCACCTTGTCGACGCTCTCGCCGACCTTGTAGATGACGGGCAGCAATTCGCGTTCCGTCCCTCTGATGAACGAAGAAAGCCGGGCGAAGGTTCCGCCCAGGCGCACAAATGCGTACGCAAGGCCGAAACCGACGGCGAGCAGGAAGACGGCGAGGGCGTAGTTGGCGATATCGCCCGCGCTGGCGGCTAGAAGCTGCACGCGCGCATCCTAGACGGCTGTTGCAGATGACACCACGCCGCACCCGACAACTGCGCCCTCGGCGTAGAGCGCGGCGATCTGTCCGGAGGCCACGCCGTATGCGGGCTGGGCGAGCTCGAGCGTGAATCCCTCCGTCGTCGGCGTCACGCGTGCCGGGAGCGCCGGGGAGCGGTAGCGCAGCTTCGCCTCGACGTGCTCGACCGGTGCGTGGAGCGTGCCGCGCACCTCGACGGCGGTGCAGGCGAGCGAGCCGCGCGGTCCGACGACGAGCGTGTTCGTGACCGGGTCCGACCGCAGCGCGTAGAGCGGTTCGGCCGCGGCGACGCCGATCCCGCGGCGCTGGCCCGGCGTGTACCGCCAGATGCCGTCGTGCCGGCCGACCTCGGTGCCGTCCTCGTCGACGATCGCGCCTTCGGCCGGCTCGAGGCCGCGGCGCTCGAGAAACGCCCGATAGTCGTCGCCTGCGAGGAAGCAGGCCTCCTGGCTCTCGCGGCGCTCCGCGACCGCCAGGCCGGCTGCGCCCGCCTCGCTGCGCGTCTCGGCCTTGGTCTGCTCGCCGAGCGGGAACGCGACGCGGTCGAGCACGGCCGGGTCGAGCGGCGCCAGCATGTAGGACTGATCCTTGTCCGGGTCGGCCGCGCGCGCGAGCAGCCTGCGGCCGTCGCGCTCGACAATCCGCGCGTAGTGGCCGGTCCAGAGGCTCGCCGCGCCCGCGCGCTCGGCGAAGTCGAGCAGCTCGGCGAAGCGGAACTCACCGTTGCAGCGGCCGCAGGGATTCGGCGTCTCGCCGCGCGCGTAGGAGGCGACGAACGGGTCGACGACGACGCGGCGGAATTCCTCGCGCAGGTCCAGGGTGACATGCGGCAGCCCGAGGGCGTGACAGGTCTCCCGGGCGGCGATCACGGCCTCGGGCGAGCAGCAGGCCCGCTCGGAATCGGGACCCGCAGGGTCGAGCCAGAGCCGGAGCGTGACCCCGATCGCCTTCGGCCCGGCCCGGAGCAGCGCGACGGCGCTGTCGACGCCGCCGCTCATCGCGACCGCGACGCGTTCCGGATCGGGGTCGGCGCGGAACGCCTCCGCGAGCGCATTCGCGAGCGCGTCGGCGGCGAGGGTCTCACCCGGCACGGCGGCCGCCTCGAGCAGCGTCAGGCCGTCGAGCGGCTCTGCCATGCCCGGCGCGTCCGCCTCGACGATCGCGGTCGCCCTCGATCCGAAGCCGCACGAACGCGAGCTCCTCGCCCACGGGCCGAATCTCCGAAGACCTCCCTCATGTAGGCCAGGCTAGCGGCTCGTCCCTCTGCCTTTGGGAGGCGGGCCGACCCTTTAGGGGTCTTAGCGCGATCGGGATCCGCTTTCGCGGATCCCGATCTTGCGCCAAAAGGAATAGCGCTCCACCCTGCCGATGCTTCCTTGCGCCGATGCGAACCTGCCTTAGCAGGTGGGTGCCGTGCCGGACATCGACGGGTGAGGTCTAGACCGGACCCAGGCTCCCTTCACGTGAGCGTTGGTTCACGTTTACGCGCAAGGCCACGTACAGGGTCGAGCAGGGGAAGTCTAACCTCCGAGTGTCACGCCGGGCCGCGAAGCGGCCCCTTTAGGGGTTTGCGCGCCCGGGATCCGCTCCTGCGGATCCCGGGCATGCGACGGCTAAGACCTTGCGAACCGCCAGCGGATCTGCTGCGTGCCGTCGATGCCGAGGCGTTGCGCGAGCGCATCCGTGAGCTCGAACTGGCGGCCCTGGCGCTTCAGCCTCGAGTCGATCACCTCGGTCAGGAGCTCGGTGCCGCCGTAGGCGATGTAGATCTTCACGCCGCACGGGAGCACGGGATGCGTCACGCCGAGCGAGCGATTCGTGAGGACGCGCCGACAGGTCGTTCGCTCGGCATCCCGCGGGGCCCCGCGGGAGCCGGCAAGCGCGGTGTACCAGCCGGTCTCCGCCACGGTGACCGGCTGCGCCTCACCCGGAGGCGTGGCGTCGTTGCTCGTGCCGCGGCTGAGGGCGAGTGCCGCGACCGCGGCGAGAAGCGCGACGGCGGCGAGCGCCACCGACCGCTGGAGCACGCCGAGTGTCACCTCGCGCGGCCGGCGATCAGCTCGCCGAACGACTCGCGCACGAGGTCGTCGAACTCCGCCGGCAGGGTGCCGTCAGGCCGTGCGAACTCCCGCAGGTAGACGACCAGGTAGCCCCATTCGACGGCGCGGGCCGGGTCCTCGCCTCCCCGCTCGCGCGTCAGGCGCTCGAGCTCCCAGAGATTCCACTCCTGTGCCTGAGCGGGTAGCGGTAGCGTCGCGACCGGCTCCGGCTCGCGAACGGGCTCCGCTTCTGGCTCCGGTTCCGGCTCCGGCTCAGGGGCCGCGACGAGTTGCGGTGCTGCGACGGGTTCCGGTTCCGGTTCCGGCTCCGGCTCGGGCTCCGGCTCCGGTTCCGGTTCTGGCTCCGGCTCGGGCTCCGGCTCCGGCTCCGGCTCCGGCTCCGGCTCGGGCTCCGGCTCTGCTTCAGGCTCCTCGGCTTCAGGCTGCGGCTCGGCGGGCTGGGGCTCGGCCGTCGGCGAGGGCTCCGGCTCCGGCTCCGGCTCCGGCTCCGGCTCAGGCTCTGGCTCCACAGCCTCCGGCTCCACAGCCTCCGTCTCCACTGCCTCCGGCTCGGGCTCCGGCGGCGCGAGCTGGTCGAGCCAGGTCTCGTCCTCCTCCGGCCGGGGCGGGCGGTCGCCGGCGCGCACGGAGACGATGCCGCCAGCAGGCGGCTCGTAGACCGTCACCTCCTCTGCGGCCGCCGGCGCGACCGGTTCCCGACGGGAACGGCGGGCCCGCCAGGAGACCAGCTCGAGCGCCACCGTGAGCAGGTAGGCGACGGCCATCACGACGATCACCTCGGCGACCGAGAAGTTCAGCAGCCCTGCTATGAGGGCGACGGCGATCAGGAAGAACGCTTCGAGCGCGAAGCGTGGCCAGAGGCGACCAAGCACGGGCCGCCGCCTACTTCTCGGACTCGGGCTCCCCGCCCTCGGCCGGTTCCTCCTGCGCCTCATCGGCGTCGGCGGTCGGCGTCACAGGGGGAGCGGGCGGCTCGTCGTCCACGTCGGGCTCCGGCTCGGCCGCGGGCGGAGCGTCGACGGGGCCGCCGGCGAGCGCCTGCGCGGGGCGCATCGGCGCCGGCGGCACGGGCGTGGCGCTGCGCGCGATCTCGCTGTCGTTCGCCTCCATGATCGACTGGACGACCTGGGCGATCGCGGGCTCGCCGAGACCTGCCGCCGCGAGCAGCTGCTCGGCGCCTTTCTGGGCGCGGGCCATGACGGCCGTCGCCTGGGCGCGGGCCCACTCGAGCGTCTGCTCGACTTCGGCCCGGGCGGAGTTCGTCAGCTCGGTCGCCTGGTGGCGCGACTGCTCGAGCAGCCGGTTTCCGCGCGTCTCCGCCTCGCGCAGCTCGCGCGTGGCATCGGCCTTCGACTTGGTCAAGAGGTCGCGCGACTCCGCCTTCGCCGCATTCACGATCTCGGCGCGCTGGCGCTCCGACTCGATGCGGTAGCGCTCGATCTCGGCCTCGCGCTCCTGCAGCTCGCGCTGCTTCGCGCGAACCTCCTCTTCGGTGCGCTGCAGCTGCGATGCCGACGCCGCCTGCGCGTCGCGCTCGAGCGTGTCGGCGAACTCGGCGGCGGCGCGGATCAGGTGGAGCGAGTCCATGCGCACGGCGTGGCCGGTCGGCTCGACGTTGGCGGTCTTGCGCGCCGCCTGGAGCACCCGCAGCTGCGCCTGGAGCTGGGCGGTGTGGCGCCGGAAGGCGTCGAACGCCTCGCGGACGCTCTGCTCCTCGTAGCCGTCGCCGGCACGATGGAGTTGTTCCAGACTGGGAAGCGCGGTTAGCCCCGCGGACGAACGCTCTGACTCACCTGACGACATGGCTCTTCACGCTTTCTGGGTTCGCTAGGCAGGCCGCGGCGCGGCTCGCCGGAAGTATGCCGTCTTCATCGGCTGTCGAACGAAATTCCTCAACTCGGTTGCTCGACGAGCTGTATTCCGAGCTCGTCCAGCTGTTCCTGCGTCACCTCGGACGGTGCCCCGCTCATCGGGTCGACACCGGCCTGGTTCTTCGGGAACGCGATCACGTCGCGGAGGTTCGGCTCGCCCGCGAGCACCATCGTCATGCGGTCGATCCCGAGCGCGATCCCACCCATCGGCGGCGCACCCATGGCGAGCGCGTCGAGCAGGAAGCCGAACTTCGACCGCTGCTCGTCCTCGGTCATCCCGAGCAGGTCGAACACCTGCGCCTGGATCTCGGGCTCGTGGATCCTGAAGCTGCCGCCGCCGAGCTCGTTGCCGTTCACGATCAGGTCGTACGCGTGCGCGAGCGCGTGCTCAGGGTCGTCGGCGAAGCGATCCTTCCAGTCGTCCGTGGGCCGGGTGAACGGATGGTGCACGGCCGTCCAGCGCCCCTCGTCCTCGTCGCGCTCGAACATCGGGAAGTCGTAGACCCAGAGGAACGTGAACGCCTCCTCGTCGATCAGGCCGAGCTCCTTGCCGAGATGGCTGCGCAGCGCGCCGAGCACGCGTGACGTCGCGGGCCAGCTGTCCGCGGCGAAGAGGACCGTCGAGCCTGGGTCGCTGCGGAACTGCGCCAGCTCCGGCTCGGAGAGGAACTTGGCGATCGGCGAGCGCACCTCCCCCTCCTCGTCGAAGACGAGGTAAGCGAGCCCCTTCGCCCCCCACTCCTTCGCCAGCTCCTCGAGCTTGGCGAGGTCGCCGCGCGAGTACGCCTGCGGCACGCGCAGGAAGCGGACGGCCTCCGCGCCCTTGAAGACCCCGAACTCGGACTCGCGCGTGACCTCGGTCGCGTCCTCGATCTCGAGCGCGAAGCGCGTGTCGGGCTTGTCGGTGCCGAAGCGCCGGTCGGCCTCGGCGAACGTCATCCGCGGGAACGGCGTCTCGATCTCGATCCCGAGGCACTCGCGCCAGATCCGCGCGTACATCTGCTCCATCGTCGCGTAGAGGAACTCCTGGTCGGGGAAGCTCATCTCGACGTCCAGCTGCGTGATCTCCTGGACGCGGTCGGCGCGGAGATCCTCGTCCCGGAAGCAGATCGCGATCTGGTAGTAGCGGTCGAAGCCGGCGACCATCGTCAGCTGCTTCAGGATCTGCGGGCTCTGCGGCAGCGCGTAGAAGCGGCCCTTCTGCAGCCGGCTCGGGACGACGAAGTCGCGCGCGCCCTCGGGCGTCGGCTTGAACAGGATCGGCGTCTGGATGTCGAGGAAGCCGGCGGCCTCCATCTCGCGCCGGATGATCCCGACCATCTGCGCACGCAGCGTGATGTTCCGCTGCAGCTTCTCGCGGCGCAGGTCGAGCCAGCGATAGCGGAGGCGCAGCGTCTCGTCGACGTTCTCCTCGTCGAGCTGGAACGGCAGCGGCGTCGAGCGACTGACGATCTCGAGCGCCTCCACCTGCAGCTCGACCTCGCCGGTCGGCATGTTCGGGTTGACGGTCTCGGCGCTGCGCGCGACGAGCGTCCCCTCGGCGCGGAGGACGAACTCGTTCCGGATCTGGTGCGCGAGCTCCGCCGCCTCCGGCGCGAGCTCCGGGTTGATCACGAGCTGCGTGATCCCACTGCGGTCGCGCAGGTCGACGAAGATCAGGCCGCCGTGGTCGCGGCGGCGCGCGACCCACCCGGCGAGGGTCAGCTTCTCGCCGACGAGCTCCTTCGTGGGCTCGCCGGCCATGTGGGTCCGCCACCTCATCGCGACAGTCTGCCGAGAACGTCCGCGTGAGCAACCGGTTCGTCCTGCACGCCGACGGCTCTGATCAGCGCGTCGGCGGCGCGAAGGATGACGGTCGTGGCCGCACCCGAGCGGCCGGCCTGCGTCAGCTGACCCTTCAGCGAGCGGCCTGCGTAGTCGGCGTCTGCGGCGACACCGGCGTCGCGCAATCCCTTCAGGAGCGGCGGCACGAGCGCACGCGGCGCGTCGGGCTCACGCGCGACGAACACGTCGACCTTCGGCGCGTCCGCCTCGGCGGCACCCTCGTCCTCCATCGCGATCAGCAGCCGCTCGATCCCGGCCCCGAAGCCGACGCCCGGTGTCGGCGGCCCGCCGATCTCCTCGACGAGGTAGTCGTAGCGGCCGCCGCCGGAGATGGTCGAGTTCTCGTTGTCCATCGGGCCGATGAACTCCCAGGCCGTGCGCGAGTAGTAGTCGAGCCCGCGCACGAGCGTCGGCACGAGCTCGTAGGAGACACCGGTCGCGTCGAGGTCGGCGCGGACGGCTGCGAAGTGCGCCTTGCAGGCGTCGCAGAGCGAGTCGCCGATCTTCGGAGCGTCCTCGAGGAGCGCCCGCGTCCGCTCGTTCTTGACGTCGAAGACGCGGAGGGGGCTGGTCTGCAGCTTTTGCCTTGCCTCGTCGTCGAGCTCGTCGCGGTGCTCGTCGAGCCAGGCGGTCAGCCGCTCGACGTAGGCAGGACGGCACTCGCGGCAGCCGATCGAGTTCAGCTCCAGCCGGTAGCTCGCGATCCCGAGCCGGCGCAGGAGCGTGTCGTAGAGCTGGATGATCTCGGCGTCGATCGCGGGATCGTCGGTGCCGATCGCCTCGACCGACAGCTGCCAGTGCTCGCGGTAGCGCCCCCGGCCGGGCGCGCCGTACCGGTACATCGGAGCGATCGTGTAGAGCTTCTGCGGCTGCGGCTCGCGGTGGAAGCCGTGCTCGACGTAGGCGCGTGCGATCGGCGCGGTGCCCTCCGGGCGAAGCGTCAGCGAACGGTCCGAACGGTCGGCGAACGTGTACATCTCCTTCTGGACGACGTCGGATCCCTGCCCGGACGTGCGTAGAAACAGCTCGGTGTCCTCGAAGACGGGTGTCTGGATCGGTCGATAGCCGTAGAGCGCGGCCAGCCGTTCCATCTCGCCGGTGACGCGCCGCCAGAGCGGCTGTTCGGAGGGAAGGATGTCGTGGGTGCCGCGCGGCCGTTCGATCTTGCTCATGCGCGAAGCTCGGCGAGGAACGGGTTACGCGCCAGCTCGTCGCCCAGCGTCGTCGCGGGGCCGTGCCCGGAGAGGACGACCGTCTCGGGTGGATATGCGTCCGTGAGCGAGCGGATCGACTCGAGCAGCGTCTCCCAGTCACCGAAGGGCAGGTCGACCCGGCCGACCGAGCCCGAGAAGAGAACGTCGCCGGAGAAGAGCGCTCCGTCGGCGTAGTAGGAGAGGTGTCCGGGCGAGTGGCCCGGGACCTGGCGTACCTGGAAGGAGATGCCGGCCGCGTCGACGGTCTCGCCGCCCGAGAGCAGCGTCGCCTCGCCGGTGTACGCATGCATCGCACGGCCGGGGAAGAAAACATCGGGCCGGCGGAAGACGTCGAGCTCGCCTTCGGGCAGCCAGACGGGCGCGCCGGTGGACGCGGCCAGCTCGGCGAGCGCGCCGAAGTGGTCGAAGTGGCTGTGCGTGAGCAGGATCGCGGCGCACGCCGCGCCTTGCGCTGCCAGGGCGCGCTCGATCTCGGCCGCCTCGTCGCCGGGGTCGATCACGACGGCCTGCTTCGCGTCGCGGTCGGCCCGGACGAGGTAGCAATTCGTCCCGATCTGGCCGAGCGAGAGCTGGTCGACGGCGAGCGGCATGGGCGGATGAGTCTATCCTTGCCCCTGTGCAGAGCTGGGACCTGATGGAGATCCAGGCGCCGTCGGGCACGCGCGATCCGATGGTGATCCACTCCGGCAACGAGGCGCGCGCGGTCGTGATCGTGCTGACGCCGGGACAGAAGCTCGGCGACCACCAGGTGAAGGAGAACGCGTGGATCACGGTGCTGGAGGGGAGCGCCAGCGTGTCCGCCGCAGGCGAGACGGTGGAGGCGACGCCCGGAATGCTCTTTCGCTTCGATCCGGACGAACGCCACTCGCTCGCGAGCGACGAGGGTGCGCGGATCCTGCTGCTGCTCGCGCCGTGGCCCGGTGAGGGCCACTACCGCGGCTCCGCCGCCTAGCGGCCTAGCCTTTCTTCGAGTCGCCCGTGCGTGCGATCCGGCGCTGATAGGAGCGCCACATCATCGTGTCCATGAAGTAGCTGAAGGGGAGGAAGAAGCCCATCAGCACGACCGTCTGGAAGACCTGCTGCGCGAGGGTCAGACTACGGCCGAGCAGGATCACGGTGATCAACATCAGCGGGAAAAAGAGCAGGCCTCGCTTGAACGTCTTGCGCCATGAGGGCGGCTCGAGCACGCGGCCGGCGCGGTTCGTCGGGCGCTCCTTGGCGGTCCGCTCGGCCTTGCGCGACGGCGCTGCGGCCGCGAGCTCCTCCGCCTCCTCGGGCGGGAGCACGTTCCCCTCCTCGTCGACGTAGACCTCTTCGTACTCGTGCCGCTTCAGCTTCTGCCGGCGGCGCTGCTGCTTCTTGGACGCCATCGGATCAGTATGCCGCTCGTCCGGCGGCGACGGCGCCGTCCTTGATCACGGTCGCGACAACGTTTCCGGCCAGGTGGTACGCGACGTAGCGCCAGTCGGGCGCATCGAGCAGAACCAGGTCGGCGGCATAGCCGGGGGCGATCCGGCCGATGCGATCGGCGCGGCCCAGGACATGCGCGGCGTTGACGGTGCAGGCTGCCAGCGCCTCGCCCGGGCTCAGCTTCAGCTGCGTCGCTGCGAGCGACATCACGACGGGCAGGCTTTCGCAGAAGGCGCTGCCGGGGTTGAAGTCCGTCGCGAGCGCCACCGCGGCGCCGGCGTCGACGAGCGCGCGCCCGGGCGGCATCGGGCGGCCGAGGAAGAGGGCGCTCGCCGGGAGGAGCACGCCGGTGACGCTGCTGGCGGCGAGGGCGGCGATGCCGTCCGGCCCGGTGGCTTCGAGATGATCGACGGAGCGGGCACCGAGCTCGATCGCGAGCGGGATCGCGCCCGCCTCGGTGAACTGGTCGCCGTGGATCCGGAGCGCGAGGCCGTGCTCGCGGCAGGCTTCGAGATAACGGCGAGCCTGGCCCGCGTCGAAGGCTCCGCGCTCGAGGAAGACGTCAGCCGCTTCGGCGAGCCGGGCCGCGTCCGGAACGACGTTCGCGAGGAGGAAGTCGAGGTAGGCGTCGGCGTCTTCGGCCTCTGGCGGCGTCGAATGGGCGCCGAGGAAGGTCGGGACGCCGCCGGCGGCCGCGATCGCGCGCAGCGACGCGAGCTCCGTCTCGCGGTCGAGGCCGTAGCCGGACTTCCCCTCGAACGTCGTCGTGCCGGCGTGCAGCATCCACCCGCGATGGCGCTCGACCGCCCGCCGCAGGCCCTCCTCCCCCGCCTCGCGCGTCGCGCGGACGGTCGAGACGATGCCGCCGCCGGCCGCGTGCAGCTCCTCGTAGCTCGCGCCGCCGGCCCGAAGCGAGAACTCCTCGACGCGGTCGCCGCCGAACGCCGGATGCGTGTGGCAGTCGACGAGGCCGGGGATGGCGCACAGGCCGCCGCCGTCCACGTCCTCGATGTCGCTGTCCACGAGCCCGAGCTCGTTCATCGGGCCCACCGCCTCGATCGTCGCGCCGTCGCAGAGCACGTACCCCTGCTCGATCACCTCGAGCTCGGCGAGCGCTCCTCCGCGCAGCGGCGCGTCACGGCCCGCGGGGCTGACGACCTGGCGCAGGTCGCGGATCAGGAGCTTCGGCACGTCAGGCGCTCGGCGAGTCGACGCTCGGCAGGTCGAGGCCGTGCTCGCGCGCGGCGTCGAGCGCCTCGTCATAGCCGGCGTCGGCGTGCCGCATCACGCCCGTGCCGGGATCGGTCGTGAGCACGCGCTCGAGCCGTTCGGCCGCGTCGGCACTGCCGTCGGCCAGGACGACCATGCCCGCGTGGATCGAGTTGCCGATCCCGACGCCGCCGCCGTGGTGGACGCTGACCCAGGTCGCGCCCGCAGCCGTGTTCAGGAGCGCGTTCAGGATCGGCCAGTCCGCAATCGCGTCGGAGCCGTCGCGCATCGCCTCGGTCTCGCGGTACGGGGACGCCACGGAGCCGGAGTCGAGGTGGTCGCGACCGATCACGACCGGTGCGGTGACGACGCCCGTCCGCACGAGCTCGTTGATCGCGAGGCCCGCCTTGGCCCGGTCGCCGTAGCCGAGCCAGCAGATCCGCGCCGGCAGCCCCTGGAAGGCGACGCGCTCGGGAGCGAGCTCGAGCCAGCGCTGGAGCAGCGCATCGTCGGGGAAGAGCCGCCGGAACTCCTCGTCGATCGCCGCGATGTCGGCCGGGTCGCCCGAGAGGACGGCCCACCGGAAGGGCCCGACGCCGTGGCAGAAGAGGGGCCGGATATAGGCCGGGACGAAGCCCGGGTATGAGAAGGCCTCCGTTACGCCTGCCTCATTGGCCTCCCCTCGCAGGTTGTTGCCATAGTCGAAGACATAGCTGCCCGCGCGGACGAACTCGAGCATGCCTTCGACGTGCGCCGCGATCGACTGGCGCGCCCGCCGCAGGTACTCGTCCGGGTCCGAAGCGCGCAACGAAGCCGCTTCTTCGACCGACAGGCCTGCGGGGACGTAGCCGGTGAGCGGATCGTGGGCAGCGGTCTGGTCGGTGACGAGGTCGAAAGATTCACGCTTCTTTGACAGTTCCGGGACGATCTCGGCGGCATTCCCGAGCACGGCGACCGAGAGCGCCCGCCCCTCGGATGCAGCAGCCCGCACCCGCGCCACTCCGTCGTCGAGCGAGTCGGCGACCTCGTCGAGATAGCGCGTCTCGAGCCGGCGCTGGATCCGCGAGGGGTCGACCTCGATGCAGAGGATCGCCGCGCCGGCCATCGTCGCGGCAAGCGGCTGCGCCCCGCCCATCCCGCCGAGCCCGGCCGTGAGGATCGTCCGCCCGGACAGGTCGGCCGAGCCGAAGTGCTTCTCGCCCGCCGCCGCGAACGTCTGGTAGGTGCCTTGCAGGATCCCCTGGGTGCCGATGTAGATCCAGCTCCCGGCCGTCATCTGCCCGAACATCGTCAGGCCCTCGGCCTCGAGCCGCCGGAACTCGTCCCAGTTCGCCCAGCGCGGGACGAGCAGCGAGTTCGCGATCAGCACGCGCGGCGCACCCTCGTGGGTGCGGAAGACGCCCACCGGCTTGCCGCTCTGGACGAGCAGCGTCTCGTCGTCACGGAGACGCAGAAGCGTCCGCACGATCGCCTTCAGCGCCTCGTGCGACCGGGCCGCGCGGCCGGAGCCGCCGTAGACGACGAGCTCCTCGGGGCGCTCTGCCACCTCCGGGTCGAGGTTGTTGAGCAGCATCCGCAGCGGCGCTTCCGTCTGCCACGAGCGCGCGTTCAGCTGCGTGCCGTGCGGGGCGCGGATCGCGGAGAGGTCGCCAACGAGCGCTTCGACCTGCGCGTCGAGCGACGAGACGCTCATCGCCGCTCCCGCTCCACGCGCTGCCGGAGCCGCCACCACGTCCACGCAGTCGAGATGACGAAGAAGCCGATCGCGAACACGAGCGCTCGCCCGAAGTTCCCTCCGGTGAGCCAGGAGATGACCAGGATCAGGCCCGCGAGCACGAGGTTCAGGAGCACGCCGTCGCGGTACGGCCGCTTCGGCAGCGGCGGCGGCTCGTTCACCGAAGCTCCCCCACTGCCGCCTCTGCGGCCGCGAGGATCGAGCCGTCCGCGACCGCGACTGCCACACGCTCGATGTCCTCCGAGAGCGAACGATCGTCGCGCACCCGCTCGGACAGCTCACGCACGGCGTCGTGCGCCGCCCGCACGCCCGGCCCCGGCTCGAGCGGCGCGAGGAACTCGATCGCCTGCGCACCGGCGAGCAACTCGATCGCGAGCACGCGCTCGCTGTTCGCGAGCACCTGCAGCGCCTTCAACCCGGCGGCGTTCCCCATCGAGACGTGGTCCTCCTGGCCCGCGCTCGTCGGAATCGAGTCGACGCTCGCCGGGTGGCAGAGCGACTTGCTCTCCGAGACGAGCGCCGCGGCGACGTACTGCGGGATCATGAAACCGCTGTTGAGGCCGCCCTCCAGCGTCAGGAACGGCGGCAAGCCCTCCGACAGCGACGGGTTGACGAGCCGCTCGACGCGGCGCTCCGAGATGCTCGCCAGCTCGGAGACCGCCATCGCGAGCGCATCGAGCCCGAAGGCGAGCGGCTGGCCGTGGAAGTTTCCGTTCGAGACGACGATGCCCTCGCCGACCAGCACGAGCGGGTTGTCGGTCGCCGCGTTCAGCTCGACCGCGACCGTCGCCGCCACGTGCGCCAGGAGATCGCGGCTCGCCCCGTGCACCTGCGGCGCGCACCGGAGCGAGTAGGCGTCCTGGACGCGATCGCACCACTTGTGGGACTCGATGATCGCCGACCCGTCGAGCAGCCGATGGAGGTTGGCGGCCGAGTCGACCTGTCCTGGCAGGGGCCTCGCCTGGTGAATCGCCGGGTGAAAGCTCGTCCGCGAGCCCTGCAGCGACTCGAGCGAGAGCGCACACGCGAGATCAGCCGTCCGCGCCAGCCGCCACGCGCGCACGAGCGCGAGCGCGGCCATCGCCGCCATGAACTGCGTCCCGTTGATCAGCGACAGGCCCTCCTTGGCGCCGAGGCGCACCGGCTCGAGGCCCGCGGCCGCCAGCGCCTCCGCCCCCGGCAGGAGCGTCTCCTCGAACCACGCCTGACCCTCGCCGACGAGCGGCAGCGCCAGATGAGCGAGCGGAGCCAGGTCGCCGCTCGCACCCACCGACCCCCGCGCCGGCACACGCGGCAACACGCCGCGGTTGAGGCACTCGATCAGCAGCTCCACCGTCTCGATCCGCGCGCCCGAGAACCCCTTCGCGAGTGCGTTCGCCCGGAGCAGCATCGCCGCGCGCACGACCTCCGGCGGATAGGGATCGCCGACGCCGCACGCGTGGCTGCGCAGCAGGCGAAGCTGGAGCTCGTCGACGCTGTCGTCCGGGATCGACTCCGAGACGAAGCGACCGAAGCCCGTGTTGACGCCGTAGGTGTTCTCGGCTGCCTGCTCGACGAGTGCCCGCGCCGCCTCCATCTGACCGCGCGCCTCGTCGGCGAGGCCGACGGGCGCGCGGTGCACTGCTACCTCCCACACATCCTCGAGCCGGAGGTCGTTCCCGGTCAGCGCGTGACTCGCAATCACAAATCGATACTAGGCGCAAGCAGGGCATCCGCGGGAACGGATGCCCTGCGCGCGAAGACCCCTGAAGTCGGCCGCAAGCGGCCTCAGGGCCGCCCCGGCTCAGTGGTGCATGGGTGCTTCGGTGCCCGGCGTGTGGAGGAGGTTCTCCACCTCACGGACGCCGTGAATCTTCTGCGTGCGGTCGACCAGCGCGTCGATCAGATCCTGCGACGGCAGCTGGCCGCGCAGCTGTACGACCCCCTCCTGCGCGTTCACGTTGATTGCGCCCTTGACCTCGTGCTCGTCGCGGAAGAGCTCGCTCTCGACCTTGTCCTTGAGCGTCGCGTCGTCGTACTGCTTCGGCACCACCGCCGATATCTTTCCGTGCAGCTTTCCGAACAGCACCTTCCCGCGCGGATGCTTCATGAAGAACCAGGCCACGATCCCCGCGGCCACCGTGAGCGGCAAGAACTTTCTCATCTGTACCCCTTGGTCGTTGTCGGAACTCACCTACCGCAAGTCCCGGGGTCCCGAAACCCTCTCATGGAACGAGTCGCAGTTCCAGCACGTGCGACTCGTCGAAGCCGTCGATCCGGAGCATCGCGCCGGCCGCAGCTGCTGCGGCACCGGCAGGCATCAGCCCGACCAGCTCGGAGCCGACGACCTCGGCGCCGTGCGCTGCCGCCTCGGCCTCGATCCGCGCGACGATCTCGTGCAGCGCCGCCGCCTCCCAGTCCTCGACGTTCATCGAGACCTGGACGACACCGGCGCGCGGAAGGTCGAGGCCGAGCGCGCGCACGCCCGGAAAGCCGCCACCCGCCTCCCGTACGACCGCGGCGACCGCCTTCGCCGCCTCGAGCTCGCCGCGCAGGTTGACGTTGAAGGCAATCAGCGGCCGCCGCGCGCCGACGATCACCCCGCCTGCCCGCTCGTCCAGACGGCCCGGCCCGAAGTCGGGCGCCAGCTCGCCCGCGTCGAGCCGGCGTTGCAGCTCCTCCGGTCCCCCGCGGCGAAAGAACGCAGGACCGCGACCGGGCGCGAGCTCGCCGTAGAGAAAGACGGGCAACCCGAGCTCGTCGCCGATCCGGCGCGCCAGCTCGCCTGCGGTCGCCTTCGCGTGCTCGAGGTCGTCGGGCCTGATCGGGACGATCGGGACGACGTCGGCGGCGCCGATGCGCGGGTGCGCGCCTTCGTGGCGGCGCAGGTCGATCCGGTCGCGCGCACAGGCGATCCCCGCGAGCAGGGTCTCGACGAGCTCCTCCGGCTCACCGACGAGCGTGAAGACCGAACGGTGATGGTCGGCGTCGACGTGCACGTCCAGCAACCGTGCCGGAGCCGAGAGCGCTCCACGGAGAGCGTCGACGACCTCGTCGTCGCGACCCTCGGAGAAGTTCGGCACCGCCTCGAGCATGATTCGTACTCTAGGAGCGTGAAGGCCTACTACGAGGCGCGGGCGCCGGAGTACGACGACTGGTGGCTCGGCACCGGCGGCTTCGAGCAGCGCGCGCGGCCCGGCTGGGACGAGGAGCGCGACGCCTTGATCGGGGCGATCGCCGCCCTGCCGCCGGCCCGGACGCTGGACGTCGCATGCGGAACGGGCTATCTGACGCAGCACCTGCCGGGGGACGTCACGGGCCTCGACCAGAGCGCGTCGATGCTCGAGCTCGCGAGCGCGCGCGTCCCCGACGCCGGCTTCGTTCGCTCGGACGCGCTGCGGCTCCCGTTCCAGGACGGAACGTTCGAGCGCATCTTCACGAGTCACTTCTACGGCCACCTCGAGGACCCGGAGCGAGGCCGCTTCCTCGCCGAGGCACGACGCGTGGCGGCCGAGCTCGTCGTCGTCGACTCCGCGCTCCGCGACGACGTCCAGCCGGCCGAACACCAGGAGCGGATCCTCGACGACGGCTCGCGCTGGCAGGTCTTCAAGCGCTTCTTCGAGCCCGGCGAGCTGGCGGCGGAGCTGGGCGGCGGCGAGATCCTCTTCGCAGGCCGCTGGTTCGTGGCCGTACGATCCGCCCCGTGACGAAAGTCGTCCCCTTTCTCCGCGTCGCCGACGCCGAGGCCAGCGCCGAGTGGTATGCGCGGCTCGGGTTCTCGATCGAGTGGCGTACGCGCGCTCAGCCCCACCTACCTCTCTTCGTCGCGATCGCCAGAGACGACGCGCGGATCTTCCTCTCCGAGCACACCGGCGACGCACACCCGGACGGCCTGCTCTACATCTACGTCGACGACGTCGACGCCGTCGCCGCGGACTTCGGCACGACCGCGGAGCTCGCGTACTACGGCATGCGCGAGATCGAGGTGACCGACCCCGACGGCAACCGGCTCCGGATCGGCACACCCGCCGCCGGGTGACGGTCCGCAAGAGCGCCTACCGGTCGCTCCGGTCGCTCCAGCGCGACAACGCGCGCTGCCGCGCCTGCCTCGAGGCGGGCTTTCAGATCGAGTCGTGGCCGGTCCGCGCGCCCTTCCACGGCCAGCGGGCGTACCTGTTCGGCCAGGCGCCCGGCGTCGTCGAGGGCGAGGAGCGGCTGCCGTGGCGCGGCCGCGCCGGCCAGACTCTGCGCCGCTGGCTCGGCCTCGAGGGCGACGAGCTCTACGAGCGCTTCTACTGCGCCTCGGTGACGCGCTGCTACCCCGGCCGGCCGGATTCGGGACGCGGCGACCGGACACCGACGCCGCGCGAGCAGGACCTCTGTCAGTTCTGGCGCGACTGGGAGCTCGAGCTGCTCCGGCCCGACCTGATCGTGACGGTCGGCGGGCTCGCGCTGAAGCGGCTGCTCGGGATCGCGACGCTCACGGATGCGATCGGCAAGAGCTTCCTGCTCCCGCACGATCAAGGCGGCGCGATCGTGATCCCGCTACCGCATCCGTCCGGCGCGAGCGGCTGGCTCAACGACCAGGCGAACCGCGCCCGGCTCGGCAAGGCACTCACGCACGTGAAGCGCGAGCTCGCGCGGCTACATTCGGACGAGTGAGCACCGTCCCCTACCGCCGCACGTTCGTGCGCCTGCTCGGCTTTCTGCGGCCCTACCGCTGGTCGTTGCTCGTCTCGACGATCCTGGCGGTGCTCTCGCAGGCGGCGGCGATCGCGATCGTCCTGCTCGTCGGCGAGGCGATCGAGGGAATCGAGGCCGGCCGCGGAACGACCACGCTCGCCTGGCTCGTCGTCGCGATCTCCGTCGTCGGCATCGTCAAGGCGGCGCTGATGCTCGGCCGCCGGATCATCTCCGGCCGGCAGGCGCTCGGGATCGAAAAGGACATGCGCGAGGCGCTCTACGCGCACCTGCTGCGGCTCTCGTTCGGCTTCTACGACCGCCACCAGACCGGCCAGCTGATGTCGCGCGCGACCGTCGACTTGCAGTCGGTGCGCTTCTTCCTCGGCTTCGGCCTGATCTTCTTCTTCCAGCACATCCTCACCGTCGTCTCGGTGATGGCCGTGCTCTTCGTCGTCGAGTGGCAGCTGGCGCTGATCGCGCTGGCGATCACGCCGGTGATCGTCGCGGTCGCCTACCGCTACAGCCACGTCTCGCACCCCGTCCTGCGCGAGGTGCAGCAGAAGCTCGGCGACGTCGCGACCGTGACCGAGGAGTCGATCGTCGGCGTCCACGTCGTCAAGGCGTTCGCGCAGGAGGATCGCCGCCAGGCGCAGTTCGAGCGCGCATCCGGCGCCGTCTTCGACCAGACGGTCCGCGCGTTCCGCCAGCGCGCGCTCTACGTGCCGCTCCTCTCCTTCCTGCCCTTGCTCGCGCAGGGCGTCGTTCTCCTCGCCGCCGGCCGGATGGTCGTGAACGGCTCGCTCGGACTGCCCGACTTCTTCGTCTTCAACCTCCTGCTCGCGATGTTGATCGTGCCCCTCCGCAGCCTCGGGATGTGGATCGGCCAGGCCCAGCGCGCGACCGCGTCGGGCGAGCGGATCTTCGAGGTGATGGACGAGCCCGAGGGCGTCGACGACCGGCCCGGCGCCGGTGAGCTGCCGCCGGGCCCCGGCCGGATCCGCTTCGACCACGTGACGTTCGGCTACTCGGCGGACAGGCCCGTGCTCGAGGAGATCGACCTCGAGCTCGCGCCGGGGAAGACGGTGGCGCTGATCGGCCACACGGGCTCCGGCAAGACCACGCTTGCCGCGCTCGTGCCGCGCTTCTACGACGCGACCGACGGCCGCGTGCTGGTCGACGGCGTCGACATCCGCGACATCACCCGCCGCTCGCTGCGCCGCGAGATCGGCGTCATCTCCCAGGATCCGTTCCTCTTCTCGGCAAGCGTGCGCGAGAACATCGCCTTCGGCGTCCTCGACGCGACCGTCGAGCAGGTCGAGCGCGCAGCCCGCGCGGCGCAGGCGCACGAGTTCGTGCAGGAGCTGCCGCAGGGCTACGACACGGTGATCGGCGAGCGCGGGATCACGCTCTCCGGCGGTCAGCGCCAGCGACTCGCGATCGCCCGCGCGCTCGTGATCGACCCGACGGATCCTGATCCTCGACGACGCGACTGCCTCCGTCGACGCGACCACCGAGGCGAGGATCCGGGACGGGCTCGCGGAGGCGATGCGCGGCCGGACGACGATCATCATCGCCCACCGGCTCTCGACGATCGCGCTCGCCGACGAGGTCGTCGTGCTCGAGCACGGCCGGGTCGCCGCGCGCGGCACGCAGGCGGAGCTGCTGGCGACGAGCGCCGTCTACCAGGAGATCCACGAGCACGGGCTGCTCCAAGGGCTCCTGAAGGAGACGGCGTGAAGGTCTGGCAGCCGGGCGGCCACCTCTCCGAGGAGCGCGGCGGTGAGGTGCGCGACTGGTCGTGGAGGCGCACGCGCCGGCGGATCGGCCTGCTCGTCCGGCTCGCGCTTCCCTACCGCGGCCGCACGGCGCTCGCGCTCGCGACGCTGCTCGCCTACACGCTCGTCGCGCTGGCGCCGCCGTACCTGGCGAAGCTGGCGATCGACCAGGGGATCAAGGAGATGGACCTCGACCGGCTGACGTGGATCATCGTCGTCTTCCTCGCGTCGGCGGTCGTCGCGCTCGTCCTCTCCGCCGCAAACACGTACCTGACCGGCTGGGTCGGCGAGCGCCTCCTCGCCGACCTGCGCAACAAGCTCTTCGCGCACCTGGAGCGGCTCTCGCTCGGCTTCTACGAGCGCAATCGCGCCGGTGTGATCATCAGCCGGATCACGAACGACGTCGAGGCGCTCGACCAGCTCGTCACCGACGGCGTCACCAGCCTGATCCAGAACACACTGCTCCTGCTCGGCACCGCCGTCGTCCTCTTCCTGCTCGACTGGCAGCTCGCCCTGGCGACGCTGACGGTGCTGATCCCGATGGCCCTCGTGACCGCCTGGTTCCGGAGCCGCTCGAACCGCGCCTACCGCCGCGTACGCGAGCGGCTCGGCCTCGTGACGGCGACGCTCGCCGAGGACATTGCGGGCATGCGCGTCGTCCAGTCGTTCACGCGCGAGCCCGTGCAGCAGAAGGCCTTCCACGGCGTCAACGACCGTTACCGCGCCGCGAACTACGAGACGACGGTCCTGAACGCGATCTACTTCCCCGCCGTCGACCTGCTCGCGTCGGCGGCGACCGCGATCGTCTTCGGCTACGGCGGCTGGCTCGTCTACCACGATGAGATGACCGCGGGCACGCTCTTCGCCTTCGCGCTCTACCTCTCCAACTTCTTCGACCCGATCCAGCAGCTCTCGCAGCTCTACAACACCTTCCTCTCGGCGATCGCGGCGCTCGACAAGATCATCGGTGTCCTCGACGAGGAGCCGCAGGTCGTCGACCCGGCCGGCGCCGGGTCACTCGGGCGGATCGAAGGGCGGGTCCACTTCGAAGGCGTGCGCTTCGGCTACGGCCCCGAGTTTCCCGAGGTCCTGCACGGGCTCGAGCTCGACGTCCCCGCCGGGACTACTGTCGCGCTCGTCGGCCACACCGGCGCCGGCAAGTCGACGATCGCAAAGCTGATCGCGCGCTTCTACGACCCGACCGAGGGACGGATCACGATCGACGGCACCGACCTGCGCGAGGTGACGCAGCACTCGCTCCGCCGCCAGCTCGGGATCGTCCCGCAGGAAGGGTTCCTGTTCGGCGGAACGGTCGCCGAGAACATCGCCTTCGCGCGCCCGGACGCACCCCAGGCGGAGATCGAGGCGGCCGCGGAGGCCGTCGGCGCCGACCGCTTCATCCTCCAGCTCGAGGAGGGCTACGCGACGCACCTCGGCGAGCGCGGCACGCGGCTCTCGCTCGGCCAGCGCCAGCTGATCGCGTTCGCGCGGGCGCTGCTGGCCGACCCGCGCATCCTGATCCTCGACGAGGCGACCTCGTCGGTGGACATCGGCACCGAGCGCCAGATCGAGCAGGCGCTGCGGAAGCTCCTCGCCGGCCGGACGGCGTTCGTAATCGCGCATCGGCTCTCGACGATCCGCGACGCCGACCTGATCGTGGTGCTCGAGCACGGCCGCGTCGTCGAGCAAGGGACGCACGAGGAGCTGATCGCCCGCCGCGGTCTCTATACGAGCCTCTACGGCGACTGGGCCGCCGAGGTCGCCTAACCTGTGCGTGTGAACGAGCACGAACTGGCGAGCTGGGGGCGCCGTCTGGCAGCGCTGCTCGTGGACGTCGTCGTGCTCGGGCTCGTGATCGCGGCAGCCCTCCTGGCCGGGGGCATGCAGGCGGAGGAGCTGCGCGACCGGATCCGGGACGGCGAGACGCTGCTGGTCGTCGTCCTCTTCCTGATTCCCGAGGCGATCTACTACACGGCGCTGATCGGCTCCCGCAGCCAGACCTTCGGGAAGATGGCGCTCGGGATCAAGGTCGTCGACGCCGAGAGCAGAGGGCCGATCGGCTACCCGCGCGCGTTCAGGCGCTGGCTCTCGACCGCGGCACTGCGGGCCCTCTTCACCATCCCGACGATCGTCGACCACCTCTGGCCGCTGCGCGACGCGAGAAATCAGGCGCTGCACGACAAGTTCGCGCGCAGCGTGGTGGTGCGAACCTGATGGATCTCGATAAGGAGACCGAGGAGCGGATCGAGGAGCCGGTCTCGGAGGAGGCCGTCCGCGAGACGCGCCTCACCCCGGCCCAGGCCGTCGACAAGATGCGCGTCAACCTGCCGGTGCGTGGGAACCGCAAGCTGCGCAAGCTGCTCGAGCGCGTCAACGACGACAAGCAGGTGAAGGCGTGGTGGCACGTCTCGAACGTGAACGCCGTCGTCCGGATGGAGATCAACGACCACTCCTGGGTCCACATCCAGATCGTCGCCAACATCGCCCTGAAGCTCCTGCGCCAGCTGACGAAGCACGGCGTCGAGCCGTCCGCCGTCCGCGACTTCGGGCTCGAGCAGGACGACGCCGAGGTGATCGTGGCGCTGTCCGCGCTCTTCCACTGTGTCGGCATGTCGGTGCACCGCCACGGTCACGAGGACTTCTCGCTCTTCCTCTCCGAGCCGAAGATGCGCGAGCTGCTCGACGGGATCTACGAGGAGCCGGAGCTGACGGTGATCGTCTCAGAGGTGCTGCAGGCGATCACGAGCCACCGGGCAGACGGGCAGCCGCTCGCGCTCGAGGCGGGAATCCTCCGTGTTGCGGACGCGCTCGACATGGCCGAGGGCCGCTCGCGAATCCCGTTCGAGAAGGGGCGGGTCTCGATGCACTCGCTCTCGGCCGCCGCGATCGACGACGTCTCGATCAAGGACGGCGAGGCGCGGCCGGTGATGATCGAGATCGTGATGAACAACTCCTCCGGGCTCTTCCAGGTCGACGGGCTCCTGAAGGCCAAGCTGCGCGGCTCCGGTCTCGAGCCCTACGTCGAGGTGATCGCCCACATCGACACGGATGCGGAAAAGCGCCTGGTCCCCGTCTACCGGCTGGAAACCTAAGCGCTAAACTTGGTGCGCTCCCGGTGCGGGATCGTCTAATGGTAGGACGCTCGGCTCTGGACCGAGTAGTCTAGGTTCGAATCCTAGTCCCGCAGCTCGCTCGGAAAAGCCCCGCTCAGGCGGGGTTTTTGTTTCGCCTCTTGTCGAGCCTGTTCGCCCAGGCTACACTCTTTCTATCTTCGCAAAGATCTTTTGCGCTTCCCGTGCAGGACGCGGGAACCGGACGCTGTCTCTCCCCTCGAGGAAGCGTCCACCCAAGCAGGCGGCGGGGCCCTCCGGGGCCCCTTCGTCGTCTCGGAGCCGAGTCGGCTGGGAGGGGTTCGCGTTGCCTGCCACGCCGCACTCTGGTATCCCTCCCCCATGCGCCTCGGCCGCCGCTCCGGGCTCACCCCCCTCGACGAGGCGGCCGCGTACGCCCGCTGCCACGGCACGCGCGACAACGACGTCCGGATCGTGAAGCTGCCGCCCCGCCGGCCGCGGTACGAAGACGTGCTCACGACGGGCGAGGAGCTGCGCGAGCTGTTCGAGCAGCGGCTGGATGCCCGCGAAGCCGAAAATCCGTAGGACCACGCGAAAGCGGGCTCCGGAGAGCCCGCTTCGCGTCGCTGCCCAGGCGATCTAGATTGCGAGCCGGGGCCGGCGAAGGTAGCCGAGCGCCAGTCCGAGGCCGAGGACGAGGACGAGCGCACCGATCCCCACCGTCAGTGCGTCGTTCCATTCGACCGTCGAGCCGCTGTTCGACACCTGGGTGGTCGGAGTCGGAACGTCCGAGTGTGCGAACCGATCGGCCCTGTCGTCAGGCCGGACGCCGACAACGTCGTCGGAGGTCATGCCCTGGCTCAGGTACGGGATCACCTGCGGGCCCTGCTCGAGGGCACGCTCGACCCGGTTGTCCGGTGCCGGCTGGGACGTCGTCGGGAAGTCGGTCACGCCGGGGACGAACTTCGCCGGCACAACGGAGCTCTGCTCCTGCGCCGTCAGCGGATCGTGCAGCGAGTCCGCAGCAGCCACGACCGCGTTGCCGAACGCGATCTCGCCGCCGTCGGGGCCGCCGAGCGACTCGCCGGGCCGGACGAAGACGTCCGTCAGATACGGGTCGTGGATGGCCTCGGCCACCGCGACCGCCTGCGTGACGAGCCCGTTCCTAATTGCGATCGCGTCGCCGTCAGGGCCGCCCAGCGACTCGCCCGGCCGGACGAAGACGTCCGTCAGATACGGGTCGTGGATTGCCTTCGCGGCGGCCGCCTCTGCATCTTCCTGCGTCAGGATCCCGTGCGCGAGGTACGGAATGACCTGAGGCGCCTGCTCGTCGATGAACTGCTCGTCGCCGTGCGGGATCCCTGCCGCCAACGGGATGCCCGTCTCCATATCGACGAGACCCGACCAGCCGCCGGCCGCCACATAGCGGGAGCCGCCCGTGCCTTCGTCGACCTTCGCCGCTGCGACCGACGCGTGACCGGCGAATACCGCCGCCGAGAACGCGATTCCGAGCGCCATCCGGCGGAACCACCGGTGCCTTCTGCGATACGACATTGTGCTCTCCTCCTGCTTGATCTCTGCCTGAGCCAGCTAGACGGAGGAGCGCGCAGCTTTCTTCCCTTTCGTGACAAATCGCGCTTGAATGACTGTTCGACCATGACGATGGAGCTCAGCGACGCTCAGCTCGTCGGACGGTGTCGGGCCGGTGAGCCGGCCGCCTGGAACGAGCTCGTGGAGCGCTTTTCGCGCTACGTGTACGCGATCGCGGTTCGCGCCTACCGCCTGCCAGAGCACGACGCCGAGGACGTCTTCCAGGACGTCTTCGCCCGGGCCTACGAGCGGCTCGCGTCGTTGCGCGACGACGCGGCGATCAGACCGTGGCTGGCGCAGCTGACGCGGAACGCGTGCGTCGACAGGCTGCGCACGTCGGCCCGCGAGCTGCCGGAGGAGGAACCATCTGCCGAGGAGGCCGACGCGATGCTGGAGCGGCTCGACGAGGCGCTCGACGTCCACGAAGGGCTCGACGCGCTCTCGGGCGACTGCCGCGAGATTCTCGACCGCTTCTTCGCCCGCGACGAG
This sequence comes from uncultured Gaiellaceae bacterium, assembly GCA_963771185.1. GTDB lineage: Bacteria > Actinomycetota > Thermoleophilia > Gaiellales > Gaiellaceae > Gaiellasilicea. The sequence continues at coordinate 24,721 of CAVYSL010000004.1, forward strand.
AGCTACCGCACGATCGGCGAGGCACTCGACCTCCCCGCCGGAACGATCGCCAGCAGGATCTCGCGCTGCCTCGGAAAACTCCGCGAGCAACTCGAGGGAAGAAAACCGAGCCCTGACACGTCTGGTGGGTTGTGATGGCCGCATCCGCATACAACGAAGAACGCCTGGGCGAGCTGCTCGGCACCCTGCCCCCGGCCCCCGCCGGATGGGTCCAGGCTGCGCAAGAGCTGCCGGCTGCGCGCGGCGAGCTCGACCGCGGCGAGCTCGACGCGATCGTCGAGCGTGCCCGCGTCGATGCCGAGTTCCGGGTCTGGCTCGTCGCCGATCTCGAGGCGGCACTCGCCGCGGCCGGGTACGAGCCGACGGACGAGCTGATCGATGCCATTCGGGCTTGCCTGCCCGAGCTCGATCAGTGATGCTCATGCTCTAGTGCCGCTTTACGACCGCGACTTGCGCGTCATGCTCGACGAGATCGCCGGCCCCTCCCCTGCTCCAGGCGCCGGTGCAGTCTCCGGCATCGTGATCGCGATGGCGGCCGGCCTGATCGCCTCGGCCGCTCGCCGCTCCGCGGACTGGGAGGACGGCAAGGGGATCTCGGCTCAGGCGCAGGCGCTGCGTTCGCGCGTCGAGCGGCTCGCCGAGGCCAACGAGGAGGCCTATCTCGAGGCGCTCGGGTTGATCGAGGGCGCGGCGGAGGACGGGGCACGCGACGCGGCGATCGGCAAGGCGCTCGATACCGCCGCCGAGCTGCCGCTCTCGATCGCCGAGTGCGCCTACGACGTTGCGCTGCTCGGCGCGGAGGCGGCGCAGCACGCCTGTCGCGGCGGGGCCGAGGACGCAGCTGCTGCGTCGATCCTCGCAGAGGCTGCGGCACGCTCCGCAGCGGGCCTGGTCGCGGCCAATCTCGTCTCCCGGCCGGGCGACGAGCGCGTGCTGCACGCACAACGGCTCGCCGACGCCGCGACAGACGCGGCACGGCGCGCCGTCGCGGCATCAGCTGCCCGGTAGCGGCCGCGCTACATCTCAGCGCAGGGTGAGCATCCGCCGGAGCGGATGCTCACCGCGCGAAGACCCCTGAAGGGGGCGCTTCGCGCCCGGTAGCGGCCGCGCTACCGTCCGAGCGCAGGCCTGAAGACCGTGCGCTCGCGCCGGCGCAGCCAGCGGCGCCGGGTGCTTCCACTCTCCATGGTGGCCTCGTGGGCCAGCCGGGCGCGCTCGGCCTCGCGAAGCATGTCCGCCTGGCGATATCGCGCGATCTCGTGCATGAGCGTCGGATGCATGAGGTGCTCCTTTCCGTCGTCTGACGACAAGACGGCGGGGCGCGCAGTTTTCTTCCCTACGCCCGGGGGAGCTCGTCCATCCGCCGGATCCAGGCCTCCAGCCGCGGGTAGCGGCCGTCGAGCGGCATCGTGTCGCGGAGGATCTCGTGGAAGCGATCGGGGTCGCCGTCCGTCCACAGCAGTGCGTACTTGAGAAACGGGAACGCGGTGACGTCCGCCGCGGTGAGCTCGTTGCCGAAGAGGTAGTCGCGGCCGGAGAGCAGGTTCTCGAAGCGGTCGAGCGCCGCGGCGATCCGCTGCTCGAGCTCGGCGATCCGGGCGCGGTCGGGGTCGGACTTCAGCTCTTCCGCAGCGATCAGGTTCGGCGGCCGCTTCCAGATCTGGTTGAACCAGTCGAGGAAGCTCCGCAACTCCTCGGCGCGCGCCGGGTCGCGCGGGAAGAGCGGCGGCTCGGGGAAGCGCTTCTCCAGGTGCTCGAGGATGCGCGGCGAGTCGTGCAGGACCAGGTCACCGTCGACGAGGACCGGCACGAGCTCCTGGCCGCTGACCTCGACGACCGGGCTGCGGTCGGCCGGGTCGACGTCGACCCACTCCACGGCCACGCCCTTGTGGGCGAGCGCGAGGGCGACGCGCTCCACGTTGGTCGAGAACGGGATCCGATAGACGCGAAGCGGGTAGAGCGCCACTGAGGGCACCCTACCCGCCGCGTTTTCCTACTCGGTGTACTCGGGACAGAACGGCGCCGAGGCGTCGTACCGCGCCGAGTCGTCGCGCTCCACGGCCCGGAGCGCGTCGATCCGCCCGTTCCCGAAGCACGTGTCGTAGCCGGTCAGGCCGATGTCGACCGCCGAGCGCTCGAGGATCGACTCGACCGTGTCGGGCGCGAGAACGACGTCGCCGTCCTTGCCGAGCCGGCCGAACTGGCTGACGATCAGAGCGGCGACGCCCGCCGCGTGCGGCGATGCCATCGACGTGCCCTGGATGCAGCCGTAGGCGCCGGCCGGCAGCGTCGAGAGGATGGTCGTCGTGCAGTCGCCGGTGGTGCCGTTGCCGCCCGGGGCGGCAACGTCGTTCGCCGGGACGCCGTAGTTCGAGTAGCCGGACTTCTCGCTGTTGGCGCCGAGGGCGGAGACGGCGATCACGCCGGTCGTCTCGGCCGGGACGACGTCGCAGTCGGCCGGATCGGCGGCCGAGGGGTTGCCGAGATCCTCGTCCGAGTTCCCGAGCGCCGCCACCGGCACGACACCGCGGCCGCGGGCGTACTTGATCGCCCGCTCGACCGCCTCCCGGAACGAGCGCTGCGTCGGGTCCGAGTTGCACTTGAACTCGGTCGACTCCTGGAACGCGTTGTCGTCGACGAAGAAGCTCATGTTGATCACGTCGAGCTTGATGTCGCCCGCGTACGTGAGCCCGTCGACGACGGCGCTGACGTAGCAGTACCCGCTCGCGTCGCAGACCTTCACCGGCACGAGCGTCACGTTCGGGGCGACGCCGACGACGCCGATCCCGTTCGCCTGGGCGGCGACGGTGCCGGCGACGTGCGTGCCGTGGAACTGGTTGTCGACGCACGGGTCGGGCGACCCGACGCCGGGGCCGCTCGGCAGGAAGCTGACCGAGTTGTGGCCGCGGGCACAGTCGACGTTCGAGCCCTTGCCGTCGACGACGAAGTCCGGGTGATGCCCGTCGATGCCGCTGTCGAGGATGCCGACGTCGACCGAGCGCGAGCCGGCCTGGAAGTTGTGCGCCTGCGGCGCGCGGATCTGCTGCATGTCCCACTGCAGCGACTCGAGCGGGTCGGCCGTCTGCTCCGGGCCGCCGTCGGGCAGGCCCTTGAACTTCTTGTCCTTGCCGACCGTCGCGACGAGGGCCGACGACGAGAGCGCCGACGCGAACGTCGCCGAGCTCGACTCGGCGACGAGCACGCCGATCTGCTTCGAGAGGTCGTTGGCGACGGTGCCGCCTGCCGCGGCGACGGCGGCGTTCACGGCGGCCGCGGTGCCGGTCGCGGTGAAGCCCTGGTCGCCCTGCACGCCGGCGAGGACGACGAGGTACCGCTGGCTCTGCGCCAGATCGGTCGAGCTGGAAGCAGTGGGCACCGCACCGGCAAGTCCGGCGAGCGCCGTTGCGGCCAGTGCCGCGATCAACGTCCTTCTCATGCGGTTTCCTCCGTTGCGTTCGCTGATCGGATTCACGGTGTGAGCACGCCTCCGGTGACGACGACCTTGCCCTTGAGCAGGACGCCGCCCGCGGCGTAGCCGTCGCCGAGGACGATCCGGAACGTGTCCGCGTCGGAGCCGAGATCCTCGGCCTCGGCGAAGAACGAGACGCCCGGCACGCCGTCGACCGTGGCGCGGCCGGTGATGCTCGCCTTCGCACCCGCGATCGTCAGCGAGTCGATTCCGGTCGCGGTCACCTTGCGGCCCGCGGACTTGTCGTGGAACGTCAGCTTCCCGGTGGGCGCCGCCTGGCCGGCGAGGTAGGCGACGTCGAGCGAGAAGGTCGCGGTGCCGCCCTTCGACGGGCCGGAGAGGATCGACAGCTCCGCTAGCTCGCCGTCGACGCCGCCGTTGCCCTTCGCGCGTCCAGGGGTGTTCGTCGGCCGAACGAGGCAGCCGGCGCCGTCGCACGTCGTCAGCGAGAAGACGTCGAAGCCACGAGTCATGTCGCCCGTGTAGACGTAGCCCTTGTACTCCTTCGCCGACCAGGTGTCGGCGCCTGGCATGACGTTCCAGCCGAGCGCGTTGCCCCAGGTCGAGCGCGGATCCTCGCGGACACCGTCGGTCGAGCTGGACGCCTGCGAGAAGTCGACGTGCCAGGTGCCGGCGCCGTAGTGCGCGGTGACGAACTGCCGGCCGGGCAGGCTCGAGACGCCGTCGAACCCGGCCGCGATCGCGCCCGGCCCGGCGGAGCCGTTGCCGCCGTTGCGGAAGACGTGAATCGTGCAGCCCCGCTCGGTGTGACCGATCGCGGCGAGCGCCGGCGCCAGCGGGTCGGGCGCCATGATCGGGTTCGGGTAGAGCCACGACCCGAGCTTCCGCGCCGGGGCGACGGCCAGGTTCCAGAAGTGGGCGGCGCCGATCTTGCCGCTCGGCCCCTGATTGCAGCCGGTCTCGGTGATCCCGCCGCCGGCCTCGTCCGTGACGACGAGGATCTTGCCGTCCGAGCTCGTGTCCGACTGGTGCGAGAGCTGGATCACCTGGCCGTCGGCACCCTGCTCGGCGGTCGCGGCGTTCGGAATCGTCGCCTTGACCGTCGCCGGGCGGTTGAAGATGTCCGTCACGTCGAGGATCCGCGTCGAGTCGAGCCCGGCGCTGTAGAGCGTGTTGCCGTCGCGCGAGAACGAGACGTCGTGCGCGTCGTCGGCGACCGGCTCCGGGATCGTCCGGACGAGCGTCGCGGGCGCGGTGCGGATGTCGACGACCTCGAGCCCGTTGAAGGAGGTGTTGACGGTGAGGTACGTGCCGCTCGGGTGAATCGTCGTCGTGTGCGCGCCCGCCGAGCTCAGGCTCGACAGGTAGCAGTCGACGAGCTGCGTCTCGAACGTCGCCGTCTCACGGTCGAAGACGAGCCGGACGATGTCGACGCCTGCCTTCGTCTGTCCCGCGGTCCCGGTTCCCTTCGTCCGCAGGCACAGCGACGTTGCGCCGCTTGGCGAGAGGGAGTCGAAGCCGAGCACGAGCACGTCACCTCTGACCTGGACGTCGTTCTGGTAGCCCGGATCGGTGTACCGGCCCGCCGCCACGGGATGCGCCGGGTCGGTGACGTCGAAGATGCGCGTGCCGGCGCCCATCGTCCCGACGAAGGCGTAGTCGTGCACCTTCCCGTCCGCCGCCTTGCGCGACTGGAACTCGATGTCGGTGCCGACGAAGCCGCAGACGTTCGCGACGTGGGCGATGTTCTTCGCCGCCCGCGGTACGAGGCCCGGGGACGAGACCGCCTCGCACGGCAGCGCGACGTTCCGCACCGGATCGAGCGGATCAGGCGCCAGCGCCTTCGCGCCGGCGATTGCACCACCGGCGGCGACGACGAGGGCGAGCAACAGCAGTCGAATCTTCATCGTCCTAGGCCTCCCACATGCCGACGTTGTCGAAGGTCGCGCCGCCGACGCCGCCGATCAGCACGATGCGAACCTGCGTCGCGCCGGTCACGGTCGTCAGGATCGGAGCCAGCGGCACGGAGGCGAGCAGCACTCCGGCCGCGTTGAACTGGCGGACGGCGACGGTCCCGCCGCCGGTGACGTCCGCATCGAGCGTGTACGACCTGCCCGGCTCGACCGGGATCGCCGCCGACGTCCACGACCCGCCGGGACCGGCGGACGCGGAGTTGCCGTCGTAGCTCGTGCTGCCGGAGCTCGACCAGCTGTCGGGCTGCCCGTTCGTGGAGGACTGGAAGTCGCCGTTCTGGACCTTGTTCCCCTTCACGGTGGCGACGCGCGAGGCGCTGTTGTTCGTCTCGCTCGACTCGGCGATCGCGTTGGCCGGATCGGCTGTCGCGGCGATCGTGTAGTCGCCCTTCAGCCCCTTCGTCTGCCAGACGACGGCCGCGGTGCCGCTGCCGCCGGCGGGGATCGACGCGATCGTCTGAACGGCCCCGATCTGGGCACCGTTGGCCGTGAACCGCACGGGCACGCCGCTCGCCGGCGCCGCCCCCTCGTTTCGGACCGTGGCCGTGATCGTCGTCTGGTCCTTGACCGTCGTGAACGAGATCCCGGACGCACCCAACGTGAGGTCCGGCAGCGGCCGCTCCCACTGGAGCGCGTTCTGGAGCACCTGGTAGCCGCTGTAGGTGACGGCGTAGTTGGCGAGCCCGAACGGGTGGTAGTACTGCTCCGTCGGCATCGGGATCAGCGCCCCGATCACGCGGACGACGCCCTTGCCGAGAGCGAGCTCGCCGAGCGTCACCTCGTCGGCGGAGGTCGTACCGGCCGTGCGGCCGCCGAGCCGCTCCCACTCGACCTGGTCGACCGCCCAAACGGGCGACGAGGAGAGTTGCGCGTCGATGTCTGGAGGGCTGATCGCGTAGCCGATCGGCACCGGCTCGTAGGTCTGGTGCCGGAAGCCCGGCCCCTCGGCCGCCCCCGGCTGGTTCACGTCGTGCGCGAGCGGGTCGCCGTACGTGTCGGTGGAGCCGTCGCGCGTGAAGGCGATGTAGCCCGCGTAGACGCTGAAGTCGTTGACGAAGCCACGCCCGACCACGCCCATGTGGGCGAGGTTGGCGACGGCGCCGTCGGTGAGCACGAGGTTGCCGCCGCGCTCGGCGAACGCCTTCAGCTTCGCTCCCCACGCGTTGCGCTCGGCCGCGGTGCGCTGCGAGGGACCGGGCGGCGTGCCCGCGTACTCATTCGAGAACGCGACCGAGAGGCCGTCCGCGGGCGGGCCTGCCGCCCAGTTGACGACCCGGACGCGATAGTGCCCGGGCAGCGGGTTGAGCAGCGTCGCGACCTCGCTGGCCGCACCCGAGGCGGCGTTGCCGACGGGCGACCAGGCGCCCGAGATGCGGCTCTGCCGCTCGATGTAGATGTCGTAGTCGACCGAGTTGGGCGCCTCGAGCGCGACCGTGACCGACTGGTTGTTGAAGGCCGGATCGACGTCGAACTCGAAGTCGGCCGCACACGTCGGCGGCAGGACGTCGGCAGTGCCCGGCTGGTAGGCACAGGGCACGGTCGCCGCCGTCCTGGCGGTCACGTCGGCGAACGTCGTCCCGGCCTGAGCCGGGCCGGTGGGCGCCGGCTCCACGTAGCCGGGCAGCGCGTCGTCGGCGACGACAACGCTCGAGAAGCGGTCGAGGTCGACCGCACCCGAGAGGATCTGGTCGGCGGTGACGCTCGTCAGCTGCCCCGGCCGCATGTGCGCCGCGAGGCTGTCGAAGAACTTCATGTTCGTCGCCGAGTACGGGAGCTGGCCCGGGTCCTCCCATGCCTTCTCGCCCGAGAAGGTGATGTCGAGGTCGGCGGAGCCGCCGGACGCACGCAGCTTCGTCGCGAGGCCGCCGGTCAGGCAGATCCGGTAACGACCCGGCAGCGGCAGGTTCCCGTGCACGGCCGCACCGGCCTGCTGGTAGGTGTCCGCCTGGTCGAAGTAGCGGTTGACCTCCTCCCACGGGTCGCCTGCCGCGCCGCACGCGGTGGCCGGGCCGGGATCCTCCTCGCCCGATCGGTAGCGCTCCAGGATCAGGTCGGTGGTGGCGAGCTGGCCGACGCCGCCCACGTTGATGCCGGTGACCTTGCCCTCGACGCCGCCGTTGGCGACGCCCTGGTCGAAGCCCTGGATCTGGAACTCGTAGGTGAAGTCGTTGCCGACGTCGAGCGCGGCGTCGAGGATCGGCGCCTGCGGCGGCAGGCCGGCTCCGGGCGGAGGCGGCGTCGGCTCGCCCGCGTTGGTGACGAGCTTCGGGCTGCGGACGTACGCGACCGAGCCCGGGACGCGGAAGCTCGTGTCCTCCGGCTTCAGCGTGAAGTTGATCATCGAGTAGACGAGGCTCTTGTTCCCGTCCACGTGCAGCTGCTCCGCGTCGGTGAGGTAGCACGAGCCGACGCCGCAGTTGGAGAGGTGCGAGAGGCTCATCTCGTTGTCGATCCCGTCGGCGTCGAGCCCGAGCGGCGAGTCGATCCAGTCGCCGAGCGAGCCGGTCGTCGTGTACGCGATCGTGTCCCAGACCGTGCCCCACTGGACGCCGTAGAGGCGCTGGTCGTCCTTCGGAGCCGTGTTCGGCTTGATCAGCGGCGACCAGGCGAGCCGACGCTCGGCGTCACTCCACGCACCCTTGACCGTCTGCAGGATCCGCTGGTTCTTCGAGTAGTCGTGCTCCCCTGCGCCGAGCAGCGTGAACGAGAACGCGCGGTCGATCAGCTGTCCGTGCAGGTCGATGCCGCCGTCCCACTTGCCGCGGATCTGCTTCATCACCTTGCCGAACGAACGTGTCTCGGGCTCGGACCAGGGCGTGTACGGCCGGAACGTGAAGCCCATCGTCGGCCAGTCGCGGTTCATGTCGACGCCGTTGCCGTTGTAGCGCTGGAAGAAGCGGACGCCGTTGTCGAGGTCGCCGCGTCTCCAACCGTCCGGGTTGGCGAAGACGAAGTAGACGGCCGAGCGGCGCAGCGCGTCGCCCGCGGTGATGCTCTCGCCGGGCGTCGTCTCGAGCAGCGGATGCGGGAGCGTCCCCTCCTTGGCGCATGTGACCGGCGCCGAGGCGACGCCGCCCTCGCAGGCGGCCCAGGTCGCGAGATCCTCGGCGGCGCGAACGCCCGCCTCGGCGCCGGCACGCTCGATCCCATGGATCGAGAGCGGGAACGTGAAGAACTTCTTGCCCGCGTCGGAGACGCGCTCGTCCGTGACGCGAAGGAGGTAGAGCGACGAGCGCTCGCGGCCGGCGGGGACGCCTTGCTGTGGCAGGCCTGCGGAGCACATGTCCGCGTTCGAGGTCGAGCTGGTGCAGTCCGAGCCGTCGCCGAAGTCACGCTCGAGCTCGTAGAACTCGACGAACTGCGGGAAGAGGGTCTCGAGGTACTCGACGCCCGTGACCATGTCGGCGTAGGAGAGGAAATCGACGGCGCTGCAGGACGCGTTGCCCTTGGCGAAGGGCGAGCGGCCGGGCGCCTGCGCGGGTGCGGGCCAGTACGCGTGCGGATCGGGGAAGACGCGGCCGCAGAGCTCGTAGGCCGCCGCAGTGGTCGCGACCGGTGCGGAGCCGCCGGCTCCGGTCGCCGGGCCGAGCAGCAGGACCGCCGCGACCGCGACGAGGCCTGCCAGGGTGCGCGTTCTCATCGATTCCTCCTGGGCTTGGAACGCGGGAGCGGCGGCCTCGCGGCCGCCGCTCCCTGGGGGACTGCTCTAGCGCGTGGCCGACGGGCAGGCCGAGGCGCCTTCCTTCTTGGTGCCCTTCTGCAGCTCGCTCGTGCCGGGCGCGAGGCCCAGCGCGAGGTCGCGGTAGGCGGCGGCCGACCGCCATGCCTTCTGGGCGGAGAACGTCGCGTTGACGAAGTCGAAGCGCGCGAACAGCGTCTCGGCCCGCTTCGAGTTGTCGATCGCCTCCTTGCGGAGCCGGGCGGCGTTGGCCGGCAGCTGGGAGACGAGCGTGACGCCCTTGGCGGCGTACGCGTCACCGGCCTGCGAGAGCGCCTCGTCGGCCCACTTCAGGTAGTAGGCCGCGTGGCCGCGGGCGATGTTCTCCTGGTCGAGGATCGAGTAGACGAGCTCCGTGTGGGAGTACGTCGTCGGCGCCGCCGTCGAGTTGTACGCCCACGTGAAGCCGTCGTAGTACCGCGGCGTGCCGTCCGCGTTCCGCGTCGCACCGATCGAGTCGTGCGGGTGCGCGAGGCCGAGGTAGTGGCTCGCCTCGTGGATCGCGGTGTAGGTGAACGCGCCGCCCGAGACCTCGGGGTGCGCGAACGCCATCGACTGGTCGCGGTCGGACTGCGGCGACTTGAAGACGTCGTTGACGGAGCCGAGATAGCCCCAGGGGACGCCGTTGCGGTTCGTCGCGATCCCGGCCGCGATCGGGAGCGCCCACGCGTAGTGCTTCTCGGCGACGACGTTGATCGCCGGCACGGTCGTGTAGCACGCTCCGCCGCGGAAGAGCCGCGCCTGCTGGTCGATGTAGTCCATCGCCGTGTCGGTGTGCATGGACACACCCGGCGCTCCGGCGACGTCGTCGCCGTCCTGCTTCGCCTGGTCGAGCATCGCCTGGTCGGCGTCGTTGTCCGCGCCGCCCTCGGCGAGGTATGCGAAGCGGACATCGCCCGCGAAGGTCAGGTACGGCGCCATCGTCCGGAGGCCGGCGAGGACGACGTCCTGGTTGTAGAGCTTCCTCAGGTCGGACGCCCACGGCAGCTCCGCCTTCGCGTCGTGCCAGACGTTGTCCGAGAACCAGTACTGGCCGGTCGCCGGCTGCGGCTCGTAGAGATACGAGTGCAGGAACCGGAACGAGGTCGCCTCGTTCACCGTCCGGCCGAGCATGAAGTTGAGCTGGTTCTCGTCCCAGGTCGCGCCCGGGGTGAGCGCCTGCTCGACGCCCTCGTCGACGTTGACGAGCGTGACCGGCCGCGGCGCCTTGGCGCGGTACTCCCACAGCGGCGGCTCGTAGTTCGCGGAGCCGTAGACGGAGCGGTTGCGGTTGCCCCAGCTCTCGGCCTCGTACGGGTTCGGCGCCGCTCCGGTGTCGACCATCATGAACCGGTAGCGACCGCCCCAGATCCGCGCCCAGTCGATCCCGTCGAACTGCCCCGTATCCGGGTCGGTCCGGTTGATCTTCCAGACGTGGTACTCGTTCTGCGGCTTCAGGATCGCCCGAGCCTCGGCCGAGTCCCAGGTATTGAGGATGTAGACCGTGTAGCCGGGGTTCCGGCCGGGGCCCTTGCCGCGGGCGGGATCGTCCCAGCCGAGCAGGGCCTTCGAGTTGGCCGAGATCCAGTCCTCGACCTTCTCGCCGTCGACGAAGCGGACGGGCGAGTTCGGCGCGACGAGGGCGCCGGTGCCGCGGTAGGCGCCGCGGGTGGCGTTGTAGCCCTCGAGGTAGTTGCGGTTCGCCGACTTGGCGAAGTCTCCGGTCGTCGAGTTGGCCTTCATCGTGTTGAAGAGGCCCTGTGTGAACGCCGAGGACGCGTAGACGAATTGCGGCTTCCACGTGTACTCGTACGGGACCGTGAACGGCTTCGTGTTGTTGTAGTAGTTGCGCCCGTGGTTGACGAGCGTCTCGGCGCCGAAGAGCGGGAACTGGTCGCCGCTGGAGTCCTGGCCGCGCGGGATCAGGACGCCCGGCCGCTGGTAGTTCGGGATCTGGCCGAGGATCTTCGCCTCGTCGAGCTCACCGGGGGCGAAGCCGACCGCGACGACGCGGAGCGGTACCTCGACCGTCGCCTGCGCAGCGGCGGGGTCGTAGGAGTAGAGGACGCTGCCCGTGTCGACGGGGGTCGGCGGCGCGCCGACGCTCATGGTCGCCTTGCCCTGGTAGGTGCCGCCGGGCGCGACGAGCCACGCGAGCGTGCTGACCGTGTAGGTGCCGCCGGCGGGGTTCGTCAGCACGACCTTCTCGTGGCCGCCGGGCGAGGTCGAGCTGCCGACCCGCTGGCCGCCTGGTCCGTTGACGAAGACGTCGTAGTCGTCACCCTCGGCCGATGGCGTCGTGGTGATCTCGACCGTGTAGCTACCGGCGGCCGGCGGCACGATCGTCAGCGAGTAGTTGTCGCAGGACGGATCGACCACCAGGCAGATGCCCGACGGGTTCGAGGTGACGAAAGGACCGCCGCTCCAGGTGGAGGACGGGGCGACCGGCGAGACAGTGCCGGCAGCGGGGGCGGCCGCATTCGCGGCAGCCGGGGCGAGCGCTGTCAGCCCGAGGACGAGGCCGAGCAGCAAGAGACGTGCGCGCATGCAGGACTCCAATTCACGTCGTGTGAATGAACGAGCTGGCGAGTCCTACCGTTCATTTTCGGTCCCTAAACCAACTTGAATAACCCTTGCAATTGACTGATGAATCAATCGAAACCGATTGACGAATCAATCCACTGCAAGGCCGTCGGTGAGCAGGGCGACGACCGCCCGCTCGGCCTGCTCGACGTCGTCGTCGCCCGCAGGCAGCCGCTCGAAGACCCAGCCGGTCAGGATCTCCTCGAGCGCGCCGTAGAGGATCCACGCCGCCAGCCTCGGGTCGACGTCCGTGCGGAGCTCGCCGCGTTCCTGCCCCCGGGAGACGATCCGCTCGAGCGCGTTGAAGGCGTGGGCGATCTCGTCGACCTCACGCCCGAGCTGCGGCGAGCGCGCCACCTCACGGACGAGCACGCGCACCAGGTCGGGGTCGATCGGCCACGCGCCGAGCACGATCCGCGCGACGGCGGCGAGCTGCTCACGGGCCGGCGCCCCCTCCTTCTCGACCTCCTCGACCGCCTCGAGCATCCTCGACCACGTCCGCCGGAAGATCGCCTCGAGCAGATCCTCCTTCGACCCGAAGTAGTGGTAGACGAGCCCGTAGGCGACACCCGCTTCCTTGGCGACGTCGGAGACGCGGCTCTTGTGGTAGCCGGACCGCGCGAAGACCGTGATCGCTGCCCGCAGGATCTGGCGGCGCTTCTGCCGCTGGGTGTCGGTCGCCACCGCGCGCGGGATAGTAGACCTCAGTCGTCGTCGCTGCCGCGCCCGCTGTTGCCACCGGAGTCACCACCGGAGCGTCCCCGCCCCCGCCCTCGTCCCGAGTTGTCGTCGCCCGTCTCGGTGCCGGTGGTCACCGTCGGCGAGCCAGGCTGGGTCTGCGCCTCCTCGGTCTCCGTCTCGGTTCGCTCGGTCGTCGTCCGGGCAGTCGTCGCCGCCGGCGGCGCCAGAGCGGGTGCGGGCTCGAGCTGGACGACCGGCAGCGAGATCGTGCTCCGGGTGACCAGGTGGACGCCCAGGCCGACGCTGACCGCGAGCACGAGCCCGAGCAGGCCGAGCAGAACCGTGCGCATCAGCTCGTCACCGCCAGCGGCAGGACGACCTCGGCGCGGGTGCCGACGCCGCCGTCGCGCGTGCTGATCGAGGCGGAGCCTCCCCAGCGCCGCGCCAGCGCTTCGACGATCGCCAGGCCGAGCCCGGTTCCGGGCCGGTCGGAGCGACCGCGCCGGAAGCGCTCGAAGACCCGGCGCTCCTCGCCCGGCGGGACGCCGGGCCCCTCGTCGAGCACCGCCAGGTGCCCGTTCCGGTCCCAGGTCACGGTCACCTTCGTCCCGGCCGGCGCGTACACGAGCGCGTTCTCGATCAGGTTGTCGAGCGTGATCGCGACGTCCTCCTCGGCCGCGCGGACGAACGCGTCGCCGTCGCCTTCGAGCGCCAGCCGGTGCCCGCTCGCCTCGGCGCGCGGCAACCAGCGCTCGTACGCCGACTCGGACGCACTGCGGAGCGAGACCGGCGCTCGCAGCGCCGGCCGGTCGCCGTCGCGCGCGAGCGTCAGCAGCGAGTTGAGCAGCCGGGTCAGCCGTTCGACCTCGGCCTCGGCGAGCTCGAGCTCGTGCCGCACAGCGGCGTCGTCGGTCTTGAGGCCGGCCGCCTCGAGCCGCAGCCGCAACCCGGTGAGCGGCGTCCGCAGCTGATGGGAGGCGTTGCCGACGAACTCGCGCTGCGCCTCGAGCGCCTGCCCGAGCCGGTCGGTCATCTCGTTGAAGGCGATCGCGACCTCCTGCTGCTCGCGCGCGCCGGTGACCTCGGCGCGGGCGTCGAGCTCGCCGTCCTCGACGCGGCGCGCGGTCCCCGCCAGCGCTCGCAGCGGCCGCGCGAGCGACCCGGCGAGCACCCAGGCGAGCCCCAGCCCGAGCGCGAGCGCGGCGAGCCCGACGCCGACGACGACGAGCACGTTGCGCCGGACGCGCTCGGATACGGCGGCGTTGCTCTGCGTCACGCGAACGGCGCCGACCGTGCGTCCCTGGTCGAGGATCGGCACGGCGGTGAAGAGGAGCTCCTCGCCGACCGTGTCGCTGTGCCGCGTTCCCTGTTGTGAGGTGCCCGTCAGCGCGGACGCGATCTCGGGCCGGTCGGCGTACGACTGGCTGCGGAGGCCGGTGCCGGCGGAGTCGGCCAGCAGCCCGCCGCGCGGGCCGACGACGATCACGCGGGCGCCGAGGTCTCGTCCCGCCTGCTCGACGACGCGCTGCAGCTGCGCCGGGTCGCCGATGCGCGCCGACGCGGACGCCGCGACGACTTGCGCCTGGGTTGCCGCCTGCGAGCGCACCTCGCTGTCGACGCGGCTGGAGAGGCTGAGCACGAGCGGGATCTCGAGCGCGATCAGCACGAGCACCAGCACGTACGCGAACGCCGCGAGCAGCTTCAGACGCAGGCTCACGCCAGCTCCTCGGGGGAGGAGAAGCGGAAGCCGACGCCGCGGGCGGTGTGGATCAGCCCCGGCTCGAGCTTCTTGCGCAGCGTGCTGATGTGGACGTCGAGCGTCTTCGTCGAGCCGAACCAGTTCACGTCCCAGACCTCGTCGATCAGCCGCTCGCGTGTGACGACGGAACCGGCCTCACGCATCAGCAGCGCGAGCAGGTCGAACTCTTTGCGCGCCAGCTCGACCGACGAGCCGTTCAGCGTCGCCGTGCGCTTGGCCGGGTCGAGCCGCACGGCACCGATCTCGATCGGCCCATCCCCCGCGCCGGCCGGCGCGGACGTGCGCCGCAGCACGGCGCGGATCCGGGCGATCACCTCGCGCGCGCTGAACGGCTTGACGACGTAGTCGTCGGCGCCGAGCTCGAGCCCGACGACGCGGTCGGCCTCCTCGCCGCGCGCGGAGAGGATGATGATCGGGACGCTCGACGAGGTGCGCAGCTCACGGCAGACATCGAGCCCCGAGCCGTCCGGAAGCCCGATGTCGAGCAGGACGAGGTCGGGGCGCACCGCCTTTCCCTTCGCGAGACCGTCGGCGACCGTGTGCGCGATCTCGGTGTGGAAACCGTCGCGCTCGAGCGCCTCGGCGAGCGGGGTCGTGATCGACTCCTCGTCCTCGACCAGCAGAATCGTCCGCTTCGCGTGCGCCATGGTTGCAGTGTGCCCGCCCGCCCCGCGCCGAAAGCGCGGAGCGGGCGGAGCAGGTCAGCGGGCGATAAAGCTGCCGCTCATCCCCTTCGAGCGGTGCGAGCCGACGGCGCACCAGAAGGAGTAGCGAACGCCCTTCTTCAGCGTTGCGGTCAGCGTCGCCGAGCCCGCCTCGCCGATGACGCGCGTCTTCCAGGTCTTGCCGCCGCCCTTGAGCCAGAAGTCGTGCCCGTCGTCGCCGGCGTTCCGGATCACGAACTTGACGGCGCCCGGCTTCGGCTTGGCCGACAGCCGGATCGAGTAGTCGACCTCGGTCACGCGGACGGTTTGCGCGGTCGTGGCGCTCTGGCCGACTGCCGCGAGCGAGACGGCCGCAACGAGCGTGGCGACCAGGCTGAGCAGGATGAGCTTCATGTCGTGTTCTCCTCGGATGGTTGTGGTGGTTGTGGGCTAGCCCTTGCCGCTGTTCGAGCCGGAGCGGTCGTCGTCGCCGCCGCCGTGACCGCCGCGATCGTCGTGGCCGTCGTCGTCCGAGCCGCGGCCGGAGCGGTCGTTGTCGTCGCCGCCGCGGTCGTCGGCAGCAGCTCCGCCGGTGCAGCGCGGGTCGTTCCGGTGCTCGGCCTCGTCGCACGGACCGGAGATGTCGCCGGGCCCGTCGTCGTCCGCGGTCGTGACCCCGGGAGCCGGTGCCGGCGCCGGAGTGCTGACGCCGGTGCAGCGCGGGTCGTTCCGGTGCTCGGCCTCGTCGCACGGGCCGGAGATGTCGTTGACATCGTCGGTCGTCGTGGCGGCCGTGGTCGTGGCCGACGTGGTCGTGGCCGAGGTGGTCGTGTCGCCGGTGCTCGTCGCACCCGGAAGCGACACGGTGCGGGCCGGCTCGGTGTCGAGGCCGGACGCAGCGGCGTAGCCACCGGTCGCGATCACGCCGGCGCCGAGCAGGCCGATCAGGAGCTTCGTCATCGTCGATTCCTCCTCGTTTCGCTCATGGGAGGAGGATGCCCGGGGGCCTCCCAAGAGCCGGGCAAGCGAAGGCAAAGCCTTGGTAAAGCCTCGTTACGGGTTCAGCTACACTGCCGCAGCGCCACGGCCCATTCGTCTAGTGGCCTAGGACACCGCCCTCTCACGGCGGCGGCACGGGTTCGAATCCCGTATGGGCCTTCCTCTCTAGCTGCTTTGCTCGGAGGATGAGGCTGCGCCGGCCGCACAGTCGGGAGAGAGACGATCATCAGCTACAGCTAGTTGCGGCTGCCGATGCGTATGCCGCCGGCGCAGCGGCAACAACGACAACGACGACACCGCAGCCGAGTTGTCACGCCTCATATCCAGACTTCTGCATTCCGCCACCGCCTCCCGACAAGCGCCCTGCAGCCCCTGCGGGCCTGTTTGGTTCCACTGCACCGCCTCCTCGCTCGCGAGGGCAGCCGCCACCGCCTCGGTTGAGCCGGAGCTGACCGTTCTCGGTCTTCGCACATGCTCTGATCACGGCGTCGCCCGTCGTATGTGCATATGCAAATCCGCCCGCCGCGGCGAGCGTCGCGGTGACGACGACGCCGAGGACGGTCCACCGTCGAAAGCGCCTGCTCCTTGTGTTGCCCCCTTCACTCGTTAGTCGAAGTCGGCTTCCTAGCCGCCTCCCGGCCTTCGGAACTCAACCCCTCCGCTCAACAGTGTGTCGCCGGTCAGCTCGTACTCGACCGGCACGTCGGTCGCGAATACCTCACCTCCACAGCGAACGTCCACCACCGCGGTCAGCACCGAGCCGGAGATCGAGCCCGACCCGATCAGCGTCGCCGGCGCGTCACACGCGCTTGCGAACTGGTCGACGCCAGTCACCCGGACATCTCCCGTTGAAGTCTCCGCGCCGATCAGCACCATGAGCTTGCTGCCATCATCCGGATCAGTGCCGGTCCAAGCTCCCGTGAAGGCCGTTCTCGCAGCCGCTCCAGCGCCGCTCATCACGAGCGCACTGACGACGAGCAGGGCGAACAGCCTCTTGTGAGCAACCATGGTTACCCCCTCGGTATGAAATAAGACGTGGACTGACCGTAGGCGCGGTCTCTCATACCGCGCTCATCTCCCCCTCACCGGCTGTGCGTCGGGGTCCGCCGCCGGTCGCGCGCGGTCGGTTGTGAGTGTCGGGTGTCGCCTCCGGATCGGGTTCGCCATCCACACGGCACCGCCGCCTCTCGGCGGCGTCGATTCGGCATGGCCACTGGTGCATCCCGGGCGCGACCCGGGGGTTCGACCAGTGGGTTTGCCGGGCGCGACCGCGCCGCTGCCAGCCGATGCTTGGCGGAGACGGGCTGAACAAGGGTTGTCACCGGGTCGAAGGGGATGGACGCGATGTCGACGTGGAAGCGCGAGCGCTGCGCCGCGATCGAAGGGCAGCCGGTCGTCACCCTCGCCGGCGCCCGAGCGGGGGGAGGTCGCCCCCGGCGATGACGCCCCGACTCCGCGCCACCACGGTCAACAACGCCGCCACGTCGGCCAGCGCCTGGCCATCGATCCTGGAGCTCGGCAGGCTGGCGCCGACGCCCCACAACACCCAGTGGTACTTCGTCCGCGCGATCGACAGCCAGACCGCCACGGTGTGCATCGACGAATCGATCGCGATCCCCTTCACAGATCCCAACGACCAGTTCCGGTACTTAGGACTTGGCGTCTTCGCGCGGCATCTGGAGCTCGCCGCCGGCGCCGCCGGGTTCGAGCTGCAGACGACCTTCGACGAACGAGACGGGACAGGCCCGGTCGTCGCCCGGGTCCTCGCGCGGCGAGCGCCGGATGCGGCACTGGCCGCGCGGCTCCACGCGCGCCAGACCAGTCGGTTCGCCTACGGCGCCGAGCCCGTCAGCGACGCCGCGATAGGCGCCGTGCAGGCGCTCGGCGACGGCCACACGGCGTTGACGATCACGACAGACCCCGGGATCGTCACGGCGGTGTTGGAGCTGAACAACGAGATCCTGCTGGAGGACCTCCAGGACAAGGGCACGAGCCGAGAGCTCGACCACTGGATCCGGTACACGAAGCGGTCTCGCCGGCGCTTCCGCAGCGGCTTTACACCGGCGTCGCTCGCGACGCCGGCCTGGAAGATCTGGCTCGTCTTTCGACTGAGGTCGCTGCTCCGGTTCGGCGTCGTACGACGATGGCTCACGATGCAGTACCTCTCACAGAACCGTGCCGCCAGCGTCGGGTGGATCTACGGGCCGCTGGCGACTCGTCGCGACCAGTTCCAGGCGGGCCGAATCCTGATGGACGCCTGGATCAAGCTGACCGAGCACGGCTACTACCTGCAGCCGTACGGCTCGATCATCACCGATGACGCCGCCCGAGGCCGGCTGCTGCGAATGATCGGGATCAACGAGGCGCCGGGCAACCTGCTCTGGATGATCTTCCGGGCCGGCACGTCGTCACCGCCGCCGCGGTCACTGAGAAAGCCAATCGAGGAGTACCTGCGATGACAGCCGAAGACCTGGCCTGGCGACCCGTCGTCGCCGTGACCAACGCCGTGGAACGAGTGGCCCTCCGCCACCAGCTCCTCTACCGGCTACTGCTCGTCAACGCACTGGAACCGCTGCGCTGGAATGTCTCCCGGCACCGGGCCGCAGGCCTCGCGCGCCGAGCCAGAAAACGGGTTCCCGCCTACCAAGACCACTACCGGCAGAGTCAGCGTGACGACTTCCGGGCCAGCTCGTGGGATCGCGTCCCCGTGACCGACAAGGAGTCGTTCGTCAAGCGGCACCGCATCGAGGACCGATGCTGGGGCGGTTCGCTGCCGACCATGGGCGTGACCGTCGACGAATCCTCCGGGAGCACCGGCACCCCGACCAACTGGGTGCGGGGCTGGGACGAGCGGCTGGACACCAAACAGCTCCTACAGGTGTCGTTCTCCGCCGCGTTCGGGCGCGAGCCGATCTTCGCCATCAACGCATTCGTCCTCGGCGCCTGGGCCACCGGCATGATCGTGAGCCAGTCACTCGGCGAGCTCTGCGTCATGAAGTCCACCGGATCCGACGCCAAGAAGATCCTCTCGACCATGACGGCGTTCGGCCCGGGGTACCACTACGTGATCATGGGCTACCCGCCGTTCCTGAAGAGCCTGGTCGACGACCACGACTTCGACTGGGACAGCTACACCGTCGACGCCATCTACGGCGGCGAGGCGATCACCGACCAGATGCGGGATCACCTGTCGAAGACGTTCGGCCGCGTCATCGGCAGCTACGGCGCATCCGACCTGGAGATCAATATCGCGTACGAGAACGAGTTCACCATCGCGCTACGCGAGGCGGTCGCATCCGACGAGCGCTTGCGACACGAGCTCGTAAAAGACTTCGGATCGCTCCCCTCCATCTTCCAGTACGACCCGCTCGACTACTACATCGAGTCGAACGAGCGGAACGAGCTGATGTTCAGCCTCAACCGCCGGTCCAACATTGCCCCGAAGATCCGGTACAACATCCACGACGTCGGCCACACCATGCGCTACCGCGACGCGATCGCCGCCATCGAGCGGGCCGGCCGCGGTGACCTCATCGAGGGGCTACGCGCTCGCGGGGTCCGGATGCTCAGCCTGCCGCTGCTCTTCCACTACGGACGCTCCGACCTGAGCGTGTCGTTCTTTGGCACGACGGTCTCGCCCGACGGCATTCGTCAGGCGCTCCACGCCATCCCGGCGATCCACCAATCAATCGAGTCGTTCCAAGCCTTCAACGCGGAGAACGAGAACGACGACGCCCTACTGGTCATCGGCGTCGAACTCGCGGCCGGCCACGACAAATCCGCCTTCGACGTCTTCGACATCCAGTTTCGGTTCGCTACCGAGCTCGGCAAGATCGATGGTGACTTCGCCACCGTGTACTCGACCGCCCCCGAAGACCAGAGGCCGGAGGTCCGCCTCTACGAGTACCGAACCGGCCCATTCCGGGATGGCCACATGAAGATCAAGCACAGCTACGTTGCCGGCGTAATCGAGTACGACGACATCCCCGCCTAGAACCGAACGACGAGCGGCGCCGGTGGGACGGGACGTGCGTTACGCGGCCTGCTCGCAGAGCGCAGCCCGGATCAGCTCGAGCCCGGGGAGCTCGCCGAGGTACTCGGCGCACAGAGCCGATCGCAGCACCGCAATGTCGTCGAGGTCGAGCCTCACCGTCGGGCGTCGCGTGAACGTGGCCTCGTATCGAATCGCGGCTGCGAGCTCTTGCCTTGCCGGCGACTCGCTCTCGTCAAGCCAGTCGTGCAGAACGCTCGCCTCTTGCAGCGTGAGCGGGTAGCAACTGTCGCCCAGAATGAAGTCAACTCCTGACACGTAAGGGAGATCCGCGTCAAGATCCTTTCCTTGCGCGTTGCCGGAGCCTGATTACAGGAATCGCGTCGCGCCGACGACGCGAACGCACGCTCTCCGGAAGATCAGGCGGCGCGCGCGCGTCGTGTGGTCACGAGGGGAGAAAGGAGCATCCATCGCTCCCGACACACCCCACCTCCAAGAAGAAGGGAACCTCATGACCACGCTCGTTCATTCGATTCGCCGGCGCACGCTGGTGGTCGGCCTCCTGGTGGCTTCGTTCGCAGGAGCGAGCGGCTCCGCCTACGCCGCCCCCGAGCTCGCGCACCTCGGGCCGCCCGGCGGCCCCCCGACCGCCAAGACCCGCACGTTGGCAAAAATCCCAAAGCGTCCGAAGGTCGTCGTCGAGCGGATTGCCGTTCGTTGCGACGTCCCGGCCGGCACCTCCCACCCGGGCGACCTGTGGCGTTGTGAGTAGCCACGTCGATCCGTCGCCGCACCGCTCCACATGTGGGCGGGCGGCGGCGGCGCAAGACGATTGAACGCGGAGCAGCGGAGGCGCATCATTGACCCATGAGGTGGGTTCGCCGACTCGCCTGTCGCGTCGACGCGGGCATCCGGGACGCTCGCCCACTCCGGGGTGACGGATGCGATTGGAGGACGTGTCGGTTCCCGTCGGAGCGTGAGTAGTTCTGTGAGGCGATCCCGCTGGCGCTGTTTCTGGCGGTGGCCGATCGGCCATCGGTGGGAACACATCGTCGAGGGCCGCTTGGCCTACAAGCGTTGCCGCCACTGCGGCAAGCAGAAGGGTCATTGGTCCGCCGACTCACGCGACTCGGAGCACTTGTACGGGGCGGCGGCGACTAATCCCGAAGCACCGTCGAGACCGTCAGCCGCGTGGACCGGCAGCCGGCCTCACCGGACCCGCGGCGGAGCCATGTTGCTCGCCCATCAGCCGGCCGTCGCGGATCGTGCTGGACATGTCCTTCGACTCCTCGCGATACCAGCTGCCGTCCTCGAACTCGATCGCCGGGTAGAGCGCCTGGCCAGTGCCCTCGATCACGGCCGTCCGGTTCTTCGGACGCCACGGTCCCGCCACGACCTCGTAGGCGATCCCCTTGCTCGTCGAGCGCCTTCTGCACCCGCCAACACGGGCCGAACCGCCACGGGGTTCCGCAGCGATGCAGCTTCACTGGCGCCGGCGTCAACGCCTGTCCGAGCCGTGCGCTCTCGGGAAGTACCGGATCATCAGCAACGTGAACGCAGCGAGAAGCGCAGCGCCGACGGCGATGTCGGCCAACGGGGTCAACAACAACAGCGCCAGCACGATGATCGCGAGGGCGAGCAGCTTCTGATTACGGGTCGAGCGCACGACCCCACTGTGACAGCCGGACGGGGACGGCACCAGTGGTCGCCCTCGCGGCGATGGGGAGATCGGGCGGGTGGTTCCTACTTCCTGAGCGTGCACCGCCAGAAGTCGATGTTGTGGGCGCTGCCGTAGACGACGCAGCTGCGGTCCACGTTGCTGAGGCTGCTGACCGTTCAGGCACGCGAACTCACCCGTAAGCACAGTCCCGCGACACGACGGCTGCGTCCCGGCTCCCCAACCGGGAAGCGCAACGAGCGCACCGACAGTGACGGCGAGCACCACCAGGACGAGGTGAAAGCGTTTGACGGTTCCCCGGTGGCGTCGATCGTGCCGGGCGGTCGCTCCGGCTGTAGACACGGGCCGATCAAGGACATGGGCGCCTGGATGCATGGATGGTTCCTTCCGTCGTCGTGTGACGACAGGACGGCGTGGCTCGGCGAGTTCTTCCTACGCATCCGCATGGAGCGGTCGTCGATGTTCCTCATTCGAGGGATTCGAGCATGCAGCCTGCAAGTTCTCCCCGCAGAACCGGACTTCGTTCTATGGACTACACAACTTCCAGTGCGCCGCGGGGTGCGACGGCGATTCTCGTCGTTGAAGCAAACGCGATTGTCCGCACGATGCTTCGTCGCGCACTCGAGCGCCGAGACCATCACGTCCTGCTGGCGACCAACGCGGAGAGCGCGCTCGCGCTCTTCGAGCATTCCGAGGAGCCGATCGGTCTCGTCATCAGCGAGCAGCGGCTTTCCGGAATGAACGGCGGCAGGCTCGCGGATGAGCTACGGCGCCGCGATCCGACGATCCCGATCCTGCTCGTCGGCAGCGGAATCGACGGGCCACCCGGCGACTACCCCGAGCTCGACAAGCCGTTCACGCTCGACGCGCTGGAGCAGAGGATCGCGGAGGTGCTCACGGCTGCTTCCGAGGATCGCTGTCTCATCTGAGGCAGCGGTCGCGTCGTCGCTGCTACGCGACCGCTGCCTCACGTTGACTATGACTAAGGAAGCTGAACGAATCGCCCGAGGAAGTTCCGCGCTGATTCGGTGTCGAGCCGGTAGGTGACGTTCGTCGCCCGGCACATGAAGTCGCCCGTGATTGTTGTCGCAGCCACGATGTTCGTCTCGGTCGGACCGGCGCCGAGGAAGTTCGGGCCACCGGAGTCGCCGTAACAGGTACCGCCGTCACCAAGCGTCGAATTCATCGAGATGCGCAGCCACGCCTTGTTGATCGAGAACAGCCTGTTGCTCGTCGCGACATACCGAACGTCCGCGTAGTGGAAGGTCGGCCCACGATCGATGCTCACCGACTGTGCGCCGTAACCAACCGACGTGAAGCCCTGGTTGCTCGGCAGGTTCGCAAGGGATCCAGCCGTGGGAAGCCGCGCCGGGGTGATCCCGGTGACGGGTTGGTCGAACACGACGACTGCGAGATCGTGGGTATCGCTCTGGGCGCCGCGGAACAGCGGATCCGCGTGCCAGGTGCCCCAGTACTCGGTGCCCGTATCCGCGTCGTAGACCGAGTCGAACGTGACCGCCAGACGCGGAACGCCCCAGTCGCAGTGTGCGGCGGTCAGGAAGACCGTGGGTGAGATCAATGTGCCGGTGCAGGACGCCCACGTCCCGTCCGAGTACGCCTGCGGCGCGAGCAGAGCGCCGACGTTCGGATGGCGATTTCCGTCGGGCGTCCCGAAAACGACGGCCCCAGCCAGCCCCGCGAACACAAGAGTGAGCGCGGCCACGGAGGCCGCGATGATCCTGTACATGAAGCTCCTCCCCTTTGATTCCCCGAGCGACAGAGCCTACTCCCCCGAAGGCGAATCTGTACCGCCGTGCCTCCGACCGCGACACGCGCCGCTTAGTCCGTCATGCGAAACGCGACCTCGTACTTCCCTACCGACGTGCGTTGACCGGGAGTGTCGCCGGCCGGCATTGCGCTCAACGTTTCGTCGCCACGCGTGTAGTCATCCTCGTTCTCGAAGAAGAGAATCACGACCGACTTCTCGCCCTCGGGGTCGTGGAGAACGATGATCTCCTTCGCCGGCACGTTCTCTGGCCGCTCCCCGCTCTGCATCTCGCTCTGCATCTCGGCCATTCGTTCGGCATTGACGCCATCAAAGGACACGACTCGTGCGAGGGCCATGATCGACTCCTTTCGAGGGTTCATCTGACTCTAGACCCTCTGGGTATCGCCCGTCTCTCACGACCGCGCCATCAGGCCGAGCAGACCCGTAGGATCGATGCATGGCTGCCGCACCGATCATCCTGGTTCCCGGATTCTGGCTCGGCGCGTGGGCGTGGGACGAGGTCGCGGTCGCGTTGCGTGCCGACGGCCACGACGTCTCCGCGCTGACACTGCCCGGTCTCGAGTCGGCCGACGCCGACCGATCCGCGATCACCATGTCGGACCACGTCGACACGATCTGCGACGCGGTCGAGGCGGCCGAGGCTCCGGTCGTGCTCGCCGTCCACAGCGGCACCGGGTTCGCCGGCTACGCCGCGAGCGACCGCGTCCCCGAGAAGATCGCGGCCATGGTCTATGTCGACTCCGCGCCCGGGATCGGTGCGATGGACCCGAACTTCGACGGCGTCGAGCTGCCCATGCCCTCGCCCGAGGATCTCGCCGAGAGCGAGAACCTCGACGGGCTCAGCGAGGAGCAGCTCGAGACGTTTCGACAACGGGCGGTTCCGCAACCGGGCGGCGTGCTCCGCGAGGGAGCCGAGCTGACCAACGAAGCGCGTCTCGACATCCCGAGCACGATCATCTGCACGGGCTTCCCGTCCGATCAGGTGAAGGCCTACGCCCAGGAGCAGAACCCGGCGTGGCTCCGCGGCCTCGCCGAGCTGCACGACGTCACCTGGGTCGACCTGCCCACGAGCCACTGGCCGATGTGGTCGCGCCCGCAGGAGCTGGCGGACGTGATCAGCGACGTCGCACGCCGCGTGCCGGCGGCCTGACGACCCACTGTTACTGTTGATTGGTGTTCGGAGTTCGCCTCACCGTGGTCGGCGACGGGATCGAGGCCGCGGCGATCTGCGGTCTGCTGAGGACCGAGGGAATCGCCTGCAACGACCGCCAGACGGACATGGGTGTCGGTGCGTGGGAAGCAACGGGGAGCGGCGGGCCGCGCGAGATCCTCGTCGCGCCGAGCGATCTGGAGCGCGCGCGGGAGCTCATCGAGCCCGCCACGCCTAGCTAGCGAACAGCGTTCAGCGCTGCCTGACCAACGGCGGCGCCCCCCTGACCCTCGCGCCGCGTTAGCCTCGGCGCGTGGAGGTCCGGGTTCTGTCACCTCGGCCGGTGCGCTGGGTCGCGCCGACTCTCTACGTGGCCGCGCTCAGCGCGTACATGTGGCGAGAGGGCATACCGGTCGGGCGCGAGCGGCTGCTTCTCTGGATCGTGCTCGGGCTGCTTGCGCTCTCGACGACGAATCTCGGGGGCTGGTTCCGCGGCGTCGTCTTCGAGTGGCTGCCGTTTGCGCTGGTGCTCGCGGCCTACGACCTGCTGCGCGGACACGCCGACGGTCTGCTCTTCTCGGCCTGGTATCGGCCGCAGCTCGAGGCGGACGCATTCCTCCTGGGCGGCACGGTCCCCACCGTCTGGCTGCAGGATCGGCTCTGGCATGGGGCGTCGGACCTGCGCTGGTACGACTACGCCTCCTGGGCGGTCTACGTGAGCTACTTCGTCGCCACGTACCTCCTGGCCGGGCTGCTCTGGTTCTTCGCGCGCGGACGCTTTCGCCGCTACGTCGCCTGCGTCGCGCTGCTCGCCGGGATGGCGTTCGTCACGTTCGCACTCTTCCCCGCCGCCCCACCGTGGCTCGCGAGCCGGGAAGGCGAGCTCGACCAGACGACGCGCTTGATCGGCCCGATCTCCGGTCACATCCCCTTCCTCTCCTTCTCGTTCGAAGGGCTGTTCGAGCGCGGATCCGAGTACGCGAACCCCGTCGCCGCCGTGCCCTCGCTCCACGCCGCGTACACCTTGCTGATCACGCTCTTTCTCTGGCGCTCGGCGCGCTGGGCCCGTCCCCTGCTGGCGCTGTATCCGGCGGCGATGGCGTTCGCACTCGTCTACACCGCCGAGCACTACGTCGTCGACATCCTCCTCGGCTGGGCGTACGCACTCGTGGCCGTCTGGGTCGTGCATCGCGTCGCGGATCGAGGCCGGCGAGCGCAGGTGGCGCTCAAGCTTCGAGCGTTAGGCGCCGACGACGGTCCCTGCAGCCGTTTTCTTGAGGAGTCGCCGTCGGCGCGCCTACGTCTTCAAGGCGCCGACGGCATCTCCTCGACGTGGGCACGCAGGCGCCGCGAGACGGCCGCCCTCCGCGCGCCTGCGCTCCACGCCTTGCAGTCCTAGACGCGGGCCGCGCGCGAAAGTTGAGTACGGGGGCGAGCGCCGGTTCGGCGGCCCGGCCGACGCCCACCCCATCGCGCCCAGCATGGCAGGGTCGCCGACCCGCCACGGCTCCAACAATTGGCCAGCTTCAGGCAGCGGGGCGAACGTAGTGCGTCCGCGCAGCGGCGAGGATCTGGCTCGACTGCTTCGGCATGTTCTCGCTCACCCACATCAGGATCGACTGCGCGAGTGGGATCTGGTCGTGGCCCGGCTCGCGCGAGACGAGGACGTAGACCGTCGCCGCCTGGTTCGGGCCAAGGACCTCGCGCAGGGCGCTGTCCACCGCCCGGGCGAAGCGCGGGTAGTTGCGGGCGGGCAGGACGTGCGAGTGCTCGCGACAGATGTGCGGCAGCGTCTCGCTCTGCGCGTGCGAGTCGAAGACGTCGAGGCGGTAGCCACAGAGGAGCGAGAACCGCCGCTGCTGCGCGAGCGCGTTCCAGAGCCGCTCGAGCTCGTCGGCAGCGTCCGCCTGCTCGCGCCGGCAGAGCAGGTCGACCATCTCGCCGAACACGCGCGCGGGACGATCATCCGGCCCGTGCTGCACCCGGTCGAGCAAATCGCCGACCACGTGCTCGAACCTGCCGCGCTCGAGCCCGTTCGGCCCGACGATCGAGGCAAGCGTCTCCTCGGCGTCTGCGACGACCACGAGGCCGGCGTCCTCAGCCCCTTCGAGCGCCCAGCCACGCGCGCCGAGCCGGTCGGCGAACAGGCTCAGGTGCTCGGGCGTGGCGACGAGAACACCCGGCTGGCCCCGCTCGAATCCGGCGGCCAGGTACGAGGCGACCGACTCCGCGAGATCGGCGGCATCCCCGTAGACCTGGACGCCGTGCGCTCGGGCACCGGCAACCTTGAGGAAATCGCCCCATGACTGTCGCATTGCCCCAGTGTAGACCGTTGCAGGACAACCGCTTCTTAACGCTGCGACCCCCAAAAAGGGGACTCGGGGCTCCCCGCATCGGGGCAAAGTGAGCATGGGCGCGCCCTGCGACCGAGCCGCCCGAGCGACCCCCCGGTCCCCCGGAGGCGCTCGTGGTCAACGATCGCACTTGTGGGAGTGCCGCAGCTCCTGCTGGGCGCGCCCCTCTCAACGTCCTTTCTAGGCCGGCAACGGGACCGGCAGCGTCAGCTCGAACGCCGCGCCGCGAGGGGCTGCCGGCCGGTAGCTGACCTCGCCGTGATGCGCGCGCGCGTACGAGCGGGCGATCGCGAGCCCGAGCCCGGTCCCGGCCACGGTCGCGGCGCTCGAGGCATCGCGGGCGAAACGGTCGAAGAGCTGCGACACGAACTCGTCCGGCACGCCCGGCCCACTGTCCTCCACGGTGACATGCAGCACGCCACCGTTCTGTGCAGCGCGGACGACGACCGGCGGCTCTCCGTAGCGGCACGCGTTCACGAGCAGGTTGGAGACGATCCGCTCGAGCGCGTCGACATCGACGTTCGCCTCGAGGGTCGCGTCGGCCTCGATCCCGATCCTGGCGGCGTCGAGCGGCGCGACAGCGTGGACGATCCGCTCGAGCCGCTCGCGGACGCGCACGCGCTGCGGATTGATCGTGACCGCTTCGGCGTCGAGCCGGGAAAGGTCGAGCAGCTGCTCGACGAGCTCGCGCAGGCGGCGGATCTGTGTCGTCAACGCCGTCTGCAGCTCCACCAGCTGATCCGGCGTGAGCTGCTGCCGGCGCTCCGCGATCGTCTCCGAGATCCCGTAGATCGCGCTCACCGGCGAGCGCAGCTCGTGCGCGGCGAGGGCGACGAACTCGCTCTTCAGCTCGTCGGCCCGCTCGAGCGCCTCCCGCGCCTGGCGTTCCTGCGCGAACAGGCGTGAGCGGTCGAGCGCGAGGCTCGTCAGCGAGCCGAGCGCGTACAGGAGCTTGCGCTCCTCGTCGCCGAAGAACGGCGCGAAAGCGCTCGTGTGGACGACGATCGTGCCGAACGGGAACTCGAACCGCCTGACGTCGCCGTTCGAATCGTCTGCTCCGGTCCGGTGCTCCGCGACCACTGCCCCGTCGGGTCCCTCGAGCACGATTCCGCGGGCCCCGACCATCTCGGCCATCGGCGGCAGCACCCGCGCCGCCGCGTCGTGCTCCGTCGTCGCTCCCATCAGCTCGCCGATCGCGAGTTGCATCCGCGTTTGCTCGGGTCGGCGCCACAGCAACCGCAGCACCGCGGGCGGCGCGAAGCCGAGGAAGAATCCGACTGCGCTCAGTGTTCCGAGCAGGCCGACCGTGAGCGCGAACCACGAATGGTCATCTCCCGCACCGACGCTGACCAGCAGCGTCACAGCCAACGCAGTCGACGCGAGCGCGAGCATCTGCATCCGCCGACGCGCCACGGTCGCCTCGAACCTGCCGGCCCGCCAGAGCCTGATCGCGACGAGCAGCAGCAGCACCGACCAGTGCACGAGGAAGGCGAGCACGTAGAGCACGAACCACCACGGCCACGACTCGCCCTCCGCCGGGAAGGACGGCAGCGCGATCGTTGCCACCACGAGCGTCGAGGTGAGCGAGTCGACGAAGCGGGCCAGCGGTCGCTTGGCCGGTTCGAACGCCGCGGCAAACCGGTAGAGCAGATACGGGAAGAGCACCAGCAGCACGACCGCCGTCCGGAGCGCGACCTTCTCGACAGGCGAGCCCGGCTCGTCCGGGAGCAGGTACCCCGAGCCGGCGACGGTGGCGAGGCTGACGAATGCCAGCGCTGCCCACAGCGCAGTCAAGGACCGGTGGCGCAGCCACTGCCGCACGCAGACGCCCGCTATCGCAGCAAACAGCACGAGGTTGACGACCCCGACGATCCCGATCGCTTGCCGCATGGCGTTCCTCCTACGCGGACCGATCCTAACGAGCGCTATCGGGATGCGACGGCCGCGACATTAGTCCTGCGCGAGCGCCGCTGCGGCGGGTGCTCAGTCCGTCGAGGCGGCGCGGGCGTAGATCGCGGCGAGCGCGAGGATGATCAGCCCGTAGAGGATCTGGCGAACGGCCTGGGACGCGTTCAGGATCGTCAGCAGCGAGTCGAGCACGGTCAGGATCAGGGCCCCGAGGATCGTCCCCGCATAGCCGCCGACGCCGCCGAAGATCGACGTGCCGCCGATCACGACGGCCGCGACCGAAGGAAGCAGGAACGGTGTCGCGATTCCGAGGTCGGCCGCGTCGTTGAAGCCAACGAGCAGGATCCCGGCGACTGCGCTGAGCATGCCGCAGAGCGCGTAGACCGCGAGCAGCACCTGCCACGTGCGCACCCCGGCGAGCCGGCAGGCGACCGCATTGTCGCCGACGGCGTAGATCATCCTGCCGAAGCCGCTGTAGCGGAGGCCGAGGATGATCAGCGCCGAGATCGGCACCCAGACGAGCAGGCCGTAGGGGATGTAGGTGAAGAAGCGCTCGGAGCCGAGCTTCGTGACGAGGTCCGGCGCAGGTGCGAGGAACCGTGTCTGGCTGTAGATCGTGAGCGCGCCGAGCGTGACCGTGCTCACCCCCAGCGTCATGATCAGCGGGTTGACGCGGAAGATCGCGACGCCGATCCCGTTGACGATCCCGATTCCGAGGCCGGCGAGCAGGGCGACGGCAATCGCCTTCGCGGCGCCGTCGGTGGCAAAGCTGGAGATCATGAAGGCACCGGTCGTGGCCGTCGTCGCGACGGAGAGGTCGACGCCGCCGGTCAGCATCACGAGCGTCTGCCCGGCGGCCATCAGGCCAAGGATCGCCGCGTAGAGGAATGTCGTCGAGACCTGCTTCGGCGTCAGGAACGCCTCGCTCGACTGGACCCGGTTGACGATGTCGGTGGCGACGAAGAGGCCGACGAAGACGAGCGTCAGCACGACGACAGGGTTGTCGGCGAAGAGCCGCCGCGGGTCGAAGCGCGTCGTCGACGGCTCGGCGGCCTGCGGTGCCGAGGTCACAGGTTCTTTCCCCGCTGGCGGAGCGCGAGGCCGCCGATCATGACGACGAGCACGATCAGCGTCCCCTGGATCACCTGCGCCCAGTTCTGGTCGACGCCCTTGAGGATCATGATCGACTTGACGAGGGTGAGCACGAACGCGGCCGCGATCGGCCCGATCAGGCCTCCGATGCCGCCGACGAGCGCGACGCCGCCGAGAACGACTGCGGCGACGCTGTTCAGCGTGTAGTACTGGCCGGAGAGCGCGTCGCCGATCCCCGACGTGGCGGTGAGCGCCAGGCCGCCCATGCCGGCGAAGGCCGAGCCGAGCGCGTAGGCGCCGATCCGTGTCCACGAGACGGAGATCCCGGCCAGGAACGACGCGTTCCTGCTCGAGCCGATCGCGTAGAGCGAGAGGCCGGGCTTGCGCCAGCGGATCGGCACCCAGAAGAGGAGCACGGCCGCGGCGAGGATGACGAGGCCGGACGGAAGCCAGGGCGTCAGCGTGTAGCCGATCGCGAGCTTCGAGAACTCGAGCGGCGTCCCACCCCCGGGGATCTGCATCACCGCGAGCGCGGCTCCGCCCCAGACGAACAGCATCGCGAGCGTGACGATGATGTCCGCGACCTTCGTCACGGTGATGATCAGACCGGTCAGTGCGCCCGCGAGAGCGGCGCCGATGATGAGGACGATCGCGAGTCCGATCGCCTCTCGGAAGCTGACGGGCTGCCCCGTCGTCGCGTCGAACATGTACTTCGCGGAGACCACGTTGACGAGGCTCATCAGCGAGCCGATCGAGAGGTCGATCCCGCCGGAGATGACCACGACCGCCTGCGCCATCGCGGCGAAGGCAAACGGGAGCGCGTCGATCGCGAGCGACTGGACGTCGAATGTCCCCCACCCCGCCGGGATCGTCCGCCAGTAGAGGATCAGGGCGATGAGGAGGAGGTAGACGCCCACCGTCCAGCCGTGTCGGCGCGCGAGACGGCGCCAGTGGATCCCCGTCCGCGGCGTCTCGGCGGCGACGGACGTCATGCCGCCTCCCTCGCCTTCGGCTCGGTCGCGCCGGGGAAACCCGGTTTCCCCCGCGCCCCCTCGTAGCGGCATGACTGCGTCATGCCGCCTCGCTCTCGAGGCCGTGCATCGCCCGCAGCAGCGTTGCCTCGTCGGCGCCGGCGGCGTCGAGCTCCGCGGTCACCTTGCCGCCGTAGAGGCAGACGGCGCGGTCGCAGACGAGCGGGATCTCGGTGAGCTCGCTCGTAAAGAGGAGCACGGCGGCGCCGTCGGAGGCGAGCTGCCGCAGCAGCGCATAGATCTGGCGCTTGGTGCCGACGTCGATGCCGCGGGTCGGGTCGAAGCAGAGCAGCGTCTGGAAGCCGTTCGCGAGCCAGCGCGCGATCGTCACCTTCTGCTGGTTGCCGCCGGAGAGGCGGCGCACCTGGCGCTGGGCGCGCGTGTCGATCGAGAGAGCGTCGATCGCGCCCTGCACGCGCCGACGCTCTTCGCGCATTGCGATCGGCCCCCAGCGGCGCGGGTTGTTGAAGCGCGGTGCCGCGATGTTCTCGGCGATCGAGCGCTGCGGCAGCAGTGCCTGGAGCCGGTCGGCGGGGACGAGCACGACGCCGGCGCGGATCGCGTCGTAGGGATGCCGGGCACGTAGCGCGTTGCCCTGAACGAGGATCTCCCCGGCCGTCGGCTTCTGCTGGCCCGAGAGCACGCCGAAGAGCTCGTCCTGGCCCTGCGCCTCGAGCGCCGCGATCCCGAGAATCTCGCCCGGCCGGAGCACGAACGAGACGTCGGTGAGCGTCTCGCCGACCTGCAGGCCGCGCACCTCGAGCGCCGTCGGCCCCTCGGCGAGCACGATCCGCTCCCGCGGCGGCGTCGCCTCGGCGCTGCCGGTCGCGCGCGCGACCTCCTCGCCGAGCATGAACTCGACGATCTTCTCCTCACCGCCCTCGCGCGGCACGAGCGTCCCCACGTCGCCGCCGTCCCGCAGCACGGTCGCGCGGTCGCAATGGGCGATCACCTCCCGGAGGCGGTGGGTGATGAAGAGCGCCGAGCGGCCGCTCTCCTTCTGGCGCCGCATCACGTCGAAGACGCGCTCGGCGAGGTCGGCGGGGAGCGCGGCGGTGATCTCGTCCAGGATCAGCAGCTGCGGGTCGCGGGCGAGTGCGCGCGCGAGGTCGATCATGCGCAGCAGCGGCAGCGGTACGTCGACAGCCTGCTCGTCGAAGTCGATCTCGAGGTCGAGCTCGCGCAGGTGACGCCTGACCTCGGCGACGGGAGTCCCCGTCAGGCGCAGGTTCTGTGCGATCGTCAGGTCGGGCACGAGCGCGGGATCCTGAAACACGGGCGCAAGGCCGATGCGGGCTGCCTGTGCCGGCGACGAGACGCTGCTCTCCTTGCCGTTGACGAGGATCGTGCCGCCGTCCGACCGGATCACGCCGGTGAGCACCTTCACGAGCGTGCTCTTGCCGGCGCCGTTTGCCCCGAGCAGGGCGTGCACCTCGCCCGGCTCGACGACGAGCGTGGCCGACCGCAGCGCGACGACGGGGCCGTAACGCTTCGACACCTCGCGTGCGGTCAGGAGGCTCATGCGTGGGTGAGGGAGGGAGCGCCGGTTGGCGCCCCCTCCCTCTTCGCCCCAGGGGTTACGGCCCCTTGCAGCCCGTGAGCTGGGCCGCGGTGTACGTCGTCCACGGCCTGATGAACAGCTGCGAGCTGTACGTCGGCGGCCGCTTCGGCGAGTAATACGACTTGATCGTCTTCGAGTCGTTCGCCATATCCCAGACCTCGGGCGTCAGCTTGACCCACTTCTTCACGGTCCCGCCGCCGAGCACCTTGATCGCGACCGCGGCACCGACGCCGCCGATCGTTGCCGGATTCGTCACGGCCGAGCCCTGGAACTTCGGGTTCAGGGTCATCAGCTGCTTGAGGAACGCGTTGTTGTCCGCGCCGACCACCGGCACGTACGGCTTGCCGGCCGTCTTGAACGCGTTCACGACCGTGTAGTCGATCCCGGAGGTCCAGACGCCGTCGACCTGCACGCCGGAGTTGAGGATGTCGAGCATCTGCTTGCCACCCGGTGCGAACGACCACTGGGTGAACGTCTGCTTGACGACCTTGATCCCCGGGTACTGCTTCAGCGCCTGCTGGAAGCCCCTGTGCCGGTCGGTGTCGGCCGGGACGCCGGCGATGCCGCGCATCTCGACGACGTTGCCCTTCCCGCCGAGCTTCTTGAACAGCCACGCGGCGCCGAGCCGGCCGTACGCGACCTGGTCGTTCGTCACGTTGAAGGCCTGCGGTGCCGTGATCCGCTGGTCGACGGACACGATCTTCACCCCGCGCGCGGCCGCCTGGGCGACGACCGAGTTGAGCGCGTTCGCGCTCGACGGGTTGATGATGATCGCGTTCGCGCCGGCCGAGATCAGGTTGCGGATGTCGGCGATCTGCTCCGCCGGGCCACCGTTGCGGTTGGCGACGATCACCTTCGAGACCTTGCCGCTCGAGAGCGCCTGGGCCTTGACCGCGCAGATCATCTCCTCGCGCCAGCCGTTGCCGACGAGCGTGTTGCTGACGCCGAGCACCCACTTCTCCTGCGTCGGCTTGGCACTGGCTGTGCCGACGATTCCCATGACCGCGACGAGTGTCACGATCGACAGTGCAACGAGCGGCGCGCCGAGGCGGCCGCGAATCCTGCCTTGCGTCATGCGATTCCTCCCTCTCCTGAAGTCTCCGGGGACGAGTCTACGACCCACGAGACGCAGCGAACAAGCGGCGCCGTGTCATCGCGGCGACCCTACAACCTCTTTTGTCGTAATTCAAGAGAAGTCTTGTCGATCGCAACAGATGTCCTTACACTCGGAGCCGAAGTGGCCACCCAGGCCCGCATCGCTCTCGAGCCCGACGGTGTCGTCGCGGTGCTCGACCACGTCCGTGCGCACGGACCGTCGTCGCGCGCCGAGCTCGCACAGGCAACCGGCCTCGGCCGCTCCGTGCTGACGCAGCGGGTGGACGCGCTGCTCGACTACGGCCTCCTCGCCGAAGACGGCGTCGGCGTCTCGACGGGCGGGCGGGCGCCGCGGCTGCTGCGCTTCCGCGCCGACGCGGGCTACCTGCTCGTGGCCGACCTCGGCGCGACGAGCACGGACGTCGCGCTCGCGGATCTCGCCGGCGTGATCGCCGTCCACAGGCAGGAGGCGTCCGACATCGCGGCCGGGCCGGACGCCGTCCTCGCGCGCGTCGAGCAGCTTTTCGACGAGTGCGTCGCCGAGGCCGGCGCCACCGGCTCGCTCTGGGGGATCGGCATCGGCGTCCCCGGCCCCGTCGAGTTCGAGTCGGGCCGGCCGGTCTCGCCGCCGATCATGCCGGGCTGGGACAGCTATCCGGTGCGGGAGCGCTTCGCCGAGCGCGGTGTGCCGGTGTGGGTCGACAACGACGTCAACGTGATGGCGCTCGGCGAGCTGACGGCCGGCTGCGGCCGCGGCGTCGACGACTTCGTCTTCGTCAAGATCGGCACCGGGATCGGCGCCGGCATCGTCGTCGACGGCCGGATCCACCGCGGCGCCAAGGGCTCGGCCGGCGACGTCGGCCACATCCACGTCCAGGCCGGTCGCGAGGTGACCTGCCGCTGCGGGATGAGCGGCTGTCTCGAGGCGTTCGCGGGCGGCGCCGCCCTCGCGCGCGACGCGGAAGCGGCGGCGCGCGAGGGCCGCAGCGAGATCCTGCGCGCGCTGCTGGACGAGAAGGGCTTCCTCGACGCGGCAGACGTCGCCGTCGCGTCGAAGCACGGCGACCCCGTCAGCATCGAGCTGATCACCGAGGCGGGTCGCCTGATCGGGCAGATGCTCACCGGGATCGTCAACTTCTTCAACCCATCCCTGATCGTGATCGGCGGCGGTGTTGCCGGAGCGGGCGACCTGCTGCTCGCGACGATCCGCCAGGCGATCTACCGGCGCTCGCTGCCGCTCGCGACGCGTGATCTGACCGTCCGGCGCTCGGCGCTCGACGACCGGGCCGGCGTGATCGGAGCCGCGACGATGGCCGCGAACGAGCTCTTCGCCCGCGAGTACCTACCCCGCTGGCTCGCGGCCGGCAGCCCCGTCGGACACGCGTAGGGCCGCGCCCGCCCGGCGGGCGTGCTCGGCATAGGCGGCATCGAAGAGCCGACGCGACTCCTCGCGCCCGACGACCGCGGCGCTCGTCAGCACGGGCGGCAGCGCTCCGCGTTCCAGCAACAGCGCCGCCGTCTGCACCTTGATCTCGTTGACGAGCGCGACCGCCGCGATCGTCGAGCCCGGCCCGATCGGCGTCTCGAGCCCGTCGAGCTCGACGAGCGCGTCGCCCGCCGGCGTGCAGAGGTCGAGCACGACGTCCGCATGGTCGAGCAGGCGGGTGCCTGTCGGATGCGTGACCTCCCCCGCCTCGGACTGCGCCACCGACGTCACCGCCACGACAGGCAGTCCGCGCGCCTTCGCACCGATCGCGATCTCGATCGGCACGGCGGTGAGGCCGCTGGCGCTGAAGACGATCATCACGTCCGGCGGCGCGAGCTCGAAGTTGGAGAGGATCGCCTCCGCGAGGCCCTCCACCCGCTCGATGAACATCGCCTGCCGCTGGCCGTTCGCGCCGACGACCTGCGTGTGGAACGTCATCGAGAGCTCGACGATCGGGTGGAAGCCCGGATAGGAGCCGTAGCGCGGGAACATCTCCTCGACCGGGATCCGCGAGTGGCCGGTGCCGAAAAGGTGGACGAGGCCGCCGGCCGCGATCGCGTCCGCGCAGAGCCGTGCGACCTCGGAGACGGCCGCGCTCTGGCTTTCGAGCCGCTCGAGCAGCTCTTTGGCGGCCGCGAGGTACCGCGTAGGCTCCGTGCTCACGTCGTCGTCGAACGAGGAGGAAGTCGCACGGTGGTCGGCCACAGGGTGAGCATGCTCGGCACGGGTCTCATCGGTCTCTTCTACACCAGAACGCTGCACGGGCAGCGCAACCGCGACCGCGTCCAGGTCGTCTACTCGCGCTCCGAGGAGCGGGCGAAAGCGTTCTGCGCCGACAACGACGTGCCCTCCTGGACGACCGACCTCGAGGAGGCAATCGCGCATCCGGAGACGGACACGGTCGTGATCGGGCTTCCGAACCAGCTGCACGAGGAGGCGGTCGAGCTCTGCGCGAAGCACGGCAAGGCCGTCCTCTGCACGAAACCGCTCGCCCGCACGGCCGCGGAGGCGAAACGGATGCTCGACACGGTCGAGGCCGCCGGTGTCTTCGGTGGCTACCTCGAGGATCTCGTCTACACGCCGAAGACGCTCAAGGCCGTCGCCTCTGTGCAGGCCGGCCAGATCGGCGACGTGCTCTGGGCACGCTCGCGGGAGACGCACCCAGGCCCCCACAGCGCCTGGTTCTGGGACGCGGCGCAGGCCGGCGGCGGGCCGATCGTCGACCTCGGCTGCCACTGCATCGAGATCATCCGCTCGTACATGGGCAAGGAGAACCGGCCCGTGGAGGTGATGTGCTGGACGGACACGCTCGTCCATCCGATCGAGGCCGAGGACAACGCGATCGCGCTGATCCGCTTCGAGAGCGGCGCGATGGGCCAGTTCGAGGTCAGCTGGACGTTCCGCGGCGGCATGGACCTCCGCGACGAGGTCGCCGGCACCGAGGGGACGATCTGGACGAACCACTTCCTCCGCACCGGCTTCGAGATGTTCAGCTCCGGCGCCGGCGAGGGCTACGTCGCCGAGAAGGCCGAGAGCGCGAGCGGCTGGCTCTTCCCGGTCGGCGACGAGGTGGCGGAGCTGGGCTACGTCGACATGTTCACGGACATGTTCGACGCGATCGACTCCGGCCGGGCCCCGCGGGAGACGTTCTACGACGGCTACGTCGTCAACGCGATCATCGACGCCTGCTACCGCTCCGCCGAGACACGGCAGTGGGAGCGGGTGCAGCTGGACGACTGGCGCGGCGCGGGCGTCCCCCGGATCGCGCGCGCGCGGCGGGAGCACGACGGCAAGACGGTGATCAAGGAGGAGAAGATGCCGGACGGCCGCTCGAAGCTGATCCTCAAGGACGAGGCCACGGGCGAGTTCGTCGACGTCGTCAGCTGACGTGCCGCCGCGGTTGTCGATTCCGGCGCTCGCCGTTCGTCATACCGATGAGTTTCACGTCGCCGCGCCGTCTGAACAGGTTGAACGGCGTACGCCGTCGCTACCGGAGGTGAATCCATGTCGAAGACGCTCGTGATGGTCGGGACCCGCAAGGGCTGTTTCCTCCTCGAGAGCAACGAACAGCGCCAGGAATGGGAGCTGCGTGGCCCGTTCTGCGAAGGATGGCCGATCTACCACGCCGTCCACGACGCCGACACCGGCGCGATCTACGCGGCCGGCGCGAGCGAATGGCACGGAGCGAGCATCTGGCGCAGCCTCGACCGCGGCGAGACGTGGACGCAGTCGAGCGACGGGCTCGAGTACGGCGACTCCGGGCTCAAGCTCTCGAAGGTCTCGGGCCTCACCGCGGCTCACGGGCGACTCTTCGCGGGCGCGGAGATGCCCGGCGTCTTCGAGAGCGGTGACGGCGGCCAGACCTGGAAGGTCCTGAGCAGGCTCGAGGGCCAGCCGGGCAGCGAGTCGTGGAACGACCCGGCGAACCAGCCGCCTGGGCACCTCGGCGTGCCTGCGATCCTCCCGCACCCCGACGATCCGGCCCGCTACTGGGCGATCGTCCAGGGCATCGGCATCTTCGAGACCACGGACGACGGCACGTCGTGGACGCCGCGCAATCACGGGTTGCGCGCCGACTGGCCGCTCGAGAACCCCGAGGTCGGCTACTGCGTCCACAAGCTCGTGATGTCGCCGGTCGACAGCGACCGCTTGTACCAGCAGAACCACGTCGGCATGCATCGCAGCGACGACGCGGGAGTGTCCTGGACGGAGATTTCCGAGGGCCTTCCGACCGAGTTCGGGTTCGCGGCGGGCGCGCACCCGCACGAGCGCGACACCTTCTACGTGATCCCGCTCGACCCCGGCCACGGGCGCTGCATGCCCGGCGGGAGTGCGGCCGTCTGGCGTACGCGTGATGCGGGCGCGACGTGGCAGCGGCTCGGCGACGGGCTGCCGCAACAGGACGCGCATGTCGGCGTCCTGCGCGAAGGCATGGCGATCGACACGCACGAGGTGCCGGGCGTGTACTTCGGCACGAGCACGGGACAGCTGTTCGCGAGCGCCGACGAGGGCCAGAGCTGGCGTGAGATCGCGAGCTACTTGCCGGGCATCGCGTCCGTCGAGGTTGCGATCGTCGACTGACCATGGCCGAGCTCTATCTGCCCTCGACGCTGCAGCCGCTCTTCGCGGGGCTTCCGCGCCGCCTCGAGATCGACGCCACCACGGTCGACGAGGCGCTCGATCGCCTCGAGGAGCGCTGGCCGGGCTTCCGCGACCGCCTGTGCGAACCGGGACCGGAGTTGCGTCGTCACATCCACGTGTACGTCGATCGAGAGCGCGCGACGCTCGAGACTGCGATCGAGGCGCGCTCGCGGGTCGACGTGATCGCCGCCATCAGCGGCGGCTGACCCCGGGACCGCGGCGCCGGGAACCTTTGTGCGGCGAGGAGCGACTACCTGTTAGAAGGCAATGGCGATGGAGCATCCGCAACGAGGTCTTGCAACGCCCGCGGCGTCGGCTGAGGGTCGGCTGCAGCGGTCGTACGGCGACGGGGACTTCGAGGCATTCGTGCTGCCGTACGTGCAACGCCTCTACCGATTCCTCGTGCTGCGGCTGGGCGACGAGCGAG
The DNA here is from genome assembly GCA_963771185.1 of uncultured Gaiellaceae bacterium. Taxonomy (GTDB): domain Bacteria; phylum Actinomycetota; class Thermoleophilia; order Gaiellales; family Gaiellaceae; genus Gaiellasilicea. The sequence continues at coordinate 63,190 of CAVYSL010000004.1, forward strand.
ATGCACGCGACTCGCTGCAGGAGACGCTGCTTGCCGCCTGGCAGGGCTTGCCGCGGCTACGCGACCAGGACCGTCCGTGGTCGTGGTTGGCAGGGATCGCAGCACACAAGGCGTCCGACAGCGCGCGTAAGCGCTCCCGCACGGTGCCGCTGTCGAGAGTCGAGCAGTCCTACGAGGACGACGACGCGGCCGACGTGCTCGCCGCCCTGGAGCGCTTGCCGGCCGCAGCGCGGGAAGTGCTGTTGCTGCGCTATCTCCTGCGCCTGTCCGAGGTCGAGGTCGCAGAGGTGCTGGGAGTCAGGGTCGGAACCGTGAAGTCGCGAGCCGCGCGGGCTCGTCGGCGGCTGCTCGAGGAGCTCCGTTGAGCCGCGAGATCACGAACGAGATCGAGGAACGCCGTGTTATCCGCCTCCTGGCCGGAGCAGCCGAGGCGGTACCGGAGCTGCACGAGGTCGAGCTCGAAGCGCTGCTTCGAGGCACGGCCGCCCGCCCGTGCGTACGGAGACGTCGCGGGCGCTTGTTCCCTCGCCGGCCGCACCTGCTGTCCGCAGCAGCCGTGGCCGCCGTGGTCGCGCTCACGGTGACGCTTCCCCTTCGCGAGGAGGCGCCCGAACGGCGCTCGAGCTCTCCACCGGCCAGGGTCGATGTCCATCTCGCCGCCTTCCCCGAGGGGAGTGCGCTGTCCCTCCTGCTCTCGAGGAATGTCGAGAAACGGGCATGAAGCGGCTGACACTGCTGGCGGTGCTTGTGCTCGCCGCCTGTGGCGGCGGCGACAAGAACGTGCCGGCGGACGCGGTCGCGATCGTCGACGGCGAGGAGATTGCCCGAAGCGACTACGAGGCCGTGATTGCGCAGGCGAAGAAGAGCTACAAGAACCAGAAGCGGGATTTCCCCGCCGCCGGCTCACAGGAGTTCCAGACGCTGCGCAACCAGATCGTCCAGTATCTGGTGCAGCGGGAGCAGTTTGAGCAGAAGGCTGCCGATCTCGATGTCGAGGTGACCGAGAAGCAGGTGGATGCGCGGCTGGAGAAGATCCAGAAGCAGTACTTCGGCGGCGACAAGGCGAAGTTCGAGAAGCAACTCGCCGAGCAGGGCATGACGGACGAGCAGATCCGCGAAGAAGTTCGGGCCCAGGTCATCTCGGAGAAGATTTTCGAGCAGGTTACGGGTGAGGTGAAGGTGAGCGATGAGCAGATTGCGGCCTATTACGAGAAGAACAAGGCGCAGTACAGCCAGCCGGAGAGCCGGGAGGTGCGCCACATCCTGGTCAAGACGAAAAAGCAGGCGGACGAGCTCTACGCGCAGCTCCAGGGCGGCGCTGATTTCGCGGCGCTGGCGAAGAAGTTCTCCGAGGACACCGGCTCAAAAGCCAACGGCGGCAAGCTGACGATCTCGAAGGGGCAGACGGTCGCCCCCTTCGACCGGACCGCGTTCGCGCTGGCCAAGAACGCGATCTCGAAGCCGGTCAAGACCGAGTTCGGCTACCACATCATCCAGCCGCTCAGCGCCACCAAGGCGGCCAAGGTGACCCCGCTCGCAGAGGTCAAGACCTCGATCAAACAGCAACTCGAGCAGACAAAGAAGAACGAGGCGATGACCAAATGGGTCGACGACCTCAAAAAGGACTACAAGGACAAGGTCTCCTACGCCACCGGCTTCACCCCGCCGCCTGCGGCCACGACGTCGTCTGCGTCGACGAGTCCTTAGTCGATCAGCCACTCGTCGCGGCTGGGCATGCACCGCGTCACGCCCTCGTAGGCGTCGAGCGTGTCCTCGTTCTCGACGTGAGGCGAGCGAAGGACGTTGAGGTACTCCGCGACGTCGTTGAGATCCCAGGTGAGCCGGAAGAAGTCCACTGCCTCGTGGTCGACCTCGTGGCCGGTCAGGTCCGCGTAGGCCGCGATGTCGCCGGGCTCGTCCGCGAGCCACCAGAGATCGCGCTCGCGCGGGGCCAGCGCCACCGTGTCCCAGTCGACGAGCACGTGACCCGTGCCGGCCCGCATCACGTTCCCGGCATGCGGCTCGCCGTGCGTGACCACCCACGCTGCTCCCCGCCTCTCGACCCCGGCGGCCAGACGGTCGGCCAGCGATAGGAACTCGGCGACGTCGGCGGCGTGGCTCGAGAACGCCTGCCGTGCCGGCTCGGAGAGCGGCCCGCCCGACCACGTCTCGTTCAGATCGCGGAGCGCCACCTCGAGACGGCGCCGGCCGGCGACCGCGAGGCCAACAGTCCGCGTCCCGGCCGCGGCGGTGGCGCGGTGGAGCGCGGCGAGCATCGAGACGACGGCCTCACGGTCGCCGGGCTCGTACGGGCCCCACCGGCCCGCCCGCCCGTCCACGAACGGGAAGAGCGCGACGGTGTGACGCTGCCCGATCCGGCGCAGTGACTCGCCGCGGCTCGTGGGGATGGGCGCGACGACGAACTCGAGGCCCGCGTTTCGGAGTGCCGTGGCCGTGTCGAACGCCTGGCCGAGAGCCTCGTACGCCGCGTCGCGCGTCTCCCCGAGCCACCGCTTCTGATCGAGGTCGTCCACTGTGACGAACCCGTGCGTCCCGCCGCGGTCCGTCGCAGACCAGTGGTAGCTCCCGGCCCCGACGGCCGCGTACTCGATCGCGTCCGCGTCGAAGCCCCAGCCGGCGGCCAGGGCCTCGACCACGGCGTCCGTCTCGATGTCGCTCGGAAGATCCCTCACGCTCAGACGATCAGCGGCCGGAGCGTGTTGCGCGCGAGCAGGAAGCCGCGCTTGACGAGCTCCTCGTCACCTTCGAAGCGGCGGTCCTCGTGCTCGATCGAGACCCAGCGGTCGTAGCCGACGGCGTAGAGCGCCGAGAGGAAGCGTGGCCAGTCGACCTCGCCCAGGCCGGGAAGCCGCGGCACCTGCCAGCCCATCCCGGCCGAGAAGGTGCCGTGCCGGTAGAGGCCGTCGCGGCGGACCTCGAGGTCCTTGGCGTGGACGTGGAAGATCCGGTCGGCGAAGTCGTAGACCGCGCGCTCGTAGTCGATCATCAGCCAGACGAGGTGGGACGGGTCGAGGTTGAGCCCGAAGCTCTCGTCCGGGATCGCCTCGAACATCTGCTCCCAGATCGCGGGCGACCAGGCGAGGTTGTTGCCGCCCGGCCACTCGTCCTCGCTGAAGATCATCGGGCAGTTCTCGATCGCGATCTTCACGCCCCGGCCGCTCGCGTGGCGGACGAGGTCGGGCCAGATCCGGCGGAAGCGCTCCAGGTTCTCCGTCAGCGGCCGGTCCTTGTCGTTGCCGACGAACGTGCCCACGACCTCGACACCGAGTGCCGCTGCTGCGTCGACGACCTTGCGCAGGTGGCCGTTCACCTCCTCGCGGTGGGCGTCATCCGGGTGGAGGTTGTTCGGGTAGTAGGCAAGCGAGGAGATCTCGAGACCATGGCGGTCGAGGAGGTCGCGCACTTCACCCGGGTCGAACGAGTCGACGTCGATATGCGTCACGCCCGCGTAGCGCCGCCTCTCTCCCCCGCCCCCGGGCCAGCAGGCGACTTCGAGCGACTCGAAGCCCTCGCTCGCCGCCCACGCCGCCACCTGCTCGAGCGAGAGGTCGGGCAGCGCCGCGGTGAGGAACCCGAGCTTCACCGTGCCACCTCGGTCCAGCGCTCCTCGGCCGCCGAGCGGGCGATCGCCTCGCCGAGCAGGACCTCCTCGTGTCCGTCGGCGAAGGTGGGGAAGTCGGGCTCGGCTGGCATGCGTCCCTCCTCGACGGCTGCGTAGACCGCCCTGTAGAGCTGCTTGAACGTGTCCGGGAAGCCTTCGGCGTGACCGCCGGGATAGTCCGTGAACGCCGCGGCGCTCGGGTCGAGCTGGGCCGGGTCGCGCAGGAAGATCTCGTTCGGCCGGTCGCGGTGGCCGAGCCAGAGCTCCTCCGGCCGCTCCGACGACCAGGCGAGTGAGCCCTCGGCGCCGTCGAGCTCGAAGGCAAGGCAGTTCTTCCGGCCGGCCGCGAGCTGCGAGATCGTGACGTTCCCGCGCGAGCCGTCCTCGTAGCGGATCAGGACGTGCGCCATGTCCTCCGACTCGATCGCGCGGTCGACGCGCTCGACGTCGTCCTGGTCGCCGGCGAACGTCTCCACCGGCCCGGTCGGCACGCGGCGCGTCGTGTGCACGGTGTGGAGATCGGCGAAGACGGAGCCGATCCGCTTGCCGCTGACGAAGCTCGTCAGGTCGAGCCAGTGGGTGCCGATGTCGGCGACCGCGCGCAGCGCCCCGCCCTGGCCGGGGTCGAGCCGCCAGTTCCAGTCGGTCGGCTTCAGGAGCCAGTCCTGGACGTAGGCGCCGTGGACGCCGTGCACCGCGCCGATGTCACCGCGGCGTACCCGTGCCCGCGCCTCGCGACAGAGCGCATAGAAGCGGATGTTGTAGTTCGTGCAGTGGACGAGGCCGCTGTCCTCGGCCAGACGCAGCAGCTCGCCGGACTCCTCTGACGTGAGCGCGAGCGGCTTCTCGCAGACGACGTGCTTGCCGGCCGCGAGCACCGCCTTCACCTGCGAGTAGTGAAGGTGGTTCGGCGTCGTCAGGTGGACAACGCGCACACGGTCGTCGTCCAGCATCGCCTCGAAGCTCTCATATGGCTCCGGCAGGCCGGGCTTCTGGCGCGCGCGGCCCGGCGAGGAGCCGACGACCCCGGTCACGTTCACACCGAGGCGCCGCAGCGCCTCCACGTGGACGACCCCGATGAATCCCGTGCCGACGACGGCTGCCCCGATCCCGCTCACTTCTCGCCGAATCTATCCGGCGTGAGAGGATCGGCGCGCCGTGCACGGGGGTCTCAGAGCGAAGGTGGCTGTCGTGACCGGGTCCGCCGGCGGGATCGGCGGCGCGGTCGCTCGGGCGTTTGCCGATGCGGGCGCGGAGGTGATCGGACTCGACCGCGAGCAGGCCGATCTGACCCGACCGGACGACGTCGAAGCGTTCTTCTCCCGCCTCGAGCGGCTCGACGTCCTCTTCAACGGCGCCGGCATCAGCGGCCGCTCGCTCGGTGACGGGCCGGTCGACGAGTGCACCGTCGAGGCCTGGGACGCGGTGCTCGCGACCAACCTGACGAGCGTCTTCCTCTGCTCGAAGCACGCGATCCCGCTTCTGCGTGCCGCGGGCGGCGGCGCGATCGTCAACCTCTCGTCGGTGATGGGAATGATGGCCGGCGACGACGACTTCACGACGCACGCCTACCAGGTGAGCAAAGGCGGGATCATCACCCTGACGAGGGCGATGGCCTACCACTACGGGCGGGACGAGATCCGCGTCAACGCAATCGCGCCCGGCCTGATCGCGACGCCGATGAGCCTGCGGGCGCAGTCTGACCCCAGGATCGTCGCCCGCCTGCCCGAGCTTCACCCGCTCACGGGCGACTTCGGCCGGCCCGAGGACGTCGCCGGCGCGGCTCTCTACCTAGCCACGGCCTCATTCGTGACCGGCACCGTGCTCACGGTCGACGGCGGCTGGGCCGTCCGGTGAGTCACCTCGGGCTCGATCTCGGCGCGACCTACATCAAGTGGGTCGTCCTCGAAGGTGACACGGTCACGGCCGACGGACGGCTGGAGACGCGCGCCGCCGAGGGGCCCGACGCCGTCATCGGCAGGCTCGTGCGCGTCGGCCGCGAGGCCGGTGCCGTCGACACCGTCGGCATCGGGGTGCCCGGCCTCTTCGACGCCCCGAGTGGGACGACGACATTCCTGACGAACATGCCGGGCGGCTGGCGTGGGGTGCCGGTGGTCGCGCGCCTCTCGGAGGCGCTGGAGGCGCCGGCGGCCCTGATCAACGATGCCCGAGCCTTCGCCCTGGCCGAGTCGGAGCTGGGCGCAGCGCGTGGCTGCGACACGGCCGTGTTCGTCGCCATCGGCACGGGCGTCGGCGGCGGGATCACGGTCGGCGGCCGCTTCCACGAAGGGCGCGCGGGACGCGCGGGCGAGATCGGCCACGTCACGATCGCCGAGAAGGGCCCGCAGTGCACCTGCGGCAACCTCGGTTGCCTCGAGGCGTTCGTACGTGAGGCGTTGGAGGCTCGGCGGCTGCGGCGGGCGGGCCAGCTGCTCGGGATCGGCGTCGCGAACGCGGTCGTCCTGCTTGCCCCCGACCGCGTCGTCGTCGGCGGCGGCGTCGGCTCCGTCGGCGAGAAGCTGCTCGAGCCGTTGCGGCGGGAGGTCGCCCGGCGGGTCTTCGTCTCGGTGCCGGTCGAGATCGTCCAGGCGGAGCTCGGCGTGCGCGCGGGTGCGATCGGCGCGGCGCTACGCGGCGCCGGCCGTGGCTAGAGCTTCCTTCCGCGCCTTGAAGTCCTCGAGGATCGTCTCGGTGGCGGTCGCACCGATGCGGGTGACGCCGACATTCATCACCTCGAGCAGCGCGTCGAGCGTGCGGACGCCGCCCGCCGCCTTCACCTGCACGTGAGCGGGGCTGTGCTCGCGCATCAGCTTGAGGTCTTCGAGCGTGGCGCCCGACGCGGCGAACCCGGTCGACGTCTTCACGAAGCCGGCGCCCGCCGCCGCCGTCAGCTCGCACGCCCTGATCTTCTGCGCGTCGTCGAGGTAGGCGTTCTCGAAGATCACCTTCACGAGCCGGCCCTGCGCGGCCTCGACCACCGCGCGGATGTCGCGCTCGACGTACTCGTCCTCGCCCGAGATCAGGCGGCCGATGTTCAGCACCATGTCGATCTCGTCGGCGCCGGCGGCGATCAGCTCCTCCGTCTCCGCCGCCTTCGTCGCGGTCGTGTGGCTGCCGTGTGGGAAGCCGACGACCGTGGAGACGAGCACGTCGGAGCCGGCGACAACCTCCGCCGCCATTGCGACATCGGCCGGGCGGACGGTGGCCGAGGCGACGTCGTAGCGGAGCGCCAGCTCGACGCCCGCGCGCACGGTGTCGAGGTCGAGCTCGGGCCTGAGCAGCGAGTGGTCGATCGTCTTGGCGACGTCGCGGTACTCCAGGGTGTCGATCCCGAAGTGCGCTAAACCACGATGCGAGGATACGCCAATGACTTCGCTTCGCACGACCGTGATCGGCAGCTATCCGTTCCCCGGCTGGCTCGAGCACGCCGCCGCGAACCTCGGCGATTTCGGCCCCGACGACGTCGCCGAGCTGCAGGAGGACGCGGTCATCGCCGCGGTGCACGACCAGGTGGCGGCCGGGCTCGACACGATCTCGGACGGCGAGCAGACCCGGCTCGACTTCAACCTCGGCTTCTACGGCTTCCTCGAGGGGATCGAGCAGGGCGAGGCGGCGCGGCGGTTCGGCCCGCCCGCGCACGACCAGCGCGGGAAGCACCGCGTCGTCGGCGAGCTGTCGGCGCCGCGGGGTCTGGGCACGGTCGCGGAGTTCGAGCGCTTGCGGCGCGTTGCGCCGCCTGGGCCGACGCTGAAGGTGGCGGTGCCGGGGCCGTACACGCTCGCGGGGCGGCTCGACGCCGACCGCTGGGAGACCGCCGAGGCGCTGCTGCCGATCGTCCAGGCGGAGCTCGTCGCACTCGCCGAGGCGGGCTGCGGGGAGATCGCGATCGACGAGCCGTCGATGAGCTGTTACGCGCACCGCGAGGATCCGGAGCGGCTCGTCGAGCTCTTCAACCGCACGGTCGCCCCGGTCGCCGGCCGCGCGCGGCTCTCGACCCATCTTTGCTTCGGCAACTACAAGGGCCGTGCGGTCGCGCCGCGCCAGTACGCGCCGCTCTTCCCCGCCTTCCTCGGCGTCGCAGTCGACGAGATCCACCTGGAGATGGCGAGCCGCGAGCTCGCCGAGGCCGAGCTGGTCGGGACGATCGCGGAGACGAAGGACGTCGCAATCGGCGTGATCGACGTCAAGAGCTACTACGTCGAGACCCCGGAGGACGTCGCGGCGCGCGTGCGGCGGTTCGTTCAGCTCGCGCCGCCGGAACGGCTCGCCTTCTCCACGGACTGCGGGCTCAGCCAGACCGCACGGTGGGCGGCGAAACAGAAGCTGCAGAACCTCGTCGCCGGCGTGCGGATCGTGCGCGACGAGCTGTGATCGAGCCGTCCGCCGCCGGCACCCACATCTGGTGGCTCGGGCAGAGCGGCTTCCTCATCGGTCACGAGGGCCGGCACCTGCTCGTCGATCCCTATCTCTCCGACTCGCTGACCGCGAAGTACGAGGGCACCGAGACGCCGCACGTCCGGATGCACCCGCATGTCGTCGCGCCCGAGCAGCTCGCGTTCGTCGACGTCGTGCTCTCGACGCACGGCCACACCGACCACCTCGACGGCGAGACGCTGCGCGCGGTCGGCGCGCCGCTCGTCGCTCCGGCCGGCATCGTCGAGCTCGCCCGCGAAAGGAGCGGCGGTGAGGTGGCCGGTATCTCGGAGGGCGAGTCCATCGAGGTCGGCGGTTTTCGCGTCGAGGCGGTGCCCGCCATGCATCCCGGCGAGCATTGCGTCGGCTACGTGATCGAGGCAGGCGACCGCCGGCTCTACCACTCGGGGGACACGAGCTGGGTCGATCCTGGCGTCCGCGGTGTCGACGTCGCCTTCCTTCCGATCAACGGCAAGCTCGGCAACCTCGACGGGCCGGAGGCCGCGCAACTCGCGCGGTCAGTGGATGCGGCGCTCGCCGTCCCCTGCCACTACGACATGTTCGAGTTCAACACGGCGACGCCGGACGCGTTCGTCGCCGAGTGCGAGCGAATCGGCCAGGCGTACCGCGTGCTCGCCCTCGGTGAGCGGTTCACGCTGGGTTGAGGAAGCGGAAGAGCGCCTCCGCCACGCACGCGGGCTTCTCCTGCCCCTCCAGCTCGATCGTCGCCGCCACCCGCGCCTGCTTGCCGAACGCGACCTCCTCGACGTCCTCGATCCGAAAGCGGCCCCGGATGCGGGCGCCCGACGGCACCGGCGAGGTGAAGCGGACGCGGTTGAGGCCGTAGTTGAGCGTCATGCCGTAGCCCTCGAGCGGCGGCAGCGCCTCGGCGAACATCGGTACGACGAGCGAGAGGGTCAGGAAACCGTGCGCGATCGTTGTCCCGAACGGCCCGGCCGCGGCGGCCTCGGGGTCGGTGTGGATCCACTGCGCGTCGTCCGTCGCGCGCGCGAACTCGTCGATCCGCTCCTGCTCGATCGCCCGCCACTCGGAGACGAGTTCCTGCCCGACGAGGTCCTCGATTGCGGTCATCGTGACGGCACCTGGCGCCTCCGACACGCCGCCCGTGTCGCGTAGGCCGCGGGAACAGTATGAAAATACGGGCCCGCGGCTGGAGCGGCGCGGGCGGCGTGAGGCGGGCGGAGCCGGGCTCTGCCCGGCGGGAGCCCGCCGGTCAGTGGCGCCAGGGCGATCACCACTTGATCACCGACGCCGCCCACGTGTAGCCCGTGCCGGCCGCGAGCAGCAGCACCAGGTCGCCTCCCGAGAGCTCGCCGGCCCGCGAAGCCCGGTCGAGCGCGAGCAGCGAGTCGACGCCGCTCATGTGGCCGGTGTCGTCGAGGTAGGCCGCGCGCGGGCTCCCCAGCGCGTCGACGATCGCCTCGTGCATCGAGCGCTTCATGTGGATGCCGCAGAGGTAGGACACGTCCTCCAGCTTCGCATCCGAGCGTTCGACCGCACCGCGGGCTGCGGCGACGAAGTTCGGCAGGCTGACCTCGTCGAGCCCGCCCTTCATCTGCGCCGGATCGGCGACGTCGAGGAAGTGGCGCCGCCCGGCGACGCTCTCTGCCGACGCAGGCTCGACCGAGCCGCCGGCCGGCACCTTCACCTGGAGCGAGAAGGAACCGTCGGTGAGCGCGTGGCAGCCGAGCAGCTCGTGGCCGCCGTCGCGTGTCAGCAGCCCGGCGACGGCGCCGTCGCCGAAGTTGAACATGAAGCGCGAGCGCTCGTTCGAGTAGTCGAGCAGGTGCGACTCGCGGGCGGCAGCGACGATCAGGACGTTGCGGAGGCCGGGCTCGGCGAGCAGGAAGTTTCGCGCCAGCCGCAGCGCGACCGGCGTGCCGCAGGAGACGTTCGCGTACTCGAGCGCGTACGCGTTCTCGCAGCCGAGCCGGTGCGCAATCCAGGGCGCCGCCTGCCAGACCGGATAGTCCTTCCAGAGCGAGCCGTAGTAGATGACGACGTCGATCTCGGCCGGATCGATCGCGTTCTGCCCGAGCAGGCGCGACGCCGCCTCGACCGACATGTCGCTCACGTGCTCGTCCGCACCCGCGATGTGCTTGCCGCGCAGCCCGAACTTCTCCAGGATCACCTGCTCCGGGATCCCGCTTGCGGCCCCGATCTCGGCCGCACTCAACCAGCGCTCCGGAAGGTACGTCGCCGTCGCCGCAAGGCCGATCCTCACGACCCTGACCGCCCTTCGCTCCCGCCCGGCGAAGCCGGGCTCCGCGAAGGGCTGGCGTCGCTCGCGCCCCTCCAGCCGGCGGCCCGTACGTCCGTACTGTGCCCCCGGCCTCCGCAGCGCGAGCGACGCCTCAGGATCGCGAGGAGGCTCACGGTTGGATGTCCTCGGCACCGAGCGTGCGCACGATGATCCGCGCGAGCTCGTCGAAGACCCGCTCGGGCATCTCATGCTCGCCGTTCCAGAGGATCCAGCGCATGCCGACGAGCTCGCCGATCCCCATCAGGCTCCAGGCGAGCACCTCGGCGTCGCCCCGCGCGACCTCCCCCGCGTCCATCGCCTGCTCGAGCCCGGTCGCATAGGGGCGCATCAGCCGGTCGTAGTGGGTGACGAGCGTCTCGGGTGAGACGAACTCGGCCTGGCGGATGATCCGGTACAGCGCCGGGTGGTCGGCGGTGAAGCGGAAGAAGGCGCCGAAGCCGAGCAGCTCCCGCTCGGAGCGCGTCGTCCCCTTCTCGGCCGCCTCGGTCATCGCGTGGCGGACGCGCGCGTTCAGGTCGAGCACGACCTCGTCGAAGACTTCCTTCTTGCTCGAGAAGTAGAGGTAGAACGTGCCCTGGCCGACGCCGGCGGCCTCGGTGATCTTCACGATCGAGGCTTCGTGGTAGCCGACCTCGGCGAAGATCCGCTCCGCCGATTCGAGCAGCTTCTGGCGTGTGCGCTCGCCGCGTGCGGTCAGCTGCTTCATCGGACGAGCTCCACGAGAGCCGACTTGACGACCTTGTCGAGGGCATTGCGCGGCAGCGACTCGACGAAGCGGACGCCCTTCGGCACCTTGTAGCGCGCGAGCCGGCCGCGGCAGTGCTCCAGCAGCTCCTCGTCGGTCGCCTCGCCCGCGAGGACGACGAAGGCCAGGCACGCCTCTCCCCAGCGCTCGTCCGGCACGCCGACGACCGCGGCTTCCTTGACGGCCGGGTGCTCGTGGAGCACGTTCTCGATCTCCGCCGGATAGACATTCTCGCCGCCGGAGATGACCATGTCCTTCGTCCGGCCGACGATCCGGTAGTAGCCCTCCTCATCGCGCGCGGCGACGTCGCCGGTGAGGAGCCAGCCGTCTGCGAACGCTGCATCGGTCGCGTCAGTGTTGCGCCAGTAGCCGGCGAAGACGTTCGGCCCCCTGACGAGGAGCTCGCCCTCGGCTGCGCCCTCGAGCAGGCGTCCGCTTTCGGTGTCGCGGAGCGCGACGTCGACGTGCGGGTAGGGCTTGCCCGCGAAGCCGCGCTTCCGCGCCGCGTCCTCGGGCGGCAGGCAGAGCACGTTCGGGGCGGCCTCGGTCAAGCCGTAACCCTGGACGATCTCGACGCCGCGCTCGTGCCACGTCTCGAGCAGCGCCTCGGGCATCGGCGCACCGCCGACGACGGCGCGGCGCAGCGTCCAGAGATCGGCCTTCGCAAAGCCGGGATCCCGCGCCATGAAGAGGTAGGTCGCGGGAACGCCCATCATCGTCGTCACGCGCTTCTCCGAGATCAGCTGCAGCGCGCGCGCCGGATCGAAGGCCGGCTCGAGCACGACAGTCGCGCCCTTCCACCACGCGAGCAGCGGCTGCACGTTCCAGCCGCCGACGTGGAACTGCGGCAGCACCTGCAGGACCGTGTCCTCGGCGCTGAGCCCGGCGACCCGGTCGAACGAGAGGTTCGTCCAGAAGCAGTTCGCGTGCGTGAGCAGCGCGCCCTTCGGCTTCCCGGTCGTGCCCGAGGTGTAGACGAGCAGCAGCCCGTCGCCGTCCTCGGGCTCGAGAAGTGACGTAGTAACAGTCTGTTGCAAGGCTTCGAGCGGCGCCGTTCGCTCGTGCAGGGTCGCGGCGAGCTCGGCGAAGTCGTCCGAGCAGAGGAGAACGGCCGGCTCGGCGTCCTCGAGCTGGTAGCGGAGCTCCGGCGCTGCGAGGCGCGTGTTCAGCGGCATCAGGATCAGGCCCGCCTTCGCGCAGGCGAAGAAGACGACGACGTGCTCGGGGCTCGTCGCCGTCAGCGTCGCGACCCGGTCGCCGGGTGAGAGCCCGGCCTCGAGCAGGCCGGCGGCGAGCCGGTCGGAGCGAGCGTCGAGCTCGGCGTACGTCGTCTCGACGCCACGGCAGTCGATCGCGACCCGCGCCGGCGTCGTCCGGGCGCGGTCGCGGATCCAGCGTCCGAGCGTGAGCTCGCTCACAGCGACCCCGCTCCAGCGCCGGCAGAGCCGCCACTTCCGCTCCCGCGCGGCTCCGGCGAGCCTACGCCGCGGAGAAACTCCGTCACGACGGCGACAAAGCGGTCGGGCTGCTCCCAGAAGAAGAGGTGGCCGCCGCCGGGGAAGAGCTCGACGCGGGCGTCCGGAATCCGGAGCGCGAGCAGGGCCGTGTTCCGGGAGTCCACAACTGCATCCTCCGTCCCGTGGAGGATGAGCGTCGGGGCAGCGATCCCTGCGATGCGGTCGAGCGCGTCGAATGTCGCCCCCGCCGCTGCCTGCGCGCTCCAGGCCTCGACCGGCTGTGCCGTTCGCTCGCGGTGGCGCAGGATCCGCTCGACGAGCTCCGCGTCGGGCTCCGGCGCGAGCGCGTTCTCGACGAACTGGCGCAAGGTGGCGCCGCTCGTCAGCAGCTGCACGGTCTGCTCGGGCATCGGGAAGGACTCGGGGCCGCCGGGCGTGGTGCACGCGAGCACGAGCCGGTCGACGCGCTCCGGCTCAGCGAGCGCGAGCTCCTGCGCGACCATGCCGCCAAGGCTCGTCCCGAGCACGTGCGCCCGCTCGACGCCGGCCTCGTCGAGCACCTGCGACGCGTCGGCGGCCAGCTCGGCAGCCGTATACGGCCCGGGTGGAGCATCGCTCTCGCCGATGCCGCGGTTGTCGAACAGGATCACGTCGAAGGATCGCGCCAGCGGCTCGACGACCGGCTCCCAGCCCCAGCGGGCATAGCCGAGCCCGTGGATCAGGAGCAGCGGCTCGCCGCTGCCATGACGCTCCCAGGCGAGCTTCACTGCATCCCCTCGAGCGGCTCCATCCGCCGCCGGCGGCGCACCCGGTTGCCCAGGCTCGCGAGCCCGCCGGGAACGAAGAAGACGAGCAGGATGAAGAGCGTGCCGAGGATGAAGAGCGGCTCCGACAGCGGCGTCGACAGCACGGTCGGCAGATCCTCGATCCGCGAGGAGCCGGCGAGCGAGCCGAGTCTCTGGTCGGCGAGCGTGTAGAGGAAGCCGCCGAGGAGCGCGCCGTAGCGCGTCCCGGTGCCGCCGATCACGACCATCACGAGCAGCGTCAGGGTGAAGCTCGCCGTCGTCACCTGCGGCGAGGCGCCCGTGCCGAGGACGAGCAGCCAGACGACGCCGCCCGCGGTCGCGAGGAACGAGGCGAGCACGAAGGCGAGCAGCTTGAAGTAGAAGGGCTGCAGCCCGATCACCTCGACGCGACGCTCGTTCTCGCGGATCGCCTGCCAGACCCGTCCCGGCGAGCTGTTCACCGCCCACCGCACGGCGACGAACACGACCGCCGCGTAACCGAGCGCGAGCCAGTAGAGGTGCTTCGTGTTGAGGACACCGACGAAGGCGTCCGGGATCGGCTCGAAGTTGAGCCCGAGACCCTCCTCGCCCCCGGTCAGCCCGTCCGGGTTCTTCTGCACCAGCACCTGCCCGGCCTGCGCGAACGCGAGCGTCACCATCGCGAACGCGATCCCGCCGACGCGGAGGCTGATCCCGCCGAGCAGAAGCGGCACGACGATCCCCACCCCGGCGACGGCGAGCAGCGACGGGACGAAACCCCACTCCCACTTCGTCAGCGCGATCGTCATCACGTAAACGCCGATCGCGAAGTACAGCGCGTGGCCGAACGACAACAGCCCGGTGAAGCCGAAGAGCAGGTCGTAGGTGAGCGCGACACCCGCGAAGACCAGGCAGAGCGCGAGCAGGCCAAGGGTGCCCGGGCTGTCGAGCGGGCCGCCGAAGAGCACGGGGAGGTCGAGCGAGAGCAGCGGCACGACGGCGAACCCCACCAGCAGCGCGATCGGGATCAGGAGCGGACGCGCGCGCTTCAATGCGCCACCTTCGGGGCGAGCCCTTCCGGCTTCAGCAGCAGCACGATCGCGAGCAGGAGCACGACCGCGAGGTCGCCGAGCCCGCTCGACGCGTAGTAGTTCGCGTACTGCTGGATCAGGCCGACGGCGACGGCGGCGACGGCGGTGCCGCCGATCGAGCCGAAGCCGCCGATGACGACGACGATGAAGGCGAAGATCAGCAGCGAGGTGCCGCGGCCCGGGTCGACGACGCCGTAGTAGACGCCCGAGAGCACGCCGGCCAGCGCGGCGAGGGCGCCGCCGATCGCGAAGACGAGCGTGAATGCCTTGCGCACGTCGATCCCGAGCGCGGTCACCATCGCGCGGTTCTCGACACCGGCACGGATGATCAGCCCGTAGCGCGTGAAGCGGAGGAATGCGTTCAGGCCGAGCAGGACGACGACGGCGGCCGCGATCTCGACGAAGCGATCGTTCGGGATCGAGGCGCCGAGCACCGTGGTCGTGTCGATCAGCCACGACGGAACCGGGAACGGCCGCGCGTCGAAGCCCCAGATCGCCTCGACCAGGGCGTTCAATGCGAGCGCGAGGCCGACGGTGACGAGCACCTGCTCGACGGGGCGACGGTAGAGCGGGCGGATCAGGACGAGCTCGATCAGGGCTGCGAGCACCGCGCCGACGGCGATCCCGAAGAGGGCGCCGACGAGCAGCTTCGTGCCCTGACCGCCGTCGACGTGCGTCGACATCCACCACGTCGCGTAGGCGCCGACGGTGATCAGCGCGCCGTGCGCGAAGTTGAGCACGCCCATCAGGCCGTAGATCAGCGAGAGCCCGGACGCGATCAGGAAGTACATCGCCCCGAGGCCGAGACCCGTGATCGTGAGGAGGACGAAGGTGCTCAATGCGAGCCACCGTGCACACCGAGCAGCGAGCGCACCTTCTCGGGGTCGCCGAGCAGCTCGGCGGCCGGACCCGCATGCACGACGGTGCCCATGTCGAGCACGACGACCTGCCGCGCGACCCGGGCGACGACGGCGAGGTTCTGCTCGACGAGCAGCACCGTCGTCAGCTCGGCGGCGCGCTCGAGCGCCGCCGCCACCTCGGTCACGAGCAGCGGCGCGAGCCCCTTGGTCGGCTCGTCGACGAGCAGCACCGGGTTGTCGTTCAGGAGCGCGCGTGCAATGGCGACCATCTGCTGCTGGCCGCCGGAGAGCGTTCCCGCCTTCTGCGCGCCGCGGATCTTGAGCTCCGGGAAGAGCTCGTAGACGAGCTCGTAGCGCGGGTTCCCCCCACGCTCCGCCAGCCGCAGGTTCTCGTCCACCGAGAGCCCGGCGAAGACGTCGCGGTCCTCGGGCACGTAGCCGACGCCGCGCCGCACGATCGCGTACGTCTGCAGCCTGGTCGTGTCCTCGCCGGCGAGCGTGACCGAGCCCCGGCGCGGGACGAGGCCCATCATCGCCCGTAGCGTCGTCGTCTTGCCGACGCCGTTCCGGCCGAGCAGCGCCGTGACGCCGCCCTCGGGGACGTCGAAGCTGACGTCCTGGAGCACGTGCGACTCGCCCAGATGCACGTGCAGGTTCTCGACTCTGATCAGCGGCGGCGCCGGCGTGCTCACAGCGGTTCTCCCAGGTACGCCGTCTGCACGGTCTCGTTCGCCATCACGGCGGCCGGCTCGTCGAAGGCGAGCAGCGCGCCGTGGTGCATGACCGCGATCTTCTCGGCGAGGCCGATCACGACCTCCATCCGGTGCTCGACCATCAGCACCGTCTTGCCTTCCTCGCGGTGCACCGAGCGGATCAGCTCGACGAGCTCGTCGACGTCCTCGGCCGAGACGCCGGCCATCGGCTCGTCGAGGAGGATCACGTCGGGCCGGCTGGCGAGCAGCATCGCCAGCTCGAGCTTCCGCTTGTCCCCGTGCGAGAGCAGTCCGGCGGGCCAGAGCATCCGCGCCCCGAGGCCGACGCGGACGAGCGCGTCGTTCGCCCGCTCCAGCGCCTCGCGAACGGAAGCGGCGCGGCGCCAGATTCGAAGCGAGCCGCCGAGCTCGGCCTCCGCGGCCAGCCGGACGTTCTCGTGCACCGAAAGAAGCGGGAAGACGCTCGAGACCTGGAACGTGCGTCCGAGCCCTGCGCGGGCGCGCCGGTACGGGGGGTCCGCCGTGACGTCCCTGCCGTGCAGTTCGACGCTCCCCGCGGTCGGGCGCAGCAGCCCCGAGAGCAGGTTGAAGAGCGTCGTCTTGCCGGCGCCGTTCGGCCCGATGATGCCCACGAGCTCGCCCGCGCGGACCTCGAGCGAGACATCGGCGACGATCTTGGCGCCGCCGATGTCGAGCCCGAGGTTCCGCGTGGCGAGGATCGGTGCGGAGGTGGCCACGATCCTCGGAGATCAGGGAATCCCGTTAGCTCCTCGGCTCCGGCGGGGCGACGAACTGCCCCTTGATGCGCGCGATCACCCTCGGCGCCCACCTGCCGTTCGCCTGCTTCACCAGCTTCACCTGGAACATCGGCTGGATCATGGCGTGGTCCGACTTGCGGATCGACTGCTGCCCCTTCGGGCCGACGAAGCTCCAGCCCTCGAGCGCGGCGATCATCTTGTCGACGTTGTCGCCCTTCGCGCCCGTCAGTGCCTGCACGATCATCTGGCCGGCGACGAAACCGTCCGGCGTGAACAGATCCGGCACCTGGCCGCGCTTCCGCATCGACGTGACGAGGAAGTCGTTCACCTTGTTCTTCGGCGCCGTGTAGACGTAGTGCGAGAGGAAGTCGATCTTCGCGGCGACATCACCGAAGGTCGACCAGGTCGCCCGCTCGGCGAGGCCGGTGGTGATCTTGTTCGAGACGCCGAAAGCGCCCTGCTGCTCGAGCGCACGCCACATCGCAGGCGCGGTCGTGCCGGCCCAGGCGACGAAGAGCAGATCCGGGTTCGCCTGCTTCACCTGCTGCGCGAACGGCGTGAAGTCCTGCGCCGAGAGCGGCACGAGCAGCCGGCCGACGTTGTGGCCCTGCGAGCCGACGATCGAGTTGACGGCCGCATAGTTGCCGACGCCGAAGGCGGAGTCCTGCGCGAAGACGGTCACCTTCTTGCCGATTCCCTTGAGGAAGGTGGCCGCGGTCTTGACGTCCTGATAGGTCTGGCGACCGGAGCGGAACGTGTACTTGTTGATCCCGGTGACGGCGTCCGACGCCGCAGGCCCGGAGATGAACAGCACCTGGTTCTGTGCGGCCAGCGGCGCCATCTGCAGGGCGACGCCCGAGGAGACGCTGCCGGCGAGGATCTTGTAGCCCTTGCCGATCAGGTCACGGCCGGCCGCGACGGCCTTCGTCGGATCGGTGCCGTCGTCGACGATCGTCAGCTCGATCGGACGGCCGTTGACCTTCATCGTGCCCTTGGTCGCGTACGCGAGCCCGTAGCGCAGGCCCTGGATGTACTCGGCGCCGTACGCGGCCAGCAGGCCGGTGCGCGAGTAGACGATCCCAACCTTGTACGCGGCCGCGGCGGTTGCACCGCTGCTGTCGTCCGTGCGCGCCTGCGCCCCGCCTGCGAACGCCGCGAGGAGCGACGTCACCGCCGCCAGTGTCGCGACGCCACGCCAGTGCCTTGCGTTCATCTCCCTGACCTCCGTGAGGAAACGTGGACGGATCCGACCTGAACCCGTAAACCTGAGACCCGATTCAGGTCTAAGGTACGGCGGCGCGACAGGCCTGTCAAGACCCGCGTCGCGTCAGTTCTCAGGCGCCGAGCTCGTGCTGCAGCGGTCCCGTGTCGAACGGCTCGTAACCGATGCGCGCGGCGATCTCCTCGCTCGTCGGCCGCGTCCCCTCGCGCCAGAGCTCGCGCAGCCGCTCACCGGTCTCGGGCCGGCGCCACCAGTCCTCCCCGACCTCGCTGACGAGATGCCGGCGCAGCTGCGCGGAGCGAATCCAGGCGCGGAGGTAGTCGGCCGAGTAGAAGCCCGAGTCCATGTCCGAGAGGTAGTTCTCGGCCGGGTAGCGGATCCCGGTCGCCTCGGTGAGGCGCTCCGAGTAGCCCGCGGGCGTGCCGCCGTCCTCGCCGTAGCGGCCCCAGAAGTCGAGCTCGAACCGCAGCTTCGCCGCGTAGCGGCGGAAGAGGAGCGCCTCGAGGAAGACGGTTGCCTCGGCGTTCTCGGCCGCCTGCTCGTCACTGAGGTCGAAGTGGTGAGCGTGCCAGCCCGGCTCGCGGCTGATCGCCTCGACGATGTACGAGTAGATCTCCGTCAGCGCGTGGTCACGCGAGAGCTTGCGGAAGGTGTACGGGAGCCTGGGATCGACGCTGGCGTAATGGAGCGCGTGCCCGGCCTCGTGGAGGAAGGCCTGGTAGTCGTGCAGCCCGCCCTGGGCGCGCGTGATCAGATGCACGACGTTCGGCGGGTCGGAGGCGATCACGCAGGCGCGGGGGGATTTCTGCGGACGGTCGTCCAGGTCGAGCCGGATGCCCGGCATCTCGTCCATGTTCAGGCCGATCGCGTTCAGCGTCGCCAGGCAGACGTCGACCGCGCGCTCCTTCGTGTACGTCTGCTCGAGCGGCGAGAGCCGCCGGAGATAGCTCGTGTGGTTCGACGTCGGGACGTCGTCGCGCTCGGGGCCGAGCAGCTTCTCGAACCAGCGCTGACGCAGCCGGTCGTACACGCCGGCCGACGCGCGGGCGGCCGTGTCCAGCGCCTCCGCGAGCTCGTCGAGCGAGATCCCCTTCTCCTCGCCGTTGCGCGCGATCGCGTCGGGCTCGCCGGAGAGCTCCGCCTCGAGCGCCTCGCCCGCGGCCAGGAGCTCACGGCGGTCGTCGTTGAAACCCGCGCTGACGGCGTTCGCGAGCGAGCCCAGCTCGTCCCGGTCACCGTAGGCCGGCAGCACTGCGAGCTTCGCCTGCGCAGTGCGGAGCGGCAGCTCCTCGGCCCGCCAGTCGACCCGTGCGGCCAGGATCCGGTTCTCCAGCTCGTCCTCGCGCGCGGCGAGCTCGCCGGCGATGATCCCCGCCTCGCAGGTCTTGCGGAGCCGATAGAGGCGCTCGCGGTCGTCGCCGTCGGCACCGTCCTCGGCCTCGCGCAGGACGTCGAGCTGCCCCTGCGAGAAGAGGTCGCGGTAGCGCTCCACGATCGCAGCCTGCTCCGAGGTCTCCTTCTCCCCCACGCGCACGGCGCGGCCTTCCTCGGAGCGCTCGAAGAGGTAGCGCGCGAGGCGCTCCTCGTATTCGACCGGCGTCCTGACCCCCGTCACGCTCACGAATGCCGAGCCTACCGGAGCTGCGGGCCGGCGACGGCGGCCGCGAGCCGCGTCAGCTCGAAGGGCTTTCCCAGCACCGAGTCGACCCGCGCCCGCAGCTCCGGGCCGACCTCGCTCGTCCCCGAGAGGAGGACGACGCGCGTCGGCAGCTCGAGGGCGGCGATCTCGTCGAGGAGCTCCAGCCCGTCGTCGGCGCCGACGTGGACGTCGAGCAGGATCACGTCCGGCGTCGCGCTCTCGAGCTCCCGCCGCGCCTCGGCGACCGTTGCGGCCTCGCGGACGGTGTGGCCGTCCAGCTCGAGGTTGACCCGGCAGAGCAAGCGGAGCGAGCGCTCGTCGTCGACGACGAGTACGTCCTTGACGTTCCGCCCCCCTTGAGTGCCCATCAGGCCGGGCACTGTACCGCTTGCGTACCGTCGCCGAGGACGAATTCGTTTACTCATTGGAAATGGGAAATCGAGAGCATCCCGAGGACAGGAAGAAGGCAGTGAAACGCAGGCCGGACGACGAGTTGTTGCCGACCCCGAGCGCGAGCTACCGGCGCCGCGCGTGGGTGCAGTTCCAGCGCGCGCTCGACCCGCTGGCGCCGATCAAGCCGCCGCCGCCGCCCCGGCCTTGAGCCGCGCGAGCGACTCGTCGCGGCCGAGCAGCTCCAGGCTCTCGTAGAGCCCGGGCGAGATCTTCGACCCCGTCACCGCGACGCGGATCGGCTGGAACGCCTGCCGTGGCTTCATGCCGAGGCTCTCCGTCAGCTGCTTGAGCGCGGTCTCGAGCTGCGGCGCCTGCCACGGCTCGACCTGCTCGAGCGTCGCTGCGGCCGCCGCGAGCACGTCGCGGTCGAGGAGGGCCGGGTCCGGCTCGACGTCGTGGAAGAGGAAGCCGGCGAAGCCGGGGAACTCCCCCAGCTTCGCGATCTTCTCCTGCACCAGCGGCGCGGCCGCCCGGATCCGTTCCTCGGGCCAGTCGTAGCCCTGCTCGCGGAGGAAGCCGGTCAGCGCCTCCGCGTACTCGTCGGGTGAAAGCTCGCGGAGGTACATGCCGTTCATCCAGTCGAGCTTCGCGTAGTCGAACGTGGCCGGGACTGGCGCCGACCCGCTCGAGCGAGAACCGCTCGATCAGCTCGTCCTTCGACATGATCGTCGTCTCGCCGTCGGGCGCCCAACCGAGCAGTGCGAGAAAGTTCATCAGCGCCGGCGCGATGTACCCCGCCTGACGGAACTCGTCCACCGAGACGGCGCCATGCCGCTTCGAGAGCTTCTTGCCGTCCTCGCCGAAGACGTTCGGCACGTGCGCGTAGGTGGGGATCTCCGAGCCGAGCGCCTGCAGGATCTGGATCTGCTTCGGCGTGTTCGAGACGTGGTCGTCGCCGCGGATCACGTGCGTGATCCCGTCGAGCCAGTCCTCGACCGGCGAGGCGAAGTTGTAGGTCGGCCGTCCGTCGGAGCGGATCAGCACGAGGTCCTCGAGCTGCTCGTTCGGGAACTCGATCCGCCCCTTCACCGCGTCGTCCCAGCCGGTCGTGCCCTCGTCGGGCATCCGGAAACGGATCGCGCCGTCGTCCTCGTACGCCGCGCCCTGCTCGACGAGCCGCCGGGCCTCCTGCTGGCAGCGCTCGATCCGGTCGAGCTGGAAGGTGACGTCACCGTCCCAGTCGATCCCGAGCCAGCGCAGCGAGCTCTGAATCTGCTCGACCGACTCGGCGACCTCACGGCTCGTGTCCGTGTTCTCGATCCGGAGCAGGCATTCGCCGCTCTGCCCGCGGGCGAAGAGCCAGTTGAAGAGAAAGGTGCGCACGCCGCCGATGTGGAGGAAGCCGGTCGGGCTCGGAGCCATGCGGACGCGGACGGACATCGGCTGGCTAGGTTACCCGGGTGCTCCATGGCGCCCACTGCTCAGGCGGGATCAAGGGCGCACTCGATCGAGCGGTCGAGATCGGAGCGGACGCGGTGCAGCTGTTCGCCCAGAGCCCGCGCATGTGGCGCTTCCCCGCGCATGCGGAGGAGGATCTCGCACGCTTCCGGGAGCGGCGCGCGGAGGCTGGGATCGGCGCGGTGCTCGTGCACGCGCTCTATCTGTGCAACCTCGCCACGCCGGACGAGGTCGTCTTCGGGAAGAGCCTGGAGACGATGCGCGCGACCGTCGACGCTGCCTGCGCGATCGAGGCGGACGGCGTCGTCTTCCACGTCGGGTCGCATCTCGGCACCGGCTTCGAAGCCGGGCTCGAGCGCTGCGTGCCCGCCTTGCGGGAGGTGCTCGAGCACTGCAACGACACGACCTGGCTCCTGCTCGAGGACTCGGCCGGCGCGGGCGGCACGATCGGCCGCTCGATCGAGGAGCTGGCTGCGATCATGGACGCGCTCGACAGGCACGAGCGGTTGGGCATCTGCCTCGACTCCTGCCATCTTTACGTCTCAGGCGTCGATGTCGGGGAACCGAAGGAGGTGGCAGCAGTGTTGAAGGAGGTCGACACGCGGATCGGGCTCGACCGGCTGCGCGCCCTGCACGTCAACGACGCGGCCGCGCCGCTCGGCTCGAACCGCGACCGGCACGCGAACGTGCTCGAAGGCGAGCTCGGCGAGCGGCTCGGGGCGTTCCTCGCCCACAAGGCCGTGCAGGGCTTGCCGGCGCTGATGGAGACGCCGGGTCCGGACGGTCACGGCCCCGACGCGGCGGAGGTGCAGAAGCTGCGCGACCTGCACGCGCGCTGGGCGAAGCAGAGGCGGCGCTGATGGATCTGCAGAAGCGCGAGCGGCAGCTGCAGGACGAGGCGACCGCCATCCTCGCCGATCTCGAGCTCCTGCCCCTGCTCGGACAGTTGGGGCGTCCGGTGCAGGTCGGCAGCGTCCCGCTCGGGTTGATGGTCGCGCGGGACATCGACCTGACCGTGCTCTGCGCCGACCTCGACGCGGCTCGGGTCTTCGACGTCGTCCGCCCGCTCGCAGCGCATCCCCGGATCCGGGAGCTGCGCTTCCGGAACGACACCGGCGACCGGAACGTCGATCCCGACTACCCGGACGGGATCTACTGGGGCCCGCGCTACCGCACCGCCGCCGGGGAGGACTGGACGATCGACGTCTGGTTCATCCACGAGCAGAGCCGTCAGTTCGACCTCGAGCACCTCGAGTCGATGCCGGCTCGGCTGACCCCGGAGACACGCCGCGCGATCCTCGAGATCAAGGAGGCCTGCCTCGGCCGGCCGTGGTACACCAGTTATGGCATCTACACCGCCGTGCTCGATCACGGCGTCCGCACGCCGGAGGCCTTCCGCGCGTACCTCGAGGGCACGGGGTAACGCGACCGCTCAGGGAGGCTTGTGTCTATCAGACACAAGCCTTTCCTTCGCCCGCGCGAGCTCGAGCGCGTCCAGTGCGATCGGCAAGTCGACGACGCGCGACGAGCCGGCCGCCGAGAGGACGCCCAGGGCCGCCCGGCGCGTTGCGGTCCGAGCACGGCGGCGCAACTCCTCCGCCCTGACGAGCTCACGGATGGTGTGGTAGCTCGGACGGGAGATTCCCAGCTCCTCTGCGGCCTCGCCGACCTGCCGCCAGGTCTCGGCGGCGGGAGTTCCGTCGCGGTGAAATCCGACGACGAGCGCGTGGATGCGAGCATCCTCGCGAGCGATCGAGAAGCGCATTCCCGGAGCGTGCCAGCCGCCTCCGGCACGTTCGTCACAGATTCGTCACGCGGGTGAAAAAGAAGGCTTGTGTCTGATAGACACAAGCCTTTCCGGCCCGGCTCGCGCCTCAGGCGGTCGGGTTGATCTGCGCGATCACGCGGAAGCTCGGATGCTCGCGCGGGACCTCGTGGAACTCCGGATTCCGGCAGCCGAGCTCGTCGCCGCGGCTCTCGTAGCAGGGCGACACCTCGACCTTGCACATCGGCAGCGGCGCGCCGGTGGCGCGGATGCCGCCGAAGCCCTCGCGCTTCGCCTCGGCCGCCCGCAGCAGGTCGAGGTCGATCTCGACCCCGTAGACGCGCTGCATGCAGCCGACGTACGTGTGGCCCCAGGCCTCGTACGCGTAGACGAACGGACACGAGCGCTCGATGCAGGCTCCCGGGTAGACGACCTTGTCGCAGTGCACCTCGCACCGTCGACACTCGACCTCGTCCTGAGGCCGGAGAGGGAGCTCGACGGGGGCCTGTGCAGCCTCGTCCATGCACGGATTGTGGTCACGCTCCCCGCGCCCCGCAAGACTTGACAAGCGGCCGATTTTCAGGCACGTGCCGCGCGCCTGGAACCGTCCAGCGAGTGTCCATCCGTGGTTAGGATCGCCGGTTCATGGTCCGGCGCATCCTCTTCGCTTCCGTCGCGCTCGCGCCGATCGTGGTCCTCATCCACTATCTGTTCCACCCGACGGAGACCGTCGACTTCGTGCTCGCGGCGGCAGCCCTGATCCCGCTCGCGTGGCTGATCGGCGAGGCGACCGAGCACGCGGCGGAGCACACAGGCCCCGGTATCGGCGGCTTCCTCAACGCCACGTTCGGGAACGCGCCGGAGCTGATCATCGCGCTCTTCGCGGTCAACGCGATGGAGTTCGAGGTCGTGCGCGGATCGCTGACCGGGTCGGTGGTCGGCAACCTGCTGCTCGTGCTCGGCTTCTCGCTGCTCTTCGGCGGGCGCGGCGAGATCGACCGGCCCTCGAGCTTCCTGGCGCTCGCGCTCGTCGCGGGGACGACCCTGCTGCTCCTGATCCCTTCGATTCCGGGCTGGGAAGGCGATCCCGAGCGCGACGAGCTGGTGAAGCTCTCGATCCCGGTCTCCGTCGTCCTGCTCATCGCGTACGTCGTCCTCACCTGGTACTCGCTCCGTCGCCATGCGGCGCTGCACATAGCGAGCGATACGGAGATCACCGGCTGGTCTTTTCGCCTCGCGCTGCTCGTGCTCGGGCTCGCGACCGTCGTCACCGCGCTCGTGGCGGAGATCCTCGTCGGCTCGATCGACAAGTTCGCCGAGGACTCAGGGCTGAGCGAGTTCTTCCTCGCGGCGGTCGTGATCGCGATCGTCGGCAATGCGGCCGAGCACGGCGGCGCCGTCGTCGTCGCCGCGCGCGGGAAGATCAAGCTCGCGGCCGAGATCGCGCTCGCGTCGAGCGCACAGGTGGCCGTCTTCCTGATCCCCGCCGTCTGCCTCCTCGCGCTCCTGATCGAACCGCTCGCCCTCTCATTCCGGCAGGTCGAGATCGCCGCCCTCGCCGTCTCCGTCGTCGTGACGTCGCTCCTGCTCGCGAACGGCCGCTCGAGCCGGCTCAAAGGCGTGCTCCTGATCGTTGTCTACGTCGGCGTCGCGACCGCCTTCTACCTCGCCGGCGACCGACCGGAGGGCTAGAACGTCGACGGCTCGCGCCGCATCGGATACGTCGCGAAGTACAGCTTCTCGACCTCCCCGGCCGCGTCGCGGACGACGCGGAGCAGCTCGCCGCGCTCGCGGCCCTCGACGCTGCGGAAGCGATCTTCGCCGTCCGGTTCGAAGTAGGACGTGTCGCGGCCGGGCACGCCGCCGAGGAGCTTCGCCTCGAGCCTGCCCTTCCGCCACGAGAGCACGATCTCGTGGCCCTCGGTCCACCACGGCCCGAGCAGCGGCTCGATCTCGGCGGGCGCCGGGTCGCCCGGCTGCCACGGATCGGCCGCCGAGGGTAGAGCGGCGATCGCCGCCGTCGCGAGGTCGAGCGCAAGCTTCTCGGGCGACGCGCCCGCGCCCGTATTCGTGAGCACGGCCGCGCCGATCTTCGTCTTCCGGTCGACGACGAGCCCTGCCAGGTGCCCCGGCATCGCGCCGCCGTGACCGACGAAGAGCGTCTCGCCGCGGCGATAGAGCTCGAGGCCCGTCCCCCAGGCGACCGTCCAGCCGGCGTGGTCGACCATTGCGCGGACGTGCGACATCTGCTCGAGCGTCCCGGCCGCCGAGCACTCGGTCGTCGCCGGAGACGAGGAAGGCGCCCCAGCGCGCGAGGTCGCCCGTCGTCGACCAGAGCTTGCCGAGCGCGCCGGCGCCGCCGAGATCGAGCTCGGGCTCGAGCCGGACGGCATCCGAGTACGGCTCGACGAAGTAGCCGCGGGCGGCCGGCTCGGACTCCTCAGGCGTCGTCCGCGACAGTCCGAGCGGCCCGAGGATGCGCTCCTGCAGCGCCTCCTCCCACGTGCCGCCGTGCGCGCGGGCCACGACCTCGCCGAGCAGCGCGAACGCGAGGTTGGAGTAGTGCCACCAGGTCCCGGGATCGAGCACCTGCTCCGCGTCGGCGGTGCCGGTGAGCAGCTCCTCGCGCGACGGCGCTCTCATCGTCTCCCAGATCTCGCCGGGCGGCTCGCGCTGAAGGCCGGACGAGTGCGCGAGCATGCGGCCGATCGTCGGCCCGTGCGCGCTCTCGGGCAGGTGTGCGGTCAGCGGGTCGTCGAGCGAGAGCTCGCCGGCGTCGCGCAGCTGCATGATCCCAACGGCCGTGAAGGTCTTCGTGATCGAGCCGATTCGGTACTGCGTCTGCGGCGTCGCCTCCTGCTCCGCATCGACGTCCGCGTGCCCGAGTGCGCGCTCCCACAGCACCTCGCCGTCGCGGAAGACGGATGCGCTGACCGACGGCATCCGCTCCTCGGCCTGAACTGCGGCGAGCCTCCGTTCGAAGTCCTCGCGGAGCAGGTCAGGCGCTGACACGCGCTCCCAGTGCCCGCGGAATCGCGTCGAGGGCGACGTCGATCTCCTCGTCGGAGATGTCGAGGTGCGTGACCGCGCGGAGAACGGAGGGATGGATCGTGGCCGACAGGCCGACGCCCTGCTCGGCAAGCCGCGCCATCGCCTCCTCCTTCGACAGCGGCGCGACGTCGATCTGGACGAAGTTCGTCTCGACCCTGTCGGGGTCGACCGCGAGCCCCGCTTCGGCGAGCCCGCGCGCCAGCCGCTTCGCGCGCGCGTGGTCGTCCGCGAGGCGGTCGATGTTGTTGTCGAGCGCATAGACGCCGGCCGCCGCGACGATCCCGGCCTGGCGCATTGCGCCGCCGAAGAGATGCTTGAACCGCCGGGCGTTGCCCATCACCTCGGAGTCGCCGGCGAGGATTGCGCCGAGCGGGCAGCCGAGCCCCTTCGAGAGACAGAGCGTGACGGTGTCGAAGCGCGAACCGATCTCGGCCGAGTCGACGCCGAGCGCCACGGACGCATTCAGCAGGCGGGCGCCGTCGAGGTGAAAGCGGAGGTCGAGCTCGAGCGCGAGCGCGTGCAGCTCGCCGATCTCCTCCAGCGGCCAGATCCGCCCGCCGCTCGCGTTGTGCGTGTTCTCGATCCAGAGGAGGCGCGTGCGCGGCGAGTGGATCGCCGGAACGCGGTAGGCCGCGCGAACCTGCTCGGCGCTGTAGCGGCCTGCGGCGCCGGGAAGGCCGCGGGTGACGACGCCGGAGTGGACGGCCGGCCCGCCGAGCTCGGAGATGAAGACGTGACAGTTCTCCTCGGCGATCAGCTCGTCGCCGAGCTCCGTGTGCAGGCGGATCGCGATCTGGTTCGCCATCGTCGCGGTCGGCAGGAAGATCGCCTCGTCCTGGCCGAGCAGCCGCGCCGCGCGCTCCTCGAGCTCGTTGACCGTCGGATCCTCGCGCCTCTGCTCGTCGCCCACGGCGGCGGCCGCAATCGCGGCCCGCATCCCCGGCGTCGGCCGCGTGGCGGTGTCGGAGCGAAGGTCGATCACGAGGCACACGCTACCGTGACCGCGTGGATCTGACACTGCTTCAGGAGACGCTCGCCGGCCGCGGCCAGCCCGCCTTCCGCGCCCGCCAGGTGTGGGAGTGGACGGCACGCGGCGTCTCCGGCTACGAGGAGATGACGAACCTTCCGCGTGCGCTGCGCGAGGAGCTCGGGGAGACGGTCCCGTTCTCGACCCTGACCGTCGAGGACGAGGCCGAGGCACGGGACGGCACCGTCAAGGCGCTCTTCCGCACCGGGGACGGTCATCCGGTCGAAGCAGTGCTGATGCGCTACCGCGACGGACGCCGCTCGGTGTGCGTCTCGTCCCAGTCCGGGTGCCCGCTCACGTGCACCTTCTGCGCCACCGGTGCGATGCGCTTCGGCCGCAACCTGCGCGCGTCCGAGATCCTCGACCAGGTGCTCCACTTCCGCCGGATCGAGCCGGTCAACCATCTCGTCTTCATGGGCATGGGCGAGCCGTTCCTGAACTACGACGAGGTGCTCGCCGCCGCGCGACGGCTGCCGGAGATCGGGATCACGCACCGCCGTACGACGATCTCGACCGTCGGCTGGATGCCGGGCCTGACCCGCTTCGTCGACGAGGTCGAGCAGCCGATCCGGCTCGCACTCTCGATCCACGCGGCCGACCCCCGGCTGCGTTCCGAGATCATGCCGGTCAACGACCGCTATCCCCTGCCCAGCGTCCTCGCCGAGTGCGAACGCTACGTCGCGCTCCGCCGCCGCAAGGTGTTCGTCGAGTACGTGCTGCTCGCGGGCGTCAACGACTCGCCCGAGCGCGCACGGGAGCTGGCCGCCCTGCTCGATCCGAAGCTCTTCAAGGTCAACCTGATCCCCTACAACCCGACCGGGATGTACGACGGCTCGTCGCGGGACGCGATCGCGGCGTTCAAGAGCCGTGCTCGACCGGGCGCGGCTGCCCGCCACCGTGCGGCTCACGCGGGGACGCGACATCGCTGCGGCGTGCGGCCAGCTCGCCGCGACCCGATAGGCACCCCCTATAGACACCGAGACCTACCCCGAAAGAGGCATTTCGCACCAGATGCCTTGCCGCAACAGGCAACGGTGCCGATAGTGAGTGGGTGGAAGCGGCCCACATCACTTGGCGCCCCCTTGGGCGGCTGCTCGTCGAGCAGGGCCTGCTCAGCGGCGACGACCTCGAGCGGGCGCTGGCCGAGCAGCAGACGACGGGACAACGGCTCGGCGAGACGATCGTCAAGCTCGGCTTCGTCTCCGGCCCCGAGCTCGCCAACGCGCTCGCAGCGCAGTATGGCATCGAGCTGACGACCGAGAAGGGCTTCGGCACCGGGCTGCGGTCCGAGATCCAGCGGCGCCACGAGACCGATCGGAAACGCGTCGTGCAGCTCGTGTCCCCCGCCGACGCCAGCGCCGAGCCCGATTCGGAGCTCGAGCCGGAATCGGGGGCGGAGATCTTCGAGTTTGTCACCACGCCCGAGCCGGCGCCGGCGCCAGGCGAAGCGGCCCTCCTCGCCCAGCTCGAGGAGCAGTGGGCCAAGCTCGCCGCGGCCGAGGCGGCACTCGCCGAGCGCGAACGCGAGCTCGCCGAACTCGGCGAGAGCCGCCAGCGCGAGCTTGCGGAGCTGAT
The DNA here is from genome assembly GCA_963771185.1 of uncultured Gaiellaceae bacterium. GTDB lineage: Bacteria > Actinomycetota > Thermoleophilia > Gaiellales > Gaiellaceae > Gaiellasilicea. Next base: position 92,027 of record CAVYSL010000004.1, read on the forward strand.
CGAGAGCCGCGACCGCGCTCTCGCAGAGTCGGCCGAGCGGGAGCAGGAATTGAAGGAACGGGCCGAAAGCCGGGAGCGCGAGTTCCGGGAGCTGGCAGCGAACCGCGAGCGAGAACCGGCGGAGCGGGCTGAGCGCGAACGCGAGCTGACCGAACGCGTTGAACACAGCGAGCGAGCCTTCGCGGAGCTGACCGAGAGCCGCGAACGAGCACTTGCGGAGCAGGCCGAACGCGAACGGGAGCTCACCGAGCAGGCCCAGAACCGCGAACGCGAGATCTCAGAGCTGGCTCAGAGACACGACCTGGACATGCGTCGGCTCGAAGAGCTGAACGAGCGGCTCCGCGCGGAGGTCGAGGAGCTGCGTAGCGCGCCGTCTACGCCGGAGCCCGACCCGGCTCCGGCCGCGCCGGCCAGCCACCTCGTCTTCGTGCAGCTCGACGAGCGGTACGAGCTGATCTCTCGCGAAGGGCCTCCCCCCGCTCCGAGCACACCGCTCGCACTGCCGGACGTGGATGAGGGCATGTTCGTCGTCGCCGGCCGGCGCAGCTCGCCCCTCCCGGGCGATGCTCGGCCGTGCGTGTTCGTGCAGCGCGGCTAGCCCCTAGCTGCTGGGCCAGGCGGGAGTGTCGGGATGCAGGTCGTACGCGCCTCCGGGCCGGCACTGCGCGGAGTGGTACTCGCCTTCGGGCGCGCGGGAGTCGTCCGCGGACACCCGCAGGGCAATCACGTGCGCGTCGGCGGCTGCGACGCCGAGGCTCCGCGCGACCGCCTCGGTCGTCTGAACGGCATAGCACTGCGTGCGCGCCTCGTTGACGATCCCGCGCAGGTGCCAGGACTCGTGGGCGAGCGTGACGAGGCCGCTGACTGCGTCCAGCGTCCTCCCGTCGCAGCCGCCCGTCACGAGGCACCTGAACGAGCCCTGCTTCCCGCGCCAGATCCGCTCGAGGCTTTCGCAGGTCGAGGCCGAGAGGCTCGTCTCGTCCGAGGGCCGGCCGTGCTCGTCGAAGTCGACCCAGCCCGCGTTCGGTGTGATCTCGACGAGGCGCGTCCAGAAGCCCGGGCAGCTGACGTCGACATCGCGCAGCGCAACGGCGCCGGCCACGAGCGCCAGCCGGTTCTCGTTCTCCTCCCGGCGCGTGTACTGCCAGGCCGAGAAGAGAAGGAGTGGGATCAGCAGCAGGAGAACGACACGCACCTGACCGTTATCGGCCGCGTCCGGCTCCGCCCGTAGATTCACCGGATGCGCCGACGCCGCAGACAGCCCCGGCGGCATCCGCCTGCCGTCACGCGGAACGGCGCGGCGTGCCTGCGCTCGCCGTCCGACCTGTTGCAGCTGCCTCGGCGCAGTCCGCTCTATCCGGAGCTCGCGCGCGCCCTCGGGGCCGCGGACGCGCTGCACGTCCTCCACTCCGACCTCGAGCCCGTGCCGGTGCGGGCGACCTCGACCACGAGCCAGAGCGGCTGCTATCGGCTCCGCCACGGCGACCCCGTCGACCTGCGCGTTTCGCGCCGGCACGGCCGCGTCGCGCTCAGCTTCCTGCACGAGCTGGGACACTTCGTCGATCATCAACTCAGCCACGAACTCGGGCCGACGTGGGCATCCGGGCACCACGACGCGTTCGCCGACTGGCGCGAGGCCGCGTCACGGCTGCCGGCGCGACTTCCGGCGACGGTGGGCCGCTCCCGGCGCCGCTACTTCAACTCGGCGAAGGAGGTGTGGGCGCGCAGCTACGCGCAGGCCGTGCTCACGCGCGCTGAGGACCCCTGGCTGCAGGGCCACCTCGCCGGCCTGATCGAGATGGACGACATCTTCGTCTGGCCGGCCGCCGAGTTCGAGCCGGTCGCAGACGAGGTCGCGTTGACCTTCGAGCGGCTAGGGCTCCTCCGACGTCACCCGGCTCGCCGCCGCCGCCTGAGCCGAGCTCGATCCCGACGGCGAGCCCGGCTTCGAAGACCCGCGTCACCGGAGCGCGCAGCTCCTCCCGCTCGGCCTCGACGACGTCCATCGACTCGACCAGCGCCTCCGAGTAGACGGTCTCGAGGCGTGCAACGCTCGCGAGATCACAGTGGTCGGCGATCACGGCATGGCGGCCGCGCACCTGGACGAGGTCGACCGCCTCGCCGAGCCGCGTTTGCAGCGGCCGCCGGTCGGGCGCGAGGTGCACGCCGATCAGGAATCCCGCAGTGAACGCCTCGGCCGCGTACGAGACGACCGGGCCTCGCTCCTCGGCCCGCTCGCCGAGCGCCGCCGCCGCCGCATCGAGCGCGAGCCAGCTCAGGTAGTCCCAGTCGATCCCCAGGCGCTCGACGAGCGCACGGGGCGACGGCTCGGAGCTGACGAGCGCGACGGCGCGATCGAAGTCGCCGCCCTCGTAGCCGTCGCTCACTGACCGGAGGCTTTGTCCCACTGGCGCTGGAACCAGCCCCGCGCGTCGACGCGTTCCATGACCGCCTGGTCGAAGCTCGCGCCGCGCTCGAGCAGGATCTCCTTGAGCAGCTCCGCCTCGTCGCCGTTCAGGTCGGCGGCGAAGGTCTTGATCGCGTCCGCGAACGCGTCGCCGGAGTGCAGCTCGGCGAGCTCGTCGACACGCCGTTCCACGTCAGCGCGGTCCACCTCAGGCGCCTTTCTGAGCCTCGAGCTGCCGGACCTCGCCCGCGTTCGGCCGAGAGGTCGGGATGCTCCTCGAAGCCGTACTTGACGACCGCGCGCTTCGCCGCCTTCACCTCGTCGAGGCGGCGCACGGGCCGCGACGTCGGCGCCTCCTTCAGCAGCTCCGGCGTCTCCGCCGCCTCGCCCGCGATCGCCAGCATCGCCTCGACGAACGCATCCAGCCGCTCCTTCGGCTCCGTCTCGGTCGGCTCGATCATCAGCGCCTCGGGCACGACGAGCGGGAAGTAGATCGTCGGCGGGTGGTAGCCGTAGTCCATCAGGCGCTTGGCGACGTCGAGCGCCGTGATCCCGTGCTCGCGCTTCAGGCTGCGAGCGCTGAGCACGAACTCGTGCATGGCAAGCCGGTCGTAGGGCAGGTCGTACGCGTCGCGCAGCTTCGCGAGCAGGTAGTTCGCGTTCAGCACGGCCGTCTCCGACATCTCGCGTAGACCGGGGCCGTAGGCGCGGATGTACGCGTACGAGCGGACGAAGACGCCGAACGGCCCCGTGAAGCCGCGCACTTTCCCGATCGACTTCGGCCGGTCGTGGTCGAGCCGGAACGCGTCGCCGTCTTTCACGACCGCCGGCACCGGCAGGAAGGGCTCGAGCTTCTCGCGGACGACGATCGGCCCACCGCCGGGGCCGCCGCCGCCGTGCGGCTGCGAGAACGTCTTGTGCAGGTTGATGTGGACGATGTCGAAGCCCATGTCACCCGGCCGCGAGATCCCGCAGACGGCGTTCAGGTTCGCGCCGTCGTAGTAGAGCAGCGAGCCGGCGTCGTGGAAGATCTTCGCGACCTCCTCGATGTTCTCGTCGAAGAGGCCGAGCGTGGACGGGTTCGTGAGCATCAATCCGGCCGTCCGCTCGTTCACCTTCGCGCGCAGGTCGTCGACGTCGAGGTTGCCGCGCGCGTCGGTGGCGACCTTCTCGAGCTTGTAGCCGGCCATCGTCACGCTCGCCGGGTTGGTGCCGTGGGCGGTGTCCGCTGTGATGATCGTGTCCCGCTGCTCGCCCTGGCCGATGTCCTCGAAGTAGGCGCGCATCAGCATCAGCCCCGTCAGCTCGCCCTGCGATCCTGCAGCGGGCTGCAGCGAGCAGGCGTCGAGCCCTGCAACCTCCTTCAAGATCTCCTGCAGCCGCCACATCAGCTCGAGCGCACCCTGCGCGCCCTCCTCCTCCTGGTGCGGGTGGAGATCCTTGAAGCCGGGGAGCATGACGACACGCTCGTTCACCCTCGGGTTGTGCTTCATCGTGCAGCTGCCGAGCGGATAGAAGCCGGTGTCGATGCCGAAGTTGCGCGTCGAGAGCTCCGTGAAGTGACGCACGAGCTCGGGCTCGGCGAGCTCCGGCAGACGAGGCGGCTCCGCGCGGCGCAGGTCTTCGGGCACGGCGGCCGCAGGCAGGTCGTAGCTCGGGAGCGTGGACGCGCGGCGGCCGGGCTTCGACTTCTCGTAGAGCAACTCCATCAGGCGCGCACCTCGTGCAGCACCTGGGCGAGCCGGTCGATGTCCGCCGGGCTGCGCTTCTCCGTGACCGCGATCAGGAGGACGTCGTCCATGCCCTCGTAGTCGCGCCCGATCGCATAGCCGGGATGGACGCCGTGCTTGCGCACCTCGGCGATCACGTCCCGCGCCGGCCGCTTCAGACGGACGGCGAACTCCTTGAAGGTCGGCCGGTCCGGAAACGCCGGCGGCAGCCCGAGCTGCTCCTTCGCGTAGGCGCCGAGGCTCATGCAGGTCTCCCCGACCTCGCGCAGCCCCTGCGGTCCGAGCCAGGAGAGATGGACGAGCCCGGCGAGCGCGAGCAGCGTCTGGTTCGTCGTCATGTTCGACGTCGCCTTCTCGCGGCGGATGTGCTGCTCACGCGTCTGCAGCGTCAGCACGTAGCCGCGGTCGCCGTTCAGATCGGTCGTCTCGCCGATGATCCGGCCGGGCAGCCGCCGCGTGTACTCCGCCTTCGAGGCGAGGAAGCCGTAGTGGGGGCCGGCGTAGGACTGGTAGTTGCCGGCGCTCTGCCCCTCCCCGATCGCGAGGTCGGCGCCGTAGTTCCCCGGCGCCTCGAGCACGCCGAGCGAGATCGGGTCGACGTGTGCGATCGCCAGCGCGCCGGCGTCCTTCGCGGCCGCGGCCAGCTCGGGCGCGTTCTCGAGGATCCCGAAGACGTTCGGCTGCTGGAAGATCACCGCCGCAGCGTCCTCGGCCGCCGCGCGCACGGCCGCGGGGTCGGTCAGCCCGCCCTCGTGCGGCACCTCGACCACCTCGAGCCCGAACCCGACGGCGTAGGTCTTCACGACCTGGCGCACCTGCGGGTTCAGCGTCTCGGCCAGCACGACCTTGGCGCGTCCGGTCGCATGCTTCGCGACCAGGCAGGCGTCCGCCGCGACCGTCGTCCCGTCGTAGCCGGAGGCATTCGAGACGTCCATCCCAGTCAACTCGCAGATCGCCGTCTGGTACTCGAAGATCGCCTGCAGGACGCCCTGGCTCATCTCGGGCTGGTACGGGGTGTACGCGGTCAGGAACTCGCCCCGCTGTAGGACGGCGTCGACGATCGCGGGGACGTAGTGGTCGTAGATCCCGGCGCCGAGAAACGACAGCTCTCTGGTCGTGTCGACGTTCTTCGCCGCGAGCTCTTCCAGATGGCGGACGAGCTCCGGCTCCGACAGCGCCGGCTCCAGGTCGAGCTCGCCCTGGAAGCGCACGCCTGCAGGAATGTCCCGGAAGAGCTCCTCGACCGACGAGACGCCGATCGCCTCGAGCATCTCCTCGCGGTCGGCGTCGGTGGTGGAGAGCTGGCTGAAGGTCACTGGTCGGCCAGATGCTGTTTGTAGGCGTCGACGTCGAGGAGGCTGTCGACCTCGGAAGGATCGGCCAGGCGGATCCGCACGAGCCAGCCGTCGCCGTAGGGATCCTCGTTCACGGTCTCGGGCGCGTCGACGACCTTCTGATTCACCTCGAGAATCTCGCCCGAGAGCGGCGCGATCACGTCCGACACCGCCTTGACCGACTCGACCTCGCCGTAGGAGGCGTCCTTCGTCGTCGAGTCGCCGTCGGCGGGGGCTTCGAAATGGACGAGCTCGCCGAGCGCGTCCTGCGCGAACCACGTCACACCGAGTGTTGCCTCGTCGCCCTCGATCCGCGCCCAGTCGTGCTCGGCGTGGTACTTGAGTCCCTCGGGATACTCCTCGGCTGCAGCCATCGGTGACCTAGTCCTCTCGCTTGTAGATCGGTTTCGGGACGACGGTGGCACGGCGGTCCTTGCCGCGGACGTCGATCGTCAGCTCGGTGCCGGCGCTCGCCGAGCCGGCCGGGACATAGCCCATCCCGATCCCCTTGTCGAGCATCGGCGAGTGCGTGCCGCTGGTGACGTTTCCGCCGGCTGAATCTCCAACAGCGGTGATCGGCATCCCGTTCCTCGGCACCGCCTTCTCCTCCATCACGAAGGCGACGAGCTTCTGCGCCGGGCCGGCTTCCTTGATCCGCCGCAGCTCCTCGACCCCGCTGAACTCCTTCCCGAGCGCGCACGTCCAGCCGAGACCGGCCGAGATCGCGTCGGTGTCCGGCGTGATGTCGTTCCCGTGCAGCGGGTAGCAGACCTCGAGCCGGAGCGTGTCGCGCGCGCCGAGGCCTGCGGGCGTGACCCCGCGGGCGACGATCGCGTCCCAGAGCTCCTCCGCGTCCTCAGCCGGGCACATCAGCTCGACGCCGAGCTCGCCGGTGTAGCCGGTGCGGTTGACCATCACCTCGACGCCGTCGAGCTCACCCATCGCATGCGTGAACGGCTTCGCCTCGGGCAAGCCCAACCGCTCCAGCGACCTCGGCCCCTGGACCGCGAGCAGCGCGTACTCGTCGGAGGCGTCGCGAATCTCGGAGCCGCGGATCTCGCGCTCCTTCATCCACGCATAGGCCGCCTCGCGATTGCCCGCGTTGACGACCACGAGGTAGTGGTGCGCGCCGATCCGGTAGGCGATCAGGTCGTCGACGATCCCGCCGCGCTCGTTCGTGAGCAGCGTGTACTGCGCCTCACCGTCGCCGATCTTGTCGAGGTCGTTCGAGAGCAGCGACTGGAGCAGCTCGTGCGCGTTCGGGCCCTCGACGTGGAACTGGCCCATGTGCGAGACGTCGAACACGCCCGCGTCCGAGCGGACGGCCCGATGCTCGGGGATGACGCCCTCGTACTGGACAGGCATCTCCCAACCGGCGAAGGGGACCATCCGCGCCCCGGCGGCGACATGGCGGGCGTGGAGCGGCGTGCGAAGGAGCGTCTGCACGTCGGTGACTGTAACGACTCCGGAAAGCACGAGGCCCCGGCGAACCGGGGCCTCGGACCGGGTCTCCTAGACCGACCGGGCAGTCGGCCAAGAGGGCATGCGCGGAGGATTCCGCGGCAGCCGAAACTGAAACATCGGCGCGCGGATCAGTTGTCGCGGAGGAAGGACGGGATCTCGAGATCCACGTCCGAGCGCTCGGGCTGCTCGCCCGCGGCGACCGGCTGCGGGACGGATGCTTCCACCCGCCTGCGACGCATCCGGGTGCCAAAGCCGGTCGCGATCACGGTGACGCGGACCTCGTCGCCGAGAGTGTCGTCGATGACGGCGCCGAAGATCACGTTCGCGTTCTGGTCGGCCGCGCCCGTCACGACCTCGGCGGCCTCGTTCACCTCGAAGAGGCCGAGCTCGGTACCGCCGGTGACGTTGAGCAGGATCCCGGTCGCGCCGTCGATCGACTGCTCGAGCAGCGGCGAGGAGACGGCGGTGCGGGCCGCTTCGGCTGCACGGTTCTCGCCGGACGCGGCGCCGATCCCCATCAGCGCCGAGCCTGCGTCGCGCATGATCGTGCGCACGTCGGCGAAGTCGAGGTTGACGATCCCGGGCACGGTGATCAGGTCGGTGATGCCCTGCACGCCCTGACGGAGGATGTCGTCCGCGATCCGGAACGCCTCGGTGACCGGGGTCTTCTTCTCGACCACCTGCAGCAGGCGGTCGTTCTCGATCACGATCAGCGTGTCCACTTGGTCGCGCAGGTTCTGCGTCCCGACCTCCGCCTGCTCGGCACGCCTTCGGCCCTCGAACGCGAACGGCTTCGTGACGACGCCGACCGTGAGCGCCCCGAGCTCGCGGCCGAGCTCGGCCACGATGGGTGCGCCGCCGGTGCCGGTGCCGCCGCCCTCGCCGGCGGTGACGAAGATCATGTCCGCGCCCTTGAGCGCCTCCTTCAGCTCGTCGCGACTCTCGTTCGCGGCTGCGAGCCCGACCGCGGGATCGGCTCCCGCGCCGAGGCCTCGCGTCGCCTCCGAGCCGATGTGGATCTTCACGTCCGCGTCCGCCATCAGCAGCGCCTGTGCGTCCGTGTTGACGGCGATGAACTCGACACCGCCGAGACCCGCGTCGACCATGCGGTTGACCGCGTTCGTGCCGCCGCCGCCGACGCCGACGACCTTGATCACCGCGAGATAGTTGCCTGAGGAGTCTCTCATTGAAGGAGTGTCTCGACCTCTCTCGACCTGAAGCTCGAGTTGAGCATCGTAGCGACCACGTTCCTTTCCGCGTCCAGCGTACGTTTCCTTGTCGGCAGTGTCAATCGGAAGCTCAAGGAGAAGTCGAGGGCAATAGTCTCTACCTCGACCTGAGAGTTGAGGGTCTCTCCAGCCACCGGACGCTCGGGGACGCTGACGTCGAGATACCCGCGCAGGTCGCCGAGCTGCGGGAGGACGCGGCGGGCGACCTCCAGCTTGACGGCCAGGTCCGAGGTGTCGCCGAGCCGCAGCTCGACCCCGGAGCGGAGCGTGAGCGTCAGCTCGTCGCGGCCGACGAGGACGGAGTTGACCGCAGCTGGGAGCGGGCGCTCCACGAGTGGCGCGACCGCTGTGACGGCGCGCCGCTGGAGTCCGCGCAAGGACTCCCCCACACGAATGTCCACGTCGCGCTTCAACCAGACGCGCGGCAGACCGGGTCGCGCGCCCTTGTCGAGCTCCGCGACGATCCGGCCGCCGGCCGCGGCGAGCCAGGAGGACGAGCCTTGGCGAAGCACCGCGACCGGCACCTCGGGGACGACGGCGATCTCGAGCGTGTGCGGGAAGGCCCGGTCGAACGAGGCGGCGGCGACCATTGGGACTTCTTCGGCGCGGCGCGTCAGCTCGTTCAGATCGAGGCCGAGGAGGCTTTCGCCGAGTGCGGGCGCAAGTGCCTTGCGCACCTCGGCCGCGACCTCCGGCGAGGCACCCTCGACTGCAATCCGGTCGACCGCGAAGGCAGACGTCGCCCGCGCCGCGGCGTAGAGGCCGAGGCCCGTGAGCAGGAGCAGGAGGGCGACGAGGAGAGAGCGGCCGGAGGGAGCGAACCGGAACAGCTCGAGGCGATCGCCTGCCGCGCCGCGCGGGAAGGAAGCAACAGCGCTTGCCGCGCGCGCTCGCGGGCGCGAGCGGTTCCGAGATCCTCTCCCTCCAGCCACGTGGCGGGTTTCGCCACAGCGGCGGTCCTTCCTACGTCACAGCGATCGGGCCGAGCAGCTGCACTTCGTGCTCGAGCTCGACGCCGAACTGCTCGCGGGCGCGCCGGCGCGCTTCGGCCATCAGCGCGAGCGCGTCGGCGGTGGTCGCGCCGCCTGCGTTCTCGATGAAGTTCGCGTGCATCGGCGAGATGATCGCGCCGCCGATCGCGTGACCCTTCAGCCCACACGCCTCGAGCATCTTGCCGGCGCCGAGCTCGTGATCGGGATTCTTGAAGACGCTGCCGAAGGTGCGCTTGTTCGTCGGCTGGGTCGCCTTGCGTTGCCCGATCAGGTCGCGCACCGTCTGCTTGATCTCCTCCGGCGGGCGTGGCGAGAGCTGGTACTCGACCTCCGCGATGACGTCGCCGGCTCCGAGGTCGGAGGATCGGTAGGCAAGCCCGAGACCCTTCGGCGTCATCCAGGCATCGCCGTCACGAGAGAACGCGTGGGCGCGGACGAGGATCTCCGACCAGTCGCTGCCGTAGGCGCCCGCGTTCATCCGGACGCCGCCGCCGGCAGTGCCGGGGATCGCGCATGCGAACTCGAAGCCGCCGAGGCCGGCGGTGCGCGCGTGGTGGAGGCAGACGGCGTTCGTTGCGCCGCCGCCGGCGATCATCAGCTCGCCCTCGACGCGCACCGAAGCAAGGTCTCCGGTCAGCTTCAGCACGAGGGCCTCGACGCCCGCGTCGGCCGCGAGCAGATTCGAGCCGAGCCCGACGGTGGCGACTGGGAGCTCGCGTTCCGCCGCCCAGGCGAGCGCCCACTCGAGCTCGTCGAGCGTCGATGGCCGCGCGAACGCCCGCGCAGGGCCTCCGGTTCCGATCGTCGTCAGCCTTGCCAGCGGAACCCGTTCCTCGAGCGTCACCGCAGCGCCTCCAACACGAGCGGGCCTGCACGTTCCACATCGCCCGCGCCGACCGTGAGCACGACGTCGCCGGGTCGTGACCACGCCGCCACGAGCTTCGCCCCGTCCTCGACCGCCGGCGCCCAGCCCGCCCGCATCCCAGGGCGGAGCGCATCGACGACGAGCTTGCCGTCGACGCCGGGGAGCGGCTGCTCGCGGGCCTTGTAGATCTCGGTCACGCAGGCCGCGTCGGCGGTCGACAGCGCCGCGCCGAGCTCGTGGGCCAGGTGACGCGTGCGGGAGTAGAGGTGCGGCTGGAAGAGGACGAGCACCCTGCCCGACGTGCGTTCGCGCGCAGCTGCGACGGTCGCCTCGATCTCGGACGGGTGATGGGCGTAGTCGTCGACGACCGTGACACCGCCTGCTTCACCGACGAGCTCGAAGCGCCGGCCCGCACCTCGGAAGCGGGCGAGCACCGGCTCGGCGTCGGCCCGCGCAACGCCGGCGAGCTCCAGCGCGGCAAGCGCCGTTGCCGCATTCCGTCGGTTGTGCGTCCCCCGGCACCGCCAGCCCGAACGACACGGGCTCGAGCTCCCACCCGCGTACGACCCGCGGCACCTCGGCGAGCCAGCCGTCGAACATCGCCTCGACCTCGGCCGCAGAGCCGAAGGTCGAGTGGTGGTCGAGCTCGACGTTCGTGACGACGCCGATCTCGGGTCGCAGCCGCTCGACGGTCCGGTCCGACTCGTCGCCTTCGACGACGAGCCAGCCCTCCCCTGCGCCGGCATTCCCACCGAGCTGCGCGATCTCGCCGCCGACGAGCCAGGCCGGGTCGAGCCCGAGCTCGGAGAGGACGAACGCGATCATCCCGGTCGTCGTCGTCTTGCCATGCGCGCCTGCGACGACGATCGAGCGCCGCAGCGACACGAGCTCGGCCAGGAGCTCGGCCCTCGCCTTGCCGGGTACCGCCGGGTACGCGCTCGAGACGACGACCTCCCAGCCGTCCGGCACGACCGGCTCGGGGGCGATTCGCATGTCCACTCCGTCGAGCCCGCGCAGGTACGGCGTCTCGACCCGGTCCCAGCCGCCGACCTCAGCGCCCCAAGCTCGCGCCAGGAACGCGTACGACGAGAGGCCGGCGCCGCCGATGCCGACGAACCAGAGCCGCCTACCCTCGAGCAAGCGAGATCAGCTCCTCCGCGATCTCGTCCGCAGCGTCCGGCCTGGCCATCGAGCGCATCGCGGCGCCCATCGACGTGAGCCGTGCCGGGTCGGCCAGGAGCTCGTCGACGAGCGCGGGGACGCGGTCGAGCTCGGGCTCGGGGACGACGACGGCGCCGCCGCCGCGCTCGAAGTGGCGGGCGTTGAGCGTCTGGTGGTCGCCGGTCGCGTGCGGGTAGGGCACGAGGATGGCGGGCGTCCCCGACGCGGCGAGCTCCCAGACGGTTCCGCCGGCGCGCGAGATCGCGAGATCGGGTGCGGCCAGGGCGGCGCCGAACTCGGCGGTCGACGGGACGAGCACGTAATCGCTCCGGTGCACGCGTCCGCGCAGCCCTTCGTAGTCGCGCTCGCCCGAGACGTGCAGGACCGCCGGTCCCGCGTCGCCGTAGGTCTCGACGGCGAAGTCGTTGAGGCTGCGCGCGCCGGCGAGCGCACCGAAGAACGCGATCACCGGCGCCTCCGGCGGTAAGCCGAAGCGGCGCCGGCCCTCGTCCTGCGAGACGCCGCGATGGTCGGCGGGCACCGGCCGGCCGGTGACGCGGTACTTCGCGCCGTCGCGTCCCGGGATGCCGTAGGCGAGGAAGACGCGCCGCGCGAACGGCGCCGCCAGCCTGTTGGCGAGCCCGAGGTGAGCGTCCGCCTCGGTGAGCGCGGCCGGGAGCTTCTGCCGCCAGGCCGCGTACACCATCGGCCCGGCGACGTAGCCGCCACCGCCGAGCACGACGTGCGGCCGCCGCCGCTTCAGGATCGCCGCGCAGGCCCGCGGGGCGCGTCCGGCTCGCATCAGCGAGCGGAGCAGCGCCGCCGACGGGCGGCGCGGAAAACCGGAGATCTCGAAGGTGTCGAGCTCGAACCCCGCCTCGGGAACGAGCCTAGCCTCGACCCGATCCGGCGACCCGGCGAACGTCACGCTGACGCCGCGGTCGCGCAGCGCCGCTGCGACCGCGAGCGACGGCAGGACGTGCCCGGCTGTTCCGCCGGCGGCGATCAGTGCTCGCAACTCGCTGTGGGGGCCGTTCATCGCCAGCGATGTTAAGGAGGATCCCGACGGACGCGAGCAGTACGACGAGGCTCGAGCCGCCGTAGGAGACGAACGGCAGCGGAATCCCGGTCAGCGGCGCGACGCCCAGCACGGCCGCGAGGTTGACGGCCGCCTGGCCGCAGACGAGCGACGTGATCCCGGCTGCCAGGAGCTTCCCGAAGGGATCGCGGCAGCGCAGCGCGACCGTGAAGCCCGCGAACGCGAACGCGGCGAAGGCGGCGATCACGGCCGCCGTCCCGATCAGGCCGAGCTCCTCGCCGATCACGGCGAGGATCATGTCCGTCTGCTGCTCTGGGAGGTAGTTGATCTTCTGGACGCCCTCGCCGAGGCCCTTGCCGGTGACGCCGCCCGAGCCGATCCCGATCAGCGCCTGGACGGTCTGGAAGCCTGTGTCCTCAGGGTCGGCCCACGGGTCGAGGAAGCTGAAGAGCCGCGCACGCCGGTAGGGCTCCATCCAGATCGCGACGAGCCCGCCGAGCGTCGCGATCGTGGCCGCCGCGCCGAGCGTGCGGCCGGGGACGCCGGCGACGACGAGCATCCCGCCGACCATCAGCAGCAGGGAGATCGTCGTGCCGAGGTCGGGCTCGACGACGATCAGGGTGGCGAAGAGGCACGTGACCATGCCGACGGGCTTCCAGAGCTCGCCGAGCGTGCGTGGTGCACCGTTGCGCGAGAGGTACGCGGCGGCCCAGACGAGCACCCCGAGCTTCGCGAGCTCCGACGGCTGGAACGTGAGCGGCCCCGCGGTCAGCCAGCGCCTGGCGCCGTTGATCTCCGGCGCGACGACGAGCACGGCAAGGCAGAGGCCGAGCGCGGTCAGCAGGAGCGGCGGCGCGAGATTCCGCAGCCGGCGATGGTCGAACCGCGACCCGACGACGAGCAGCGCGACGCCGAAGAGCGCATAGATCCCCTGCCGCTTCAGGAACGTGATCGGGTCGCCCTTCCCGAGCGCCGCCGCGGCCGACGTGGCGCTGAAGACCATCACGAGGCCGAACGCGACCAGCGCGAGGGTCACGAGGACGAGCAGGCGCTGCTCGAGCTGGCCACGAGGAGCCTTCACCCTTCGAGGTTCTGTACCAGCCTCCTGAATTCCTCTCCGCGGTGCTCGTAGTCGAGGAACTGGTCGTAGCTCGCACACGCCGGCGAGAGCAGGATGACCTCGCCGGGCCTGGCCGCGCTCGCCGCCTCGGCGAGGGCACGCTCGAGCGTGACCGAGATCAGGAAGGGGACGTTCTCGTAGCCGAGGTCGACGGAGAGCGGCTCCGCCGCCTCGCCGATCAGGTACGCGGTGACGACGTTCGCCGCCGCGATCGCCTGGGCGAGCTCCTCCCAGCTCTCGCCTTTCGCGCGGCCGCCGAGGATCAGGTGGAGCGGCGCGTCGTAGGCCGCCGCCGCCCGGCGGGCGGCGGCGGTGTTCGTCGCCTTCGAGTCGTTGACGTAGCGGACGCCGTCGATCTCGGCGACCAGCTCGAGCCGGTGCTCGACGCCGGGGAACGTTCGCAGCGCCGTCGCAATCGCCTCGTCGCCGAGGCCGGCTGCACGGGCTGCGGCGGTCGCGGCCGCGGCGTTCTCGCGGTTGTGCGCGCCGGGAATCAGCGGCTCGGCCGGCAGCTCGTCGTCCGATGCGAACTCGACACGACGCGCCGTGCCGGGGATCGGGCCGAAGCCGCGCGGCACGACTGCAACGTCCTCCGCGCCCTGCTGCTCGAAGATCCGCAGCTTCGCCGCCCGATAGGAGTCGAAGTCGCCGTGCCGGTCGAGATGGTCGGGCTCGAGGTTGAGCAGCACCGCGATCCGCGGCCGGAAGCGATCGACGTCCTCGAGCTGGAAGCTCGAGAGCTCGCAAACGACCCAGTCGTCTGCCGGCACGTCCCCGACGAGCTCGCTCAACGCCGTGCCGACGTTCCCGGCGGTGCGCGCCCCGAGCATCGCGCCGAGCAACTCGGTCGTGGTCGTCTTCCCGTTCGTGCCCGTGACACCGAGGATCGGGTTCGGCAGCAGCCGCGACGCAAGCTCGATCTCGCTCCAGACCGGGATCCCGCGCTCACGCGCCGCCGCCACGAGCAGCGCCTCGCCGGGGACGCCCGGGCTCTTGACGAGCACCTCGACGCCGTCGAGCAGGGAGAGATCCTCGTCGTTGCCGAGCGTCCGGTCGACGGCGACGACCTCGGTCCCACCCGCCTCGAGCGCGGCCTGCGCCGCCCGACCCGAGCGCGCGAGGCCGAGGACGAGGGCTCGCTTCACAGCCGAAACTGGATGTAGTAGCGGTAGTAGAGGACGAAGCCGCAGGCGGCGAGGATCGCGGCGACGATCCAGAACCGCACCATGATCTTCGTCTCCGACCACGCCTTCATCTCGAAGTGGTGGTGGATCGGCGCGATCAGGAACACCCGGCGCCCCCAGTACTTGAAGCTGACCGTCTGGATGATCACCGAGAGCGCCTCGACGACGTAGATCCCGGCGATGAGGAGGAGCAGCGCCTCGGTGCCTGTGACGATCGCGAAGCCCGCAAGCGCGCCGCCGAACGCCATCGAGCCCGTGTCGCCCATGAACAGCTCGGCAGGGAAGGCGTTGTACCAGAGGAACCCGATCGCGGCCCCGATCAGCGCTGCGGCGAGAATCGCGAGGTCGAGCTGGAAGTCAGCACGCGCCCCGACGTCGCCGGAGCGGATGTAGCTGATCACATTCATCGACAGAAACGTCAGCAGCGCGATGATCCCGACGCCCGCCGCGAGCCCGTCGAGGCCGTCGGTCAGGTTGGCGCCGTTCGCCGCGCCGGCGATGACGAGGAAGAGGAACGGGTAGTACGCGTACGAGAGCGGGATGTCGACGTTCGCGACGGGGATGTAGATCGAGGTGTCGAGCTGGTCCTGTGCATGGACGGCGAAGCCGACGACGACGGTGATCGCGCCGAGCAGGAGCAGCTTCCACCGGCCCTGGAGCCCGAGCGAGCGGCGGTGCCGAAGCTTGATGAAGTCGTCGAGAAAGCCGATGGCCGCGCACGAGACCGTGAGGAAGAGAACGGTCAGCGCCGGCAGCGTGAACTTCGAGAGCGCGAGGAACGGCAGCAGCGCGCAGAGCAGGATCAGGAGCCCGCCCATCACGGGCGTCCCCTGCTTGACCACGTGACCGACCGGGCCGTCCTCGCGGATCGGCTGGCCGAGCTCGTTCCGGCGCAGAAACTCGATGAACTTGGGGCCGATCACGACGGAGACGACCATCGCGATCAGGCCCGCTATGAGCACCCTGACCATTACGCGGTGTCGTTCGCCAGGGTCGGGGCGATGCCTTCGAGCGCGACCGAGCGCGACGCTTTGACGAGGACGGCGTCGCCCGGCCCGACGAGCCGTCGGGCGGCCTCGAGCGCCGCCGTCGCGTCCGGCTCCCAGGCGCCTGCGTCGTAAGCACGCGCAAGCTCACCGACCGCGAGCACCTCGATCCCGAGCTCCTCGGCGAGCGCGGCGATCTCGCGGTGATGCCGCTCGGCGTGGTCGCCGAGCTCGGCCATGCCGCCCAGGATCGCGAGGCGCCGGCGCCCGGCTCCCCGCTCGGCGAGATGCCGCAGCGCGGCTTCCATCGAGGTCGGGTTCGCGTTGTAGGCGTCGTTGACGACGAAGCCGCCACCCGGGAGGGACAGCTCTTCGCCGCGCCACTTCGAGAGCTGCACCGTCGCCGCGCCCTCCTCGAGCCGGTCGAGCGGCAGGTCCATCGCCTCGTACGCAGTCAGCGCGGTGAGCGCGTTCTGCGCCTGGTGCCGCGAGGTGAGCGGGAAGCGAATCCGGCGCTCGCCGAAGGCGATGTGAGCGCCGTCCTCGCGCAGCTCGACATCGACCGGGGGCACGCGGAGGATCTCGATGTCGGTCCGCAGGTGCGGCTCCAGGTCGGCCGACGCCGGCACGACCGCGATCCCGTCCGGGGGCAGCGCCGTGACGAGCTCCGCCTTCGAGCGGGCGACCCCGTCGACCGAGCCGACGAGCTCGAGATGGACCGGCCCGACGGCGCTGATGACGCCGACGTGCGGCCGGACGATCTCGCAGAGGTCGGCGATCTGGCCGAAGCCGCGCATGCCCATCTCGACGATGCAGATCTCGGTCTCCGGCTCGAGCCGGCCGAGCGTGAGCGGCACGCCCAGCTCGGCGTTGTAGCTCCCCTCCGTCCAGACCGTGGGTGCGACCTCGGCGCAGAGCGCCGCCAGGATGTCCTTCGTCGACGTCTTCCCGGTCGAGCCGGTGACGCCGACGAAGCGGGCGCGGCTGCGGCCTCGCAGCGCCTGCCCGAGCATCGCCATCGCGTCGAACTCGTCGTTCGGCACCAGTGTCGCGGCGCCGCGATCGCGCGCGGCAGCGACGAACTCGCGGCCGCCACGGATCGCAACGAAGAGATCACCCGGGCCGACCCGGCGCGAGTCGATCTCGAGCCCGGTGATCTCACCGGAGCCGTTCAGCTCTCCGAGCCCGAGCGACTCGAGCTCCTCGATCGCGATCGGGATCACGCCTGCAGCGCCTCGCGGGCGACGACGCGGTCGTCGAACGGCAGCTTCTCGCCCGCCACCTCCTGGCCCTGCTCGTGCCCCTTGCCGGCGATCACGACGACGTCCCCCGGTTCCGCGAGCGCCACCGCACGGCCGATCGCCGAGCGCCGGTCGGGATCGATCTCGACGTCGGTGCCGGTGCCCTGGAGCACGTCCTGGATGATCGCGAGCGGATCCTCGCTGCGAGGATTGTCGGAGGTGACGATGACCAGGTCGGCGAGGTCGCGCGCCACCTTTCCCATCAGCGGCCGCTTCTGGCGATCCCGATCGCCCCCGGCGCCGAAGACGAGCACGACGCGCCCGTCGGCCAGCTCGCGCGCGGTGCGGAGCACGTTGTCGAGCGCGTCCGGCTTGTGGGCGTAGTCGACCACGACGGTGAACGGCTGCCCTTCGTCGACCGCTTCGAACCGCCCCGGCACGCCCGGCAGCGCGGCGATTCCTGCCGCGATCTCGTCCTCGTCGACATCGAGCAGGATCGCAGCCGCGATCACGCCGAGCACGTTCTCGACGTTGAAGCGGCCGCGGAGGCTGGAGCGGATCTCGATCCCGCCCGCGGTGAAGCTCGCGCCCGACGGGCCGAGCTCGAGGTGCTCGGGACGGATCTCGGCGTCGTCGGCGAAGCCGAACGTGACGAGCGGCGCGCGGTTGACGTCGGCGAGCTCCTCGGCGAGCTGCCGGCCCCACGGATCGCCGACGTTGACCGCGGCGGGCGGCGGCGCGGCGCCCATGAAGAGCTTCCGCTTGGCCGCGAAGTAGTCCTCCATCGACTCGTGGAAGTCGAGGTGATCCTGGCTCAGGTTCGTGAACACGAGCGCGTCGAAGCGGACGCGGTCGAGCCGGTGCAGCACCGACGCGTGCGAGGAGGCCTCGAGCGCGACGCTGCGGTTGCCGGCGTCGAGCATCTCGCGGAACGTTCGCTGGAGGTCGATCGCCTCCGGCGTCGTGCGGACGACCGGCCGCACCTCGCCGCCGACGCGGCTCTCGACGGTGCCGAGCAGCCCGGGGCTGCGGCCGGCCGCCTCGAGCACTGAGTGGAGGAGGAACGCGGTCGTCGTCTTCCCGCTCGTGCCGGTGACGCCGGCGACCTCGAGCTCGCGGGTCGGCTCGCCGAAGAAGACGTCGGCCGCCGTCGCCATCGCGGCGCGCGTCGACGGGACGACGAGCTGCGGGACGGCCGGCTCGACCGCACGCTCGACGACGAGCACGGACGCGCCGTTCTCGACCGCCTCGGCGGCGAAGTCGTGGCCGTCCGCGCGTTCGCCGGGGACGGCGAAGAACGCGGCGCCGGGCGTGACGGCACGCGCGTCGTAGGCAAGGTCCCGCACCTCAACGGGGTCGGGACTGCCGAGAACCGCCTCAGGTGCGAGCGCGGCGACAAGGCGCTCGAGCTGCATGGCGGGGAACGCTAGCGAGAGGCCGAGCCGTCAGGCGTCGCATCCGGCGCGATCTCGAGCTCGACGAGGCTGGAGCGGGCGATGTCCGAGAACGCGGGCGCGGCGACGACGCCGCCCCAGATCGCCCCGACCGGCTCGTCGATCGAGACGAGCACGACGAGCCGCGGATCCTTCGCGGGCACGACGCCCACGAACGAAGCCACGTACCTCGAGGTCGAGTAACCCCCCGGGATCGGCTTGGCGGCAGTCCCGGTCTTGCCCGCGACGGTGTAGCCGGGCACGGCCGCCGCGGCGCCGGTGCCGCCTTCGGCCGAGACGACGTCGCGCAGCATCGCCATCATCTGCGCGGAGACCGTCTTCGAGAGGACGCGGCGCGCAGCGGAGCGGGTGTGCGGCTGGTTCCCGATGCGCTTGACGAGGTACGGCTCGCGGTAGACGCCTTCGTTCGCGATCGCGCCGTAGGCGGCGGCCATCTGGATCGGAGTGACGCCGATGCCCTGGCCGATCGGCACGTTGCCGATCGTCGAGCCCGACCAGTAGCTGGGCAGCAGGCCCTGCGCCTCGCCGGGCGCGTCGACGCCCGTGGCCTTGCCGAAGCCGAAGCGGCCGATCCAGCTCTCGACGCGCGAGCGCCCGAGCATCTGGGCGAGCGTGATCGTGCCGACGTTCGACGACTGCGAGAGGATCTGCGCAACCGTCATTCGCTGCGTCGGGCGCGGCTCGTGCTCATGGATGATCCTGTCGGCGACGCGGATCGACGACGGCAGCGTGAACGGCGTCGTCGGGCTGACGATCTTCTCCGAGAGGGCGGCGGCAACGGTGACGACCTTGAACGTCGAGCCGGGCTCGTAGACGTCCGTGACGACGCGGTTGCGCCGCTTCGACGCCGGTGTCGAGCCGAACTTGTTCGCGTCGAAGCCGGGTGCGACGGCCATCGCGAGCACGCCGCCGGTGCGCGGGTCGAGGACAACGGCGCTGCCGCCCTTGGCTCCCCACTTCTTCACGGTGTCGCGGAGGACGCTCTCCGCGTTCGCCTGGATCCGGTGGTCGATCGTCAGGAAGACGTCGTCGCCCGCACGCTCCGGCTTGGTCGCGATCACGTCGATCACGCGGCCGCTCGGATCGCGAACCGTCGTCTGGCTGCCCGGCTTGCCGACGAGCGCCTTGTCGAGCGACCGCTCGAGCCCCTCGAGGCCGTCGTTGTCGACCCCGGCGTAGCCGATCACGTGGGCCGCGACGCCGCGCTGCGGGTAGTAGCGCAGCTCCTCGGCGTAGAACCCGAGCCCGGGCAGGTTCAGCTTCTCCAGCGCGGCGGCCTTGGCGGGCTCGGCCTTGCGCTTGACGTAGACGAAGTGGCGCGAACGGTCCGCGAGCGCCGGGTAGAGCTTCTCCGCGTCGACTCCGAGCGCCTTGGCGGCCGCGAGGGCAACGCGGCGGGGATTCTTCACTTCACGCGGATCGGCGTAGACGGTCGTCGCCTGCTCGCCGATCGCGAGCGGCTCGCCCGTGCGGTCGAAGATCGTGCCGCGCCCGGCTGGGATCACCGTCGTCCCCTCGTGCTGCCGCTCGGCCATCCCCTCGAAGCGCGACGCTTGCACGCCCTGGATCCAGACCGCGCGGGCAAGCGTCCCCGCGAAGACGAGGACGAAGAGGCCGAGCAGGAGGCGGATGCGGCGGTTGGAGAGCCGCTCGGTCACTACTTGGGCGGCGCCAGCTGGACGTGGTAGGTCAGTTCCGGGTCGGCGCGCACGAGCCCGAGCCTGGAGCGGGCCTGCGACTCGATCCGCGCGTTCGCGGACGCGCTCGAGAGCTGCGAGCTGAGCCGCTTGGTCTCACCCTGCAGCTCGATCCGCTCGCGGCCCAGCTCGTCGAGCCGGACGTTCAGCTGGAGCACGGCGACGTTGACGGCGACGACACCGGCGAGCAGGACGGCGAGCACGACGATCCAAACTACGCCGCCGAAGGGGCGAGTCCTGGCCCTGCGCTTCGGGGCGACGCGTGTCCGAGGACGCGTCCGCGGGCGCGCGACGGGCGGCGAGTCGACCCGGGCGGTGCCGGCCCAGCTCGCCATTACTGCGCACCGACCTTCGCGGCGGCGCGGAGCTTTGCGGACGCTGCGCGCGGGTTCGCCTCGAGCTCACGGGCTCCAGGCCGCACGGGCTTCCGAGTCAGGTCGCGGAGGACGGGCTCGTTGCCGCAAGTGCAGATCGGGAACTCAGGCGGGCAGGTGCAGCCGCGCGCCTGCTCGCGGATGAACTGCTTCACGATCCGGTCCTCGAGCGAGTGGAAGCTGATGACGGCGATGCGGCCGCCCGGCCTGAGCATCCGCATCGCCGCCGGGAGCGCGGCCTCGAGCGCGCCGAGCTCGTCGTTGACCGCGATCCGGAGCGCCTGGAAGACGCGCCGGGCGGGATGGCCGTCGCCGAAGCGCGCCGGCGTCGGGATCGCCTGCTTGATCGTGTCGGACAGGTCGGTCGTGCGCTCGAACGGCCGCTCGGCGCGGCGCCGGACGATCGCGCGGGCGATCTGCCGCGCATAGCGCTCCTCCCCGAAGCGCTTGAAGATCAACGCGAGCTCGCGCTCGTCGGCCTCGTTCACGAGCTCGCGCGCCGAGAGCTCGGCCGCGGTGTCCATGCGCATGTCGAGCGGCGCGTCGGCGGCGTAGCTGAAGCCGCGCTCCGGCCGGTCGAGCTGCATCGAGGAGACACCGAGGTCGAGCAGGATTGCGTCCGCCTGGACGTCGTTGGCGGCCAGCTGGTTGAGGACGAGCGAGAACTCGCCGCGCAGGAAGCGCGCCTGGACGCCGCCGCTCCCCGCCTTGAAGCGGTCGAAGTAGGTGCGCGCCGACGGGTCGCGGTCGATCGCGATCAGCTTGCCCTCGCCCTGGAGATCGGTCGCGAGCAGGCGCGAATGGCCGCCCGCGCCGAAGGTGGCGTCGACGACCGTCTCGCCCGGCTGCACGCCGAGGAGGCCGCGCACCTCCTCCGCGAGCACGGGGACGTGATCAGACGCGCTTCTCTGCAAGACGTTCGGCAACATCGTCAGCACTCCCTTCGACCTTCGTGACGTTGTCGTTCCAGGCGGCTCGATCCCAGATCTCGAGGTGGTCGTGGATGCCCGCCACGACGACCTCACGCCCGAGCCGGCCGTGTCTGATCAGCGCCGGCGGGACGAGCACGCGTCCCTGCTTGTCGAGCTCGGCATCCGAGGCGGCACTGAAGAAGAACCGCTTCAGGTCCCTCGCCTCTTTCGAAAAGGGGTCGAGCGTGGCAAGACGGGCCTCGACCAGCGCGTCCCAGTCGCTCCGCGCGTAGACGTCGAGGCAGTCGTCGAGCCCGCGGGTGAGCACGACGCCGCCGGCGAGCGCCTCGCGAAACCGGGCCGGCAGCGTGAGCCGGTTCTTGTCGTCGATCGTGTGCTCGTATTCGCCGAGGAACATCTGTTCATGCGCTCCTGTCTCCCACTTCGCCCCACTCTAAACCACGATCTCCCACTTGTCTACCCCGGCCGCCCAGGTTCACCCTTTCGCGCAGAATCGGCTCCGTGAGCGTCGTCCTGGGAGCACGGGCGCTGAACCGGGCGACGCTCGCGCGGCAGCTGCTGCTGGAGCGGGCCGACATGGCTCCTCTCGGCGCGGTGCGACATCTGGTCGGCCTGCAGGCGCAGGTTCCGCACAACCCCTACACCGCACTCTGGTCTCGAGTCGACGGCTTCCGGGCGGAATCGCTGTCGCGGCTACTGGAGCGCCGCGAGGTGGTGCGGATGGGGGTCATGCGCGGGACGATTCACCTGCTCACCCGGCACGACTGCCTCCTGCTACGTCCGCTGACCCAGCCGGTCTTCGAGGGGCAGCTCTGGCGCCACCGCGACTTCTCGCCGCAGTTGCGCGGCGTCGACCTCGATCCCGTCGTCGAGGCCGGTCGGATCGCGCTCGAGGAGCCGCGGACGGGTACCGAGCTGCGAGCGTTCCTCGCGGCGCGCTTTCCGGAGCTCGACGCGGCGGCGCTCGCCTACGCCTGCCAGATGCGGCTCGCCCTCGTGCAGGTGCCGCCTCGCGGCCTCTGGGGGAAGAGCGCCCAGGTGCGGTGGACGACGGCGGAGGCGTGGCTTGGGCAGCCGCTCGAGGCCGACCCGTCGCTCGAGGACGTGGTGCTGCGCTACCTCGCCGCGTTCGGGCCGGCGTCGGTGGCGGACGTGGCCACGTGGTGCCGACTGACCGGCCTGCGCGAGGTCGTCGAACGGCTGCGGCCGCAGCTCGCCAGCTTCCGGGACGAGCGGGGCCGCGAGCTCTTTGACCTCCCCGACGCGCCCCGCCCCGATCCGGACACGCCCGCGCCGGTGCGCTTCCTCCCCGAGTACGACAACGTCCTCCTCTCGCACGACGACCGGAGCCGGTTCGTCTCGGCGTCCGATCGCGCATTGCTCGGGCCGGTGTGGTCGCTCGGCTGGGGTGCGGTGCTCCACGACGGAGCCGTGGGCGGCGTGTGGCGTGCCGAGCCCGGCGGTCTGCTGGTGCGACACGTGCCGCTGGCGAAGCGAGCGCTTGCGTCCGTCGCGGCGGAGGGACGAAGGCTGGCCCGCTTCCTCGGGAGCGAAGGCAACGTGCGGCTCGAGCCCGTCAGAGGGTGAGGCCGGCGCCGCGGCGGGTGAGCGCGAGCGCGCCCCGCTCGGATGCGAATGCCAAAGCGTCCTGGATCTCCATGCCCTTCGCGAGCGCATACGTGAGCCCGGCCGCGAAGCAGTCGCCGGCGCCGTAGGCGTCCTCGAAGGTCCCCGGCAGCGCGGCCGGCTTGTACGGCCCGCCCGGCTGCGCCCAGCCGCCGAGCGCGCCGGCGGTGGAGACGACGAGACGCGGCGGCGGGTCGAGGTCGCCGGCCTGGTAGCGCTCGGCGTCGTCCTCGCCGCTCGCCACGAGCGCGTCGAGCTCGACTCCGGCGGCGTGGAGCGTCGGCAACTCGCGGGCGGTCGCGACGAGCACGCGCGCCCGCCGGGCCTGCCGCACCGCCTCTGCGTCGCCGGCGGTGAAGTAGACCCCGTCGACGTTGTCGAGCTCCTCCCACGGCAGCGTGCCTTCTCCCCCGGGCGGGCGTGGCTTGTCGCCGATCACGGTGATCGTGCGCTCCCCGACGTCGTCCAGGTAGACGAAGCCACGCCGCTGCTGCCCGTCGCTCTGAGGCGAGTGGACGCGGACGCCGGCCGCCTCGAGCCTCATCCTGCTCTGCGCGCCGAGGTCGTCGCCGCCGAGCAGGCAGTAGAGCGCGGAGCGGCCGGCGAGCCGCGCCAGCTCCACCGCCGCGACCCCGCCGCCCCCGGCCGGCTCGGCCCAGCTCTCGGTCGAGCTGACGATCTCGCCCGGCGTGGGGACGGCCTCGACGCGGAGGAACTCGACCCACTCCACATGCCCCACGACGGCCATGTTCACGTCCCTGGCCGCCTTTCGCTCCCGCCCGGCAGAGCCGGGCTCCGCGAAAGGCTGTCGTCGCTCACGGCGCTCCAGCCGGCGGCCCGTACGTCCGTACTGTTCCACCGGCCTACGCACCGTGAGCGACGACCCAGGAACGTGACCGAGTTCATGGCGGCACTCTCACAGATGCGGCGCGCCCGGCGTTAGTAGGGATGATGGAGGCAACCGTGACCGTCCCCCCGTTCGAGAGCTTCTACGTCGAGCACCGCGACGTGGTGCTCGGCTTCCTGCGCCGCCGGCTGGGCGGCCAGGCGGCCGAGGATGCGTTCCAGGAGACGTTCCTGCGCGCGCTCCGGGCCTACGACCGGCTCGACCACGGCGAGCACCTGCGCGCCTGGGTTCTGACCATCGCCGCACGGCTCGTGATCGACACGGGCAGGCGCGCGAGGCCGGTCTCGCACGAGCTGCCCGAGCTGCCGGTCGAGGACGGACGCCCCGCCTACGCCCAGATCGAGCACCTCGCCGGCGGCCTTCCGCCCACCGAGCGGGCCGCCGTGGTCCTCCGTTACGCCTACGACCTTGCCTACGACGACATCGCGCTCGCGCTCGACTCCACGCCCGAGGCCGCCCGCCAGGCCGCCTCCTCCGGAGTCCGGCGCCTACGCCGTCTTGCGTCAGGTCGGGATCTGCCGGAGCAGATCCCGACCGCGCGAACACCAGGGAGGATCCATGACCGTTACGCCTGATCTCGACCGCCGCTTCCGCGAGGCCGCTGCCGCCGAAGGCCTGCTCGACGTCGGCTTCGACGTCGTCGAGTCGCCGATCGGCCCGCTGCTCGTCGCGGCAACCGGCCGCGGCCTCGCCCGCATCTTCTTCGACGCCGAGCCCGAGCTGCATCTCGAGCGGCTCGCGAAGGCCTATGGGCCCCGCGTGCTCCGTTCCGCTTCGAGCGTCGACTCGGCCCACCGCCAGCTGGACGAGTACTTCGCGGGCGACCGCAGCTCGTTCGAGCTCGATGTCGACCTCCGCGGTGCCGCCCCGTTCGCCGAGCACGTCCTGGACGAGCTCGCTCGCGTTCCCTACGGCCAGACGACGACGTACGGCGCGCTCGCAGCGAAGGTCGGATCCCCGCGGGCGGCGCGAGCGGTCGGGATGGTGATGAACCGCAACCCGATCCCGATCGTGCTCCCGTGCCATCGCGTCGTCGGCTCGAACGGCAGCCTGACCGGCTACGCGGGCGGGCTCGACGTGAAGGAGCGGCTGCTGCGGCTCGAGGGCGCGCTGCTGTAGTCAGTCGACGAGCTTGTAGCCGACCCCCCACACGTTGACGACGAAGCGGTCGCCAGAGCCGCGCTCGAGCTTCTGGCGCAGACGGCTGACGTGCGAATCCAGCGTCCGGGTTCGCGTGAAGGACCTGTAGCCCCAGACGTCGCGGAGCAGCTCGTCCTTGGTGAAGACGCGGTTGGGCTCGGCGGCGAGCGCTGCCAGCAGCTCGAACTCCTTGCCGGCGAGGTGGACGGCCTCGCCGTTCATCGTGACGACGCGGGCGGGCAGGTCGATCGCGAGGCCGCCGACTTCGAGGCGATCCTGCGCAGGCGGGGTCGCACGCCGCAGCACCGCCCGGATCCGCGCGACGAGCTCGTCATAGACGACGGGCCGGTGGAGGTAGTCGTCGGCGCCCCGCTGGAACGCCCGCACCCGGTCGACGGCGTCGCCCTCGGCGGGGCCGAGCACGATCACGGGCACGTCGCGGTTCCACGTCCGCCCGGGCTCGCCCTTGCGAAGGCGCGCGCAGAGCTCGAGCTCGGAGCAGAGGACGAGATCCGGCCGCGTTCGCTCGGCGAGCGCGAGTGCTTCGCCGCCGAAGGCGGCCTGGAGCACGTGGAAGCCGTCGCTCTGGAGCTGACGCTCGAGGTAGCCGCGGATCGCGGGCTCCGGCTCGGCGAGGAGCAGCGCGGCTGTCATGCTTTCGACGCTAGCAATGCCACTTCGGAGCCGAAAGATGTCCTTTCGAACGATTCTGCGACGATCGCTCCCCACCTGGCTCGTCTGGGCGGTGCCGGTCGCACTGGCGGCGCCGGCGCCCTGGCAGACGCACGCGCCGTTGCCCGAGCCCCGGACGGAGGTTGCGGCAGGCACCGCCCGTGGCGAGATCGTCGTCGTCGGCGGCTTCACGGCCAGCGGCGGCAACTCAGCCCGTACCGACGCCTACTCGCTGGCCAGGAACACCTGGCGCAGGCTCCCTGACCTGCCGCTCTCGGTCGACCACGCCGCGGCCGCGAGCGCGAACGGCAACGTCTATGTCGTCGGCGGCTACGGGGGCGACCGGAACCCGCTCAACACCGTCTTCGTGCTCGGGAGGGACGGGACCTGGCGGCGCCTGCCACCGCTGCCCGACGCCCGCGCTGCCGCCGCGGCCGCGATCGCCGGCGGCAAGCTCTACGTCCTCGGCGGCATCGACGGCCGTCGCGGGCTCGCTCGGGTCGCCTTCGCGCTCGACCTGAAGACGCGCCGCTGGGCGCGGCTTCCCGGCCCGTCGCCGCGCGAGCACCTCGCGGCGGCCGCGGCCGGGACGCGCGTGTATGCGCTCGGCGGCCGCAGCGCCGGCATCGACACGAACACGGCGCGCTTCGAGGTCTACGACGCGCGTGCCCGCCGCTGGACACGGCTCGCGTCGATTCCGCAGGCGCGCGGCGGCACCGGCGCCGCGTTCGTCGACGGCCGGATCGTCTCGGTCGGCGGCGAGCAGCCGCAGGGGACGATCGCGTCCGTCTACGCCTACGAGCTCCGGACGAAGCGGTGGCGCCGCCTCGCCGATCTCCCGACGCCGCGTCACGGTCTCGGCGTCGTCTCGACGGGCGGCCGCGTCTACGTCGTCGCGGGCGGCCCGCAGCCGGGCCTGACCGTCAGCGGCGCCGTCGAGTCGCTCCGGCCGTGATCAGGTAGGACTGCGGGATGGACTACAGGCTCGAGGTCGTCGTCGTTCCCGTCTCGGACGTCGATCGCGCAAAGGCGTTCTACACCGAGCAGCTCGGTTTCGCCGTCGACCACGACACGCAGATCAGCGACGAGCGGCGCGTCGTCCAGCTGACGCCGCCCGGCTCGAGCTGCTCGATCGTGATCGGTACCGGCCTCGCCGAGATGGAGCCGGGCTCGATCAAGGGGCTGCAGCTCGTCGTGACCGACATCGACGTGGCCTGCGCGGAGCTCGGCGGCCGCGGCGTCGACCTGGGAGAGATCCAGGAGCTCGGCCGCCCCGGCAGGCCCGGGTTCCGGTTCGTCTTCTTCAGCGATCCGGACGGGAACGCCTGGGCCGTGCAGGAGATCCCAGAGGTGTAGCCGGCACGCGGGCTCTAGATCCGGCCGGAGCGGAGCACGCCGATCAGCAGCCACGCGCCGAGCACGCCGGACATGATGAAACCGGCGACCGAGAGGAAGTGGATCCCGAAGATCTGCGGGCCTTCGGTGGCGAGGATCCCGATCAGCGATGAGCCGAGCAGGCCGCCGGCGACCACGAGCGCGATCACGAGCCGGTTGAAGATGACGTCGAGCTTGTGCATGAACTCGTCCAGCCCCTTGTGCACGAAGCCGACCTCGATCTGGCCGTCGCGGATCTCCTGGAGGACGTCGTGTACCTGGTACGGCAGCTCGTTCGCGATCTCGTACAGCTCCCGCCCACGCTTCTGCGCCCGCGTCGCCATCCGGGCCGGCGAGAAGCGCTCCATCATCAGCTCGCGCGCGTACGGCCGGGCCACCTCGAAGACGTTGAAGGCCGGGTAGAGCTCGACGCCGACGGCGCCCAGGGTCGCGATCGCCTTGTCGAGCAGCACGAAGCGCGTCGGCAGGCGCAGGTTCATCGAGTAGATCAGCGCGAAGCCCTCGCGGATCACCTGGATCGGGTCGATGTCGGCGAGGCTCGCCCCGTAGTAGCGGTAGAAGAGCTCGCGCAGCTCGGCCGCGAACTCGTCCTCGCGCTCCTTCGGGTAGCGGACGCCGAGCTCGGCCAGCCGGCGCGGGAGCGCGTCGACGTTCTCGGTCGCGGCGTCGATGAAGAGGCGCGTCAGCCGCGCCATGTCCTCGTCCGTGAGCTTGCCGACGAGGCCGAAGTCGACGAGTCCGATCCGGCCGCCGTCGAGCACCAGCACGTTGGCGGGATGCGGATCACCGTGGAAGAAGCCGTGCCGGAAGATCATCTCCATCCACGTGTCCGTGACCCGGTAGGCGAGCTCGCGGCGAGCGTCGAGGGCAGTCTCCTCGAGCTCGAGGTCGGCAAGCTGCACGCCGTCGAGATACTCGAGCGTCAGCATCCGCACGCCCGAGTAGTCCCAGTAGACCTTCGGCACGACGACCACGTCCGAGGCCTCGAAGTTGCGCCGGAACGTGTCGGCGTGGCGTGCCTCGAGCTTGTAGTCGAGCTCCTGGCGGATGAAGCGCGCGAACTCGTCGACGAGGTCGTTGACGTCGATGAAGTCGAGCGCGCGCACGCGCTCCCGGATCAGCCGGGCGGCCTGGTAGAGCAGCGCGAGGTCGTTCTCGATCTGGCGCGGCGCGTTCGGGCGCTGCACCTTGACGACGACCTCGTCGCCGTTCGGCAGCGTCGCCCGGTGCACCTGGCCGATCGACGCCGCCGCGATCGGCGTCTCGCCGAAGCTGAGGAACGCCTGCTCGAGGGTGAGGCCGAGCTCGTCCTCGACCACCTCGCGCACCTGCGCGAACGGGAACGGGGTGACGTCGTCCTGGAGTCCGCGCAGCTCGGCGACGATGTCCGGCGGAACGACGTCGGGCCGGGTCGAGAGCAGCTGGCCGAACTTGACGAACGTCGGCCCGAGCTCGTCGAGCATCTCGCGCAGGTGACGCCCGCGTTCCGAGCCGACGGCCGACTCCGGGTTCGCCTCGACGCGCGCCGTCCAGGGCAGCAGGTCGGTCAGCTTGTGCCGCTCGAAGAAATAGCCGAAGCCGTGCCGGACGGCTACCTGCGCGATCTCCGAGAGCCGGCCGATCTTGCGCGTGCGCGGTCGCGTCGCCATGCCGGAAGTGTTCCACGCGGCGGCCCTGACTCCCACCGGGGAAGATAGGAGCGTGGACGAAGGGCTGCTCCTCCTCGCCGTCGGCGGCATCCTGGCCGGCAGCATCGTCGTCGCGCTCGGCGCGGCACGCACCGGCCTGCCGGTGCTGTCGGCCTTCCTGGCGCTCGGGATGCTGCTCGGCTCGGACGGGCCGGGCGGAATCGAGTTCGACGACGCGAAGCTGGCCCGAGAGGTCGGCGTGATCGGGCTTGCACTCATCCTCTACGAGGGCGGGCTGCAGACTTCGTGGCGCCGGCTGCGACAGGTCGCAGTGCCGGCGGCGCTTCTGAGCACCGTAGGTGTCGTCGTCAGCGCCGTGCTCGTCGGCGTCGCCGCCTATGCGCTCTTCGACCTTTCCTGGCTCGAGTCGGTGCTGCTCGGCGCCGTCGTCTCCTCCACGGACGCCGCTGCCGTCTTCGCGACGCTCCGCTTCACGCACATCCGCCGCCGGCTGGCCCGCACGCTCGAGGCCGAGTCAGGCGGCAACGACCCGATGGCCATCGCGCTCACACTCGGCCTGATCGCCTGGATCGAGCAGCCGGACGATTACGGCGTCGACGACCTCCTCCTGCTCGTGGTGCAGCAACTCGGCCTCGGGCTCGTCGTCGGCGTCGCCCTGGGCGCGGTCGCCGCCTGGGTGTTCGCCCGCATTCCCCACTCGATCGGTGCCTTCGCGCCGGTCGCGTCGCTCGCCGCGGCGGCGCTCGCCTTCGGCGTCGCAGACGTGATCGGCGGCAGCGGCTTCCTCTCCGTCTACCTCGTCGGGCTCGCGGTGGGCAGCACGCCGTCGCGCTACCGGCGCCACCTCGTCTCCTTTCACGAGGGCCTGGCTTTCGCCGCCCAAGTCGCGCTCTTCGTCGTCCTCGGCTTGCTCGTCTTCCCGTCCGATCTTCCCGACGTGGCCATACCGGGGCTAGCGCTCGCTCTGTTCCTGATCCTCATCGCCCGGCCCGCATCGGTCTGGGCTTCGACGGCGTTTAGCGACTTCAACAACCACGAGCGCCTCCTGCTCGGCTGGGCCGGCCTCCGCGGGGCGGTGCCGATTGTGCTCGCCACCTTCGTCCTCTCCTCCGACGTGCCGGAGAAGGACACGATCTTCAACGCTGTCTTCTTCGTCGTCGTCGTTTCGGCGGTCGTCCAGGGGACGACGCTGGAGCGAGTGGCCGGCCGGCTGGGGCTGCTCGCGCCGGCACCCCCCGTGCACGAGGCGCCGCTCGAGGTGGGGCCGCTGAGCAAGCTCGAGCTCGTCGACTTCGCCGTCGCGGGCGACCACGCGGTCAACGGCTCCGCCGTCCGCGAGCTCGGGCTGCCGCGCACCGCGCTGATCGCGGTGATCAACCGCGGCGACGAGACGATCCCGCCGCGCGGCAGCACGGTCGTGGAGGCCGGCGACCGGCTCTTCGTCCTGATCCCGCGGACGATGCGCGCCGACCTCGAGGACGTCTTCGCGCGCTGGCGGAGACGCGTGTAGGTAGGTAGCTAGGGCTTCTGCTCGAGCAGCTTGAGGCGGTGCTCGAGCTGGGCGAGGCGAAGCTCGACCGACTCGAGCTCCTCGCGCCGGACGAGCCCGAGCTCGCGCGCCAGCAGCTCACCGGTCTCGTACGGCAGATCGGTCAGCTTGTCGACGCCCGAGCGCAGCTGCGCGGCCAGCTCGTCGACGAGCTGGCGGAGCACGAATGCCTGATTCTCAGCGCCCGCCACGAACGCTCCTCCCGACGCCGGCCGGGGGCGGGAGGTTATCTGGCCCGGCCATGGGGGCGCGTGCTGCGCCGCTGGCGGCGGCGGTCGCGCTTCGTCTGGGCCGCGGCGGCACCCTCCGCGACCGCACCCTCCGCCGCGTCGCCGTCGTCCTGGAACGCGTCCGGGATCAGGTCCGGCGTCGGCCGCGCGGCCGCGAGCTCCTCGGCGTCCTTCAGCAGGCCGCCGACCGAGCCCGCGTCGAACGACTCGTCCTTGCGGCGCGCGTACTCGGGCTCGCGCTCCTTCAGCCAGGAGAGCAGCGGCGCGGCGATGAAGATCGAGGAGTACGCACCGGCGCCGATGCCGACGAGCAGCGCGAAGGCGAAGTCCTTCAGCGTCTCGCCCCCGAAGAGGTAGAGCGCCGAGATCGGCAGCAGCGTGATGAACGTGGTCGCGAGCGAGCGCGGGATCGTCTCCCAGAGCGAGACGTTCGCCAGCGTCCGGAACGACGCCCGCTTCATCAGCGGGATGTTCTCCCGGATCCGGTCGAAGATGATGATCGTGTCGTAGATCGAGTAACCGAGAACGGTCAGGACCGCGGCGACCGTGGCGGTCGTCACCTCCCGGCCGAGCAGCGCATAGATCCCGATGGTGATCAGGACGTCGTGCAGCAGCGAGATCATCACCGGGCCTGCGAACTTCGCCTGGAAGCGGAAGGCGATGTAGATCGTGATCAGGAGCAGCGAGACGACGATCGCGAGGATCGCGCCCTCGGCGATCTGGCGCCCGAAGCTCGCGGAGACGGTCTGGATGCTGGAGTCGGCTTCGAAGGTGCGTGAGAGCCGCTGGGTCAAGTCCCCCGACTCCGCGGCCGAGAGCTCCTCGGTCTGGATCTGGAAGCCCGGGTACTTGTCGTCGACGGCTTCACCGCGGCCGACGATCTGGGCGTTGCTGAGGCCGAGCTTCGCCGCCTCGGCGCGTACGTCCTCGACGGCAACCGGCTGGGGCACCGTCGACGTGATCTTCGTCCCGCCCTCGAAGTCGATCCCGAGGTTGAGGCCCTTGATCCCGATCGCGAGGATCGAGATCGCGAGCACGACGCCGGAGATCGCGAACCAGTACTTGCGCAGGCCGATGAAGTCGCGTCGGATCCACGCGGGCGGCTCGCCTTCTGCGCCCATCAGCTTCGGGTTGTCGAACCACCTGAAGCCGGCGAGCAGGCCGAGGATCGCGCGCGTCGCAGCAACGGCCGTGAGCAGTGAGATCAGCGTTCCGATCAGCAGCATCAGGGCGAAGCCCTTCACGCCGGCGGTTGCGACCAGGAAGAGCACCATCGCGGTGATCGCGGTGACGACGTTCGCGTCGATGATGGTCGCGAAGCCCTTGCCGTAGCCGGCCGCGATCGCGGCCCGCACGGATTTGCCGGCGCGGTACTCCTCCTTCACGCGTTCGAAGATGACGATGTTCGCGTCGGCGGCCACCCCCAGCGTCAGGATGATTCCGGCGAAGCCCGGCAGCGTCAGGGTGACGTTGAAGACGAGGATCGCGGCATAGAGGAAGGCGGCGTAGATGCCGAGGCCGATCACGGCGACGACGCCCAGCACGCGATAGAAGATGAGCAGGAAGAGCGCGACGACGAGCAGGCCGGCGATCGCGGCCTTCCACGCCTCCGCGAGCGAGTCCTTACCGAGCGTCGCGGAGATCGCCGTCGTCTCGAGCGTCTTGAACGTGACGGGGAGGGCACCGCTCTGGAGCACGAGCGCGAGATCCTTCGCCTCGGTCAGCGAGCCGATCCCGGTGATCTGGGCGCCGTTCGAGCCGCCGATCCCGTTCGGGTACTGCTCGAAGTCGATCGACGGCCAGGACTTGATCTGGCGATCGAGCACGATCGCGAAGTGCTGGAACGAGTCCTGCGGATCGCTCTGGCCGCCCGTGATGTTGTGACGGAGCCGGCCACGGTCGGCCTCACGGTTCGTGATCTCGCCGAACTTGTCGCCGCCCTCGTCGGTGAACTGCATCGTCACGATCGGCTCGCCGGTGTTGGTGTCGAAGTCCTGGCGCGTGCCGGCCAGCTTCAGGTCGGCGCCGGTCATCTCCGGGACGATCTTGCTCGGATCCGAATTGTTCGGGTCGTACTTGAGCAGGTAGTAGAAGTTCTGCTTCGGGTTCTCGACGCCCACGCCGGGGCAGACGACCTCGCCGACACCGCACGTGACGACGACGGTCTTCGGCGGGACCCCGAAGCTGCGCCAGCCCTTCGGCAGCGCCCCGTTCCCGCCTGCCTTGGCGACGACCTCGCTCTGGAGCAGCTTGCCGCGGTCGGTGACGGGGCCGGCGCGCAGCTTCTTCTTGGCGTCGAACAGGTACCACGTCGTCTTCGTCCCCGGGTCGACGAGCGCCTGCTGCCCCGCCAGGAGCTGGTAGAGCGACTCCTTCGGGGCCGGGAAGCCGTTGGAGCTCGACGGCGGCGCCAGGTTGACCTCGAGGTCGAAGAGCTCGAGCTGGGCGGTCTGGCCGAGGATGCCGATCACGCGGGCCTGGTCCTTGACGCCGGGGAGGTCGATCACGATCTGGTCGTCGCCCTGCTTGCGGATCTCCGGCTCCGCGACGCCGAGCCGGTCGACGCGGTCGCGGAGGATCTCGACCGAGCGGTCGAGGTCGGACTTCTGCAGCGGGCGGTTCGGCGGCGGAACCGCCTTCAGGGTCACCTCGAGCCCGCCCTGAAGGTCGAGCCCGAGCGTCGGCTTGTCGTGCATCGGCGAGCCCGGGATCGCGAGCAGGCCGACGCCGATCAGCCCGGCGACGATCAGCGCGACGAGAGTGAGATGCGGTCGGCGATTCACGCGGTCAGCAGGTTAGCTGCGTTCTCACTCGTTTCGTATGAATTCTTCATGAGATTTTTGGGGGTCGATCACAGCCGCGACGCCGCGCCGGACGACCTTGACGTTCGTCCCGGGCGCGATCTCCACCTCGAGCGTGTCATCGGTCTCGTCGACGCTCTTCACCCGGCCGAGCAGGCCGCCCACCGTGACGATCTCATCGCCGACGGCGACGGACTCGTGCAGTGTGCGCTGCTCCTGCGCGCGCCGTCGCTGCGGCCTGATCACGAGCAGCCAGAAGCCCACGAACAGAGCGACGAGAACGATCAGCCCACCTGGTTCCAAGGATCCTCCTGTGGCCCGCCGGCGAGCCGGGCGAGCGCCGCGGCCGTGTAGGCCTCGAGCTCGCCGCGTTCGATCGCCGCCCGCGCGCCCGCGGTCAGTTCGAGTAGGAAGTGGAGATTATGCAGGCTCAGCAGGCGGAGGCCCAGCACCTCCTCCTGGTTGACGAGATGACGGACGTATGCGCGGGAGAAGCGCGCGCAGGCCGGGCACGTGCAGCCCTCCTCGAGGGGACGCGGGTCGGTTGCGAAGCGCGCGTTGCGGAGGTTGAGCCTGCCGGTTGCGGTCAGTGCGGAGCCGGTGCGCGCGGTGCGGGTCGGGAGGACGCAGTCGAAGATGTCGATCCCGGAGCCGATCACGCGCAGGATTCCCTCTGCGTCGCCGATCCCCATGAAGTAGCGCGGCGTGCCGGAGGGGAGCAGCGGCGCCGCCCAGGCCGTCGCCTCGAACATCTCCTCGCGGCTCTCCCCCACCGCGAGCCCACCGAGGGCATGGCCGTCGAAGTCGAGTGCGGCGATCTCCTCGATCGACCGGCGGCGCAGCTCGGGGTCTGCCGCGCCCTGCGCGATCCCGAAGAGGAGCTGGCCGGGTGCGCGGTCGGCCTCCCGCTGGCGCGCCGCCCAGTGGGTCGTCAGCCGGACGGCCTCCTCCAGCTCGGCCCGCGGGACGCCTGCGGGCGGGCAGATGTCGAACGCCATCGCGATGTCGGAACCGAGGTTGCGCTGGATCCGCGCGGCGATCTCGGGTGAGAAGCGCGCGGTCGCGCCGTCGTAGACGGAACGAAACGTGACGCCCTCGTCGCCGACGTCGAGCAGCGTGTCGCGGAGCGAGAAGACCTGGAAGCCGCCCGAGTCGGTCAGGATCGGCCCGTCCCAACCGGAGAACGCATGCAGCCCACCCAGCCTCGCGATCAGCTCGTCACCGGGGCGGAAATGGAGGTGGTAGGTGTTGCCGAGGATGATCTGCGAGCCGACGGTGCGGAGCTCGTCCGGATCGAGGCTCTTCACGGTCGCCTTCGTCCCGACGGGCATGAACGCAGGGGTCGCGATCTCCCCGTGCGCCGTGCGCAGGATGCCGGCGCGCGCGGCGCCGTCGGTGGCGGTGACCTCGAAGTGGCTCACAGGATCAGCATCGCGTCGCCGAACGAGTAGAAGCGGTAGCGCTCCTCGACCGCGAGACGGTACAGCCGCCGCGTCTCCTCGACCCCGGCGAAGGCCATCACGAGCGCGAGCAGCGTCGAGCGCGGCAGGTGGAAGTTGGTCAGCAGCGCGTCGACGCGCCGAAACTCGAAGCCCGGAGTGACGAAGAGGCTCGTGCGGCCTTGTAACAGTCTGTTGCTTGCGACAGTCTCGAGCACGCGCACGGTCGTCGTCCCGACGGCGAGGACGCGCTCGGCGGCCTCGATCCGCTCCCAGGCGGCGGGCTGCACCGAGTAGCGCTCGCCGTGCAGCTCGTGCGCCTCGAGCGTGTCCGTCGCGAGCGGCCGGAAGGTGTCGAGCCCGACATGGAGCGTGACGCGCTCGACGTCGAGTCGGCTCAGGAGCTCCGGCGTGAAGTGCAGTCCGGCCGTCGGCGCAGCCGCGGAGCCGCTTTCGTTCGCGTAGACCGTCTGATAGCGGGCCGGATCGGCAAGGGGCTCGGTGATGTACGGCGGCAGCGGCGCCTCACCGTCCGGCTCACCGTCGAGCCGCACCCGCCAGCGGCCCCCGCCCAGGTGCTCGAGCAGCTCGATCGCGCCGTGCCGGTCGCCCGGCTTCAGCCTGCGCGTCGGACGCGCGAGCGCGAGCCACTCGCCCCCACCTTCTGGCTCGATCAGCAGCACCTCGCCCTTCGGCCGCTCGATCCTGATCCGGGCCGGGACGACCCTCGTGTCGTTGACGACGGCGAGCTGGCCCGAGAGCTCCTCCGGCAGCTCCGTGAACCGCCGGTGTCGAACGTCGCCCGTCGAGCGGTCGTAGACGAGCAGCCGCGAGGCGTCGCGGCGTTCGGCCGGATGCTGGGCGATCAGCTCCGAGGGCAGGTCGTAATCGAGCTCGGAGGTGTCCATCCGACGGCCAGCGTAGCCTCCTGCCCGTGGACGAGAAGACACTCGAACGAGCCAAGGCGCGCATCGCCGAAGCCGCATCCGGAAGGGTCGCGCCGGCCGAGCTCGAGGCTGCGCTCGAGCGCACGCGCATCCAGGTCGAGTCGCTCGCGGCAGCCGCCGCAGAGCTCGAGGGGACCCTGCCCGAGAAGGTCACCGCGGCGGTGCACGACGGCCTTCGCGCCGAAGTGGTTCCTGTGGGACGCAGCCTCGCCGAGATCCGCGGCCTGCTGAACCAGGTGATCCGCCGGCTCGAGCGGCTCGAAGGCGACGTCCTCGCCGAGCGGAACGCACGCATCGACGATCTGGCCTTGCTCGTCGACCTCGTCGCGTCGGGCTGGAAGGGCGTCAGCGACCGGCTCGAGCGGGTCGAGCACGCCGTGGCACCCGCCGTCGGGCACCGCGAAGCCGCCTAGGAGCGCTAGAAGCTTCGGTTCGGGAGGACGAGCCGGAAGCGGCTCCCCTTCCCCAGCTCGGTCTGGAGCTCGATCCGGCCGCCGAGCGCCACCGCCAGCTCGCGCGCGATCGGCAGGCCGAGCCCGGTCCCGCGCCCGTCGGTCGACCAGAACGGCCGGAAGATCCGCTCGCGCGCGTCCGCTGAGATCCCCGGGCCCGTGTCGGCGACGTCGACCGTGACCGTCCCGTTCGAGCTCTGCAGCGCCAGATCGATCCGGCCGCCGTCCGGCGTCCAGCGAAACGCGTTCGAGAGCAGGTTCGAGATGATCTGGAGCACCCGGTCGCCGTCGGAGACGATCACCGGCGCCTCCTCCGCCTCCGACGTGTACTCGATTCCGCGCAGCCGCGCCTCCTCGGAGAACGTCGAGAACGCCCGCTCGAGGAGCCGTCCCATGTCGACCTCTTCGGTGAGGACCGTGAAGCGGTGCGCGTCCAGCTTCGCGAGGTCGAGTACATCGCCGACGAGGCGCCCGAGCCGCTCCGCCTCCTCTGCGACGGTCTGGAGCGAGGCGTCAATCGAGTCCGGATCCGTGACGACGCCCTCGCGCAGCGCGGCCACGTGGCCGCGGATCGCCGTCAGCGGCGTCCGCAACTCGTGCGAGACCGACATCAGGAAGTTGCGCTCGCGCTCCTCCGCCTCCGCGAGCCGGGCCGTCATCTCGCGGAAGCGGTCGGCGAGGTGGCCGATCTCACCGCCGCCGGGGACGCGCGGCACCTCGACGTCGTAGCGGCCCTTCGAGACCTCGTCGGCGGCGGCGGAGAGCGCGAGCACCGGCCGCGTGATCCGCCGGGACAGATACAGCGCGAGGCCACCGACGACCACGAGCGCCACGAGGAACGCGATCGCGAGGCGCGAGAGCAGCGTCACCCAGGCGTCGCGCAGCTCGCTCTTCTCCTTCGCGACGATCAGGTAGCCGAAGATCGGCCCGGTGTCGCCGCCGGGCCGGAGCGGATGCGCGGCGGCGAGGAATGTCTTGTCCTCGCCCGGCGGCTCGAACTCGAAGGTGACGACCCGGTTGCCGGTCAGGTCGACGCCCACGTCCGCGCGCGAGAGCCGGGTCAGGCCGGCGTCCTCCCCGGGGAAGATCGGAGCACCGACGTAGTAGAGGTTGTCGCCGGTCGCGGCCTCCAGCTTCTCGGCGGCGAACCCGGGCGCGGCCTTCTCCTCGTCGGTGGCGCGCACCGCCGACTCCGCGTAGAGGTCGGCGAGTCCGCGCGCCTCCTGGCGCAGCTCGACGAGCGTCTGGTTGCGCGCGTAGTCCTGGAAGAGGCGCAGCGCGATCAGGCTCGTGACGAGCCCGGAGAGCGCGATCCCCGCCAGGAAGAGCGCCGGCAGGCGAAAGCGCAGGGAGTTGAGCACGGCGGTTAGGCGGCCGGCGCGGGTGCCCGCTCGGGGCCGACCTTGTAGCCGACGCCCCAGACGGTCACGATCGGCGAGGCCTCGCCGAGCTTGCGGCGCAGCTGCCGCACGTGCACGTCGACGGTGCGCGTGTCGCCGGCGAAGGTGTACCCCCAGACGCGCTCGAGCAACTGATCGCGCGTGAGCACGAGGCCCTTGTGGTCGAGCAGCTCCCAGAGCAGGTCGAACTCCTTCGGCGCCAGCTGGATCTCCTCCTCGCCCACCTTCACCTCACGGCGGCCGGCGTTGATCGAGAGGTCGCCGTGGTGGAGCTCCTCCTCGACGTCGCGGCGACGCTCGGGCGCCGAGCGGCGCAGCACGCTCTTCACCCGGGCGACGAGCTCCCGCGGGTTGAACGGCTTCGTCAGGTAGTCGTCGGCGCCGACCTCGAGCCCGATGATCTTGTCGACGTCCTCGTCGCGGGCGGTCAGCATCAGGATCGGCACGTCCGAGGTCTTGCGGACGCGGCGGCAGATCTCGATCCCGTCGAGATCGGGCAGCATCAGGTCTAGGATGATCAGCGCCGGCTGCTCGGCGGCGACCTGAGCCAGGGCAGCGTTGCCGGTGGTGACGGCGCGCACGTCGTAGCCCGCGTTCTTGAGGTAGAGCGAGACGAAGGACGCGATCGAGGCCTCGTCCTCGACGATCAGAACGGTCTGAGCGCCGGCCGTCATCTACTCGGTGCCGGGCCGGATCGCGTTCTTCTCCGGACGGTCCGCGGCGCCGAGCTTGAAGCGAATCCCGGGCAAGGGAAGCTCCTCGCAGCTGGCGCGATTCTTGCGGCAGTCGGAGCCGTCGAGCGAATAGACGCCCGGTTCGACCAGTTCCCCCTCGATGAAGCCGGAGCCCTTGCCGACGACGGAGAGGTCGATGCCGCGGCCCTGGATCACCAGCTTGAAGCCGCCGCCGATCACCCGGAAGCGGATGCCCGCGCCCCGGTAGCGGACGCCGTTGTCGGAGGTGAAGACCTCGGGCTGGTCGGCGCCCGTGACGACCGGGAAGTTCGCGTCGGCCGGCGTCGTGTCGTAGACGGTGATCGTGCCACGGTCGAGCCGGCCGAACACGCCGCCGCGCGCCTGCAGATTGACCTTGCCGCGACCGTCCTCGACCGAGAGCGTGCCCTCGCCCGCGTCCGTCGAAGCGAGAGCCGCAACGGGGAGGATCAGCGCAAGCAGCGCCAGGCAGATGTACGTCTTCCGCATGGATCGCAGTATCGGTTGCCTGCGTGTGGCGGCGGTCAGGTTCATGTAAGGAAATTGTAAGCGGCCGCTGAGACCTCGTATAGCCCTAGATTTACCCGATGACGGAGATCCAAGACTTCGGTCTGATCGTCCTGATCGTCTCGGCCGGAGTCTCGCTCGCGCTCTTCGGCCGGGCGATCACCGAGCGGCTCGCGATCCCGAGCGCTGCTCTTTTCCTCGTTGCCGCCGCCGTGGTCTCCGATCTCGTGCCGGAGCTCGGCGACGCGATCTCGTTCGTCACGGTCGAGCGGATCGGCGTCGTCGCCCTGATCGTGATCCTCTTCGAGGGCGGGATGGACATCGGCTGGCGCCGGTTCCGCGGCTCGGCCGCGCCGATCCTCTCGCTCGGCGTGCTCGGTACGTTCGCCTCGGCCGGGCTGATCGCGCTCGCCGCACACGTGCTTTTCGACCTCTCCTGGATCACGAGCGGCCTGCTCGGCGCCGCGCTCGCACCGACCGATCCCGCGGTCACGTTCTCCGTCCTCGGCGGCCGCGAGATCCGCGGGCGGACGGGGACGATCCTGAAGGGCGAGTCCGGGGCCAACGACCCGGTCGGGATCGCGCTGATGATCGGGATGATCGAGCTCGCCACCGCCGACCACGGCTCCTTCGGGACGGTCGTGGAGGAGTTCGCGGTCGAGATGGCCGGTGGGATCGCGGTCGGGGCTGCCGGAGCGGCGCTGCTGCTCCCGCTGACGCGGCGCGTGGCCCTGCCATCGCCCGCGCTCTACCCGCTCCGGATGCTCGCCGCCGCGGGCGTGATCTACGGGGCCGCCACGCTCGTCCACGGCTCCGGCTTCCTGGCCGTCTTCGTCGCGGGGATCCTGATCGGCGACCGGCCGCAGCCGCACCGCCGGGAGGTGGATGCGTTTCTCGAATCGGTCGGCAGCCTCGCGGAGATCGCGATGTTCGTCGCGCTCGGCCTCACGATCGACCTGACGGAACTCTTCGACTCCAACGCCTGGTTCGAGGGGATCGCGCTGGCGGCGCTGCTCGCATTCGTGATCAGGCCGCTCGTCGTCGGCCTCCTGCTCCTCCCCGTCCGGCTCGACTGGGGTGAGCGGCTGTTCGTGATGTGGAGCGGGCTGAAGGGCGCTGTCCCGATCCTGCTGGCCGCGCTCGCGCTGATCGGCGGCGTCGACGACGGCAACGAGATCTACGGGATCGTCTTCGTCGTCGTCCTCTTCTCCGTGCTCGTCCAGGGGTCGCTCCTGCCGACCGTGGCCGCGCGGCTGAACGTCCCGATGGAACGTCAGTCGTAGCTGTAAAAGCCGCGGCCGGACTTGCGGCCGAGCAGGCCGGCGTTCCGCATCGCGACGAGCCGCGGCGGCGGGGCCATCCGCTGCTCCCGCGTCTTCTCGTACAGCGCCTCGGACGCGTGCACGTGCACGTCGATCCCGACCAGGTCGACGAGCGCGCATGGACCCATCGGCCAGCCGGCACCGTTCTTCATCCCGGTGTCCAGATCTTCCGGCGTCACGCGCGCCTCATCGAGGACGCGGATGCAGTCGTTCAGGAGCGGGATCAGGACGCGGTTGACGACGAACCCCGGCGTGTCGTGGCAGCGGATCGGCGTCTTCCCGATCCGCTCGCCGAGCGCGAACGCGGTCTCGAAGGGCTCGTCCTCGGTCAGCTCGGCGCGGACGATCTCGACGAGCGGCATCAGCGGCGCGGGATTGAAGAAGTGCATCCCGACGACGCGTCCCGGAGTCGACGTCGCGGCGGCGATCTCGGTGACCGAGAGCGCGGACGTGTTCGTCGCCAGGACGGCGTCCGGCCGGCAGATCCGCTCCAGCTCCGCGAAGAGCTCCCGCTTCGGCCCGAGCTCCTCGACGATCGCCTCGATCACGACGTCGCAGTCGGCGCACGCGTCGACCTCGGTCGTCAGGGCGAGGCGGCTCATGGCTTCGTCGCGCGCGCGCTGCTCGAGTTGTCCCTTCTCGGTCTTGCGTGTGAGGAAGTGGCCGATCCGGTCCCGTGCCTTCTCGCCCAGCTCGGACGTCACCTCGCGGCCGACCGTGTCGATCCCCGCCTCGACGCAGAGCTGCGCGATCCCGGCGCCCATTGCACCGAGTCCGACGACACCGACCTTGCGAACCTCCACGGCGCGCGATCCTACCGGGGCGCGCCGGCGGGGCTAGCGGCGACGGTGCTCGTCGATCCGCGAATCGGCCCCGTAGAGCACCGCGAGCGGGCCGACGACGAGGAAGAAGACCAGGATGACGATTTCCATGCCCTCAGCATGGCGGACTTGCTCTATTAGGGCAAGTCGAGTTATTCTTCAGATCGATCATGGAATCTGATCGTAGACAGACCGACAGCTGGCTCGGCGTCGAGCTCCGGCACCTCGCCGCGCTCGAGGCGGTCGCGCGGGAGGGCTCCTTCGGCCGCGCCGCCGAGGCGCTCGGCTACACGCAGTCCGCGATCAGCCAGCAAATCCAGACGCTGGAGCGGCTCGTCGGCGAGCGACTGCTCGAGCGGCCGGGCGGGCCACGCGCGGTCTCCCTCACCGAGGCGGGCGGGCTGCTGCTCCGCCACGCCGAGGCGATCGTCGCCCGGCTCCACGCAGCCCAGGCGGACATGGCCGCGCTCGCGCAGGGTCACGGCGGCAGACTCCGCGTCGGCACGTTCCAGAGCGTCGGCGCGCGCGTGCTGCCGGCGGTGATGCGGCGCTTCGCCGTCGCGTGGCCGAAGGTCGAGGTCGAGCTGACCGAATCTGCGTCCGACGAGGAGCTGGTCCGGCTCGTCGAGCGCGGCGAGCTCGATCTCGCGTTCGCGATGCCGCCGCTGATCGACGGCCCGTTCGAAGCCCTCGAGCTGCTCGCCGACCCGTACGTCCTCGTCGTCCCTGCGGACCACGCCCTGGCCGAGTCGCAGCGGGCGAGCCTGGCCGAGGTCGGCGACCTGACGCTGATCGGCAACCGGGCGTGCCGCAGCACCGTCTTGGCTGAGGAGGAGCTGACGCAGCGGGGCGTCACCGTCGACGTGGCCTTTCGCTCCGACGACAACGGCACCGTCCAGGGCCTCGTCGGAGCCGGCTTCGGCGTCGCGCTGGTGCCGCTGCTCGCGACCGACCGCAACGACGAGCGGATCCGCGTCATCGAGCTCGATCCGGAGATCCCGCCTCGGCGGATCGCGCTCGTCTGGCATCGCGACCGCCACCGCTCGCCCGCGGCGCGTGCGTTCGTCGACGTTGCCGGTGAGGTCTGCGCCGAGGTCGGCGCGTCGCTCGCGCCCGTCGCCGCCTGACGGCGAGCTTGTGTCTATCAGTCACAAGCTCCCCGCGCACCGCAGCGGTACGCGCGACCGAGCGGGCTTGTGTCTATCAGTCACAAGCTCGCTCGGGCGATTGCCGCCCGCGCGGCCGTGAACTGCTCCTCGGTCAGCCGGATGTAGGAGTGCCGCCAGATCGAGCTCGGGAAGATGCCGACCTCCTCCGCCGGGATCGACCGGTCGAGGTCGTCGAGCGCGAGCAGCGGGCGGATGCCGAACGACCAGCGCCAGCGGTCGCGCTCCGGATCCTCCTCCGGGTCCGAAGTCACCTCGACAACCGCGAAGACCGCCTGCCAGACGCTTGCGTAGCAAATCGCGAGATCGCCCTTGGCCACGGTCGGCCTCCGCGTCGAGGAGTGGCGCTCGAGCGTGAAGCCGGTCGCAGGGAGCGGCCGTTCGCCTCGGCCGCGCACGAGCAGCCAGTGCTGGCTCAGAGGCGTTCGACGACCGCGGCGATCGCCTGGCCGAAGCCGATGCACATGCAGGCGATCCCGTAGCGCGCCTCTCGCCGCTCGAGCTCGTTCAGGAGCGTCGCGGTGACGCGGGCACCCGTGGCGCCAAGCGGGTGGCCGAGCGAGATGCCGCCCCCGTTCGGGTTGATGTCCTCGAAGCGGTCCTCGAGCCCGGCGTCGTGCGCGAACTGGAGCACGACCGACGCGAACGCCTCGTTCACTTCGATCACGGAAATGTCGTCCCAGGTCAGCCCGGCCTTCGCGAGCGCCTTCCGGCACGCCTCGGGGTTGCCGTGCAGCATCCGGTATGGATCGACGCCGGCGAGGCCGAACGAGACGAAGCGCGCGCGCGGCTCGAGGCCGAGCCGGGAGGCCGCCGCCTCGCTGGTCACGAGCACCGCCGCCGCACCGTCGACGATCTGGCTCGAGTTCCCGGCGGTGACGACGCCGTCGGGCAGGAACGCGGGCTGCAGCGACGCCAGCTTCTCGGCCGAGGTGTCGCGCCGGGGCGCCTCGTCGACGGCGAAGAGAACGGCCGCGCCCGCCGCTCCCACCTCGACCGGGACGATCTCGTTCTCGAACTTGCCGTCGTCGATCGCGGCGATCGCGCGCCGGTGCGACTCGAGCGAGAAGGCGTCGAGCGCCTCGCGGGAGAGATTCCACTCGGATGCGAGCGCCTCGGCCGAGATCCCCTGCGGCACGATCTGCCAGCGCTCGGTCAGCTTGTCGGAGAGGTCGCCGCCGTTCGACCCCATCGGGACGCGAGACATCATCTCGACGCCGGCCGAGACGACGACGTCGAGCTGGCCCGCCCAGATCGCCGCTGCCGCGTTGAAGTTCGTCTGCATCGAGGAGCCGCACTGCCGGTCGACGGTCGTGCCGCAGACGGTCTCGGGCCAGCCGGCGACCATCGGCGCCATCCGGCCGATGTTCCAGCCCTGCTCGCCGATCTGGGTGACGCAGCCCATCTGGACGTCCTCGACCTCGGCCGGATCGAGGTCGTGGCGCGCGACGAGGCCGTTCAGGACCTGGCCCGCGAGCTCGTCGCCGCGCGTGCCTGCGAGCGAGCCGTTCCGGCGCCCGATCGGGCTGCGAACCGCGTCGACGATCAGCGCGTCCGTGGCCATACGAGGAGCATAGACTCACCGGGTGGCCACGACGGCCTTCGAGAAGAAGCTGTTGATCGCCGGCGAGTGGGTCGAAACCGGCGCCTGGGTCGAGGTGCGCTCCCCCTACTCCGGCGAGACCGTCGGCCGGGTGGCGAAGGCGGGTGCCGCCGAGGCGCAGCGCGCAGTCGACGCCGCCGAGGCCGCGATGCGGGAGCCGCTCCCGGCCCACA
Source organism: uncultured Gaiellaceae bacterium (assembly GCA_963771185.1). GTDB lineage: Bacteria > Actinomycetota > Thermoleophilia > Gaiellales > Gaiellaceae > Gaiellasilicea. Next base: position 135,748 of record CAVYSL010000004.1, read on the forward strand.
AGCGCGCCGAGATCCTCGTCCGCGTCGCCGGCCAGCTCGGCCGCCGCCACGAGGAGGTCGCGCAGACGATCGCCGCCGAGGCCGGCAAGCCGCTGAAGGCGGCGCGGGTCGAGGCGTCCCGGGCGATGTCCACCTTCACCTTCGCCGCGGTCGAGGCGCGGAAGCTCGCGGGCGAGATGGTGCCGATGGACGCGTCGCAGGCCGGCGCGGGCAAGCTCGCGTTCACGCTGCGCCGTCCGATCGGCGTCGTCGGTGCGATCTCGCCGTTCAACTTCCCACTCAACCTCGTCGCGCACAAGATCGCCCCGGCACTTGCTGCCGGCTGCGCGGTCGTGCTGAAGCCGGCGTCGCAGACGCCGTTCTCGGCGCTCCTGCTCGCGGAGCTCGAGACCGAGGCTGGGCTGCCGCCCGGCTGGCTGAACGTGCTCGTCGGGCCCGCGTCGGAGATCGGCGACGTCCTGGTCGACGACGAGCGCGTCCGCGCGATCACGTTCACAGGCTCGGGTGAGGTCGGCTGGAAGCTCGCCGAGCGGGCTCCGCGCAAGCGCGTCAACCTCGAGCTCGGCAACGCGACGCCGGTGATCGTCGAGGCCGACGCGAACCTCGACGACGTCGCGACGAGGCTCGCCGCGAACGCGTTCTCGTTCGCCGGCCAGAGCTGCATCTCGGTGCAGCGGATCTACGTCCAGCGCGCTGCCTACGACGAGCTCGTCTCTCGATTCGTGCCGAAGGTCGAGGCGCTCGTCGTCGGCGACCCGCTCGACGAGGCGACCGACGTCGGCCCCCTGATCGATGCCGGCTCGCGCGATCGCGTGCTCGAATGGATCGAGGAGGCGCGGGCTGCGGGCGCGGAGATCCTGACGGGAGGTACGGTCGAGGAGGGGCTGATCCGGCCGACGGTGATCGCCAACGCCGCTCCCGAGCTGAAGGTCTCGTGCGAGGAGGTGTTCGGCCCCGTCTGCACGATCGCGCCCTACGACACGCTCGACGAGGCGATCGGGCTCGCGAACGGGACGCGCTACGGCCTGCAGGCGGGGATCTTCACGCGCGACCTGAAGACCGCCCTCGCCGCGGCGCAGCGGCTCGAGTTCGGGGGCGTGACGGTGAACGAAGCACCGACCTTCCGCGCCGACCAGATGCCGTACGGAGGCGTGAAGGACTCCGGCAACACACGCGAAGGGCCTGCGTACGCGGTGCGCGAGCTGACGGAAGAGCACCTCGTCGTCGTCGAGCTCTGAGGGTTCGGGCCGACGCCGGCGAGCTCCGAACCGCGTCGAATAGGCTCCGAGGCCGCTAGTAGACTCGCCCGCGTGCCGCGTCTTCCGACCCTGCGTGCGCTCCTGCGCCGAGAGCCGGCCCGCCCACGCCGTCGTCCCGCTCCACCTGCGAGCGAGCTCCGGCGCGAGCGCCGAGCGCTGATGCGCCTACGCGAGCAGAAGCTGCGCGACCTGGGCGGGCTCTCGCTCGAGATGTACCGGCGCGACCGTTTTCGCGAGGACCTCCTGCTCGAGCGCTGCGCCGAGCTGATCGGGCTCGAGGCCCGCATCCACGAGCTCGACGTGCTCCTCGGCGCAGCCGGCCGCGCCCCGGGCGTCCCGAAGACCGCGCGCTGCGAGTGCGGCGCACCGCTGCTGTGGGGCTCGCGCTTCTGCGCCACCTGCGGCCGTCCCGTCGCCGAGGCGGCGGCTGACGCGCGATGAGCACCGCCGGAGAGACCCGCTGCCCCAGCTGCAACGCACCGGTGCAGCCCGGCCAGGAGTACTGCCTCGAGTGCGGCCGCCGTCTCGTGCACGAGCAGGCAGGGCCGGTCGCCCGCGCCTCGACGACCGTCGCCGAGCGGCACGACTGGGCCGGCGCGTGGCTCGTGCCGGCGCTGCTCGGGCTCGTGATCGCCGTGCTCGGCACCGGCGCCGCGATCGCGATCTCGGGCGACGGCGAGGAGGAGAGCGCGATCGCGACCGCCACGGGAGGCAGCCTGACCGTCACCGGCGGCACGCCGACGCTGACGGCTCCCGAGCCGACGACGGCGCCGACCGGCACGACGGCGCCCGCGACCACAACACCCGCGACGACCGCTCCGCCGCCACCACCGGTGAACCCAGCCGCGATCACGTGGCCCGCCGACCGCCGCGGCTGGACGATCGTGCTCCTCTCGCTGCCACAGGCGAACGGCCGCGACGCGGCTGCGGCGCAGGCGAAGAAGGCCCGCGACGGCGGTCTACGCCGCGTCGGCGTGCTCGACTCGTCGCGGTACGCGAGCCTCCACCCCGGCTACTACGTCGTCTTCCAGGGCGTCTACGAGGACGAGGCCGCAGCTTCCTCTGCGCTCCAGCGTGCCCGCGCGGTCTTCCCATCCGCCTACCAACGTGAGATCGTGCCGTAACCGCAGAGGTGTAAGGAAATTGTGGTGCGGGCACACGCCCTCGGAAGCACCCCGGCCGGGAACCCGCACGTCTCCCGGTCGGACAACTTATGTCAGCGACTTTGTAACAACACCGGGAGTCCGTATACTCGGTATCGACAACCCCCGCCGAGACCTCGTTTTCGGCCTGACTGCGGGACAGAACAGGGAGCGATGACCGCCCAGATGGAAGCCCAACTCGTGCAATTGCAGGCCTGCATGTATCAGTATTCGAGAGCGATCTATCGCTCGATCAAGGATCTGATCGATCCCTATGCGGAGGCCTCCGTCCAGCTCGAGTCGCGTCGCGCGGTGCTCGAGCAGTGCGAGCAGACGATGGAACGACTCGCCGCCGATCCGCACTATTTCGCCAAGCCCGACCGGGCACTCTTCCAAGATATTCGACGTTTTTTCCCGATTACTGCACAGGCTCAGGTCGCCTGGGCGGTCAAGGAGGGGATCGCCGCCGCGGTCGGCTTCATCGAGGAGCAGCTCGAGGCCGGGGCGCTCGATGGTGGCGTCGCGCGCTGCCGCGCGACCACGCGCAAGGGCAAGCCGTGTCAGCGGACCCCGCTGCCCGAGCGCGACTACTGCCCCTCGCACCAGCACCTCGAACGCAGTCTCGCGGCGGCGTAGGCAGGGTGGCGAGCGGGTAAGCTCGCGCCCGTGTCGCACGACACCGACAAGCTGATCCGTCAGCTCTCGCTGGTCGCCTTCCTGATGGCAGAGCGGCGGCCGCTGACCGCGCGGGACGTGAAGGGGAACGTCGAGGGGTACTCGGAGATGTCCGACGAGGCGTTCGCCCGTCGCTTCTACTCCGACCGGGCCGAGCTGATCGCGCTCGGCGTCCCGCTCCACTCGCAGCGCGACGAGTTCACGGGCGAGGAGCTCTACACGCTCCGCTCGGAGAACTACTTCCTGGACGAGCTCGAGCTCGACGACGACGAGCTGGCAGCGCTCCAGACCGCGCTCTACATGCTCGAGGGAACGTTTGCGTACGCCGAGCCTCTGCGGCTGGCGCTGCAGAACCTGGCGCTCGGCCGCCCGGGGTTCGACGACGCGCCGACGGAGACCGCCGCGAGCGTCCAGGTGCGCGATCCCGACTACTCGCCCGAGATGGCCGGCCGCCTCTCGAAGCTCGAATCGGCGATCTCGAAGCAGCGGACGATCAAGTTCAGCTACTGGTCGCCGCGGCGTGACCAGACGCGCGAGCGGACGCTCAACCCCTATGCGCTGCGACGCGACCGCGGCACCTGGTACGTCGTCGGCCACGACCTCGACAACGACGACGTCCGCACCTTCCGCGTCTCGAGGATCCGCAGCGACATCCGCTTTGCCACGCGCCGCGAGCGGGACTTCCGGCTGCCGGCCGACTTCGACGTCGATGCGTACCGCGTCGGCGAGGACTGGCAGCACGGTCCCGTCGTGGGGACCGCGAAGGTGGAGGTCAACGGCGACACGGCCTGGTGGGTGCATCGGACGCTGCACGAGGCTGGGGCGCTCGTGGACGGCGTCTTCGAGACCGAGTACGCGGCGATCGAGCCGCTCGCCGGCTGGGTGCTGCGCCAGAACGGCCGTGCCGTCCCGCTCGAGCCGGAGGCGCTCCGCGCCGCGTGCGCCGAGGGCCTGCGGCGGGTGCGCGCCGCACACGAGGCCGAGCCGCCGAAGCTGGCACGGGAGAAGGCCGCCGAGGCGTCGCCGGACGGGCTCGAGCGGCCGGCGCCGGCCGTTGTGCCCGAGCGCTTCGGTGTCCTGCAGGCGCTCCTCGCCTACCTGCTGGCCGCCTGCGGCGAGAACCGCGACGCAGAGCTCGACGCCGACGACCTCGCCGTGCGCTTCCACATCCCGCGCGAGGAGCTCCAGGATCACCTCTCGCTGCTCAACCTCGTCAACTTCGGCGGCGGCTGCTACACGGTCTACGCCGAGCTCGAGGGCGACGTGGTGCGCGTCGACAAGGAGCTGTACGGCGACGTCTTCCGGCTCGCACCGCGCCTGACGCCACTCGAGGCGCGCGCGATCCGGCTCGCGCTCGACATCGTCGGCCCCACGATCGCCGCACAGGTGCACACGCCGCTCGATCGCGTCCGCAAGAAGCTCGAGGAGACGTTCGGGCAGTTCGAGGATCACCAGACGCCGGAGCCGAGGGAGGAGCTGGACGAGGAGGAGCTCGTCGCGACGCTGTCACGCGGGATCGCCGAGCGACGCGTCGTGGCGATCGACTACATGAAGGACGGCGACGAGAACCCGTCAGAGCGGCTCGTCGAGCCGTACACGTTCGAGCGCGTGCTCCCGAACTGGATCATCCACACCTGGGATCGCTCCTCCGACGGCGAGCGCTCGTTTCGGCTCGACCGGATGCGTTCGGCGCGGCTGACGAAGGAGCGCTTCGAGCCGCGCGACGGCTTCGATCCCCACTTCCTCGAGGACGCCCACCAGGTGCGCGTCCGCTACGCGAAGCCGGTGGCCCGCTACCGCGTCGAGCGTGGCGCGACGCGTCTGACCGACGGGTCGGCGCTCGCGACGCTGCGCGTCGGCACGCGCGACTGGCTGATCAGCGAGATCCTGGCCGACCGCGGCGAAGCCGTGGTGCTCGAGCCGGCCGACGTCCGGCCCGCGATCGCAAAGCGCGCCGCCCAGCTCGTCAAGGAGCTCCGGCTCACACGCGTCAAGCTTCCGGGTTAGCTCACCGGAAGGCGCAACGTGAAGCAGGCGCCCTCACCGGGCACCGACTCGACGTCGAGCGAGCCGCCGTGCGCCTCCGCAAACGAGCGCGAGAGGAAGAGCCCGAGGCCCGTGCCCGGCTTCGCCGACCCGGTTGCGCGGCCGAACTTCTCGAAGATCTGGGCGTGGTGCTCGGGGCGGATGCCAGGCCCGGTGTCGCGGACATGGACGACCACGTGGCCGTCGTCGGCGACCACGTCCACCGTCACCTCGCCGCCCGACTCGGAGTACTTGATCGCGTTCGAGATCAGGTTGTCGACGAGCTGGCGCAGCCGCTCCGCATCGCCGCGCACGCTCGGCAGCGCCCTGGGCAGCTCTGCCGTGAGACGCACCTCGTCCTGGCCGATCTCCGCGGCCGCGACCGAGTCGCGCAGCACTTCCGCCAGGTCGACCTCGTCGAATCGGTAGCCGAAGGTGCCGGCCTCGATCCGAGAAGTGTCGAGCACGTCGCCGACGAGGGCCGCCAGCCTCGTCGTCTCGTCCGCGATCACGGCCAGGAACGCCTCTCGCTGCTCCGGTCGGAGCTCGCGCCAGCGCGCCTGCAGCGTCCGGGCGGAGCCGATCACCGCGGCCATCGGGCTGCGCAGCTCGTGCGACACGAGTGAGACGAAGTCGGCCCGCAGCGCGGAGAGTCGCCGCACCTCGTCCACGGTCGCACGCTCGGCCTCGTAGGTGCGCAGGTTCTGAACCGCCGTAGCGACGAGGCGGCCGAGCAGCGTCACGAGCCCCAGCTCCTCCTCCCGGAACGACGCCGGCTCGGCACGGGAGATCGCCAGCGCGCCGATCGAGCGCGTGCCGAGCTGGAGCGGCGCGAGCACCCGTGCGCGGACGCCGAGTGCGAGCAGCCCGGCCTCCTCCGGATACCGCTGCTCAGCGATGTCCTCGCGGTAGATCGTGCGCCCCTCCTCGATCACTGCGTCGAGGATCGAACCGGGGACCGTGATCGCGGTGCCCGGCTCGAGATAGTCGTCGGCGCCGACGCCGGCGGTCGCCATCACCCGCGCACCGCTGCCTTCGGCGAGCAGGATCGCGGCGCGGTCGAACGGCAGCAGGTTGCGCAGCTCCTGCACGAACGCGGCGAAGGCGCGGTCGAGATCGAGTGAGGAGCCGAGCGCGCGGGCGGCCCGGCTCGTCGCCTCGAGCAGGTCGACGCGGCGGCCGAGCTCGTCGCGCAGGCGCTCGGCCTCGGCCGCGCGCTCCTCGGCGTCACGCGCCTGGCCCCGCTCCATGTCGACGAGCCGGCCGACGACACCGCCGAGCGCGAGGGCGACCACGACCCGGAGGACGAGCGCGTCGTAGCGGATCGTCGTGCCGAACTCCTCGTGCCGCCAGATATCGAGCGCGAACAGGATCGGCAGCGTCGCCGCTCCGACGATCAGTCCGCCGACGAGGCGGAAGAAGAGCGCGCCCTCGAGGACGACGAGGAGTTGCAGCGACCGCAGCGGCTGGCCCGCCTCCCAGGCGAAGACGAACATCAGCGCCGACGTGAGCGCGAAGTCGGCGACGACGTTCAGAGCCGCGAGGTAGCGCAGCCGGCTGCGCCAGCGATAGGCCAGCACGAGCAGGACGAGCGCGAGGCCGGCGAAGACGCCGAGCAGCGTCCAGGCCGCCTGCTCGTACCCGGCCGTCGGGAAATCGTCGCGATCGAGCAGGATCTTGATCAGCAGCAGCGGCACGAGCGCGACGCGGACGAAGGAGATGCTCCGGATCAGCGTCACGATCCGCCCCGCTCGTCGATCTGCGCGAGCGCCCAGCCGGCGTGCTCCCGCAGGAGCTCGTCCTCGCCGGTCGCGTAGGTCGCCACGGCCCTTCGTTCGCGGCCGCCGCCGACATTCCCGGCTGCGACGAGCGCATTCCGGCGGAGCCAGCGCGGATCGTTCCGCGGCACGTAGAGCCTGTCGTAGCGGGCGACCAGCTCTTCGCCGTCCGCCTCGAGCCAGTCGAGCAGCGAGACGGTCGGCTCTGCATCGGCCGGCGGCTGCGCACCTGCTCGGCGCTTCTCGATGCCGCGATTCCACGGGCACACGTCCTGGCAGATGTCACAGCCGTAGACGGACGCGCCAAGCTCCGCGCGATAGCCGACCGGGATCGCGGCCGGCGCCTGCGTCCAGTAGGAGAGGCAGCGGGTCGAGTCGAGCGTGCCCGGCTCGTCGAGCGCCCCGGTAGGGCAGGCGTCGATGCACAACGTGCACGAGCCGCAGCCTGCATCCAGCGGCTCCGACGGCTCGACCTCACGGTCACTGACGAGGGTGCCGAGCACGACCCACGAGCCGTGTCGGCGCGTGATCGCGAGCGTGTTCTTGCCGTAGAACGCGACTCCCGCGCGCACCGCGCCCTCACGGTCGACGTGGTCGTTCTCGTCGACGAGAACGCGGTAGTTGCCGCCAAGGCGGCGGCCGATTGCGTCCAGCTTCTCGCGCAGGTCGGCATACCGGTCGGACCAGGTGTAGCGGGCAAGTCGTCCCTCCCCCGGCCCCGGCTCGTCCGCGTCGGCGTAGTAGCAGAGCGCAGCCGAGATCACCGTGCGTGCGCCGGCGAGCAGCTGCTCGGGGTGGCACGAGACCTCTGGGCGCCGGGTCGTGAAGCCCATCGTCGCGAAGAGCCCGCGCTGCTTGCGCTCGCGGATGTGGCGCTCCGTCTCCTCGTAGTGACCTGCCGGTGCGGCGCCGATTGCATCGAGGCCGAGCTCCTCGCCCAACCGGGTCAGCTCGGCAGCCGTCATGACAGGATTGTGCCCGTGTATGCGGTCCGGATCCACGAGGACGGAGGCCCTGAGGTGCTCCGGTACGAGGAGGTCCCCGACCCGGTCGCGGGGCCGGGCGAAGTCCTGGTCTCGCTGCGTGCGGCGTCGCTCAACCACCTCGACCTGTGGGTGCGGAAGGGGCTTCCCTCCGTCCCGAAGCCGCGCATCCTCGGCGCCGACGGGGCAGGCATTCGCGTCGACACCGGCGAGCGCGTGGTCATCAATCCGGGGCTCGAGCACGGAAACGTGATCACGGTGATCGGCGAGCACACCGACGGGACGCACGCCGAGCTGATCGCGGTGCCGGAGACCAACGTCTTCCCGCTCGCGGACGCGGTCTCGTTCGAGACGGCCGCGGCGTTCCCACTCGTCTACGAGACCGCCTTCAGGATGCTCGTCACGCGCGCGCAACTTCGGCCGGGCGAGTGGGTGCTGATCTGGGGGATCGGCGGCGGCGTCGCGACCGCGGCGTTCGAGATCGCCCGCGCGATCGGGGCGAAGACGCTCGTCACATCCGGCTCCGAGGCCAAGCTCGAGGCGGCGCGCGAGTGGGGCGCCGACGTCGCCGTCCCCCACGCCGAGGCGGTCGCGGCGGCGAAGGAGGTCGGCGGCGTCGATCTCGTCGTCGAAACGGTGGGCGAAGCGACCTGGAAGGACTCGCTGGCCGCGGTCAAGGCCGGCGGCAGGGTAACCGTGTGCGGCGCCACGAGTGGCCCCAACCCACCGGCGCAGTTGCACCGCTTCTGGTGGAAGCAGCTGACGATCTACGGCTCGACGATGGGGACGCGTGACGACTTCCTGGGCGCCTACGGGCTCGTCCGCTCGGGACGCGCGCGCGTGCACATCGACTCGACGTTCCCGCTCGCCGAGATCCGCGCCGCGCACGAGCGGCTGGAAGCGGGCGAGCAGCTGGGCAAGATCGTCCTCACGATCCCGTGACGGCCGAGCCGGGAAGCCGCCGCGCGCCGACACTCTTCGCGCCGCTCGGCCCGACCTACGACCGCTACGCGCGGCTGCTCTCGCTCGGCCAGGACCCGCGCTGGCGGCGCTTCCTGGTCTCGCGGCTCGAGGTCGGGCGGGACGCGCGCGTGCTGGACGTCGCCACCGGAACGGGCGCGGTCGCGCTCGAGCTCGTCCGGCGATACGGCTGCTCGGTCGTCGGCATCGACCGGAGCCCCGAAATGCTCGCCGTCGCGCGCCGCCGCGTCGCCGCCCACGGGCTCGGCGAGAGGATCGAGCTGCTCGAGGGACGCGCCGAGGCGCTGCCGTTCGCCGACGCCTCCTTCGACGCCCTGACGGTCACCTACCTGCTTCGCTACGTCGACGACCCTGCCGCGACCATCCGTGAGCTCGCCCGCGTCGTACGTCCGGGCGGGACAGTGGCGTCGCTGGAGTTCGGCGTACCCCAACGGCGCGTGCCGCGCGCTTTGTGGGAGCTCTACGTGCGGATGGTGCTGCCGCTCGCGGGACGCCTGCTCTCCTCGGGCTGGCACGAGGTCGGACGCTTCCTCGGCCCGAGCATCCGCGACTACGAGGCGCGCCTGCCGCTCGAGCGGCAGCTCGAGCTGTGGTCGGAGGCCGGGCTCGAGGACGTGCGCGCGCGGCGACTCAGCCTCGGGGGCGGCGTCGTCGTCTGGGGCCGGCGCAGGTGAGCTCCGGGTCGCGGCCGGCCTTCTACGCGCTTGCCCAGGGTGGCTGGCGCGACTACGTGACGCTGCTTCACGTGCCCTACACGCTCTGGCATCTCTCCTACGTCGCGATCGGAGCGGCGCTGGCCCCGGAGCTCGAAGCCAACCGGTTGCTCTGGGGCTTGGCGGCGTTCCTCCTCGCTCTCGGCGTGGGCGCCCACGCACTCGACGAGCTCCACGGCCGTCCGCTGCGCACCGAGATCCCGAAGCGCATGCTGATCTGGCTGGCCGTGACATCTCTGACTGCCGCGATCGCGATCGGGATCGGCGCCGCGCTCGCGTGGACGCTGTGGTTGCTTCCGTTCGTCGCCGCCGGCGCCTTCCTGGTCCCGGCCTACGCGCTCGAGCTTGCAGGGGGCCGCTTCCACAGCGATCTCTGGTTCGCGCTCGCGTGGGGCGCTTTCCCGGTGCTGGTGGCCTACCTGGGTGCGGCCGAGACGCTGCGGCCCGAGGCGTTTCTCGCAGCTGCGTTCGCGCTGCTCACGAGCCTGGCGCAGCGGTCGCTCTCGACGCAGGTGCGGACGGTGCGGCGCCGGGTCGAGCAGGTGTCGGGCACGGTCCGCTTTCGCGACGGGCGCGAGGAGCCACTCGACGCGGCGGCACTGACACGAGCGCCGGAGGCCGCTCTGCGCGCCCTCTCAGTGGCGATGGTCGCGCTCGCGGTGGCGCTCGTCTGGCTGCGGCTGGGCTGAGGTCTAGCCGAAGCCGAGGATGAACTTGGCGTCGTCGGACATCTTGTCCGGCGTCCACGGCGGGTCGAACGTCAGCTCGACCTCCACCTCGTCGACGCCGTCGACTGCTGCGGCCGCGTTGTGGATGTCCTCCTGGATCATCGGCCCGGCCGGGCAGCCCATCGACGTGAGCGTGTGGATCACCTTCACCTTCGGGCCGTCGATCTCGACGTCGTAGAAGAGGCCGAGCTCGACGATGTCCATCCCGAGCTCCGGGTCCTCGACGGTGTGCAGCGCGTTGACGATCTCTTCGCGGTCGACCACAAGCCGAGTGTAGCCAAGTAACAGACTGTTACTTGGCACGCTGCAGCTCGTCGTCTCAGATCGAACCGCGCGTACGTCGCCTTGTAACAGACTGTTGCTTGGCTCGCTCAGCCGAGCAGGCGCACTTCCTCTTTCCGATCGCGGGCGAAGAAGTGGATGCTCTCCGAGAAGCGGACCCAGTTGCAGCGCATGCACATCACGAGCGAGTGGGTGCGGGCGCTGTCGGTGAGAAAGCGGACGCCGCGGAGGAGGTCACCATTCGAGACGCCGGTTGCGACGACGATCACGTCGCCGGGAGCGAGGTCCTCGGAGGTGAAGACGCGGTCGACGTCCTCGACCCCGTACTCGGTCGCGGCCTCGATCTCGGCCCGGGTCGTCGGCCAGAGCTGGGCCTGGAGCTCGCCGCCGAGGCAGCGGAGCGCGGCTGCGGAGAGCACGGCCTGCCGCGTGCCGCCGATGCCGACCGCGAGGTGGTCGTTGGTGCCGCGGATGGCGGCGGAGATCGACGCGGTGACGTCGCCGTCCTGGATCAGCTTGATCCGCGCGCCGGCGCCGCGGATCTCCTCGATCAGATCGTGGTGGCGTGGCCGGTCGAGCACGAGCGCGGTGATGTCGTTCGCGTTGCGGCCGAACGCCTGCGCGACAGCGGCGACGTTCTCGGCGACCGGCTTTCTCAGATCGATGCTCTCTCGCGCGCGCGGACCCACCGCCATCCGGCGCATGTACATGTCCGGCAGCCGCAGGAGCGAGTCGGGCGGGCCGACGGCGAGCATCGACATCGCGCCCGTCCCGCCGCGCGCAACGACGCCGCGGCCCTCGAGCGGGTCGACGGCGAGGTCGAAGGCCTCACCGCCCGCGCCGACGGACGAGCCCATCGTCAGCACGTCGCCGTCGTCGCGGCCGATCACGACGGTGCCGCTGATCGGCAACTCGGTCAGCCCTGCGAGCATGGCGACCTCCGCCGCCTCCTCGGCCGCGTCCTGATCGTCGCGACCGAGCCAGCGCGCGCCGGCCAGGGCCGCCCATTCGGTGGCCCGCGCGAAGAGGACGCAGGGGCAGATGTCGAGAGGAGCGTCGCTCACGGCACGATCATCGCGTAACGCCGCGGGCCGCTGCGCGCTCCGCCTGCTCGAGCACGAGGTTCATCACGGCGCCGATCGCTTCGGTCTGCGTCTCGTTCTCGATCACGGGCACGTCGTTCCGGGCCGCGCGCTCGAGCACGTACTCCTGGATCATCCGGATCTCCGGCATCCCGGCGATGTACCGGTCGACGGGCCGGACGCCTTCGGAGGTGGCGTCCCGGATCCAGAAGTGCGTCTTGTGGATCTCCTCGTCGTGGATCGCAAGGACGCACTGGACGACGAGCGCTCCCTTGAGCTCGGTGGTGATCATCCCGGGGACGAGGTGCACGCCCTCGAGCACCATCGACCAGCCCTCGTCGAGTGCGCGCTGGAGCGCAGCCTCGACGCCGGTGAGCACGTTCCGGGTCTGGTCGAGGAAGCCGAGCAACGCGGCGTCGCCGGATTCCTCCTCCTCTGCCTTCGTCAGGCCGAGACCGGCCTCGAAGCTCGAGTAGTGGATCGACGGCATGAACTCCTTCGCGAAGAAAGCGCGCATCGTCTGGCGGACGAAGTCGGTGGACGTGACGCGGGTGATCCCGAGCCGGTAGGCGACCTCGGTGGCGACCGTCGACTTGCCGGTGCCGGTGCCCCCGCCGACGAGCAGGATCACCGGGAGATCGAGCTCCTGGAGGTCGCGCAAGCGGCGGAGCTGCCGGATCGCGCGCGGGCCGCGCTCGGCGCCGAGATGGTCGCTCGCGAGCTCCTGCAGGCGGTCGAGGTCGACGGACACCTCCCCGCGCTGGGCCAGATCGGACTCGGTCCGGCGCGCGAGCTCGTACGCCTCGTCCTCCCGCAATCCGACCGCCGTCAGCGCCCGCGCCATCAGGCCCTTCGAGTACGGGGACTCGGCGCTGCCGAGGACGTTGCGTTCGCCCTTGCGTCGCTCGCTCACGCCTTCGCCTCCTCGGCCAGCCGCAACAGCTCCCCGTCGAGATCCTGTCCGTCCGCAGTGCGCACGTCGCTGCCCGCGAGCACGACCTCCACCCCGCGCTCGCTCGCCGCCTCGGCGACGACGTCGATCGCCGCCGCCTTCAGCTCGACGAGGAAGACGTCGGCCTCGACGCGCTCGAGCTCGGTCCGCAGCGTCGCGCGGTCGGCGAGCGCACCCGAGACGTGGACGACGTCTGCGCCGTGCGCCTCGGCCAGGTGCGCGGCGAAGATCCCGTGCGCCGACTCGGGCGCGGTCGAGAAGAACGCCACTTTCCGCCCCCTGACGTCCGCGGCCGGATGCGGGCGGAGCGTCGTCGGGATCACCGTCGGCGCCAGCGCCAGCGCGCGGCGGTGCAGCTCCTCCCAGCCCGTCCCCGGCTCGGCCATGGTCAGGATCACGAGGTCGGAGACAAGATGGCGGTACTCGTTCAGGTAGCCGGTGGCCACATCCGGATCGGTCGCGCCGTTGACGACGAGGATCCTGCGCGCGGTGTCGACGGGCGGAATCGCGGCGCCGCTGCCGTCGAAGAGCACGAGGTCAGGGCCGAGCTCGACCGCGACCCGCGCGCCCTCACGCACGTTCGAGATGGCAACAGACCCGGCGAAGCCGCCGCCGCAGCGCCGGCAGCCGACGGTCTCGACACCGGTGAGCGCGGCCGTCTCGAGGTAGTCGGAAGCGGCGTGGCGGCCGCTCCGCGAGAGCGCGAGCAGTGCTTCGACGCCAGGCGCGACCGTCGCCACTTCGGGCTCCGGCGGGCCGCCCCGCCCCATCGCGACGACAACCACGCGGCGTTCGCGCGCGTAGAGCCGGGCCGCGTGCGCGGTGATCGCCGTCTTGCCGACCCGCTTGCCGGTGCCCACGATCCCGATCGAGGGCAGCGGGAACGGCTCGAGTGCGGGCGGGTCGAAGCGGAAGTCCGCGCCCACGTATGGGAACCCGGCCGCGAGCACGCGGCTCGCGAGCCGGAAGCGCTCCCTCGGCCCGAGCACGGGCTCGTCGGAGAGGTCGACGACGAGCTCCGGACGGTGCTCGGCGAGTGCGGCGTCGAGGTCGGCTGCAACACCGACGCCGTAGTCGGCATCCCCGCGCAGCTTCTCGGTGCCGCCGACGACGTGCGCTGCGACGAACTCGTACGGGAGCTCTTCGAGCGCAGCCTTGACGACCGGCGCGTAGTGCTCGCCGTCGATGAGGGCCAAGGCGCGCATCACGAGCGGGTCGTGACCTCGTCTTCGATCCGCCCCGTGTACTTCTCGTACTCGAACGTCTCGAGCGAGAACTGGATGATCCGTTCCTGGCCGTGAAACGGGTGCTTGCGCCAGACCGCGACGTGGCTCCCCGAGACCTCGACGACGTTGTAACAGGGCCGCGTGTTGCCACGGAGGCGCAACGACGAGACGGTGCCCGTGTTGACGACGAAGAGGTTTTCGAGCTTCCAGGCGTAGGGGACGTGCTTGTGCCCGGAGAGGACGAGATGGACACCGGCGCGCTGGAGGCACTCGATCGTGTCGCCGGCGTCGTAGATCACGTTTCGCTCGCGCCCAGTCCCCGGGACGGGCAGCAGATGGTGGTGGCAGACGAAGACGCGCAACCCGGGATCTCCCTGCGCGAACTGCTCCTCGATCCAGCGGTAGCGGCCGCGCCCAATCTGGCCGTGGTCGAGGTCGGGCTCGGTCGAGTCGACGGCGACGACGGTCGCCGGGCCCACGCGCAGGACCGAGTTTCGGTCGCCGAACAGCTCCTCGAAGTGCACGTAGCCGACGTTGCGCGAGTCGTGGTTGCCCGGAATCACGACCATCGCCGCGCACTCGACCTTGTCCAGGTAGCGGCGTGCCTCCTCGTACTCGTGCTTGAAGCCGAACGTGGTCAGGTCGCCCGAGCAGACGACGATGTCTGGCTTCAGGTCGTTGATCTCGCTGATCGCCCGCTCGAGCAGGCCGGGGACGAAGTACTGGCCGCCGCAGTGGAGGTCGGACAGGTGCGCGATCGTGAACGTCGTCCTCTCCGGCGGCTCGGACATGGGCGAAGCATAGGAGGTCGGCGTCAGGCGCTGTCCGAGCCTCCCGCTACCTTGAGGTTCGTGCCAGCGCAGCAGCCCGCGTTTCGCGCCTTCGCCGGTTCGGACCCGCCCAGATTCGTCAACGAGGTCGAGCTGGAGTGCGCGAAGATGCTCGACTACTACGGCGTCCCGTGGGAGTACGAGCCGACCACGTTCGTGCTCGAGCGCGCCGCCGACGGGCGCGTGACGAGTGCGTTCACGCCCGACTTCTACCTTCCGGAGCAGGATCTCTACGTCGAGGTGACGGTGATGCGGCAGGCACTCGTGACCCGCAAGAACCGGAAGCTGCGGGAGCTGAAGCGGCTCTACCCGGAGGTCAAGGTCAAGCTCTTCTACCGGCGCGACATCGAGCGCCTCGCCCAGCGGCTCCGGCTGAGGCTCGCAACCTAGATGGGACGCCGATCCTAGCCGGCCGCCTCGCGGCCGACGGCCACCCCATCGGGGAGGTCTACCTCTCGCGCTTCGAGATCATGCGGCGGGTGGCGGAGCTCGGCGCGGAGCTGGCCGACGCCTACGCCGGACGGGAGCCACTGCTGGTCGCGCCGCTCAAGTCGAGCGCCGTCTTCCTCACCGATCTCTCGCGCGCCCTGCCGGTGCCGCACGGCATCGACTTCCTCGAGCTGGCCGCCTACACCAGCGGCCGCTCGGGCGCCGTCAAGCTGCTGAAGGATCTCGACACGGCCGTCGTCGACCGGCACGTGATCGTGGTCGAGGACGTCGTCGACACCGGCCTGACCCTGAACTTCCTCGCGCGGACGCTCGCGCTCCGCGACCCCGCCAGCCTCTCGGCGGTGACCCTGCTCGACCGGCCGTACCGGCGCCTCGTGGACGACGTCCCGCTCGACTACGTCGGCTTCACCGTCCCCGACGAGCTCTTCGCCGGCTACGGCCTCGGCCTCGACGAGCGCTGGCGCTCGCTGCCCGACCTGCACGTCGTCGCCGTCGAGGAGCTGCCGGCCCATCTCACGGGCGACAGCTACCGCACGCCGCGGCGCGCCGCCGCCTAACTAGAACACAGCCGACCGCCCACGATGGGCGGCCGGTGCGCGTCGGGAGACGAGAGTGCACGACGTCCTCGGAGACATCGTTTCTTACGTACAAGATGTAAACGAAGCTGACCGCGGACGCGATACGGCTACAGGTAGCCCATCGGGTCGACCGCGCCGCCGTTGATGCGCACCTCGAAGTGCACGTGCGGGCCGGTCGAGTGCCCCGTGTTCCCCGAGTAGGCGATCAGCTGCCCCTGCGCGACCTGCTGGCCGACGCCGACCGTGACGCTCGTGTTGTGGCCGTACGCGGTCGAGATCCCGCCGCCGTGGTCGACGACGACGAGGTTCCCATAGCCGCCCATCCAACCGGCGACGATCACCGTCCCGGCGGCCGCGGCGACGACGGGCGTCCCGTTCGAGACGGCGATGTCGATGCCCTCGTGCATCCGGCCCCAGCGCCAGCCGAAGCCGCTCGTGAGGATCCCATGGACGGGCCAGACGAAGCCCGCGGCCGAGGCCGCCCCGGTGGGCGCCGGCACGATCGACGAGCTCTGAGCGGAGCGGATCTTCGCGGCGAGCGCGGCGCTCTGCGCCTGCAGGTCGCGCATGTGCCCAATCGCCTCTTCCTTGTCCTCGCGGACGGTGGCGAGCGTGGCGCGCTTGTCGCGGCGCGCCGTCGCGAGCTCGCGCTGGCTCCAGGCGAGCCGGTCGCGGACGGCGCGCTGCTCGGCGGTGCGTGCTGCGACCGTGCGCGTCGTCTCGGCGACCTGGCGGCGCGTCCTCCGGGTCGAGTTCCGCGTCTCCTGCATCTGCAGCTTGGCCGTCTCGACCTCGCCGGCGATCTTGTGATCCTGGCGGCCGATCGTGTTCAGGAACTCGAGCTGGTCGAGCATGTCGGAGAAGTTGCCCGAGTCGAGCACGACCGACAGCGAGGACGTGCGCTCGGACGTGTAGATCTCGACGAGTCGCTTGCTGAGGCGGGCCACGGCCTCGCGGTGCTGCCGCTGGAGGAAGACGAGCTTGCGCGTCTGAAGCGCGTAGAGCTGGTTCAGGCGGTCGAGCTTGCGCTGGTGCAGCGCGAGAACCGTCTCGAGCTCGTCGAGCCGGGCCGAGGCCGCGTCGACGTCGTTCTGGAGCGCGCCGATCTTGTCGGTGACGACCTCGATCTCGGAGCTGAGCACGCCCTCCCGCTCGCGCGCCGCCTGGATCTTCTCCTCGAGCGCGTTGATCCGACCGTCGACCATCTCCTTCCGGTCGGAGGCGCTCTCCTGGCCCGACGCGACGGGGGAGGCGACGAGCAGAAGGCCGGCCAGGAGCAGGCCGATGCTGAGGCGTAGACGCATCCGAGGATAGTTTCGTCAGGGGGTCGGCCGTCCCTTTAGGGTCGGCCGGCGCAAGTGTAGCCCCGATCCTGCGAAAAGCTACTGCTCAGAGCCGGTTTCCGGCACGATCGCGGGCTCCGGCGGATCGCCCTCGTCGGGCGGCGGATACGGCTCCGGGATCACTGCCGGTTCGGGCGGCTCGGCCTCGTCGGGCGGCGGATACGGCTCGGGGACCTCGATCGGCTCCATCGAGCCGGATTACCCGGGGCGCTCCACCCTCACACGTTCCTGCGTCCCCGCCCGCGGCTCGAGTGCCCGCAGCGCCTCGGCCGCCTCGCGGCGCAGCGGTCCGACGGTGGCGCGGTAGTCCTCGTCCGAGACCTTGCCGGTGCGGTGGTCGAGCTCGAGCTCCTTCAAGGCCGCAAGGGCACGGTCGCGCGTCTCGGCGAGCTCCAGGCGACGGCGGTCGACCTCGCTCGGCTCCTCGAGCACGTCCCGGTCGGCCTGCGGCTCACGGAGATACGGCAATGCCACGAGGACGACGCACCCGGCGGCGAGCAGCGCGCCGAGGACGAGCGCAACGCTCATGACCTCACCGGAGCCTCGGCACCCTCGTAGCGCACCGCGAGGCGGCGCTGCTCGCGGGCGTCCGGCCAGAGCGTGATCAGCGCGCCGAGCACGAAGACGAGCCCGGCGATCCAGATCAGGTTCACGAGCGGCTTCACGAAGACGCGCACGTAGACGGAGCCGTCGGCGTTGATCTGCTCGGCGATCACGAACAAGTCCTCGCCGGTGACGAGGTCGCTGCGAATCCCGACCTCGTTCGAGACCAGGCGCTCGGCCGTGTAGGCGTTCTTGCCCGCCTCGACGGTTCCGAGCGAGCCGCCGTCCCGCTCGACCCCCAGGACGGCGCGGATCTCGGTCGCGTTCGCGGCTTCGCGTTCCTCGAGACCGCGATAGGTCAGCCGGTAGTCGCCGACGGCGAGCGTGTCGCCTGGAGCGAGTCGGCGCTCGTTGACGGTGTCGTACGCACTCGAGCCGGCAATCCCGATCGCGAGCAGCACGATGGCTGCGTGGACGATGTAGCCGCCGTAGCGGCGCCGGTTGCGGCCGATCAGGGCCGAGAAGGCACCGGGCCACGAGCCCCCGGAGAGAGCTCGGCGAGCTCGTGTGCCGCGGATGAACTCGAGCGCGATCGAGGCGAGCACGAAGGCCGAGAACGTGTAGGCGATCAGGCCGGGGATCGACGAGCCCGCGCCGAGGGCGACCAGGACGATCCCGACGATCAGAGCGAAACCGGCCGGCCAGGCGAACGTGAGCCCGAGGCTGCGCAACGAGGCCCGCCGCCAGGCGACGAGCGGCCCGATGCCCATCAGCAGCAGCAGCGGCAGCCCGAAGACGCGGAGGAAGAAGTTGTAATAGCCCGGGCCGACGATCCGCGACTCGCCGACGACCGCCTCGTGCAGGATCGGGTAGGCGACGCCCCAGAGGATCGTCAGCGTCAGCGCGACGAGGAGCAGGTTGTTGTAGAGGAACGTCGCTTCGCGTGAGACGAGCGACTCGAGCCGCGTCTTCGCGCGCAGGAGCGGCAGCCGCGAGAAGATGAGCGCGAGCGAGCCGAAGACGACGATGCAGATGAAGAACAGGAACCACGGCCCGATCGAGCTCTGCGTGAACGAGTGGATCGAGCTGACGATGCCCGAGCGGGTCAGGAACGTCCCGAAGAGCGAGAGCGAGAACGCCATCAGCACGAGCAGGTGGTTCCAGACGCGCAGCATCCCCCGCTTCTCCTGGATCATCACCGAGTGCAGGAACGCCGTCGCCGCGAGCCACGGCATCAGCGCGGCGTTCTCGACCGGATCCCAGGCGTAGTAGCCGCCCCAGCCGACCTCCTCGTAGGCCCAGTGCGAGCCGAGCAGCTGGCCGACGCCGAGCGCAGTCCACGCGACGAGCGTCCAGCGGCGGGTGGCGACGATCCAGCGCTCGTCGGTGCGGCGGGCGAGCAACGCTCCCATCGCGAAGGCGAACGGGACGGTGAGGCCGACGAAGCCGAGGTAGAGCAGCGGCGGGTGGGCCATCATGTACGGGTTCTGGAGGCTCGGCGTGAGGCCGCTCCCGTCAGCCGGGGCAGTTTGCGCCGCAAACGGCGTTGCGACCGCCACGAGCAGGAAGGCGAAGAAGACGGTGACGCCGCCCAGCACCGGCGTCACCCAGGCGACGAGATCCCGGGCCGTGCGCCGGTTCACGAGCAGGGCGGCGGTCGAGTAGCCGGTCAGGATCAGCAGCCAGAGCAGCAGCGAGCCCTCCTGGCCGCCCCAGAACGCCGAGATCGTGTAGCCGGTGGGCAGCTCGCGGCTCGTGTGCTGCGCGACGTAGACGAACGAGAAGTCGTGCCGGATCAGCGCCGCGACCAGCACGAGGGTCGCGACGATGCTCGTTCCGAACGCCGCGATGAGTGCGTTCTGGGCGGAGAGCGCGAGCCTGCGGCGGCCCTTCCAGGCGGCGTACGCGCCCGCGATGACGGCGTACACCGCGAGGCCCAGCGTGGCGACGAGCGCGGCGCGGCCGAGCTCAGGCATCTACGTCGATTTCTTGGCCGTGTACTTCGACGGGCACTTCGTCACGAGCGAATCCTTGATCGCGACGAAGGTGCCGCTGCGCAGCTCGCCCTTGACCGAGACCTCGCGGCCGGCGCGGAACTGATCCGAGACCGAGCCGGTGTAGAGGACGGTCACGGTCTTCGTGGAGCCACCCTTGATGTCGCGAAGCCGGAAGCGAAGGCCGTCGCCGTACGAGTCGCCCTTGTAGCCGGGCTGGACACGTCCGGCGAGCGAGACGACGCCCTTCTTCGTGCCCAGCTCGCTGGGTGCGAGCGACGGCGTGCCGCCGCCTGCGATCGACGTGTAGAGGAGGAAGACCGCGAGCACTGCCGCGACCGAGAGCGCGATGACGAGCCGCGCCGGATTGCGCTTCCGAGCCACCCCTGGATGGTAGTCGAGGGCTGAGACCGAGCGGGGAGCCGTCTCGCCGAGCCGCGCGCGCGGGATCCGGTAGCCATGATCGTGGCAGAGGGAGCCCGGATCGTCCTCGGTCAGCGCGTCGCAGTAGCCCTTGCCGTAGGCCGCCCGCATGAACGCGGCCATGACCTCGAGGTTCCATTCGGACACGTCCGCCGCCTCGCGCCAGAGGTCGGCGAGCCGGAGGTCGATGTCGAGCTCGAGCAGGTCGATGCGGGTCGGTGCCTTGGCCATGTCGAAAGGGTAGGACCCGCGTCGGACGACATCGGACCCCCGCCCGAAAGGGACAGCGCGTGCCTGGCACCGTGCCTGGCACGGCCTGTCCGTTACGGTCACGTGTGATGGGAGCGATCCGCGTCGGCCCAGCGCGCTGCCCCTCGCGGGAGTCGCCCGACCTCGCGGTCGAGCTGCTCCTCGAGCGCGGCTACTCCGCCTGCGAGCTCGACCTCGAGAGCGGCTTCTGGCTCGACTATCCCTGGGCCGAGCGGCTCGGCCAACTCGCGCGCGAGCAGGACATCGCACTCTCGGTGCATGCGCCGCTGTTCGCGTTCCCGGGGCACCCGGATACGAAGAAGTCGAAGATGGCGCTCGGCGCGCTCGACCGCACCGCCGGCATCGCCGCAGCCGCGGGCGCCGAGGTCGTCGTCATCCACCCCGGCTTCTGGCTCGGCCGCACGCCCGAGCAGACGATCGACGACGTCGTCGACTCCCTCGCGACCCTGCGCGAGAAGCTCGAAGGGAAGGACCGAGCCGTCCCGTTCGGCGTCGAGGTGATGGGTCGCGTCAGCGAGCTCGGCTCGATCGACCACGTGCTCGAGCTCTCCTCGCGCATCCCCTGGGTGCGGCCGGTGATCGACTTCGCCCACATGCACGCCACCACCGACGGCGCCTTCACCGATGCCGACGGCTTCGCGGCGGTTCTCGAGGGCGCCGACGCCGTGCTCGGCGAAGGCGAGCCGTTCCACATCCACTTCTCCGACATCGCCTACGCGAACCGGAACGAGACGAAGCACCTGCCCTACGGCGAGGGCACGCTCCGCGCGGAGCCGCTGCGAGAGGCGCTCGGCCGCTTCGAGCGGCCCGCGACGGTGATCTCGGAGTCGCCGGACGAAGACTCGTCTCAGGCGATCAAGGCCGTGCTCTACGCCGGCGCGAGCGCGGCTTCGTAGTCGGCCAGCTCGGCCTCGTACTCCTCCGCCTCGTCGACACGGTCGCGCTCGCGCAGGAAGCGGGCGAGCGCCGTGACGAGCTCGCGCCGGATCAGCCGCAGCGGCTTCCCGTCGACGACCGCGACCGCCTCGCGGAGCAGCGCCTCGGCCTCCTCGTCGCGGCCCTGGGCGGCGCGGACGATCCCAAGCGCCATCCGAGTCGTGGCGCGGGAGATCGTGTCGTGCGGCCCGACGGTCTCGCGTGCCTCGAGGGCGTACCGCTCCGCCTCGTCGATCTTCTTCAGCGAGACGAGCACCTGTGCGAGGCCGCGCTGGCTCTCGCAGAGCGTCCCCCGGTCCTCCAGCGGCTTCAGGATCCGGACCGCGTCGCGGAATCGACGGTCGGCCGCGTGCAGGTCGCCGCGGCGCCGCTCGACCCAGCCGAAGTGATTGCTCACCCGTGCGAGCGCCCACTGGTTGCCGGACTGGGAGAAGAGCTCCTCCGCACGCTCGAGCCCGGCTGCTGCCTCGTCGAGCAGCCCGCGCAGCGAATCGATCCGCGCCCGCGACACGAGCGCCCAGCCGAGCGCGGTGATGTTCCCGCTCTCCTCGGCGAGCTCGAGCGCCTCGGCGGACAGCCGCGTCGCGCGATCGAGGTCGAGCCGCGCGATCGCCGAGCTGGCGAGCTCGTCGGCTGCGCTCGCTTCGAGATCCTTGCGCCCGATCTCACGCGCGACCTCGAGCGCCTTCGTGTTCCAGCGCTCGTCGTCGTCGAGGTCGCCGAGCCACCAGCCGATCCGGGCACGGGTCGCCAGCGCCTCGATCCGATCCTCGGGCTTCGCGTCGTCGAGCAGGACGAGCGCCTGCTCGACGAGCTCGCGGCCGCGGGGAAGATCGGCGTCGCGGAGGAGGGCGTTCTCGGCGAGCGCGGTCAGCGCGAGACCCTGGAGGCGGACGTCGCCGGCGTCGGTCGCGTCGGCGAAGACACGCTCCATCTCGACCGCCTGCGCCGGCAGGTCCGCAAGCCTGCGTGCGGCCCGAGCAGCGAGGAAGCGGCGCTGGAGCGTCGGCTCGAGCTCGACGGAGCGGACGAACAAGCGCCGTGCAGCCTGGTTCGCCTCCTGCGCCAGCGCACGACGGCCCGCCTTCTCGAGCGCGCCCGCTGCGCGCTTGGCGAGATCCTCGGGCGCCTCGCCGTCGAGCTCCTCGAGCAGCGTCGCCGCGTGATCGAGGTGGTAGGCCCTGATCTCGACGAGCTCCTCGCCGGCGACCGTGTGCAGCCAGTCGGCGACGTGCTGGTGCAGCTCGGCGCGCGACCCCTTGGCGAGGCCGGCGTAGGCGACATCGCGGATGAGCACGTGCTTGAAGCGGTAGGCACGCTCGCCGGTGATCGACGTGCGGCTCTCGCGGGTGATGAAGTCGCGCAGGAGCAGGTCGTCGAAAACCGGCTCGAGGTCCTCGAGCTCAGGCATCAGGTGGGCGACGGCTCCCTCCCAGAAGATCCGGCCGATCACGGCGGCCCGCTGCAGCAACCGCTTCTCGTTCCGGGCCAGCCGGTCGATGCGGGCCGCGATCATCGCCTGGAGGGTGTCCGGAATCCGCCTCGACGAGGTGCCGCCCTCGAGCAGCATCCGCGTCGTCTCCTCGACGAAGAGCGGATTGCCCTCGGTCTTCTCGAGCAACGTCTTCCGCTCGGACGTCGAGAGCTCGCGGTCGGCGAGCAGCGCGTCGAGCAGCTCCTCGCTCTCCTCGGGAGCGAGCGGCTCGAGCTCGGTCGCAGCGGCGCGAAGGCGGCCGCCGCCCCAGCTCGGGCGGATGTCGAGCAGCTCCGGGCGGGCGAGGCAGAGAATCATCAGCGGCGCGTCCTTGACGCGCTCGGCGAGGTGCTCGATCAGCTCGAGCAGCGGTTCCTCGGCCCAGTGGACGTCCTCGAAGACGAGGATCAGCGGCCTCGCGTCGGCAAGCTCCGCCGCCCACTCGCGCGCGGCCCAGGCGATCTCCTGCTGGCTGCGCTCGGTCTCGATCCCCTCGAGCACGCCGACGGCGAGCGCGAGCAGGTCGGCGACTGCGTCGTCGCCGCACTGGGCGCGCAGCTTCGAGATCGCCTCCTGGACCGGATCGTCGTCCGCAATCCCGGCCGCGACCTTGACCATCTCGGCGAGCGGCCAGTAGGTGACGCCCTCGCCGTAGGGGAGCGATCGGCCGACGAGGATGCTCGCTTCCTCGACGCCTTCGAGGAACTCGCGGGCAAGCCGGCTCTTCCCCACCCCGGGCTCGCCGTAGATCGTGAAGAGGTGGGCGCGCTTGTGCCTCATGACGCGGCCGAGCGTGTTCTCGAGCAACTCGAGCTCGAAGTCGCGGCCGACGAAGGGTGCTGCGACAGACGGCACGCGGCTGTCGCCGTCGAGGATCTCGAGCAGGCGCCAGGCGAGCAGCGGCTCGCCGAAGCCCTTGGCCTCGATCGGGCCGACCTCCTCGGTCTCGACGACGCCGACCGTCAGCCGGCGCGCAAAGGGGCCGATCATGATCTCGCCCGGCTGCGCTGCCTGCTGGAGCCGCGCCGCGACGTTGACCGCCTCGCCGGTGGCGAAGGTCGAGTCGGACTCGTCGGCGACGACCTCGCCCGCCTCGACGCCGATCCGTGCCTCGAGCCCGAGCCCATGCACCGAGTCGAGGATCGCCGACGCGGCGCGGACGGCGCGCTCGGCGTCGTCCTCGTGCGCCTGCGGGATCCCGAACGCCGCCATGACCGCGTCGCCGGCGAACTTCTCGACGATGCCGCCGTGCGTCGTGATGCAGTGCGAGACGTGCTCGAAGAACGAGTTGACGCGCCGACGCACGATCTCGGGGTCGCGCGCAGCGACCAGCTCGGTCGAGCCGACGAGATCGACGAAGACGACGGTTGCGAGCTTGCGTTCCACCCCCTAATTGTAGTTACGAGGGCTCGGGCTACGGCTGGCGCGAGCCTCGTCGCCGCGCGTGCGCTAGCGTCAGCGCGTGCTCTCTCCCACCGTCTTCAAGGCCTACGACGTCCGCGGCCTCTATCCGGACGAGCTCGACGAGGAGGGCGCGTACGCGGTCGGCCGCGCCTACGTCGAGCAGTTCGAACCGAAGCAGATCGCCGTCGGCCGGGACATGCGCCTCTCCTCACCCTCGATGTCCGCGGCGCTGATCGAGGGCGCCGTCGACGGAGGTGCCGACGTGCTCGACCTCGGGATGGTGGGGACGGAGATGATGTATTTCGCCGTCGGCGAGCTCGGCCTCGACGGCGGCGTCTGCGTCACCGCGTCGCACAACCCGAAGCAGTACACGGGGATGAAGATCGTCCGCCGGGGCGCGTTGCCGGTGGGAGGCGAGTCGGGCCTGCTGGACGTGCGCGACCGCGCCCTGAAGCCGTTCGGGCCGCCCGGGAAGCGAGGTCAGGCGACGGCGAAGAACATCTGGGACGAGTTCGTCGACAAGGTGCTCTCCTTCGTCGACGTCTCCGCGATCAAGCCGTTGAAGGTCGTGATCGACGCAGCGAACGGCATGGCGGGTGCGATGCTGCCGCCGGTGCTCGAGCGCCTGCCGATCGAGGCAGTCACCTGCTACTTCGAGCCGGACGGGAGCTTCCCGAACCACGAGCCCAACCCGCTGCTGCCGGAGAACCGCGAATTCATCGTCGCCAAGACGCTCGAGGAGCATGCCGACCTCGGCGTCGCCTACGACGGGGACGCCGACCGCTGCTTCTTCGTCGACGACACGGGCGAGTTCGTCCCGGGCGACTTCGTCACCGCACTCCTCGCCGAGTCGATTCTCGAGAAGGAGGGCGGCGGCAGCGTCATCTACGACGTGCGTGCGAGCCGCGCGGTGCCACAGACGATCGAGCGGGCCGGCGGCACCGCGCTGATCAACCGGGTCGGCCACGCCTACATCAAGCACCGCATGCGCAAGGAGGGCGCGATCTTCGGCGGAGAGGTCTCGGCGCACTACTACTTCCGCGACTTCTCCCAGGCCGACTCCGGCGTCGTCCCCTTCCTGCTCCTGCTCGAGCTGATCTCGAAGCGGGGCCGCAAGCTCTCCGAGCTGCTCGCGCCCTACCGCGAGCGGTTCTTCCTCACCGGGGAGATCAATACGCCGGTCGCCGACGTGCCGCTGAAGCTGCAGGAGCTGAAGGAGCGATATGCGGACGGGACCGTGACCCATCTCGACGGGATCTCGGTCGACTACGACGACTGGCACTTCAACGTCCGCCCGTCGAACACCGAGCCGCTTCTGCGCCTCAACCTGGAGGCGTTCTCGGAGGAGCAGATGGAGCGGAAGCGGGACGAGGTGCTCGAGCTCATCCGGTCGTGACGGGCTCGGTCAGGTCACCGACCGAAGCCGCCGTTCAAGTTCTCGGCGATCGCGCGGGTCTGGTTCTCGGACACGGACGCGCAGGGGATCGTCTACTACGGCCGCTACCTGCCCTACTTCGACCACGCGCGGACGGAATACCACCGTCACCTGGGCCGCGTCAGGTCTCGAAGGTCGCGACTTCGTCATGCGCGCGTCGAACGGTCGAGTACCACGCGCCGGCGCGGTTCGACGACCTGCTCGAGATCTTCGTCCGCGGCGGCGCGCATCGGCCGGACGAGCACGACGTACGAGTGCGCCGCCTACCGGATGGAGGATGACGAGCTGATGGTGACCGCGACGCAGACGCTCGTCCTGGTCGACCTCGAGCAGCGGCGAGCGTGCGAGATCCCGGACGAGTACCGCAGCCTGATCCGCTCGTTCGAGGGAGAGGATCTGCAGGAGTGACCGAGGAACGGGTGGAGAGGAGTGGACGCCCTAGCCCCCATCCCGCAGTCCGCAGAAGGCGCCCTTTGGGCGGCGCGCCCGCCGAAGATGTGGCCTCTTCGGACGGGCGCCGCAGTCGCCCGCAACCCCTCTCCCCTTACCTCTTGTTGTAGTCGGATTCCGGCTCACGTCCATACCTGGATCGAGGTACCCCTCTCGAACGAGGGATCATCCCCCGATCGAGTGAATGTGGCCGCTGCTCTCTTAGCTGCCGTTCATGTCCGTGCGCACAATGTCTCCCATGAAGATCCTGGTCGTCGACGACGAGCCCGCCGTGCGGGACTCGCTCCGCCGCGCGCTGCAGCTCGAGGGCTACGAGGTCGAGCTCGCGGGCGACGGGCAGGAGGCACTCGAACGGCTGAGCCAGAACGGGGTCGACGCTGTCGTCCTCGACGTCTCGATGCCGCGGCTCGACGGGCTCGAGGCCTGTCGCCGGCTGCGGAACAAGGGCAACAGCCTCCCCGTGCTGATGCTGACCGCCCGTGACGAGGTCGCCGACCGCGTCGCCGGCCTCGACGCCGGCGCCGACGACTATGTCGTCAAGCCGTTCGCGCTCGAGGAGCTGCTCGCTCGGCTGCGCGCGCTTCTGCGTCGCGCGGCGCCGGTCGAGGACGGGGACGTGCTCCGCTTCGCCGACATCGAGCTCGACCCGGCCACACGCGACGTGCGCCGCGGCGACGACCCGATCGAGCTGACGCGGACCGAGTTCTCGCTGCTCGAGCTCTTCCTGCTCAACCCGCGCCAGGTGCTGACCCGCTCGATCATCTTCGAGCGGGTCTGGGGCTACGACTTCGGCTTCGGCTCGAACTCGCTCGACGTCTACATCGGCTACCTCCGCCGCAAGACCGAGCAGGGCGGCAAGCCACGCCTGATCCAGACGATCCGCGGCGTCGGCTACGCGCTGCGCGAGGCGGCGTAGGCTTGACGGAGCCGCGGGAACAGTGAGCTTTCGCACGCGACTGACGCTCGCCTCCGCCGCGGCCGTCGCGGTGGCGATCGTGGTCGCATCGGCGATCACCTACGCGCTCGTTCGCAACGAGCTCCGGGGCCAGGTCGACGACGCTCTGAGGGAGCGCGCACGACGTCCGGATCTGCGGGTCGTCGACGAGCCGGCGACCGGCGAGCCGCAGGCTCGACCTGCCGCCGGAGCCTTCGGTGGCGCTGCGGTCGTCACACAGCTCGTCACCGCGGACGGCAGGTGCGATTCCGCTCCCCCGACGCGACCGCGGAGATGCCGGTGACGACGAAGGCTCCCGAGGCTGCACGCGGGGAGATCGAGGGCCGTTCTTCGACGACGCGCACGTCTCCGGCACGCATCTGCGCGTCTGAACCTCCCGGCGGGCGAACGCGGGCTCACGCTTCAGGTCGGCCGGTCGCTCGAGGAGGTCGACGCGGCGCTCGGACCGGATCAGACGCTGGCTGTTCGCGATCGCGCTCGTCGGGATCGGACTCGCCGCTGCGCTCGGCCTGGTCGTCGCGCGGGCCGTGCTCGCACCCGTCCAGCGGCTGACCCGGACGGCGGAGGAGGTGTCCGAGACTCGGGATCTCTCGCGCCGGATCGACGCGTCCGGGACGGACGAGCTCTCGCGCCTGGCGGCGACGTTCAACACGATGCTCGGCGCGCTCGAGGACTCGGCGCGGGCGCAGCGCCAGCTCGTCTCCGACGCGTCCCACGAGCTGAGAACTCCGCTGACGAGCCTGCGCACGAACATCGAGGTGCTCGCCCGCGACCAGGCGCTTCCGCCCGGCGACCGCGAGCTGCTGCTGCACGACGTCACCGAGCAGCTGACCGAGATGACGGCGCTGATCGCCGAGCTGGTCGAGCTCGCGCGCGGCGACCAGGCACCCAACGAGCCGGAGGATGTCCGCCTCGACCTCGTCACCGCCGATGCGATCGAGCGCACGCGGCGCAACCGGCCCGGCGTCGGCTTCAAGACCGAGCTCGAGGAGTCCCTGATCCGGGCTGTGCCCGCGACGGTCGAGCGGGCGGTCTCGAACCTGCTCGACAACGCGGCCAAGTGGAGCCCGCCGGGCGGCGAGATCGAGGTGACGGTGCGCAACGGCGAGCTGACCGTTCGCGACCACGGGCCGGGGATCGACGAGGCCGACCTGCCCTTCGTCTTCGACCGCTTCTACCGGGCGCCGTCGGCGCGCGGGCTGCCCGGCTCCGGCCTCGGGCTCGCGATCGTGCGCCAGGTCGCGGAGGCGCACGGCGGCACCGTCGTCGCCGACCGCGCCGACGGCGGCGGGACCGTCGTCCGGCTCTGCCTGCCGGTGCGGCAGCCCGCGAACACTTAGGAACTTCTTCGGCTGCCCTCACGGCGCTCTTAGGCCGCCCGGTGAGGCTGGGTGCGTCCAGGCAAGCACCCGAAAGGAGCAGACAGATGCAGGCACTCAAGCTCAAGATCGCAGGCGGCACCGCGGCGTTGGCTGCCGTCCTCGGCGGCGGCGCGGCCGTCGCCGCGACCCAGCTGACGCCGGCCGAGGAAAGCGACGCGATCGTCCAGGACGCGGCCAAGCAGCTCGGCGTCAGCGCCGCCAAGCTCGACGCTGCGCTGAAGCAGGCGCTCGAGAACCGTGTCGACGCGGCCGTGGAGGCCGGCACGCTGACGGCGGCCCAGGCCGCCGACCTGAAGGAGCGGATCCAGGCCGGCGAGGTCCCGCTGATCGGGATCGGGCCCGGCCCGGGCCAGCACCGCGGTCATCACGGCTTCGTCGACTTCGCGGCAGCCGCCGACTATCTCGGCGTCACCGAGGCGAATCTGCGGGCGAGCCTCGAGGACGGCGACACGCTGGCGGAGATCGCGAAGGCGAACGGGAAGACCGCAGCCGGGCTCGTCGACGCGCTCGTCGCCGCTGCGAAAGCCGACCTCGACGAGAAGGTCGACGCGGGTCGCCTGACCTCGGCCCAGCGGGCGGCGATCGTCGCCGACCTCGAGTCACGGATCGACGACGTCGTCAACGGCGAATTCAGCTTCGGCTTCCGCGGCGGGCCCGGCGGACCGCCTCCGGGAGTCGATCCGAGCGCTACCGGCCCCGACGCCTGATCCGCTCACCCTCCCTCCCGCGCCCCGGCCGGCTCTCGCGGCCGGGGCAGCGCGGGATTCTTAGCCATTTCTTAGGCGCATCTCAGCTTCGGCTTAGACGCCGCTGGTCTTCTGGCAGCCACGACGACGTACTCGAAAGGAACTCACGGCCATGCAGGTCTTCAAGAATTCACGCACAGCACTCGCGACCGCGATGACGAGCGCCGCCCTGCTCGGCGCGGGCACCGTCGCGGCGGTCACGATCGCCTTCGACGGCGACTCGACGGCGACGGCATCCCAGGTGACCGTCACCAGTGCCGCCCCGGCGGCGAGCTCCAGCTCCTCAACCGTTGGGGAGATCTACAAGCGCAGCGCCGCCGCGGTGGTCGAGATCACCGTCACCTCGGCCGGCCAGGCGAGCCCGCTCGGCGGCAACGGCGGCACGCAGCAGGCGCAGGGCTCCGGCTTCGTCTACGACACCGACGGTCACGTGATCACGAATCAGCACGTCGTCGACGGCGCCGAGTCGGTGTCGGTCAAGTTCGCGGACGGCAAGACGTACTCCGCCAAGGTGGTCGGCGCCGATCCGTCGACCGACCTCGCGGTGATCGACGTCGACGCGCCTGCGTCGGCCCTCAAGCCGCTCGAGCTCGCGGACTCGTCCGCGGTCGAGGTCGGTGACGGCGTGATCGCGATCGGCAGCCCCTTCGGGCTCGAGCAGACGGTCACGACCGGCATCGTCAGCGCGCTGCACCGTCAGATCACCTCGCCGAACAACTTCTCGATCGACGACGCGATCCAGACCGACGCGGCGATCAACCACGGCAACTCGGGCGGACCGCTGCTCGACATGAACGGCGACGTGATCGGCGTCAACTCGCAGATCGAGAGCGACTCGGGCGGCAACGACGGCGTCGGGTTCGCCGTTCCGTCCGACACGATCTCGCGGATCGTGGGTGCCTTGATCGACGACGGCTCGGTCGAGCATGCCTACCTGGGCGTCGCGATCGACGACTCCTCCGGCACCAGCGGCGCGAGCCTCGCCGAAGTGCGCTCGGGCACGCCCGCGGCGCGCGCCGGTCTCCGGAGCGGTGACGTGGTGACCAAGTTCGGCGGCACCAGCGTCGGGTCGGCGGATGAACTCCGGCGGCTCGTCGACTCGAAGCAGCCCGGCGACCAGATCGAGCTGACCATCGAGCGGAACGGCAAGACCCAGACGGTGAACGTCACGCTCGGCACCCGCCCGAGCGCGTGATCCAGCCAGCGACCGAAGGGAGCAGGACGTGAAGAAGCGAACAAAGCTTGCAGCAGGCGCCGGCGCGGCTCTCGCCGTGGTCGGCGCCGGCGGCGCCCTCGCGGCGAATCAGCTCTCGCCGAGCGAGGAGAGCAGGGCCGTCGTCGAGGATGCTGCGAAGCAGCTCGGCGTCGATCCGGCGAAGCTGAGCGACGCGCTCCGGCAAGCGCTCGAGAACCGGATCGACGAGGCCGTCAAGGACGGTCGCCTGACCGAGGAGCAAGGGCAGGCGATGAAGCAGCGGATCGAGGCCGACGACTTCCCGCTCTTCGGCGGGCCTGGCTTCGGCCACCGCGGCTTCGCCCATCGCGGCTTCCGCGACCTCGGCGCAGCCGCAGCGTTCCTCGGAGTCGACGCGGACGCGCTGCAGGTGCGCCTCCGTGACGGCGACACGCTCGCCGAGGTGGCCAAGGACGAGGGCAAGTCGGTCGACGGGCTCGTGAGCGCGATCGTCGCGGCAACGACGACGCGGCTCGACGAGGCGGTCGCGGCCGGCCGCATCACGAAGGCGCAGCGCGACGAGATCGTCGCCGGCCTCAAAGAGCGGACGACGGCGATCGTGAACGGGGACTTCCCGGCCTTCAAGGGCCGGGGAGGCCCCGGCTTCGGCGGCCCCGCCTTCGGCCCCCGCTTCGGCGGGCCGCGCCCGAACGACTCCTAGCTCGACGTCGTCTTGCGGTAGGCGTCGAAGACGCCCTCGAGGTTCCGCAGCACGCTCAGGAGCGCTCGCAGCTCCTTCACGTCGCCGACCTCGGCCGTGTACCAGTTGCGCGCCATCCCGTCCTCGACGACGCCGCCGTAGGAGACGATGTTGGCGCCGTGCTCGGCGAAGCTGCGCGCGACGTCCTCCAGCAGTCGCGCCCGGTCGAACGAGTCGACGGCGATCTGGACGCGGAAGCTCGACGTCGTCGCCGTCCCCTCCCACTCGACCGGCGTGAACCGCTCCGGGTTCCGCATCAGCGCCTTCGCGTTCGGGCAGTCCTCGCGGTGGATCGTGATCCCGCGGCCGAGCGAGATGTAGCCGAGGATCGGATCGCCCGGCACCGGCGTGCAGCACTTCGCCAGCCGCACGAGCACGTCCTCGATCCCCTGCACCTTGATCCCGAGGCTGTCGCCCGCGACCGTGGAGCGCGCCTTCGGCGGCTTCAGCGGCACGACCGCCTCCTCGGCGACCTCCTCCGTCTTCAGCCGGTTCAGCACCTTGTTGACGATCTGGCCGGGCTGGAGCTTCCCCGCCCCGAGCGCGACGTAGAAGTCCTCGGCCTTGCGGAAGCCGGTCTCCCGGATCACCTGCGCGAGCACGGCCGAGCCCTGGAGCTTGCGGTAGGGGAGGTTCTGGCCCTTGAGCGCGTTGTCGAGCAGCTCGCGGCCCTTCGCCTCGGTCTCGCCGCGCGTCTCGCGCTGGAACCACTGCCGGATCTTGTTGCGGGCGCGCGATGACGCGGCCAGGCTCATCCAGTCGCGCGAGGGGCCACGGCCCGACTTCGACGTGAGGATCTCGACGAAGTCGCCGTTCTTGAGCCGGTAGTGGAGCGGCACGATCCGGCCGTTGATCTTCGCGCCGACGGTCTTGTGGCCGACGTCGGTGTGGACGGCGTAGGCGAAGTCGATCGGGGTCGCGCCCTGGGGCAGCGTCTTCACCTCGCCCTTCGGCGTGAAGACGTAGACCTCGTCGTCGAAGAGGTCGGTGCGGAACGTCTTCATGAACTCGCGCGGATCGGCCTCGTCCTGCTGCCAGTCCAGCAGCGACTTCACCCAGGCGAGCCAGTCGTCGTCCTGCTTGCCCTTGCCGCGCTTGTAGAGCCAGTGCGCGGCGATCCCGTACTCGGCCTCCTCGTGCATCTCGCGCGTGCGCACCTGGATCTCGAGCGGCGTCCCCTCCGGCCCGATCACGGTCGTGTGCAGCGAGCGGTAGCGGTTGAACTTCGGCATCGCGATGAAGTCCTTGAACCGCCCGGGC
Organism: uncultured Gaiellaceae bacterium; assembly: GCA_963771185.1. GTDB lineage: Bacteria > Actinomycetota > Thermoleophilia > Gaiellales > Gaiellaceae > Gaiellasilicea. The sequence continues at coordinate 167,981 of CAVYSL010000004.1, forward strand.
ATCGGCTTCCAGAGCGAATGGATCAGGCCGAGCGCTCCGTAGCAGTCGCGTGTCCCCTCGTCGCCGGCGCGCTCGACGGTCACGCGCATCGCGGTCAGGTCGTAGATCTCGTTGAACTCGCGACCCTTCTTGGCCATCTTGTCGTAGATCGAATAGAAGTGCTTCGCGCGGCCGGCGATCTCGGCCGGGATGTCGACCTTCGCCAGCTCGACGCCGAGGACCTCGCCCGCCTTCGCGACCGCCTTCTCGCGATCGGCGCGGCGGTCGGCGACCATCGCCTTGATCTCGGCGTACTTGCGCGGGTGCAGGATCTCGAACGAGCGGTCCTCGAGCTCCCACTTCATCGCGTGGATGCCGAGGCGGTGCGCGAGCGGCGCGTAGACCTCGAGCGTCTCCTTCGCCTTGCGCACCTGGGCCTGCTTGCCCTGGTATTCGATCGTGCGCATGTTGTGGAGCCGGTCGGCGAGCTTGATCAGGATGACGCGGACGTCCTGCGCCATCGCGACGATCATCTTCCGGTAGTTCTCCGCATCGGACTGCTCGCGCGTCTGGAAGTTCGTCCGGGTCAGCTTGGTGACGCCTTCGACGAGCTGGGCGATCTCGTCGCCGAACTCGGCGCGCAGCTCCTCGAGGTCGGTCTCGGTGTCCTCGAGGACGTCGTGGAGGAGCGCAGCCGCGAGCGACTGCTCGTCGAGGTGGAGCTCGGCGCAGATCTTCGCGACCGCCCACGGATGGTGGACGAAGGGCTCGCCGGAGCTGCGGGTCTGGCCCTCGTGTGCGACCGCGGCATAGTGGAACGCCCGGGCGAGCAGCTCCTTGTCGACGCCGGGGTTGTACGCCTCGACGGCCGCGATCAGCTCATCGACGAGGTCCTGGTGATGACGTTCGGCGTCGACGACAGCCATAAATTCAGTGTACTCCGACCCCCTGAGGACGAATCTCCCCCGGAGGAGTGTCCGTTAGGACAGCGAACGGATGCTTCCCATGCCTCTCTCACGCCGCCGCCGTGACCGCAAGGCGCGCCAGCTCGCGCGCATGCTGGTCACCCTCGACGACTCCGCCCGCGACGTCCGCCCGCCTACGCGGCGCGTGGCAGTTCGAGCGAAGTTCCGGCCAGCAGCGCTCTGAACGCCTCGGACTCGTAGAGCTGGCGTCTCGCTCCGGCGGGAAGCTCGAGCTCGGCGAAGATCTCGCGCGCGTCCTGCGTCCAGGCGCCCTCGCCGGCCTTCCAGAGCGCCCCCAGGCTCGCCCGCAGCTCCTCGTAGCCGGCCGGCGTGTCGAAGAGCCGGCGGACGACGAGCTGCGGTGAGACGCTGCCGTTCCAGCGGTTCTCCTTCAGACGGCAGGCGATGTCGTGGCGTCCGGGCCGGTTGACGCGGTCGAGCTGCGGACCGAGCCCGAACGCGATCGCGGAGCCGGCGTCACGGCCGCCCTGGCGGATGCGGAAGCGGAGATGCTTGCCCTCGCCGACGACGCCCGGCTGCACCGCCTCGCAGGCCGGGACGAGCAGCGTCACGTCGGGGTTGCCGAGGCCGAACGGCGCCAGCCGCTCGAGCTCCGAGGCGAGGCCGAGCGTGAGCGCCGAGCCTGGGACGATCGCGTCGATCCGGGTCACGGGCGCGAGCTCGTCGTCGGTGAGGACGGCGTCCGCATGCGCTGCGAAGGCGTGGGCGAACGCCTCCAGGCTCGACGGCTCGATCGAGAGGCCGGCAGCGGCGCGATGGCCGCCGAAGCGCTTGAGATGGCGAGCGCAGGCTCCGAGCGCGCCGTGCAGGTCGAAGGCGGGCAGCGAGCGGCCCGAGCCCTTCCAGTCGGCGTCGGCGCCCGCGATCAGGACAACTGGCCGGTTGAAGCGCTCGACGAGGCGCGAGGCGACGATCCCGATCACGCCTTCGTGCCAGTCCTCACCCCAGATCACGTAGCCCCGGCGGCGTCGCTTCTCCTCGGGCCACGACTCGACCTCGGCGACGGCGGCGCGCAGGATCCGGTCCTCGACGGCCTGGCGGTCGCGGTTCAGCGTCTCCAGCTCGTCGGCGAGGCGCCTCGCCTCGTCGGCGTCGGTGGTGAGCAGCAGCTCGAGCGCGGCGTCGGGCCGGCCGAGGCGACCGGCCGCGTTGATCCGCGGCGCGAGCCGAAACCCGACAGCTGCGGCGTCGACGGCGGCGGGATCGACGCGGGCGTTCTGCATCAGCGCCTGCAGGCCCGGGCGCTGAGTGCGCGCGAGCGCGCGCAGGCCCGCGATCGCGAGCGAGCGGTTCTCGTCCAGGAGCGGCACCACGTCGGCGATCGTCGCCAGCGCGACGAGGTCGAGGTACGGCGCCACGTCGACGCCGAGCGCCTGCGCGAGCTTGCAGACCACACCGGTGCCGCAGAGCTCCGGGAAGGGGTAGTCGGAGGGGCGGGTCGCGACGACCGGGCAGTCCGGCAGCACCTCGCCGGGCCGGTGGTGGTCGGTGACGATCACGTCGAGCCCGCGCGCCTTCGCGGCGGCCACCTCCTCGACGGCGGTGATCCCGCAGTCGACCGTGAGCAGGAGCGCACAGCCCTCGTCGGCGAGCCGCGAGATCGTGTCGCCGGAGACGCCGTAGCCCTCTTCGAAGCGGCTTGGCAAGTGCCACTCGACGTCGGCGCCGAGCTCCCGCAGCGTCAGGACGGCGAGTGAGGTGGCGCAGATCCCATCGACGTCGTAGTCACCGTGGACGCAGATGCGCTTGCCGGCCGCGATCGCAGCTCGAATCTTGTCGACGGCTTCGGTCATGTCGCCGAGCAGGAACGGATCGTGCGGCTCGATCTCGCCGCGGACGAAGCGGCGCGCTTCCTCGACGTCGGCGTAGCCGCGACGGACGAGGATCGACGCGGTCACCTCCCCCAGCTCGAGCCCGTCGACGAGGGCCTTGACCTCGGCGTACTCGCAGGGATCGATCGTCCAGGAACCGTCACGCATGGGCTGACGACGGTACGGAGGCGGTCGGACGGCGCAGTTTCTTCCGCGCAGGATGAGCGGCCGCCGAGCGGCCGCTCATCGCGCAAGATCCCTAAAGGGGCCGCTTTCGCGGCCCGGCGCTCCTTCAAGTGGTGGTCTCGGCCGGCGCTAACTCTCGGAACCGCTGCGGCGGGCGAGCGAGTCGCGGACGATCTTCACCCAGAGCAGGATCACGCCGGCGAAGGCGCCGAGCGCGAGGATGGCGATCGGCGTGAAGACGGCCATCTCCGAGAGCGTGAACTTCGTCACCCAGGTGCCGACGAGCCAGACGGCCAAGACGACGAAGATCATCGGGAGCACGAGCCGTTTGTCCACGGCACGAGGGTACCCTTCGACTGAGATGGGAGAGCCGAACTACGCCTCCGGTGACGAGTACGTGGTCGAGTTCCTCGGCTACCGCTTCGGCTTCAACGCCGAGGACTTCGAGGAGCGGATCACCGCCGCGGCCGTCCGGCTCGGGCTGATCGGCTCGAACGACCTCGACGACGACGAGACCGCCGACCTCGTCGAGCTCGCAGCCGATGGGCGCATCGCCGACGCGCGCAGTCAACTCGGCCGCTATCTCGTTCGCCACTGGGAACGCGTCGGCCTGCTCGAGGGCGAATCGCTCGTCTACTGGCTGCGTAAGCTCGTCTTCCGCGGCGCGTGGCTCGACCACCGCGTCAAGGAAGGGCTGCTCGAGGTCGCCTGGGACGAGGACAGCGGCGACTTCGGCTATGCCGAGCCCCGAGGCGGCCGGGCGCTGCTCGAGCTCGCTCCGGTGCCCTCGTGGCACGAGCTCCAGTTCCGCCGTTGACGCGGACGGTCTCCATCCTCGCGTTCATCGGCGTCCTGCTCGCCGTCGACACCCAGGTGGATGCCCGCGCTCAGCTGCTGCTCGGACTCGCGGCCTGGGTCGGTCTGGCGCTCGCGCTCCGCGGCCTGCCTCCCCTCCTCCGAGCCCAGGCGCTCGTCGTCGTCGTGGTCGCCACCTGTGCAGAGGTCGTCGGCTCGATCATCTGGGGCGTCTACACCTACCGGCTCGAGAACCTGCCCTCGTTCGTGCCCCCGTGCCACGGCCTTGTCTACCTGGCGGGCGCCTCGCTCGCCGTCTGGGCGGCTTCGCGGAAGGATCTGCTCGTCCGCGTCGCTCTCGTGGCCGTCCTTGCCTGGGGGATCGCGGGCGTGACGGTCCTGCCGCGCTCGGACGTGGGCGGCGCGATCGGGGCGGCGCTGCTCGCGGTCTACCTGATCCGCGGCCGCGCACCCGAGATCTACGCCGGCGTCTTCCTCGTCGTCGCCTGGCTCGAGCTCTACGGCACCGCAATCGGCACCTGGGAGTGGGCCGTCACGATCCCGGGAACCGGCGTGCCCCAGGGGAACCCGCCGAGCGGAGTCGCCTCCGGCTACGTCTGGTTCGACATCGTCGCGCTCGCGCTCGCGCCGGCCCTCATTCGCTGGGGAGTGAGAATCCGATCGGGCTTTCGGGCTCTGCCCGACTCAGCGTGAGCTGGCGGATCGCGCCGATCGGGACGATCAGCTCCTGCGGCTCTCCCTCGGCTGCGTGCGGGACGAGCGTCAGGAAGCCGTAGCCCGGTTCGGGAGAGAGCGACTCCAGCCGCAGCAGTGCGCCGTCGGCAAGCTCGACCTCGACCATCGCCTGCTCGAGCGCGTGCTCGGACGCGAAGGCCTCGATCCGGCGGTGGATCCGGGCGACGAGATCCTCGAGCGGCCCGGCCATCCCAGGTGTCCACAGCTCCGGCACGACCTGGACTCTAGAGACGGAGCTCGGTTGGGAGCGGCCGGGCGTGCAGGACAACGAGAGTCGTCGTCGGCCGGGTCAGCGCGACATAGAGCTCGCGCAAGCCCTGCTCGTGCGCGGCGATGAGCGCCGGCTCGACGACGATGACGTGGTCGAACTCGAGGCCCTTCGCCTGGCGCGGGGTCAGCAGCGGAATGCTGTCAAAGGCGCTCTCGTGCGCAAGCGCCGGCTCGACGAGCTCGTCCGGGACGATCAGCGCGACGAGGCCGTCCTCGCTCGCCAGCCGTCCGGCCTCGTGGTAGGCCTCGCGTAGGAGCGCGCCCTCGTCGACCTGCCGGATCAGCGGCTCGGCGGCGCCGATGCGGTACGCGAGCGGACGCTCGATCTCGGGCGCGATCGTGTCGAGCAGCGGTAGCGCGAGCTCCATGATCTCGCGCGGGACGCGGTAGGCGTGGCGGAGTTCCTCAACCTCCGCGTCGTCTCCCCGCGGCAGGTGCGGGAGCACGTCGTCCCAGCTCGCGTAGGTGACCGGCCCGGTGCCCTGGGCAACGTCGCCGAGGATCGTCAGCGCGCCGCTGCGCGCGCGACGCGCGATCATCCGCAGCTGCATCGGCGAGAGGTCCTGCGCCTCGTCGACGATCACGTGGTCGTAGGTGCGCGCCGGCTCGCCGACGAGTGCGTGAGCCTCGTCGAGCAGCGGCACGTCCCACTCGCTCCAGCCGGCGCCCCGGCGGCGGAGCAGCGTCTGCTCGCCCTCGTCGAGGATCCCCTCGGCGGCGTCGGCGAGGAACGCCGGCGTCGTGAAGAGCGTCCGGACGAGCTTCTCGGGCGTCACGGCGGGCCAGGCGAGCTCGAGCACGCGCTTGAGGTAGCCGTTCGCCTTCAGCGCCTTCTCGACCTCTTCGCCGTCGCGGATCGCGCCGCCCTGCAGGATCCGGCCGTATTCGGCGTAAAAGCTGCGCACGATTCCCATCCGGAAGCGCTCGCGTGCGGCGGCGGTGGTGCCGTGCAGCTCGCGGATCTCCTCGAGCAGCCGCCGCTGCTCGCGCACCCGGACACGGATGTACTCGCCCTCGAGCTTCAAGATCAGCTCCTCCGGCTCGGCGGTCAGCCGCAGCGCCGCGGCGCGGGCGATCACGGCCGCCATCCGCGTGTCCGCCTTCAGCCGCGCGACGGCCGGCGGATCGCGCAGCACGGGCTCGATCCCGGCGACGAGCTCGGAGACGGCGAGTTGCTCGACGCTCCCCTCACCGAGCGCGGGCAACACGTGCGAGACGTACTCCATGAACGTCCGGTTCGGGCCGACGACGAGCACGCGGCTGCGGGCGTTGCGCTCCCGCTCGGTGTAGATCAGCCACGAGGCGCGGTGGAGGCCGACGGCGGTCTTGCCCGTGCCGGGCCCGCCCTGGATCACGAGCGGCCGCTCGGGCTCGCGTGTGATCAGCCGGTACTGGTCGGCCTGGATCGTCGCGACGATGTCGCGCATGTGCGTGTCGCGGCTGCGATCGAGCTCCTCGAGCAGGAAGTCGCCGACGCCGGCACCGTCGAGCGTCGACCCGTCGAGCGCCTCGTCGGCGATGTCGACGAGCTTGCGTCCCTGCACCCGGAAGCGGCGGCGGAGCGTGACGCGCTGCGGGTCCTGCGGCGTCGCCGTGTAGAACGGCCGCGCCGCAGGCGCCTGCCAGTTGACGACGATCTGCTCGCCGTCGCCGTCGTGGACCCAGCGCCGGCCGACATAGAGCGCCCGCTCGACCGCCTCGAAGTCGAGCCGGCCGAACAGGAGCCCGCGCTCGGCGTCCTCGAAGGTGGCGAGCCGTTTCGCCGCCCACGCGTCGAGCGCTGCCTGCGCAACCTCGCCGTCGGCCGCCTCGCCCGCTCGCAACACGATCTCGCGCATCTGCTCGAGGCACGCGTACGCGTGGTCGACGTAGGCCTGCTCGGCCGGAAGATCGGGGTGGCTCATCGCTCGACAAGCCTAGACTCGAACCCGTGCGCGTCCTCCTCGCCGCCCTGGCGCTCGCCGCGCCGCCTCCGCCCGGGGCGCCCTTACCCGAGCTGCCGGCCGCCGTCGCGGACGCTCTTGCGGCCACAACCGCGGAGCTGCATCGCGCGATCGACGCTTGGCAGGGTGGGCCGCGCGCGGCCGGGTCGACGCCGCGCGGAGTCTCGCTCTGGGCGCTGCATCAGCAGCGCCTCTTCCTGAAGCTCACCTACGACCCAGAGCTCGCGGGGCGGGCGCGGCCGCTGCTGTCACGGGAGGCGCGCGCGACGGTCGACGCACGACGGCGCCTGGTCGAGCTGACGCCGCCGACCAGTCTGCCGCTCACCGCGTTCCGCACCGGACCGACGCTTCCCGCGCACACGTTGCTCCGCTACTACCGCGAGGCGGAGCGGCGATTCGGCGTCGGCTGGGAGGTGCTCGCGGCGGTCAACTTCGTCGAGACCGGCTTCAACAAGCTGCGCTCACGCAGCTCGGCCGGCGCGCAGGGGCCGATGCAGTTCATGCCCACCACCTGGCGTGCCTACGGGCTGGGCGGCGACGTGCACGACCCCCGCGACGCGATTCTCGGCGCAGCCAACTACCTGAGCACCTCCGGCGCAGCACGTGATCTGCGCGGCGCGCTCTGGCACTACAACCACTCGGAGCGCTACGTCGACGCCGTCGTCACGTTCGCCGCGCAGATGCGCCGCGACGAGCGCGTCTTCTACCAGTACCACGCCTGGCAGGTGTTCGTGAAGACGCGATCCGGCCCGCGTCGGATCACCGGGCCGTGACGCTCAGAAGAGCGCGGCGGCGTCGGCGGCCGGCGGCGCCCCGATGTGCGCGCGGCCCAGCTTCGTGATCACGCGGCCGCGCGGAGTGCGCTGGAGGAAGCCGAGCTGGAGCAGGTACGGCTCGTAGACGTCCTCGATCGTGTCGGGCTCCTCGCCGAGCGTGACCGCGAGCGTCGAGAGCCCGACCGGGCCGCCTTCGAACTTGAACGCGATCGCGTGCAGCAACTCGCGGTCGGTGCCTTCGAGCCCCTCCTCGTCGATCTCCATCAGCTCGAGCGCCTCGCGCGCGACGGCGTTCGTGACCGCGCCCTGGTGCCGCACCTCGGCGACGTCGCGGACGCGGCGGAGGATCCGGTTCGCGATCCGCGGTGTCCCCCGCGAGCGGCCGGCGATCTCGGCGCACGCCTCCTCCTCGATCGCGACGCCGAGGATTCCCGCCGAGCGGCGCACGATCGCGCTCAGCTGGTCGGCGTCGTAGTAGCCGAGCCGGAACGTCATCCCGAAGCGGTCGCGCAGCGGCGTCGTCAGCAAGCCGGTCCGAGTGGTCGCGCCGACGAGCGTGAACTGCGGCAGGTCGAGCGTCAGTGTCCGCGCCGCAGGGCCCTGGCCGACGATGATGTCGAGCCGGAAGTCCTCGAGCGCCGGGTAGAGGATCTCCTCGATCGAGCGGTTGATCCGGTGGATCTCGTCGACGAAGAGGACGTCCTTCTGCTCGAGGCCGGTGAGGATCGCGGCCATGTCGCCCTTCTTCTCCAGGGCGGGCCCCGCGACCGTGCGGATGCCGACGCCGAGCTCCTCGCGGATGATCTGAGCGAGCGTCGTCTTGCCGAGCCCGGGCGGGCCGACGAGCAGGACGTGGTCGAGCGCCTCGCCGCGCGCCTTCGCGGCAGTGAGTGCGATCGCGAGCTGTTCCTTGACGCCTTCCTGACCGACGAATTCGTCGAGCTTTCGGGGCCGGAGCGAGCGCTCGAGCTCCTCCTCCTCGGGACCGAGAACCTCCGCGGCGACAGCGCTCATGTCAGGCCGCCTGCCTCAGCGCCAGCCGAACCCGTTCCTCCGCGGGTAGGTCGGGGTCGACCGACGCGAGCGCCTGCTCGGCCTCGAGCACGGAGTAGCCGAGCTCGACGAGCGCGTCGCGCGCGGTCACGTGGACGGACGTGCCCGAGGCGCTCGAGATCGGTACCGGATCCTCAGCGCCGAGCTTCTCCTTCAGCTCGAGCACGATCCGCTCGGCCGTCTTCTTGCCGACACCCGGAACCGCTTGGAAGCGCGCCGCGTCCTGGAGCACGATCGCACGACGTAGCTCAGCAGCGGGAGCGCCCGAGACGATCGCGAGCGCGACCTTCGGCCCGATCCCCGCCACCGTCAGCAGATGCAGGAAGAGCTGCCGCTCGGCCGCATCGGCGAAGCCGTAGAGCTGGAGCGCATCCTCGCGCACGTGCAGGTACGTCTCGACGACCGCCTCGCTGCCGCTCTCGGCCGCCCGGACCGCGCCGGGTGTCGCTGCCAGCAGGTAGCCGACCCCGTTGACGTCGAGCACGAACCCGTCGGGCGTCCGCCCTGCGAGCTGACCGCGCAGCCGGCTGATCACGGTGCGCTCCTCAACCTGCGATCCGTAGCAGCGGCGGCGCGAGCGCGTGGCAGATCGCGACCGCGAGCGCGTCGGCGGCGTGACTCGGCGTCGGGTTCGACTCCATCGCAAGGATCGCGCGGACCATCCGCTGCACTTGCGCCTTCTCGGCGCGGCCGTAGCCGCACACGGCCTGCTTCACGCGGGCCGGCGGGTACTCAACGCACTCGACGCCGACCGCCGCGGCGGCGACGAGCACCGCCCCGCGCGCCTGACCGACGGAGAGCGCGATGCGGGCATCTGCTCCGACGAACGACTCTTCCACTGCGACGGCGGAGGGCGCGTGCTCCGCAATGAGCTCCTGCACCCGATCGAAGATCGTCTTGAGGCGTAGCTCCGGGCGCTCCCCCGCGGGGGTTTGCCACCACCCGTGGTCGAGTGCCCTGATACGGCCTCCGCTTTCTTGGACGATCCCGTACCCGCAAGCAGCCGTCCCCGGATCGATGCCCAGAACCTTCACGAGGAAAGGTTAGGCAGGCCGTCGGACGTTCCTGTATTGCTGGCGCAAGATCGGGATCCGCGGGAGCGGATCCCGATCGCGCGAAGACCCCTGAAGGGTCGCTTCGCTCCCAAAGGCGCCTGACACGAGACCTCTGCCTAGCTAGCGACCGCCTCCAGCACCTGCTCGGGAATGTCGAAGTTCGCCGAGACGTCCTGGACGTCGTCGTTGTCCTCGAGCTCCTCGATCAGCCGGATCAGCTTCTTCGCCGACGCCTCTTCGGCCACCTCGACGGTCGTCTTCGGGACCATCGTCAGCTCTGCCGACTGCACCTCGATCCCGGCGGCCTCGATCGCCTCGCGCACAGCGCTGAGAGCCTCGGGCGCCGACGACACCTGGAAGACCTCGCCGTCGCGCTCGATGTCGTCCGCCCCGCCTTCGGCCGCCGCAAGCGTCAGCTCGTCCTCGTCCGCGCCCTCGGCCTCCACCAGCACCATCCCGCGGCGCTCGAAGAGCCAGGCCACGGCGCCGGTCGTGCCGAGGTTGCCGCCGTGCTTGGAGAACGTGTGGCGCACGTCGGAGGCGGTGCGGTTGCGGTTGTCGGTCAGCGCTTCGACGAGGACGGCCACCCCGTCCGGGCCGTACCCCTCGTAGACGATCGTCTCGTAGGCGGCCGCGTCGGCGTCGGTGCCGGCGCCGCGGGCGATCGCGCGCTCGATCGTGTCCTTGGGCATCGAGTACGACTTCGCCTTCTCGATCGCGTTCTGCAGTGAGAGGTTTCCGCTCGGGTCAGGCCCGCCCTCCTTGGCCGCGACGATGATCGCCTTCGAGAGCTTCGTGAAGAGCTTGCCGCGCTTCGCGTCGGCGGCGCCCTTCTTGTGCTTGATCGTCGACCACTTGCTATGCCCTGACACCGGACTCCTCTCGGACGAGCTCCAGGAACTTCGCGTGCACGCGCGTGTCGTCGGTCAACTCCGGATGGAACGAGGCGACGAGGAAGCGTCCCTGGCGCAGCAGCACCGGTACGCCGTCGTGGCTCGCGAGCACCTCCACCTCGGGTGCTGCGTCGGTCACGCGCGGCGCGCGGATGAAGACGCCGCGCAGCGGCTCGCCCTCGCCGAGGTCGAGGTCGGCCTCGAAGCTGGCGAGCTGGCGGCCATAGCCGTTGCGCTGTACGTCGACCTCGACGAGTCCGAGGTGCGCGCGGTCGAGCAGGATCATCCCGGCGCACGTGCCGAAGACGGGCGCACCGAAATGCCGGATCGCGTCGTCGAGGCCGTACAGCCGCATCAGCCGCCGAATCGCGGTCGACTCCCCGCCGGGAATGACGAGGCCGTCGAGACCGTCGAGCTGCTCGGGCAGCCGCACCTCGACCACATTGGCGCCGAGCCGGCGGAGGATCGCGCTGTGCTCACGAAAGTTGCCCTGGACAGCGAGAACGCCGATCGTCATGCCGCAATTGTAGAGCGGGCTCGCGTCTACGCTGACTGCGGGTCGTGCGTCGTCGGCTGCCGCAGGGACAAGCCGAGCAGCACGTAAACGACACCCAGGCCCGTGTACACGAGCGCGGTCTGCCAGAGCTCGATCCCGCCGCCGTCCTCACTCGGGACGTAGAACGGGATCGCCGACACGACGGCGTACGACTCGTCCACGAAGTGCGTCGTGGCGAGAAACAGTCCGACTGCCCCGAGGACGGCCCACACTGACCGGCCGAACGATCGCGCCAGACCCACGTAGGCGATTGATGCGAGGCCGATCAGCACCCAGCCCACGTCGCCGCCGTCGAGGAACCAGATCGCGGCACCACCGATGAGCAGCGCCGCGGACACGTGCTTCCAGAACGCCCACGACTTTCGGTCGCCTCCCTCGAGCGTGAGCGCGATCCCGAGCTCGACGAGGCCGAGCAGAAGCGCAGCCGTCGCAATCCAACCGCCCAAACCGAAGATGCCCGCGGTCGTGTCGAGGACGAGCACCGCCTTCGCGACCGACGCCGCCAGCACGAGCAGCGGCAGACGAAACGCGCGCGCAGCCGCAACCGCCGCTACGAGCAGCGCCGCCTCGACGAGGAGCGGCGCCAGCTCGAAGTCGCGGTCGAACGGCTCGACGCCGTCGGCCAGCCCGATTGCGTCGAGCAGCGAGCCCAGGAGAACACCGAAGCTGCCGACGGCGACGAACGCGCACAGGCCGGCAAGGACATGCTGACCGCGGAGGCGGGCCGCCACGGCGGACACGAGCAGAAGGGCGAGGAAGAGCGCCGACCAGCCGACGAGCGCCGTCGACCCGTGCATCTCGCCCAGGGTCGCCAGCAGGGTGCCGAGCGCAGCGACGACCGTGAACGCGCCCGCATAGAGCAGGAATGAGGTGCTCGACCACGCCGGCCGCAGTCCTGCGCGGAGCTCCATACGGCGAAGCGTGACCGCTGGGCCGGACGGACCCGCGGAGCCGCCGCTCAGGTTCCGAGTATTACCAGCCGCGCGACTCGAGCAACTCGCTCGGCTCGAGCGAGGCGGTCGAGATGCCGACCATCGGCTCGCCCAGGCCGGCGGAGACACGGGCGAGGATGTCCGCGTCGCGGAAGTGGGTCGTCGCCTCGACGATCGCCTTCGCGCGGAGCGCCGGATCGCCCGACTTGAAGATGCCGGAGCCGACGAAGACGCCGTCGGCGCCGAGCTGCATGCAGAGTGCCGCGTCCGCCGGGGTGGCGATCCCGCCGGCCGTGAACGTCACGACCGGAAGCTTGCCGTTCTCGGCCACCCACTTGACGATCTCGTACGGCGCGCGCAGCTCCTTCGCCTCGGCGTAGAGCTCCTCCTCGCGCAGCGCACCGAGCCGGCGGATGCCGCCGAAGACCGCGCGCATGTGCGTGACCGCGTTGACGACGTCGCCGGTGCCGGCCTCGCCCTTGGTGCGGATCATCGCCGCACCCTCGGCGATCCGCCGCAGCGCCTCGCCGAGGTTGGTGGCGCCGCAGACGAACGGGATCTCGAAGGCCCACTTGTCGACGTGGTGCGCGATGTCGGCCGGGGTCAGCACCTCCGACTCGTCGATGTAGTCGATCTCGAGCGACTGCAGGATCTGCGCCTCGACGAAGTGGCCGATCCGGCACTTGGCCATCACCGGGATCGTGACCGCCTCCTGGATCTCCGTGATCATCGCGGGATCGGACATGCGGGCGACGCCCCCGTCGCGCCTGATGTCGGCCGGAACGCGCTCGAGCGCCATCACGGCGACGGCTCCAGAATCCTCCGCGATCTTCGCCTGCTCGGCGTTGACGACGTCCATGATCACGCCGCCCTTGAGCATCTCGGCAAGGCCGCTCTTGACGCGCATCGTCCCGGTCTCGCTCATCGGAAAGAGTGTAGCCACCCTCGCATCACACGCTCGAATGTGCGATGACTATGCATACCGAACGCGACTCCTCTCCCCCTCCAGTCGGAGCGGCCGTTTCGGCGGCTTCGCCGTCTGGCCCAGAAAGGAGCGTTCGGAAGAGAGGTCCGCACTCTGTGCGGACCTCTCGCTGTCTTATGCGCAGGGATGCCGGCAAAGCCGGCATCCGCGCAACAAAACCCCTGAAGCTGTGATGTCCCCGCCGCGGTCGATGAGACGAACGGCTCGTTCTTTAGAAGAGCTATTCGCCGGCGGCGACTGGTTTGCCTAGCTGTTTCGACCACCAGTCTGTCTCGCGCTGGTCCATCTGCTGCTGCAGCTGGCCGACGTACTGGGCGAGGTCGCTCTCCTTCTTGCCCAGGCGGAGCTCCAGCTCGCCGACGGTCTTCTCGCGATTTTCGAGCTTCGCCTCGCGGATCTCCGCGTCGGCCTCGGCCCGCGCCCAGCGCGCCTCGATCTCGGCCTCGCGCTCGTCCAGCTCGCGCTGGCGGTCCGAGATCGACTCCTCGGTCTGGCCGAGCCGCTTCTCGCGCCGTTCCACACGCGCGCGCTGCGACTCGAACAGCGTCTCCGAGCTCGTGATCTCGGCCTCGCGGGCGGCCAGCTCGCGGCGGAGGTCGTCCAGCCGGCGCGCCTCGTCTTCGAGGTGCGCGGACGTCTGTCCGTCGGCCTCCTCGCGGCGCACCTGTGACTCACGCCGGTTCAGCTCGGCCTCGCGGGCGGCGAGCTCGCTCTCCTTCGCCGTGATCTCGGCCCGCTTCGCGCTCATCGCGGCGACGACCTCGCCGCTGCCGGAGCGCTCCTCGGCGAGCCGCTCGAGATCCGCGGTCAGGCGGTCGGTCTTCGCCTTCAGCTCCGCCTCGCGCGACTCGAGATGCTCCTCGCGTGCGGTCACGGTCGCGCGCGCCTTGACGAGCTCTCGCTCGCGCTCGGTCACGCCGCGATCGCGCTCGGACAGCTCAGACTCCTGATCCTTGAGGACGTTCTCGCGCGTGCCGAGCACAGCCTCGCGCGCCTCGACCCGGGCAGTCGCCTCGGCAGCCGTTCCGTCCATGTCCGCGAGCGCCCGCTCGAGCGCGCGCTCGCGCTGGGCGATCGCTGCCTCCTGCTTCGCCAGCTCGGAGGCCGCCTCGGTCCGGTCGCGGTCGGCATTCGTGAGCTCGCGGAACTTGATCGAGATCTGCTTCTCGCGCTCGGCCGTCCGCGTTTCCGCGGCCGCGAGCTCGGCCTTCAGCTCGGCGAGGCGCTGCTGCTCGGCCGCGGCCGCCTCGGCCCGCTGCCCGAGCTCCCGCTCCCGCTCGTCGAGCTCGGCCTGCTGCGCGGCGAGCCTGGCCGCCCGCGTGTCGACCTCCGTCGATCGGAGCGACAGGCTCTGGGCGCCGGCGAGGTCGTTCTGTAGCCGGGCCTGGATGTCGGCAAGCTCCGCTCGCACCTCCTGCTCGCGCGAGAGGGCCTCGTAAATCTTCCTGCGGAGAGCCTCGACCTCGTCATGGTCGGACGGCTCGGCCGGCGCGGCCTCGTCCGGGGGCGGCGGTGCCGCTGCAGCGGGCGCCTCAGGTGGAGCAGCCGACTCGTCGGACTCGCGGCGCGCCTCCAGCTGGGCCCGGAGCCCCGTGCCGAATCCCTGCTCGATCTCGTGGTCGCCGGGCGCCATCAGAACAGCTCGAGGAGGTTGAGCATTGCCGGGCCGAGGATGACGAGGAACATCGCCGGGAAGATGAAGAGCACGGTCGGGAAGAGCATCTTGATCGGCGACTTCATCGCCTTCTCCTCCGCGGCCGCCTGGCGCTTGAGCCGGGCGTCGGTCGCCTGAACGCGCAGCAGGCGCCCGAGCGAGATGCCGAGCTGGTCGGCCTGGATGATCGCGCGGCTGAAGCTCGCGACCTCGGGAGCACCCGAGCGCTCGGCGAGCTTCTTGAGCGCGTCGTGGCGCGACTCGCCGATCCTCATCTCACCGAGAGTGAGCGAGAACTCCTCCGCGAGCGCCCCATCCATGTGCTCGGTCAGCTTCGCGACCGCGCCGTCGAAGCCGAGGCCGGCCTCGACCGAGACGGCGAGCAGGTCGAGCGCGTCCGGAAGCTCCGCGCGAATCGCCTCGCGCCGCGAGCGCCCCTTCATCCCGACGAAGAAGCCGGGGATGATGAAGCCGCCGAAGCCGAGGATGAACGCAGAGAACATGCCCATCGCAACGCCGCCGGCCGCGGCCCCGACCGCGAGGCCGAGAACGACGCCGCCGATCGCGCCTGCGGCCTTCAGCGCGAGGAACGTGGTCGGTGTGATCGTGCGGCCCATCCCGGCCGCCATCAGCCGGCCTGCGATCGAGTCGAGCGTCGCGCGGGGGTTCAGCCGGAGCGCCAGCTGCGCGAGCCGCGCCGTCGCCGGCACGAGCACGCGCTCCTTGAACTGCAGCCGCTCGAGCCCGGTGCCGGTGACACGGTGGCGGCCGTAGGTCGCCGCGCGCCGGACGGCGCGATCGCGCTCCCGGCCGGGTTGCGTCACGACGTCGCCGACGAGATACGCGGAGACGGCGAGGAAGAGGAACGAGAGTGCGAAGAAGATCTGCATCTGATCAGCCCTTGAAGGAGACGATTTTCCGGAGCATGAGCGAGCCGATGACGATCATGACCATCCCGATGATCATCAGCTTGTGCCCCGTGGATGTGTTGTAGAGCGGGCTCATGTACTCCCGGTTGAGGAGCGTCAGCGAGCCCAGCATGAAGAACGGAACGCCGACCAGCACGTAGGCGGAGGCACGACCCATCGCGGTCAGCGACCGGATCCTGCGTGCGAACTGCTGCCGGTTTCGGACTGCGTCGGCGACCATGTCGAAGATGCCCGCGAGGCTGCCGCCGACCTGGCGCTGGATCGTCACGGCGGTGACGACGAAGGTGACGTTCTTCGAGCCGATCCGGGCGGCCATGTCGGCGAGCGCGTCGTCCATGGGCCGTCCCAGGCGCGTCTCGGTGAGCACGCGCTTGAACTCCTTGCTCGCGGGCGGCTGACCCTCGTCGACGACGGCCTGGATCCCCTGCCGGAAGCTGTGCCCGGCCTTCAGCGACGCGGCCAGCGTAACGAGGAGATCCGGCAGCTGATCGTCGATCGCCGCGAGCCGACGCCGAGCCTTGTGCCAGACGACGAGAATGGGCAGCGCCCCGCCGACGAGCATCGCGACGAAGATGAAGACCGGGCCCATCCCGAGGACCGCGAAGACAAGGCCGGTCAGGAGGCCGCAGCCGACTGCGGCGTAGACGAGCTCGACGGTCCGGAGCGGGACGTCGGCCCGCTCGAGCAGCCGGTGCAGCGCGTGCCAGGCGCGCAGATGGCCAAAGGCCTTCTCCGTCGCCTTCAGCACGCTCGAGGCGGTCGCAAAGCGCTCCTCCACCGGTCCGCGGGCGCTCTTCCGCTCCTGTTCACCGAGGTGAGGATTGATCTGGCGGCGCAGCCGCGAGCCCACCGGTGCCCGCATCAGGAAGAGGGTTGCAACGAGCCCGAGGAAGCCCACGATCGTGGCCAGCAGGACAGGCCCGACCTTGAACAGCGGCTCCGGCAGCTTCGACCCCTCCGACCGGGAGACGACGCGGGCGCCGGGGACGATGGACTCGGCGTGGGCGCCGGCCGCCTCGACCGCGATCCGGTCGCCGGGACGCGCCGAGGTGACGTAGCTCAGCTGCCAGGTGCGGCGCAGCTCCTCGGCGAGGGCGGTGTAGATCGCCTTCAGATCCTTCGTTCCGCTTGCGCCGACGTAGCGGCCGCCCGTCTTCTCGGCCAGGCGCTGCAGCGGTCCGGGACGGAAGCTCGGGCTTTCGATCCCGATCGGGTAGACGGTCACATGCGCCTCGCGGGCGGCGGCGATCGCCTGCTCGAGGCTGGCGTCGCTCGAGACCTCCTGGCCGTCGGTCAGCAGGATCAGCACCCGGGTCGGATTGAGGTCGGCGGCGAGCGCCTGCGTCGAGACCAGGATCCCGTCGTAGAGGGCCGTGCCGCGGATCTTGTCGACCTCGATCGTGCGCAGGGCTGCGTCCGCCTCGGCCGGATTCGAGGAGAAGCCGGTCAGCTGCACGGCCTTCTTCCCGACTGCGACGACTGCGATCCGATCGCGATCGGGCTTCGCGCCGACGAACTGGCGGGCGGCCGCGGACGCATCCACGATCGCCTGGCCGACCATCGACTGGGAGCGATCGAAGAGGAGCATGACGCTCTTCTCGCGGCCGAGGTTGACGGCGCGGAAGCCGACGACGGGCCGGCCGTTCTCGGTCACCGACGGCGCGGTTCCCACCGGCTTCGGCGTCACGACCGTTGCGCGGACGGTCGGGTAGCCGGCCGTGTCGAGGCTTGCGATCTTGGGCGCTGCGGCGATCGCGACGCTCGGCAGCGCCGCGGAGAGGACAGCGAGAGCGAGGAACCGCCTCACTGCCCGCCTCCGTAAGGCGCGGCGCTGAAGCTCGGCCGGCCGCCGTGTGCCTCGTGGCGGAAGAAGGTCGGCGGCAGGATGACCCCGCTCGCGGCCATCTTCTCGAGGAAGTGAGGCTTCAGGCCCGTGCAGGCGAGCGGCAGCAGCAGCCGCGACGCGCGCGACGTGGCGATGCTCTCCTCGTCCGGCGCCTTCGCCACGAAGAGGTCCTGGAGCGTGATCACGTCGGACTCCATCCGGAGCACCTCGGTGATGTGGGTGACGCGGCGGGAGCCGTCGACAAGGCGCGAGATCTGCACGAGCAGGTCGAAGGCGCTCGAGGTCTGCTCGCGGATCGCGCGCAGCGGCAGGTCGACGCCGGCGGTGAGCACGAGCGTTTCGAGGCGCGAGAGCGCATCGCGGGGCGAGTTCGCGTGGATCGTGGTCAGCGAGCCCTCGTGGCCCGTGTTCATCGCCTGGAGCATGTCCAGGGTCTCGGCACCGCGGACCTCGCCGACGATGATCCGGTCGGGGCGCATGCGCAGGGCGTTGCGGACGAGCTCACGGATCCTGATCTCGCCCTGGCCCTCGATGTTCGGCGGCCGCGACTCGAGCGTGATCACGTGCTCCTGCTGGAGCTGGAGCTCGGCCGCGTCCTCGATCGTGACGATGCGCTCGTCGCCGGGCACGTAGGCGGACATCGCGTTCAGCATCGTCGTCTTACCGGTGCCGGTACCGCCGGAGATGAGCACGTTCAGCTTCCCCTTGACGCACGCGGCCAGGAACTGCGCGGCCTGCGGCGTCAGCGAGTTGAAGTTGATCAGGTCGTCCATCGTGTACGGGTCACGCGAGAACTTCCGGATCGTCAGCGTCGGACCGCGGAGGGAGAGCGGCGGGATGATCGCGTTGACGCGGCTGCCGTCGGGCAGGCGCGCGTCGACCATCGGCGAGCTCTCGTCGATCCGGCGGCCGACCTGCGAGACGATCTTGTCGATGATCCGGAGCAGGTGGGCGTTGTCGACGAACGACGCATCCGTCCGCTCGAGCCGGCCTTCGCGCTCGACGAAGATCCGGTCGTGGTTGTTGACCATGACCTCGGTGACGGAGTCGTCGCGGAGAAGCGGCTCCAGCGGCCCGTAGCCGAGCACGTCGTCGGCGATCTCACGGACGATCCGGCGGCGCTCCTCCCGAGTCAGCGGCGTCCGGTCGAGGGCGAGCTGCTCGGTAACCGCGTGCAGCACGCGCTCGGAGAGATCCTCGCCCGTCTCGCGCTTGAACAGCTCCGGGCCGAGCTTTGCGATCACGGCGTGGTGGATGCCGCTCTTCAGCTCGGCGTACGGGTCGCTCGCGCCCAGAGTGGACGCCGGCGAGTGGGGCTGCGCGGGATAGGCAACGGGGCCGGCCGACGCGGCCGGACGCTCGGCGGTCACGCCGGCGGCCCCGTTTCCGTTCTGCTTCGAGAGTCTGTCGTGGAGACCCATGGCCTACGCCTTCGCCAGCGCGGAGAACATGCGCCTCTTCTTGGGCTGCTCGGTTGCGAGCAGCGACTTGGCCACCTCGCGGATCGCCTTGGCGAAATCCGAGCCCGTGTCTGCGATCGCCGGGGGAGCGCCCCGGTTGACGCCGATCGGGACTGCCCGGTCCGATGGCACTTCGAAGCCGATCTTGACGTCGAGGGCTCCCTCGACCTCGCTCTTCTTCATTCCGACCTTCGAGTTCGCCCGGTTGAGGACGAAGCGGATCCGCGACGCCGGGAACGAGAGCAACTCGAGCGTCTGCATCGAGAGGCGCACGTTCTTGAGCGTCGGCACGTCCAGGCCGCAGAGCATCAGCAGCTCGTCGGTCCGGTCGAGGGTGGCGAGCATCGGCCCGTGGAAGAACGGCGAGGTGTCGACGACGATGACGTCGTACGACTCCCGCGCCACCTCGAGCAGGCGGGCCAACTTCGTCTCCGTCACGAGCTCGGCGTCCTCCGGGCGGAGCGGCGCCGGCAGGATGTCGAGCCCACACGTGTGCCTCGTGACGTAGCCCGCGAGCTTCTCGGAGTCGAGCTCGCCGGGGGCGACGACCAGGTCGTAGATCGTCTTCTCCGGCTCGAGCCCGAGCATGATCGCGGCGTCGCCGAACTGCAGGTCGAGGTCGACGAGCAGCGTGCGCTTCTGCTCGTACTTGGCGAACGAGGCGGCGAGGTTCGTCGCGGTGACGGTCTTGCCCGTGCCGCCCTTCGGCGAGAACACGGTCACGATCCGTCCCTGACGCCCCTGTGCGGCGCCCTCTGCGACGAGCCGGCGGCCGGCGTGCGCCGCCTTGCGCAGCGAGAAGACGACGTTCTCGGTCATCTGCGGGAGCAGGAGGACGTCGGCGACGCCGTCGGCGTCGAGCGCGTCCTCGAGCAGGGCCGAGGACTCGCCCGAGGCGAGGATCACGATCGGCGAGCGCGTGTGCTCGCGGATCGCGGCGATCTCGCCGGCGGGGAACGACGTCGAGCGGGTGGCGTGGACGACGACGCGGAGGTGGCCGCCGGCGAGGGCGGTCGTCGCCTCGGCGACGTTCTCGCTCCAGCCGACGAAGTCGACGTCGGGATGGGAGGCGAGCGCCTCGCGGAGGTTCTCCAGGCCCTCGCAGGAGCCGGTGACGTAGATGCGGATGCTGTCGTTATTCATTGGGGTTCCCTCCACCGACGGCCGGGATCCGATCCACGCCGGCGTCGTTGAGCTGCTTTTGGCGAACGCCTTCGCGCAGCACCGAGTACCAGGACTCCACGTTCTCGGGGCTGTCCGCGGCGTCGATTCCCGGGCGGAGCTCGAGGTGCCAGTGCTCTGCGCTGGTGAAGACCCAAGCGAGCTTCTGCACCTGCGTGTCGGTGACCCGCAGCATCGCTGCGAAGGCGCCGTCCCTCGTGTTCGCCGTGATCTTTGTCTCCGTCCCGCCTCCGGCCGGTGCGCGGAGCACCTCGACATCACGGAGGACGATGCGCGAGACGGTCGGCCCGTTTGCGACGCCGACGGCGAACGTGGCGACGACATCCACCTTGTCGCCCGCCTTCAGCGTGCCGACGAGGAGCTGATGCTGGTCGCCGGGGATCTCGATCGCGCGCTGCACGCCGGTCAGCTGGGCCTTGATGCCCCGCTGCGACGGCGTCGAGAAGCGGCGGGTCGAGACCTGCTCGCCCGCATAGATCGGCTGCGAGGTGACGAGGTCGGCGACCTGGTCGGGATTCGAGATCGCGCCCGGCACGACACTGCGGCGGACGATCTCGCTCTTCTCGAACATGCCCTTGCGCTCGATGTCTGCGCCCGAGGTGCCGGCCGGGATATCGCGTTTGGCGACCCAGATCGGCACGTTCGTCTCGTCCTGACGGACGTTCCGCTGATAGTTCGTCACGTAGAAGCTCGTCAGCAGGGCAGCGACGAGGGCCAACGCGACGGCAATGGTGATGTTTTTGACCCTGTACGTCATGAGCGTCTCTTTTCTTTCCTCTTTCTTGGTTGTTATTCGACGAGCTCGACGGAGCGGACTCCGAAGTCTTCTGCCCCACCACCGGACTCCGAGAGGATTCCCTCCCAGATCACGCGAACGAAGTGGCCGCTGACGATCCCCTTGTTGCCGTTAGAGGTGTAGCCGGTGACGAAGAAGCCGACCCAGCCGACGACGCGGTATTCGAAGTTGGCGCCGTTGCTCTTGACCGCGTCGTAGATCGGAAAGAGCAACTCGTCGCCGATACGGATGTCCAGCGCCTCTTTGACTTTGCTGTCGTTGAACGCCGCGCCCGGATCCGATCCATACCAGCCGAGCGGCATGTAGCCGTCGAAACCGCGCAGGATCCAGTCGGCGTCGATCTTGCCGCCCGTCCCGCCGTGCGAACGGTCGAGATTGAGCAGCCGGAACGCGCCGGGTCCGGTCTTCTTGAGGTCGAGCGTCGTCTCCTGGTTGAAGCAGGGCAGCGGCGTGCAGTTGAGCAGCGGGTGCTGGCGGTCGACGGCGATCGGCGCAGCCCACTGCGCCTGGTCGGGATTGCCCGAGCGAGCGCTCGCCTTCGCGTGCACGTCGACGGAGTCGATCCCGAAGAGCTTCGAGAACACGCCCGGCGCCTGTCGCGTCACCTTGACCGTGACCGTGTCGTTGGTGAGGTTCTTGCGCGAGAACGTGAACTCACCTGTACCGCCGCCGTTCGAGGCGAGGTACTGGCTGGCGAGCGCGCTCGAGGTTCCGGTGCTCTCGGGCAGGGCCTGAGCCGCGGCGAGCGCGGCCGCGTCCGCGGCGGACTGGGTCGCGCGCTGCTCGCGGAACCAGGAGCCCACGTCGAGCACCATTGCGACAGCGCCGAGGAGCGCCGTCAGGAAGACGATCGTGAGGACGGCGGCCTGGCCGGTCTCGCTGCGAAGTCGGTTCATTCGACACGCTCCGTGGTCTCGGAAGTCAGGTCGCCCGATGCCACGACGAATCCCAGCAGGTCGATCTCGTACGGATAGGTGCCCTCGACCGTCACGGACTCGCCGTGCTCCCATGCGGTGGCGGTGACGGTGATGCCGAGCTCGCTCGGATCGAGGCCCTGGGCCGAGTTCCTTGCGGCGGCTTCAGCGGCGGCTTCCGGATTCGTCTCGTGCCGCGCCGTCGCGGCCTTGCGAGCTCCGACCCGGGTCGCGTCCGTCAGGGTCACGTAGTCGTTGTAGAGCGCGCCGAACTGCAGGATCCCGAAGAGGACCACGCAGAGAATCGGGACGACCAGCGCGAACTCGACCATGGTCTGGCCACGTTCGTTCCGGATGTTCGTGCGGCGGCGGCTCATGATGATGGTGTCCGTTTCTTGAGTCAGAAAGCGGCGTGAATGATGTCGAGCGTCCGTTCGAAGCCTGCGTTGATTGCGCCCGACAGAAGCGAGATGGTGGTGACAATGGCGAGCGTGATCACACCGAGAACAACCGTGTACTCGGCCATGGTCTGTCCTTCTTCGACCCTGATTGCGATCAACTTGCCCGTCATTGTCACCACCTGTCTCTGGATTTCTGTACCGGTAATGCGGTCCTGCTAGAGGATGCCGGTGACGGCCTCCAGGGCATCGTTGATACCCACGGCGAGCAGACCCAGCGTCGTCACGATGGCGAGCGTGATCACGGCGAGAACAACGCCGTACTCCGCCATCGTCTGACCCTCCTCGCTCCGAACCTCGGCGAGCTTGCTCTGAATGGCGACGAAAAGCTTCAGCATGTAATTCACCTCCCTTCGGGCAGGAGAGAGCGGATGGACTCGCGGGCACAGGCGGCGGCCCGGAGCTTGGTGGAGATGGAATTGCGATTGGCGTTGCGGTCGTACACGTGAGAAACCTTTCTCTCATCGGCGAGCCGCTTCGCCTGTCTGTTGCTCCTTCGCTGACCTACAATCGATCAGCGGTCGCAAGCTAAGAAGCCCCATCCGGGGGACTTCTTGCGCGGAGATTTCAAGTTCACCCAAACGAGTGAGCGGCGCTAAAGCTGCTGCCGATAACAAGGGTTCACATGGAACCGTTGGCGGCGCGGTCGGAAATCACCAGGCGCCGGAAGGGCAACCCGGCGCCCGAATCGATGGAGGAGCTGGGTCGATGCCGCAACGGAAGCGAATCTTTCTGAAAGCAGTCCTGCCGCTGGGCCTTCTGGCTATGGCCGCGGCGATCTTTCGCCGCAAGCCCGACGCCTGGGAGTACGAGCGCGCCGAGGAGGACGCAGCGATCGACGCACCCGTCGCCGCGCCGCTGCCCGGCCACCGCCGCCCCGCCAAGCGCTTCGCGCTCGCGGCGGCGTTCTCGACGCTGTTCTTCGCCGGCGCAGCGTTCACGGCCGGTGCCGGCGACCAGCTGGTGAGGCTGGCGGACGAGGACGTCGCGGCGCTGGAGGCAGCCGAGCTGAACGCCCCGCCCGAGGTGGGGGTCGCGCCTGACCCCGAGAGCGTTGCTCCCGAAGCCGCCGCTCCCGAAGCAGCTGCTCCAGAGGCCGCTGCTCCGGAGGCGGCTCCAGCTGACGCCGCTCCGGCCGAGGCAGCGCCCGTTGAGTCGGCGCCCGCCGAAGAGCCCGCGGCCGAGGCAGCGCCCGAGGCAGCAGCGGTCGAGCCCACTGCCGACCCCGCTCCGTCGACCGTCGCAGCGCAGGCTGCCGAGCCGGTCGACGAGGTCGCCGCAGCGGCCGTGCCCGCTCCCAGCAACGTCGTCTCCCCTGCGCCGGCCCGGGCGGCCGCTCCGCAGGCGACGGCATCGAAGCCCGCGCCGGCAGCGAAGGCCAACCCGGCGAAGAAGTGGGTCGTCAAGCGCGCAGCCGCTCCTCCGGCGAAGGCTCCCGAGCTCGAGGTCGAGCAGGGTGGCGAGCCCACGATCTGGCTCAACCGCGCTCTGCCGGATCCGACTCCGGCGTCCGCGCGGCTGCACCGCCCGTTCGCGAAGCGGCTTGTCGCGATCTCGAAGCGCCACCACGCCGACTGGGCCGCCGTGCTCGGCGTCCTGCGGGCGCAGGGGGAGCGCGGCTCAGTCCCGGCATCGGCTCGCGAGCTCGACGCTCTGGCCGCCCGGATGGCGCGAACCGACGCCTGGAAGGGCGCGCTGGCGCTCTCCGGCCGGACGGGTTTCGCCGACCGCGCTGCCGCGTTCGCGGACCTGTACCGCTTCGTCGGCGTCGAGGCGCTCGTGAACGGCTACGCCGCCGCGAAGGTCAACCTCGGCCGGAAAGTGCTGTCGACTCCGGGGATCCTGATCTACGGGGGCGGCCGCACCGACATCATGATGGGTCGGATCGATGTCCGCGTTCTCGTCCTGATCGGGTACCTGGCCGAGCGCCACGGATCGATCACGGTCTCGAGCCTCTTCTCCGGTCACCGCACGTTCGCGCGGCCCGGCGTCGTCTCGGCGCACGTCTACGGCCACGCGGTCGACATCGCCGCAGTCGGCGGGACCGCGATCGCCGGGCACCAGCAGCCGGGCAGCGTGACCGAGGCCGCCGTTCGGTCGGTGCTCCTGCTCCCGGGCGAGCTGCAGCCGCAGCAGGTGATCTCACTGCTCGGCCTGGGAGGCCCGTCGTTCCCGCTGCGCGACCACGGAGACCACATCCACGTTGGCTTCTAGTCCCGTGAGCCTGACCCGCGAGGACGGGCGCGTCGTCTGCGAGCACTTGCTCGTGGCGGCGCGCCCGCTCCGGCGGATGCGCGGTCTGCTCGGACGTTCCGAGCTGCCGTCCGATCAGGGAATCCTGCTTCGCCCCGCCAGTTCGGTGCACACGTTCTTCATGCGCTTCCCGATCGACGTCGTCTTCCTCGACCGCGACCACGTCGTCGTCGGCATCGAGCCGGCACTGCCGCCGTGGAAGACGGCCGGCCGCCGGGGTGCAAAGGCCGTCGTCGAACTCGCCGCCGGCGAGTGCGAGCACCGCGGCGTGCAGGTCGGCGATCGCCTCCGCGCCGCCTAACGCAGACAAAGGCCGAGGCGACTCGCTGGGCCGCGAAGCGGCCCCTTCAGGGATCTTTGCGCGATGAGCGTCCGCTTCTGCGGATGCTCAGCTTGCGCGGTTATTCAGCGTGAGTGGCCGAGCGCGGTCTGCGCCTGCTGCAGGACCCAGAGCGTGCAGAGCAGCGCATAGACGAGCGCCGGCAGCACGAACAGGAACACCACCGCCAGGCCGGTCGTCGACTCGCCGAACATCGATGTCATCTTCACCAGCCCGAACGCGGTGGCGGCGTGGACGATCGTCCGTCCGAGCCGCTCCGGTGCGAGCGAGGGAAACCGCGTGTGCACCCACAGCGCCAGCAGAGCAGCGCCGGCGGCGAGGACCAGTACAAAGGTGCTGTTCGACATTCTTGTTCCTCCTCGAGCGCCACAGTTGCCACAGTTGCCACAGGCCTGAGAACGGACGCGGGGCTCGCCGCAGAGCCCCGCTTCGTTCTCGTGAGAAACCTCTCGGGCCCACCGCAGGAGGCCCGTGAAGCTCGTTGCCGTCTGGAGACACCATGGACGAGGCACCCCCGGTTGACCAATCACCCGTCAGGTGGTTCACCGCGCCGGTTGACGGTGAAGCGGCTGCGTTACGCTCGTCCCCGGGGGCCCGTAGCTCAGTGGTCAGAGCAGCGGACTCATAATCCGTCGCGCCCTGGTTCGAATCCAGGCGGGCCCAAAATGACCCGCTTGCCTAGTGACTTTCCGCTTAGGCAGGCGGGTCGGGTATGCCAGGAATACCGGCGAAGTGCATACGCTGCATACGTCGGTGATACCTCTCTGTACCCCAACGTCGGCGCGGCGCTAGGCCTGGGCAGACTTTCTCCAAAAGGTGAGCCAGTTCCCCTCATGATCCTCTACGGTGAACTCCTCCTGTCCCCAGCGGCGTTCGGCGAGGGGATCGACAATCCGAGCGGCGCTGCTGGCGTTCAGTCTCGAGTGAAAAGCGGCGAGGTCCTCGGCCTCGATGTAGAGCGCGATAGCCGACGGCGCGCCGAGTCGATTTTTGATCGCCACGTTGTACTCCTCGCCATAGTGGTCAGCCGCTGTCTCGATCATTACGCGCGCGTCGCCGCGCGTCAGGGAAGAGTTCGTACTCCCTTCGCCCCCGCTATCGAGCGTGAACTCGAGCTGCCCCATGTAGAACGCCAGCGCCTCAGGCATGTCGCTCACACGTATCGAAGGAACAACACCCCATCCAGGCATCTTTGGCCCTCCTCGAGCGTGGGTTAAGCCGTCTCAGCGACATTCGACCGCGCACTCGGTCGCGCAGCGATGTCCGGATCATGCCAAACCGCTCAGAACACTCGAGCTTGGTTTAGAACAGCGGCCCTGGCGCTCCCCCAAGAGAGACGCCAGGGCCACACCTTGCTTATCGGCAGACTCCAGCGCCCAGTTGTAAAGCCCGTTGTGGCGGAAGCCGAGACGGAATAGCCTGGGGGGCGCATCGCGGGGCGGCGCGCGGGCGTCCGGACTCGACTCCTTCTCCCCCACAGGAGACCCAGCGGCCAGGCGAACGACTCGCAGCCGCCTCGCGGTTCACCGCGTTCGGCTGGCCTCGTTACCGCCAGTCTTACCGGCCGGTTGGAGCAGGCGCGAAGACGGGCCGAGGCGAGCACCGACCTGGGTTAGAGAGGGCGCGCGTCCGCGGGAGTGCGGCCTCCCCCAAACGCGATCGCGACCACGAGCGTCCCACGGGGAGTCGGGACTGCTCGGGCGGCGCGGTCGCTCTGGACGCGCGCCCACCTGCCTCGTTCAAGCCCCGGTGGTGCGTCCCTGCCGTCAGGGCCACCGCCAGAAGCAGCGCCAGCGGGATCGCCTCACACGTCGAGGGTACGACCGTCGCCAGAGATTCAAGTGGTCGTGGCCCGTTTTTCTCTCAGCGAGACTACTGCCTGGCTTGCCGCTCGCCGGCGTCGTGCAAGTCGTCGATGAGGGCGTTACGGAGCGCAAAGAGCTCGGCGGACATCGCGTCGTAGCCGCCGACCGTGTCGAGCGACCATTGCTCGAGCAGTTCGAGCAGGTACGTCTTCTCGTCCCGCTTCAGGGTTACGGGCCGGTTCGCGCCGACGTCGTCGAATGCTCTGCGGATCGCGCGGCCGACGTCGTGTTCTCCGAGCGGGTGTTGTTGCTCTCCGAGTTTGGCGAGGAGCGCTCGCCGTGTCTCCCAGCCGAGCGTTACGTCCTCGGTGCTGAGCTTGACGGTGATGTGATCGACGCGTTCCGACATGGCGGTGAGGCTACGTGAGCGCGCGACCCCCGGCATCTGTGCTGCTAGAGACTCCGGGCGCTCTGCGTAAGAAGCGAGACGCGGCGCGGCAAACGCCTTTCGAGTGGCCGCCCCCCTCGCCCGCGCGCCACGTCTCGGTTCTCTAGACGCTTGATCGGCTGGGAAGTTTCCAGTTGGGACGGGCCGCAGATCGGCGGCCCGCTGCAGCCCGCCCTGTTGCCAATTGTCTCACAATTGAGGCAGGCGGGCCATCGACACGCTGGAGCGATAGGTTCGGTCGCATGTCAGACGATCCGATCTCGATTCGCACGGCGACCGCCGTCATCGCGGTGCCCGCCGACCGTTTCGAGGCGCTGCTCGAACGTCTGGAGCGGACTGCCGCGGGCAAGCCCGTGGCCGACGAGCTCCGTGAACGCAAGGCGATTTCCGATGAGGCCAAACGCGTCCTCGTGCGGACGCTCCGCATGTGGATCGAGGAGCTCGGCGTCGACGACATGGGCGCCGACCTGAACGACCTTCGCTACGAGCTCATGCGCGACCTGAACATCCCGCCGTGGGATACGGAATAGGCGAGCTCACGCGCCCGCAGGTTCCTCAACAGGGCTCGTCCCGCGACTGTCACAATGTCGCGCGTGAAGGCGTACCAGCAGGTGACCGAGCTCCGGACTGCCGGCGGGCTCTCGATCAAGGACATCACCGAGGAAGTGCAGGAGGCCGTCGCCGCCAGCGGGATCCGAAACGGGATCTGCTCGGTCTACTCGCCGCACACGACCTGCTCGGTGCGCGTCAACGAGTTCGAGAGCGGCTTCCTCGAGGACTTCGCCCTGCTGCTGAAGCGGCTCGTCCCGAGCGACAACTACTACGCCCACGACGACTGGGACCGCCGCACCGAGAACGTCTGCCCCGAGGACATGGACTTCGGCAACGGCCACTCGCACTGCATGTCGATGCTGCTCGGCCCGGCCGGCGAGTCGATTCCCGTCTCCGAGGGCGAGCTCTGCCTCGGCACCTGGCAGCGCGTGCTCTTCCTCGAGCTCGACCGCGAGCGCGACCGCCGCTGGCTCGTGCAAGTCGTCGGCGTCTGATGCCAAGTAACAGACTGTTACTTGGCGGCGTTCGCTTGGAGCGCGCGGCCGGCGCGGACCTTGTAACAGTCTGTTGCTTGGCTACTCCGGCGTGACGTAGGCCGCGGTCAGGCCGCCGTCGACGAGGAACGTGGCTCCGTTCACGTAGGAGGACTCGTCGCTCGCGAGGAAGAGCGCGGCGTTGACGATCTCGCGCGGCTTGGCGAGCCGGCCCGTCGGCCAGTGGATCCGGCGTCGCTCGAGCGCCTCCGGGTTGTCCCCGAAGATGTTGAGCAGGAGCGGCGTCTCGACCGGGCCCGGGCAGAGCGCGTTGACGCGCACTCCCCGGCGGGCGAACTGGACGCCGAGCTCACGCGACATCGAGAGCACCGCTCCCTTCGACGCCGAGTACGAGATCTGCGAGGTTGCGGCGCCGAGGATCGCGACGAAGCTCGCAACGTTGATCACCGAGCCGCCGCCGCGCTCGAGCAGGTGCGGGATCCCGTGCTTGCAGCAGAGGAAGACTCCGCGCGTGTTCACGGCCTGGACGCGGTCCCAGGCCTCGACAGACGTGTCGAGCACGGACGCGTCGTCGTCGGGCGAGATGCCGGCGTTGTTGTAGAGCACGTCGATGCCGCCGAAGCGGTCGGCGGTCGCTGCCATCATCGCCTCGACGTCCGCCTCCTCCGCGACGTTCGCCTGGAACGCGAACGCCTCCCCGGCGCAGAGCCCCGCCGTTTCCTCCGCGGCAGCCAGGTCCATGTCGGCGGCGCACACTCTTGCGCCTTCCTCGGTGAACAGGATCGCCGCCTCGCGGCCCATGCCGCCCCCGGCGCCCGTGATCACGCACACCTTGCCGTCCAGACGTCCCGCCACCTCAACCCTCCGTCGAGAAGAAGACCGACTTGATCTCGGAATAGCCGTCGAGCGCGTGCATCCCGAGCTCACGGCCGAACCCTGACTGCTTGAAGCCGCCGAACGGCGTCGTCACGCGGACGGACGAGTTCGAGTTGATGCTGAGCACGCCCGTGTCGATCGCCCGCGCCACGCGCAGCGCCCGCGCGCCGTCGCGCGTCCAGATCGAGCCCGAGAGCCCGTAGGGCGTGTCGTTCGCGAGCCGGACCGCGTCGGCCTCGTCGTCGAACGGGATCAGCGCAGCGACCGGCCCGAACACCTCCTCGCGCGCGATCCGGTCGTCGTTGGAGGCCTCGACGATCGTCGGCGGGTACCAGAAGCCCTTGCCGCCGGGCGTCTCGCCGCGGTAGAGCGGCTCGCCGTCGACGAAGCCGGCCACGGTCTCGCGGTGCGCCGCCGAGATCAGGGGCCCCATCTCCGTGGCCTCGTCCTCGGGATCCCCCACCTTCAGCGCCCGCGTCGCGTCGACCAGCAGCTCCGCGAAGCGGTCGTAGACGCTCCGCTCGACGAAGATCCGCGAGCGCGCGCAGCAGTCTTGGCCGGCGTTGTCGAAGACGGCATACGGGGCCGAAGCCGCCGCCCGCTCGAGGTCGGCGTCGGCGAAGACGACGTTGCCGGACTTGCCGCCGAGCTCGAGCGTGACGCGCTTGATCGTGCCTGCGGCGCCGCTCATCACCTGCTGCCCGACCTCGGTCGAGCCGGTGAAGCCGATCTTGGCCACGTCCGGGTGCTCGACGAGGCGCACGCCGACGACCGAGCCCTTGCCGACGAGGACGTTGACCACACCCTCCGGGATCCCCGCCTCGAGCGCGAGCTCCGCGAGCCGCAGCGCCGAGAGCGGTGTCAGCTCGGCCGGCTTCAGCACAACGGTGTTCCCGGTCGCGAGCGCAGGCCCGAGCTTCCAGGAGGCGATGTTGACGGGGAAGTTCCAGGGCACGATCAGCCCGACGACGCCGAGCGGCTCGCGGAAGGTGAACGCCTCACCGCCTGCGACCGGGATCGTCTCGCCGTAGTGCTTGTCGACGGCGCCGGCGTAGAAATGGAAGACCTGCGCGACCATGCCGACCTCGGCGCGCGCGCCCGCGATCGGCTTGCCGACGTTGCGCGACTCGATTCGCGCCAGCTCCTCGCCATGCTCCTCGACGAGGGCCGCGAGCCGCCGCAGGAGCCTGGCCCGATCCGCGGGCGCCACGCCACGCCAGGCCGGGAAGGCCGCCTTCGCCCGCGCGACCGCCGCATCCGTCTCCTCCACCCCCGCCTGCTCGAGCTCTGCGAGCGGCTCCTCGGTCGCCGGATTGAGGACGGTCAGCACGGTGCTATTCCACCATCTTCGTCTCAAGCGCGGTGCCCGGACCGCCGATGAAGAGGGCGTGGGAGCTGAGAACGAAGCGTCGCAGAAGGCCGTCGAGGAGCTCGTCGCGCACTACCAGGCGAAAGCTCGTGCGGTCAGCCGTGCCGGTGTGGCGATCGGCGCGTTCGCCGGCGTCCTCGTCGGCTCGATCCCGCTCAGCCCCCTGCGCGCCGCGTGGCCGATCCCGTCGAGCTACGGCTTCGCCAGCCTCCTGGGCGGTCTCGTCGTCGGCGTCCTGATCGGCTACGTGATCGGCGACCCGCGCGGCAAGCTCTACCAGCGCATGGCCGAGCAGGCCCGGCTCCAACTCCAGCTCGAGCAGCGGATCTCCCAGAACGACGCCCGGATGGGGCAGCTGCTGACGGCGCTCACTGCCCGGGCAGCCGCGGCCGCCCAGCGTCCGCCTGCACCCCAGCCGCTCGCCGAGACACCTCCGCCCGCTCCCGTCGCCGCGCCGCAGGTCTTCGCCGTGCCGCAGCCGCTCGATCCTCCAGCCTTCGACGCCCCGCCGCCGCGTCTCCGCACCGTCCCCGCGCCGGAGGCCGCTCCCGCGGCTCCACCACTGTCGCCGCCGCTGTCGGGCTAGCCCTTCGCCTCCCGGTACGCCCGGGCCTCGTCGACGAGCGCGCGGAAGAGCGCCGCATCCTCGCCTTCCTCCGGGTGCCAGAGCACGCCGACCGTGAAGCGCTTCTCCGGATCCTCGATCGCCTCGAGCGTCCCGTCGTCCGCCCACGCCGACTCGACGAGGCCGTTGCCGACCTTCCCGAACCCTTGATGGTGGTGTGACTTGACCGGGGCCCGCTCGCCGACCAGCGAGCCGAGCCGCGTCCCCTCCTTCACGTCGACCTCGTGGTCGGCGAACACACCTGGCGTGTGTTTGTGCTTCTCGTCCCCGACGACATCGGGGAGATGCTGGACGAGGTCGCCGCCGCGCGCGACGTTCAGCACCTGCGAGCCGCGGCAGACGGCGAGCACGGGCATGTCGCGCTCGAGCGCAGCGCGCAGGAGCGCCAGCTCACCGCGGTCGCGCTCGGGGCGCAGGCCGCTCGTCTCCGGATGCAGCTCGTGGCCGTACTCGGTCGGATCGATGTCCGAGCCGCCCGAGAAGAGCACGCCGTCGAGCGCGTCCAGCGTCTCGTCGATCCCGTCCTCGCTTGGCGGCACGAGCAGCGCTCGGCCGCCCGCCGCCTCGACCATCCTCACGTAGGCGAGCGGGATCACCGCGGCCGGGACGTCCCAGACACCCCAGCGCACGCTCGGCTCCGCGTACGCGGTGATGCCGATGACGGGCCTACCCACGTTCGAAGAACCGCTGCCGCTCGTACGAGGTGACGACGCGATCGAAGAGCTCCTGCTCGGTGCGCGCGTAGTTGAGGTAATGGTCGACGACCTCGTCCCCGAAGGCGCCCCGGGCGATCGTGCCGTCCTCGAGCGCCGCGATCGCCTCGCGCAGCGAGTGCGGGAAGCGGTCGGCGTCCGACTCGTAGGCGTTGCCCTCGAGCGCTGCCGGCAGCTCGAGCCCGCGCTCGATCCCGTCCAGCCCGGCCGCGATGATCGCCGCGAAGGCGAGATACGGATTCGCGTCGGCGCCGGGGATCCGCGTCTCCGTCCGCAGCGCCGGCCCGTGCCCGACGATCCGGAAACCGCACGTCCTGTTGTCGCGCCCCCACGCGAGGGTCGTCGGCGCCCACGAACCGGCCGCGTAGCGCTTGTACGAGTTGACGTTCGGCGCGAGGAAGATCGCGAGCTCCTTCAGGTTGGCGATCTGCCCCGCCAGCCAGCCGTTGAACTCGGCCGTCTCGCCGGCGAAGGCGCTCTCGTCGCCGCGCCAGAGCGAGGAGTGGATGTGGCAGGAGGAGCCGATCCAGCCGTGGTCGGGCTTGGCCATGAACGTGATCGAGCAGCCGTTCAGGTGCGCGAGCTCCTTCGCCCCGTTCTTGTAGACGACGTGGTTGTCGGCCATCGTCAGCGCGTCGGCGTAGCGAAAGTTGATCTCGTGCTGCCCCGGCCAGGCCTCGCCCTTCGAGGTCTCGACTTTCATCCCCGCCGCCTGCATTCCGTTGCGGATCTGGCGGATGAAACCCTCGTCGTAGGTGGAGGCGAGGATGTGGTAGTCGAGGATGTACGGGACCGACGGCGTCAGGTCCTCGTAGCCCTGCCTGTACGCCTCCTCGTACGTCTCCTTGAGCAGGAAGAACTCGAGCTCGGAGCCGAACATCGGCGTGAACCCGAGCGCCTCCGCGCGCGCCACCTGCGCGCGCAGCACCTGGCGCGGCGAGGGCGCGACGGGCGAGCCGTCGTGCCAGCCGACGTCGCAGAGGACGAGCGCGGTCGCCTCCAGCCAGGGGATCCGCCGCAACGTCCCGAGGTCCGGTTGGAGTGCGAAGTCGCCGTAGCCGCGCTCCCAGCTCGCGAGCGCGTAGCCGGGCACCGGATCCATCTCCATCTCGAGCGCGAGCAGGTAGTTGCAGCCTTCGACCGGATGCCCCGCGCCGATCTCCTCGACGAAGAACTCGCCGTGGAGACGCTTGCCCATCAGGCGTCCCTGCATGTCCGTGAACGCCACGACGACCGTGTCGACCGCGCCCGACTCCACGTCGGCCTTCAGCTCGTCGAAGCCAAGCACGAAGGCGATCCTAACGTTCGTGCCGTCCGACACGTTGACAACGCTTGTGCGAGAAGCGCGTAATAGCGCTGTCATGACACCGAACGTCTAGGAGGGCGGATGGACACGGCACCACCCCCGGGCCCACGCCAGCAAGACAGTGACGAGCAGACCCTGCACAAGCTGGGGTACGCGCAGGAGCTCTTCCGCGGCATGGGCGGATTCCAGAACTTCGCGATCTCGTTCACGATCATCTCGATCCTGGCGGGCTGCCTGACCTCGTACTTCGTCGCCTTTGAGCGCGGCGGCCCCGTCGCGGTCATCTACGGCTGGCTCTTGGTCGGCCTCTTCTCGACGATCATCGCCCTCGCGATGGCCGAGATCGCCTCGGCCTTCCCGACCGCGGGCGGGCTGTACTACTGGGCCTCGAAGCTCGGCAGTCCCGGCTGGGGCTGGGCGACGGGCTGGTTCAACCTGATCGGGCAGATCGCGGTCACTGCGGCGATCGGCTACGGCCTGGCGACCTTCGGGACTGTGCTGTTCGACTACTGGTTCAGCTACTCGGCGCACATGAACGACTGGTTCGGCTTCTCCGCGAACACGTCGATCTTCGTGCTCTACGCGATCTTCCTGATCGCGGCAGGGCTCGTGAACATGTTCCAGGTCAGCGTCACCGCGCTGCTGAATACCGTCTCCGCCTATTGGCACATGGCGGGCGTGGCGTTCATCGTGCTCGCGCTGATCATCGTTCCCGACAACCATCAGAGCGTCGGCTACGTGTTCGGCGAGACGGTGAACGCCTCCGGCTACGGGAGCGCGACCGACAACTTCTCGAACCCGGCCTTCTGGTTCGTCTTCGGGCTCGGACTGCTGCTCTCGCAGTACACGATCACCGGGTTCGACGCTTCGGCGCACATGGCAGAGGAGACGAATAAAGCGTCGCGCATGGCAGCGGTCGGGATGTACATGTCCGTCGTCGTCTCAGTCGTCTTCGGCTGGATCCTGCTGCTGGCGGTGACGTTCGCGATCCCGAGCACCGAAGGGGCGCTCGAGAACATCGGCATCGTCGTCCCGTGGATCTGGGCCGAGTCGATGAGCCAGACCTGGGCGGAGGCGCTGCTCTTCATCTGCGTTGTCGCGCAGTTCTTCTGCGTGACTGCGTCGGTCACCTCGGCGTCGCGGATGATGTACGCGTTCTCGCGCGACCGGGCCGTGCCCGGCCACCCGCTCTGGAGCAAGGTGGCGACGAACCGCGTGCCGCGGAACGCGGTCTGGGCGATCGTCGTCCTGGCCGGGATCCTGATGATCCCGGCGATCTGGAACTACCTCGTCGGCTACGGAGTCGGTACCGCGATCGCAGTGATCGGGCTCTACATCGCCTTCGTGATCCCGGTCTACCTGCGCTTCCGGATGCACGACGAGTTCGTTCCGGGCGCGTGGAGCCTCGGTCGGCACTACAAGTGGATCGACCTGCTCTCGCTCGCCTGGGTGGCGCTGATCACGATCCTGTTCATCTTCCCGCTCTACAAGGCCGGCCTTCCCTGGGAGGACGACTTCACGTGGGAGCTGACGAACTACACGGTGCTGTGGTTCGCGGCGATCGGAATCGTCTTCGGCGGCTGGTGGTTCATATCGGCGAAGAACTGGTTCAAGGGCCCGGTCCGGCAGGGCACGGAGGAGGAGCTCGAGCGCCGCGAGGCAGAGCTCGCCGCCCGCGGCTCCAGGCCCGATGTCGAGCCCGAGCCCGCGGCCTAGGACATCGGCACGGGAAGGGGCGTCTCGACGCCCCTTCCCGCCCGCCGGATCAGCGGCACCGCCACCGCGTGGCGAGGGCGATCCCGACCACGCGTCTGACGCCGAAGCGCTCGATCAGCGCCGCCGCGAACGGCGCCCCGAGCCCGAAGCAGAGCAGGTTCAGCGACACGGCGAGGCCGATCGTCTCGTGGCTCCAGCCGAACTCCTCGTGCAGCGGGATCAGGAGTACGCCGGTGGTCGAGCGGAAGCCCGACGCCAGCACGAGCGCAAGGAACGCGACCCCGGCGACGACCCAGGCGTAGTGGACGCGCGACGTCACGCTTGGGAGAACGCCGTCGGCACGCAGCGCCTTCCCGTTATCCGGTCCAGGCGCCGCCGTTCTGGTCGATCGCCTGCCCGGTGACGCCGCGCGAGTCGGGCGAGAGCAGGTAGGCGACGGTGCCGGCGATGTCCTCCGGCTGCCCCATCCGACCGAGCGGCACCGCCCGCAGCGCATCCGCGACAGCCTCTTCGCGCGTCATTCCCGTGGCCTCGACGATCGCATCGATGCCCTGCCAGGCCATGTCGGTCTCCACCCACCCCGGGCAGATCGCGTTCACCTGGACACCCTCGGGCGCGAGCTCGGCGGAGAACGAGCGCACGAGCCCGAGCAGGCCGGCCTTCGAGGCGCTGTAGGCGGTGTAGCCGGGAACCGCGATCCGAGCGAGGATCGATGCGATCACGACGACGTGGCGCGTCTCAGGTCCTGCCGCGAGATGCCTGACCGCTGCGCGGACGCACCAGTAGCCGCCGAAGAGGTTCGTCTGCAGAATCTCCTCGAAGCGGTCAGCGGGACCGTCGACGTTGGCGCCTCCGACGCCGCTGTTGGCGACGAGCGCGTGGATGGGCCCGCGCGCAGAAGCGGCCGCGGCAAAGGCCGCATCGACGCCGGCGCGATCGCGGATGTCGCAGAAGTGCGCGTCGCCGCCGACGCGCTCCGCCACCTGCTCGAGCTCGTCCAGGTTCGGCGCCAGCAAGGAGAGCGACGCTCCCTCGGCCGCGAGCCGCTCGGCGATCGCCTTCCCGATCCCGCGTCCGCCGCCCGTGACGACCACGTGCTTGCCCGTCAGTGCCTCCATCCCGCTCCCTTTTTTCGCTCTTTGCGTGAAGTTCGTGTGCGCGTGTCTCTTGTGAGACGCGGGGGCGCAGCATAGATTTTCGGTTCCCCGCGGCCCACCTCCATCGTCGCGCCGGCCGGGAACACCTCCGAGATCTGCCGCTAGAGCGTCCGACGCGATACGCAAACACGCCGTTGTGTAAAGAAAAAGTCGCAATTTGCGGACGCGACTCGTTCCGAGCTCTTGACGCCCCCACTCGCAGGCCGTAGCTTCCCTCTTGCAGCGAGCACGGGACGCGACTAGGTCGAGTCCGATCCGGGAGGCCGTAGGCGGAAGCCGAAAGTTCGTCGGATCGGGGGACGAAAGCGCACCCGGCTCGCTGAATTATTTGGGGCGCAATCAGAACCGGGATCCGCTAAGCGGATCCCGGTTCGCGCCAAGACCCCTGAAGGGTCGCTTCGCTCCCGGACTGCTCACCATCGTCTAAGGCGCCGATGGCAATTTCGCTGCGGCAAACCGAAAAAGTCGCAATTTGCGGGCTCTCCGTTTTTCGACCTCTTGACCACCACTCCGAGACGCCCTAGATTCCCCCTTGCAGCGAGCACGGAGCGCGAGTAGGTCGAGGCTCAACCGGAGGACGAGTAGGCGGAAGCCGAAACGTCAGTCGGAGGAGCGGACGAAAGCGTCACCGGCTCGCTGAATTATTTTAAGGCGCAATCTTGAAGAGGGGGCCGCGAGAGCGGCCCCCTCTTCGCGCCAAGATCCCTGAAGCTGCTCGGGGCGACCCGCGGCTGTGAGTCCTCGAAGCTGCTCGGGGCTGCCCGCGGCTTCGAGTCCTTCTTCGTCGGTAACGTCGATCCGATGCGCAGGCTTCTGGTTCTCGTCTCCGTGGTCGTGTTCGTCGACGCGATGCTGTTCGGGGCGCTCGCGCCGCTGATTCCCGGCTACGCGGACGAGTTCGGGCTCTCCAAGACCGGCGCGGGACTGCTCGTCGCCTCGTTCGGCGCCGGCGCGCTCCTCGGCGGGATTCCCGGCGGGCTCGCGGCCCTGCGTTGGGGGCCGAAGACCGCGGTCGTCGCGGGCCTCGTCCTCCTCGCCGTCTCCAGCTTCGCGTTTGCCGCCGCCGAGGGTCCGTGGGCGCTCGGCCTCGCGCGGCTCGTCCAGGGCGCCTCGAGCACGACCACCTGGGCCGGCGCTCTCGCCTGGCTGACGGTCGCGACACCGCGCGAACGGCGCGGCGAGCTGATCGGAACCGCCTTCGGCGCTGCGGTCTTCGGCGCGATCCTCGGACCGATGTTCGGCGCCGTCGCCGAGTCGGTCGGCATCGGCCTCTCGTTCGCCGTCGTCGGCGCGATCGCCGCCCTACTCGCGGCCTGGGCCGCGACCCGCCCCGGCGCCGAACCCGAGCGGCAGGCCTCGGGCGCCGTCTCGCGCGCCTTCGCCGACCGGCGCTTCCTCGGCGGGCTCTGGCTGAACACGCTGCCTGCCTGGCTGTTCGGGACGCTCGTCGTGCTCGTGCCCCTGCAGCTCGACGACGGCGGCTTCACCCCGTTCGCGATCGGCGCCGTCTTTCTCGCGGCAGGCTTGGTCGAGACGGTCGTCAACCCGTTCCTCGGCCGCTTCTCCGACCGGCGCGGCCGGTTGCTGCCGATCCGGATCGCGCTCGCGGCCTCGATCGCGGTTGCACTGGCCTTCGCGGCCGCCCGCGATCCGTATCCGGTCGCCGCGCTGGCGATTCTGGCGGCGATCTCGTTCGGCGCCTTCTACACGCCCGGGATGGCGCTCGTCTCCGACCGGACCGAGGCCGCCGGGCTCTCGCAGGCGATCGGCTTCGGGATCATGAACACGGCCTGGGCATTCGGGAACATGACCGGCCCTGCCCTCGCCGGGGCGGTCGCCGAGGCGGCCGGCGACGCAGTGCCCTACGTGATTGCCGCGGCGCTCTGCCTGCTCACGCTGGCGGCGACGGGAACCGCTCGAGCACCCACGACGCGTCGAGTGGCCGGCGACGGTAGCTCCGCCCGTTGACGAGCGCGTAGTCCCCTGTCCGCGGATCCATCGGCAGCCTCGACTCGGCCGGGTACCAGCGGTTGTGCCGGTCAATCAGATCGTTCACCTCGCCGAAGTCCCAGCGGCGTGCGACGGCGGTCCACGCCTCCGCGTCTCGACCAGCCGTCTCGTACGCCGCCGCCAGCTGCTGCTCGTGCTGGATCGTGAGCGCGTCGATCTCGCGCAGCCGCGCCATGTACGGCAGCGGCCCGCCGAGCGAGGCCAGGTAGCTGCCGGTGTCCGGCCGGAAGTTGCGCAGCCTCAGCGCAAGCTCGCGGCCGCGGAGCGGGCTGTCCCGCAGATCGGCCTCGAGACCCTCGAGATTCCGGCGGTCGCGCGGCGTCTCGGGCAGGACGATCCCCTGCCGCATGATCCGCTCGCGTTCGCGCCGCCTCACGCGGCAAACGGTAGCGCTACCGCCCGAGCAGGCGGCTCAGCAGGCCACGCCGGGACTCCGGCTGCTGCTCCGCGGGAGCCTCATCCGCACGAGGCTCGATCAGGCCGAGCACGTTCTCGCTCGACCGCTGCCGGGACTGCTCGGCTCGCTCGCGATCGCCGCGCAACGCGGCCCGCATCTCGTCGATCTGGCTCTCTTCTTTCACTCGCCGATGCTTCGATCCGACTCCGGCGGTTCCTCCCTCTCGACGAACACACAGCGCCGGAGGTCTCCCGGGAACGGCGAGGGCGCCTGCCTGAGCACCCGGAACGCGACGCCGTCGAGCTCGAGCACGTCGCCCGGGACAGGTGCCGACCCTGCTTGCGGGACGAGCGTGTACCCGTCCACAGTCGGGACGAAGGCGAGCCAACCGCGCCGGTCGACCGCTTCTGGAAGGACCGCCGCCGGCGCCGGCGCGCGCTCCGATCCAGCCTTGGGCGCCGCGGTCGGCCCTCCCGCAACCTCGTCCACCAGCTCGACGACACGCTCGATCAGGCCGGCAAGGCGGTCGAGGGAGGGCAAGACGACAGGCGGCGGCGCCTGTTTTCGACGACGCCAGGGTCGCATCACGCTCCCGATCCTCGCATACGATCGCCAGGTGGACGAGCGCGGACGCCACCTCGTCTACAGCGTCACGAAGACGTTCCTCGGCGTTCTCTGCCTTCGACTCGAGCTCGACCTGGAGGCACCGGTCGCATCCTGGATCGACGACCACCGCCTGCCACGCGCCTCGCTGCGGCAGCTGCTGAACCACACGAGCGGGATCCCGGACTACGGTCCGGGGCGTTTGCCGGCCTACGGCGAGGCTGTGCGGAGCTCTCCGTCGGAGCCGTGGAGCGACGAGGAGCTGCTCGCGCGCGCGCTCGCCCTCGGCCCCGATTTCGAGCCCGGCGAGGGCTGGGCGTACTCGAACACGGGCTACCTGCTCGTGCGCCTGATCGTCGACGAAGTGGCGCCCGGCGGCTTCGGCGGGGCGCTCGAGCGGGAGCTCCTCGGGCCGCTCGGACTGGCAGACACGTCGCTCGCGCTCGAGCTCGGCGACCTGGAAGGACTCGCTCCCGGCTGGAGCACCGAGGTCGGCGACGGGCGCCAGGACGTGCGCGGCCGCTACCACCCACGCTGGGTCGGCCACCGGACGCTCGCGTCCACGCGCGACGACCAACGCCGCTTCTGGACGGCGCTCGCCGCGGGCGAGCTGTGCGACCTGGAGCGGCTGACCGAGTCGGTCGAGATCGGCTTCGCCGCTCCGGGGTTCGTGCGGCCGAGCTACGGGCTCGGGGTGATGACCGATCCCGGCTGGCCCGGCCTGCTGATCGGACACGGCGGCGGGGGCCCGGGCTACGCGGCGGCCACGTTCGCCGTGCTCCGGGAGCGCGACGACCCGCTCGTCGCCATCGAGCTCAGCGGCGACGAGCGGGTCGACGTCCAGGCGCAGGCGCTGGACGAATTGCGCAGGCTCGCTACCTCCGGATGAAGGTCTTCCGGACCGGTGCGCTCGTCCTGCCCGACGTGTCACGCACCGCGATCGTGACCGTGTAGCGGCCCTTGCCACGGAAGCGCACGGCCGGGACCCAGTTGCGCGTGTAGACGCCGCACGGGTTCGGCGCGATCCGCGTCGTGAAGCGCCGCGTCTGCGACACCTTCCCGGGCCGCGAGTCCGTCGCGAGAATCGTCAGGTTCCGCGGCGCGTCGTCGCAGATCCGGAACCGGGCGTACACGCGGGCGCCGAGGAAGCGCACCGAGATCAGCGTCACGCTCGGACGGGCATTCGTGATCGGCACCGACGGGACGACGATCCCCGAGGGGCTCGACAGGGCCGAGCCGGCGCCGTTGGCGTTCCGCGCGGTCACCTCGACCCGAAGCCGGAAGCCGACGTCCGCCGCACGCACGCCGTACGTCTTCCCGGTAGCTCCTGCGACGACGACGCACGAGATCGCGTCGATGTCGCAGCGCTGCCACTGGTACGCAAACGACGTCGGCGTGTTCGTCCACGTCCCGTCCTCTGCGGTCAGCTCCTGGCCGACCTCGGGCTCGCCGGCGATCGTCGGCCGTGCCGTGTTCCGCGGAGCCGCGCTCGGCGTCACGACGGCCGTCGGCGCAGAGCGCGCATTCACGGCGCCGTCCGCGTTGATTCCGGTCACGCGAACACGCATCGTCCGACCAGAGTCGGCGGGCGTGAGCAGGTACGTCTTCTGGGTGGCCCCGGCGACGTTCGCGCAGGCGGCTCCGCTCGCGTTGCAGCGCTGCCACTGGTACTGGAACGCGGTCGGGCTGTTGGTCCACGTTCCGTTCTGCGCGGTCAGCGTCTCGCCGACGCGGGCGGTACCCGTGATCGTCGGTGCAGCGGTGTTCGCGGGCGGCGCTGCCAGCGCCGGCACGGCCCAGATGCAGAACGCCCCGATCATCGCTCCTAGGCTGAGAATTCCTCGCATTGTGGTCACGGTGAGGATCCTTTCGGTAAGGATTACTCCTTACAAACGGTAAAGGGGCGCGGTGGGTACTGGCCCTTACGGGTTCCTTACGACTTCACCGCACGCACAAGCCGAAGTGGGTGCGCGACAACGCCGGGAGGAGGCGCCGTAGCGCCTCCTCCCGCGGTCTCTTACGCGGCCGCGAGCGCGCGCAGCGCGGCCCGGAGCGCGGCGTACTGCGCCCCTTCGAGCTCGTTCGCGAGCGCGTTCAGCTGCGCCTTGGCAGCTGCCTCCTTGCCTTGCTCACGGAAGCGCTCGGCACGGTCGACGAACTTGTCGACGAGGGCGAGCGTCTCCGCATCGATGTCGTCTGCCCGCACGAGCTGGTCGCGGTAGGAGCGGACGACCGCGAAGCTCGGCTCGTTGACGAGCCGCGGCTGGTGCTGCGGCGTCAGCCGGTCGAGCTCGACCTCGCCGGCTGCCGCGATCTCGTTCGCGGAGAGCTCGGCATTCGGCGTCAGCTTCCAGCTGTCGAAGCCGCGGGCGATCTCGGAGCCGTAGATGCCGCCGTTGTAGTAGTAGGTCGACCAGAGTCCGCCGAGCACGAGCGACGTGCCGCTGATCGGCCCGCGGTCGTAGTAGGCGATCTCCTTCGGGTTGGCGGAGTCGGTGAAGTCGATCACCGAGAGGCCGCCCTGGTACCAGGCCTGCGTCATGATGTCGCGTCCCGGAACCGGGATCAGCGACGGCAGGTGCGAGACGCAGTTCTCCTGGTTCACCTGCGCCACGGGCAGCTTGTAGTAGCTCCGGAACACGAGCTGACCGCCGACGATGTCGTAGATCGCGTTCGCGCCCCAGCTCAGCGAGTCAGTGGCCCGGCAGCGCGCCGCCGTGCCTCCGCCCCACTCGTCGGTGAAGACCACCTTGGTGCCGTCGTTGGAGAACGTGGCCCCGTGCCAGTAGGCGAACAGGTTGTCCTGTGCTACGGCGATCCGCTTCGGGTTGGCCGGGTCACTGATGTCGAGCAGGAGCCCGTTGCCCTCACAGGCGCCGGCTGCGATGTCGAGCTCCGGGTACGTCGTGATGTCGTGGCACGAGTCGGTGGTCGGCGACGGCGACCATGCGGTCCCGGACGGGTGCAGCGGAGTCGGATTCGCGTTCTGGAGGCTGTTGATCTGTCCTGTCGCCTCGTTCGCGAAGAGCCGCGGCGTGCTGACCACCGCTGCGTTCTGCGGTGCCGACAGCGGGACCCTGATCACCTCGATCCGGAACTGCGACAGCTCCTGATCGAAGTGCGGCGTCGCCAAAGTCGTCCCCGCCGGCAGGGCCTTGCAGCCGGCGAGCTCGGCGGCCGGACGGATATTGCCGCTCGTCCCGTTCACGTACACATAGAGATTCGCGTTGTCGTGCGGGCTCTTCAGCAGCGTGTGCGTGTGCGATCCGCGGCAGGTCTGCACGGCCGCGATCTGGACCGGAGCGGCGAGGTTCGAGATGTCGAAGATGCGGACGCCGCGAAAGCGCTCCGGATTGACGGCGCCCGGCGCACCTTGCGTACCGCAATCGATCCGCCCGCGCGTCTCCTCGACCGACATGAAGAGCAGGTTTTGGTAGACGGACACCTCGCCCTGCCCTCCCGGGCAGACGACCGCCGTCACGATCTGCGGGTTGGCCGGATTGGAGATGTCGTAGATCTGGAAGCCGTTGAAGTTTCCGACGAAGGCATGGTCGCCCTGGAAGGCGAGATCGGAATTGACGAACCCGAAGTCACCCGGATTGGCCGGGTTGAAGAATCCCGCGGGTTTCATCCGGTTGGCGAGCAGCTCGACGCCGCTCGCGGCAACGCCGGCATCAGCGAAGCCTGGGCTCAGCGCGGCGCGCGGGTCGGTGGTCGACTGCGCGGCGGCAAGCGAGGTCAGGACTGCCGCTGCGAGCAGCGCTCCGAGCGCTGCGATCGTCGAGCGGCGTCGAGGTGGACGGCGAAAGCGTGCGGCAACAGGCTCGCTCATGTCTCTCCCCTGGTCGCCTACGTGGTTTAACAACACTAATATCTCGCCGTCTCCAAGATCAAACCGGGTCTGGAGCCGCAGACGTGAAAATCCGGTCGTAGCGGGTATGCGAAAAGAGAGGTAACGACCACAAGGGGGGAATCTCGATGCGCCGCGTCATCCTGCTTCTCTGCGCCCTGCTCCTGCTGGGGGCCTCAGCCGCCCTCGCGCAGGGTGCCTTTCCGAAGAAGATCGCGCTCCCGAACGGGTTCGCACCCGAGGGGATCGAGGTCGGCAACGGGAACACGGTCTACGTCGGCTCCGTCGGCACCGGCGCCGTCTGGGTGGGCAACCTGCGGACCGGATCCGGCCGGATCCTCGTCGCCGGCGCGCCCAACGTGCGCTCTGCGACCGGGATCGAGTTCGATCATGGCCGGCTCTGGGTCTCGGGCGCTCGATTCGGCAACGCTCAGGTCTACAACGCGAGGACGGGCGCGCTGATCCGAGACCTGCAGCTCGCGACCGGCACGGATGCGACGTTCATCAACGACGCCGTCGCGACGAACAAAGCCGTCTACTTCACCGACTCGCAGCGGCCCGTGATCTACAAGGTCGCGCTCTCCGGCAACGGCCGTCCGGGTGCGGTGATGACAATTCAGCTCTCCGGCGACTACCAGCACGTGGCGGGCCAGTTCAACCTGAACGGCATCGTCGCGACGGCGGACGGCAAGACGCTGATCGCCGTGCAGAGCTTCGCACGCAAGCTCTACACGATCGACCCGACGACCGGCGCCGCCAAGCTGATCGACCTCGGCGGCTACGACCTCTCGAACGGTGACGGCCTGCTGCTCCGCGGCCGGACGCTGTACGTCGTCCAGAACCGCGACAACAAGGTCGCCGTCTTCGAGCTTTCACGCGACCTGACGAAGGCGACGTTCCTGCGCGCGATCACCGATCCGGGCAACCTCGACGTGCCGACGACGATCGACAGGGCCGGGAGCCGGCTCTACGTCGTCAACGCCCGCTTCGGGACGACGACGCCGACCGATCAGGCGTACCACATCGTCAGGCTCAACTGAACGTCTCGAGCGCGCTTTCGAGCTCACGGGCGCCCGCCGCACACGCGCGACGGGCGTCCGCGGGCTTGAGCAGCGGACAGCCCCGCCGCCGGAAGGCGCCGTCGGTGAGCACGGCGACCGCCTTGCCAAGCCACCGGTAGCAGGCGGTCCTCGTCGCGCCTGCGAAGAGCTCGCAGCGGCTGACGAGGCGCACGTAGGCCGGCGTCGACGCGCCGAGCAGGTTCTGTGCCTTCGTGCCCCGGATGCAGGCCACTGCGTCCGACTGGTCCTCGAGGTCGGCGCACAGCGCGAGCTGCTCTTCCGGGTCGGCGGGCCCGATCACCGCCGCGCCGGTGATGCAGGCCTCGCGTTGGAGACCTGCGAGCTCGCGGCAGAGGACGTCGAGATGGATCGCCGAGTCGACGACGATCCCCTCCGGTCGGTCGTCGACGAACGCGCGGTACCAGCACGGACGGACGAACTCGGTCGGCTGAGCGGCACAGAGCGTGCGCGGATCGGTGGCGGCTCCGGCCGGCAGCTCCGCCTGGT
Source organism: uncultured Gaiellaceae bacterium (assembly GCA_963771185.1). Lineage (GTDB taxonomy): Bacteria > Actinomycetota > Thermoleophilia > Gaiellales > Gaiellaceae > Gaiellasilicea. The sequence goes on from CAVYSL010000004.1 coordinate 212,278, forward strand.
CGGCGCCGGCGACGGCGAACCAGTAGTCGTGGTAGGCGCCCTGGGCGCAGTCGGGCGCCGTGCCGGGCCCGAGGGCGCGACAGAGGGCGAGCGCCGGAGGCAGGCGGTCGTTGTAGATGCGCATGAACGCGTGCCCGAGGCCGTGGACGCAGCTGTAGCGGCGGTAGCGCGTCCCCGCGTCCGCGCACACGGCGCCCGCCTCCCGTGGGCGCCGGACGTCGATCGAAGGTGCGACGCCGGTGACCAGCCCGTGCGCGAACCCGGCGCTGCAGCCGGGGTCGTTGCTCCGCGGCAGCACGTCCTGCAGGTCGCCGACGTCGAGGCCCTCGTCGAGCGCGTAGGTCCTCCCCACCGTGTGCATGACGCCGTGGCAGTTCGAGAGCACGAACCCGCCCTCCGTCCGCACGGCCGCCTCGATCGCCGCCACCGCCGGGCGCGGGTCGTCCCGACCGCCGACGAGCTCCTGGAACGTCCGGGTCAGACAGTCGCGTGACGCCTCGTCCAGAAGCCCTCGGCACGCGCCGAGCTCGACCGCCTCGGGCGGCGCCTCCTCACCGCCGCGCGCGAGCAGGACGGCGGCGGTGAGCAGGGCCGCGGCGCCGAGCGCTGCGGCGAGCAGGAGGAGGGCGGCCCGGCGCGGGCCGCCCTCCTGTTCGTGGTCCTGCCCTACTTGATCTGGAACGTCGCCCTGCCGGTCGTCTGGTTCCCGGCCATGTCCGTCGCCAGCCAGCGGAACTCAGTCGTCGTCGTGACGACGAACGACTGGCCCGGCTCGCGCGGCCCGGTCGAGTCCCAGAGCGTCGACGTGTTCGACGGCTTCGACCCGTCCATCGTGTAGCGGATCACGGCCGGCTCGCTCACGTACTGGAACGTCGTCGTGATCGGCGTGCTCGACGTACGCGCCCCCGTCATGATCACCTCGGGGCCCTTGTCGTCCTTCGAGTAGTCGTAGGCCGACTCGAGCAGGCCGTAGTTGCCGGCGGCGAACTCGAGCGCCTCGAACTTACCCTCGGTGGCGTAGGGCGGCTGGAAACCGACGCCCTGCTGGGTGTGGTCTTGCCCTCGCATGACCGCGCCGGCCGCGTGCGCGAACTGGAGCGACTCCGTGAAGAAGATGTTCGCGCCCGGGCTCGGCGGGTTCGTCGCCGAGACCGAGAGCACCGTCCTCGTCTCCTCCGTGGGCAGGCCGGGATCGAATGTCACCTTCTCGTGCGGCGTGAACAGGTTCCTGTTGTTCGACCGCACGCCCGTGGCTCCGGCGGCCGAGGCCACCGAGATCGTCGTCTGCTCGAGCGCGCCGAAGCGATCGGCCCCGGTCTCGAACGAGTACGCGATCACGCCGCGGTTGTACCAGTGCTCGTCGGCGCTGTTGCCGGCCGCCGAGTAGAGCACGTCCGCGATCGGACCAGTGCGCTCCGGCAGGATCGCCGTGTTCCGGACCTCCTTGATCCGGTTCAGGATCCGGTCACCTGCCTGGAAGAAGTACTTCTCGACGCCGATGTTCGCGTGCACCGCAGCGCCCTCGCCGCGGTCCGGCAGGTAGGTGCCCGGCGCCCACATGAAGTAGCCGCCGAAGCTGTGGATGTTGTTCGAGAACCTGATGTTCTTGAACGTGTCCGCGATCCAGAGCTCGTTCCGGATCTCCGGCTCGGAGGCCTCGAACGGCCCGGCGAACACCTCGCTGGTGCAGTTGACCGACGCACCGATGTAGCCGTCGATGAGCGTCCCGAACGTGTTGTTGCGGTTCATGTCGGTGCCCCAGGCGTTCCGGGCCGCCGAGTCGTTGAACGGCTGGGCGACTCCTCCCGGGAGCAGGTTCGGCCGCGGCGTCCAGAAGTTCGCCGCGTTCGGGTCGTCCGTCTCGAGGCCGCCGACCATGCACCAGTTCGTCAGCGTCTTGCGCTGGCTGTTGAAGTTGTGCATCGAGTAGTGCGCGCCGTCCGGGTTCGACGACGGGAGGATGAAGATGTCGAGCTCGTCGACGAGCTGCCGCGTCGTCTTGTCGAGCCCGTAGTTCCGGAGCAGCTGCTCCGCCGTCTCGAGGCACGTCAGCGGCGTCGCCCACTCGCGGGCGTGCTGCTGGCAGTAGAGGAAGACGCCGACGCGGCGGCCATTGATGCCCTGGTCGGCACTGTTGCCGGGCCGGTTCTTCCCGATCCGCATCACGAAGTACTCGAACGGCCCACGCGGGACGTGCGCGTTCGTCACCTGTCCGTTCACCACCGCGGTCAGGAAGTCGGACAGGTTGCCCTTCGGCCGCGCCTGGACGACGCCTGCACCTGCGTTCCCGCGGTACGTCTGCGCGACGAGCTTGGCAGCCGCACCCGGATGGGCGTTGATCGCCGCCGCCACCTGGGCGGCCGTGCTCGTGAGCACGCCGTTCGCGTCCGTCGCCAGAGTGACGACGAGGTCGTTGCCGACGAAAGTCACGGTGAGCGGCCTGTTCGCGGCGAGCGGGTTGACGAACTCGGCCGTGAGGTCGTTTCCACCCTCGTGGCCCCACGCTCGCGAGGTGAGGATGACGGCCTGCGGCTGGGCGGCCGTTGGAAGGTTTCCCGTGAAAGCCGGATTGGTCAGGCCCGCCATCAGTGCCTGCGCCCGCCGCTGGTACCCGTTCGTCTTGTTCGGGAGCGGGATGATCGTCGTCAGGTCCGGGAACTCCGCGGCAAGCTCGCGGAAGCGTCCGTAGAGCTCGGTCGGGTCGAGGTACCGCGTCGTGAAGTCGCTGAGGTACCCCTCGCTCATCGGCGGCAGCCCGCCACCGAGCCACGTGTTCACGTCGGCCTCGACGAACGCGCCGAGGCTCGAGCCGATTCGGATCTTCGTCGGCGCCGGCGGCGTCGAGGTGTTGACCTCGCCGACCTTCACGAGGATCCGATGCTCGATGTACGTGTCCGGGGTCGTGTCAGTGTCGATGTTCACGTTCATCGTCCGCGGCCCCTGATCGATTGCGGTGCCGGCGCCGCTGTTCCAAGAAACGACGAGCGACGCGCCGGTGGTCGAGAGGCCGCGCGTGCCGTCCTTCGCCTCGACGGACAGGAAGCGACCGGCGTAGTTCTCGAAGTAGTCGACGCGGAGCACGACGATGTCGCCGCGCGGCGCCACCTCGGCGTCACCCTCGGCGAGCGCGGCCGCCTCGGCGGTCTCCTCGGCCTTCACGTCGGCTTGCCAGTCCTTGGCGCGCTCGCGCCAGGTGGCCGGGCCCTCGATCGTCGTGCCGAGCTCGTAGCCGGCCGCGTCGAGCGCGGCAAGCTCGTCGTCGGTGCCGAACACGGTCACGGTCACCGACCCGTCCGCATTCGTGCGCAGATAGTGGTCGTTGAAGTCGATTCCGTAGTCGTCTGCCTCGAGCTGCAGCTCGATCGCCGCGGCCTTGTCGGGCAGATTGACCTCGACGAGACTTCGACCCTGGTTCGGGTCGATGCCCCGCTCGCTCTCCTGTGCTGAGGCGCTGCCCGCGATCGCTAGAGCGACCAGCGTGGCCACGAGCACCGCCTTGCGTGCTCCGCTGAAACCCATGACGGCTGTCCTCCCCGGGTCAGAAAATAGGTCTGGGCCCCGGGATCGAATCAAATCATGGTCAGGAATGCAGCATCCACCACTCCGTGAACTCGCGGCAGCGGCCGTCGGCCGCGAGACGGATCACCCAGAGGTTGCTGTATGCCTGCGGCGGCTCGCTGTAGGCCGTGACGCCGGTGACGATTGCAAGCTCGGGCGTGTCCAGGAGCGGCTTCCAGCTGAACGTCCATGTCCCGGGCTCGTCCTTGCGGTCGAGCCAGCCGTCGGCGATCTCCTGCCGACCGCGCCAGGGATTGCGAAACGGCGCGGTGAAGTACTCGGCGTCCTCGGTGAAGAGCGCGCGGATGTCGTCAGGGTCGTTCGAGGCCCACGCCCGCTCGTAGCTCGCGATCCAGTCCGCGAGCGCCACGTCAGCGTTCCTCGACGCCCTCGAGCCGCATGAACGCGTAGAGGACGAGGTAGCTGAGCGTCAGGAAGCTCGACAGGAGCACGGTCATTCCGATCGCGCGCGGGTCGGCGACGATCACGTCGAGCTGTGAGAGAAGCCGCGGGTCCGCGAGCACGTCCCAGCTGTTCCAGCGAAGGACACGGCCGAGATAGACACCGAAGCTCGCGAGGCCGAGGACCGCGACGGCGGTCACCCATGCGACCCGCGCCCCGGCGAGGCTCCGGACGACCGACTGGACGAGGTAGAGCGAGAGGAAGCCCAGCAGCATGCCCGTCCAGGCAGGTGCCGCGATCACGACGACGTCGACCCAGAGCGGGACGACGGGGCTCGGGACGAGGTGCTTGAAGTCGGTGATGATGTACGGCGCGTTCGGGAGGAAGAGCAGCCACAGGGCCGCGAGCGGGAGCAGCCCCAACGGCCCCGTCCCCGCCCGGTGGCGGTCGTAGATCAGGATCGAGAGCCCGAAGGGGATCCACGCCAGGAAGAGGTTCCAGATCAACCCGCCGAAGAGCGGCTCGCTCGAGTACACGTAGCGGGTGACGATCAGTGCGACCGAGAAGAGCGAGAGCAACGCCAGCGCGGCATAGATCGCGCGCCGGCGGCGACTGGTGTCAGTGCTCCCCATCCGGAACCACTCTACTCGCAGGAGTCAGGCCGACTCTTCGGCGAAGCTGGCGAGTCCGGAGCGGGCGAATGCGACCGTCCGCGCTCCCCAGCCGGCGAACCGCGTCCGGAAGGTGCCCGCGAAGGTGCCCGTCGTGGTGACGCGACGACACTCGCCGCGCGTTCCCTGGGTCGTCTCGGTGGCGGCGAACGTGCCGCTGCCCCGCACGGCCAGAGCAGCCGGGAGATCGACGGCGATGCTCGGAGGCCGGCCCGCGAGCGGATCGAAGCCGAGCCGCTCGGCCCGCATCACGTGGTACCAGGTCGTGCCGGCGGGGAGCTTGCCGCCGCGATCGGCGAAGCTCAGCGTCAGCCAACCGCCCGCGTCCGGCGAGAGCAGCAGCGTCGCCGCCGGTCCGGCGGACGCCTGTCGAACCGCCGTCAGGACCGACGACGGCGAACAGATCTCGAACGCCGGAGCGGAGCAGTCGACAGGCCCGCCACGGTTGAACGTCACGGAGCCGGAGAGAACGGGGCGGCGGATCGTCCCGAAGAAGCTCGTCCCAGTGCGGAGGACGAAGCTGCCGCGCAGCCTCACCGGCACGCTTGCGAATGCACCGCGGCAGCCCTGGAACTCGCCGAGGTCCCGCGCCGGGCCGGTCGCGGTCAGGGTCATGCCGATCGCAACAACCGTGCCGAAGCGCGCCCGCCAGCGGCCGCTGCGGCCGTCGAAGGAGACCGTGCCGGTCGGCGCGGCGCGGAGACCGTGCTGCTCCTCCCCACGCCCGTTGCCGAACTTGCGGGTGAGCGAGATCCCGAACGTCTCGCGTGCTGCGCGCTCGGTCGGCCCGGCCACGGCGGCCGAGAGCTTCCACCCCGGCTGTGACACCGCCGTCGGAGAGACGAAGAGCGTGACGTGGTCGACCGCGACCGCGTTCCCGGGCGCGGCGAGGGCGGCTCCCACGGCTGCGACCAACAGTGCGGTACGACCCGTCATGGACCCCTCCAGTATCCGGAACGGTACGTCCTCGTCAGTCCGGCAGCAAGGGCATCTCGATCCCTTCGCCGCGGCCGAGCAGGACCGCGCGCGTTAGTGCGGCCGAGCCGAAGCGCTCGCGCACCTCATCAACGGCCGCGTCGAGCGCTCCGTCGTTCCGGGGGTCGAACGGGAGCAGCAGCTGCACCGCCCGGTCGTCCTCGAGGTTGGCGACCGACACGCCGACGAGGGTGACGCCCTTCCGCTCGATCGTCGGCGTCGCGGCCGCGAGCAGGCCGCGTGCAGTCGCGAGGATCGTGTGCGTCTGCGCGGTCGGCCGGGGGAGCGTGTGCGACCTGGTCGCCCGGGAGAAGTCGTCGAAGCGCAGGCGGAGCACGACCGTGCGCCCGACGCGTCCGGCGGCGCGCATCCGGCGGGTGACGCGGTCGACGAGCCCGATCACGGCCGCGTCGAGCGCCTCGGCTGACGTTGGCGCACGGCCGAGCGCCCGCTGCGACCCGATCGAGCCGCGCCGCCGCCCCGTGCGGACGGGCCGTGGGTCGAGGTTGTGCGCGAGGGCGTGCAGGTGCCGGCCGGACGCGCGCCCCAGCATCGAGACGAGCACCGACTCCGGCAGCAGTGCAACCTGCCGCACCTTCGCGATCCCGCGCTCGCGCAGCTTGGCGGCCGTGACCGGCCCGACACCCCAGAGGCGCTCGACCGGGAGCGGGTGGAGGAACGCGAGCTCCTTGTCCGGCGGGACCACGAGCAGCCCGTCCGGCTTCGCGACCGCGCTCGCGACCTTGGCGAGGAACTTCGTCCTGGCCACGCCGACGGTGATCGGCAGCCCGACCCGGTCGAGCACGTCGCGCCGGAGCCGCTCGGCGATCTCGACCGGCGTCCCGAAGCCCCGCTCCATCCCGCGCACGTCGAGGAACGCCTCGTCGATCGAGAGACCCTCGACGAGCGGCGTCGTGTTCTCGAACACCTCGAACACGGCCTTGCTCGCCTCGACGTAGGCCGAGAAGCGCGGCTTGACGACGACTGCGTGCGGGCAGAGTCGCCGCGCCTGACGCTCGCTCATCGCCGTGCGGACACCGAACGCCTTCGCCTCGTAGCTCGCCGCGAGCACGACACCTCCGCCGACGAGCACCGGCCGCCCCCGCAGTCGCTGCTCGTCCCGCTGCTCGACGGACGCGAAGAACGCGTCCAGATCGGCGTGCAGGATCGTCGCCTCTCTCGACACGAACATATGTTCGCACAGTCAGAGCAGGCGCGAAAGCCAGTTCTGGACCGCGTCCGTCACCGGCGTGGCAGCACGGAGGCTGTGGTTGCCCGGTACGAGGACGACCGAGCGCAGCTCCGAGGGCGGCGGGATCCCGAACGGATCGCGCTCGCCCTGGACGACCAGCATCGGTACCGCGACCGCGTCGAGCTCGGGCAACCGGCTCGGAGCGGACGCGCGCCCGGGCGGCCGCAACGGGAAGGCGAGGCAGACGACGCCGACCGCGCCGGTGGCGGCGGCGGTGCGGCAGGCGACGCGCGCCCCGGCGGAGCGGCCGCCGGTCACGAGCGCCAGCCCACTCAGCGCATCCTCGCGGAGCTGCTCGACGATCGAGACCCAGGCCACGTCGAGCTGAGCCGCCGGCGCAGGCGAGCGTCGCCCCGCGACGCGGTACGGCTGCTCGACGAGCGCGACGGACATCTGTGCGGCGAGCGCAGCCGCCGTGGCGGCAACGAGGTCGGGCGCTGCGATCCCTCCGCCGGCCCCGTGCCCGAGCACGAGCGCTGCCCGCGGCGCGTCGGCCGGGTGCAGCTGAGCGCGGGCCGGGCCGTGCGGGGTTTCGAGCTCGAGCATGTGCGGCTACTCTGCCCGTTGTTCGCGGGCCGGAGGGGGTTCAGGTGCTACGGAGGCTGCTCATGCTCTCCGGCGGTCTGGTCGCCGCCGGGTTGATCACCAGTTCGGCGGCTGCTGCCGGCGGCTCGGCCACCAACCCGGTTCCCTCGCTGACGCCCGCCGCGACACAGCGACTGTGGACGGAGCTCGTGCAGCGACCGCGCGTGCACGCGCTGCGAACAGCCGCGTGCCAGCCGCTGCGTGCCGTCTTCTACGCGCCCACGGACTGGCGCCGCCTGGCGACGAAACTGGCCGCGACGCCTTCGCCCTGCGCGCAGTACTACATCTCCGTCCCGCCGGTTGGAGACAAGACGCAGTCCCGGGCCGACGAGGCGTGGCGCATCCGGGCGCTCGGGCCGGCGTTCCACGCGCTCGCGGAGATCAGCGTCAATGGCTGGACGGCCTGGGTCGCTTCGACCGGACAGTCCTGGTACGCAGCCGGAGTCGAGGCGCGGCGGCGGATGGCGACGGCCGGCTACGACGTGGCTGCGGGAGACACGTGGGCGCTGAACGAGCTCTCCTCGGCCGTGCGGCAGGGCACCGGCAATGCGCGGGCGAACATGCGAGCGTTCCTGAACGGCCTCTACGACGGAGACGGCACGCTGCCGGCGGCGCGCGGGCCCGTGTTCATCGCCGGGATCGGCCAGGCGACCACCGATCTCTCGCTCTACCAGGCGCGGCTGCAGGACTGGTACGAGGACGCAGGCTTCTGGAACGACCTCAGCCGCTTCGCGAGCGACTGGTCGCAGGAGGTGTACGGCGACGTGCGTCACTACGCCGTTGCCGGCGCGACGCGGGAAGCGCGCCGCGACCTGCTGAACGAGTATCTGCAGCACCAGAGCTCGCTTGCCGGCGTCGCGCCGGCGTCGGCCGATGCAGCTCGAAGCTTCCTGGTCGCGTCCTCCAGCCCGCTCGCAAATGCGGCCTGGCGCTACGACGCCGCCTTCGGCTGGACGGACGTCCCGGTCGAGCTGATGCAGGACTACGTCTCGGCCCAGACCTACGCCCTGCGCTCGGCCGGCAACGGCCGCTTCGGCTACGCCTGGTCGCCCAAGAACCTCGCCGGCATTCCGGACGCGACCTTCAACGCGCAGACCGACGCGGTGCTCGTCCGGCTCGCCGCGGCGATCGCCGACTCGGGCGACACCCCGGAAGCCGGCTGTGGCGCGGGCTGGTGCACCGGCAGCCTCGACGGCGCCACTGCCACGACCGCCTGGCGCACGTTCGGCGCGTGGCAGCCGTCCCGGCTCGCGTTCACCTCTCCCGAGCAAACCGTCGCGCCGGGTGCAGCGTCGACGCCGCTGACGGTCGAGCTGCAGACGAGCACCGGCACCCCGTACACGGCGGGCGTGCCGGTGACGGTCGCGCTCTCGTCCTCCTCGTCGACGGGAGAGCTCGCGACAGGCCCCGGCGGCCCCTGGACGGCGACGCTGACGACGCCGATCGCCTCGGGGGTGAGCTCGACGAGCTTCTACTACCGCGACGCCGGTGTCGGCTCAGCCACGATCACGGCCGCGGCCGCAGGGAAGGTGACGGCGACGCAGTCGGTCACCATCGGCACCGCACCTCCCTCTCCCCCGGCATCCCCACCCTCGAGCGGCGGCGGTGGCGGGCCGGCGCCGGATCTCGTCGTCCAGGCGACCGCGACACCTGCTGCGCCGGCCGTCGGCGACACGATCACGTACGTGCTCAACGTCCGGAACCTCGGCGGGCCTGCGTCGCGCGCACTCCTCGCCGTTCAGCTTCCGTCGCAGGTCGCCTACGCCGGCAGCCAGTCGGACCGCGGGCCCGGCTGCACCGGTGGTGCGACGCTCGCATGCGATCTCGACTTCCTCGCCGGCGACCTCGTCGCGACCGTGCGGATCAGCGCCGTCGTGCGCGAGCCCGGGACGCTGGCCTTCAACGCCGTTTCCTCCGCGCAGCCGAGCGACTCGCAGCCGGCGAACGACACGGCCCGCGTCGTCACCGTCGTCGAGCCGCCGCGGACGATCCGTGCACCCGCGCAGGTCCGCCCCGCGCTCCGCGCAGCAGGGAAGCCCGCGCGCACGTCGAGGGCGCGCGGCGTCGCGACACTGTCCGTCCGCTTCTCGGTCGGCGGCGCCGCCCGGCTCGAGGCACGTGTGACGCCGCTGCGCTCGACGCGCCCGCTCACGCTGCTCGCGGGCACGTCGCTCGCTGGAGTCCGGGCGACGAAGGCGCAGCCGGCTGCAGCGGCCAGGGTCTCGCGCGCCGCCACGTACCTGTTCAAGGCGCGGATGGGCGCGACCAAGCTGGTTCGCGGCCGCACGTACCTCGTCAGGCTGACGGCGGTAGACGCCGACGGGCGGCGCCGGACGCTGACGATCCGCGTCAAGGCCTGATGCCGACTCCATCTGCTGTACTACCGAGCAGAACGGCGGTGCAGCGTCTCGCTCTCATCGCGGTTGTCCTCGTAGCGCTCGCCGCGCCGGCGAACGCGCGCGCAGCGCTCTTCTTCCTGCTCGACCAGCAAAGCGCTGCGCCGAACGACCGCATCACCGTGCGGACGGGCGCGACGTCGAGGGACTTCCAGCCGAGACGGCAGGTGAAACCGCTGCAGCGACCCGTGCGGCTGTACCTCGTCCAAGCCGAGCTCGCGCCTGAGGTCCACTCGCGCTTCGACCCACGCCTGCACTTCGTCGGTTCGGTCACGCCGGACAGGAACGGGCGCGGATTGCAGACGTCCAGCGTGCCGCCGCTCGATTCAGGTACGTACACGCTCGCGTACTGGTGCCCCGGCTGCGCCGGCTCCAGCCGCGGACGGACGTTCTTCGTGCAGCGTCCCGACCAGTTCGCACAGCGCTACCGCTCACGGACGCTCCTCCGCATCGACACGACCCAGGCGTGCCCGGTGACGCTCCCGAACGCGAACCGGCCGCCGGGTCAGCCACGCAGCGTGTGCCTGGTACGGAAACGGTCTCCTCTGGGCGGGCCTCGGCGGACGGCGTCAGCGCGGTGCCGTACGACAGCGTGGGCGCCGACGGCTCGATCGGCGACAAGCTGCTCTGGGTGACCTCACCGTCCTGGAGCGTGCCGGCGATCTCGGGCGAGCGCCTCGACGCGCCTGCTCCACCGCTGCGTGTGCTCGGGGTCAATCAGGGCTCGTTCGCGAGCGCGGACGAGCCGTCGTTCATGTCGCCGGTGAGCTTCCCGACTGCCGGCTGCTGGAGACTGAGAGCGCGGGTGGGCGATGTCAGCCTCTCCTACGTCGTCGACGTCGTCGTGCGACCGGCCCCCGCGCCCTAGAGCCTGAGTCGTCGGCGAGAATGCCTGGATGAGCGAGCGGCTCTTCGTCGTCGACCGGCCCGCGGGCTCGGAGTGGGTGCCCGGCAAGGGTGCGCGCGAGCAGCCGCTCTGGCCCGAGCACGCCGCCTTCATGGACGGTCTCTTCGAGCGCGGCGTGATCATGCTCGGCGGCCCGTTCGAGGACGGGTCGGGCGCGCTGCTCGTCATGCGGGTCGCCGACGAGGCAGAGGCGCGGGAGCTGCTGGCGCCGGATCCGTGGTGCAGCGACGGCCGCGACGTGCAGGGCATCGGCCGGATCCGGCCCTGGACGATCTTCCTCGACGGGCGCTGACGGCGCGATGACGCAGCGCGCCCTCGTCCTCGTCGAGGGGCTGAGCGACCGGATCGCGCTCGAGACGCTCGCTGCCCGGCGCGGCCGCGACCTCGCCGCCGAGGGCGTCGCCGTCGTCGCGATCGGCGGAGCGCAGGCGATCGAGCGCGCCCTGCGCGGGGTGACCGGAGTTCGCGTCGCCGGTCTCTACGACGTCGCGGAGGAGCCTGCCGTTCTTCGTGGGCTCGAACGCGCCGGCTTCGAGGCCGACGGTTTCTTCGCGTGCAACCCCGATCTCGAGGGGGAGCTCGTTCGCGCGCTCGGCACGGAGCGGATGCTCGAGCTGGTCGAGGAGCGAGGGCAGCTGGGTGCGTTCACCACCTACCGGAAGCAGCCGGCGCAGCGCGCGAAGCCGCTGGAAGCGCAGCTGCACGGCTGGCTCCACAACTGGAAGATCCGTTACGCGGCGCCGCTCGTGGACGCACTCGACCTCGGCCGCGTCCCGCAACCACTCGACGGCGTTCTCGACGCAATCAGCGGCTCAGACGCTTCGAGCATCTGACCGTCTCTAGACTGGCTGCGTGGAGGGCACGACCTTCGAGCCCAGCGACGGAGTCGGATTCGCACTCCGCCTCATCAACACGTGGGACGAGCTCGAGCCCGACCCGGAATGCCTCCGCGACGTCGGCTTCGTGCAGCGCTTCTTGCTGCGGCACGGCTTGACGGATGCCGCGCGCATCGCGAGCGTCGACGACGTCGAGTCTCTCCGCGCTCTGCGTGCGCGCCTCACTCGCGCCTGGGACGCCGCGAACGAGGAGACGGCCGTCGCCGAGCTGAACACGATCCTGGCCGGAACAGGTGCACAGCCCTGGCTCGAGCGGCACGAGGGCCGTTCCGATTTCCGCTATGACCGGCCGGGCGCACCTATCCGGGAGTTCGCCGACGCTCTCGCCGCCCGCGCGCTGCTCGAGGAGATCGCCGTCGGACGCTGGCCCCGTTTCGGCCGTTGCGACGCCGGCCCGTGCCGCTGCGTGTTCATCGACCGGACGCGAAGTGGTGTTCGCCGCTACTGCTGCCGGCTCTGCGCCGACCGGGCGGCGCATCAGGCGTTCCGTCGCCGCCGCGCGCGCTCCTAACTTCGCTCTCGTCATATCGTCAGAGCTTTTGACGTATGACACCGACGAAAGGAGCACCATGCGACTCCTCGCCGCCGCCCTCGTCGTCGCCGCGGTCCTCGCGCCTGCGGCCCTGGCCGACCCACCCGACGTCCGCACGCACACGACTTCGACAGCACGCGCACGATCACGGCGTGCGGCTTCCCGGTCCAGATCCACTCGGAAGGCGTCTTCACGGTCTGGGAGTACTTCGACGAGAGTGGCGCCCTCGTCCGCCAGCGGCTCCACGTGGAGCGCGCGTTCACGGTCACCTGGTCGAACCCGGCGAACGGGAAGTCGATCTCTTCCGTCCTCGGTGGGCCCGTGGTCAACGAGTTCGCCCCCGACGGCACGCTGACCCAGACCGTCGCCGGCCGGGAGCGGCTCTTCATCGCGCGCGGCGAGGGGCCGATCGCGAAGCAGGTCGGCCGGATCGTCTTCGTCGTCGCCCCGGACGGAACCGAGACGATCCCATTCGTCGCGGGCCAGTGGGACCTCGACATCACCCCGGAGCTCTGCGCGTACCTCGCCTAGAGCTCTTCCGCGGACGTGATTGCGCCGGCCGGCTGACGCAGTTCAGTCGGCCGGCAGCTTCGAGGATCGCCTTCACCCTCGCGAGGTTCTCGTCCACGCCCTTCCGAAGCGCGCGCCGCACGATCGGTGCGAAAGCATCGGCGGCCCCACCCAGCTCGGCCTCCGCGTAGAGGTGGATGGCCGTTGCGCCATCCTGCGGCGCGAAGCGAAAGCGGTAGTGGAACGGGGTTGGGCCCGACGTCGTGCGAATCGCGAACTCTGTCGGGCGCTCGCGGGCAACGATCTCGAGCGTGTTCGCGGCAGGCCCGGTTGGCAGCTCGCGCTCCATCGAATAGGTGGAGCCCGCCTCGCTCTCGCCTCCGGACGTCTTGCGCACGGCTTGTACCGCCGAATTCCAATGCGGGAAGTTGAGCGGCTCGGCGACGTAGGCGAAGACCTCCTCGGCGGGGCGTCTAATGCGCACCTCTGTCTCGAAGGCGATCACGCCGCCACCTCCGCCGGGGTCGGATGCACGAGTCGCCGCTCGGCGAGCCGAGCCCCTGTCTCCGGATCGTGCGCGACCAAGTAGACGGTGGGATTCGCCGCAGCGTAGGCGCGGATCCGCTCGTGCGTGTCCCGTTCCGCGGCGTCGTCGGCGCCGACGCCATCGACCTTCCCGCGCAGCATCAGGTCTTGCGTGTATGAGCTGTCGCCGGCGAGGAACACAGTGTGGTCGCCCTCGTCGACGAGAACGCCGACCTGGCCGGGGGTGTGGCCGGGAACGGGCACGAGGGTGACATCGCCCGCCTTTGTCAGGCGCAGGCTCTGGGGGAACGGCCCCAGCGGCTCCGGCTCGAGCGCGAGCGCGGTCGGCTCGAACCAGGCGGGCCAGTGCTTGTTCGCGACGTAGCCGCGCAAGCGACCGCGCAAGCCCGACCCGAACTCGAGCTCGGCGCGAGTGACCAGGATGTCGTTGTCCGCAAAGTGGTGCAGACCGCCGGCGTGATCGGTGTGCAGGTGAGTCAGAACGACCCAGCGAATGTCGCCGGATCGAATCCCGAGCCGTTCGAGCTGCGGACCAATCTCCTGCCCCGGCTCGACCCACTCGCGGAAGGCGCGGATACCCGGATGCCAGCGAGGGAAGTAGCCGGGCTGGGAGGCAAGGGAGGTCTCGCCGGTGTCGACGACGATGATGCCCTCCGGATGCTCGATCGCGAAGGCGTAGATCGGCAGCGGCTCCGTCCACTCCCGGTCGAGGATCGTGTTCAGCAGGCGGCGCCTACCGTGACCGACGCCCTCGCGCCAAGCGGTCGTCACGGCGACTGTTCCGGTTTGGATTGCGTGGATCTTCACTGTGTTGTCTCCTTTTTGTGCGGTTCAGGGCTTCACGCGGCGTGGCTCGTCAGGTGCGAAGCCGCGCAAGATCAGCTCGACGACGCCCGCCGCGAGCTGCTCGTCGAGTGGGCCACGGGTGATGAGCAGCCGGTAAAAGAGCGGCCCGGCGAGCACGTCGAGAGCGAGTTCGGCATCGAGGTCGGGGGCCAGGTCGCCGCGTCCGATGCCGCGGTCGAGCACTTCCCGCAGCGCTGCCCGCCGCGCCGCTAGGAAGCCGTCGCGAACCGCCTCGGCGAGCTCGGGATTCCGGCTCATCGCCTCGACCAGGCTCGGCATCGCTCCCGCTGCGACAGGCCCGCTGTAGACCTCGACTGCATCTCGCATCAACGCGAGCAAGTCGGCGTGCGTCGAGCCGGTGTCCGGCACGGTGATCTCGCTCACCAGCGCCGCCAGCGCGGCCGCGGCCAGCTCATCCTTTGACCGGTATCGCCGATAGATGGCGGCCTTGCCGACCCCGCTCGGGCAGCCACGGCGTCCATGCGCAGATCGGGACGCCGCCTTCGGCCATCAACTCGAGCGCGGCCCCGAGGATCGCCGATCGGCCCGCGCCTCTCTCGGCCTTCCCAGCACTCGCG
>CAVYSL010000005.1:0-116638 GCA_963771185.1 uncultured Gaiellaceae bacterium
GCGGCCGGCGTCCATCAGGGCCCACTCGTCCTCGACCATGCCCAGACCGTGGTCGGCGAGCCGGGCGCGATCGTCCGCGGCGGCATCGTCGTGACGGCGGACGACGTGACCCTGAGGAATCTGACCGTCCACGGCGGTGAGTACGGGATCGAGGTGCGCGATGCGGAGAGCGTCGAGATCGACGGCGTCGTCGTCGAGTCGGCGGAGCTCGACGGGATCAACGGCCGCCAGAGCGAGCTCCATGTCCACGACTGCGAGATCCGCTCGCTTCCCGAGGCCGCGACCCAGGGCATCGACATCTCTTTCGCCTCGCGACTGCCCGCAAGCGTCGTCGAGGACTGCGTCGTCGTCGGCGGGAGCGAGGGCATCGTCTCGCACATGGCCAACGTGATGGTGCGCGACAACCAGGTCCGCTCGACGGAGCTGCGCGGGATCGCCGTGACCGAGATGTCGATGGGCCACGTCGAGGACAACCTCGTCGAGGATGCTCTGGGGGTCGGGATCTTCTGCGGCGACTACTCGCACTGCTCGATCGAGGACAACCACGTCACCGGGATGCGGCCGGATCCGTCGGGCAACCCGACGCGGGCGGGCCTCGGGCTCGTTGCCCACTACGGCGCGATCGCCACGGTGGATGGCAACACGCTCGAGCGGCCCCCGGCATCCTTCATCGGTGCTCGCATCGAATCTCGCTGACCTCCGGCGCGCCAGCGTCGACACAATCCGCGCGGGCCAGTCGCCGAGCGGCGGCTACGTGGCGTGCCCGACGTTCCCGCCCTACCGCTTCTCCTGGCTTCGCGACGGCTCCTTCATCGCCGACGCGATGAGCCGAGTCGGCGAGGTCGAGAGCGCCGAGGCGTTCTTCGATTGGGTGGGGCGGACCGTCGAGGCCGGCCTCGGCTTCGATGCCCGCTACACGCTCGACGGCGAGCGCGACGAGAGCGAGTGGCCGCACCGGCAGCACGACGGCTGGGGGCTCTTCCTCTGGGCGCTGCGCGAGCACGGCGCCCGGCACGGCGGCGGTGCCCGCTGGCGCGACGTGGTGTCGGCGACGGCGGCCCACCTCGAACGGGTGCGCCAGGAGCCGTGCTTCGACTGGTGGGAGGAGCGCGAGGGCGTCCACGCGGCAACCCTCGCCTGCATCGCGGCCGGCCTCGGCGACGACCTCGATCTCTCGCGGGCGGAGGAGCGTCTCGACGCGAGCCTGCTCGTCCTCCCCTTCCTCGGCTTCGGCCCGGTCGACGTGACGCCGCTCGTCAGCCCCGGCGGCGGCATGCACCGGCACCTCGACGACGTCTACTACGGCGGCGGCGAATGGCTGCTGCTGACGGCGATGCTCGGGCTCGCCGAGCCGGATCAGGGCGAGAAACGGCTGGAGTGGATCGCTGCGCACGCGACACCGGAGGGCGACTTGCCGGAGCAGTCGCAGGATCACCTGCTTCACCCGGACCAGTTCGACGTCTGGGTCGCCAAGTGGGGGCTGCCGCCCTCGCCGCTTCTGTGGTCACACGCGATGTTCCTGACCCTCGACCACGAGCTCCACGGCGGCTGAGGTGCCCGCCCGGCTTCAGCTGATCGCCCGCACCGGGCACCCGGACTTCCTCGACCTGCCCTGGGACGAGCCGCTCGAGGAGTGGAAGCACCCGCGGCTCGTGGAGGTCATGCGCGGAATCCATCGCCACGTCGTTCGCTTCGTCGAGTACGACGGCGCGCTCGGGCCGAAGCTGTACGCGCTCAAGGAGCTGCCCGTCGAGCTGGCCCAGCGCGAGTACCGGCTGCTCCGTGCGCTCGCGGCGGACGAGATGCCGGTGGTGGAAGCCGTCGGCGTCGTCTCCGAGCGAGGCGGCGACCTCGACGCGATCCTGATCACGCGTCACCTCGACTACTCGCTGCCGTTTCGCACCCTCTTCGCCCGCGGCAGCCTGCCGGACCTGCGCCGGCGGCTGCTCGACGCGGGCGCGGAGCTCCTCGTCCGCCTTCACCTCGGCGGCTTCTTCTGGGGCGACTGCTCGCTCTCGAACACGCTCTTCCGCCGCGACGCGGGCGCGCTCGCCGCCTATCTCGTCGATGCCGAGACGGGTGAGCTCCACCCGAGCCTCTCGGACGGCCAGCGCAGCCACGACCTGGTAATCGCGGAGGAGAACTGGGCGGGGGAGCTCGCGGACGTCGAGGCGGAGCTCGGCAGGGACGGCGAGCTGAAGCCGGAGGAGACGGCCGCCGAGCTGATCGCGCGCTACGAGTCCCTCTGGGACGAGCTGACGCGCGACGAGCTCTTCGCCGACGACACGCGTTACAAGATCGACGACCGCCTGCACCGGCTGAACGAGCTCGGCTTCGACGTCGAGGAGCTCGAGCTCGTCGCGGGCGACGACGGCTATCGGCTGCGGCTCAGCCCTCGCGTCGTCGAGCCTGGCCATCACCGGCGGCGGCTGCACGCGCTCACCGGACTGAACGCGCAGGAGAACCAGGCACGCCGCCTCCTCAACGACCTCGCCCGCTACCGCGCCGAGCTCGACCGCAAGGAGGGTCGTCCCGTACCCGAGACGGTCGCCGTGCACCGCTGGCTCTCCGAGGTGTTCGAGCCCGCCGTCGCCGCGATTCCCACCGAACTGTGGGGCAAGCGCGACGCGGCCGAGGTCTTCCACGAGGCGCTCGAGCACCGCTGGTTCCTCTCCCAGGAGCAGGACGAGGACATCGGCCTGATGCCGGCCGTCGAGGCCTATGTCAACGACGTCCTCCGCCACGCGCCGGACGAGCGCGCCGTGCTCGAGCCCGGCTCCCCGGCGGAGGACGACGAGGACGAGACTTAGTGTCTGATAGACACAAGCTCTCGATCGCGCGCGCGGGCACGCGGTCGAAGGCGACTTAGTGTCTGATAGACACTAAGTCAGCTCGACGCGGTCGATCGTGACCGGCGTGACCGGCTTGTCGCGGCCGTCCCGGTCGACCATCGAGATCGCGTCGACGACGTCCTGGCCGCTCGTCACCTTCCCGAAGACGGTGTGCTTGCCGTCGAGCCACGGGGCCGCCTCGGTGGTGACGATGAAGAACTGGCTCCCGTTCGTGTTCGGGCCCGAGTTCGCCATCGCGAGCGCGCCGCGCTCGACCTTGTGCTCGTTGAACTCGTCCTCGAACTTGTAGCCGGGCCCGCCGGTGCCGCTGCCCTCGGGACAGCCGCCCTGGATCATGAAGTCGGGGATGACGCGGTGGAAGATGAGCCCGTCGTAGAAGCCGTCGCCGGCGAGCTTGGTGAAGTTCTCCACCGTCTTCGGCGCTTCGTTCGGATAGAGCTCGATCTCGATCGGTCCTTCGCTGGTGTGCAGTGTGGCTTTGATCATGCCGGCACGGTAATCGACCCCGCCGCACGTCGCGCCGCTTCGAGCCGCTCCGGGACGGTCGGGTGCGAGAAGAGCCAGAGGTAGGCGAGCCGCGGTGGCTTCGGGTCGGGCAGGTTCGCCTCGGAGAGGCGGCCGAACGCCGACTCGAACGCGGTCAGGTCGCCGGTCTGCTCGACGGCGAAGCGGTCGCACGCGTACTCCCAGCTGCGCGACAGCGCCGCCTGCGGCGGCGCGAGCAGGAGCCCGAGCAGCGCGCCGAGGAGCAGGACGAACGGGACGACGCGCGCATCGCCCGCTCCGCTCGCGTCGATCGCGTCCTTGACGCCGTCGTCCCGGAGCAGCGCCCAGAGGACGAGCACGAAGCCGGCCGATCCCGCCATCGCGATCGCGGTGCCGAGCGCGACGTGCCGGTAGCGGCGGTGCCCCAGCTCGTGCGCGACCACGGTCAGCACCTCGGCCGTCGTCGCCGTTTCGACGAGCGTGTCGTAGAGGACGACGCGCCGCGTCGCGCCGAGGCCCGAGACGTACGCGTTCAGCTTCGTCGTCCGCTTGCTCGCGTCGGCCACGAGCACCTCCCGCACCGGCACACCCGCATCGGCGGCCAGGCGCATCACTGCGGCGCGCAGCTCCGAGTCTTCGAGCGGCCGGAACCTGTTGAAGACGGGCTCGAGCAGAACCGGCGCGACGAAGCTGAGGAGCAGGACGAGGACGGCGGCCCCGACCGCGGCGACGACCGGCCACCAGGTCGGGAAGAGGGCGGCCGCGCCGACGAGCCCGGCCATCGCGGCGCCGGTCAGACCTGCACCGATTCCGACCTCCTTCACACGATCCAGCGCGTACTCCTTCCCCGACTGGCGCGAGAAGCCGAACTCGCGCTCGTGCGTGAGCCCGAGCCAGACCGAGAGCGGCAGCCGGACGAGCGCCGAGAGGGCGACGAGGAGCGCACCGAGGACGAGCGCGCCGAGCGCCTCCGGCAGTGGATCGAAGATCGCGGAGAACGCCTGCCCCGACGGCGTCAGCGCGACGACGGCCAGGAGCGCCAGTCCGATCGCGACGTCGGCGAAAATCGCGCGGTAGCGCGGATCGTGGTAACGGCGGGCGACGTCCGACACGGCGGGCTTTGTAGCAACGATCGCTTAATCTGCCGCTAACAACCATCCGCATTCGATCGGGTCTAATCAGGCATGGCGACCGCGGAACCGACGATCGGCCCGACGCCGATCGCGCGCGACCAGCCCCCCTCGACCGAGCTCGCCGACCAGTGGCGCCTGCTCACCCGAGCAGCCACGATCGTCGCGCTCCTGACGAGCCCCGCGCTCTACATCTGGTTCACGCAGCAGAACGGCTGGGCGTGGTACTGGGCGCTGCTCGCGACGCTCGGCGTGGTCATCGTCTTCCGAGGCTTCGCCGACCTCCTCTTCCGCCGTCTGATCCCTTGGCCGAGCCTCTTCGGCGCCGACAGCCAGCAGCTGCGCGAGGAGGACATCATGGGCCGCCGCCGCGCCTGGTACTGGCGCAAGAAGTGGCGGCTCGCGATCGTCCTGATCACGGTCAACACGATCGTCTGGCTCTTCAACGGCGGCTCGTGGTGGGGCACGTTCGCCGACATCTTCAACGGCATCGTCGACGCGCTCAGCAACCCGGCCGTCCTCGGTCAGGTCATCTTCGTGACCTTCCTCTTCATCGCCAACTTCGCGATCCTGATGGGGCCGATGCTCCTGATGGGGATCTCGCAGATCCGCGGTTTCGAGCCCGGCGACGCGCAGTGGGGCGTCAAGCTCGCCGACGTCCGCGGCCAGGTCGAGGCGAAGGAGGAGGTGCGTCGCGTCGTCACGCTGTGGCAGTCCGGTGAGGCGTTCGAGCGCGCCGGCGGCAAGCGCGAGCGCGGTCTGCTCTTCCTCGGCGCTCCCGGAACCGGCAAGACGATGCTCGCCAAGGCGATCGCCACCGGCTTCAACTCGCCGTTCGTCTCGATCCCCGGCTCCGGCTTCGCCCAGACGTTCATCGGCGTCGACGCGATCATCGTCCGCTACCTCGCCTGGAAGGCGAAGCGGCTCGCGCGCAAGTGGGGCGGCCAGTGCATCGTCTTCATCGACGAGATCGACGCGGTCGGGATGCGCAGGCAGACCCTGGGCGGCGGCGCCCCGGCAGGCTCGTTCGCCCCGCCCGACATCAGCGACCACCTCTTCTTCGGGCCGCACGGAGCGCTGAACCCGAGCGGCGACCTGATCCTCGAGACGCGCCGCTGGCGGGAGCGGATGTTCGAGCAGCGTGCACCCGAGCGGATCGCGCCGTCCGGCCTGCAGACGCGCCTCAACGGGATCCTGAACTTCACGTTCCCCGGCATGGGCGGCGGCATGGGCGGGCTCGCGCTCAACCAGCTGCTCGTGGTCATGGACGGGATCGACAATCCGCCCTTCAGCAAGCGCGTGATGACGAGCCGCCTCAACACGTTCCTCGACGCGACCTACATCGTCCCGCGGCGGCTCGGCAAGATCCCGCTCCGGCTTGCTCCGCCCGGCCCGCGCGGCGACCAGATCTACTTCATCGGCGCGACGAACGTGCCGCTCGACCGGCTCGACCCCGCGTTGATCCGGCCGGGCCGGATGGGCCGGCACGTCTGGTTCCGGACGCCGACGAAGCAGGACCGGCTCGACGTCTTCGACCTCTACATCACGAGGGTCGCCCACGAGGCCGACCTCGACACGCCGAAGCGACGCGACGAGATCGCTCGGATCACGAACGGCTACTCGCCGGCGATGATCGATCAGGTCTGCTCGATGGCGCTGACGCTCGCGCATCACGACGGCCGCGACCGGTTCTCCTGGAGCGACCTCGTCGAGGCGATGACGACGATCGAGTCGGGCACCGCCGTCGGCGTCGAGTACATCGCCTCGGAGACGAAGGCGGTCGCGATCCACGAGGCCGGCCACGCTGCCGCCGGACACGTCTTCATGCAGGGCTCCGAGTCGACGCGGCTCTCGATCCGGATGCGCGGCGGCTCGCTCGGCCACCACCAGGCGCTCGAGAAGGAGGAGCGGTTCAGCCGCTTCCGCAGCGACGAGATGGCCCGACTCGTCTGGGCGCTCGGCGCGATGGCGGCGGAGCGCGTCTTCTACGGCGAGAACTCGAACGGCGTCGGCGGCGATGTCCAGTCGGCGACCGCGCAGGCCGCGTGGATGGTCGGCGCGTCGGCGATGGGGCCGGAGCCGTTCACGGTGACGCCGCTCGACGACGAGAGCGAGGAGCAGGCGCGCGAACGCGTGCTGAAGCGCTTCGAGTCGATTGGCCTGCAGATCATGAACCGCACGAGCGGCGGCGGCCCCTTCACCGAGAACCCGATCGCCGGCGTGCTCAACGATCGCGACAAGCGCGCGCTCGCCGCCCAGATCCTCGGCCAGGCGTACGTCTCGGCCTACAACCTCGTCCGGCACAACAAGGACGCGGTCGAGCGGATCGCCGACGAGCTCGTGGCGCGGCGCGAGGTGTTCGGCGACGAGCTGGTCGAGATCCTCGACGCGGCGAAACTGACCATGCCCGAGATCGACTACGCGAACGAGGACGCATGGCCGACGATGTGACCCCGGGCGCGCCGACGCCCGAGCCGGAGCTCGTGCTCGTCCCCGACCGGCGCGAGCGCGCGCGGCGCAGCTCCTATCGTTTCCGCTTCGGCCTCATCTACGTGCTGCTCGCCGCCGTCGTCGGCGCCGGCATCGGCTCGTTCATCGTGCTCGCGACCGGAACCGAAAAGCAGGAGGAGCCGGCTTGGTCTGCGTGGCAGCCGACGGGAAGCAAGGTCGCGAAGGTGCGCCAGATCGCCGACCGAATCCCGAAGTCGTACCGGGCGGAGAACGGCTCGCAGCTCACGGTCAGCATCGTCAGCCCGCTCTCCGTGCCGACGCCACAGGGGGACGTGCCTGTGCGCACGGTCTTCGTCCGCCCAGACACGTCGAAGGGGATGGCCGAAGAGGACGACATCGCGGTCTACCCCGGCGGCGAGGTCGTCTCGTTCGGGCTCTGCGGGACGCGGTCCAAGGAGCAGTGCGAGCTCGCGTCGACGTCGGCGGACCGGGAAACCCTGCTCCACCGGCAGGCGCTCGAGCTGTCGCTCTACACGCTCAGGTATGTCGACAGCGTCGACTCGGTCGTGGTCTTCATGCCGCCGTCGAAGGATCAACCGAACAGCACCGTCTTCCTGCGCCGAAGCGACGTCGCCGAAGAACTGGACAAGCCGCTGAGCTCGCTGCTGCCGACGACGAGGCCGAAGGTCGGCGCCCTCGACTCGCTCGAGGAAGGGCAGATCGTGCGTCTGACACAGTCGCGCACGTACGCGGCGGAGGTGCAGGCGTCGCCCGACGGCAGCCCGATCCTGATCCTCTCGCCGCCGGGCGCGTCTACCTGACCTTCGCCCGTTAACGTCCCGCAGATGCAACGCAGGGCACTCGTCACGGGCGCGGGCAGCGGCATCGGCCGTGCGATCGCAAAACGGCTGGAGCAGGACGGTCATGCCGTGCTGGCGGTCGACGTGCGGCCGGATCCCGACGGGCCGGGCGAGCCGTTCGAGGCTGACCTGGCGACCCCGGCCGGGAACCGGGCCGCCGTCGACGCGGCGCTCGAGCGCCTCGGCGGCATCGACGCGGTCGTCGCGAGCGCCGGCTTTCAGCACGTCGCCCCGATCGCGGAGTTCCCCGAGGAGCGCTGGGAGGCGCTGCTCGCAGTCCTGCTGACGAGCCCGTTCCTGCTCGCCCGCTACGCGTGGGAGGCGCTCCGCGAGTCCGGCGACGGCCGCTTCCTCGCCGTCGCGTCCGTGCACGGGCTCGTCGCCTCGCCGTACAAGGCGGGCTACGTGGCGGCGAAGCACGGTCTCCTCGGGCTCGTGAAGGTGCTCGCGCTCGAGGGCGCCGAGCACGGCATCTCGGCGTCGGCGATCTGCCCGGGCTACGTCCGGACGCCGATCGTCGAGTCGCAGATCGAAGCTCAGTCGAAGGCGACCGGAGTCGTGCCCGAGCGCGTCGTCGAGGACGTCCTGCTCGCCCCCCAAGCGGTCAAGCGGATGCTCGAGCCCGAGGAGGTGGCGGAGACGGCGGCGTTCCTGCTCGGCCCCGGCGGCCGCGCCTTCACCGGCGCTCCGGTCGTGATGGACCTCGGCTGGACGGCGCGCTAGCGCTACCGCTCGAGCTCGTCCCGCGACACAGCCGCGAGCAGGCCCTCGACGAGATCCTCCGGCAC
Source organism: uncultured Gaiellaceae bacterium (assembly GCA_963771185.1). Lineage (GTDB taxonomy): Bacteria > Actinomycetota > Thermoleophilia > Gaiellales > Gaiellaceae > Gaiellasilicea. Next base: position 8,568 of record CAVYSL010000005.1, read on the forward strand.
GACCGCGTCTCGCCGGCGCAGCGCCACGATCGGTCGGCGCACCGGCTCGTACCCCTCGATCGCCACCTCCCGCAGCGCCCCCGAGGCGAGCTCCTCGCGCACGGCGGTGTAGGGCAGGAACGCGATCCCGAGGCCGTGCTCGACCATCTTCTTCGTCGCGTCGACGTTGTCGAGCTCCATGACGCCGCGCGGCACGACGCCGGCCTCGCGGAAGAAGGCACTCGTGAGGACGAAGTAGCTCGACGTGCGATCGAAGAGGATCAGCCGCTCGGCCCCGAGCTCGCGCACGACGATCGACGTCTCGCCGGCGAAGCGGTGCTCGGGGTGGACGACGAGCACGATCTCGTCCTCGTAGAGCGGCGAGCTGATCACGGCGGGATGTGGCAGCTCGCGCACCAGGCCGATCTGCACCTGCTCGCGCAGCACGAGCTCGAGCACTTCCTCGGAGTGGCCGGTGCGGACGATCAGGTGGACGTTCGGAAAGCTCGCCTGAAAGCGGCGGAGGACGAGCGGGAGCACGTAGGTCGAGATCGCGGGCGCGGCTCCGACGAGCAGCTCCCCCACCCTGCCCTCGCGCAGCTCGCGCAGCAGCTCGCGTCCGCTCGCGAGCGACTGCAGCGCGCGCTGCGCGTGCGGACGAAAGGCGCGCCCCTCCGCGGTCAGGCGCATGCCGCGGGCGGTGCGGACGAAGAGCTCGACCCCGAGCTCCCGTTCGAGCTTCTTGATCCGCGTCGTCAGGGCCGGCTGCGTCACGTAGAGAACGGCAGCCGCGGCGGACACGGATCGGCGCTCCGCGACGGTCAGGAACGCCTCGATCTGGGCGAGGAGCACCTGCTGATATTAGCGTGGTTTATCGGATAGATCCAAATGTTCGATTTGCCGTATAGCTCCCATCCGGGCACGGTAGGGCAAGAAACCGTGCTCACGACCGGAGGGACGCCGACATGAACGCCACCGCTGCGAAGGACGCCATCGATCTCGGCCGCGAGTGGGCCGAGGCCGACCGCTGGAACGGGATCGACCGCGACTACACGCCGGAGGACGTGATCCGGCTGCGCGGGTCGCTGCGGATCGAGCACACGCTCGCGCGCCACGGCGCCGAGAAGCTCTGGCGGCTGCTCGCCGAGGAGGACTACGTTGCCGCACTCGGCGCCCTCACGGGCGGCCAGGCAGTCCAGATGGCGAAGGCGGGCCTGAAGGCGATCTACCTCTCCGGCTGGCAGGTCGCGGCGGACGGCAACCTCGCCGCCGACGTCTACCCGGATCAGAGCCTCTACCCCGCGAACAGCGTCCCGGCGATGGTGAAGCGGCTGAACAACGCGCTGATGCGCGCCGACCGGATCGAGTGGGCCGAGGGGAACGACGACGCGATCGACTACCTGCTCCCGATCGTCGCCGACGCCGAGGCCGGCTTCGGCGGTCCGCTGAACGCGTTCGAGCTGATGAAGGGGATGATCGAGTCCGGCGCCGCAGGCGTCCACTTCGAGGATCAGCTCTCGTCGGAGAAGAAGTGCGGCCATCTCGGCGGCAAGGTGCTCGTCCCGACCGGCCAGTTCATCCGCACGCTCCTCGCCGCACGGCTGGCGGCCGACATGCTCGGCGTGCCGACGCTCCTCGTCGCCCGCACCGACGCCGATGCAGCGACGCTGATCACGAGTGACGCGGACGAGCGCGATGCCGCGTTCATCACCGGTGAGCGCACGCCGGAAGGGTTCTTCCGCGTCCACGCAGGGGTCGAGGCAGCCGTCGCCCGCGGCCTTGCGTACGCGCCCTATGCCGACCTGGTCTGGATGGAGACGTCTACTCCGGACCTCGGCGTGGCGCGCGAGTTCGCGGAGGCGATCCACGCCGAGTTCCCGGGCAAGCTGCTGGCCTACAACTGCTCGCCCTCCTTCAACTGGCGCCGCCACCTGGACGACGAGACGATCGAGCGCTTCCAGCGAGAGCTCGGTGCGATGGGCTACAAGTTCCAGTTCATCACGCTCGCTGGTTTCCACGCGCTCAACGAGTCGATGTTCGAGCTCGCGCGCGGCTACGCGGCCGAGGGAATGCCTGCCTACGTGCGTCTGCAGGAGCGCGAGTTCGCGCTCGAGGACGTCGGCTACACCGCGACGAAGCACCAGCGCGAGGTCGGCGCCGGCTGGTTCGACGAGATCGCGCAGGCCGTGTCCGGCGGCACGAGCTCGACGCTCGCGCTGAAGGGGTCGACCGAGGAAGCCCAGTTCCAGAACGGCAACGGCGCCTCCGACGACTGAAGCTTGGCATAGTCCCCCTTCTCATGGAGGGGGGGCTCCCGATCCGCGTGCTCGTGGTGGACGACCACCAGATCTTCACCCACGCGCTCACGGCCGTGCTCTCCCAGGACGGCCGCTTCGAGGTCGTCGGCACGGCGGCGACGGGACGGGAAGCCGTCAAGGCAGCCAAGAGCACCGAGGCCGAGGTCGTGCTGATGGACATGTCGATGCCGGTGCTCGACGGGCCTGCGGCGACCCGGCGACTGCTCGCACTCGAGCACGCGCCGTGCGTGATCGCGGTCAGCGGCCACACCGACGGGCTCTCCCGCGCGGCCGCCCTCGAGGCCGGCGCGAGCGCGTTCGTGACGAAGTCGGAGGCGTTCGACGAGCTCGTCGCGACGATCCTGAACGTCTACGCGCGCAAGTAGCGGCCAGCGCCGCCGCTATCCTCCCTCTGGCCTAGCCCCCATCGACTAGCGGCCTAGGTCACCACCCTTTCAAGGTGGCTGCACGGGTTCGAATCCCGTTGGGGGCACTGCACCACCAGGGCGGTTAGCTCAGCTGGTAGAGCACCTGCTTTACACGCAGGGGGTCGGCGGTTCGATCCCGTCACCGCCCATCGCTAGAAAGGGCCGCAGATGCGGCCCTTTCGTTTTCTGACTAGACGGGTCAGGAGCGTGGTCAGGTTTGCATGTCAGCTCAGTGCGGGCACCACGGTTCCGCAGAAGTCGTCGCTCCGGCCCGTAGATTCCCTGACGATCTCCTCGGCGAGAAACTCGTCGTCGGAAGGATCGGTCGGAGTGCCGCTGTGGTCGATGAGGAACTCGAGCCTGATCTGCCCCGGGTTCCTACCGATCGCCTTGCCGTCCGGTCCGTAGATGACGTCGTTGCCGGTTGCCTGGAAGAGAATCGTCAGCGTGCCGTCGCCGTTGTCGGTCACCCGCAGGTCGTGGCGGATGACCCTGCTGGTCGTGGTGACGGTCTTGCCGTTGGCACGGTTCGTGAGCACGCTGGTCGCCGTGATGTGCTCGAGGAAGTACACCAGTCCGTCAGGCCCGTGTGGAACTGCGAGAACAGCGCCGTCCACGACAAACGTCCCGTCCACCGTGAGGTCGGGAACGCCGCAGAAGACCTCGTTGACGAAAGTGCCCTCCTCATGGAAGCGCTCCTTCAAGAGCGGCGCGGCAGCGGCTGCCGCGGCCAGCATGACTGCCGCTGTTGCACCCAGCGCCAGAATCGCGCCGAACCGAAGCTTGCGTGAGTGTCTCATCGTCCCCTCCCGAGTTTGTGCGACACCGCACGTGAACTTGTTCGGCGAGTCTGGACGACGGGCAAATGGAAGTCAACCGATGCGCGATCGAGCGCCACGCACTCTGGCCGGCAGGTGTCGCATGCAGCGCCGGGCGGCAATCCCTCGAACATGCGCGAGACCTGCAGCCCCCACCGATCATGCCCCGCACCGTCGCGCGTCGACGCTACGGCTCGAGGCAGCTGACGTCGGGGGTCGTGTCCCCGCGCCCCTGTGCGTCGACGGGCCCGATCGCGCTGATCGCGCCGTGTGGGCAGTCCACTCCCGATCCCGACGCGGACGCCTGCGCGAACAACAGGACCGAGGCCAGCAGCGCAGCGACGAGCCCGAGCAGGAGCCGGCTGCGGCGCCGTCCCGGCGCGCGGAGGTTGCTCGCGTGTGCGCTCACGGCCGAACAACGCCGCTGGGCAGGAAATGGTTACGCGCCGAGCATCAGCCGGAGGCGCCGGTCTCGTCGTGCGGCGAGCCCACCGGCTTCGACTCGGGCGAGCCGCGCTGGCGCAGATAGATCGTGAAGACGGCCATCGTGCCGACCGCAAGGAACTCCGACTGCCAGTTCTCCAGCGTGCGCTCCCAGAAGTCCGCGCGGCACACGTACTCCGACCAGCCGAGCGTCTGCTCGCCGTGCTCGCGCAGCTCGTCGTTCTGCGCGCGCCAGTTGTTCAGCGACTGACCGCCCCAGGAGAGCAGGAAGATGGTCGACATCGCGAGCACGAGCGAGTTCTCGTACCAGAACCGCCGCCAGGCCCTCCTCCGCTTCGCGGGTCGCGGCGCATCGTCCGGCGCGTGGCGGCCGACTTGCTGCTTGCGGTCCGATTCGATCCCGGCGTCCTGGAGCGGCTTCGATTCGTTCGACCCCTTCTGCACGAGCCAGACGGTGGCGAGGATGAACAGCGTGAACTAAAGGAACTCCGACTGCCAGTTCTCGAGCACGGCGCCGCCGAACTCGGGCGAGAGCACATAGTCGACCCAGGAGACCGGTTGGGACTCGTGGGCGAGCTGGTCGGCGTTGAAGGCGTGCTGGCCGGCGAACGACTGCGCGACCAGCGAGACCAGGAAGATCGCGCCGAAGAAGAGCGACAGGCCGTTCTCGAACACGAAGCGTCTCACTCGACCACCAGCCCGACGCCGATCCAGAGGGCGAGCCCGCCGAGGATCAGGACCCAGTAGATCGCGAACATCGTGCGCACGCGGTCGACGTTCCCAGCCAAGCTGGAAACCGAACCGCCGGGATAGAGTCGCGTCGATGCGACCGCGGAGCCTGAAGCCGCCGCTGCCGTCGCGGCCGTCGTGGTGGCTGGAGGAGGCACGGGCGCACCGGCCCGAGGACGCCGCTCCGGCGCTTGCGGGGCCGCTCGAGGTCGACGTCGCCGTCGTCGGCGGCGGCTACACCGGGCTCTGGACTGCGCTGGCGCTGCGCGAGCGCGACCCCTCGTTGAGCGTCGCGCTGCTCGAGGCGCGCGAGATCGGCGATGGGCCGAGCGGCCGCAACGGCGGCTTCCTCCACGGCTACTGGTCGTCGATCGCGACGCTCCGCGCCGTGCTCGGCGACGGCGCCGCTCTCCAGCTCGCCCATGCGTCGAGCCGGGTCGTGCCCGCGGTGCGCGACCTGCTCGAGCAGCGGGGCGAGGACGTCTGGATGCGAGAAGGAGGCCTGCTCAAAGTCGCCGCGACGGATGCCGAGGACGCTGCCGTCGATCGCTCAGTGCGAGCGGCGCGCGAGCTGGGTGTGGAGGAGGAGGCGGTCGCACTCGATCGGGAGGAGGTCCGGCAACGGCTCGACTCGCCGCGCTTCCGGCGCGGTGTCTTCTTTCGCGACGGCGCGATCGTGCAGCCGGCCCGGCTGGCGCTGGCTCTGAAGCGGGCCGCCCGGGACGCCGGCGTCCAGGTCTTCGAGCACACGCCCGTGACCGCAGTGCAGCCCGCAAGGCTCGAGACCCCCGGCGGAACGGTTCGGGCCCGCGAGATCGTGCTCGCGCTCAACGCCTGGGCGACGGCCTGGCCGCTCGGCGGACGGCAGACGACGTTCGCGAGCGCGGTCGTGCTCACGGAGCCGGTGCCGGAGCTGCTGGCGCAGATCGGCTGGACCGGCGGCGAGGCGGTCACGGACGGCCGCATGTTCCTGCACTACTTCCGAACGACGCCCGACGGGCGCGTGCTCATGGGCAGCGGGTCCGGCCGGCTCGAACCAGGGGGCCGGGTCGGCCCCGGCGTGCTCGACGACGTTGCCGCGCAGTCGCGCGCGCACGACGGGCTGCGAACGCTCCTCCCCGCGCTGGCGGACGCAAGGATCGAGGCACGCTGGAGCGGTCCGATCGACGTCTCCGCCGACAAGCTGCCGCGCTTCGGGACGATCCCGGGCACGCGGATCCACTTCGGGGCCGGCTACTCGGGCAACGGGGTCGGGCCGAGTTGGCTCGGCGGCCAGATCCTGGCGTCGCTCGCGCTCGGCACGCGCGACGACTGGACGGCGCTGCCGCTCGTCGACCGCCGCGCGCGTCGCCTGCCGCCGGAGCCGTTCCGCTATGTCGGCGGCAAGCTCGTTCGCTGGGGGACGCTGGCCTCGGAGGAGGCGATCGGCGCGGGACGGCAGCCATCCGCTGCCGCCCGCGCCGCCGCCGCCATCCCGCGGCTGCTACGGATGCCGATCGGGACGCGCTAGATCAGATTCGGCACGTTGCCCGGCCGTTCTTGACCAGGTACTGCTGGTGGTACTCCTCCGCCGGCCAGAACGTCGACGCGGGTGCGATCTCGGTCGCGATCGGCTTGCCGAAGCGAGCCTGCGCCCGCGCCTTCGACTCGGCCGCAACCTCCGCCTGCTCCGGGGAGTGGGTGAAGATCGCCGAGCGGTACTGGGTGCCGACGTCCCAGCCCTGGCGGTTCACCTGGGTCGGGTCGTGGAGGCTCCAGAACGTGTCGACGAGCTCGTCGTAGGAGACCTCGTCCGGGTCGAACGTGACCTCGACCGCCTCGGCGTGGCCGGTCCTGCCGTTGCAGACCTGCTCGTAGCTCGGGTCCTCGACGTGACCGCCGGTGTACCCGACCTGGACGTCGGTGACGCCGGGCGTGTTGCGGAAGTCGACCTCGAGGCTCCAGAAGCAGCCGGCCGCGAAGGTCGCCGTCTCGGTCATGCCCGCTCCAGGTCGAGTGAGCAGGAGTTGATGCAGTAGCGCTGGCCGGTCGGACCGGGGCCGTCCGGGAAGACGTGGCCGAGGTGGCCGCCGCACGCGGCGCAGTTGACCTCGGTGCGGATCATCCCGTAGCTCGTGTCCGTCTCGGTGACGACGCTCTCCAGGCTCGCCGGCTCGACGAAGCTCGGCCAGCCGGAGCCGGAGTCGAACTTGGCGTCGGAGCGGAAGAGCTCGGCGCCGCAGCCGGCGCAGCGGTAGATGCCTGGATCCTTGGTGTCGTTGTACTCGCCGGTGAAGGCGCGCTCGGTTCCCTTGCGGCGGAGCACTTCGTACTGCTCCGGGCTCAGCTCGGCGCGCCACTCGGCGTCGGTCTTCTGTGTCTTCATGTTCATGCCATCAAGGTAGCGATCGGCTCGTTGCAGCCCGGTTACGGCTCGTTGCAGCCCGGTTAAGCCTGCGGCAGCACGAATGCCGCGATCGCCACGAAATGCACGGCCGCGGCCCCGATCACGAGCAGGTGAAAGATCTCGTGATAGCCAAACGTCGCCGGGGCGGGGTTGGGGCGCCGCAACGCGTACGCGAGCGCGCCGAGCGTGTAGAGGCCACCGCCGACGAAGACGAGCACCGCCGGCGCGATCCCGAGGTCGAACATCTCCGGCACCGCGGCGACGCCCACCCAGCCGAGTGCGATGAAGACGAGCGCGGTCAGCCACTTCGGCGCGTCGACCCAGGCGAGGTTGAGCACGAGTCCCGCCGCCGCGCCGACCCAGACGACGACCAGGATCGCGTCCCCCACTCTGCCGTCGAAAGCGAGCAGCGCGAAGGGTGTGTACGTGCCCGCGATCAGCAGCAGGATCGTCGAGTGGTCGAGCCGCCGCATCCACGTGCGCACGCGCGTCGACTTCCAGTCGACCCGGTGGTAGAGCGCGCTGACACCGAACATCGCGGCGAGCGCAGCCGCGTAGATCCACGTCGCGATCAGCTCGCGGCCCGAGTCGGAGACCGCCACCAGCACGACCCCGGCCACGACCGCGACGTAGAACGCGTACTGGTGGAACACACCCCGCAAACGCGGCTTCGGGAGGACGTCCACGGCGTGAATTGTGCCCTACGCCCGTCCGGGATGACTCGGGCGCCGGGACAGGAGTCCAGCAAGCGCTTTCAGCACATCCAGATCGCCGGGGCGGGGCCGGATCAGCGCGCTCACCGAGAAGGACGCGCGCCGCCGGTACAGGATGAGAGCGGTCGCGCCTCCTGCGAGCAGCGCAGCGCTCGCCGCCACCGCTGCCCCCTCGGCTCCGAACGGCGGAATCAGGAGAACGTCGAGCACGACCCCGACCCCGAGCGAGACCAGTGGTCCGAACGACGACAGGCCCGGCGACGACGATGCGACCAGCGCGCTCGAGAAGATGCCGAGCGCGACGTAGCCGATCGTGCCGGGGAGGAGCCAGAGGAACGGGCCGATCGACGCTTCGAACGGCGCCCCGAAGACGAGGACGAGCAGCGGCGGCCCGACGACCGCCGCGACCGCCACCCCCGACAGCGACACGAGGGCCACCGATCGGAATGCCTTGAGCACCTGCTCGACCCGGAGCGTCCGATCGGCACGAGCCACGGAGGGCAGCACGGCGGTCGCCGCGGCGCCGGGCAGGTAGAGCAGGATCTCCCAGGCGTTGACGGCGACCGCGTAGACCCCGAGCGTTGCCTCGGTTGCGATGAAGGCGATCAGGATCTGATCGATTCGGTCGTTGAGCGCATCCGACAGGCTCCCCACCCAGGCGCGGATGCCGAAACCGATCGACTCGCGGAGGAGCGCGCGATCGGGACGGCCGACGCCGCTCGTGCGCGCAGACACCCACAGCAGCACCAGCGCCTTGACGCCCTGAACCGCGACCCACATCAGCGCGACGCGGGCAACGGTGAGACCCACGGTCACCCAGACCGTCGCGACCGCGAGCGCGTAGAGCCACGCCGCTACGACGGTGATGACGGCGTGGATCCGGAAGCGGCTGCAGCCGAGGACGAAGGAATAGCCGGCGTCGACGAGCGCGGACGCGAGTATTCCCAGAGCGAGGATGGCGAGCTCGGCATCGCCGATACCGCTCGGTCGCCAGGCGGGCGCCGCGAACAGGACCACAGAGACGACGGCCGCGGCCACCACCGCCGCTGCGGTAACCCAGAGCACGAGGTTGGTGAGCAGGGATGGGCGGAGGTGCGGCCGCTGCGCAGCGAAGACGATTGCCGCGTCGCTCACTCCCAGGCGCGTGACGCGGGCGGCCAGGATCGCCGTGACGGCGATGAACGCGATCGTTCCTCGTCCGGAAGGCCCGAGGCCGCGCGCGATCACAACCAGCGCCACGAAGAGCCCCGCGTTGCCGAGGATCTGCGCCCAGAAGAGCGTGGCAGGGCCGCGGGCGAACGCGTCGGTCACACGGATGCCGTCCTGAACCCCGCCGACCGGTTCCGGTGTCGCCGCCGCGCCGGTCATGCCTGTCTCGCCCGCAACGCCGACTCGTCGATCAGGCGCGCCAGCACCGCCGGGGCCTCCGCGTGCTGCGCCGTCAGCTGCCGCCCGTTCCGGCCGAAGTCGTCCCGGAGGCTCGGGTAGGAGGAGCACAGCTCGAGGATCGCGTGCGCGATCGCGTCGGGGTCTCCGGCCGCGACGCAGAAGCGGCTCAGCGTGTCACTCAGGTAGTAGCGGGGCGCGTCTCCAACGCGGGTCGAGACGACCGGGATGCCGCGCGAGAGCGCCTCGAGCACGGCGACCTGGACGTTGTCCGCGGCCGATGTCGAGAGGCAGACGTGGGCCGCTGCCTGAATCTCCTGGATCTCGTCCCAGCCGCGAGGCCCGTGGAGCGTCAGCCAGGGCCGCGAGCGGGCGAGCCCGGCAAGCTCGGCGTCCAGGATCCCGCTGCCGTACATGTCGAGCGTCGCGAGCCGCTGGTCGCGCAGCCGCTCGACCGCCCGTACGGCCAGCCCCGGATCCTTCTCCGGGTAGAGCCGGCCGACCCAGACCACTCGTACCGGCTCGTCGGCGGTCAGCCGCGGCGTCGCTGCGACAGGAGGGAGCACCCGGAGCGGATACGGCAGATAGCCGGCCTCGACGCCGTAGAGCCGCAGGATCGACGCGACGCCTGCACGGGAGACCGAGACGGGCCGCGAGGCTCGTACCGCTCGCCGCGCGAGCGTCCGCTGGAACGTGGCTCGTGCGACCCGGAACCCGGGCGACCCTGTTTGGGGGCCCTCTCCCGAGCCGTGGACGACGAAGATCGCCCCCCTTCGCTGCAGCCGCGCGACGAGAACCGCGAGGACAGGAAGGACGTGGCGTGAGTTGTTGCCGACCACGACGTCCGCCTGCTGCACCTCCCGCCACAGCGTCCGCCAGCCGCCGACGGGCAGCGGCCAGCTCGAGCGGCCGAGGAAGCGGGTCGGCACGGCGTCGTCCGCCGTCGCGTCGTCGCCGGGGAGCCGGCAGGCGAGGACGCGGACGTCGCAGCCGCGATCCAGCAGGATTCCACGCGCGGTCTCGACGAACTGCTCGACCCCGCCCGCGTGAGGGAGCACGAAGCTGGAGACGATGAGGACTCGCGTGCGCTGCGGATCGGTTCTATCGTCCATGACATGCCCGAGTACGTCGACTCGCTCGGGAGAGGATCCCGGGGCTCCGACGACGGCGATCAGCCGGTCGACGTCGGGCGCTATCTGGGCGCGCTGCGCCGCAGCGCCTGGCTGATCGCGCTCATCGTCGTCCCCTTGACGCTGACCGTCCTGGTGGTGTCGCTTGCCCTCCCGAAGACCTACCGGGCTCAGGCGAAGATCGTGAAGGCGGATGCCGGCGGCCTCTTCGGCTCGGGAGACGTCGAAACGGTGAAGCGGCGCCTCGCGACGCTGCAGACGCTCCTCGTCACCCATGAAGTCCTCGACCGGGCGGCGAGACGGCTCCCGGGCGAGTCCGCCGACTCGCTCGAGGACAAGGTGAAGTCCTCGGTGGACCGCGACGCGAACATCCTCAACGTCGTCGGGAGCGACGGCGACCCCAAGGGCGCGGCCTCGATCGCCAACGCCGTCGCGAACGCCTTCCTCACGATCCAGCGCAGCGATGAGCAGCGACAGGTCGAGGTGAGGCGCAGCCAGCTGCGGGAGGCGCTCAGACAGGCACGTGGCCGGCCCGACTCGGCAGCCGAGGTTCGTGCGATTCAACAGAGTCTCAGCAATCTGACCGTGAGCGCGGCTTCTGCCAGCCAGGAGTTGCAGCTCGCGCAGGCGGCGCGGCCGCCGACCGCCGCCAGCTCGCCGCGACCCGTGCAGAACACGATCTTCGCGCTCTTCGCAGCGACGTTCCTGGCGATCCTCGCCGCCCTCGCGTGGGATCAGCTCGCGCCGCGCGTGGGCGGAGCCCGCGAGTTGAGCAAGCTGACGGGTCTGCCGGCTCTGGGTGCGGTGCCGCCTCCACGCCGTTCTCAGGGCGGCGAGCCGCAGATGCCCGTCGCCGAAGCGGATGACGAGGCGTACGACGGACTGCGAGCCGCGCTCGAGTTCCGTCTGCCCGCCGGTTCGCAGAACGTTCTGCTCGTGACGAGCGCGTTGCCGGGCGAAGGGAAGTCCACGGTGACCGCCGGTCTCGGACGTGCCCTGGCGCAGGCCGGACACCGGACGCTGCTCGTGTCCGCGAACCTGCGCCGGCCGACTCTCGACGAGCTCTTCGGCTTCAGCGACGCGCCCGGCCTCGCCAATGTGTTGAGCGCCTTCCACCAGAACGGCCAGATCGGTGCCGGCGCGTTGATCGAACGCGCGGTCAGAGCCGTTCCGGAGGCGCTCGGGCCGGCAGAGCTGCAGGTACTGCCGAGCGGAAGCTCGAGCGCCAGTCCGGTTCGGCTCCTCTCCACGGGGGCACTTGTCACGTTCTTCGACCAGCTCGGCCGAAGCGACTACGACTACGTCCTCGTCGACGGCCCGCCCCTGCTCGACCTGATCGACGGCCAGCTGCTCGCGCAGTGGGTGGACGGGATGCTCGTCGTCTCCAGCCTCGATCGCCTGACGCCTCAGGCCGCCGTCGAGCTCCACGAGCTGCTCGAGCAGGTCGACGCGAAGGCGCTGGGGCTGGTCGTGGTCGGAAGTCGCGGGCCGCGTCAGTACACCCCCCGCCCCGCCTCGGTCGCAGCCGACAGGTAGACCGGGCCTCCTCCTCACGCCGCGCTCGCCCCGCCTGCCCTCCGCCTTCGCATCGACCCGGCCCAGATCAGCGCCGCGACGAGCCAGAGGTGGCGCCAGTGCAGCGTGTCGACGAAGAAGCTGTTGGCGAGGATTCCGCACCAGGCGCCGAGCAGGGCCGCCGAGCCGATCCCGTACGTATCGCGGCCGAAGAGCGCATTTCGGAGAGCGGCGCCGAGCGTGAAGAGCAGCAGCACCGCAAGCGTGAAGAGCCCGGCGAAACCCTGCTCCGCGAGCACCCGCACGTACGTGCTGTGCGCCGAGATCGGCGCGATCTGCTCGAACTGACCGGGCCCGGCGCCGAGCGGATACTGCTGGGCTGCGTCGATCCCGACGGCCTGGGCTCCGAAGCGCTCCGCGTCGTAGCTCTGAGGACGCGCCCGCTCGGCGAGGAAGCCGGACGATCCGCTGACCGTCACGGCTCCGCCGACAAGGGCGGCGACGCAGAGCGCGACTCCGAGGAACGCGATCGCCCGCCGAGCCCCGCCACGGCGGAGCGAGAGGACCAGGAACACCACGACGACTCCCAGCGCAAGGTTCAGCCACGCACCGCGCGAGAATGAGAAGAGCACACCGAGAGTGAGTGCGACCAGGCAGATCGCCTTGGTCAGCCGACTCGCGCGCAGCATGCGCGGAGCGAGCAGCTCCTCGATCAGGATCAGCACCGCGGGAACGAGGAAAGGTCCGAAGACATTCGGATCCTGGAAGAAAGCGCGCACACGGCCGTCTTCGAGCAGAACGCTGCCGCCCGGGTACGCGACGAGCAACGCGAGAGAGCCGAGCAGGGCCGATGTGACCGCCGCGAAGACATATCCCCGCGCGACCACGCGGGCCTGCCGCGACGAGGCGACATAGCCCGTCAGCCACACGGCGAACACTGCGAGGTAGAGCGTGATCGAGAAGAACCCGGCTGCGCGCGCGGGATCGACCACCTCCACCGACGAGACCAGGTTCAGCGCCGCGAAGACCACGATCGCCACGATCACCGTCTTCGGCACGCGGTCGAGATCGAACCTCCCGCTCGCCGCGGCGACGGCGATCACGACGACGAAGACGAGATCGGCGGGCGCGGGGTCGACGACCACGACTCCGAGCAGGGCGACGCCGAGCCCGACTGCCGCGTCGTAGCGCACCAGCGCGAGTGCGAGCGTGCCCACGAGCGCCGCTCCGGCGACGACGACCAGGCCGAGCGGGAGGGGACGCTGGGCGAGCGCGACGGCGAGGACGAGCGCGAGCCCGGAGGCGGCCAATGCAGTCGCCACACCGAGGAGTGGGTCGCGCTGCCCCAGGACCAGTCGGCGACGTGCGACGGCCTCGCCGTTCATGGCCTTTCCTCTCGTCCGGTGTCGACCGGGACGGCGGCCGAACGGCGAAGGCACTGCCCGCCGGTCGAGCCGCTCGACGAGCGAGGCGGGAACCGGCTCGTTTCGGCGGGCGAGGGCCAGGAGTGCGCGCGTGCTCGGCTCGAGCGGATTCAGGCGGCGCGCGTGCTCGAGATGCACGAGAGCAGCGGCCCGGCGTCCCGCTTCCAGCTCGAGGACGGCGAGCTCGACCCGGGGATACCAGTCGCTCGGAGCGCGTTCGAGCGCCCGGCGAAAGGCTGCGCTCGCCCGCTCGCGATCGCCGAGACGCCGCGCCAGGACTCCGGCAACGACGTCGGGCTCGCTGCTGAGGACGTTGAGCCGGCGGGCGCGCTCGAGCCGGTCGAGTGCGAAGGTGGGATCGTTCCTCCAGCCTGCGACCGCGGCGTCGACATCCCGTGCCGCGAGCCAGGGCAGTGCATACGAGACCGACGCTGCGGCGAGGCCGGCGGCCGCGAGGGCGATGATCGCCCGCGGTGGTCGGCGCCCGCCGCCGACCCGCCCGGGCTCGACCGGCGACAGACCTCCCGCGAGCCCCAGCACGGCGAAGGCCGGGGCGGCGAGCGCGGGGATTTCCCAGAACCAGTCGATCGATCCGTGGGCGAACCAATACGAGAACGAGACGAGGCCGGCGGAGGCGAGCGCGGCGCGGGTCGCATCGATCCTTCTGCTCCGGAGAGCGGCCGCCACCGCGAAGGCGAGGAACCCGACGAAGAGCCCCGTCCCCACGAGCCCGGTCTGCGCGAGGAGCCTCAACTCGATGCTGTGCGGATAGAGCGGCTCCTCGCGACGGTGCCGCTCGCGGGCGTAGCCGACCGCGAAGTTGTCGGCCCCCACTCCCTCGATCGGCCGCCCCGCGAACTCGAGAGCGGCAACGCGCCAGAGGTCGTAGCGGCCGCTCGCGAGCCCGTCGCTGAGCCGGGACGTCGGCCCGCTCGAGACGATCGTGACGGCGGCCGCCAACCCGACGACCAGGACGGCGCCCACAACGACGCGACGAGTCCGAGCTGCCCCGATCCGAAGCTGTCCCCGACGCTGCTCCAGCAGGCCGATCGCAGCGCCCACGGCAGCAAGGAACACAGCCGTGAGGATGAGCGCCGTCCGCGCGGCAGCCAGAGCCTGCTGGAGCTGATCCGGGTCGGCGCGGAACACCTCGAGCAGTGGCCACAGCGAGAGGGCCGTCGCCACTCCGATCGGGAAGAGCGTCAGCAGCGATCGCGCCCGATCGGGCACGAGTGCGATGTAGAGGACGAGCGCGAGCGCGAAGGCAGGCAGCGAGCCCCGGCTCTGGGCGAGGATGCCGAGCTGGAGCAGCAGTCCGGCGACGGCGAGGAGCAGGCCGCGCACCGGCCACGGCGTCTCCCGCCGCGAGGCGAGCACGGCGGCAGGCCAGAAAGCGGCAAGAAAGAGCGCGGCGTTCGCATTCGCGTAGCCCACGGGATCGGCGAAACGGCCTTCGCTGACGCCGGACTCGGCCCCCGCGAGGAAGACCCAACTGCCGATTGCGGCCGTCCCGGTCGCGAGCACGCCGAGCAGCAGCGCCGCATCGCGGGGCCGCCAGGGAAGAAGAGCGAACAGCGTGTAGACGGTGAAGAAGAGCAGCGTCCGGTTGGCGCCGTCCCAGGCGTCGCCCTTCGCGTCGGCCCACGTGATCGAGAGGAAGCTCCAGAGGGTGAAGCCGCCGAAGAGCGCCACCGCCCAGAGCGAGAGGCCGTGGCAGGCTCCCGAACCGCGACCTCGAAACGACCGCGGCGAGCACGAGGAAGACGAACGCAGCCGGATACCAGGCGGTCGGCGCATAACCGCCCTCCTCACGCGCCCAGGCGAGAAAGACGCTGACTGCAATGAGCCCCGCTACCAACGGCCACGCCTGCTGCGACCTCAGGGCAACCGAGAATGGGGTTGTAGGGTTGCCCCCGCGAGGAGAAGAGTGCGACAGCGCCCCCGGGTCTTGATCGTCGTCACGCTCGCCGAGACCGGCGGCGCTCAGACGTACGTGGCCTCGTTGCTCCCCGCGCTCGTCGAGGAGTTCGACGTCGTCGTCGCCGCGCACGGTCGCGGCCCACTGCTGGAAGCGTCGCGGCGTGCTGGAGCCCGCGTCGTCGCGCTCGAGCACGTCCGACGGCCACTGAGCCCGTGGCGCGACCTGCGCGGCCTGCTCGAGCTCGTCGCGCTCCTCCGGCGCGAACGGCCGGACATCCTCCATGCCAACAGCTCCAAGGCCGGCGTGCTCGGCCGACTCGCCGCCGCGCTCTCGGGCGTGCCGATCCGGATCTTCACCGTTCACGGCTGGGCGTTCTCCGCTCACACCGGCATCGCCTCGGCGCTGTACGAGCGCGCGGAGCGGATGATGCGACCGCTGACGACGATCACGATCTGTGTGGCCGAAAGCGAGCGCGCCGCCGGGCTCGCGACCCGCGCCTGCGACCCCGAGAGAACGATCGTGATCAGAAACGGTGTCGATGTGGACACGGCGGCCGTCTCCGCCCGCGGCGACGGCTCCGAACCGACCGTCGTGGCCGTCGGTCGCCTGCAGCGTCCCAAGGATCAGCTCACGCTCGCGCGCGCGCTCGGCCGCGTTCGGGCGAGCTTCACGGCCGTCATCGTCGGTGAGGGGCCGGACCGGCCGCAACTCGAGGCGGTGATCCGCAGGCTCGGCCTCGAGCAGGCCGTCGTGCTCACCGGGGACCGCAGCGACGTTCCCGACCTGCTCGCGCGCGCCGACATCTTCGTCTTGTCGAGCACCTCGGAAGGGCTGCCACTCTCGATCCTCGAGGCGATGGCCGCCGCGCTGCCGGTGGTCGCCTCGTCGGTCGGCGGCGTGCCGGAGGCGGTCGAGGACGGTGCCACGGGCCTGCTCGTCCCGCCTCGGGATCCCGTTCTGCTCGCGGCCGCGCTCGAGCGCCTCCTCGTCGATCCGGCGCTTCGTCGCCGGCTGGGAGCGAACGGCCGCGAGCGCGTTCGCGAGCACTTCGGCCTGGAGGCGTTTCAGCAGGCGCACCTCGACGTCTACCGCCGCGAGCTCGTCCGCCGAGGAAGGGCCGCGCCCTCGCCGTAGCGGAGGCGTCGATAGGTACCGCGCAGCGGCAGGGGCGTGTCGTGACCGCCTCCGAGCTTGGCGCGGAAGTCGAGCAGGCCGTCGCGCGCGTCGATCTGCCGGCGGCGAAGCGCAAGGCGATCCGTGTCCGGGTAGTTGACGCCCGGCTCGCACGAGACGGCGGTGCCGTACCCGGCATCGGCGACGAGCCGGCGCTCACGCTCCCCGAACAGGCCGGCCGGATACGAGAAGGCGGTGACCCGCCGTCCGAGTCGGTCTTCGAGCTCGGCCTTCGAGCCCTGGATCTCGGTCCGCGCGCGCTCGTCGTCGACGAGCAGCAGGTTGGGGTGTGAGATCGAGTGGGCCTCGAACTCCAGCGTGCCTTCCCGGTCGAGCTCGACGATCTGATCCCAGCTCAGCAGGCGCGGCCGGTCGCGGCACCAGGCGAACGTGAACCTTCCGTCGGTGACGCCCGTCGAGACGAACACCGTGGCCCGGAACCCTCGCTCGGCGAGCACGCCGAGGGCGTTCTCGGCGACGTCGAGGAACCCGTCGTCGAAGTTGAGGCCGACGGTTCGAGGTGGGATCGTCCCGCCGCGGAGGAGGCGGACCGCCTCGGACATGTTCACGACGCGGTATCCCTCGGCGGCCAGGTAGTCCATCTGCTCACGGAAGCGGCGTGGCGTCACCGCGAGCTCGTCTCGGTCGTCGGAGACGCGGTGGTAGAAGAGGATCCGTAGAGCGCTTGGCTCGAAGCGCCCGCGCGTCCGCGCGAGCCAGGCAGCCGACCGAACGCGCGTCACCGCTGCCTTGACGGGGTACGGAAGCGACGGGCCTACGCCCGGGGTCGCCCGGCGGCCAGGTTTATACACTGAAGGCGATTCCGCTGGGGAGGAGCCAGAGTGCCTGAGCAGCTCGACGTCGCCATCGTCGGTGCCGGCCCGTACGGCCTCTCCGTGGCGGCGCACCTGCCCGAAGGACGCGTCCGGGTCTTCGGCGAGCCGATGCACACCTGGCGGACCCGGATGCCGCCGGACATGCTGCTCCGGTCGGACTGGGACGAGACGTCGCTCTCGGCTCCGAACGACGCCGGCAGGATCGACGTCTGGGCACGCGAGGTCGGCGAGCAGCGTCAGAACCCGATCCCGCTGCAGACGTTCCTCCGCTACGCCGACTGGTTCCGGGGCAAGTTCGTGCGCGAGAACGACCCGAGCAACGTGACCGAGCTCGATCGCGCAGGTGGGACCTACCGGCTCGCGACCGCAGCGGGCGAGGAGTTCGACGCCCGCAAGGTCGTGCTGGCCGTGGGCGTCACCGCCTTCTCCTACGCGCCGCCGCCGTTCCACGAGGCGTTGGGCGACGGCGTCCGCTTCGCGATCGATCCGCAGGACTACAGCGCCCACCGCGGCCGACGGGTGATCGTGGTCGGCGGCGGCCAGGGAGGTCTGGAGAGCGCCGCACTGGCCGCCCGCGCGGGAGCGGAGGTCGAGCTGATCCTTCGGTCGAAGCTGCACTGGTTCGCGGAACGGGAGCCGTACACCCCGCGCGGGCCGGTGCGGCAGCGCCTGTATCGGCTCGCCTATCCGGTCGTGGGCTACGGCCCGCCTCCGCTCAACCGGCTCGCTCTGCACCCGGAGCTGTTCGCGTTCGTGCCGAAGCGGTTGCGGAGGCGGCTGGCGCGCCGCATTCTCCGCGCCGGCGGATCCCCTTGGCTGCGGGCTCAGGTCGACGGCAAGGTCCAGATCACACAGGAGCGAACCGTCACGACGCTCACGCGGAACGGCAGTGACCTGCTGCTCGGGCTGAGCGACGGGTCGGCGCGGAAGGCGGACGCGGTGATCCTCTCGACCGGGTTCCGCTTCTCGCTCGACCGCCTGTCCTTCCTGTCCCCGGCAGTCCGCGCCGGGATCGTCGTGCGCGACGGCTGGCCTGTCCTCGACCGTTCGTTCCGCTCGAGCGATCCGGGCCTGTTCTTCGTGGGCTACGCGGCCGAGGATCGGTTCGGCCCGATCTCTCGCTTCGTGCCGGGCACGAGGTTCACCGCTCACCGGGTTCGCGAAGGGCTCGACTCCTAGACTCATGGCTTGAGAGCGTTCCTGGAGCGCGCCGCCAGCAGGCGAACGGGTGCAAGTCGCTCGAAGTAGAGCCGGCGCAGCCGCGGCGAGCGCTTCAGCTGCAGGCGCAGCCGGATGACACCGAGCTCCGCCTGGAGCAACGCGTGCCCGCGGATACCGGAAGCGAGGCCGAGAGCCTGGCAGAGGGGCTCGAACCGATCGGCCAGCTCGAGCTTGTAGCGCTCCGCTCCTCCGAGGAACTCGACCCGGGTCAGTCCCTCGTCGGAGGCGACCTGAATCGTGTCAAGCGTGTTGACGAGACCAGGGGAGTAGCGGGAGAGCGCAGGGTCGAACGCCAGCCGGTGGACGTACATGCATCCCTCGAAGGCGAAGAAGTAGTGGAAGGCGATCGCGCGGCCGTCGAGCTTCAGAGTCACGATGCGTGGGACGTTCAGCTCGGCCAGCCTGTGGATCACGGCCCGGTGGAAACGCATGCCCGTCGGCGTCACGAAGCCGG
The DNA here is from genome assembly GCA_963771185.1 of uncultured Gaiellaceae bacterium. GTDB lineage: Bacteria > Actinomycetota > Thermoleophilia > Gaiellales > Gaiellaceae > Gaiellasilicea. The sequence goes on from CAVYSL010000005.1 coordinate 27,422, forward strand.
ACCCGTCCGGCCTGCCCGCCCAACGGAGCGCGTGGAGGCGGAAGGCTTCCTCGAGCGCTTCCTCCAGCTCGGACGGCGTCCGGGCGACCGACAGCTCCAGGCGCCCGAGGGCGGCGAGCTGACGCCGCCTCCGCCTGTGCAGGCTTCGCGTCTTCGCCGAAGTCCTCGCCTCGTAGACCGCCGCCCAGCTCGGGCGGAGGTCGAGGACCGGAGCCTCGATTCGCGCGATCACGTGCAGACGGTCCGGCCCCAGCGCGGCCAGGATCCGGCTCCCGATGGGAATGCCGTAGAGATCGACGAGGTCGTGGTCCGAGGCCGCCAGTCGCTCGGCGAGCAGTCCGGCAACCGAGTCGTCGGCGTCGGGCGCGAGCAGGAGGTCCGCCAGCGCCGATTGTCGGCCGCCCATGAATCGCACGACCCGCACTCCTGCCTTCACGCCGACAATCAGCGGCAGCGCGCCGAGCAGTCTCCCCTCTTCCCGGACGACGTGCACCGCGAGCGTCCCCCCGTCGCCGAAGTGGCGCCACCACTCGCTGAGCCAGGCGTGGAGGAGGAAGGGACTGGGCCGCGCCATTCCGCTGACGAGTCCGTCCCATTCCTCTTCGAGCGCCTCGAACGCAGCGGCGCTCGACACCGTCTCGACGACCGGCGCTCGGGTCACGACCGTCACGGTCCTGTCCTCCTGGGCGTGGCGGCACCGAGATGCCCGTGCGCGATCGCCGCCGCTCCGGGCTTGATCCGCCGGTAATCGTTGTCGTAGAACGCGTTCCCGACCCCGCGGTAATCGCCGATCGCCGCCCAGCTCTGATTGGCGAACACACTTCGCCGCACGGTCGTGCGGGTGGTGCCGGCATCGAGGAAGACACCCGCGAGCCAGCTCGCGAAGCGGCTGTCCTCGATGATGTTGTCGACGCTCGCGGGCTTGCCGCTCCAGGCCGGGTCGGCCCACTCGGCGACCACCCCGGTCCGGACGTTCTGCCTGACACGAAGACGTCGGAAGACGCTGTTCCGCGTGTAGTGCTCGATGTAGACGCCGGTCCGAGTTCGAGAGATGTCGATGTCCTCGAAGCTGGAGCGTCGGGTCGCCGTTCCCGTCCAGAGCCCCGTCCACGCGCACCGGTCCGCCCGTACCCGCCGGACACTGCCGCTGTTGCCGATCCAGACGCACGCCTCGGCCCTTCCCTCCGACGAGCCCGGCACGGGCCGTGAGACTCGGGCGACGTCGAGGTCGGAGATCCAGAACCTTCCGAACGGTGGGCTGGGGCTCAGTTGGTTGGCGTCGACGACGACGCCATAGTGCGAGAACCCTCGCACCACGACACGGCGCACGATCAGGCCCGAAGGCTGACGAGCGACGATCGCTGCGGAAACGACTCGGTTCCCTCTCAGCGTCGAGTCGAGCACGGCCGAGTTGCGTCCGGTGCCCCAGATGGCGACGACGGCACCGTCGACGGTGCTCGAGCGGCTGTCGACGTCGAAGACGACCCCGCGGACGAGGCCACCGCCTCGTCCTTCGTTCCCGCCGAGACTCAGCCCCGCCTTGAGCACGACGGCGCCGAGCTTCGCTGCGTAGAGGCGATGGCCGTGGGGGTTCAGGAAGGGTCGCGGGCTGCGGTAGGTGCCGGCAGCCAGCACGATCCGTCGCGCCTGATGTCGAGCGAGAGCCGCGTGGAGCTGCGCCGATGTGGAGACCCGGAGCGCTCCGCTCGGCAATCGATACGCCGCCGGCGGCCGGGGTGGCGTGACGAGCGGCGGCGGCGGGGGCGGTTGCACCGGCGTGAGGGCCGACTTCGCGTCGGCGGTGGGGGTCGGTGCGGCCGGACGATCGACTCCCAATCCCGTGAGGCAGAGCACGAGCGCTGCCCCTGCACCCAGGGTCCCGAGGCTCCGGCGCTTTGCCCGTCCCACCGATGCTGCCCCTGCAGGCTCGACCCGTGGCTCCTGCCTCAGGCCGAGGACGATGAAGAACGTCTTCGCGCACACCGCCAGGTCGATGACCAGGTTCCGGTGGCGCAGGTACCAGAGATCGTAGGACAGCTTGACGGCTGTGCTCTCGTAGTCGGCGGCATAGCCGGAGCGAACTTGGGCCCAGCCGGTGATGCCCGGCTTGACGAGCAGCCGCCTGCGCCAGCAGGGGACGACCGCCTCGAGCAGCTCGATGAACTCCGGCCGTTCGGGACGCGGCCCGACGATGGACATGTCCCCGCGAAGCACGTTCAGCAATTGCGGAAGCTCGTCCAGGTGCGTCCGCCGCAGTATCCAGCCGATGCGGGTCGCGCGCGGGTCGCCGGCGCTTGCCCAGACCGGGCCTGCGACGCTCTCCGCGTCGGTGCTCATCGTCCGGAACTTGTAGATCGTGAACGGCCTCCCGCGCTCGCCGATCCGGGTCTGCCTGAAGACGATGGGCCCTCGGGTGGTCGCAACGAGCAATGCAACGACGACCAGCACCGGCGCGAAGACGATCAACGCGAACGTGGCAAGGACGATGTCGAACGTGCGCTTCGACCAGCGCGCGGACACCCGCTGGCGAAGATGGATCAGGCTCATGAACCACGACGGCGTCAGGTACGGCACGGGCACGCGGCCGAAGGCCCATTCGTAGAAGCTCGAGAGCCCGACCACCCGGAAGCCGCGGCGGGGGACCTCGAGCAGCTGTTCGACCGCGTCATCGAGGCCGGGGCCGTCGGCGAGCACGATCAGCTCCGGAAGATCAGCCTCCACGATCGCCGGCAAGTCCGCGACTGCTCCCAGGTACGGGATCCCTTGCGTACTCGACTCGACCGTGTCCCCGACCGTGCCCACGACCTCGAACGGCACCTGTGTCCGCCGCACTTCGTCGACGAGAGAGTCGGCGATGCCCGGCGAGCCGACGACGAGCACCCGCCACCGTGTCACGCCCGCACGGCGCACGAGCCATTCCCACACGGCGACGAGACCGAAGATCGCCGCCGCCGTCGCGAGGAGCCTTGGCGCCGTGAGTCCCAACCCGGGGACCCATTCGTTCAGGGCCGAGGCCAGCACCAGGCCCGTGGCCGTGCCGATCGCAACCGTGATCGTCGAGTCGACGGTGTAGTGCCCGGCCGCGAAGGCGCTGCGAAAGGCGACAACCCAGACCGCGGCCAGAAGCGAGACGATGAGAAAGCCGTTCGGCGTGCGCGCGCCGCCTGCGGATCCCGCGTAGACCACGAGCCAGACGAGGACGATGCGGCCACCCCCCGCGAATGCCCTCCCGACCGCCCTGTCGTTCAGCCGCTTGCGGGCATCCGCAAAGCGCGCATCCTCGGGATCCCCGGAGAGCCGTGCAGACATGGAGACCGTCATGGACGGGTCCGCGTGCTCATGCCCTCCTCCGCCTCAGCGTTGTGGCGGAGGAACCAGCCCGCCAAGCACACCAGGTAGAGAAACGCCGCCAAGACTCCCAGTTGGAGGAGCAGGCGGTTGTCCCTCACATGCTCCTCCAGCAGAGCGGCCACCGGCCGCACCTGCGTGCCATCGAGCCGGGACGGCCGGGGCTCCGCCCTGGGACGCGGCCCGAGATCCTGCGCAGCGGCTGCGATCACGACGCTTGCCTGCGCGTGTTCGCAGCAGCCGCGCCGCGCCGCAGGGCGGGTTGCGGCCGGCCGCTCGCTCGTGTGACTCGGGCCCCGCTTCGCAGTCAGCACGCGCTTCGGGGGATCGACGCGGGCGACCCGGGTCGTATGTGCGCGAGGTCGGTTCGCCGCCGGGATAGTCGGACGGGCAAGTCGCTTCGCCGCAGGCGCCCGGGTCGCCTTCGCGGCCGTGTCGGCCAAGGCGACGTTCTTCGCGTCACCGGCGCAGCAGTTGCTCGAGTCGACGGGCTGTGGAGTCTGCTGCGGAGGCACGCCGGCCTCTTCCGGGCTCGAGGAGGTGTCCTCACTCGACACCGAGACCGAGACGTCCACGCTCGCGGTCGACACAGAGATGTCGACAGTCCCGGCCTGGACGACCAGCGTTACGCCCGGGACGCTGACGCTCACCTCAACCGCGACGGTCGGCACCGTCGGTGTCACCGGCAGCGGCGGAGCGTCCTGCGCCCGCGCCGTCGCGACATGCGCCGCGAACACCAGGACACACACTGCCGACAGCGTGCTGAGGCGGGGTTTCGGAGCCGATTTTGGCGCGCTCCAAACCGACGGCGTGCTGGTACAGCCGTTGCACTCCCCGCCGCAGCAACGACTTCCAGACATGGCCAAGACATCGCCCCCGTTGCTTGTATCGAACGTGGCAGAGACCAGGCGCGAAGTCAATGCGATTCGGAAAAACCTACCCGCCGAGCCGAAAAACCCCACCGCTCTGAGCGCGAAGTCGGTGGGTGGCGGAGCAACGCACCAGCCTCCCGGCTCTACCATGCGGGGGTCTGGGCCGTTAGCTCAGTTGGTAGAGCAGGGGACTTTTAATCCCAAGGTCGCTGGTTCGATCCCAGCACGGCCCATACCGATCCACGCTGGTCGCGCGAAGGGACGGCCGCCTCGAACGTAGAGTCACCGTGATGGTGATCGCTCGCGAGGCTCAACTCCGCGCCAACGTCCGCCTGCTCGGGGACGTCCTCGGGCAGGTGCTCGTCGAGCAGGAGGGCGAAGAGCTGCTCGTGCTGGAGGAGCGGATCCGGGGGCTCGCGCGCGAGGCGAGGGAGACGGGAGGCCGCGCCGAGCTCGAGGAGGCGATCAGCGATCTCGATCTCGAGCAGCAGTCCGCCGTCCTGCGCGCGTTCTCGCTCTTCTTCCAGCTCGCGAACATCGCGGAGCAGCACCACCGGCTGCGACGGCGGCGCCAGTACGAGCACGAGGGACGCGTGCCGCGCGAGTCGCTCGCCGATGCAGTCGCGCGCCTGCGCGAAGCCGGCGTCGGGGACGACGAGCTGCGCGCGGCAGCGGCGCGCCTCGAGGTGCGCCCGGTGTTGACCGCGCATCCGACCGAGACGACGCGTCGCACGATCCTCCAGGCACACCAGCGGCTTGCGACCGCGCTGCGGCGGCTCGACGACCCGGAGCTGCCGCACTCGACCGGGCGGCGCATCCACGAGCAGCTCGCGGAGGAGGTGACGATCCTCTGGCAGACGGACGAGGTCCGCTCGCGGCGGCCGCGTGTCGTCGACGAGATCCGCAACGGCCTCTGGTTCGTCGAGGCGAGTCTGTGGCAGGCGCTGCCACGGCTCGGTCGGGAGCTGCAGGACGCGATCCCTGGTGCGCTGCCGCCGCTCCGGCTCGGCACGTGGATCGGCGGGGACATGGACGGCAACCCGAACGCGGGGGCGGACACGATCGTCGACGCACTCGAGCGAGCGCGGACGCTCGCACGCGACCTCCTGCGGCGAGACGTGCGGGCGCTCGGCTCCGCGTGGGGCATGTCGACCGAGCTCGTCGGGCCGGTGCCGGAGCTGGGGTCGCCGGGCGACGAGCCTTACCGAAGCGCGCTCGTCCGGATCTGGGAGCGGCTGGCCGACGACGAGTACCCCGACGCGGAGGATCTTGCTCGCGACCTCGCCCGGATCGACGCGACGCTTCGCGCCCACGGCGCCGCCCGAGTCGCCGACGGCGCTCTCGCCGACCTCCGCGCCCGCGTCGAGGTGTTCGGCTTGCACGTGGCGACGCTCGACGTGCGTGTCCACGCGAGCGAGGTCCGGGAGCGTGCCGAGCGCGTCGTCGCCGCGTTCGCGGCCGCTGCGACGGCGCGCGTGCGCCACGGGCCGCGCTCGGTCGACCGCGTGATCGTGTCGATGACTGCGAGCGCGGGCGACGTGCTCGCGGCGGAGAAGCTGGCGCGCGAGGCAGGTCTGAACGTTCCAGCGGTGCCGCTGCTCGAGACGATCGCCGACCTACGCGGCGCACGCGACCTCGCGGCCGAGCTCCTCGACGCGAGCGCGCGGCCACGACTCGAGGTGATGGTCGGCTACTCCGACTCCGCCAAGGACGGCGGGTACCTCGCCGCGAACTGGGAGATCTACCGCGCGCAGGAAGAGCTGGTCGCCCTCGCGGCCGAGCGCGACGTCGAGCTGACGATCTTTCACGGTCGCGGCGGATCGGCCGGCCGCGGCGGCGGCCCGACCTACGCCGCGGTGCTCGCCCAGCCGCCGGGAGCGGTGGCCGGGCGGCTCCAGCTGACCGAGCAGGGCGAGACGATCTCCTTCAAGTACGGGCTGCCGGGCCTGGCGGAGCGAAATCTGGAAGCAGCGGTCGCCGCGACGCTGCTGACAGCGTTTCCGGATGCTGCGGGCCTCGCGCCCCCGAACGAAGGCGCGCGGGACACGATGACCACGCTCGCCGCATCCTCGCTCGCCGCGTACCGCGGGCTGGTCTGGGAGGACCCAGCCTTCCCGCCCTTCTTCCGCAGCTTCACGCCCGTGGACGAGCTCGCGCTGCTCGAGATCGGCTCTCGCCCGGTGTCGCGACCGGAGGCCGCCGGTCGCGGGGAGCTCGAGGCCCTGCGTGCGATTCCGTGGGTGTTCGCCTGGACGCAGAACCGCTGCCTGCTGCCCTCCTGGTACGGCTGCGGCACCGCGTTCGCGGACTACGGCGTCGAGGGCGAGCGGCTCGAGTGGCTGCGTCGCCTCTACCGCGAGTGGCCGTTCTTCCGGGCGCTGGTCGAGAACCTCGAGATGACGCTCGCGAAGTCGAGCTTCGAGATCGCCGCCGGCTACCTCGAGCTCGTGCCGGCGAGCCCCGAGCGCGACCGCATCTGGGACGACCTCTCAGCTGAGCACCGGCGCACCGTCGAAGCGGTGCTCGCGATCGTCGACGCCGACGCACTGCTGGACCGGCATCCCGTCATCCAGCGCTCGGTGCGGCTGCGCAACCCCTACGTCGACCCGATGAACGCGATCCAGGTCGAGCTCCTGCGTGCGCACCGCGCGGGAGACGAGCGCGCGACGCGTCCGCTCCTACGCTCGATCGCCGGCATCGCGGCCGCGCTCCGCAACACCGGCTGATCACTCTCCGCGCATCAACTCGCCCACCCGGAAGGCGAGGTCGAGCGACTGGCGCGCGTTCAGCCGCGGGTCGCAGAGGCTTTCGTAGCGCATCGTCAGCTCCTCCTCCAGCACCTCGGCCGAGCCGCCGAGACACTCGGTCACGTCCTCGCCGGTGAACTCGATGTGGATTCCACCCGGCCAGACGCCCTCGTTTCGGCAGGTCGAGAAGAACGCCGCGATCTCGTCCATGATCGCCTCGAAGCTGCGAGTCTTGACGCCCGACGACGTGCGAAACACGTTCGCGTGCATCGGATCCGTCGTCCAGACGACAGGGTGGCCCGAGTCCCGCACCGCCCGGATGATCGAAGGCAAGGCGTCCACGAGGCGTTCCGCCCCCATCCGCACGATCAGCGTCAGCCGTCCGGGTCGGCGCGCCGGGTTGAGCCGATCGCAGAGCTCGACGACCTCAGCGGCGGTCGCCGAGGGCCCGAGCTTGAGCCCGAGCGGATTTTCGACGCCGGCGAAGAACTCGACGTGCGCGCCTCCCAGCTGGCGCGTCCGCTCGCCGATCCAGAGCATGTGCGCGGAGCAGTCGTACCAGTCGCCGGTCAGCGAGTCCCGGCGCGTCAGCGCTTCCTCGTAGTCGAGCACGAGCCCCTCGTGGCTCGTCCACAGATCGACCCGGTGGAGCCGCTGCGCCTGGGCAACGTCGATCCCGCAGGCCCGGACGAAGTCCAGGGCGCGCTCGATCTCGGCGGCCAGGAACTCGTACCGCCGCCCTTCGGGCGAGCTCGCGACGAACTCCTGATTCCACGTGTGCACCTGGGTGAGATCGGCGAAGCCGCCGTTCGTGAAGGCACGCAAGAGGTTGAGCGTGGCCGCGGACTGGTGGTAGACCCGAAGCAGTCGAGTCGGATCGGGCGTCCGCGCCTCGAGCGTCGGCGCGTCGTCGTTGACCATGTGACCGAAGAACGACGGCAGCTCGACCTGCCCGACGCGCTCGGTCGGCTGCGACCGTGGCTTCGCGAACTGACCCGCGATCCGTCCCACCTTGACGAGCGGGAGCCCGGAGCCGTAGATCATCACCACGGACATCTGCAGGAAGATCTTCAGCTTCTCGCGGATGGAGACCGCGCTGAAGTCCCGAAACGACTCGGCGCACTCGCCCGCCTGGAGCAGGAAGCCGCGTCCGTTCGCGACCTCGCCGAGCGCCGCCTCGAGATCGCGGGCCTCGCCGGCGAAGACGAGCGGTGGCATCGCGCGCAGCTCCTCGAGAGCGGCGCGCGCGTCACGTTCGACGGGCCAGAGAGGTTGCTGCAACGCCGGATACGCGCGCCAATCCGACGGAGCCCAGGCGGTATTCGTGAGGGACATCGGCCTCGAGGAGTTTACTGCATTAGGTAAAGTGGCCAGCAGGATGACACCAGTCCGGATCCCACCGATGCTTCGCGAGCAGGTCGAAGGGCAGCGCGAGCTGCTGAGCGACGGTGAGACCGTCCGGCAAGTGCTGGAGGACGTCACGGCGCGGTACCCGTCACTCCGTGCTCATCTCTTCGAGGAAGGCGAGTTGACGCCGTACGTCAACGTCTACGTCGGTCGCGACGACGTCCGCACGCTCGACGGGCTGGATACACCCGTCGGCGGCAGTGCCGTGATCCTGCTGCCGGCGATGGCCGGCGGCCGCTAGGCACGCCGGGCGGTTGCCCAACCCGAGTCTTGCGGAAGCCGTCGCCGACGACTACGCTCCGGAGATCGTGAGCGCGCGCCAGCTTGTAGCGATTTGTGAGGGCCTCCTTATCGTGCGCGCGCGTCCGCGCTAGTCGGCCTTCCTCCCCCGCTCCGCCGGCTAGCACGATTCTCAGAGGCGGGGCCGTGAACAACGCGGTGCTCAGCTGCCGCATCTGCGAGGCGACGCATCCGCTGGCGCCGGTTTCGCGCTGTGCTGCGTGCTCCGGCCCGCTCGACGTTCGCTACGTCTCGAACGGCAACGGCAGCCTGCTCGCCGACCCGCGGGACCTCTCGAACGACCGGGCGCTGCTGCCACACCGCGAGACGGCCATGCCGACCCGCACTCCGCTCGTACCCGCACCCAGGATGTCGGCCGCGCTCGGCGTCGACATCCAGCTGAAGCTGGAGACCGCGAACCCGACTCGCTCCTTCAAGGACCGCATGGCCGCGAGCGCCGTGAAGGCCGCCCAGGCGTTCGGGATCGAGACGCTGCTGTGCGCGTCCACCGGCAACCTCGGAGCGGCGGTTGCCGCGTACTGTGCCGCCGCCGGGCTGGAGGGAGTGATCCTCACCCCTGCGAACGCGGATGAGCTCGTGCTCCGGTCGGGAGCCGAAAGCGCGAGCGTGTTCAGGGTGCACGGATCGCTCGAGGACTGCCTGCGCCTGGAGCATGAGCTCGAACCGCTCTTCCCGTGGGGCTGTCTGGACGGGAACCTGCAGCCGTTCGCCGTCGAGGGCATCAAGACGATCGCCTACGAGATCGCGGAGCAACTGGACTGGAAGACTCCGGACGCGATCGTCAGCCCGGTCGCGTCCGGTGCCCTGTTCGCCAAGCTGGCCCAGGGATTTGTCGAGCTCGCCGACCTCGGGCTCCTCAGCGATCCGCCGCCGCGAATGTACGGCGCCCAGCCCGGTGGCTGCCCGCCCGTCGCCGCCGCGTGGGCCGACGAACGCCCACCGTCGCGGGTGACCCCGAACACCGTCGCCCGTTCGCTCGCCGTGGGCGATCCCAGCTACGGCGAGCTCGCAATCGGCGCCGCTCGCATGTCGGGCGGGTCGATCACCGCCGTCGCGGAGGAATTGATCGAGCCGAGCGCGGAGCTGCTGGCCGAAGACTCGGGCGTCGTCGCCGACTCGGCGGGCGGCGTCGCGTTCGCCGCACTCGTCCAGCTCGTGCGCTCAGGGGCGATCGCGGCGGGCGAGCGGGTGGTGCTGGTCGTGACGGGCACCGGCGTGCAGCCACGGAGCTCGGGCGCCGACTACCGCGCGCACGAGATCGACGCCGACGCCGACCACTTCCTGTCGGCACTCGGCGTCGGTCGAGACTAGGAGCGTTCTAAAGCGTGCTGGAGCGACGCGCTGTGCCGCGCGCGGCTCCCGGAACGAGCCAGTTCGTGCCGAACTTCCGCATCTCCCGGATGATCGGGAGCAGCGCCCGCCCCTTCTCGGTCAGCTGGTACTCGACCCGCGGTGGGGATTCGGGATAGCTGTGGCGAGCGACGACCCCGACCTGTTCGAGCGAGCGCAGGCGGTCGGCGAGCGTTCGTGTGCTCATCCCCTGGCAGACGCGTTCGAGCTCACGGAACCGGCGGGTGCCCCCGCCGAGCTCGTGGATGAGCAGAGGCGTCCACTTCGCGGCCACGATCTCACCGGTGGACGCAACAGCGTTTCGCGCGAGATCCAGATCCTCGAGTTCTGTCTTCATCCCGTTTGTCGCCTCCAGGTCGCCGGGGGTCGCAGTGCAATTACAACAGCGACTTTACTCCTCACCAAGGGTACCGCAAGCCCAGGTTCGCAAAACCCCCCGTAAGGTCGCAATACGCTGTGAGAGCTACAGCTACTTGACAAAGTAAAGCGCCGTGCGCAGACTGAGCCAGTGCCGATGTCGACCGTACCCCGGACCACGCGCCCCTCTCGGGCCGTCGTAGCAACCCCCTCCGGGACGATCGGCCTCGCCCTCCTGATTCTCCCCCTCTAGGGGGAGTAGCGACCACGCGCTGCAAGGCGCACACGCCTACACCGGACGCCACAGGTCCGCCCGCACACGGCGGGCGAGTCAAGGAGGAACGACTTGAGCTCTCGCAGGATCACAATCTTCGATACGACGCTTCGAGACGGCGAGCAGGCGCCGGGTATCGCCCTGCACGCGGACGAGAAGGTGGAGATCGGCGAGCAGCTCGAGCGGCTCGGCGTCGACGTGATCGAGGCCGGCTTCGCAGCCTCGTCGCCGGGCGACTTCGAGGGCGTCCGAGCAGTCGCACGCGCGGTGGAGCGCGTCACCGTCGCGTCGTTGTGCCGCGCCAGCGCGACCGACATCGATGCCGCGACAGCCGCGCTCGCGGACGCACCCCGCTCGCGCATCCACATCTTCCTCGCCACCAGCGCTCTGCACATGGAGAAGAAGCTCCGCCTGACGCCGGACGAGGTCGTCGCGGCAGCGTCCTCCTCGGTGGCGCTGGCCTGCGCCGGCGCTGACGAGGTCGAGTTCTCCTGCGAGGACGCGACTCGATCCGATCCGGACTTCGTCGTCACCGTTTGCCGGGCCGCTGTGGAGGCGGGCGCGACCACGGTCAACCTCCCGGACACGGTCGGCTACATGCTGCCCTCCGAGTACGCGTCGTTCATCCGGTACGTACGCGAACGGTGCCCGGAGCTCGAGCAGGTCAGCCTCTCGGCGCACTGCCACGACGACCTGGGCCTCGCGGTCGCGAACTCGCTCGCGGCGCTCGACGCAGGCGTGCAGCAGCTCGAGTGCACGGTGAACGGCATCGGCGAGCGTGCCGGCAACGCCTCGCTCGAAGAGATCGTGATGGCGATGCGTGTACGGGGCGACGCCATCGGCGCTCATACGGACATCGACCCTTCGCAGATCGGCTCCGCCTCGCGCCTCGTCGAGCGGCTCACCAACTACCCCGTGCCGCCGAACAAGGCGATCGTGGGCGCGAACGCGTTCGCGCACGAGGCAGGCATCCACCAGGACGGGCTGCTCAAGGACGTGGCGACGTACCAGATCATCGACCCGGCCGAGCTCGGTCTCGAGATGACGTTGCCGCTCGGCAAGCACTCGGGACGACACGCCTTCTCTCGGGCGTGCCAGGCGGCGGGGCTGCGCCTCGGCGAGGACGAGCTCGTCGCGGCATTCGCACGCTTCAAGGCGCGTGCCGACCAGGGCGGCGCCGTCTCCATCCACGAGCTCGTCCAGGAGGTGACCGTGTCGTGACGACCTATTCGATCGCATGTCTCGCAGGTGACGGAATCGGGCCGGAGGTGATGGCCCAGGCCAGTCGCGGCATGAGGGAGGCCTCACGGCTGCACGGCTTCGCGCTCGACGAGCGGCACGTGCCGTTCGGCGCCGACGCGACGATGCGGGTGGGGAACCCGTTCCCGCTCGCCTCGCGGGACACCGCGCTCGCCTCGGACGCGATCCTCGCCGCCACCGTCGATCCCTCCCTCCTCCAGACGCTGGAGAGCGAGCTCGACCTGCGTGCCGCCGTGATGCGCGTGCGGCGGCGATCGTCCGCGATCACCTTCGTCGCGCCGCTCCGGGACGACGCCTGGGAGTGGACGCTCGACCGCGCCGCTGTCGCCGCACAGTTCAGCCGAGGCCACATCACGCTGGTCGGGAGCGAAGGCAGCTGGGAGGAGGAGGCGGACGCCGCGTTCGATCGTGACGACGGATTGGAGGCCGTGCGCCTCTCGACGCGCCGCGCCATCCGGGCGCTCGTCTCGCACCCGGAAGCATTCGACGTCGTCGTTTGCGCTCGACCGCTGCTCATCGCCCTGGCCGAGCTGCCGTGGTGCCTGGACTCCCACCGCGTGCTCGCCTGGGGCAGGGCCGCCGCCGCGGGGCCTGGCATCTACGGCCCGAGCCACGGCACCGCGGCCGACATCGCGGGCCAGGGCGTCGCCGACCCGAGCTCGATGCTGCTCGCGGCGGCCCTGATGCTCGAGGGCCTCGGCGAGCGAGGCGCGGGCGCAACGCTCTCCTCGGCCGTCTCGCAAGTGCACGCGAACGGCACAGGGCGCCGCGCCGTCGGCACGGTCTCGATGAGCAGCGAGCTCACCGACGCCGTGCTCGCGCTGCTACCGCAGTCGCACTCGAACGCCGAGTTTCTGGAGGCTGTCTGATGCGGATGAACGGCGCCGACGCGCTCCTGCGCTCGCTCGAGGCAGAGGGCGTCGACACCGTCTTCGGCATTCCCGGCGGCGCCATCCTCCCGACGTACGACGCGCTCGCTCGCGGCACGACGATCCGCCACGTGCTCGCCCGCCACGAGCAGGGCGCCGGTCACATGGCTCAGGGCTATGCACGCGCCTCGGGGCGTGTCGGGGTCGCGTTCGCCACCTCCGGTCCGGGGGCCACGAACCTGGTCACCCCGATCGCGGATGCCTGGATGGACTCGACGCCGCTCGTCTGCGTGACGGGGCAGGTGCGATCCCAGCTGATCGGGACGGACGCCTTTCAGGAGTGCGACATCACGGGGATCACGATCCCGATCGTCAAGCACTCGTGGCTCGTCCAGGACGTGGAGGAGCTGCCGCATGCGATCAAGGCCGCCTTCCACATCGCCAGCACGGGACGTTGCGGACCCGTCCTCGTCGACATCCCGCGCGACATCCAGGAGGCGGAGCTCGAGTTTCGCTATCCGGACGAGATCGATCTGCCCGGCTGGCGGCCCGCTGCGGGCGTGAACGTGAAGCAGGTGCGGGCGGCAGCGCAGGCGATCGCCGACGCACAGCGTCCCGTGCTCTATGTCGGCGGCGGAACGATCAACGCAGAGGCCTGCGAGGAGCTCCGCCGGCTCGCCGAGCTGTGGCAGCTCCCGGTCGTGACGACCCTCATGGCCAAGAGCGCCTTCCCCGAGACGCACGACCTGCACTTCGGTTGGCCGGGCATGCACGGGGCGAAGTGGTCGAACTGGGCGATGAACAAGTGCGACGTGCTGGTGGCGGTCGGGGCGCGCTTCGACGACCGCGTCACGGGCAAGCTTTCCGCGTTCGCGCCGGGAGCCGCGGTCGTCCACCTCGACGTCGACGCCGCCGAGATCGGGAAGCTGCGGCATGCGGACATCCCGGTCGTGGGGCCGCTGAAGCAGATCCTCGCCGAGCTCGGACACGCGTTCGGGGAGCTGAGCGACCAGGGCGTCAGCTCGCAGACCCAGCCCTGGCTCGCGCAGCTCGCCGCCTGGCGCGAGGAGTTCCCGCTTCGTTACGGCGAGGGCGGCGACATGCTCAAGCCCCAGCGCGTGCTCGAGGCGCTGCAATCGGAGACGAGCGGGCGAGACGACGTGATCTGGACCACCGGCGTCGGCCAGCATCAGATGTGGGCGATGCAGTACCTGCTCTGCGATCGCCCGCGCAGCTTCATCACCTCGGGCGGCCTCGGCACGATGGGCTACGGACTTCCGGCTGCGGTGGGCGCGAAAGCCGCGCGCCCGGACGCGACCGTCGTCTGCGTCGACGGCGACGGCTGCTTCCAGATGACCTCGCAGGAGCTCGCGACCTCCGTCACCGAGAATCTGCCGATCGTGGTCGTGATCGTGAACAACGGCTACCTCGGCATGGTGCGACAGTGGCAGGACATGTTCTTCGAGGAGCGGTTCTCGCAGGTGCGTCTGGCACAGGACTCGCCCGACTACGTGAAGCTCGCCGAGGCGTACGGCGCAGTCGGCCTGCGCGCCGAGACGGAGGACGAGCTCGGACCGGCGCTCTCGGAGGCTCTGGAGTGCGGCCGTACGGCGATCGTCGACTGCCGCGTCGATCCGGCCGAGCACTGCTTCCCGATGATCCCCGCGGGGGCGGCCGCGCTCGACCTCGTCGAGTACGGGGAGCAGCAGGCGGTGCCGGTCCCGTGATTCACACCGTTTCCGTGCTCGTTGAGGACAAGCCCGGTGCGCTGATGCGCATCTCGAGCATGTTCGCGCGCCGCGGCTACAACATCGAGAGCCTTGCCGTCGGGCCCACCGAACGCCGCAACGTCTCTCGCATCGTCTTGCGGGTCGACTGCTCGCAGCGCTCGCTCGAGCAGATCGAGAAACAAATGCACAAGCTCGTCAACGTCCTGCGGGTGAGCGAGCTCGAGCCCGGCCAGGCCGTCGAGCGGGAGCTCGCCTTGATCACGGTCGCCGCCCCGCCGGCGAAGCGCGCAGAGCTTCTGTCGCTCGCAGAGGTGCTGGGCGTGCGCGTCGCCGACGTCGGGCCGAGCGCGATCGTGTTCGAGGTCGTCGGTGCGCCCGAGCAGATCGACACGTTCGAGGAGCTCGTGCGCCCGTTCGGGATCAAGGAGCTGGCCCGCACGGGCAGGATCGGGCTGGCGCGCGCGGGAGCCGGTCGCCCAGAATCCAAGCAGCTCGTCCACAACTAGCGAGAGGAAACCGCAATGGCAACGATCTACAACGGCGGCAACGTCGACCTGCTCACCGGCAAGGTCGCGATCCTCGGCTACGGCAGCCAAGGGCACGCGCACGCTCTGAACCTGCACGAATCGGGCGTCGAGGTCATGGTCGGGCTCCGGCCGGGCAGCGCGTCGCGGAATGCGGCCGAGGCGGCCGGGCTGGCAGTCGGCACGGTCGCCGAGGCCGTCGAGGGAGCGCAGCTCGTCTCCTTCCTCCTCCCCGACCAGGTGCAGCCGAGCGTCTACGAGCAGGAGGTGGAGCCGAACCTCGCCGACGGCGCCGCGCTCGCGTTCGCGCACGGGTTCAACGTCCACTACGGCCGGATCAAGGCACCCGCCGGGCACGACGTCCTGATGGTTGCTCCGAAGGGGCCCGGGCATGTCGTCCGGCGTCTCTTCACCGAGGGGCTCGGTACGCCGGCGGTCGTGGCGGTCGCGCAGGACGCGAGCGGTCAGGCGCTCGAGCTCGCGCTCGCCTACGGGACCGCGCTCGGAGCCGGGCGCGCGGGCATGATCGAGACGACCTTCGCGGAGGAGACCGAGACCGACCTCTTCGGCGAGCAGGCCGTGCTGTGCGGCGGCACCGCCGAGCTGATCCGGGCCGGCTTCGAAACGCTCGTCGAGGCCGGGTACCAGCCCGAGGTCGCCTACTACGAGTGCCTGCACGAGCTGAAGCTGATCGTCGACCTGATCTGGGAGGGCGGCCTCTCGCACATGCGCTGGTCGATCTCCGACACCGCCGAGTACGGCGACTTCACGCGGGGGAACCGCGTGATCGACGACCACGTCCGCGGCAAGATGCGCGAGGTGCTCGGCGAGATCCAGGACGGGACGTTCGCACGCGAGTGGATCGCAGAGATGGATGCGGGCGAGCGCAACCTCGACGAGCTGCGAGCTGCCGCGCGCGAGCGGCAGATCGAGCAGGTCGGTCTCGAGCTCCGGTCGCTGATGACGCGCGAGCAGCCGGCCGGGGAGCCGAGTGTCGGTTGACGTTCCGGTTGCCCTGCTGGGTTACGGAACGGTCGGATCTGCCGTAGCGCGACTCCTGGCCGAGAGCGAAGACGACATCGAGCGGGCGACGGGGCACCGGCTCCGGGTCGTCCGCGCGCTCGTGCGGGACGTCGGCAAGGAGCGGGAGTACGGCGTACCCGACGGCGTGCTCACGACGGAGTTCGCCGACATCCGCGACGACGCTTCGATCGCGATCGTCGCGGAGGTGATGGGTGGCCTGGACCCGACGGGGGACCACGTGCTCGACCTGCTCCGCTCGGGCAAGGCCGTGGTCACGGCCAACAAGCAGCTCGTTGCCAGACGCGGCGCGGAGCTCTTCGAGGCGGCTTCCGCGGCCGGCGTGCAGCTCCGCTTCGAGGCCAGCGTCTGCGCTGCGATCCCGGTGATCAAGATCCTCCGCGAGGCGCTCGTGATCACGAACGTCCACCGGGTGCTCGGAATCGTCAACGGGACGACGAACTACATCCTGACCCAGATGGAGGCAGGCGAGACCTACGCCGGCGCGCTCGCGGACGCACAGCAGCAGGGCTACGCGGAAGCCGACCCGACCGAGGACGTCTCGGGCGGGGACGCAGCGGCGAAGATGGCGATCCTCGCGACGGTCGCGTTCGGATCTCGCGTGACGCTCGACGACGTCGACTACCGCGGCATCGAGGAGATCACGACCGACCACATCGCCGCCGCCCGAGCGACGGACACGGTGGTGCGGCTCGTGGGCTCGGCGACGCTGCTCGACGGGCGTGTCGACGTCCGCGTGCGCCCCTCTCTCGTCGACCGGCACCACCCGCTCGCCTCGATCGAAGGAGCCTTCAACGCCGTGATGCTCCAGGGCGACGCGATCCGCGAGATCACGCTGTCCGGACCCGGCGCGGGCGGAATCGAGACGGCCTCGGCCGTGATCGCCGACATGGTCAGCGTCGTCGGGACGACCGGCACGGGGTTCCTCGAGAACGACGCCTGCTGGCGGACGCTCGAACGCCTGCCCCCGGGCGACCTGCGGTCACCGTTCTACGTCCACATCGAGGTCGACGACCGCCCCGGCGTTCTCGCTCACGTTGCCGAACGGCTGGCCGCGCACGACGTCTCCGTTGCGCGCCTGATCCAGCATCAGATCAACGGCACGGCCGGAATGCACATCGTCACGCACGAGTCGCGGTGGGGGTCGATCGTCGATGCGCTTGCGGAGATCGGTGCCTTGCCGGAGACTCAGGGGCATCCGACCGTGCTCCCCGTGATCTCCGATCGAGGCGTCCCCGGCCTCGGCTGGACGTAGCCAATGCCGGCTCTTGCGGTGCGGTACCGCGACCGGCTGCCGATCGGAACCGGGACGCCGCTCGTGTCGCTCGGCGAAGGAGGCACACCGCTCGTCCACGCGCCGCGGCTCTCGGAAGAGCTCGGGCTCGAGCTGTGGCTCAAGGTCGAAGGCGCCAACCCGACCGGGAGCTTCAAGGATCGCGGGATGACGATCGCCGTCGCGAAGGCGCTCGAGGCCGGCGCGTCAGCGGTGATCTGCGCCTCGACGGGAAACACGGCCGCCTCGGCGGCCGCATATGCCGCGCGAGCAGGCCTGCGTGCCGTCGTCCTCGTTCCGGCCGGCGGAGTCCCTGCGGGGAAGCTCTTCCAGTCGGCCGCCGCAGGCGCGCGTCTGCTCGAGGTCCGGGGCAGCTTCGACCAGGCACTCGCGGCCGCGCAGGAGCTGGCGAGCGGCGGCGAGTTCGCGCTCGTGAACTCGGTCAACCCGGACCGGCTCGAGGGCCAGAAGACTGCCGCCTTCGAGATCGTCGAGGAGCTCGGCGTCCCAGACCTGCTCGCGCTCCCCTACGGCGGCGGCGGCAACACGACTGCCTACGTCCGCGGCTTCGAAGAGAGCGGCAGCCTGCCGCGGTTGATCGCGGGCGAGGCCGCCGACCGCGCGTCGACCGCGGCGAGCGCGATCCGGATCGCGAAGCCGGCCCATGTCGTCGAGGCGACCGAGGGCATCGCCCGCAGCGGCGGCACCGTGGTCTCGCTCTCGGACGACGAGATCCGGGACGCCTGGCGCTCCCTCGCCCAGCACGAGGGTGTCGTCGCGGAGCTGTCGTCCGCAGCGGGGCTCGCGGCTCTCGCCCGCGAGGCGCGAGGCAGCGGCGAGCGGGCCGTCTGCGTGCTCACCGGTCACGGGCTCGAGGACCCGCAGAGCTCCGTCGAGGCGATCGTCCAGGTCGAGCCCGACGCCGACGCCATCGCCGCGGCGGCCCGATGACCGAGGTGCTTCGTGTGCGTGCGCCGGCGACGACGGCGAACATCGGGGCAGGCTTCGATTGCGCCGGCGCCGCACTCGAGCTCTGGAACGAGCTCGAGCTGCGCGCCGGCGAAGGCCCCGCCGACCGCAAGCACCTCGGCGTGCGGGCATTCGAGCGCCTCGCCTCCGCGGACGGCTGGAGCTTCCAGTTCACCGACAAGATCCCGCAGGCGCGCGGCCTCGGCTCGAGCGCCTCGATCGTCGCCCTCGGTCTCGTGGCCGGGGCGATCGTCACGAACCAGGAGCGAACGGCCGACGAGCTGCTTGCGCTCGGGCTCGATCTGGAAGGACACGGCGACAATCTCGCGGCGGCGCTGTCAGGCGGCGTTTGCCTCACCTGGGGAACACGAATCGCCCGGATCGCGGATACGACTCCGGCCACGCCGGTCGCCGTCGTCCCGGCGGCGCGCGGCCTGACGGCGGAATCCAGAGCTGCGCTGCCGAAGACGGTGCCTCATGCCGACGCCGCCTTCTCCGCCGGACGGGCGGCGTTGCTCGGCGCTGCGCTCGCCAACCGGTCCATCGATCTCTTCGAGGCGGCGCTCGACGACCGCTTGCACGAGCCCTACCGGGCCGAGAGCGCCCCTCTCCTCGGCCAGATCCGCGAGCACTTGCCCGCCGCAGCCGTGGGCGCGACGCTCTCCGGCGCCGGCCCGACGGTGATCGTCTGGGCCCGCCCGGGCGAAGAGGCAGGCTGCACCGAGGAGCTTCGATCCCGCTTTCCCAACGAGCAGGTCCTACCGCTGACGATCTCCCAGACAGGAGCCGGCCCGACATGACCGACAATCCATACGACCGCCCGTCCGATCCCGCCAAGCGCCACAGCGCCGCTCTCACCGACGGCCCCGACCGCGCCCCAGCCCGCGCGATGCTGAAAGGCACCGGCTTCACCGACGAGGACCTGGCGCGGCCCTTGGTCGGAGTCGCGACCAGCTGGATCGAGACGATGCCGTGCAACCTGAACCAGCGGGCCCTGGCCCAGCACGTCAAGCGCGGGATCCGTGACGCAGGCGGGACGCCGATGGAGTTCAACACGATCGCCGTCTCGGACGGCGTCTCCATGGGAACCGAGGGCATGCGCGCCTCGCTCGTGTCGCGTGAGGTGATCGCAGACTCGATCGAGCTCGTCGCCCGAGGGCACATGTTCGACGGGCTCGTCTGCCTCGTCGGCTGCGACAAGACGATCCCGGCGGCAGTGATGGCGCTGGCGCGGCTCGACCTGCCCGGCCTCGCGCTCTACAACGGCTCGATCGCGCCCGGGAGCTACAAGGGCGCCGACGTCACGATCCAGGACGTCTTCGAGGCCGTCGGCGCTCACGCCGCGGGGACGATGAGCGACGCGGAGGTGCACGCGCTCGAGAGCGTCGCCTGCCCGGGAGCGGGCGCATGCGGCGGGCAATTCACCGCGAACACGATGTCGACGGCGCTCGACTTCCTCGGCATCTCCCCCGCCGGCCTGAACGGGATCCCGGCGCTGCACCCGAGCAAGGACGAGGCGGCCTACGAGGCCGGCCGGCTCGCGATGCGGCTCGTCCGCGACGACGTCCGGCCGTCCCAGATCATTACGCGCGAGGCGCTCGACAACGCGGCCGCGTCGATTGCGGCGAGCGGCGGCTCCACGAACGGCGTCCTCCACCTGCTCGCGATCGCGCGCGAGCTCGGCGTCCCCTACACGCTCGACGACTTCGATGCCGTCGCGGAGCGAACGCCGGTGCTCGCGAGCCTGAAGCCCGGCGGACGATTCGTCGCCACCGACATGCACGAGGCAGGCGGCGTCGCGCTCGTGGCGCGCGAGCTGCTGAAGCGTGACGACCTCGTCACCGGGTCGGCCCCGAACGTCGACGGCCGGACGCTCAGCCAGATCGCCGACGCGGTCGAGGAGACCGCCGGGCAGGAGGTGGTCGTCGCGCTCGAGACACCCCTGAAGGCGACCGGCGGGCTGCGAGTGCTCTACGGCAACCTCGCTCCGGACGGCGCAATCGTGAAGCTCGCGGGGCACGAGCGGCTCGTACACCGCGGCCCGGCGCGTGTCTTCGACTCCGAGGAGGACTGCTTCGCCGCGGTGAAGGCGCGCACGATCCGGCCTGGCGACGTCGTCGTGATTCGCTACGAAGGCCCTGCCGGCGGGCCGGGGATGCGGGAGATGCTGCATGTCACCGCGGCAATCGTCGGCGAAGGGCTCTCCGACTCGGTCGCGCTCGTCACGGACGGGCGCTTCTCCGGCGCGACCCACGGCTTCATGGTGGGGCACGTCACGCCGGAAGCGTTCCACGGAGGACCGCTCGCCGCCGTCGAGGACGGCGACATGGTCGTGCTCGACGTCACCGCCCGGGAGTTGCGCGTCGAGCTCTCGGACGACGAGCTCGCCGCCCGGCTGGAGACGTGGTCGCCACCCGCGCCCCGCTACACGACCGGTGCGCTCGCCAAGTACGCCAGGCTCGTCTCGTCGGCCTCGGAAGGTGCCGTCACGCGACCCTAGCTTGCACGGCGATCCGGCCACTATGCTTTACTTTGTAAACTGCAACGACAGAGCGGGAAGCTCCCGCTCCGCATCAAGAGAGGTCGAGGGATCCGGCCCGACGACGCCTCGGCAACCTGCGCCCGCGCAAGGTGCCAACCGGCCGAGCAGCCTGCTCGGACCGATGTAGAGCGACGAGACGAAGGAGAGAGTCAATGCCCGCCACCAGCCTCCGCTGCCGCAGCTGCGGCCACGAGCTCGGCCTCGAAGCGGTCGGCGCCTGCGAGAAGTGCTGGGGCCCGCTCGAGCCCGCGTACGACCTGGACGAGCTCCGCCCCAGCTTCACCCGCGAGCGAATCGCAGCCGGCCCACCCTCGCTCTGGCGATACGGAGCGCTCCTGCCGGTGGAGACGCCGGCCGAGCCGAGGCTCGCCCCCGGCCTGACACCGCTCGTCCGGGCTCCCCGGCTGGCCGAGGCGATCGGCCTGCGCGAGCTCTACCTGAAGCTGGACACCGCGAACCCCACGCACTCGTTCAAGGACCGCGTCGTCGCGGTCGCGTGCGCGAAGGCCCAGGAGCTCGGGCTCCGGACGCTGGCGTGCTCGTCGACCGGCAACCTCGCGGCTGCGGTCGCGGCACGGGCCGCGGTCGAGGGACTCGAGGCGGCCGTCTTCTGCCCCGTCGGGCTCGAGCGCGAGAAGCTGCTGCCGACGGCGGTGTACGGAGCGACGATCTACGAGGTACTGGGGAGCTACGACGACTGCAGCCGCCTCACCGTCGAGCTCTCCTTCGAGCTCCCCTCCTGGGCGTTCGTGAACGTGGGCCTGCGCGCCTACTACGCCGAGGGCTCCAAGACGCTCGCGTTCGAGATCGCCGAGCAGCTCGGCTGGCGGCTCCCGGACGCCGTGGTCTGTCCGGTGGCCTCCGGAGCACTGTTCTCGAAGCTGGGAAGGGGATTCGGCGAATTCATCGAGCTCGGGCTCGTCGAGGGAGCAGCGCCGCGGCTGATCGGTGCCCAAGCGCAGGGATGCGATCCGGTCGCGGCGGCGTACCGTGAGGAGCGGCCCGTGACGCCGATCCGCCCGCAGACGGCGGCGAGCTCGCTGGCGATCGGCAACCCCGCCGACGGAGACCACGCTCTGGCAACGGCGCGCGCCACCGGTGGCTCGATCCACTCCGTGCCGGAGGACGAGATCGGCATGAACATGGCCCTCCTGGCCGAGAGCTCCGGGGTCTTCGGCGAGGCGGCTGCCGGGATCTGCCTCGGCGCGCTGCGCGAAGCGCTCGGCCAGGGAACGGTCGCGGCAGACGACTGCGTCGTCCTCTGCGTCACCGGCGACGGCCTGAAGACGCCCGGGCCTGTGACCGACCGGGTCGAGTCGATCGAGATCGAGGCGGACGCCGACGCGCTGCTCGAGCGGCTCGGAGTGGCCGTATAGCTTTACTTTGTACATTGCGAGCGGTAGGGTCGCGGTAGGTGCACAACCCGTATCCCCCGAGTGAAAGCACCCAGCTCGGGGCGGCGGCAGCAGCAGCCGACGCAGCCGTCGCCCCGGGCTCCCCTGACCGGCTGGAGCGACTGCGAGAGCTGATCGCAGCGAACGACCGCGCCTCGGTGCAGCTGCTCAACCGCCGGCTCGAGCTCGTGGCCGAGATCTGGCGTGAGAAGGACGTGAGCGGGCTTCCGCACACCGATCCCGAGCGCGAGCGCCGTCTCCTCCAGCACCTCGAGGAGACGAACGAGGGGCCGCTTTCGCACACGGGCCTGGCCGCCTTCCACGGGGCTCTGCTCTCGCTGACGAAGCAGGAGCTCGGTCGCTGATGCTGCGCGTCGCGTGCCTGCCCGGAGACGGAATCGGCCCGGAGGTGACGGCGGCCGCGATCGAGGTTCTCCACGCGCTCCCGGTCGACGTCGAGGTCGAGGAGCACGGCTTTGGCGGCGGCGCGATCCTGGCAGAAGGTACCCCGCTTCCCGACCGGACGCTCGCAGCGTGCCAGGCGGCCGACGCCGTCATCCTCGGCGCCGTCGGCCTGCCGGAGCTCGAGGGGGCGCCGGTGCGTCCGGAACAGGGCCTGATCGCCCTCCGTCGCGCCCTCGACGTCTACGCGAACCTCCGTCCGGCAACGGGGCCGAGCATCGATCTGCTGATCGTGCGCGAGCTCGTCGGCGGGCTCTACTACGGCGCCAGCGGCCGGCGGCCCGACGGCTCGGCCTACGACACATGCGACTACACACCCGCCGCGATCGAGCGTGTCGCGCGGCGCGCGTTCGAGCTTGCGGGAGCGAGGCGAGCGCACGTCACCTCCGTGGACAAGGTGAACGTGCTCGAGACGTCGCGGCTCTGGCGCGAGACCGTGGTGCGCGTCGCGGTGGACTATCCGGACGTCGAGCTCGAGCACATGCTCGTCGACACGGCAGGGCTGAACCTGGTCCAGCAGCCGGGACGGTTCGACGTGATCCTCACCGAGAACACCTTCGGCGACATTCTCTCCGACGTCGCCGCCGGCATGTGCGGCGGCCTCGGGCTCGCGGCCTCGGCCAGCCTCGGCGACGGCCGGCCCGGAATCTTCGAGCCAGTGCACGGCTCCGCTCCCGACATCGCGGGGCGGGGAATCGCCAACCCCGCAGCCATGCTCCGCTCGGTCGCGCTGCTCCTGCGGCACGCCGCGGACGAGGCGGAGCTCGCGACCGCGCTCGAGCTCGCGGTCGACCACGCACTTGCGCACACCCCGACGGTCGATGCAGGCGGCAGCGCGACGACGGCGGCGTTCACCGAATCGGTGCTGGAGCAGCTGGAGACGGCTGCTAGCCGGCGCTGAGCGCCGTCGTGCTCACCCTCGCCGGGTGCGCCGCCTCGTAGGCCGCGATTCCGTCCTCGTGCGCGAGGGTCCGGGCGATGTCGTCGAGCCCGTTCAGCAGGCACTCGCGCTGAAACGGGTCGAAGGAGAACGGAATCTCGCGCCCGGCTGGGTCGACGACCACCTGTCGGACGAGGTCGACCTCGGCGAATGCACCGCCATCGACCGAGTCGATCAGCGCCCGCAGCTCCGCCGGCGGGAGCACGATCGTGACGAGACCGATCTTGAAGCAGTTCGTGGCGAAGATGTCCCCGAAGGAGGGCGCGATCACGACCTCGAAGCCGTAGTCCTGGAGCGCCCAGGCGGCGTGCTCGCGGGAGGAGCCGCAGCCGAAGTTCGCTCCGGCGATCAGGATCTTCGCCCCGACGCAGTCGGGGTCGTTCAGCTCGAAGTCGTGCCGGAGCATGCCGTTCGCGTCGAAGCGCCAGTCGAAGAAGAGGTACTGGCCGAAGCCGGTGCGCTCGATCCGCTTCAGGAACTGCTTGGGGATGATCTGGTCCGTGTCCACGTCCGCACGGTCGAGGACGGCGACGGGCCCGCTGACCTGTTGAAAGGGCTTCACGCCGGCGCCAGCTCGCGTGGATCGACGAAATGGCCGGCGATCGCCGTCGCCGCGGCGAGCTGCGGGCTGACCAGGTGCGTGCGGCCGCCACGTCCCTGCCGGCCCTCGAAGTTGCGATTCGAGGTCGACGCGCAGCGCTCGCCTTCGGCCAGCACGTCCGGATTCATGCCCAGGCACATCGAGCAGCCGGCGCGGCGCCACTCGAACCCGGCCTCGCGGAAGATCCGGTCGAGGCCCTCCGCCTCGGCGATGCGCTTGACGGTCGCCGACCCGGGCACCACGAGAGCGCGGACGCTCGCGTGCACCTGCTTACCCGCGACGACCGCAGCCGCGGCGCGGAGATCCTCGATCCGCGCGTTCGTGCACGAGCCGATGAAGACGCGGTCGACGTGGATGTCCTGCATCGCAGTGCCCGGCTCGAGGCCCATGTAGGTGAGAGCCCGCTCGGCCGCCAGTCGCTTGTCGGCGTCGACGAAGTCGGCGGGATCCGGGACGCGGTCGGTGACCGAGACGACCATCTCGGGGTTCGTTCCCCAGGTGACCTGAGGGGCGAGCTCGGCGACGTCGACCACGAACTCGGAGTCGTAGACGGCATCGGGGTCGGAGACGAGCGCCCGCCACTCGTCCAGAGCCTGCTCCCAGGCGCGGCCGGTGGGTGCGGCCGGCCTGCCTTCGAGGTAGGCGAACGTCGTCTCGTCGGGAGCGATCATTCCTGCCCGCGCGCCGGCCTCGATCGACATGTTGCAGATCGTCATCCGGTTCTCCATCGAGAGGCCGCGAATCGCCGCGCCGGTGTACTCGAGCACGTGTCCCACTCCGCCGGCCACTCCGAGCTTTCCGATGGCGCCGAGGATCATGTCCTTGGCCGTCACGCCCGGGGGAAGCTCGCCCTCGAAGCGGACGCGCATCGAGCGCGGCGGCACCTGGGGGAGACACTGCGTCGCCAACACGTGCTCCACCTCGGACGTGCCGACGCCGAACGCGAGCGCGCCGAACGCGCCGTGCGTCGACGTGTGGCTGTCGCCGCAGACGATCGTCATTCCCGGCTGCGTCACGCCGAGCTCGGGGCCGATCACGTGGACGATCCCCTCGCGGCCGTGGCCGGTGGCGAAGAGCGGGACGCCGAACTCCTCGCAATTGCGGCTGAGCGCCGCGAGCTGCGCCCGGGCGAGCGGATCCGTGACGGGGCCGTCCTCGGTCGGGACGTTGTGGTCCATCGTCGCGAGCGACAGATCCGGCCGGCGGACGGACCGTCCGGCGAGCCTGAGGCCGTCGAAGGCCTGGGCGGACGTGACCTCGTGGATCAGGTGCAGATCGACGAAGAGGAGGGCCGGCTCCCCTTCGGGCGCCGCCACCACGTGGCGCTCCCAGATCCGTTCGAACAGCGTTTTCGCCATTCGACTCATGCTAGTCGAGCCGGTGTAACAAATAAAGTGACAGCCGACTCCGGCGTGCTGTACTTTCTACAGTTATGCAGGCGACGGAATCGATCTGGATGAACGGCCGGCTGGTGAAATGGGCGGACGCGACGGTTCACGTCGCGAGCCACGGCCTGCACTACGGCTCGGGCGTCTTCGAAGGCGTCCGCGCCTACGAAACCGCCGGCGGTTCGTCGATCTTCCGGCTCACCGACCATCTGCAGCGCCTGCACGACTCCGCCCGGCTCCTCGGCATGCGGCTTCCGTATTCCGTCGACGAGCTGCGCCTCGCGACGATCGAGCTCGTCGCCGCCAACGGCCTCGCGGAGTGCTACCTGCGACCGATCGCGTTCTACGGCTTCGGCGAGCTCGGCGTCTCGCCTCGCGGCAACCCGGTCGACGTCGCCATCATCAGCTGGCCCTGGGGCGCGTATCTCGGCGAGGACGGGCAGCGGAACGGGATTCGGGCGAAGATCTCCTCCTGGCAGCGTGTCGGGCCGAACGTGATCCCGCACGCCGCGAAGGCGACCGGCATCTATCTCAACTCGATGCTCGCGGTGAACGAGGCGCTCGACGCAGGCTACGACGAGGCGATCCTGCTCACGAGCGACGGCCTCGTCGCCGACGGCTCGGGCGAGAGCATCTTCGTCGTCCGCGACGGGACGATCTACACACCGGACCTCTCGACGTCGATCCTGCCCGGCATCACGCGGGACACCGTCACCCAGATCGCGCTGAGCCTCGGTCACGAGGTCGTCGAGAAGAGCTTGATTCGGTCCGATCTCTACCTCGCCGATGAGGTCTTCATGTGCGGCACGGCCGCCGAGGTGACACCGCTGCGGACGATCGACAGCGTCGAGCTCGGCGTCGGTCCGGTGACGGAGGCTCTGCGCGACGAGTACCTGCGCTGCGTTCGGGGAACATCGGTGTACGCACCCGCGTGGCTCGAGCACGTCGCGCTCGAGCTCGCAGCCTGACCGACCGGAGGTCGTGCCCTCGATGGAGTTTCGCCGCGTCTCGTCGCTTCCGCCGTACGTCTTCGCGGTCACCGAGCAGTTGAAGCTGGACCTGCGTCGAGCGGGGAACGACGTCATCGACCTCGGCTTCGGCAACCCCGACCTCGCGTCGCCGCCGGCCGTGGTCGAGAAGCTGGCGGAGGCAGCGGCGAAGCCGCGCAACCACCGCTACTCGGCGAGCCGCGGCATCCCGAAGCTGCGAAGCGCGATCTGCGACCTGTACCGCGAGCGCTTCGGCGTCGAGCTCGATCCGGAGACGCAGGCGGTGGCGACGATCGGCGCGAAGGAGGGGCTGGCGCACCTGATGTGGGTGCTCGTGGAGCCAGGCGACACTGCGGTCGTGCCCGCGCCGGCGTATCCGATCCACCTCTACGCACCCATCCTGGCAGGAGCCAGCGTGATCCAGGTCGAGCTGGGTGACAGCAACGACGATCTCTACGACCGGCTCGCCGGGGCATTCGAGCACTCACGGCCCCGCCCCCGCGCCCTGATCGTGTCGTTCCCGCACAACCCGACGACACGCGTGGCCGACCTCGACTTCATGGAGCGGCTGGTCGTGCTGGCGCGCGACAACGAGGCGCTCATCGTGCACGACTTCGCCTACGCCGACGTCTCGTTCGACGACCACCGGCCGCCCTCGATCCTCCAGGTCCCTGGCGCCGACGAGGTCGCCGTCGAGACATACTCGTTGACCAAGTCGTTCTCGATGGCGGGCTGGCGCGTCGGCTTCGCGCTCGGCAATGCGCCGGCGCTCGCGGCGCTGGCGCGGCTCAAGTCGTATCTCGACTACGGGACCTTCCAGCCGATCCAGATCGCCGCGATCGTGGCGCTGAACGAGGCACGTGACTATCCGGCCGAGGCATGCGAGATCTACCGCAGGCGCCGTAACGTCCTCTGCGACGGGCTCGAACGGATCGGCTGGCACGTCGAGCGTCCGCTCGGAACGATGTTCGTGTGGGCGGCGATCCCGGAGCCGTACCGGGAGCTCGGCTCGCTCGAGTTCGCAGTCAAGCTGACGCGGGAAGCGCACGTCTCCGTCAGCCCCGGTGTCGGGTTCGGGCCGGGCGGCGAGGGATTCGTTCGCTTCGCGCTCGTCGAGAACGAGCAGCGGATCGCTCAGGCCATCCGTGGAATCCGCCGGGCGCTCCCGGAGCTCGCGACGGCGGCGTCGCGCTAGCGGCTTACTGCTGAGCGGCCGACTCGAGCTCGCGAACCGACCGTTCTCCCGCCGGCTCTGCTGACACCGAGCCAACGATCGACGGCAGCCGCGCACCGACGCCCCTCGGAGATCGCCCAGACGATCAGCGACTGCCCGCGGCGGGCGTCGCCGGCGGCGAACACTCCCTCGACGCTCGTCGCGTACATCGGCGCGTGTGCGTTTCCGCGGGCGTCGGCCTCGACGCCGAACGCCTCGAGCACCCGTGGGTCCGGTCCGAGGAAGCCCATCGCGAGCAGGACGAGGTCGGCCGGCCGCTCCTCCTCCGTGCCGGGGATGAGGTCGAAGGGCGGCGCGCCGCTGTTCTCAGTCCAGTGGATCCGCTCGACGCGGCCGTTGCTTCCGGAGAGAACGGTCGTCGAGACGGCGAAGTCGCGCTCGCCGCCCTCCTTCAGCGCGTAGGACGTGCGGAGCTTCATCGGCCAGGTCGGCCAGGGGGTGAGGTCGTCCGGCCGCCGTGCGGGCGGCTCGCCGACGAGCTCGATCTGCGTCACCGACGCGGCGCCCTCACGGTGCGCGTTCGCGACGCAGTCGGCGCCGGTGTCGCCGCCGCCGATCACGATCACGTGCTTCCCGGCCGCGCTGATCACGTTCACCGGCGCCGGCGGCGCGCCTGCGACCTGCGGCCCCAGCTCGCGCGCCACCCACCGGTTGCGCTGGTAGAGGTACTCCATCGCGAAATGCACGCCGTCCAGCTCGCGGCCGGGTACGGGCAGGTCGCGCGGCACGCGTGAGCCGACGGCGAGGACGACCGCGTCGTGCAGCTCGCGCAGCTCGTCCGCACCCATGTCGATGCCGACGTCGACGCCGTAGCGGAACGCAACGCCCTCCGCCTCGAGCTGTTGGACACGCCGCTCGACGAGCCACTTCTCGATCTTGAAGTCCGGGACGCCGAAGCGCACGAGGCCGCCGGCCGCCTCGTCGCGCTCGTAGACGGTGACCGCATGGCCGGCGCGCGCCAGCTGCTGCGCGCAGGCGAGCCCGGCGGGACCCGCACCGACGACGGCCACGCTCCGGCCGCTGTGCGCGCGGGCCGGCTGCGGGACGACCCAGCCCTCCTCCCACGCACGGTTCACGATCGCGACCTCGATCTGCTTGATCGTGACCGCGTTCCCCTCGTTGATCTCGAGGACGCACGAGGCCTCGCAGGGCGCGGGGCAAAGGCGGCCGGTGAACTCGGGGAAGTTGTTCGTCCGATGCAGCTGTTCGATCGCCTCGGCCCAGCGATCGCGGTAGACGAGATCGTTCCACTCGGGGATGAGGTTGCCGAGCGGGCAGCCGTTGTGACAGAACGGCACGCCGCACTCCATGCAGCGCGCGCCCTGCTCCTGCAGCACCGGCAGCTCGACCGTGCCCATGAACTCGCGGAAGTCGCCGACCCGCTCGCGCGGGTCGCGCTCCGGCTGCTCGACCCGCCGATACTTGAGGAAGCCGCCGAGCTGCCCATCAGTGCCCATTCGAGTAATGCCGTCTAGCTTCTGGGTCGCGAGCACCAAGCGAGGGGCCGCACGCGTCTGCGGCGCAGGCCGGTGGCCTGCGCAAGGCGCGGGTGGTCTCTCGCGCCGCGTGATCGCGGAGGGCAGGCGGCTTCCTCGGACTCGGTTGTGAGGAAGCCGCTGCCCGTCGACGTCGGGTTGTCCGTCAGCGCGCGCTTGTAGTCGTGCGGCATCACCTTGACGAACTGCGGCAGGGCGCTTGCCCAGTCGGCGAGCAGCCGCGTGGCGACGGCGGAGCCGGTGCGCGCCGCGTGCTCCTCGACGAGCGCGCGCAGCTCGTCCGCGTCGGTGCCACCAACGTCTTCGAAGCCGACGAGCTCGGTGTTGCAACGGCCCCGGAACTCGCCGTCCGCATCGAGCACGTACGCGATGCCGCCGCTCATGCCGGCCGCGAAGTTCCGCCCGGTCCGGCCGAGCACGACGACGCGGCCCCCCGTCATGTACTCGCAGCCGTGGTCGCCCACTCCCTCCACGACCGCACTGACGCCGGAGTTGCGGACTGCGAACCGCTCGCCCGCTTGGCCGCGGAAATACGCGCTGCCGGCAGTGGCGCCGTAGAGGACGGTGTTGCCGACGATCACGTTCTCCTCGGCCAGGAACGCCGCGCCGTCGGGCGGCCGCACCGCCAGCACGCCCCCTGAGAGACCCTTGCCGACGTAGTCGTTTGCGTCGCCGACGAGCGTGAGCTCGATTCCCGGCGCGAGCCAGGCGCCGAACGACTGCCCGGCGGAGCCGTGGAGGGTGAAACGGATCGTCCCGGCCGGGAGACCCGCGGCTCCGAGCGCCTTCGTCACCGCGTGCGAGAGCAGGCCGCCCACCGTGCGGTTGACGTTGCGCACCGCGAGCGACTCCTCGACGGGCACCCCAAGCTCGAGCGCAGGGCGCGCGTGCTCGATCAGCTGCCAGTCGAGCGCATCGTCGAGCGGCGAGACCTGGGCGTGCACGCGGCGCACCGCGACGCTCGCGGGGACGTCGGGCGGCAGTAGGAGAGCCGAAAGGTCGAGGCCGCGCTCCTTCCAGCGCTCGATCGCGTCGTCGGCCTCGAGCAGGTCGACCCGGCCGACGAGATCCTCGAACCGCCGGATGCCGAGCCGCGCCATGATCCGGCGCGCCTCCTCGGCGACGAAGAACATGAAGTTGACGACGTGCTCCGGCTGCCCCGCGAAGCGCTTGCGCAGCTCGGGATCCTGCGTCGCGATTCCAACCGGGCACGTGTTGAGGTGACAGGCGCGCATCATCACGCAGCCCGACGCGATCAACGGCGCCGTCGCGAAGCCCATCTCGTCCGCACCCAGGAGTGCGGCGACGACGACGTCCCGGCCGGTCTTCAGCTGGCCGTCCGTCTGCACCCAGATCCGCGACCGCAGGTCGTTCAGCACGAGCGTCTGCTGCGTCTCGGCGAGACCGATCTCCCAGGGAGCGCCCGCGAACAGGATCGACGACAGCGGCGAGGCGCCCGTCCCGCCGTCGTGTCCCGAGATCAACACATGGTCCGCATTCGCCTTCGCGACGCCCGCAGCGACGGTGCCGACGCCGACCTCGGAGACCAGCTTCACGGAGACGCGCGCGCTCGGATTCGCGCAGCGGAGGTCGTAGATCAGCTGCTTGAGATCCTCGATCGAGTAGATGTCGTGGTGCGGCGGCGGCGAGATGAGACCGACGCCGGGCGTGGTCAGTCGCACGCTCGCGATGTAGCGATCGACCTTGTGGCCCGGCAGCTGGCCGCCCTCGCCCGGCTTCGCGCCCTGCGCCATCTTGATCTGCAACTCGTCCGCGTTCGCGAGGTAGTGCGCGTTGACGCCGAAGCGGCCGGACGCGACCTGCTTGATCGCCGAGCGCCGCGAGTCACCGTTCTCGTCCGGGACATAACGCACCGGATCCTCGCCGCCTTCGCCCGTGTTCGAGCGCCCGCCGATCCGGTTCATCGCGACCGCGAGCGTCTCGTGCGCCTCCCGGGAGAGCGATCCGAGCGACATCGCACCCGTGGAGAAGCGCTTCACGATCTCCTGCGCGGGCTCGACCTCCTCGACCGGCACGCCGCCGTCGGGCGGCTCACGGAAGCGCATCAGCCCGCGGAGCGTCGAGCGGCGGGTCGAATCGTCGTTGACGAGCTGCGCGTACTCCTCGTAGGTGGCGAAGCCTCCGTGACGGACTGCGTGCTGGAGCAGCGCGATCGTCTCCGGGTTCCATTGGTGGTGCTCGCCCTCGCGCCGCCAGGAATAGAGGCCGGTCACCGGCAGCAGCCCGTCGTGCGTGCCCGGCCAGGCCCGCGCGTGCCGGGCCAGCGTATCGCCGGCGAGCGCTTCGATCCCGATTCCGCCGATGCGCGACGCGGTCCCGGTGAAGTGACGGTCGACGAGCTCGCGCGAGAGCCCGATCGCCTCGAAGACCTGAGCGCCGCAGTACGAGGGGATCGTCGAGATGCCCATCTTCGAGATCGTCTTCAGGAGCCCCTTCGCGATCCCCTTGGTCGCGCGGCGCTGGGCGTCGTCCTTCGACATGCCCGGCGGCAGCAGATCGAGATCCACGAGCTCCCCGAGCGTCTCGAGCATCAGGTACGGGTTCACCGCGGCAGCCCCGTAGCCGACGAGCACGGCCACGCTCTGGACGCTGCGCGGCTCGCCGGACTCGACGACCAACCCGGCCTGTAGCCGCGTGCCCTTGCGCACCAGGTGATGGTGGAGGGCAGAGACGGCGAGCAGCGAGGGGACCGGCGCGCGCTCCCGGTCGACCGCACGATCGGAGAGGACGATGATGTTCGCGCCGCCGGCCAGCGCCTCGTCCGCCTCCGCGCAGATGCGCTCCACCGCCAGCTCGAGCCCTTCCGGCCCTTCCTCGACCGGCCACGTCGTGTCGATCGTCTGCGCCCGGAAGACGTCCGAGTCGATCTGGCGCAGCCGCTCGAGCTCGTCGTCGCGCAGGATCGGGTTCGCGATCACGAGTTGGCGTGCATGCTCCGGCGTCTCGTCCAGCAGGTTGCGCTCCGACCCGACGCTCGCTTCGACGCTCATCACGACGGCCTCGCGGATCGAATCGATCGGGGGGTTCGTCACCTGGGCGAACAGCTGCTTGAAGTACGAGTAGAGCACCGGCCGCCGGTCGGAGAGGACCGCCAGCGGCAGGTCGTTGCCCATCGACCCGATCGCCTCCTCCGCGTTCCGCGCGAGCGGAGCGAGGATCACCTTCATGTCGTCTTGCGTGTAGCCGAAGGCGAGCTGACGCTTGCGCAGCGGCTCGGCGGGCGAGGTGGGACACGGCCGCGCCGGCAGATCGTCGAGCCTCACGACTTCGCTGCCGGTACCACTCCGCGTAAGGCCGCCGCGACGCAACGGTGCGCTTCACTTCCTCGTCCGGAACGATCCGGCCGCCCCCGACGTCGACGAGGAACAGCTTCCCCGGCTGCAGCCGCCCCTTCCGCACGACGTTTTGCGGCGGCTCCTCGAGAACTCCGGTCTCGGACGCGAGGATGACCCAGCCGTCTGCGGTCTCGAGCCAGCGCCCGGGACGCAAGCCGTTGCGGTCGAGCGTCGCGCCGATCACCCGCCCGTCGGTGAAGGCGATCGCCGCCGGGCCGTCCCAGGCCTCCATCAGGCACTGGTGGTAGGCGTAGAACCCCGCGAGCTCCTCGGAGATGTCCTCGCGGCCCTGGTACGCCTCGGGGATCATCATCATGATCGCGTGCGGCAGCGACCGCCCCGCGAGCACGAGGAGCTCGAGCACGTTGTCGAACGTCGCCGAGTCGGAGCCGC
Organism: uncultured Gaiellaceae bacterium; assembly: GCA_963771185.1. Lineage (GTDB taxonomy): Bacteria > Actinomycetota > Thermoleophilia > Gaiellales > Gaiellaceae > Gaiellasilicea. Next base: position 60,538 of record CAVYSL010000005.1, read on the forward strand.
CCGGACGGACGACCGGCAGGATCTTGGCGAGGTCGTCGCCGAAGAGCTCGGACGCCAGCTGCGACTCGCGCGCGCGCATCCAGTTGACGTTGCCGCGCAGCGTGTTGATCTCGCCGTTGTGAGCGATCATCCGGTACGGGTGGGCGAGCTCCCAGCTCGGGAAGGTGTTCGTCGAGTAGCGGGAGTGCACGAGGGCGAGCGCCGAGGCTGTGCGCTCGTCCCGCAGGTCCGGGTAGTAGTCGGTCAGCTGCGCCGCGGTCAGCATGCCCTTGTAGACCACGGTGCGGGCCGAGAAGCTCGGGATCACGAGGTCCGGTCCTGCGGTCAGCTCGGCCACGCGTCGGATCACGTAGAGCTTGCGCTCGAAGGCGTCGGCGTCGAGCCCGGGCGCGGCCGCGACGAAGAGCTGCCGAATGAGTGGAGCGGTGGCGGCGGCTGCCGGGCCGGCCTGGTGCTCGTCGACGGGGACGTCCCGCCACGCGACGAAGCGCTGCCCCTCCGCCTCGACCGTCTCGACCAGGAGCCGTTCGAGCGAGGCGGCGCGCGCCGCGTCGCGAGGGAGGAAGCACACCGCGACGCCGTACCGGCCGGCCGGCGGAAGCGCGGCGCCGACCTCGGCGCGAAAGAGCGCGTCCGGCAGCTGCAGGGTCATGCCCGCCCCGTCGCCCGTGCCGGCGTCGGCGCCCTCGGCGCCGCGGTGCTCGAGGTTGGCGAGCGCCGTCGCCGCGCGAACGACTGTCTCGTGGCTCGCGACGCCGTCGAGCCGGGCGACGAAGGCAACGCCGCACGCGTCGTGCTCGTACGCCGGGTCGTAGAGGCCGACTGCCTTCACGGCCCGAACGTCCAGTCGCGTCCCTCTCGCCTGTGCTGTGCGCTTGACCGGGGAGGCGAGAGGAGGTGGCCGGCTAGCGCGGTCTCGGGCGCGAAATGAGGGCGGCCTTGAACGCCAGAATCTCGTCGGCGGCTACGGACGGTCGCTCCATCACTTTCCAGTGTAAAGCATCGACCGGACGACGCAAGGAATCCATTACTTGCGAAAGTAAAGTGTTGCTGGTATACCGGATGGGCGCCAACCATCACGAGCGGCAGAGGGAACTGGCCCGTCGAAGCCGCAGCAACCGGGACTCCCCTCCGTCAGGTGCTCCATCCAGCGCTCGCCGGCCCTCCGGACCGGCGAGCGAAAGATGGAAACGCGTAATCCTCACCGACGGTGAGAGCAGAAGGCCTCCGGGAACCGGGGGTCTTCGTCGTTTCCGGGGCAGAGCGAAAGGTCGTGCTGGAGCGTGAGTGAGTCAGGGACAACCCGCAGATCGGCCGAGAAGAGCCCACCCACGCTCGAGCTCGTTCTCAAGCGCAACTCCGTCGAGCGGATCAAGCGTGAGAAGAACCCGCTCGGGATGCTCGGCGAGCTGCCCGCGCTGATCGCCGCAGGCTACGAGGAGGTGCCGGAGGAGGATCTCGTCCGACTCAAGTGGTGGGGCCTCTACCACGACAAGCCGAAGATCGGGACGTTCATGCTCCGGATCAAGCTGCCGGCCGGGCGGGCGACGCCGGCACAGCTCCGGGCCATCGGCGAGATCTCACTCCAGTACGCGAAGGGCTCGGGCGAGCTGACGACGCGGCAGACGACTCAGCTCCACTACGTCGAGCTCGAGTCGCTGCCGGACGTCTTCCGCCGCCTGGACGAGGCCGGGCTGACGACCGTGGGTGCGTGCGGCGACACCGTCCGGAACATCACCGGCTGCCCTGTCGCGGGACTCGCGCACGACGAGCTCTTCGACGTCACCCCGGTGCTCGAGGAGGTGACGACGTTCTTCTACGGCAACCCGGATTACGTCGACCTGCCGCGGAAGCACAAGATCACGATCTCCGCCTGCGCGCACCGCTGCAACGCGCCCGAGACCAACTGCATCGCCCTCGTGGGCGCCCTCCGGGACGGCGAGCCCGGCTTCGCCGTCCTCGTCGGCGGCGGCCTCTCTTCCGTGCCCCGGCTGGGGCGCGACCTCGGCGTCTTCATCCGGCCCGACGAAGCCCGGGCGGTGCTGTGCGCGCTGCTCGATGCGTGGAAGGAAGACCTGCGGTACCGCGTCTCGCGCGTGAAGGCGCGGATCAAGTTCATGGTCGACGATCTCGGGCCGGAGGGGATGCGCGCGGAGGTCGAGCGGCGGCTCGGATACGCGCTCCCGGACTTCGAGCTCGAGGCCGCGCCGCCGCTGACCGAGCACATCGGTGTCGAGCCGCAGAAGCAGGAAGGGCTCGTATCGATCGGCGTCCCGGTGAAGGTCGGCCTCCTCTCGGGCGAGCAGATGGTCGCCGTCTCCGAGCTCGCGTCCGAGCTCGGCGGCGACGTACGCGTGACTCGGCAGCAGAACTTCGTCCTCACCTCGGTCACGGCCGCGGACGCCGGCCGCGTCGGCGAGCGTCTGGCTGAGCTCGACCTGCCGCTGACGGGCAACCCGCTCCGCGCCGAGGCGATCGCCTGCACCGGCGAGCCGCACTGCAACTTCGCCGTTGCCGAGACGAAGTCGCGGCTCGACGTTCTCGTCGAGCACCTCGAAGCCCGTTTCGGCGAGGCGCTCGCCGGACTGAAGCTGAACCTGGACGGGTGCCCCCATGCGTGCGCGCACCACTGGGTGGGCGACCTCGGCTTCCAGGGCTCGACCGTCCGCAACGACGAAGGCGTGCGCCGCCAGGCCTACGATCTGCTCCTGCGCGGTGGCCTGGGGCCCGACGCCGCGATCGCCCGTCCCGTCTTCCGCCGCGTGCCGGCCGAGGAGCTGGCCGAGACGGTCACCGGCCTCCTGGACGGCTGGCTGAAGCAACGTGACGGCCAGGAGAGCTTTCGCGCGTTCTGCGACCGCCTCAGCGACGACGAGCTCGGCCTGCTGGCCGGGCGCGAGCCTGCGAAGAGCCGGAAAGAGGAGGTGGCGGCATGAGCAGCGCAGAGCTGCTGGACGATCTCGAAGCCGGCGAGCTGTCCGTCGAGTTCGAGGGCCAGGAGCCCGAGGCGGTGCTGGAGTGGGCGATCGAGCAGTTCCGCGACCGCCTCTCGATCTCGACCGCGTTCCAGGAGGGCGACGTCGCGCTGATCGACATGGCCTACCGGATCGACCCGAAGGTGAAGCTCTTCTCGATCGACACCGGGAGGCTGCCGACCGAGACGTTCGAGCTGATCGAGACCCTGCGAGCCCGCTACCCAGGGCTCGCGCTGACGCTCCTGTCCCCCGACGCACCCCAGCTCCAGAGGCTCGTCGACCGGCACGGGCCGAACCTCTTCTACCAATCGGTCGAGCATCGGCTGCTCTGCTGCAACGTGCGCAAGGTGCAGCCGCTGACTCGGTATCTCGGCGGCGTCGACGCGTGGGTGACCGGGTTGCGTCGCGACCAGTGGGCGGGCCGCACCGACATCCGCAAAGTCGAGATCGACCACGACCACGGCGCGATCGTGAAGCTGAACCCCCTCGCCGAGTGGACCGAGGACGAAGTGTGGGACTACGTGCGTGCGAACGACGTCCCTGTCCACCCGCTCTACGCGCAGGGCTACACCTCGATCGGCTGCGCGCCGTGCACGCGCCCGGTCGCCGAAGGCGAGGCGAAGCGCGCCGGGCGCTGGTGGTGGGAGTCGGGCGCCCCGAAGGAGTGCGGGATGCACTGCGCGATCGAGACCGGCGGCTTCGAGCACGAGCTGCACGCGATCCTCGGCAAGGAGGCGGATGAGTAGCGTCGTCGTCAAGTCGGAGGAGCGCGACGTCGCTCTCGGGGAGGTGCAGGCCGTGCTGGCGGCTGCTCGGGACGACGGCTACCGCGCTCGGCTTGCCGCGCTTGCCACAGCAGTCGAGCGAGGCGAGCTTGGCGACGAGGAGGCCTCGGAGCTCGAGCGCGTGCTCGAGCTCGGCCTCCAGGCCGGTCGGATTCGTGCCGTCTACGGCCCGGGCGGTGAGCAGGCGGCGCTCCGTCTCTTCCGGCGGCTGCCCGCAGGCGCCGGGCTTGCCGAGACCGCACGCTCGGTGTCGGCGGCGCTGACGACGCTCAACGGCCGGTCGCTCGAGTCGTTCCGGATCGAGGTCGTCGGCCCGGGGATGTACCGGATCGCACTCACCGCCGGCGGAGCGGAGGTCGCGGTCAGGCTCGACCGGAGCGGCGTCCAGCTCGCCTCGATCGGCGTCTGATGACCGAGAAGCGCCATTACGTCGCCTGTGTCGACCTCGACGACCGGAGCGTGCTCGTCGTCGGAGCGGGCCGCGTCGCCCATGAGAAGGTGCGCGGCCTGCTCGACTGCGGCGCAGCCGTGACCGTCGTCGCGCCGAACGTCGCGACCGAGGTGGAGGCGCTCCCCGTCGAGCTGCTGCGCCGGGCGTACCGGCGCTCCGACCTCGACGGCCGCTACCTCGTCGTCGCCGCCACGTCGGACCCGGCCGTGAACACTCGCGTCTTCGCCGACGCGGAGGCGCGTGCGCTCCTCTGCAACGTGGTCGACGTTCCCGCGCTCTGCTCCTTCATCCTCCCCGCGCTCCACCGCGAGGATCCGATCACGGTGGCGGTGTCGACCGGAGGCGCGTCGCCGGTGCTGGCGCAGAGGCTTCGCGACGAAATCGCCCGCGTCGTGCGGCCCGAGCACGCAGCGCTGGCGGTGCGGCTCCGCGAGCTGCGCCCGTGGGCAAAGAAGCACCTGCCCACCTACGAAGAGCGGCGCGACTACTTCGCCGGCATCGTGCGGGACGAGCTCGGATGACGGTCTACCTCGTCGGAGCAGGACCGGGTGATCCGGGGCTGATCACGGCACGCGGGCTCGACCTCGTGCGGTCCTGCGACGTGCTCGTCCACGACCGCCTGGTCGCACCCGAGCTCGTGGCCGAGGCGCCGGAAGACGCGCGCGTCATCTCCCGTGAGGGGCTGGACCAGCCGGCCGTGACCGAGCTGCTGGTCGACTACGGCCGCGTTGGCCTCGAGGTCGTTCGCCTCAAGGGCGGCGATCCATTGGTCTTCGGACGCGGCGGCGAGGAGGCGCTTGCGCTGGCCGCAGCCGGCATCGGCTGCGAGATCGTGCCGGGGGTCTCGTCGATCGCCGCGGTGCCCGCCGCTGCGGGGATCCCGGTCACCCATCGCGGAATCTCGGACCGCGTCACGATCGCAAGCTGCCAGGGCGCCGACGGCAGAGACGCCGACTACGCCCAGCTCGCGGCGATCGGCGGTACCCTCGTCCTCTTCATGGGGCTCGGCCGCGTCGAGTCCGTCGTCGAGGGGCTCCTCGCCGGTGGGCTGCCGCCGGAGACACCCGCCGCCGCGATCTCGCGTGGGACCCTCCCCGACCAGGAGGTCGTAAGGACGACGCTGGCGCAGCTGGCGTCTGCGAGCGCATCGCTGAGCGGCCCGACCCTGCTCGTCGTCGGCGACGTGGCCGCGCTCGACCTCGTGGCGGCGCTGCCGGCGATGCCGGCCGCAGCGATTGCCTAGACGCCGCGCGGGACCGCGCAGCTGAGGCCGCCGTCGACGACGAGCTGCGCGCCCGTCACGTACCTGGCCTCGTCCGAGGCGAGGTAGAGGGCGGCGTACGCGACGTCCCAGGCATCGCCCAGGCGCCGCATCGGAGACTGCTGCGCCCGCGCGGCCAATGCGTCCTCGATCGAGCCCGGATATGCGGCGGCAAGCTGGGCCGTCACCATCGGCGTGTCGATCAGCCCCGGCACGATCGTGTTCGCCCGGATCCCACGCGGCGCGTATTCGAGCGCGATCGCCTGCGTCAGCTGCGCCAGCGCCGCCTTGCTCGCGGCATAGCTCGCGTAGTCGAGTCCGAGGTAGCGCATCCCCCCGACCGAGCCGACGTTCACGATCGCCCCACCGCCGAGCCTCTCCATGTGCGGGACGACGTGCTTGCAGGTCAGGAAGACGCTCTTCAGGTTGATGCGCAGCACGCGGTCCCAGCTCTCCTCGCTCTCCTCGACGACCCCGCCGAGCGACGCGACGCCGACGTTGTTGTGGAGCACGTCGATCCGGCCGAAGCGCTCGAGGCAGGCTTGCACCAGCCCGGCGACGGCGTCGCCGTCGGCAACGTCGGCAGCGTGGACGGCGCACGTCCCGCCCTCGCTCTCGATCACTGCGGCGGTCGCGGCGGCGGCAGCTTCGTCGACGTCGACTGCGAAGACGACCGCCCCTTCCCGGGCGAACAGCACCGCCGTCGCCTTCCCGTTGCCCCACCCTGAGCCGCTCGAGCCGGCGCCCGCGACGAGTGCGACCTTGCCTTCGAGACGCCCCGGCATCGGCTGACTCTATCCCTGGACGGGACGCCCGCTCACGCGTTCAGGCCGACGGCCTCGGCGAGGCTGAAACGACCGAGCCAGACTGCGCTGCCGGTGACCGCGCCCTCGCAGCCGAGCCGGCGCAGCGCCCGCAGATCGTCGAGCGTTGCGATCCCGCCCGCCGCGATCACCGGCAGGCCGGACGCGCTCACGGCCCGAAGGAGCGGCAGATCCGGGCCGGCGAGTGTCCCGTCACGCCCTGTGCTCGTGACGAGGAGCCGGCGAACGCCGGCGGCCGCACAGCGCCGGGCGAGGTCGACCGGCGTCGTCGTGGCCTCGCGCGTCCATCCGTCCACCGCCACCCTGCCGTCGCGGGCGTCGACGGCCACCGCAACAACCTCGCCGAAGCGCGCGACGACGGTCGCGAGGAACGCATCGTCGAGCGCAGCGGTGCCGACCAACACGCGCGCCGCGCCCGCCGCGAGAGCGGCGTCGATCAGGTCGAGGGTGCGGTAGCCCCCACCCACCTGGACTGGGACGCCCGCGGCCGCGACGCGCTCGACGAGCCCCAGGTCCGGCTCCCCTGAGAATGCGCCGTCGAGATCGACGAGATGGAGCCAGGTGGCGCCCTCGGCGACGAAACGCTCGGCGGCCGCGACCGGGTCACCACCCTCGACCGTGACGTGTTCGCGACGCCCTTCGGAGAGACGGACGACGCGTCCGTCGAGCACGTCGAGGGCGGGATAGACGGTGAAGTACTTGTGCGCTAGCACGCTAACATGCTAGCATGCTGCCATGGCCGACGCACTCATGCGCGAGGTCGAGCAGCTCCCCGGGCTCGACGACCTCGCGGACGCCGTCCTCACGCTTCGCACGCGCGACGAGGCGCGGCGCTTCCTGCGCGACCTCTGCACGCTGCCCGAGCTCGAGGCGCTCACTCACCGCTGGCAGACCGTCCGCCTGCTCGAGGAGCACCTGCCGTACCTCGAGATCGCCGAGCGCGTCCCGACCAGCACGGCCACGGTCACCCGGGTCGCGCAGTGGCTGCGGAACGGGACGGGCGGCTACCGCACCGCGCTCGACCGGACGCACGCGAAGCGGAAGCGCCGCTAGGTGGAGCGAAACGGCTTCACCCGCGCCGGCTCGAACGGCCGCCTCACGCTCGCCGTCCCCTCGAAAGGACGCATGGCCGAGCCCGCCCTGCGGCTCTGCGCGGACGCCGGGCTCAGCTTCGAGGCGACCGACCGTGCGCTCCTCGTGCCGTGCGCGAATGCACCGGTCGACCTCCTGCTCGTGCGCGCCGGCGACGTCCCCGAATACGTTCAGGACGGCGTCGTCGACCTCGGGATCACCGGCGCGAACCTCGTCACCGAGGCGGCTGCGGACGTCGTCACGCTCGCCGAGCTCGGCTTCGCGCGCTGCACGCTGCAGGCGGCGGTGCCGGCGGATGCCCCGCAGACGGAGCTGCGCGACCTCGCCCGATTGCGCGTCGCCACGGCATATCCCGTCTCCACCCGCACCTGCCTGGAAAGACTCGGCATCGACGCCGAGCTCGTTCCCGTGTCCGGCTCGGTCGAGGCTGCCCCGCGGCTCGGACTCTCCGACGCGATCGTCGACCTCGTCTCGACGGGCTCGACCGCGAGCGCCAACGGGCTGCGGCTGCTCGGTGCCCTGCTCGAGTCCCAGGCCGTCCTCGTCGGCAACGACGCGGCGCTCGAGCGGCGCGCGGAGCTCGTTCGGCGGCTCGAGCTGATGATCTCCGGAGTCGTCGCCGCCCGCCGCCGACGCTATCTGATGATGAACGCGCCCAAGACGGCGCTCGACGAGATCCGCTCGCTGCTCCCCGGAATGGGAGCGCCGTCGGTGATGGACCTCGCCACGCCGGGCCAGATCGCCGTCCACGCGGTCGTCGATGCAGACGACGTCTGGGAGCTGCTCCTGCCCCTGAAGGCCGCCGGTGCGTCATCGATCCTCGTCCTCCCCGTCGAGCGGCTCGTCGCGTGAGAGGAGACGGGTTCGAGGAGGTGCTGCCGCGGGTGACAGAGATCGTCGCCGACGTCCGTGCCCGCGGTGACGAGGCCCTGCTCGACTGGACCGAGCAACTGGACGGCGAGCGTCCTTCGCTTCGAGTTCCGCGACAGCAGCTCGAGGCCGCCCGTCTCGACGACGACGTGCTCGCAGCCGTGCGCGCGCTTGCCGGGGCCGTGGCGTCGTTCTCCGCTGCGCAGCGCCCGCGCGACACGTTGATCGAGGCCGTCCCGGGGGTCGTTTCCGAGCGCCGCTGGGTCCCGCTCTCTTCCGTCGGGATCTACGTCCCGGGCGGGCGGTCGGCCTACCCCTCCTCTCTCGTGATGGCGGTGGTGCCGGCCCAGGTGGCGGGCGTCGAGCGGCTCGCGGTCGTGACGCCGCGCCCGGCCGAGGCGACCCTCGCCGTCGCGCACGAGCTCGGGATCGACGAGGTCTACGCCGTCGGCGGCGCGCAGGCCGTTGCGGCGCTCGCCTACGGCACGGAGACGATCAGGCCGGTGGACAAGATCGTCGGGCCCGGCAACCGCTGGGTGACCGCCGCCAAGCTGCTCGTCTCGAGTGCGGTCGCGATCGATCTGCCGGCCGGTCCGAGCGAGGTCGTTCTCATCGCCGACCACACGGCCGACGCCGCTCAATGCGCCGGCGATCTGCTCGCCCAGGCCGAGCACGGCCCCGACAGCGAGGCGATCCTGCTCGCGCTCGACGACGCGCTTGCCGCCGACGTCGCCGCACTCGTCGCGGGCGAGCAGAACGTCCGCGTCGAGCGGGTCGCCGGGCTCGACGAAGCAATTGCCCGCTCCGAGGACTATGCGCCGGAGCACCTCGAGCTCTGGCTCGAGGACGCCGAAGCTGCGGCGTCGCGGGTCCGTAACGCCGGCACAGTCTTCGTGCGCACGTCGGCCGTCGTCGGCGACTACGCCGCCGGTGCGACGCACGTGCTGCCGACGAGCGGGCTGGCGAAGGGCGCGGGCGGGCTCGGCCTCGAAAGCTTCCTGAAGCCGGTTCAATTCATCTGCGCGACCTCGCTCGAGCGAGCGCGCGAGATCGCGCTGCCGCTCGCGCGGGTCGAAGGACTGCCGCGTCACGCCGCCGCGCTGGAGCAGCGGTGAACCCGGCGGCTCTGCCGGAGGGCTTCCGGCCCTACGAGTGGGCGCCCTCCTCCGCCGAGGTGGCGGCGCGACATGGGTTGCGGGCGGAGCAGGTGCTCCGCTTCGACCAGAACACACCGCCGCTTCCGGGCGTGCCCCAGGTCCCCCTCGCGGAGAGCTTCGCACGGCTGAACGAGTACCCGGACGGGACCTTCCACGAGCTGCGCGAGGCGGCCGCGACGTACAGCGGCGTCGGTCCGGAGCAGGTCGTCGTCGGCGCGGGCGCCGACGAGCTGATCGCCGTCTGCGCGAAGACCTTCCTGGCCTCCGGCCGCAGCGCCGCGATCTTCCCGCCGACGTACGGCCTCTACCGGATCGCCTCGCAGCTGGAGGGGGCCGAGGTGGTCACCGAGCCGGACGGCGCCGACCTGATCTGGGTCTGCAATCCCAACAACCCCACCGGCGAGCTGCGCGATCCGGACGAGATCGCCGCGCTCGCGCGCGCACACCCGCAGGCGGCGGTCGTCGTCGACGAGGCGTACTGGGAGTTCGCCGGCGTCACGTGCGTCGCGCTCGTCGCCGAGCTGCCGAACCTGATCGTGCTGCGGACGCTCTCGAAGGCCTTCGGCTTCGCGGCGCTGCGGGTCGGCTACGCCGTCGCGGCTCCGGAGACCGCGGCCGAGCTCGAGCTGCGGCGGCCGCCGGCGAGCGTCTCGGCACCGGCCGCGCGGATCGCCGCAGCCGCGCTGCGGGAGCCTCGGCTCGACGTGGCGGCGAGCGTCGCCGAGCGCGAGCGCGTGCGCAAATCTCTCACCGCCGCCGGGTACGACTGTCCGGAGACGCACGGCAACTTCGTCTGGTTGCGCTCGGAGGAGCCGCTCGGCGAGCGCCTCGAGGCAGCCGGACTCGTCGTCCGGGTCTTCGGCGAGGGAATCCGGATCTCATTGCGCCGGCCGCCCGAGAACGACGTCCTGCTCGCAGCGCTCGGCGCGACCGGCGCCCCAGCTCCGGGCCGGACGGCGCTCGTCACCCGCACCAGCACCGAGACGGCGCTGAGCCTCGTCCTCGACCTCGACGGCGCCGGCCACGCGCGCGTCGCGACCGGGATCGGCTTCCTCGACCACCTGCTCACGCTCTTTGCCTTTCACGGCGGCTTCGACCTCGAACTGCTGGCCGGGGGCGACCTCGATGTCGACGAGCACCACACAGTCGAGGACGTCCTCGCCGCGCTCGGCGACGCGCTCGCGGGCGCGCTCGGCGACCGGGCCGGGCTCGCGCGCTACGGCTCCGCGTCGGTGCCGATGGACGAGGCTCTCGCCACCGCCGCGGTCGACCTCGTGCGCAGGCCGCACGCCGAGGTGGAGCTCGTCTTCGCCGGGGACCGGGTCGGCGCCCTCGCGCCGTCACTGCTCCCCCACGCGCTCGAGCGGCTGGCGATGCAGGGCGGCTTCACCCTCCACGTCTCTTCCTCCGGCAAGGACGACCACCACGTCGCCGAGGCGGCGTTCAAGGCACTCGGCCAGGCGCTCCGGCAGGCGTGCGCCCCCGGCGGCGAAGGGATTCGCTCGACGAAAGGGCTGGCGTGAAGGTCGTGCTCGCCGACTACGGCGCCGGCAACCTGCGCAGCGTCTGCGCCGCGCTCGAGCGCGCCGGGGCGTTGCCCGAGGTCTCCACTGATCCCGACGCCGTCCGCGAGGCGCCGCTCGCGGTGATCGCGGGCGTGGGCCACGTCGAGAGCGCCGCACGCGGGCTCGCGCCGGTGGCCGAGGCGCTGCGCGAGCGGGTCGACGCGGGCCGACCGCTGCTCGGGATCTGCGTCGGCATGCAGCTCCTGTTCGAGGAGAGCGAGGAGGGCGGCCGTGGGCTGGGTCTGCTCGAAGGACCGGTGCGCCGGCTGCGCGCGCGCCGGGTGCCCCACATGGGCTGGAACGCGCTTGCGCTCACGCGGCCTTCCGCGCTTCTCGACGGCCTCGACGGCGCCGACGTCTACTTCGCGCACAGCTTCGCGGTCGAGCCGGTTGGCCCAGTCGGCGTCGCCGAGGTCGAGCACGACGGACCGCTCGTGGCCGCGATCGAGTCGGGACCGCTGGCGGGCGTCCAGTTCCATCCCGAACGAAGCGGCGCCGCAGGCGCGCGCCTGCTCGAGAACGCACTGAGATGGTCAAGAAGCGCGTGATCCCCTGCCTCGACGTCGCCGGGGGCCGGGTCGTCAAGGGGGTCCGCTTCGAGTCGCTCCGCGACGTCGGCGACCCGGTGGAGCTGGCGACGCGCTACTCGGAGCTCGGCGCGGACGAGCTCGTCTTCCTCGACATCACGGCGACGATCGAGGGCCGAGGACCCACGCTCGAGCTCGTCGAGCGCGCCGCGGACGAGCTGACGATCCCCTTCACGGTCGGGGGCGGCGTCTCGGGTCTCGAGGACGCCCGCGCGCTCCTGCGCGCCGGCGCCGACAAGGTTGCGGTCAACCGTGCCGCGGTCGACGAACCGGGGATCCTCCGATCGCTCGCGGCGGAGTTCGGAGCTCAGGCGGTCGTCTGCGCCATCGACGCCCGCGCCGGAGAGGTCGTCACGCACGGTGGCCGGACGCCGCGTGGGCTCGATGCGGTCGACTGGGCCGCTCGCGCCGCCGGGCTGGGCGCGGGCGAGCTCCTGCTCACCTCGATCGACGCCGACGGCACGCGCGCCGGCTACGACCTCGACCTGACGCGCTCGGTCGCGGCGGCGGTCGGCGTCCCCGTGATCGCCTCCGGGGGCGCCGGCGAGGCAGCCCATCTCGCCGACGCATTCGCCGCCGGTGCGGAAGCGGCGCTGATCGCGTCGATCGTGCACGAGCGGCCAGGTCGCCTGCCGGAGCTGAAGCTCGAGCTGAGGGAGGCGGGATGGAACGTCCGGAGCTGACGCCGGTGATCGTTCAGGACGCTGCGACGGACCGCGTCCTCATGCTCGCCTGGATGGACGCGGAGGCGCTGCGGCGCACGCGCGAGAGCGCCGAGGCGTGGTTCTGGAGCCGCTCGCGCCAGGAGTACTGGCGCAAGGGCGCCACGTCGGGGAACACGATGGCGGTCGAGGAGGTGCGGGACGACTGCGACGGCGACGCGATCCTGCTCCGCGTCCACCCGGCGGGTCCGGCCTGCCACACAGGCGCGGAGTCGTGCTTCGCGCCCTGGCTGTGGCGCCGGATCAAGGAGCGCGCGCAGCAGCGGCCGGCGGGCTCGTACGTCGTGGAGCTGCTGGACGATCCGGCGCTCGCCGCACGCAAAGTCGGCGAGGAGGGGCTCGAGGCCGCGCTTGCGGGAGCCGGCGAGTCCGATCAGCGCCTGATCGAGGAGGTCGCGGACGTCGTCTTCCATGCCTACGCGCTCCTCGCCGCCCGCGGTGTGGGGCTCGAGGCCGTCGAGGCAGAGCTGCGCCGCCGCGACACCCGAAGGCCCGCCTAGTACGTCAGGCGGGCCTTCGGCGAGCTACGCGGTCGGCACCGGATCTGCGGACACTGCCGTGGCGGTGTGCGGCGTCGCGGGCGGCTCGGTGCTTCCGGTATCGAGCCGAAACGGCGGGTAGGTGTCGGTCATCAGACCTGCATACGCGACGACGCGGAAGACCCAGCGGTTCAAGCCGAGAACGAAGTCGTAGAGCGGTCGGGGGTAACGACTCGTGAAGAGCAGGGCGAGTCCTGCGAAGAGCACGAGCAGTCCGATCAGGCCACCGGCGGACGCGTAGAGCACTCCGTCTCCGTCGTCTGACCAGGCAGACCAGGCTCCGCCGGTGAAGATGGCGACGATCAGGTACTGCGGGATCGCGAGGAGCCACCACTTGACAAGGACAAGCCCGCGCGAGAGCCGCTCCGGATACTCGACTTCGAGCCTCGCGGGGTACGCCGGGTCATCGGCGAGCGTGAAGCGCGGGTACTTGTCCGTGCCGAGCGCGCTGTAGGAGTAGAAGCCGACGCGCCACGACCAGCGGAGGACGCCGACGTTGAAGTCGAAGATCCTGCGGGGATAGCGGCCGGTGAAGAGGATCGCGAAGCCTGCGACAACGGTCGAGGCCACGAAGCCGATCCAGAGGAAGAAGAGCACGACGAAGTGCGGGATCGCGAGCAGCCACTTGAAGAGCCACTGCCAGCGTCCCACTTCGGGATCGAGCTCGCCGGTCAGGCGAAGCGGATAGGCGATGTGCGGGGAGGTCATGTTGGTACTCCTTCGATTCGAGTGATTGGTGGGGTTACGCATCGATCTACGCCGGCTGCGGAGCGGGGTCGGGGGTTGCCTCCGGCCGCATGGGAGACGATTCAACGCGGAGAAGGCGCGCGGCCCAGTCCGGCAGCCACCAGTTCCAGCGGCCGAGGATCGCGACCGCGGCGGGCGCGAGGATGCCGCGAATGATCGTCGCGTCGATCAGGATTCCGCCACCGAGCGCGGTGGCGAAGATCTTGGCTTCGGTGCCCGGCTGGGCGCTGAACGCGACGAACGCGAGTCCCAGGATCAGTGCGGCGCTCGTCACGAGCCGGCCGGTGCGGCCGATCCCCTCGACGATGGCGGTCTCCGTCGATCCGGTGCGGTCGTATGCCTCCCGCATCCGGCTGATGATGAAGACCTGGTAATCCATCGAGATGCCGAAGAGGAAGGCGAAGACGACGATCGGCAGCTGCACGTTGATCGCCTGTGTCGCCTCGATTCCCCAGATCTCGTCGGAGCCGACGCCCTTCTGCCAGACGAGCACGATCAGACCCCAGGCGGCGGCGACGGAGAGCAAGTTCAGGAGAACGGCCATGAGCGGCAGGAGCAACGAACGGAACGCGCGGGCGAGGAGAATGAACGTCAGGAGAGCGATCAGCCCGATCAGGAGCGGGAAGTTGCTGTAGACGGCGTCGAGGAAGTCGGCGCCCTGAGCCGCCTGGCCGCCGATCGTCACCTCGGCCGGCAGCGTCTGCGTCGTGGCGCGGAGGCGGTCGAGCGTCACCCGGCCGGCCGGGGAGTTCCCGTCCTCGGTCGGAATCACCGTGACGAGCGAGGTTCCGCCGCGGCGCCAGTCTGCGGGTGCCGCCGTGCTCTGAACACCTTCGACCACGGCGAGCGCTTCCGCGACGGCCTCGGGATCGCCTGAGCGGACGAGCGCGTCGAACGGGGACAGCGGGCCGGTGCCGATGCCCGAGTCCTGCAGCTTCTCGAGGCCGACACGTGCGGGGCCTTCCTGTGCGAGCGAGTTGGCGCGCGGGTTGCCGAGCTGGATCGAGAGGGCGGCGACGACGAGCCCGACCAGTAGGGCGGTCGAGGTCGCGGCCGCAACCCAGCGGTGGCGTACGACAAGGCGTGCCCAGGCCGACCAGCCGCGACTGGCGCGGGCGTCGCGCTTGTTGCGAGGCCAGTCGAGCTTTGGCCCGATCGTTGCCAGCACGACCGGCAACAGCGTGATCGCGACCGCGACGCTGACGAGAGCGATCATCAGGCCGGCGATGCCGATGCTGCGCAGGGCCGGGATCGGCAGGGCGAGCAGCGCCAGCAACGAGATCGCCACGGTCGTGCCGCTGAAGACGACGGCGGAGCCGGCGTGCTGCATTGCGTTCCGCACCGCCGCGTCGTTCGTCATGTCCGGCTGCTGCCGTTCCTCGCGCCAGCGGACGACGACGAGGAGCGCGTAGTCGATCGCGATCCCGAGCCCGATCAGCGCGACGAGGAACTGGACGATCACCGAGACGTCGGTGACGGCCGCGACCGGCCAGACGAGCAGGAAGGTGGTCGGGATCGCGACCAGCGCCATCAGCAGCGGCACGATCGCCATGAACGAGCGGAAGACGAAGAGGAGGACGAGAAGTGCGCCCAACGCTGCCAGCAGGGTCCCGATCAGGACGCCTGCGCCGTCGCCCTCAGTCTCACCTGCGGAGGCGCGTAGCGCGTCGAGTCCCGTCACCTCGACCGGGGATCCGCCGACGGTGACGCCCGCCACCGCGGCTTGCGCCGCGCGGGCCTCCTCCTGGCCGGGATTGACTCCACCCTTGGCCGGGATGTAGACGAGGGCGAACGTGGTGCGGCCGTCGTCGGAGACGAACGCCCGGTCGCGCGTCGAGGCGTAGGAGGCGGTCATCGCGCCGGGCAGGGCGGCCTCGACCTTCGCGAGAGCCGTGTCGAGCTGGTCGCTGACGCCGGGTGAGTCGACGGTCGTGCCGGGCGGGAACTCGACGACGGGGACGATCGGCGCGACGTCGCCGCCGTTGCCGTAGATCTCGCCGAGCTCCTGGTTCGTCTCGAAGCCCTCGCGGCCCGGCACGTTGAACTGCTGCGAGAGAGCGCTGCCCGCCGGGCCGATCGCAGCGAAGGCGGCGATCGTGACGGCGAGCCAGAACCCGAGCACGAGGCGCTTGTGGTCGAGCACGAAACGGGTGAGAGCGTTCACGGTGTCTCCTTCAAAGGATTCGTACGATGTACGAGCAACCTACTCGTACGCTGTACGATGCCGCAAGGGGGGTAAACCGTACTTCCGCGAATGGGCAGAACGGAACAAGCCACCAAGCCACGAGCGCCGCTGAGCAAGGAGCGGGTGCTGGACGCCGCCGTCGCTCTGGCCGCGCGCGACGGGATCGAGTCGCTGACGATGCGCAAGCTCGCCGACGAGCTCGGCGCAGGCGCGATGTCCCTCTACTACTACGTCCCGAACAAGAGCGAGCTCCTCGACGGGATGGTCGACATCGTCTTCAGCGAAATCGAGCTGCCCTCGACCGATGTCGACTGGAGGACGGCGATGCGCCGGCGGGCGAGCTCAACCCGTGAAGCGCTCAACCGCCACCACTGGGCCGTCGGCCTGATGGAGTCGCGCAGGACGCCCGGGCCTGCCAGCCTCCGGCTCCACAACGCCGTGCTCGGCTGCCTCCGAGAAGCCGGCTTCTCGGTCGAGCTGGCCATCCAGGCCTACTCCGTCCAGGACGCCTACATCTACGGCTTTGCGCTCCAGGAGAAGAGCCTCCCGTTCGACAACACCGAGGAGAGCGCAGCGGTCGCAGAAGAGCAGGTCCGGGAGTTCGCCGAGCTCGCGGACGAGCGGCAGATGGGCGCGCTCGCCGACGAGTTTCCATATCTCGCCGAAGTGGTCGCCGGGCACGTCGCCGAAGTCGGCTACGACTTCGCAGCCGCCTTCGAGTACGGCCTCGACCTCATCCTCGACGCGCTCGAGAAGCGGCGCGAGACCGAAGCTCCTCGTACGACGGCTGCCAGCTAGACGCGAGGTCGGCCCGATCCCAGCCCGCGGCGCCGGCGCCGGCCTCGTAGGCGCTCTCGAGAAAGGCGAGCAGCGTCCCGCGCGGGTCGACCGCAGTGCGAACCGTCTCGTACGGCAGCACGGCGAGCAGACCGTGTCCGCGCGGCGACCAGGCGGCAGCCTCCGGCTGAAGCGGCTGCTCGCGTAGGCCGGGCGGCTCGGGCGCGGTGTACGAGTAGTACGTGGGCTCGCGGAGCTCGTCGTCGCCGGGCCAGAACCCGAACGACACGAGCTCGTGCGAGTACCCCTCCCGCGACACCGGATCCGCCTCGGGCAGCTCCGGCGCCCGGCGCCCGTTGAAGCGCGTGACGGCGAGGTCGAGGGAGTGCCAGAAGAGGTGAACGGGACTCGTCTTGCCCGTGAACCGGCCCGCAAACTCCTCGAAGACCCCGTCCGTCCAATCGAGAATCCGCCAGAAGCGCACGACGGCGTCCCGGTCGTAGGCTGCGTGCTCGTGATCCTCGGGGAAGCGCGTCGTCGTCGGGACGCCGAATGGGGCCTCCCGGATGGCGACGTCGATGCCCAGCTGGCGCAGCAGGCCGTGCAACGCGCGGTCGAACTCGGAGACCGAGAGGCCGTCGACGAGCGGGAACGAGTCACTCGCCCCAACGGACGTCCGGACACGCAGGTGATGGTCGACGAAGTCGAAGTCGAGCTGGAAGGTGACGCCGTTCTCGGCATGGAGGCGGCGGGTCGTCAGCCCGCGCACGTCGACGTAGAGCGGGACGTGCCACCAGTGATTCCTGGGCGCCGTCGATGCCAGCCGGACCTTGCCGACGATCTGGGCCCAGAGGTGGAGGGTCGTCCTCGTTGCGTCCCACTCGGCGAGCGGCAGCGCGGGCAGCGCCGCCGTCACGGAGCCCAGACCACGTCGGCGTATTCCGGATGCTTCTCCAGGAACGCGCGGACGAATGGGCACATCGGCAGCACTCGGGCCTTCCGCCGCCGGATGTCGTCGAGCATCGCGGCCACGAATTGCGAGCCGATCCCACGACCCTCGAACGCGGGCTCGATCTGCGTGTGCATGACGGTGAAGAGCCCCGGCTGGAGGTGATAGGTCGCGAAACCCGCGAGCTCTAGGCCCACATGGGCCTCGTATCGCCGCTTCTCTGGATTGTCGCGGACGATGAGCTCGTCGTGCCTGCTGCCTGGTTCGGCTGCCACGTCACCCATGTCGATACCTCCATGCTACGCGCGGGCCCACGCCGGCCAGCGCCCGCGCGACCGACCCGAACCGCTAGGAAGGTTGTTCGCCGCCGACGAGCGCGCGCAGGCTCTCGTGCTCCTCGCGGCAGGCAGGGCAGCCCGCCAGGTGCGCGCGGAGTCCCGGGATCGCAGCGTCCGCGTCGGCGCCTGCCAGCTCCAGCTCGACGTAGCGGTCGAGCAGCTCGAAGCACTCGTCGCAGCCGACCTCGGGCTCGGCCGGTCCGAGCAGGCGCCCGAGAGCGTGCTTCAGGTCGGGCCGTTCCATCAGTGTTCCTCCTCCAGGTGGCTCCGCAGCTTGCGCCGCGCATCGTGCAGGGTCTTGTAAAGAGCCCCGCGAGTCGTCCCCAGCCGCTCCGCCAGCACGTCGATCGGAACGCCGTTCAAGGCCAGGGCGACGAGGACAGTGCGCTGGTGCGGCGTCAGCAGCTCGGCGATTGCCCGCTGCAGCGTCGACAGCAGCTCGCTCTGCTCGACCTCCTCGTCCGGCTCGAGCCTCACGCTCGAGAAGAGGCTCCAGCTCTCCGGCTCGAGCGGCACCTCGCGCCCCTGCCAGGAGCGCTTCCGCAGCTTCACGGCCGCCTCGAGCAGGGCGAACTTGTAGACCCAGGTCGTGAAGCGGCTACCGCCGCGGAAGTCGTCCAGGCGCCTGAGGACGCTGACGAGCGCGTCGTCGGCCGCCTGGTTCGCGATGTCGTCGAGGTCGTCGCCGCGCAGGTGCGGCAACGTCGGCCGGCGGCGGGCAACCTCGAACAAGGCCGCACGCAGGAGCAGCGCGTGGAGCCGGGCGACGGCCTCCTCACCGACCGGCCCCTCGACGCGGAGGGAGCGCAGCCACTCACGCGACTCCTCGTCGAGCCCCGGAACGGCCGGCTCGGCGAGCTGATCGGAGGTCGACACGAGACGGAGCGTAGCCGGGGTCATGCCGCGTGCCCCTCGTCCAGGGGTGCGGTGATGCGCACGGCCAACTCCGGTGCGCATCCTCGTTCGACGAGCTCGATCAGCGAATGAAGGTCGTGCCGCGCGTCGCGCGCAACCCCCGAGGCCAGCGGCAGCGGGAAGCCGGCCGCAGCCAGCCGGTCCCGCCGCCAGGTGACGAACTGAGCTTCCAGCGCTGCGCGTGACTCGGTCGACATCGCTAGCCGGCGTCACGGAACCGGTTCGGGAACTGCTTGACGATTCCGTCCGCGAGCAGGTCTGACATGTGGAGGATGTGGTGATGGACCTGGTCGTAGGCCGCCACGTCGGCGGTCCAGCGGCCCTGGAGCCTCGCGACCACCTCCTGCGTCGTCAGCGCCAGGTGCTTGCTCATCTCGGCCTTCATCGCCCCGAGCTTCCAGAAGCGGGGATTGACGCTGTTCAAGAGTGCCGCGATCTCGTTCGCGTTCCGCTGCCAGCGCGCCTGCGCGTCGGTGAGCTTGGCCTTGTCACCGGCCTTGGCGGCGGCAACCACGTCGGCCGCAATCAGGATGTGCTCGCGGAGCTTCGCCGTGAGCGCGTTCCCGGCAGCTTTGCCGTAGAAGGGCTTGACCGCGTTGCCGATGTCGGTCTGGTTTCGCAGCAGCCGGCCGACAGTCGCCTGCGTATCGGGCGAGCCGGTCGTCAGGCTGATGATCGCCAGGCGGGTCCACGTGATGTGGTCTTCCCAGAGCACGCGCATGTCGCTGCGAAGCGCAGCGTGCGAAGGTGCAGTCGACTCCGTCTGGCTCGGCGCGTTGCCGTGCGCGTGCGCGTCGTGGCCGTTCGAGACGGCGAGGGCGGCGAGGGCGGCGAAGAAGGCCACCAGCATCGTCAGCGCGAGGGGGATGGGGCGCGAGGCCCGTGCAGCATTCATGTCAACGTTCCTTTCGGCTGGATGAAGGGGAAGGACGCCGCCGGGCGGCGCCCCAGGAGGCTCAGCGCCGTCACCAGGCCGACGGCCTCGAACGCCTTCGTGACGAGGGCGAGGCCGTCGACCGGCTCGGGCTCGGGGTGAAGCAGCGGGATACCCGTGGTCGCAGCGAGCGCGTAACTTCCGAGCAGTCCGGCGAAGACGATTGCCGCGCCGACCAACGGGAGAGCGTCGGCCGGACGCAGCGTCAACACGACTGCGAGCCCCGCGAGCAGCACGGTCGAGGCGACGAAGCCGACGCCGGCGCCCGTGCCCTCGGCGTAGTGCGCCGGCGCGAGCGCGCCGTGAATGCCGGCGCTGACGGCGCAGGCAAGGATGACGACGTCGCGGCGGAGGTTCATCTGACGATCACCTCCCCCTCCATGTCCTTGCTGTGGAGCGTGCAGACGTAGTGGTAGGTGCCGGACGTCTCGAAAGCGATCGAGACGCTCTCGCCGCGCTCGACCTTGTGGTCTTCCTCCCCGTCGACCTGCACGGTGTGGGTGAAGTTGTCCTCGTTCGTCCAGGTGACGCTCTGCCCCGCCTCGATCTCGATCGTGGTCGGGTCGAAGCGGTAGCTCTTCACCATCGCGACCTCGGTCGTCGCGACGGGCTCGGCGTTCGCGCTCTCGCCGCAGCCCGCTGCGACGAGCATCAACGCCAGCGGGCCGGCAGCAGCCGCGCCTGCGAGCGACCGCATCAGCGGGTCAGCTCCGCGACCGGGCGCCGCGCGCCGACGGCCTGCCAGACGGCGGCCGCGAAGACGAGCACGAAGGCGATCAGGTCGAGCACCTCGGCGATCGTGTGCGCGAACAGGAACACGGTCCAGTCGAGGTGGTAGGTCATGTACGTCAGCTCGGCCGCCGCGAACAGCGAGAAGCCGGTACCGAGCAGCGTCAGCTCGCGCTTGAACGCCAGCCAGGCGAACCCGGCTCCGAGCGTGAACGCGGCGATGTGCACGACCATGAAGAACGCAGTCGGCAGGTCGTTGATCCAGGAGCCGTAGGGCATGTCCTCTTCCTCCTCGAGGTTCGGTGGATGCCCCGTTTGTGTCGGGCCGCGCGCGGTCCTTACGTCCTCCGGGGAGGACTACCGGACCGGCTGGAGGAACCCGGCCCGGGCGCCGATCAGCTCGACGAGCTGCTCGAACGGGTCGAAGCCGATCACGTCGGGCGCGTTCGCGACGAAGTTCGAGAGCGCGTTGACGTCGTAGAACGTGGGCCGGCCGGTGCGGGCGTTGACCAGATACTCGACACCGCCGAGGTCCATCCCGGCCGCGTCGAGGATCCTGATCGCGTCGTCGATCGTCTCGGCCGGCGGGTCGTAGCGCTCGACCGGGAGCCCGCGTCCCGAGACGCCGTCGGCCACCACCCCGGGAAGCTCGCAGTAGTCGGCCGGGCAGAGATTGAAGCTGCCGGGCAGCAGCAGCAGGCGGATCGCGTAGAGGAAGCGGCCGTCCAGGATCTCGATCCGGACGATCGAACCGTGCTCGGCCGGCAGCTGCTCCTGCACGAGCGCGGTGCCGTCGACTCCCAGCGTCAACTCCGCCGCAGCGAGCTCCTCGAGAGACTCGTACGAGGTGATCCCCGCGCCGCTGCCGCCGATGTTCGGCTTCACGACGACCGGGAACTGAAGCTCGCGCGCAGCAGCGACTGCGAGGGCGGGATCGTCGATCACGCGGGTGCGTGGATGCTCGATCCCGAGGCTCGCCAGCAGCGAGAGCTGCCGCACCTTCGAGAGCTCGACCAGGTACGCGTCGTGGCCGTTCAGCACCGGGGTGCCGGTCTGCTCGAGATAGGCGAGGTAGTGCAGGGTCGAAAAGAGCGCGCGCTCGTGTCCACGCGTCCAGGCGGACGGGCTCATCCTGTTGACGACGAGTGAGTAGCGCGGCTCCAGCTCGGCCGGATCGAAGACGAGACTGCCCGCGTGGATCGGCTCGAACGGGATGCCACGCCGTTCCAGCTCCGCGAAGAGCGGCAGGAACCACTGCGGGTGCTCGTAGAGGATGCCGACGGGCTTGTCCACGCCCATGCCAACGCACGAGCAGCCGAGGAGATTCCCGGCGCGGCCCGCAGACGGCTCAGTGAGCGGGCGTCGAGCTTCCGGCAGGCGGTGCTGCGCGCTCCGAGCTCTCTGCGCGGCCGCAGTTCTTGCCCGTCTCGCGGTCGAAGTAGTGGAAGCCTGCGGGGTCGACCGCGAGCCGCAGCGGCGCACCCGCACGGGCCGCCGTCGCGTGATCGACCCGTGCGGTGAACCTGGCACCGTCGCGGGCGATCAGGGTCTCCTCGTCGTCCCGCCGCAGCTCCTCGGTCTGGACAGGCGTCGCGTCGACCTGGAAGACGACGAGCGCGTCCGAGCCCAGGTCCTCGAGCACCATCACGTCGATGTCGAGGTGCGGCAGCGAGGGATCCGCGAAGCTCGCGTCCTCGAAGGACTCGGGCCGGATCCCGAGCACGATCTTGTCGCTCGACGTCGCGGGCACGTGCTCGGGCGGGAGCGCGATCCGGTGGCCGCCGAACTCGACCGTGTCACCGTCGAGCCGCGCCTCGACGAGGTTCATCGCCGGCGAGCCCATGAACGACGCGACGAACAGGTTCGCCGGATACGTGTAGAGCGTCTTCGGCGTATCGACCTGCTGGATCCGTCCCTCTCTCATCACCGCGACCCGCTGCCCCAGCGTCATCGCCTCGACCTGATCGTGCGTGACGTAGACGGTCGTCGCGCCCAGGCGCGCGTGGAGGTTTGCGAGCTCGGCCCGCATCCCGACGCGAAGCTTTGCGTCGAGATTCGAGAGCGGCTCGTCCATCAGGAAGGCCTTCGGCTCGCGCACGATCGCGCGACCCATCGCCACGCGCTGCCGCTGCCCGCCCGAGAGCGCTGCCGGCCGCCTGTCGAGCAGCTCGTCGAGCCGCAACATCCGCGCGACCCGCTCGACCCGCTCCTCCGTCTCCTTCTTGCCCAGTCGGCGCACCTTGAGGCCGTAGCCGAGGTTCTGCCGAACGCTCATGTGCGGGTAGAGCGCGTAGCTCTGGAACACCATCGCGATGTCACGGTCGCGGGGTTGCAGGTCGGTGACGTCGCGTCCACCGATGAAGACCGCCCCGGCGTCGACGTCCTCGAGCCCGGCGATCATCCGGAGCAGCGTCGACTTGCCGCAGCCGGACGGGCCGACGAGGACCATGAACTCGCCGTCGCCGATTCGCAGCGAGACGTCGTCGACAGCGGCCACGCCGCCGGCGAAGACCTTCGTGATCCGCTCGAGAACGATCTCAGCCATCGGCGCTGTCCCGGTTCACGCAGCCAACGGCTCCAGCCCGGCGCGGAGCACCATTCGAATCTCCAGCCGGTCGTCGAGCACGACGACATCCGCGTCGCCGCCCGGCCGGAGCACACCGAGCCCAGGCCTGCGCGCGGCGCGCGCGGGCACGGAGGTCGCGGCCGCGACCGCGTCGACAAGCGGTGCTCCCAGCGCGTGCAGGTTCCTGACCGCCTGGATCATCGTCACGACGCTGCCGGCGATGACGCCGTCGGCGCGCCGGGCGACACCGTCGCGGATCTCGACCTCGACGCCGCCCAGGCGGCAGCTGTCGTCGCCGGTGCCGGCGGCCGCGATCGCGTCCGTGACGAGCGCCATGCGGCCCGACGCCGTCCGCCAGACGACCTTGGCGGTCTCGGCGGCGAGATGGTGCCCGTCGAGGATCACCTGGACGATGACGTCGTCGCGGGCGAGCGCGGCACCTGCGATCCCCGGGTCGCGGTGCCCGAGCGGCCGCATCGCGTTGAAGAGGTGCGTGACGGTGCCGACCCCCCGGTCGAAGGCGGCCGCGGCTTGGGCGACAGTCGCGTCGGAGTGCCCACACGAGACGACGACGCCGCGGTCCTGGAGCAGGTCGATCAGCTCGAGCGCGCCGGGCAGCTCGGGCGCGAGCGTGACGTAGGCGACCGGACCGGCTGCGAGCAGCCGTTCGAGCAGGGCCGGGTCGGGATCGCGCCGCGACGCCGATGGATGTGCTCCGAGCCGGTGCGGGGAGAGGAACGGGCCTTCGAGGTGGACACCGAGGATCCGCGGGCCGGTCTGCTCGATCGCCGGCACCTCCTGGAGGGCCGCGATCAGATCCTGCTCGGGCGCGGTGATCAGCGTCGGCTGATACGCGGTGACACCGCCCTCGAGCAGCGCCTCGCCGGCCGTCCTGTAGCCGGCCGCATCCGCCGCAGCGAAGTCGACGCCGCCGTAGCCGTTCACCTGCAGGTCGACGAATCCGGGCGCGGCGATGCCGCCGCCGCTCTTCGGTTCGAGGCCGACCGAGACGATCCGCCCATCCGCGACCTCGACGTCGCCGGGCAGCAGCTCGCCCTCGACGATTGCGGCCTCGACGCCCAATCTCATTGCGCGGGATCCTCCAGGAGCGCCCGGCGGACGACGCCGCCCGCGGCGGCGAGCCTCGCCTGCGCGCTCGCCGCGTCCACGCCGGAGAGCAGCGAGACGATCGCGACCTTCACGTCGCCCGCCGACGACTCGAGCGCGGCGTCGACCTCCGCCTCCGGGGCGCCGGTCGCGATCACGACGGCGCTGCGCGCGCGGTTCCGGAGCTTCGCATTGCTGGCGACGACGTCGACCATCAGGTTGCCGTAGGTCTTGCCGAGGCGGATCATGGTCACGGTCGAGATCGTGTTCAGGAGCAGCTTCTGGGCCGTGCCGGCCTTCATCCTCGTCGAGCCCGCGATCACCTCGGGGCCGACGACGACGGCGACCTCGTGGTCGGCGAGCCGCCCCAGCTCGGACTCGTCGGCGCAGACGACGGCGACCGTCAGCGCACCGGCCTCACGGGCAGCGCGCGCGGCGCCGGCGACGTAGGGCGTACCCCCACTCGCGGAGAGGAGGACGACGGCGTCACGTTCCTGAACGCCCGCGGCGTCGACGTCGCGGGCGCCGGCCACGTCGTCGTCCTCGGCTGCCTCCTGCGCGACCGCGAGCGCCGCGACGCCGCCCGCCACCAGGACGACCACTTGCTCGGGCGGGACGCCGAACGTCGGTCCGCACTCGGCCGCGTCGACCGCGGCCAGCCTGCCGGAGGAGCCGGCGCCGACGTAGATCAGCCGGCCGCCGCGCGCGAGCCGTTCCGCGATCGCGTCGATCGCCGTTGCGAGAGGCCGGGCAGCGTTGCGCACGGCCGCCGGCACGCCCGCATCCTCGTCGTTGATCAGCTCGACGAGGTCGAGCGTCGAGCGCAGATCGAGGTCGGAGCGGCCGGAGACGTGATCCTCGGTGACGGGCTGACCGTTTCGCATCGTGCCGGAGTGTAGTACCGGTCCTCTCCACATTTCAACAGAGTGGTATTGACCACTTGCAGTCGGCTGGGCTAGGATGCGGCTTCGCGATGACCACGCCACAGCGGATCACGAAGCAGAGCCAGACGCGGGAGCGCGTGATCGACCTGATGGAGCGGTTCGGCGTCGGCAACGCGATCCCTTCGGAACGCCAGCTCAGCGTCGACCTCGGCGTCTCCCGGCTGACCGTGCGCGCTGCGCTCGACGACCTCGTGCGCGAGGGCTATCTCGTCCGCCGGCGCGGCAGCGGCACGTTCGTCCGCGAACCGAAGATCGCCCAGGAGCTGACGATGACCTCGTTCAGCGAGGACATGGTGCAGCGCGGGATGCGACCGGGGAGCAAGACCCTGTCGCTGACCGTGACGACCGCGGGTGCGTATCTCGGCCGCTGCCTGCACGTGTCGCCGTCGGAGCGGATCGTGATCGTGAAGCGGCTGCGGCTCGCGGACGGCGAGACGATGGCGATCGAGACCCTGCACGTGCGCGAGTCGCTCGTGCCCGGACTGACGCCTACCGACCTCGAGGAGCATTCGTTCTACGAGCTGCTTGCCACCCGCTACGGCGTGGTGACCGTGGGCGGCACCCAGACGATCGAGCCGACCGTGACGAACGAGGAGGAGTCGTCGGCGCTCGGCGTGCCGCTGCACTCGCCCGCCTTCCTCTTCGAGCGGACGACGCGCGCCGAGAACGACGAGATCGTCGAGTTCGTCCACTCGATCTATCGTGGCGACCGGTATCGCCTCGTCACCGAGCTGAACCGCCGCGAGCGCACGGGCGGGATGCCGGTGTTCGTGCTGCGCGACGCCGGATGAGCGTCGCTCGCCTTCGACTCGCTCCCGTGGGGGAAACCATGTTTCCCCCACGAGCCCCCTTCTTCGGCTCTGTGGGGGAACTTCCAAGTTCCCCCACGCCCCCTAAAGCTCATCGGCCAAAGGCAGGCCGATGAGCGCTCTCCCCGCTCTCGAGCCGACCATCCCGGGCGCGCTGCTCCTGAGCGAGATCCGGGAGCAACCCGCCGCGCTCGAACGGCTGCTCGAGCACTCCGACGCGTATGCGGCGGTGGCCGCGGTCGCCCGCGAGCGCGGGTTGAGCCTCGTGCGGATGGTCGGGCACGGATCGTCGGACAACGCGGCCTCCTACGGCGTCTACGCATTCGGCCTGCTGCCGCGCTGGACCGCGGTGCGGGACTCGATCTCACTCTCCGTCTACTACGGGGCCGAGATCGACCTGCGCGGCTCGTGCATCATCGCGCTCTCCCAGTCCGGCGAGACACCCGATGTCCTCGCCTACGTCGAGCGGGCGCGCCAGCGGGGCGCGCTCACGATCGCGATCACGAACGATCCGCAGTCGGCCCTGGGCGAGGCGGCCGAGCTCGTGTTGCCTCTCGCCGCAGGCCCGGAGCACTCGATTGCAGCGACGAAGACGTACACCACGCAGGTGGCGGCGCTCGCGCTCCTCGCGGCCCACGCAGCCGGACAAGGCGCGGTGATCGGCGAGGGCATCCGCGCCGTCGCCGCCCAGCTGGACGACGCGATGCCGGCGCTCGAACGGCGGCTGGCGGAGGTCGCCGTCGCCTTCGCGTTCGTCGGCCGCATGTTCGTGATCGGCCGTGGCCCCGAGTTCGCAACCGCGCGCGAGATCTCGTTGAAGCTGCTCGAGACGTGCCGCGTCGCTGCCGAGCCGCTGACGGCCACGGATCTCATGCACGGCCCGCTCGCCGCCCTCGACGGCTTGTTTCCCGTCTGGACGATCGGCTCGGACGACGAGAGCCTGCCGGCCGTTCGCGACGCCGCGGCGCGTGCCCTCGCTGCGGGCGCAACGCTGGTCGCGAGCGGACCGGCTGCCAGTGAGATCGCCGGAGCCGGGTTCTCGGTTCCCGTCCCCACACCGGCGGTGACGCTGCTCTCGCCGCTGCTTTCCGTTGTTCCGGGGCAGCTGCTCGCATGGGCGCTCGCGCAGGCCAAGGGACTCGATCCCGACCGCCCGAACGGCCTCAGCAAGATCACGCACGCGCTCTAGAAACCTGGTCAGTACCAGTCAGGCGAGAATTTTCGAGCTCGCCGGCGGCCACGGGGCAGAAACCGCCCTTTCAAGCTGTTACCGGTCGTGCAGCGAGCGCGAAATATGCCCTTGACAGGACCGATTCGATGTGCGAGCCTCCGGCTGATCATGAATTGGTCAATACCATTTCGGCGGCAGCGCTCCTCAGTGAGCGCTCCTGCCGACGCGAGGAGGAGGTCTCGAATGAGACTACGTTTGTTCGCAACGGCCGTGCTCGTGGTCGCACTTGCGATCGCAGCGGCCTCAGCGACCGGCGCGTCGCAGGCGTCGCCGGCAAAGGCGCAGGCCGACGCGCTCACGGTCTGGCTGATGGGCGATGCCCAGACCAACTGGCCCGAAGCGGTGGCCGCCGCCAACCAGTCGTTCAAGAGCCAGCATCCCGGCGTCGACGTGAACGTCCAGTACCAGAGCTGGGGCGATTACAAGACGAAGTTCGAGGCGACGCTCTCGGCCGGCAGCGGACCCGATGTGATCGAGTTCGGCAACACCGACGTGCCGAAGTACAGCTCGGCCGGAGCACTCGCGCCGCTCACGCGGTCCGAGTTCCCGAACTCCGCGACGTGGCTCTCGGGCCTGACGAAGGCGGGTAGCTACAACGGCAAGCTCTACGCCGTCCCGTACTACGCAGGCGCGCGCGGCGTCATCTACCGCACGGATCAGTACAAGGCTGCGGGGATCACGAAGACCCCGAAGACGCTCGCCGAGTTCAATGCTGCCATGGCGAAGCTGATGAAGCAGTTCGGCGGCTCCAAGAACCCGACCTACTCGGCCGTCTACTTCCCGGGCAGGTACTGGTACGCAGCGATGTCCTTCGTCTACGACTACGGCGGACAGATCGCGACGACCCGGAACGGCAAGTGGGTCGGCACGCTGCACGAGCCGAAGGCGCTCTCCGGCCTGACCGCGTGGCGCAACGTCGCCAGGAGCTTCTCGCGGGCGAACAAGACCGGTGACGAGGCGCACCCGCAGCAGGCGCTCGTGTTCGCGAAGGGCAAGGTCGGCTCGTTCGTCGGCAACGGCTGGGAGTGGCCGTACGCCCTCGATCCGAAGCTCGGCAACCCGTCGCTCGCGAACAAGATCGGCGCCTACCCGATGCCGAGCCACACGCCGGGCAAGTACATGCCGACGTTCCTCGGCGGCTCGAACCTCGCCGTGCCGGTCACGAGCAAGCAGAAGGCGCTCGCAGCCGACTGGATCGCCGCGTTCACGAACACGGCGAACATGACGCGGATGGCCACGGGCGGCGGCGTGATCCCGAACACGACGAGCCTCGCCCGGATCAATGCGGCGAAGCCGACGCTGGCGCCGTTCGCCGAGGCTGCGAAGTACAGCTGGTTCGTCCCCTCGACGCCGAACTGGGCGAACGTCGAGAGCGCGAACGTGCTGCAGAGCATGCTCAGCGGAATCCTCCGCAATCCGTCGAAGACGAAGGAGCTCGCGACCGCAGCCAGCGAGCGGATCACGGAGATCCTGAACGCCCGCTAACCCCCGCCCGTGAAAGACCACTCAGCCGTTCCCCTCGCCGTCGAGCCGGCCCTCGTGCCGGCTCGACGGCGTCGGCGTATCCAGGCGGGACGCCACGTCACCCCCTACCTGCTGCTGATCCCCGCACTCGTCGTGATCGGCGGAGTGCTCGGATATCCGCTCTACCGGCTCGTCACGCTCTCGTTCCAGGAGTACGGGCTTCCCGAGCTGATCGCTCACAAGGGGAAGTGGATCGGGCTCGACAACTACCGGGAGATCCTCAGCGACGCCTGGTTCTGGACCGTGCTCGGAAGGACGATTGCGTTCACCGCGGTCACGGTCGGGCTGACGATGCTCTTCGGGACGCTGATCGCGCTCCTGCTCCAGCGCCTGGGGACGTTCATGCGCCTGCTGATCACGACGGGCCTCGTGCTCGTCTGGTCGATGCCGCCCGTCGTCGCTGTGAACATCTGGAGCTGGATGATCGACTACGAGTTCGGCGTCCTCAACTGGACGCTGGCGCAGCTCGGCCTCGACTCCTACGCCCACCACGACTGGTTCGTCAACCCGATCGAGGGCTGGGCGATCATCACCGCGATCATCGTCTGGGGCGCCATCCCCTTCATCGCGATCACGATCTTCGCCGGCCTGACCCAGGTCTCGGGGGAGATGGTCGAGGCGGCGTCGATCGACGGGGCGAGCGCGTTCCGGATCTTCCGCGACATCACGCTGCCGATCCTGAAGCCGATCTTCGTCATCCTCGCGAGCCTGTCGGTGATCTGGAACTTCCAGGTCTTCAGCCAGATCTGGATCATCCGCAACGCCCGGCCCGAGGACGACTACTTCCTGCTCAGCATCTACTCCTTCGTCGAGTCGTTCAACACGAGCCAATACGGGCTCGGCTCGGCGATCGCGCTCGTGATGGTGCTGGCGATGCTCATGGTCACGTTCGTCTACATCCGCCAGATGGTGCGGCTCGGGGAGATCGATTGAGCGCGCATGCGGAGCTCGCTCCTCCCCCGCGCCGTCGCCGCCGGCGCAAGCGGACCCTGCAGCGGATCGGCCTCAACGTCCTCGGGCTCGCCGTCTTCACGGTCATGACCTTTCCCGTTTACTGGATGGTCTCGACCGCGTTCAAGCAGGGCAACGATGTCCTCTCCTTCACGCCCCAGTTCATCCCGACCAGCCCCACGCTCGACAACTTCCGCGACGCGATCGACCGCGAGCTCTTCTGGTCGAGCGTGCGCAACAGCCTGATCGTCGTCATCGCCGTCGTCGTCGTCTCGGTCGTGCTGGCGTTCCTGGCGGCGCTGGCCCTCGCCAAGTTCCGCTTCCATGGCCGCAGCGCCTTCGTCGTGGTCGTCTTCGGCGTCCAGATGGTGCCGCTCGCCGCGCTGGTCATCCCGCTCTACATCACCTTCAGCGCCGTCCACCAGGTCGACAAGCTCTCCGGCGTCGTGATCGCCTACGTCGCGCTCGTCCTGCCCTTCTGCGTCTGGACGATGCGCGGCTTCATCGCCGGGATCCCGAAGGAGCTCGAGGAGGCGGCGATGGTCGACGGCTCGACGCGGCTCGGCGCCTTCGTGCGCATCCTGCTGCCGCTCGTCGGCCCCGGTTTGGTCGCGACGTCGATCTTCGCCTTCATCCAAGCCTGGAACGAGTACATCATCGCCTACGTCCTGCTCTCGAGCGCGGACAAGCAGACGATCACGATCTGGCTCGCGAACTTCACGACGGGCACGACCCGCGGTGTCGACTGGGCGACGCTGATGGCCGCCGCGACACTCACCGCCCTGCCGGTCGTGCTCTTCTTCGTGCTCGTGCACAGGCGAATCGCGTTCGGCCTCACCGCCGGCGCCGTCAAGCAATGACCGAGCTCGACCGCCTGGCTGCGGCCTGCCTCCAGCCCAGCTTCCCGGGGCACGTCGTCCCGGACTGGGTGGCGCGCTGGCTCGAACGAGGGCTCGGCGGGATCACGCTCTTCGCCTACAACGTGCGCGATCCCGAGCAGCTGGCGCAGCTGACCGGCGCGCTCCGGGCAGAGCAGCCCGAGCTGCTGATCTCGATCGACGAAGAGGGTGGCGACGTGACGCGGCTCGAGGCCGAGCACGGCAGCTCGTACCCCGGCAACCTCGCGCTCGGCGCCGTCGACGACGTCGAACTGACCGAGAAGGTGGCGGGGGCGATCGCCGGCGAGCTGGCCTCCGTCGGGCGTCAATCTCAACCTCGCGCCCGTCGCCGACGCGAACACCAACCCCCTGAATCCCGTCATCGGCGTGCGCAGCTTCGGCGCCGATCCCGAGCTCGTGGCGCGGCACGTGGCGGCGTTCGTCGCCGGCACGCAGCGCCAGGGCGTGGCGGCGTGCGCGAAGCACTTTCCCGGCCACGGCGATACCGCTGCCGACTCGCACCGGGAGCTCCCCGTGATCGGCGGCGACCTCGACGGCGCGCTGCTGCCGTTCCGCGCTGCGATCGCCGCGGGCGTCAAGGCGGTCATGCCGGGCCACCTGGTGGTCCCCACCCTGGACGACGCGCCGGCATCGCTGAGCAAGCCGATCCTCTCCGGGCTGCTGCGCGGCGAGCTCGGCTTCGACGGGCTGATCGTCACCGACGCGCTCGAGATGGCCGCCGTCAGCTCGACCTATGGTCTCGAGGAGGCAGCCGTCCGCGCTCTGATCGCCGGCGCCGACTCGCTCGGGCTCGGACACGACCTGCACGAGGAGGCGGTGGAACGGGTCCATGCCGCGGTCGTCGACGCCGTCCACACCGGTCGTCTCGCTGAGGAGCGCCTGGCGGAGGCGGCCGATCGAGTCGCAGCTCTGTGTCGCTGGGCGTCACCGACGAGCGTCGGCGCCCCCGGCCGAAGCGTCGGCGCCGAAGCAGCGCAGCGCGCCCTCCAGGTGTGGGGCGACGTCGGGATCGCCGATCCCATCCTGGTCCTCGAGCTCGTCCCCGAAGCGAACATCGCCGCCGGCGAAGCCATGCACGGTCCCGCCGACTTCCTCGACGACGCGGTCGCGCTTCGGCTCAGCGAAGCGCCCCACGACTTGGCTGCGCTCCTCGGCGGGCACGAGGGCCGCCGCGTCGTCGTCGTTGCCCGCGACGCGGCCAGACACGCCTGGCAGGAGCAAACGGTCGCTGCAGCCGCCGCGCTTCGCCCCGACCTCATCGTCGTCGAGACCGGGATTCCGGGTGACCCGCCCGACGTCGCGGCGTTCATCGCCACGCGCGGTGCGGGGCGCGCGAACCTCGAGGCGATGGCGGCCGCGACGCGCTAGCGCGTACGCGGGCGGCGGCCTGGATCGACCGCCGCCCGTCGTTGCCGTCAGCCGTTCGCGCCCGAGGCGTCGAACCTGGCGAGGAACACGTCGCCGAGCCCGAGCTGGGCCTGGCCCTCGACGTCGCCCAGCGTCAGTCCGGAGACGTAGATCGAGCCACCGCCGGTCGCCAGGTAGAGGTTCGCCTCGGCGAAGGCATCGGCGCCGTCGTCCTCTGTCGTCCCGAACTGCCGCACCCACTCGCGGGTCGTGTCGGGCGCGTACTTGACGAGGACAGCGTCGAACTTGCCGACGTTCGCGCCGAGGTCGCCGTCACTGAATCCGGCGACGTAGAGGTTGCCGGTGCCGTCAAGGGCGACGGCGGCGCTCTTGTCGTTCAGGTCGGTGCCGAGCTGGTCCTTCCAGGTCAGCGTCCCGGCTGGGTCGAACCGCGCCGCGACGAGGTCCTTGTCACCCGCGAGCGGCCCGTCGAAGTCGCCCGCCGAGTACGCGGCGACGTAGGTGTTCCCGGCCGCGTCGGCGGTCAGGCCCCACACTTCCTCGTTGGCGGCCGTGCCGAACTGCTGCAGCCAGGCACGGTTGCCGGCGGCGTCGTAGCGGGCAACCCAGCCGTCGAGAGCGCCGGCTGGCGTGCCGAGCGCGCCGGAGGTCATGCCTCCCAGCCTGATCCCGTCGCCGGTCGCGGCGACACCCCACGCCTTGTCCTCGCCCGCGCTGCCGAACTGCTGCAGCCAGAGCTGGGCGCCGCTCGGGTCGAGCTTGGCGATGTAGATGTCCTTGTCGCCGACGTTCGTCGCGCCGAGGTTGCCGCGCGTGTAGCCGGTGACGTAGACGTTTCCGCTCGTGTCGGTCGCGAGCGCGTAGCCACGGTCGGCGACAGCGGGGACGCCGAACTGGCGCAGCCACGTCTGGTTCCCGTTCGGGTCGAACTTGACGACGAAGACGTCGTCCGTCGTGTTGCCGGCATGGGCGCCGTCGAGATCGCCCGTGGTGTAGCCGGTCACGACGACGTTGCCGGCGGGGTCGATCGCGACGCCGTATGCCCGCTCGAGCCGCGTCGTCCCGAGCTCGCGCGTCCAAAGGCGGGTGCCGGTGGGCGAGTCCTTGACGAGCACGAGGTCCTTGTCGCCCGCGTACGGCTGGCCCGCCACGGAGCCGCCGGCTGCGAGCGCCTGGTAGACGTTGCCGGCCGTGTCGGTCGCGACGCCTCCCGCGCGCTCCTCCTGAGCGGTGCCGGTCAGCGTGGCCTTCATCGGGGTTACCGGCGCCTGGTTGAGGAACTGGAAGATGTACTTCGCGCCCTCGACGAACGTCGGCCCCCAGACGTCCCAGTCGTGGCCTCCGTCGACGACGCGGAGCTCGGCGGTCAGGTTCGGGACGCGCACCGCCTGGTTGAAGAGGACGTGGGCCTCGAAGTCGAGATCGTGGATCGCGTCCTTCGGGTTCGGGTTCTTGAACTCGTCGTCGCCGACGGCGATGAACATCGGCAGCGGCAACCCGCTCGCCGCGAACGACGGGAACAGCGCCGGGTAGTTGAGCTTCTTGTAGACCGACTCGACGAAGAGGCTCTTCCCCAGCCCGAACGCGCCGAACTCGCGCGTGCTCGAGTCGCTCGGCGGGATCGGGACGTAGACCGCGGGGCTGAGCACGATCGAAGCGCCGAAGAGATCGGGGTGCGCGAGCGAGTAGCGAAGCGCGCCGTAGCCGCCCATCGAGTAGCCGGCGACGCCACGGCCCGTGCGGTCCGCCACGGTGCGATAGGTGGCGTCGACGTGCGCGATCAGATCCTTCGTGAACGCGGTCTCGACGTTGCGTCCCGGGTCGGCCCCGGTGTAGCCCGAATCGACGTAGTAGCTCGCGCGGCTGCTCCAGGGAGCGTCGGGCATGATCGCGATCGTCGGCTGGATCTCGCCGGACGCGATCAGCGCGTCGAGCGCGCCCTTCATCTGAGTCCACGCGCTCTTCGAGTCGCCGCGTCCGTGCAGGAGGTAGAGCACGGGATACCGGTCGGTGGAGCCCGCGTATCCCGCGGGGAGATAGACGTTGTACGAGATCGCCTCGTTCAGAGTGGCCGACTGGAAGCTGCCCTCGGTGAGGCTGCCTTCCGCCGCTGCGGCACCGGCGCCGACTGCCGACGGCACGAGCAGGACGAGCAGCACGGCGGCGCAGGCCGCGAGTACGAGTGTGAGTCGGCTGGTGAGCCGGTTCTTCATGAGTCCCTCCCCTGTGGTGGACGTGTCGTTGTTCCGTACGCAGCGGCCAGAGCCGCGATCTGCCGGGCAGCGCCGAGCATCGCCGCGTCGACGAACTCCCCGCCTCCGAGCGTCCCGGCGCCCGCCGCCTCCAGCCGCTCGATCGTGGCGCCGGCCCGCTCGACCTCCTCGTCGGTCGGCAGGTAGGCCTGCTCGATCACCGGCAGCTGCGCGGGATGGATCGCCGCGCGGCCGAGGTGGCCGAGCTCGCGACCGCGGGCGCACGAGCGGGCGAGCCCCTCCTCGTCGCGCACGTGCGGGTAGACCGACTGCGGCGGCCGCGGCAGGCCGGCGGCGACGGCCGCGTTGACGATCCTGCCCCGCGCCCAGTCGAGCCCTGCCTCGAGCGCGCCGGTCTCCGAGCGGAGGTCGGACTCCCCGAGCGAGATTCCGGCGACGCCTGCGGTGCTCGCGATCGCGTACGCCGCCTCGAGGCCGGCGGCCGACTCGATCAGACAGTTGACCGGGTACGGCGTCGCCGGAACGTCCTCGGGCCGCGCGACCTTCGGCACAACGATCCCGCTGAGCTGCAGCACCGAGACCGCCTCCAGGTCGGCCGCGTCGCCCGCGTTGACCCGCACGTAGACCGGCTTGCGACGAGGCGACGAGAGCAGCTCGGCGAGCCCCGCGCGCGCAGCCGCCTTCGCGGCCGGGGCGACGCCGTCCTCGAGGTCGACGATGACGGCGTGAGCACGAGAGGCGATCGCCTTCTCGACGCGGTCCGGCCGATCGGCCGGCACGTAGAGCCAGGTCAGGGGCGGAGCGGTCATACGACACCCTCCGGCGCAAGATCGGGGAGCCGCAGGAGCGGCTCCCCGATCGCGCGAAGACCCCTGAAGGGGCCGCTTCGCGGCCCAGCCATCACACGACCCGATCCGCCCTGAGCAGGGCCAGCTCGTCCGCCTTGACGCCGAGCTCGGCGAAGACTGCGGCCGTATCGGCGCCGTGCCGCCCACCCGAGTGGCGGATCCGTCCGGGCGTCTCGGAGAGACGGCTGATCACGTTCGGCATCCGCAGCGGGCCGAGCTGCAGGTCCTCGACGGTGCTGATCGAGCCGAGCACCTCGAGCTGCGGGTCGGCGAGCACGTCGCCGGCGTCGTAGACGGGGGCGATCGCGGCGCCGGCGGCGTCGAACGCCGCGAGGACGTCGTCGCGGTTGCGCTCGCCGATCCAGGCGGCGACGGCGTCGTCGATCTCGTCCACGTGCTCGGCCCTGCCTGCGCCCGTGGCGAACCACGGCTCCGCCGCCAGGTCGGCCCGCCCGACCAGCTCGAGCACGCGGGCGGCGATCGAGGTCGCGCTCGACGAGACGGCGACCCAGGAGCCGTCGGCGGTCCGGTAGAGGTTGCGGGGCGCGTTGTGGCTGGAGCGGTTGCCGGTGCGGGGCTGGAGCTCGCCGAGCAGGTCGTACGCGGTCAGCTGCGGGCCGAGCAGGGTCAACAGCGGCTCGACCAGCGACGTGTCGACGACCTGGCCGCGCCCGGTCTGCTCCCGCGCCCGCAGTGCAGCCAGGATCGCGAAGGCCGTCGCGAGTGCGGCAACGCCGTCGGCGAGCGCGAGCGGCGGCAGCAGCGGCGTCCCGTCCGGCTCGCCGTTCAGCACCGCGAAGCCGCTCATCGCCTCGGCGAGCGTGCCGAACCCGGCCCGGCCGGCGTAGGGGCCCGTCTGGCCGAAGCCGCTCACGCGCGCGAGCACGAGCCGGGGGTTCACCGCCGAGAGCTCGTCCCAGCCGACGCCCCAGCGCTCGAGCGTGCCGGGGCGGAAGTTCTCGAGCACGACGTCGGAGCGCTCGGCGAGCCGCAGGAAGAGGTCGGCGCCCGCGGGCTTGGAGAGATCGAGCGTGACGAGCCGCTTGTTCCGCGCGAGCGCCTTGAACCAGAGGCCGACCCCGTTCTTGCTCGGCCCGTGCCCGCGCGCGGGGTCGACGCGGTGGGGGTGCTCGATCTTGATCACGTCGGCGCCGTAGTCGCCGAGGAACATCGCCGCGAGCGGCGCGGCGAAGAGGGTCGCCGCCTCGACGACCTTGATCCCCTCGAGGGGCATCTGCGGCGTCTCGGTCACGGCAGGTCGACCGCCAGCCGGAAGCCGATCCGCGGCGACCGTGCCATCCCGGCGCCGAGCAGCAGCAGCTTGAGCGAGTAGCGCGCGTCCTGCGGGCCGCCGTCGACGTACCAGTCCGAGCCTTCCGGCAGCCAGTCGGAGCCGCCTTTCAAGATCGCGAACCGCGTCCGACCGTCCGAGTGCTCGCTCTCGGTCCAGTTCCAGACGAGCGGCTCGAGTCGCTCGAGCAGGCCGGCCTCGGCGGCGAGCTGCCACTCGTCCTCGGTCGGCAGCCGCGCGCCCGCCGCGGCAGCGTGGGCGCGGGCCTCGGCGAGGTCGAGCCCGGTCAGCGGCGCACCGTCGGCCTCGGCCACCTCGCGCACGGCGATCGCGAAACGCCCGCTTGGCGCCGGGCGCTCGACCTCGACGAAGTCGTGCAGGCGCGGTGGCAGCGGCTTCCACTCCTCGACGTACGGCGCCTCCCCGTAGGTGCCGGTCTCGCGCCGCCGGAAGATCGCCGTCAGCGGCCGCGGCTCGACTGCGGCGAACCCGTCCGGAACGGCCTCGACGCGAACGACCGGCACGGGCGAGCGCACGGCCTCTCGCGCCGGGAACGTGGCGTCGCCGCCACCCGCGACCATGACCTGCTGCGAGCCGAGGAACGCCGCGATCCCGAGCGCCGGCAGGTCGACCTCGAGCTCGCCGACCGGGCCTGCGTAGGCGTCGCCGCGGTTCGCGACCGTCCAGAGCGTCGTCTCGCCGTCGCTCCAGCGTGAGGCGACGACGCGAGCGTCCGCGCTTGCAGCCGCGAGCGGCGTCCACTCGCCGGTCGCCAGCAGGTCGGCGTACTTCCGCTGCACCGGGCGCATCGAGCGCAGCAGCGCCTTGTCCCGCTCGCTCCAGCCGACCCAGGCCCCGAAGACGTTCTCCCAGACGAGGATGCCGACGCCGTTCAGCCACGCGCTGTGCAGCTCCTCGGTGTGGTCGCGGTTCCAGCGGCGCGTGTGGTGGAGCATGTGCCGTTGCTCGAACCAGCGCGCGCGCAGCACGCCCGGGACGGCGCTGTCGGAGAACCACTGTGCCCACGAGAGGTGGTGGTCGGAGGTGCGCGCGAGCGGCAGCGTCGACTCGCCCTCGAGCGCGATCCCCGGCTTGACACCGTCGAGCGCGGCCCGCAGGCCCGGTTGCGCCTCCTTCATCGTGTCGAGGAAGACGCCGTCCACGCCGAGGTCGGCGACGAGCTCCGCGATCGCGAGATCGTCCGCGACCGCCTCCCGCCGCGTGCCGACGTCCCAGGGGTTGTAGTTGACGAAGACGCGCAGGCCGAGTGTCTGGAGCTCCGCGACGAGCTCGCGGATCCCGGGGACGTCGCGGTAGTAGTCGAACTGGTTGCGATCGTCGATCCCGATCACGGGATATGCGTGCCAGAGCACGATCCCGTCGAAGCCGCCGAACTCACGCTCCGACTCCGCGCAGAAGCGCTCGGGCGTGAAGCGGCCGGCCTCGTGGTCGAAGAGAAGCTCGTCCCAGAGCCAGGCGAGCGCGACGACGTGGCAGCTCCGCGTCCACGCGTACTCGGACGCCTCGTAGGCGGAGTCGTCGTAGCCGATCCGGGCTGCTGCCTCTGCGCGCCACCGGGCAAGAGCGTCTCGCCAGGCGGGCCAGTCGGCCGGATCGTCCGGCGCGATGAAGATCTTGGCGCCGTCGAGCGGCTCGAGGTCGGCACCGGCGTCGAGCGGGACCGCGGTCGGTAGGTCGAGCGGCCGCGGCACGAGCGGGTCGCGCGGCTTGTCCAGTGGGATGCTCACGCGCGCCCCTCGCCGGCACCGGCTCCCGCCCGGCAGAGCCGGGCTCCGCCGGCGCCTGACGCCGCGAGCGGCAGCGGTTGACGCCGAGCTGCGATCACGCTGCTGCGGGAGCGCCGGCGACTGCGATCGTCCGCCGGACGAGCTCGTCGAGCGTGATCCCGTCGAAGCCCGGCAGCGAGCTCGTGAAGCGGCCGCCGAGCGGCTTCGACCACCGATCCTCGATCCCGGCCACACCGACTGCGGCACCGACGATCGAGCCGACCGCAGCCCCGTTCGTATCGGTGTCCCAGCCACCCTGGACGACGGCCGAGATCGCGCCGGAGAAGTCGTCGTCGAACGCGTACAGCGCCGCCGCGACGAGCGCCGTGTTGTTGATCGCGTGCACCCAGTGATAGGTGTCGTAGCGGGCGTAGAGCTCGTCGACCAGCTCCTCCCAGGCAAGCCTGGAGGCGAGGTCGCGGGCGGCACGCAGCGCCTCGGCGAGCCTGCTCTCCGCCGGGACGACCGAGACGCCGGCCTCGGCACATGCCGCCGGCGAGAGCCCGGCGACCGACGCGGCGTGCGCCGCGGCCATGAACATCGCCGCGTAGACGCCGTTCGCCGTGTGGCTGACGCGCGCGTCCTCCCAGGCCATGCGCGCGGCCGCGACCGGATCGCCGGGTGACGCCCATCCGTACGCGTCGACACGCAGCCGGGCGCCGATCCACTCGCGGAACGGGTTGCGCCGCGTCGCCGTCTCGGGCGGCAGATAGGCCTCGAGGAGGTTGCGCACCGCGACCCTCTCGGCGGTGAAGATCCGCCCGGCCGGCATGTAGTCGAGCCAGATCTTGGCGACGTCGAGCGCGTCGAACCCGGTGCCGCACCGCTCGAGCAGCGCGACGCCGAGCATCGTGAAGTTGAGGTCGTCGTCCTCCGGGATGCCGGCGATGTTCTCGGCGAGGCTCGTCGGACGGCTGGCCCGGTTCCACGGCCATTGCTCCGAGACCTCCTCAGGCAGACCCTCGGCCGTGAACCAGCCCCGGACCGGCCAGTTGCCTGTCGCCTCGGCGATCGCGCGAATTCCGGCGCGCGGGATGTTCTCGACAGGCTTGCCGAGCACGCAGCCGGCCGCGC
Source organism: uncultured Gaiellaceae bacterium (assembly GCA_963771185.1). GTDB lineage: Bacteria > Actinomycetota > Thermoleophilia > Gaiellales > Gaiellaceae > Gaiellasilicea. The sequence goes on from CAVYSL010000005.1 coordinate 99,552, forward strand.
GGCCGAGCCACGCGCCCGCGATCCGCTCGGGCAGGTCGCGCGCTTCCTGGCGCTCGGCGGGATCGGCCGCGGCGAGGATCTCCTCGAAGCCGGCCGGCTCGGCCGCTGCGAGCGGGCGTGGGAATGCGTCGAGCTCGTCGAGCAGCTCGAGCGCTAACGCCCGCAGCTCCGGGGCGACGGGCTCCTGCGAGGCGCCGCGCCCCGGCGCCGGTGCGCCGCCGGCGGCGAACCAGCGCTGCTCGACATCGTCGACGTCCTTGTGTTCCTCGCGGGCCTGCCGGAGCTCATGGCCTACGAGGTCCTCCGGCTGCACCCACGTCACTCTCAAGCAGGCACCTCACCGGCCGTCAAGTCGCCCAGAGCCTGTGTCCGCTCCTGGTGCCGCTGCGCGTCGAGCGCGAAGATCTCCGCGGCGACGACCGCCATCGTGCGGCCCGCTTCCTCGACGTCGATCTTGCTCGCCGCCGAGACGTCGTCGACCCAGTCGCGGCGCAGCGGATTGCCGAGCGCTCCTGCGAGCGCGCCGCCCATCGAGGCGATCGAGTCGGAGTCGCGGCCGTAGTTGACGCCGCCGAGCACCGTCTCCTCGTAGTCGCCGCCCGTCGCGACGAGCAGGCCGAGCGCGATCGGCAGCTCCTCGATCGCGTGCAGCCGGCTCGGGATGCGCGCGTTCAACTCGGGCGTGGCGTAGTGCTCGCCGACGGAGTCGAACGGCGCGAACGCCCGCCGCAGCTCGGCCAGACCGCCGTCGCGCCAGCCGTCGAGCTTCGCGGCGGCATCCGCCACCGCCTCGATCGCCGTGCGCGTCCCGTCCTTGGCGAGCCGCAGACAGGTCTCGACGACCGAGTCGGGCGTCGCGTCCACCCGCATCGCGGCGGCGACGGCTGCCGCGAGCACGCCGGCCGCCTCGCGTCCGTAGCTCGACTGGTGCGCCGCGGTCAGGTCGAGCGCCTCGTCGTAGGCTCGCCGCGGATCGCCGGCGTTCGCGATCCCGACCGGAGCGATGTACATCGCCGCGCCGCAGTTGACGATGTTGCCGACGCCCGCGTCGCGCGGATCGGCGTGGCCGTAGCGGAGCTTGAGCACGAGCCACTTCTCCGCGAGGAAGAGCCGGTGGTAGAGCAGGTCCTCGCGGTCGAGCTCGGGAACCCACGTCTTCTCGTCGACGATCGCCGGCACCAGGAGCGACTCGACGTCGTAGGCGTCCAGGTGATCCCGCTTGACGTCGTAGGCGTGCACGAGCACGCGCGTCATCAGCGTGTCGTCGGTGACGTGGCCGTCGCCCTTGTGGAAGGGCGAGAAGGCCTTCTCCACCTTCTTCGTCCGGCGGATCGATTCGACGATCCCGGTCACCCAGCCGCCGAAGTGGGCCTCGATCTCGTGCGACTCCCAGCCCTCGGTGGCCCCGCCGAGCGCGTCGCCGACGGCGGCTCCCGCCAGGCAGCCGACGGCGCGGTCGGTCAGCAGGTCTCCACTCACGTCCTCATCCTCGATTCGCAGTCGTCATGTGTCCCAGCCGGCCGGCCACTGGGGCCGGCCGGCTGGGCTGGGCGTTCTATCCCCGGACTCTGTTCCACCCGTCGTCCAGGCTCTTCTCCAGCTCCTGGAGCGAGCTCGACCCGCGGAGGTACTGGACGAAGGCAGGCTGGGCCACCTCCGCCTTCCAGCGCGGATAGGCGGCGAGCGAGACCCAGTTGCCCTTGCGGAAGTGGACGACCGACTCGGTCGCGATCCTCCAGCTGCCCGCCCGCTTGGTCGACTTCCGGGCCACCTTGCCGGCCTCGGGGTTCGACGGGATCAGCCAGTCGCCGAGCGCGAGCTTGGCCAGGTTCTGCTTGTTGACGAGGTAGGCGAGGAAGAACATCGCCGACTGCTTGTTCTTGCTCTGCTCCGAGATCGAGTACGTCTGCGGATTGGCCACCTGCTGCTGGGTCTGACCCTTCAGCAGCGGGAACATCGCCCAGTTGAAGCTCTTCGGGCCCTGCAGGATCATCGCCTGCGCAGTGAAGTTGCCGGCCACCGTCATCGCGCACTTGCCGCCGAAGAAGGCGGGCAGCACGGCGCTGCCGGAGAGGCCCGTCGCGGCGGGATCGACCGACTTGTCGACGTGGATCATGTCGTGCATCTGCTTGATCACGTTCTGATCCTTCGCCCCGAACTCGAACGTCCACTTGCCGTTCTTGAGGTAGAAGAACTGGCCGCCGTAGTTGAGCGACATCGTCTGGACGACTGCCACCGGCGAGCGGAGACCCCAGCAGACGCCGTAGCGGCTCGACGTGGTCAGCTTCTTCGCGTTGGCGCGGAACTCGGGCCAGGTCCACGGATCCGCGAGCGTCGGCGCCTTGATCCCGGCCGACTTGAGGATGTCCATGTTCGCGAAGATGTTGTAGGTCTGCAGCAGCGACGGAACGCCGGTGATCTTGCCGCCGAAGTTCGTCGTCGCCCACAGGTCCTTCGGGATCGACTGCTTCAACGACTTCGGGATCAGCGGCGTCAGGTTCGCCAGATACCCCTGCTGCGTGAAGCCGGCGATGTCGGCGGCCTCGTCGTGGATGATGTCCGCCGCGGTGCCGCCGACAAAGCTCGTGAGCAGCTTGTCGTGGACCGAGTTGACGTCGACCGGGACGATCTCGACCTGGATGCCCGGATGGGCCTTGTTCCAGCTCTCGACGATCGACTTGTTCGCCGCCACGGTCGTCGGCTGCCACACGTAGGTGGCGAACTTGAGCTTGACGACGGTGGCCTGCTTGCCTGCCTGGGCCCCGGCTACGAGCACGGTGCACAGCAGCGCCAGAGCGCCGAGCACGATGACCTTCTTCATTGCTGACCCGCCTTTCTGCGGTCTTTGGCGCCGTCCGATTCGACGCCGGGGTTTCTTGAGATCCGCCATGGCTAGCCCTTGACCGCCCCCGAGAGGAGGCCGCGCGTGAGCCAGCGCTGGAAGAACATGAAGAGGACAATGCTGGGGATGGTCGCGAGCAGGGCGGCCGCGGCCAGAGGGCCGAACCTGACGATGCCCTCGATCCCGACGTACTGCGCCAGCCGCAGCGGCAGCGTCGTCAGGTCGGGGCTCTCGAGGATGACGAGCGCGAGGAAGAACTCGTTCCAGGCGGTGATGAACGCGAACATGGTCGTGACGACGATGCCCGGGAGCAGCAGTGGGGCGATGATCCCGGTCAGGACCTGGAGCCTCGTCGCTCCGTCGACCGTTGCCGCCTCCTCGAGATCGGGCGGGATCCCGCGCACGTAGCTGTAGAGCATCCAGAGGACGAACGGCAGCGCCCAGACCATGTAGACGACGACGAGGCCGATGTGCGAGTTCGTCAGCTTCAGGTCGCGCAGGAGCAGGAAGAGCGGGATGATGATCAGGATCAGCGGGAACATCTGGCTGATCAGGATCCAGCCGAGCCCGAGCCGCGTGATCACGCCCTTGCGGCGCGCGAAGACGTAGGCCGCCGGCAGCCCGATCGCCGTCGTCAGCAGCGCGGTCACGAGCGCGACCTTGAGGCTGTTGATCGCGCTGCGGATGAACTGGTGGTTCTCCTCGGTCAGCGCGGTCCGGTAGTTCTCGAGCGTGAAGTCCTCCGGGATGAACGACGGGTAGAGCTGGACGAGCTCGCGCGGGCCCTTGAACGACATCGAGAGCATCCAGAGGAGCGGGAAGCCGAGGAAGACGACGTAGCCGAACATGGCCAGGTACTGGAATGTGCGCGTACGACGTGGATTCGAGGTGACGATCACCGCGTCTCCTTCATCCGGCCCCAGAGGTAGAAGACGAGCAGGCCGGAGATCACGAGCACCATCACGCACCCGAGCGCGGCGGCGTAGCCGAACTGGCCGTACTCGAACGCCTGGCTGTAGCCGAACAGCATCGGCAGCTGGGTCTTCCCGGCGGGTCCGCCGTCGGTGAGGACGTAGACGAGTCCGAACGAGTTGAAGTTCCAGATGAAGTCCAGCGTCGTGATCGCGATGATCACGGGCTTCAGCTGCGGCAGGGTGATCGTGCGGAAGCGCTGCCAGGCGGTCGCGCCGTCGACCGCAGCCGCCTCGTGCAGCTCGTCCTGGATCGACTGGAGCCCGGCGAGCAGGGCCACGGTCGTCTGCGGCATCCCCGCCCAGACGCCGACGAGGATCACCGCCGGCAACGCCCAGGTGAAGCTTGAGAGCCAGTCGGTCGTCTCGCCCGGAATGTGGAACCGGCGGAGGATCTCGTTCAGGATCCCCGCCTGCGGCTGAAAGAAGAGCTTCCACATGATCCCGACGATCACCGACGGCATCGCCCACGGGACGAGCGCGAGCGAGCGGGCGAGCCAGCGGCCCTTCAGGTCCTGGCTGAGCAGGAGGGCGAGGCCGAGCGCGAAGCAGAAGCCGATCGCCGTCACCGCGACCGACCAGATCAGGCCGATCTTGAACGAGTTGATGAACAGGTCGTCGTGGATCAGCTCGCGGAAGTTGTCGAGGCCGATGAAGCTCGTGTCGAAGTTCAGGCCGGCCTGCGAGTCGGTGAAGCCGAGGTAGATTCCGCGCGCGAGCGGGATCACGCTGAGGATCACGATCGGCAGCAGCGCCGGGATCAGCAGCAGCATCGCCTCCCGGCCCGAGAGCCCGGATCCGGCGCGGCTGCGCGGGCGGCGCCGGCCCGGGAGCCGGCCGACCTCGTTGACGGTGCTCACGCCGTCTCCCTCGCCTTCGGCTCGGTCGCGTGGGGAAACCCGGTTTCCCCCACGTACTCCCTGCGCGCGGTCGCCGATGCTGCGCATCGGCGCGCTCTCTCGGGGAACCCGCCGGTTCCCCCGCCCCTCCTGCCGGCAGGACTGCGTCAAGCCGGCACCCCGGAGGACGCCCGGACGACGAGGCGCGGCTCGACCCCGACCACCTGCGCGTCGCGCCCGGGCTCCTCGATCCGGGCCAGCAGGAGCTCGGCGGCGATTCGCGCCCGCTCGAAGGAGCCGAGGTCGACCGTCGTCAGCGCCGGCCACGTCAGGCCCGAGAGGTCGCTGTTGTCCATCCCGACGAGTGCGACCTGCTCGGGGACGTCGAGTCGTGCGTCGCGGAGCGCGGCGAGGACGCCGACCGCGAGCAGGTCGTTGGCGCAGAGGATCGCGTCGGGACGGACGCGCGCGAGCAGCAGCTCCGCGGCACTGCGTCCGGGCTCGACCATGAAGTCGGCCGCGACCTCGATCAGCTCGTCGTCGCGCTCGAGCCCGCAGGAGCGGAGCCCGTCGAGATAGCCGCGGCGCCGCGACGAGCCGGGGGCGGTGTGCGTCGGCCCGTTGACGAAGGCGATCCGGGTTCTGCCGACGGCATGAAGGTGGCGGACGGCCTCGGCCGCACCCTTGCGCGAGTACGCCCGCACCGTGTCCACCGTCGTGCCGACGGTCGGACGCCCGATCACGACCACCGGCGCGGCCGACCGGCTCAGCTCCTCGGCGTGCGCGTCGGTCAGGTGGAGCGAAGCGAGGATGAGGCCGTCGACGAAGCGATGCTTGAGATCGCGGACCATCGCGAGCTCGTCAGCCGGATCGGCGCCGGTCGAGTGCAGCAGCAGCCGGAAGCCCGCGACTCGCGCGACCTCCTGGATCGACCCGACCATGGTCGTGTAGACGGGGTTGCCGACGTCCGGCATCGCGAACGCGATCTGGCCCGTCCGGCGCGAGCGCAGCGACCGGGCGGCCGCATTCGGGACGTAGCCGACCGACTCGGCCGCCGCCGTGACCCGCTCGAGCGTGGCCGGACTCGTCCGGATCCCGTTCAGCACTCGGGACGCGGAGGCGACGGAGACGTTGGCCAAGCGTGCGACGGTCGTGATCGTCGGAACGCCCTCGACCTCGGATGTCGCGAGTGGTTCGTGCAAATCGCCCTGAGCTGCCTCTCCCTGAAAAGGTTTTCTGAGAACGTTTACAGCAGAGCTACGATGTCATAGGATCGTCGCCCGAGTCAAGGTGGTAGCGCAAGCGACGAGCGAAGGAGCTCCGAGGTGTCCGAGATCAGGCTCGAGCAGGTGGGAAAGGTCTACGACGGCGACGTGCGCGCGGTCGACGACGTCAATCTGACGATCGAGAGCGGCGAGTTCATGGTTCTCGTCGGCCCGTCGGGCTGCGGCAAGTCGACGCTGCTGCGGATGATCGCCGGGCTCGAAGAGGTGACCGAGGGCGAGATCTGGATCGGCGAGCGCGAGGTGGCCCGCCTCGCGCCGCGCGACCGGGACATTGCGATGGTGTTCCAGAACTACGCCCTCTACCCCCACATGTCCGTCGCGAAGAACCTCGGCTACGGGCTGAAGGTGCGCAAGACGTCGAAGGCCGAGATCGAGCGGCGGGTCGAGGAGGTCGCGCGCCTGCTCGGGCTGCAGGACCTGCTCCAGCGCCGGCCGGGCGCGCTGTCGGGCGGCCAGCGCCAGCGCGTTGCGATGGGGCGCGCGATCGTGCGCGAGCCGCAGGCATTCCTGATGGACGAGCCGCTCTCGAACCTCGACGCCAAGCTGCGGGTCGACATGCGCGCCGAGCTGGCACGGCTGCACGACCGGCTGGGGATCACGACCGTCTACGTCACCCACGACCAGGTCGAGGCGATGACGCTGGGGTCCCGCGTGGCCGTGATGCGCGACGGCACCGTGCAGCAGGTCGACACGCCGCAAACCCTCTATCGCGAGCCGGTCAACCTCTTCGTGGCGGCATTCATCGGCTCGCCTTCGATGAACCTCGTCGAGGCGCAGGTCGAGAACGATGCGGTCGAGTTCGCCGGCTTCCAGATCCCGCTCAATCCGGACCGGCGGCCCGCCGGACTCGACGCCGGCCCGGTCATCCTCGGAATCCGGCCGCAGGACTTCGCGGACGGGCGCACCGCCGACGCGGCGCTGCCGCGGATCGAGGTCGAGGCGATGGTGGTCGAGGAGCTCGGCTCGGCGACGCACGTCCTCTTCACCGTCGAGGCGCCTCCCGTCGACCTGGACTCGGTCCGGGCGGCCACCGACGACGGCGAGCGGGCGACGCTGCTCGCCACCGACCGCCGCGCGCTCTTCACCGCCGAGGTCGCGGAGGAAACACCCGTGCGGCCGGGCGACCGGATCGGCCTCGCAGTCGATCCGGCAAGGCTCCACTTCTTCGATCCCGAGACCGGCGCGAGCCTGCACTCGGCCGTGGTTTCCGCGGCGCCGGCGAGCTAGGAGACGGTGAACGGCGAGTCGACGACCGGCGGGCCCAGGTTCCTCGCCCCGCGCGCGCCGAAGCCGGGACGCACGACCCAGCGGTAGGCGCCCGGCCGGAAGACGACCGTGCTCGGGAGCGTCAGTCTCGGTTCGGTCGGCGACGCACGGTAGAAGGTCCGTCCCGACCAGGTGAACACGACGTCGTAGTAGTCGGCGCCCTCGACCGGGGCCCAGGCCCAGTTGCGCGTCGGCTTGAAGCCGGTGGCGGTCGCCGTTCCGGGGCGCGTCGTCGTCGCAGGGCGCGTCGTCTTCGCGGGGGGCGCGGACATCGTCTGCGGGTCGGCCGGCACAGTGGGGGGCTTGGGCCGCGTCGTCCCGGCGGAGGTCGTCCCGAGCACGCGGGAGGTGCTCGTCGGCGCGGTCGTGCCCGCGGCCGGCGGCCGAGGGGTCGTCGCCGGCGGACGCGTCTCGGTTCCCCCTGTGGTCGGGGCGGCGATCGTGGGCGTCACTCCCTCCGTGGCCGTGGCGGAGGTCTCGCGTGGGGACACGAGTCGAGCGAGGTCCGGCTCGCCGGAGGCGAGCTGGAGCACGGCGAGCGTGACGACTCCGGCGCCGACGAGCGTGAGCGCGGCGACGACGGGAAGCCGGTCGCGCCTGCGCGGCTCTGCAGGCTCCGCCGGCGCAACGGGGACCGGCTCGGCGGGCGCAGCCGGAGCAGCCGCAGCAGCCGGGGCCTCCTCGACCGCTGCCGGGACGACCCGCACGGGGGCCGGCGCACGGGCCGGCGCGATCTGCTCGCGGCGACCCGACTCGAGCCGGCTCACCTGGCGCTCGATCCGGCCGAGTCGCGCGTCCAGCCCCTGCCAGCCGGTCGTGATCAGGTCGATCAGGACGGCGAGGTCGTCGACGCGCTCGCGCCGCTCGGCGTCGGTCTCGCGCCGGAGATCTCGCACCGCCTCCGCCAGCTCGCCGAGGACCGAGCTGAGCTGGACGAGCGCGGCGTCGGAGCCGGGCCCCGGGGCAGGAAGCAGATCGGGGGCGGCTGCCGCGACGGGCAGCGCGAGCTGGCTCGGGTCCGGCACGGCCGTGTCCTCTACCGCGCTGCTGTCGCCGCCACGCTGCAGGTCATCGTGCAGGGCGGCGAGCGCGAAGCGCTGCACGGCACGGGTCTGCTCGGGCGTCAGGTCGTCCAGCACGTCGAGCACGCGCTCCTTGATCGCGTCGCTCACCGGCTCGCGTGTGAGCACGCGCACGACGCCCTCGACCGAGACGTCCGCCCTCTCGGCGATCTCCACCAGAATCGACACACGGAGAGAGTACGAGAAGCGGAGCCACGATTACCACGCCGGTACGACCAGGTTTTCGAATCCCTGGCCCGGAGCCGGAATCGAGCCGCTCGGCAGCAACTGTCCAACTTTTCCGGTTTCAAATCGGCGAAACGCGCGAATGCTGGTCCCAGTGGACGCTGCCTCCGGCTTCAGCGTGATCACCCTGCGCGGCGAGTCCGATGCCTACGTCGCGCCGCGCGTCCGCTCCGACCTCGCCACCGCTCTGGGCTCGGAGGCTCCACTCGTCGTCGACCTGACGCAGGCCACCTTCATCGACTCGACGATCGTCGGCGTGCTGCTCGAAGGGCTCGCCGACTGCGAGAAGCGGGAGCGTCCGCTGCTGCTGCTTCTGCCCGACGACGCGGCTCCCGAGGTGCACCGGCTCTTCGAGATCACGGGCCTCGCGGCACTGCTGCCGGTTGTGCGGAGCTGGGACGAGGCAGCGAGCCGCATCGCCGTGCCGCCGCTCTAAGCCGAGGTTAGGCCGAGTCGTTCCCTCCCGGCTGCACGATGCCGGTCTCGTAGGCGAAGACGACGGCCTGGACGCGGTCGCGTAGGTCGAGCTTCATCAGGATCCGCGCCACGTGGGTCTTCACCGTCGTCTCGCTGACGAAGAGGTCCCTGGCGATCTCGGCGTTCGAGAGGCCGCGGGCCATGAAGCCGAGCACCTCGAGCTCGCGCGCGGTCAGCTCGGCGACCTTCGGCGACGGCGCGGTCGCGATCGAGCTGGGCGGGCGCCGGATGAACTCCTCGATCACGCGCTTGGTGATCGCGGGCGAGAGGAGGGCGTCCCCCGACGCGACGACGTGGATCGCGGCGACGAGCTGCTCCGGCGGCGTGTCCTTGAGCATGAAGCCGCTCGCCCCGGCGCGCAGCGCTTCGTAGACGTACTCGTCGAGGTCGAACGTGGTCAGCATCAGGATCCGAGGCGCGTCACCCGAGCCGGCGAGGATCCGCCGGGTCGCCTCGAGCCCGTCCAGGTTCGGCATCCGGATGTCCATCAGCGCGACGTCCGGCCGCAGCTCGCGCGCGGCCTCGACCGCCTGAAGCCCGTCCTCCGCCTCGCCCACGATCTCGATCTCGGGCTCCGACTCCAGGATCATCTTGAAGCCCGCGCGCACGAGCGCCTGGTCGTCAACGATCAGGACGCGGATGCTCACGTCGCGCCTCCTGCGACCGGCAGGCGGGCGGAGATCTTGAAGCCGCCGCCCGGCCGCGGGCCGGACTCGAGCTCACCGCCGCAGAGCGCAACGCGCTCGCGCATGCCGACGAGCCCGTGGCCGCCGCCGTCGCCCGAGTTCTGGCTGTTGCCGTCGTTGGCCACCTCGATCTCGACATCCTCACCGGCGTAGCGGACGGCGACCCACGCGTGGGCCGGCCCGGCGTGCTTGAGCGTGTTCGTCAGCGCCTCCTGGACGATCCGGTACGCCGAGAGGTCGACACCGGCGGGAAGCTTCACAGGTGTGCCCTCGACCGTCAGCTCGACCGGCAGACCCGACTGGCGCACCTGCTCGACGAGCTCGGGGAGCGTCCCGAGCCCCGGCTGAGGCGCGAGCGCGGGCGGCTCCGTCTCCGTCCGCATGATCCCGAGCAGCCGGCGCATCTCAGCGAGCGCCTGGCGCCCCGTCTCCTCGACCGTCATCAGGGCCTCGCGTTCGCGCTCCTGCTCGGGTGTGAGCAGGCGCCGGACGGCGCTCGCCTGCACCGTCATCACGCTGACCGAGTGGGCCAGCACGTCGTGCAGCTCGCGTGTGATCCGGCCGCGTTCGTCATCGACCGCCCGGCGCGCCTCCTCCTCGGCCTCCAGCACCCGCTGCTCGGCACGGCGCGCCCGCTCCGAATGGCGTGCGGTTGCAGCAGAGAGGGCGAACGTGCCGATGAGCGGGATGCTCAGCCAGATCAGCTCGGTCAACGGAACGTCCGGGGCGCGAATGAAGACGGTCCAGCCGGCGGCCAGGAGCGCCGCCAGCGCGATCAGGGCCTGCTTCGGATCGAGCAGCGAGCCGGCCGCCCACGCGGCGAGGATGAGGACGAGGAACATGGTGTCGGTCTCGTACGCCGCCGTCGGGTCGAGCAGCGTGAAGGCGAGGGCGCCGGAGGCGACGGCGAGCGGGACGACGAACGGCGCGCGCCGCCGAAACAGCAGCGCTCCGGCCGCGAACAGGGCGATCGCGGCGAGCCGGAAGCGATCCTCCTCGAGGTTCGTCCAGATGTCGACCTGGGTGAGGACCACGGTCGCGAGCGCGAACACCTCGAAGACGTAGTCCCTGGCCAGGACGAGGGCGCGCCGAGTCACGAAGAAACGGTACTTGAGGTCCGGGGTCTGCACCATCGTCCGGTGTGACGACGTCGGAATCATCCTCACGGACGATGCCGAATGGCCAGCACGGCCGATGCCTCGGGCGATCCGTCGCCCGCACACTCGATGTCAGGTTCCGATTCGACCCGACTCGAAGGAGACGTCACACCTCATGGAAGCAGCACTCGCGCTCGCTCACGAGCAGGAGACCCAGCCGGCGGGCGTCGTCGTCGCCCGTGACCTAAGCCGCCGCTACGGTGCCGGCGAGACCGCCGTCGACGCCCTCAGAGGCGTCTCGCTCGCGATTCCCCGCGGCCATCTGACCGCGGTCATGGGCCCCTCCGGCTCGGGCAAGTCGACGCTCATGCACATCCTCGCCGGCCTCGACAAGCCGAGCTCCGGCACCGTCGAGATCGACGGGATCGAGCTGACGACGCTGAAGGACAACGACCTGACCAAGCTCAGGCGGCGCCATATCGGCTTCGTCTTCCAGTTCTTCAACCTGCTGCCGATGCTCTCCGCCGAGGAGAACATCCTGCTGCCGCTCTCGATCGCGGGCGAGAAGCCCGAGCGGGCGTGGATCGCCGAGCTGCTCGAGGCGACCGGCCTCACCGATCGGCGCTCCCACCGGCCGGCCGAGCTCTCCGGCGGCCAGCAGCAGCGCGTCGCGGTGGCGCGCGCGCTCGTCTCCAAGCCGACGGTGCTGTTCGCCGACGAGCCGACCGGCAACCTCGACTCGCAGACCTCGGCCGAGATCCTCGGCCTCCTGCGCGGCGCCGTCGACACCTACGGGCAGACGACGGTGATGGTCACGCACGACCCGCGCGCAGCCACCATCGCCGATCGCGTGCTCTTCCTCGCCGACGGCGTCATCGTCAAGGAGCTCGGCCGCTCGTCCCAGTCCGAGATCCTCGACGTCCTCAGCGCGGTGTCGGATCGATGAGGCGCGTCGCCCTCCGCGGCCTGCTCGCGCGCAAGCTCCGCTCGACACTGACGGCGATCGCGATCGTCCTGGGTGTCGCGATGGTCAGCGGCACGCTCGTCCTCACCGACACGATCGACAAGGCGTTCGACTCGATCTTCTCCAGCTCGTACGAGCAGACCGACGCGGTCGTCTCGGGCAAGAAGCTCGTCGAGTGGTCGCAGACCGGCAAGGCGCAGATCTCCGAGGACGTGCTCGCCAACGTGCGGGCGCTGCCCGAGGTCGGGGCCGCCGCCGGCACGATCCTCGACCTGTCCGGCGACACGAACCAGGCAAAGATCCTCGACCGCGAGGGCAAGGCGATCCAGGGCAACAACCCGACCTTCGGGCTCGGCGTCGAGCCCGCCGACGAGCGCTTCAACCCGTTCAAGCTCGTCGCGGGCCATTGGGCCGCGGGGCCGGGCGAGGTCGTCGTCGACCTGAACACCGCCGAGAAGCAGGGCTTCGAGCTCGGTGACTCGGTCAAGGTCGCGGGCGAGGGGCCTGTCGGAAGCTACGAGCTGACCGGCATTGCGCGCTTCGGCGACGTCGACAGCCTTGGCGGCGCGACGATCGCGCTGTTCGACGTCGAGACCGCGCGGACCGTGCTGGGCAAGTCCGGCTTCGACGCAGTCGCCGTCGCCGCGAAGGACGGCGTGTCGCAGGAGCGGCTGATCGACGCGATCGCGAGCTCGCTGCCGGACTCCGCCGAGGTACGCACCGGCGACGAGCAGGCAGCCGTGGACGGCGAGGGGGTGGGCGAGTTCGTCAAGTTCATCCGCTACTTCCTGCTCGCGTTCGGCGGGATCGCCCTCTTCGTCGGCGCGTTCGTCATCTTCAACACGCTCTCGATCACCGTCGCGCAGCGGACGAAGGAGCTCGCGACCCTGCGCACGCTCGGCGCCTCGCGGCGCCAGGTGCTCCGCTCGGTCGTGCTCGAGGGCACCATCCTCGGCATCGTCGCCTCGGCGGTCGGCCTCGGCCTGGGTGTCCTGCTCGCCAAGGGGCTGACGACGCTCTTCCGCGCCGTCGACCTCGAGATGCCCCAGGCCGCGATGGTCTTCCAGCTCCGCACGGCGGTGGTCGCGATGCTGACGGGCACGATCGTGACGCTCGTCGCCTCGGTCTGGCCGGCAGTCCGCGCGACGCGGATCTCGCCGATCTCAGCCGTCCGCGAGGGCGGGATGGTGGTCAAGAAGCCGTCGCGCAAGACCCTGGTCTTCGGCCTCACGGTCACCTCGCTGTCGGCCTTCGGCCTCGTCTACGGGCTGCTCGGCGAAAACGTCTCCTCGGCGATGCGCGTGCTCGGAATCGGCCTCGGCTCGTTCGGGATCTTCATCGGCCTGGCTGCGATCGCGCCGCGCCTCGTCCGCCCACTCGCACACGTCGTCGGCCTACCGGCCGCACGGCTCGGCGGTGCCGCAGGACGGCTCGCACAGGAGAACGCCGTCCGCAATCCGGGCCGAACCGCGTCGACGGCCGCCGCGCTGATGATCGGGCTCACGCTCGTCTCGTTCGTCGCGGTCTTCGGCAAGGCACTGCTCGCGAGCGACGAGAACGCGCTCCGCAAGCAGCTCGGAACGAGCCACGTGATCACCTCGCAGAGCGGCTGGGACGCGGTCCCGCTCGGGGCCGGCAAGGCTGCTTCCGCGGCAACGCGGCGTGCAGCTGGCGTCGTCGATTCGCGGTGACCGGGCCCAGCTGATCGGCGGCGGCGAGGTCGACGTCAGCGGCGTCGACCCGGCCACGATCGGCAAGGCGTACAACTTCGAGTGGGTCGAGGGCTCACCCAAGTCGCTGGCGAGCCTCGACCGTGGCGGCGCCGTCGTCCGCGAGGGCCTGGAGCTTCCCGGTGCCGGCAAGGCAGCGGTCGGCGACACGGTCCTCTTCCTCACGCCCGCAGGCAAGGAGGTCGAGGCGGTCGTACGCGGCGTCTACAAGAAGCACGGCGACCTCGACCAGCTGCTCGGCGGCGTCGTGCTCTCGCAGCAGGCGTTCGACCGCTCCTTCCCGCGGCCCGGCGACATGCTGACGCTCGTGCAGGCCGACTCGACCGGCGGGCTCGAGCGGGCGCTGGCTGCGTACCCGGACGCGAAGCTGCAGACCGACGACGAGTTCATCGCCAACTGGACGGCCTGGCTGACCGACGTGATGAACCTCTTCTACGTCCTGCTCGCGCTCTCGGTGATCGTGTCCCTCTTCGGGATGGTGAACACGCTCGTGCTTGCCGTCTTCGAGCGGACGCGAGAGCTCGGGATGCTGCGGGCGGTCGGGATGACGCGGCGGCAGGCGCGGCGGATGATCCGGCAGGAGAGCGTGATCACGGCGCTGATCGGGGCGGCGCTCGGGCTGCCGCTCGGCGTCGGCCTGGCGGCGCTCGTGACGCAGTCGCTCTCGGAGTTCGGCGTCTCGTTCTCGCTGCCGCTGGGCACGCTCGTCGTCTTCACGGTCGTCGCGATCCTCGCCGGCGTGCTCGCGGCGATCGCGCCGGCGCGCCGCGCGGCGCGACTGAACGTGCTCAACGCGCTCCAGTACGAATAGGTCGGGGGCAGCTGCGGTGGAGAAGGGGCGGCCTGCGGGGCCGCCCTTTCTCGTTCCGGATGACGCGGTGTCATTCTCGAGAGTGACCCCGGCACCCGTCGAATCATCTCCTCGGACAGGGCGAATCGTTTTGCCGGCCGACGACGCGGAGGCCGCGCTCCCCGAGACTCCCTTCAAGGGAAATCGCTGCAAAACGACCTGAAAGGGAGTCCGATGATCCGCAAGGGAGATGTGATCGAGAACCCCGTCACCGGCGAGCGCCTGCTCTTCCTGGAGACGTCGCGCGAGACCGGGGGCGAGTACGTCCTCGTCGAGTGCACCGTCCAGCCGAACGGCTTCGTCGCCGCGGCGCACGTGCACCCGCACCAGACCGAGCGGTTCGAGATCGAGTCCGGCACCGTCGCCTTCAAGGTGGACGGCGAGGAGATCGTGGCCGGGCCGGGCGAGACGGTGGTCGTGCCCGCCGGCAGCTCGCACAAGTTCTGGAACGCCGGCGAGACCGAGGCGGTCTTCGTGACCGAGGTCCGGCCCGCACTCCAGTTCGAGCGGCTGCTCGAGACGATGTTCGCGCTGGCGAACGACGGCAAGACGAACAGGAAGGGCATGCCGAACCCGCTTCGCCTCGCGGTGATCGCGAACGCGCACTTCGAGGACGTGCGGCTGCCGTTCCCACCCGCCTGGCTGCAGAAGCTCGGCCTGACCATGGGCGCCCCGCTCGGCCGCGCGCTCGGGTTCAAGCCCGAGTACGACGGCGGCGCTGAGGGCGCACCGGCTGCGCTGGCCATCTAGGACGTCCGCGCAGGACGTGTCCCAGGGTCTGTCCCTGGGACACGTCCCTTGCGGCGCGACGGGTCAGCCGCGCGGCCACGAACGCGGCAGCGCGAACGGCCTGCGCCAGAGGTCGTGGAACGCGGGGCCCCGCGGCCCGGCACCGAAGGCGAAGGTCGCCTGCGGGAAGTGCAGGTACTGGCTCTCGCCGAACGTCCCCGGGAAGCGCATCCAGGCCGGCGACGTCGCGCTCACGGTCAGGACCCGCGGCGAGACGGCCCGGCCGGAGGCGGCGTGGTCGACGACCGCCACCTTGTACGCGTCGAACACTGCGAGCGCCTCCTTCGGCCAGCACCGCTTCTCCTGGGCAAAGCGGCCGGGACGGAAGTAGAGAGCGTGCGAACCGAGTGCGGAGTAGACGACCGGCCGCGTTCCGCGTCTCTCGACCTTCGCCCACGCACGCCGTGCGCCGCCGCAATGCCGGCTGGCGCCGACCTCGACGGGACGACCGGCCGCGTCGAGCAGCACCGTCACCGCCTCCCAGTCGCCCTCGTGCAGCTTCCAGTAGTCGGGGCTCTGCGGCACGAGCGGGCTCCAAAGGTCGAAGGCGTGGAAGAGCCAGTACTGGAGCGCGAGGCCGGTAGTGCTGCGAAAGAGCGCGCCGTAGACGACGGGCGCCGCCGGCTCGTCCGCGTCGTCGTAGCACTGCAGCGCCGCAAGCCCATCCCGGGCCGAGCAGCCCCGGACGTCGTAGCGCCCGTTGGCGAGGTCGGCGTCGGCGAGGAAGCCTTCGACTCCCGTCGGGGCCGACCGCTCGTCCGGGTGCAGCACGACCACGGGCGCGTGCCGGGCGAGGAGCGCCGCGGCCGACGGGAGCTTGTGTCTATCAGACACAAGCTCGCTCTCTCCCCGCGCCACCCCGGGAACGCCCAGAACGAGCCAGATCAGGATGGCGTATGCGCCTACGTGATCGAGAAAACGCTTGTGTCTATCAGACACAAGCCGCTGTTCAGCGGTCGGCGAACGCGGCGACGGCATCGACCACGAGCTTGAGCCGCCGTCCCTCCTCCGTCAACCGATACTCGACCCGCGGGGGCCGAGCGTCGATCACGATCCGCTCGAGGACGCCGGCGTCCTCCAGCTCGACGAGTCGCTGAGCGAGTGTGCCCGGCGGGATCGCTCCGACCGCCTGCTTGAACTCGTTGAACCGCGTCGCGCCCTCATAGGACGCCCAGAGCACGGAGACGATCCAGCGCCGTTCGAGGAGGCCCGCCGCGCGGCGGACCCCCTCGGGAACGGGGCGACAGTCTCTACACCGCATGCAGCTGGGTCGCCGGCTCGAGCGCCAGCTCCAGCACCTCGTCGAGTGACATGACCGGATGGAACGTCATCTCCTCGCGCACGTGCTCCGGCGCGTCGTCGAGGTCCTGGCGGTTCCGCTCGGGCAGGATCACGTCGGTGAGCCCGGCGGCGTGCGCCGCGAGCACCTTCTGCTTCAGGCCGCCGATCGGGAGCACGCGGCCCTGCAGCGTCACCTCGCCGGTCATCCCGACGGTGTGCTTGACCGGGCGACCGGAGAGAAGCGATGCCGAGTGCGGTCGCCATCGTGATGCCCGCGCTGGGGCCGTCCTTGGGGATCGCACCCGCAGGCACGTGCACGTGGAAGCTCTGCTCGAACGCGTCCTCCTCGATCCCGAGCGCCTCCCGCGCGCGAGCGAAGCGAGGAGAGGGCGATCTGCACGGACTCCTTCATCACGTCGCCGAGCTGGCCGGTGAGAACGAGCTTGTCGCCCTTCGACGACGTCGCCTCGACGAAGAGAACGTCGCCGCCGGTGCCGGTGACAGCGAGGCCGGTCGCGACGCCCGCGACCGCCGTCCGCTCAGCCGCTTCGCGGTAGAACGTCTGCCGGCCGAGCGCATCGCGCACCTCATCGATAGTCAGCTCCACCGGAGCTTCCACCTTGCCGGACGCGATCCGCGTCGCCGTCTTGCGCAGCAGCTTCCCGAGCTCGCGCTCGAGCTGCCGCACGCCGGCCTCCCGCG
>CAVYSL010000006.1:0-40862 GCA_963771185.1 uncultured Gaiellaceae bacterium
GAGCACCTCGCGCAGCCGGGCCACGTCGCCCTGCGGGACGAGCACGCCGGTCACGTCGACGAGCCCGCCCACGGCCGTCGCCACGACCGGCCGGCCGTACGCCATCGCCTCCCGCGCGACGACGCCGTAGCCCTCACGGCGCGACGGAACGCAGACGACCGCCGCCCGCTCGTAGTAGGGGCCGAGCTCGGAGCGCGGCACGAAGCCGACCGCTTCCGGCACGTCGACCTGGCCGGCGCCGACGATCACGCGCGGCATCCCTTCCGTCGCCGTCAGGAACTCCTCGATGCCCTTCTCCGGCGAGAGGCGGCCGACGAAGAGCACGTGCGGCGGCTCGTCCGGCTCGCCGACGGACTCCGGGATCTCGACGCTGCTCGGGACGACCCGGACGTCGCGCGCGCCCAGCTCTCGCGCCGAATCCGCCAGGTAGTCGGACGCGACGATCGCGAGCCGCGCCCGCCGCAGGATCGGCCGGAAGAGCCACGGCGCTTTCCGGGCGAGCTCGACGTCGGTGCCCCACAGCTGGACGACGAACGGCTTCCGGGTCGCGAGCGCCGCCAGCCCGGAGGGGAGCCAGTGCGCGTGCACGAGGTCCGCGTCGCGGGCGGCCCGGCGGGCAGCGCGCGCGTAGGCGAGCAGGAACGCCGGCAGCAGCAACGCCCGCCACGGCCGCCGGCGCAGGTTCCCGGCGATCCCGTGCCCGTACGCGATCCCGAAGTGCGGGAACGACGCCGGGGAGACGACCTCGACGTCGACCCCGTGCGCCCGGACCGCCTCGACCGCGTCGCGGACGAAGAGGCCGGCCACGTCCCGCTCGTCACGCGGGTACGAGGTCGTCAGGACGACGACCTTCACGTCAGCCGGCGCGAGAACACGATCGGCGCCGCAAGTGCGAGCAGCGCGAACGCGAAGAAGTAGTAGAAGGACATCGTCAGGTAGAAGGCGTTCGCGGCGATGGTGCCGACCAGCGCGGCCGTCATCCCCCACGCGAGCGGCCGGATCCGCGGCGAGCCGAGCGCGCGGCCGATCGCGCGCAGGCGCCCCAGCCTCCGGAAGAGATAGACGAGGAAGGCGGCGAAGAGGGCCGTCCCGATAAGCCCGGTCTCGACCAGGGTCGCGACGTAGAACGAGTGCGGGCCGAAGTTCGTCCGGCCGGTGACGAACTCGTAGTAGACGGAGAAGTTGTTCAGCCCGAGCCCGAAGAGCGGGTGCGACGAGAGCACGTCCGGGATGAAGCCGTAGACGTCGAAGTGCGTCGACGTGCCGTTCGCCGAGGTGTCGACGCGCGAGCGCAGCACCTGCTCGAAGAACTGCCAGCGCGCCGCAAGGACGATCCCGAGCACGCAGGCGACCGCGCCGAGCGGCAGCAGGAACTCGGGTGTCGCCCACCGGTGCCGGTAGGGCACTGCGAGCACGAGCAGCCCGACGCCGAGCCCGAGCAGCCCGGAGCGCGACAGCGTCGCCAGCTCGACGAGGAGCAGGAACCCGAGCACGAGCGCCAGCGGCAGCTTCAGCCGGTGACCGCGCTCGAGCCGCAAGTAGAGCGGCGTCAGCACGAGCAAGGGGATCACGAGCTCGATCCCGAGGTGGTTCGGGTCGCCGGTGAGCGCGTTCGGCCGAAAGACGCTGGCGCCCTCGATCGCGCCGTAGATGTTGATCTGGCTCGCACCGCCGGTGATCGGCGAGAGCAGCGACTGGTCGAGGTTGATCCCGAGCACCTCGGCGGTGCCGAGCTGGACGATCCCGTAGACGGCGTTCGCGACGAAGCCGGCGATGAAGACGGCAAGCGTCGTCCAGTAGAACCGCTCGCTGCGCCGGGCGAGGTACGCGAGCCCGACGACGAGGAAGAGGAAGTGGAGCAGGAACTTGAACATCCCCTTCGCCCACTGGGCGAGCGACTGCTCGGTCTCGAGGTTGAAGAAGCCGATCAGGTAGACGGCGAGAAACGCGAGGAAGAAGAGCCCGGCCACGGCGGCGCCCCAGGCGAGCCGGCGGTCGCCCGTGCCGACTCTCGTCCCCAGCCAGCCGACGAGGAAGATCGCGGTCAGCACGTCGGAGAGGCTGAGCGTCCCCGCGACCTCCCACTGCAGCTTCGCGAAGCTGACCGTGAAGACGGTGGCGAGGAAGAGGAACTCGATCACCGGACCGGGCCTCGAGCGGTTCGCGGTCTCGATCAAGGCAGCGAGCGGACGAGCTCCGCGAGCTCCTCGGCGCGGGCGCGGCGCGAGAGCCGGTAGCGCGTCTCCTCCGGGATCTCGGTCGCGGCCAGCCCGCCGTTCGAGAAGCGCTCGTGCAGCTCGGTCAGCGCGGCCTTGATCGCATCGACGTCGTCGGGCGGCGCGACGACGCCGGCGCCCGTCTCGCGGATCAGGTCGGCGGCGGCGCCGTCCGGCGGCACGACGGCGAGGATCGGACGCTCGGCTGCCAGGTACTCGAAGACCTTGCCGGAGAGGACGCCCTTGCCGCGGCCGCCCGCGTCCGGGATCAGGAGCAGCAGCGCCTCGGAGTCGCGCTGCAGCTCGAGCGCCTCCTGGCGCGGCGCGTACGGGATCAGCTCGAGCTTGTCGCCGAGGCCGCGCTCGGCCGCCCATTCGCGGTCGGTCGAGCGGAAGTCGCCGAGAAAGCGTGCCTGGACGTCGAGGCCGGATTCGTCGAGCGCGGTCAGGAACGGGCGCGGGTCGCGCTTGCCGAAGAAGCTGCCCGTGTGCGTGATCCGGAAGCGCTTCCCGGGTGTGTAGTCGAGACCGGCGAAGTCGTCGAAGTCGCAGCCGTTCGAGATCGTCACGACCGCCCCCTTCGGCGAGAAGCCGCGCGCCTCGTCGGCGATCGCGTCGGAGACGCACGTGATCGCATCCGCCGAGTGGGCGACGAGCCACGCCACGCCCTCGTCGACCTTCTCCTTCGCGCGCACGGCCATGCTCTCGGCGCGCCGGTGCGGGTGCGCCACGAGCGAGTCGCGCAGGTCGGCGACCCACTTCGCGCCCGTCGCCTTCTTCACCGCCGCTCCGACGAGGTGGACCGAGTTCGGCGGTGAGGTCGTGACGACGACGTCGATCCCCTCCTTGCGCGCGATCCTGATCGCGGCCGGGATCGCAGTCAGGTTCCAGCTCACGTTCTCGTCCGGGACGAGCAGGCGCCGCGAGGCGAGCTTGGCCTGCACGAGCGCGCGCTCCAGACCCTCCTTGCCGTGCAGCTCCTCGGCCGGTTTCCGCCCCTTCGGGCCGATGTAGCGGGCCCGGTGCACCCACGCCTGCGTCGGCTGGCGGAGATCCGCGTCCTGGTGGATCCACTTCGAGTCGTCCGGCGCGAGCACGTGCGTCTCGATCCCGAGCGCAGGCAGGTACTGAGCGAACTTGAGCGGCCGCTGGACGCCGCCGCCGCCCGCCGGAGGCCAGTAGAGCGAGACGAGCAGCAGTTTCACGCGCCCGATGCTACGGCACGACGTAGAGCGTGAAGCGGCCGTCGCGGTAGACGCTGTCGAGCTGCGGCGTGATGTCGGACTGCTCGCGGTCGACGACGAGCCAGTCGGCGCCGGCGCGCCGCGGAATCTCGGCGTCCCCGGATTCGAAGAAGCGCAGCGCCTCGTCCCGGCGTTCGTAGGGCCGGTTCTTCTCGGTGTCGGCGACGTGTCCGGGCGGCGCGACCGCGATGTAGACGGGCACGCGGGCGGCGATCTCGTAGCTCGTCTCGGGATCGGAGTAGACGATGTCGCCGCGCGGGACGTCCTTGCGCAGCGCATCGACGAGGCCGTCGGTGAGCGGACTCGGCGGACGCGCGTCCGACGGGCTCCAGTTCGCCGCCGCGTGAATCCCGATCGGGAGGACGAACAACGCCGCTGCCCAGCCTGCGAGCTCGGGGCGCTCGAGCGGGAACCTGCGCCTCAGAAACACAAGTCCGAGCACGAGCGCGACGACCCCGCCGCCGACTGCGAGCCAGGTCACGAGCGCGGGACCGCCGTCGGCGAGCCGGTAGGAGAACTCGCCCGGGTAGAGCAGCTGCAGCGCGATCCCGCCCGCGAGCGCGGCCGGCAGCACGAGCGCGCGCAGCAAGGCGGCGAGCACGACGAAGCCGCCGGCGAACGCGAACGCGAGCGGCCAGAAGCCTGCGGCGCGGCGCGACTGCGAGATCGAGACCAGATCCGAGAAGAGCA
This sequence comes from uncultured Gaiellaceae bacterium, assembly GCA_963771185.1. Taxonomy (GTDB): domain Bacteria; phylum Actinomycetota; class Thermoleophilia; order Gaiellales; family Gaiellaceae; genus Gaiellasilicea. The sequence continues at coordinate 4,151 of CAVYSL010000006.1, forward strand.
CGAAGAGCTGTGGCACGAGCATCACCGCAGCCACGGCGAGAACCCCGCCGAGGACGTACGCCGCCCAGCGCCTCCGCAGCGCGAGGCCCGCGAGCGGAACGAACAGGAGCGCGGCCACGGCGATCGCTCCCGCCCGGCCGAACACCTCCGGCGCGAGCCGGTAGCTCGTGTCCGAGAAGACGTCGAGCTGGCCGGCGTACTGCCGGAACGCACGCTGCAGCTCCTCGCCGCCGGGCGCATGCGAGCGCGTGTCCCGCACGACCGGGAGCAGCCACGCGAGATAGGCCGCCGCCGGAACGACGAGCGCGGCGAGCGCGGTCGCAATCCGCCTCGCCTCGCTCCGCTCGACGAGCGCGCGGACGACGAGGAACCCTGCGAACGGCAGCCAGAGGAAGATCGCATAGGTCGGATGGACGACGGCCAGCACGAGCCCTGCTGCGGCAACCGATGCGAGCAGGCCGCGGCTCGGCTTCTCGACGTAGGCGAGTGCGAGCGCCAGCGCGGCGGGCAGCAGGATCTGACGCGACGCCGTTGCCGGAAGCCCGAGCGCGGTGTACGCGCCGCCGTGGTCGGGAGCGAGCGCGGTCACGCCGACAGCCCCGACGACCACCGCCACGGCCGGGCCGACGCGCCGGAAGAGCGCCCAGCCGGCTTCGTACGCCACCAGCAGCGCCACCGGCGCGAGCACCGTCGCCTCGTGCAGCACGACCTCGGCAGGATCGAGGAAGCCGACGCGCGCGACGAGGGCGAGGAAGCCGTGCCAGAGCGGGAAGGCGTAGCCGGGATGGAGCCCGCCGTCGGCGAACTCGTTGAGGGCGTCGAGCGAGAGCGAGCCGAACGCGTCCAGCTTCTGCACGCGGGCGAGGTGGAAGAGCCCGTCGCCGCCGATGTTCCCGGCGACGTGCCAGAGCAAGAGGCCGAGCAGCGCCCCGGCCGCGAAGACCCAGCGACGCCCCGGAATCCGTTCCGGCCGCGGGACGCGGCGCGCGAACCTGAGTGAGACGAGGCCGCCGGCGAGCAGCAGGACGAGCGTCAGCGTCAGCGACGAGCCGACGGCGAACGTCACCGCCAGCGCGGCGAAGATGAGCGCAAGCGACCAGGCGAGCGTCGCGGAGAGGCTGCGCTGGCCGAGCGCCCGGCTCACGAGCGCGCCCGGGAGCAGCAGCACGACGTTGGCGAACACGAGCTGGACGAGCGTCATCGGCCGAGCAGCTCCGGCATCCGCGCCGACGCGAGCCAGTCGGCCGTCTCGCGGTACATGCGGCCGCGGTCGCCGCGGAAGAGCAGGCCGCGCAGGCCCGTGGCTGCGCGCAAGAGCTTCCGCGCCCGCTCGGCGTACGCGTCGCCACGGTGCTTCGAGAGGAAGCGAAGGTGCCCGCGCACGTTCTCGCGGAACATGCGGCCGCCGTGCGACGCGCCGCCGACGTGCACGCACTCGGCGTCCGGGAAGAAGAGCACCTTCCAGCCCGCCTCGCGGAAGCGGTAGGCCCAGTCCGTCTCCTCGCTGAAGAGGAAGAACGCCTCGTCGAGCGGCCCGACCTGCTCGACGGCCTCGCGCCGGACGAGCATGCACGCGCCCATCAGGAACTCCGCCTCGCGCACGTCCTGATGGTCGAACCCGCCGGCGTAGAACGCGTTCAGCGCCCGCGAGCGCGGCGCGAGCTTGCGCAGGAAGAAGTACTCGGTCGCGAGCCGCCAGAGCGTCGGGAAGCCCCGCACCGACCGCTGCAGCGAGCCGTCTGGGTTCAGCAGCCGCGGCCCGACGATCGCCGCCTCCGGGTGTTGGTCCGCGAAGGCAACGAGCCGCCGCAACGAGCCGTCGGTGAGCCACGCGTCCGAGTTCAGGATCAGGAAGTAGCGGCCCGACGCCGCCTCCATGCCCCGGTTCCAACCCGCGGCGAGGCCGGCGTTCTCCTGCTCGATCACCTGCGCCTCGGGCAGCTGCTCGCGGACGACGTCGGCGCTGCCGTCGCTGGAGCCGTTGTCGACGACGATCACCTCCTCGCCGCGCACGCTCTCGAGGCAGCGCTCGATCCAGGGGAGCGCGTTGTGGGTGACGACGACGACGCTGGCGTCAGGCATGCCGCGCACTCGGCCCCCTGCGCAGCCCTTCCCAGAGCAGGATCGCGCCGCCGGGCAGTGCCATCGCGACCGTGACCAGGAAGAAGAGGAAGCCGGCCGCGAACGCCTGGTCGGCGTCGACGCCGACGCTCCCGAGGAAGCTGACGAAGAACGCCTCGCGCACGGCGAAGCCGTTGAGCGTGAACGGGACGAGCAGGACGAGGAAGAAGAGCGGCCCCATCACGTAGTAGATCCGCGGCGAGAGCTCGATCCCGACCGCGCGGGACGTCGCCCAGATCGCAAGCACCCGCACGGCCTGGATCGCGACCGTGAAGAGGAAGAGCCCGATCAGCAGGCCGGTGCGATCGCGGAAGGCGTGGACGCCGTCGTAGACCGCGCGCACCGGCCGTTCGAGCCTGAGCGTCCGCAGCAGCGGCATCGTCAGCCGGAGCAGCGGCCGCGCCGAGCGCGCGAAGAAGAGAAAGGCGAGCAGGATCGTCCCGAACACGAACGCGCCCTCGATCCAGAGGTAGGCGCCGACGTCGTAGTGGCCGATCGCGAGCAGGAATCCGACCGCGCCGAGCAGGACGGTGGCCGCACCGCCGAGCGCCCGCTCGAGCAGCACGATCGCCGAGATCGCGCCGAGCCGAGCCGGATGCCGGCGCGAGGTCTCGAGGATCCGGACCGCGTCGCCGCCGACCGCGGTCGGCAGGATCTGACCGGCCGTGTACGAGACGAGATAGGCGCGGGTCAGCCACGGGAGGCGCTCGCGCATCCCCTGCGACGCCAGCAGCCGTCGCCAGCGCTCGGCCATCGGGATGACGGTCAGCGTCATGATCGCGACGGCCAGTAGGAACCACCACGGGCTTGCGGCCGCCACCACCTCGGCCGTCTCGCGGACGTTGATCTTCCAGAGCAGGTAGGCGACCGCGAGGCCGGTGAGGAGCAGCGTCGCGGAGACGCGCAGTGGACGGCTCATGCGCGGATTCGCCCGAGCGCCTCGACCACGTCCGCGATGTCGTCGTCGGAGTGGGCAGGCGAGAGCGGCAGCGAGAGGATCTCGTCGCCCCCGCGCTCGGCGACCGGCAGAGACGGCTGCTCGGGAAAGCGCTCTCGGTACCAGGTGAGCCGGTGCACGGGCAGGAAGTGGATCGAGGTCGAGATCCGCTCGGCCGCGAGTGCGCGCTGCACCTCGTCGCGGGTGAGCCCGAACCGCTCGGCGTCGATCCGGACGACGTAGAGGTGCAGCGCGTGCGTGTCGCGCGGGTCGCGCTGGAGCGGCTCGATCCCGTCCAAGCCCGCGAGCCCCTCGTCGTAGAGCGCGAACTGACGCTCGCGCGCGGCGGTGTGCGCCGGAAGCTTGTCGAGCTGGACGAGCGCGATCGCCGCGAGCACGTCCGAGAGGTTCGCCTTGTAGCCGGGAACGGTGATGTCGTAGCGCGAGCCGTCGCCGCGGCGCATCAGGCGCAGGTTGCGGATCGCGTCGGCCACCTCGTCCGAGTTCGTCGACACGAGCCCGCCCTCGCCCGCCGCGATGTTCTTCGTCGCGTAGAGGCTGAAGCAGGTCGCCTCCGAGAGGCCGCCGAGCTTGCGGCCGCGGTAGGCGCTCTCGGCCGCGTGCGCAGCGTCCTCGATCACGGGAATCCCGAGCGCCCAGATCGGATCCAGGTCGGCCGGTTGGCCGGCCAGGTGGACGGGCATGATCGCCTTTGTCCGCTCGTTCACCGCCGCCTCGATCAGCGCCGGGTCGATGTTGAGGTCGCCCTCGCGCACGTCGACGAAGACGGGGGTGGCGCCGGAGTGGACGATCACGTTCGCCGTCGCCGGCCAGGTGATCGGCGTCGTGATCACCTCGTCGCCTGCCTCGATCCCGAGCGCGACGAGCGCCAGGTGCATCGCCGCAGTGCCGGAGGCGACCGCGAGCACGTGCTTCGCCTCCAGGTACTCGGCCATCCGCTCCTCGAGCAGCGCCGCCCTCGGCCCGGTCGTCAGCCAGCCGGAGCGGAGCGTCTCGGCGACCGCCTCGATCTCCTCCTCGCCGATCGCCGGCGGCTGGAAGCCCAATGGTTGCTCGCGGGTCATTCGACCCGGAAGCGTATTTCGTCGGCAGCGGCGCGAGCGCGCTCGAGCGCCTGCTCGCGGTTGTCGCCGACCGCGATCACGGCGCCGGCCCGGTCGGCGCCGCGCAGGAGCGGCCCGAAGACATGACCGGGCTCGCGGTAGAGCCGCACGTCGAGCACGCCGTCGACCGCGTGCGCCGCCTCACGCCCTTCGACCGCGAGCAGCCGTCCCTCGGGCGCGACGAGGAAGAGGACGCAGCCGCCACCGTGGAGAGTTTGTGTCTGATAGACACAAGGCTCGATTCCCAGCGCAAAGTCGAGCGCCAGCCCGTTCAGACTGACGCCGGTCACCGCCTCGACGAGCTCGGCGTCGTGACCCCCTCCGAGCCGCGCAGCCAGCTCAACCACGCGGGTTCCGTCCGAGCCGAGCCTCACCTGCGTGTACGTGGGCCCGTTGCGGATCCCGAGCGCCTCGGCCGCGGCGCGCGCCGCCTCGATCGCACTTTGTGTCTGATAGACACAAGGCCACACGTGCGCGAGCGCGACGCCGAACGCGGGTGGGTCGGCGGTGAGCCGGTCGGTGACGGCAAGCGGGTGGAAGGCGCCGTCGACCGAGACCGCGTTGACGGTCACCTCCGGCCCGTCGACGAACTCCTCGACGATGTAGGTGCCGTTGCGCGATGCCGCCAGCGCGGCCTCGATCGCCGCCGGCAGCTCTGCATCCGTGCGCACGAAGGACAGCCCCCGCTGCCCCTGGCGGTCGGGTGCCTTGACGACGCTCGGTGCGGAAGGCTCCTGGAGGAGGCGCGGCTGCGGCACGCCCGCCTCGGCGAAGCGCTCCCGCTGCCTCGATTTCGTCGTCGCCAACGTCGCGGCGGCGCCGTCGATCGGGTGCGGCAGCGCCAGCCGCTCGGCGACGCGCGCGGCGACGCCGACGGGCCAGTCGGCGCCCGGCGAGATGATCCCGTCCACGTTCTCGGCCCGGGCGAGCCGGTCGATGCCGGGCTCGTCCTCGGTCGAGACGATCGCGCGCTTGTCCGCATACGCGAACCCGGCTGCCGCCGGGTCGCGGTCGACGGCGATCACGAAGAGATCGCGCTCGCGCGCCGCGCGGAGCAGCCCGATCTGCGCGGGCCCCGCGCCTAGGACGAGGAGACGCTGTCGCGCGCGGTCAGAGCCCGCCACCACACCTCGTTCTCGCGGTACCACTCGACCGTCTGCTCCAGGCCCTGCTCGAAGCTCGTCCGCGCACGCCAACCCGTCAACTGTTCGAGCTTGTCGGTCGAGCCGATGTGCCGGTCGACCTGGCCGAGCCGCTCGTCGACGAAGACGACGTCCGCGTCGGCATCGACCGCCGCGAGCACCGAGTCGGCGACGTCCCGCACCGAGATGTCGATCCCGGTTGCGACGTTGACGACCTCGCCGGCGAGCCCGTCGATGTCGGCGGCGATGATCGCCTCGATCGCCTCGGCGTCGTCGTCGACGTAGAGCCAGTCGCGCGACGCGTGCCCGTCGCCGTGGATCGTCAACGGCTCTCCCGAGAGCGCCTGGGTGATGAAGCGCGGGATCACCTTCTCCGGATGCTGGCGCGGCCCGTAGTTGTTGAAGGGGCGCACGATCACGATCGGCAGCCCGTAGGTGACGAAGTACGAGTACGCGAGCCGGTCGCCGCCCGCCTTCGTCGCCGCGTAGGGCGAGCGTGGGTTGAGCGGGTGCTCCTCGTCCATCGGCGCGTACTCCGCGGTCCCGTACACCTCGCTCGAGGAGATCAGGATGAAGCGCTCGACGGGCGTGCGGCGGATCGCGTCGAGCAGGATCTGCGTGCCCTCGACGTTCGTCGTCACGAACTCGGACGCGCCCTCCTCGATCGACTTCTCCACGTGCGACTCGGCCGCCGCGTTGACGATCACGTCGACCTCGCCGACGAGCTTCGCCACCAGCTCGGGGTCGCGGATGTCGCCGTGCACGAACGAGAGCCGCTCGTGGCTCATCACCTCGGCGAGGTTCTCGAGGTTCCCCGCGTAGGTAAGTGCGTCGAGCGAGACGACCTCGTGATCGGTGTGCGCCAGCAGGTGGCGGATGAAGTTCGACGAGATGAAGCCGGCTCCGCCGGTGACCAGGACGCGCTTGCTCACAGTTCCTCCGAGATCGAGTAGAGAGGCCGCCCTTCGACCTCGCGCTGGATTCTGCCTAGGTATTCCCCCACGAGCGCGAGGATGAAGCCTTGGATTCCGAGCACGAAGAGGACGGCGACGCCGCCGAGCAGCGGCCCCGGGAAGTTGGAGCGGTCGATCCAGAACCAGATCCCGTAGACGCCGAGCGCGGTCGCGAGCAGCGTGCAGGTGACGCCGAGCGCCATCCCGATCCACTGGATCGGCTGCGGCCAGAAGCCCGCGAGCACGTGCAGCGCCAGCCGCATCAGGCGCAGCGGCGAGTAGCTCGATCGGCCGGCGCGCGCGGCATGCGCGACGTCGACCTCGACGACCGAGGCGCCGCCGGAGAGCACGAGGGCCTTCGTGAACTTCTGCTTCCCGATCGCCGGCAGCACCGGCTCGACGACGTTGCGGCGGTACGCGTTGAACGCGCAGCCGAAATCGGAGATCGCGACGCCCGTGAAGCGTCGGAGCATCCCGTTGATCAGCCGCGACGGCAGCGTCCGGCCCCACGAGTCCTTGCGCGCCACTCGCCGCCCGCTGGCGACGTCGGCGCCCGCCTCCACCGCGGCGACCAGGCGCGGGATGTCCTCGGGCTCGTTCTGGAGGTCACCGTCCATCGTCACGACGATCTCGCCGCGGGCTCTCGCGAGGCCGGCGTGCATCGCCGGGTGCTGGCCGAAGTTGCGCTTGAAGCGGACGGCGCGGACGCGCGGGTCGGCGGCGTGGAGGGTCTCGACCGCGGCCCACGTCCCGTCGGTCGAGCCGTCGTCGACGAGGATCAGCTCGAACGGTTTCCCATCGAGCGCCGTTACGGTGCGCCGGTAGAGCTCCTCGACCGAGCCCTGCTCGTTCAGGAGCGTGACGACAACGGACAGATCGGGATCGGCCATGGGTGGAGAGGAGCGTATAGACGCCGTCTGGCGCGACGTGCATCGGGGCCGTGTCTGGCGCGCGCAGGCGTGCCGGATCGTCGAGGAGTCGCCCGAGACGATCGCGCTCTGGATCCCGGCCGGGTCTCCGGTGAAGGTTCCGGACGGTGGCCTGCGGATTCCCGGCGACGACTGGGAGCTCGTCGACAAGGTCAACAGCCGCGACCAGATCTGTATCGCGCGGCCGGGTCGGGCCTACTCGATCTACGTCTTCTGGAAGGACGGGTGGGAGCTCGACGACTGGTACGTCAACTTCGAGCGCCCGCTCCGCCGCACGCCGGTCGGCTTCGACACGTTCGACCTCAAGCTCGACTTGATCGTCCAGCCGGACGGTTCGTACCGCTGGAAGGACGAGGACGAGCTCGAGCAGGCCGCCGCCGCGGGGCTGCTCGACGCCGACGAGGTTCGGGCGGAGGGGCAGCGCGTGCTCGAGGAGTGGCCCTTCCCGACCGGCTGGGAGGACTGGCGTCCCGATCCCGCCTGGCCGGTCCCGCAGCTGCCCGACGGCTGGGATCGCGTCTGACGCGGGCCGTTCGAGACGTGTCCCAGGGACAGGCCCTGGGACACGTCCTGAACAGCCGTTCTAGGTCGCCTCGAGCGCCGGAACCCGCGCTTCGGCGCGCTGCTTGCCGGGCACGGCGAGCGCGATCAGGGCGCCGACGCCCACGACCGCCGCGCCGACCCACGTCGCCGCGACGAGGCCTTCGGTGAAGACCGCGGGCGACTCGTACCCGCCCGTGCGGGCGAAGATCGACGCCAGTACCGCGACGCCGAAGACGCCGCCGACCTCGCGGATCGCGTTCGACGCGCCGGAGGCCTTGCCCTCGTCCCGCAGCCCGACCGAGCTGAGGACGATGTTGGCCACGGGGGCGAAGAACATGCCCATCCCGATCCCCGAGAGGATGAAGGGCCCGACGAGCGACGAGTAGGGGACGTCGGCCGAGGACACGGCCGCGATCCAGGCCAGGCCGATCGCCTGCAGGGCGAGCCCGCCGGCGAGGAACGGCCGGCCGCCGATCCGGTCGGAGAGCGCGCCGGCGATCGGCGCCACGATCATCGGCATCGCCGTCCAGGGCAGCACCCGCAGGCCGGCCTCGAAGGGCGAGTAGCCCTGGGCGGTCTGGAAGAACTGCGAGAGCAGGAAGACGGAGCCGAACATGCCGAAGTACATCGCGAGCGAGGCGCCGTTCGCGGCTGCGAACGCCCGGTTCTTGAAGAACCGAAGCGGCAGCATCGGCGCTTTCGCGCGCGCCTCCCAGGCGACGAACGCGGCCAGCAGGACGACGCCCGCGGTGAGCGAGCCGACGATCTGCGGGCTGCTCCAGCCGTCGGCGTTGCCGTGCACGAGCCCCCAGACCAGGCCGAGCAGGCCGCCGCTCGCGAGCCCGAGACCGGGCAGGTCGAGTGCCTTGTCGGGTCCGTGGGACTCGTCGAGCATCCGCGCGAGCGGGAGCACCGCGAGCCCGATCGGGACGTTGAGCCAGAAGATCCACTGCCAGGCGATCCCGTCGACGACGGCGCCGCCGACGAGCGGACCCGCCGCGACGGCAAGACCGGCGATCCCGGACCAGGCGCCGAGCGCGACGCCGCGCTTCTCGGACGGGAATGCGGCCGAGAGGAGCGTCAGCGTCAGCGGAGTCACGATGGCGCCGCCGATCCCCTGGACGGCGCGTGCTGCGATCAGCGCCTCCATCGAGGGCGCGAGCGCCGCTGCGGCGGACGCAGCGGTGAACAGGCCGAGGCCGAGGATGAACATCCGGCGGCGGCCGAAGCGGTCGCCCAGCGCGGCGCCGGTCAGCAGGAAGACGGCGAAGGTGAGCGTGTACGCGTTCACCGTCCACTCGAGCTGCTCGATCGTCGCGCCGAGGTCGGTGCGGATCACCGGCAGCGCCGTCGAGACGACGAGGTTGTCGAGCACGACCATGAACAGCGCGATCGAGGTGATCGCGAACGTCCAGGCGGTCTTCGTCTTGGCCTGCATCAGATTCAACTCCTTCCCAACGTAAAGTAAGCAGTCACTTCCATAGCGAACCAAAAAAAGGGGCGGGCGCAAGTGCGGCTAACCACACCTTTCAGCCCTCCTCGGGCCGGCAGCCGGCGATCAGCCGATCGCCCCAGGGCGTCGGATCCTCGAACAGCCGCATCGCGCCGAGGACGTTCAGCAGCATCCCCTTGGCGATGAACGTGCTCACTTCCTCCGGCGCTGCCCCGCTGACCCGCTCGATCAGCTCGACGAGGTCGCGCCAGACGCGCCGCAGGTGCTCGCGGATCTCGGGGTCCTCCGCCGCGGCGAAGCACTGCAGCATCAGCTGCAACCGCTCGCGATCCTCGATCAGCTGCCGGTAGGCGTCACCCATCGCCAGCAGCGCCTCCTCGCCCGTCTTGCCCCGCGATGCCTGTTCGAAGGCCTGGTAGACCTCCTCCATCTTGAGCCGGGTGGCGGCGAGGTAGAGCTCCTTCTTCGTCCCGAAGAGCCGGAACAGGTACGGCTGCGAGATCCCGGCCTCCTTCGCGATCGCGTCGGTGGACGCGCCGTGCAAGCCCTTGCGGGAGAATTCGGCGGCGGCAGCCTCGAGCACGGCCTCGCGCCGCACCTCCGCCGTCTGCCGGGTCGTCGTACTCATCGGTAGTGAGTATTCACTTACATCGCCGGGTTGTCAAGCGAAGCGTGCGATCCCCTCGGCGACGCGGTCGAGGTCGGCGTCGGTGAGGCGCGAGTGCAGCGGCAGCGCGAGCGCACGGTCGAAGGCCGCATCGGCTCCCGGGAACATCCCCTGGTCGCGGTAAGCGGAGAGACGCTGGAGCGCGTAGGTGCCGATCTGCACCTCGATCCCCTCGGCGCGGAGCGTCTCGAGCGCCTCCTGCTTGCGGTCGAGCCGGATCACGTAGGCCTGCCAGCCGTGCGTGTCGCCCTCGTCCGCGTCCGGGACGTCGACGAGATCGCGCAGGCGCTCCGTGTACCCCTCGGCGATCCTCGTCCGCTCGGCGAGGAGCTCGTCCAGCCTGCGGAGCTGTGGGATCCCGATCGCGCAGAGGATGTCCGCGAGCCGGTAGTTCGTCGAGGGCGCGACGATGTCGGCGCTCGCATCGATCCCGTGGTGCCGCAACCGCCGCACCGACGCAGCGAGCTCGGAGTCGCTCGTCGTCACGGCGCCGCCCTCGCCGGTCGTGACGATCTTGCGCGGGTGGAAGGAGAGGCAGCCCGCCGCGCCGAGCCCGCCGCACGGCATTCCACGCCATTTCGCCCCGAGCGCGCCGGCGGCGTCCTCGAGCAGGAGCACATCCGGCGGCACCGCGCTCTGCAGCGCCTCCCAGTCGAGCGGCCGCCCGAAGAGATGGACGGCGAGAACGGCCTTCGTCCGCGGCGTCACGGCCTCGTAGACCTTGTTCAGGTCGAGGTTGAACGTCGCAGGATCGACGTCGACGAGAACGGGCGTCGCGCCTGCAAGACGAACGACGTTCGCGGTCGCCGGGAACGTGTAGGCGGGGACGATCACCTCGTCTCCCTCCCCGATCCCGAGCGCGAGCACGGCGAGGTGGAGTGCGGCGGTGCCGTTCGAGACCGCGACCGCGTGCTCGACGCCGCAGGCCGCAGCGACGAGCTGCTCCAGCTCCTCGACCTTCGGGCCCATCGTCAGGGCGCCCGACTCGAAGACCGCCCGGACCTCCGCCAGCTCCTCCTCGCCCAGCTCGGGGAAGGCTAGGCGGATGCGAGTATCTGCTCTCGATACCACGCGATCGTCTTCTCGAGGCCCTCGTCGAGGTCGACCTTCGCCTCGAAGCCGAGCACCTCGCGCGCCTTCTCCACGTTCGGGATCCGCAGCTCGACGTCCGCGTAGTGGAGCGGCTGGAAGGTGATCTCGACGTCCGCGTCCGTGAGCCGCCTGATCCGCTGGGCGAGGTCGTAGATCGTGACCGTCGCGCGCGGGTTACCGATGTTGAACGTCTGCCCGGCGGCGCCTGGATGCTCGAGGCAGGCGAGTGTGCCCTCGACCATGTCGTCGACGTAGCACCAGGCGCGGATCTGCGAGCCGTCGCCGTGGATGACGAGGTCGCGGCCCGCGAGCGCGTTCTCGATGAAGGCGCGGATCGCGCCGCCGCCGATCTGGCCCGGGCCGAAGACGTTGAACGGGTGCACGGTCACGGCAGGCAGGCCGAGCTCGTCGTGGTAGGCGTGCGCCATGTGCTCGCCGGCGAGCTTCGAGACCGCGTACGTCCAGCGCGCCTCGCCGACCGAGCCGATCGTCGAGACCTGCCCCTCCTCGACCCGGAACGCGTGCGTGCCGAAGACCTCGCTCGTGGAGAAGTCGATGAAGCGCTCGAGCGTGTCGAGCGTCCCGACTGCGGCCTCGAGCAGGTTGTAGGTGCCGATCACGTTGACGCGCATCGTTCGCACCGGGCTCTCGAGCACGGTGTCGACGCCCGCGATCGCGGCGCAGTGGACGATGTGCGTGGCGCCGGCGGACAGCTCCTTCATCGTCTCCAGGTCGAGCACATCCGCCTGGTGCAGCGTGAAGTTGGGGTGGTCGGCGAGCGGCGTGCCGGAGAGCGCGTCGCGGTGCATGTTGTCCGCGGCCACGATCTCGTTTTCGTCCACGAGCCTGCGGGCAAGTGTCGTTGCGATGAAGCCCGCACCGCCCGTGATGAAGATCTTCCTGCCCTTGAGCACGCGGCGAGTCTACCGGCGCGCTACCGTATTTCCCGGCATGCGCACCGCCCTGCTGACCGCAGTCCTGGTCGCCGCCGTCGGCTGCGGCGCGAGCCAGGGAGCCGCAGGCTCGACGCCCGAGACTGAGCTGACGATCTCGTTCTGGCCGGAGGGTCGCAGCGCGAAGACGCCGGAGAAGTGGACGCTGCGCTGCAACCCGGCGGGCGGCACGGTGCCGCGCGCGGCCGCTGTGTGCCGCCAGCTCTACGCGCTGACGAAACCGTTCGCGGCCAGGCGGAAGAACCTGATCTGCACGGATCAGTACGGCGGCCCGCAGCAGGCGGTGATCGCGGGCACGTACAGGGGAAGCCGCATCTGGGTGCTGATCGGGATGCGAAACGGCTGCGACATCTCGCGGGCGAAGCGGCTCGCGTTCCTCGTGCCGGGCTTCTCCGCCAATCCCAATTCGTGAACCGAGCGGTCCACTCCAAATTCACCCGTGCGGACGCGTGCGTGTCGGGCCGGTGGGACCGGATCTCGCCGGTCTTCCCGACTGGCTTCTAGGTCGCCCGGATACCATCGCGCGCGACGTGAAGACGGTCCTCTTCGTCGGCGCCGGGCGCCACCAGCGCCGCGCGATCCTGCGGGCGAAGGAGCTCGGCCTCCGCGTCGTCGCAGTCGACCGCAATCCGGACGCGCTCGGCCTGCAGGTCGCCGACGTGGGCGAGGCCGTCGATTTCACGGATGTCGCTGCGGTCACCGAGGTCGGGCGTCGCCACTCCGTCGACGGCGTCCTCACCGTCTCCGCCGACCGGGCCGTGCCCGTCGTCGCGGCCGTCGCCGAGGCACTCGGTCTGCCGGGCATCGGCCCCGAGACGGCGCACCTGATGACTCACAAGATCGCGATGCGCCGCACGCTCGCAGACGCAGGCGTCGCGCAGCCGCGGTTCGCCGGCGCGCGCGACATGCAGAGCGCGCGCGCAGCGCTCGACGCGGTCGGCGTGCCGGCGGTGCTGAAGCCGGCCGACTCGGGCGGCCAGCGCGGGATCTTCTACGTCGAGTCGACCGACGAGCTCGACGGGCACGTGCACGCGGCGCTGGCCGAGTCGCCCACCGACGAGGCGATCGTCGAGAGCTTCCACGACGGGCTCGAGCTGAACGGGATCGTGATCGCGCGCGGCGGCGAGGCGTTCCCGCTGACGCTTTCCGACCGGCTGCGGCCGCCGGGAATCGGCTTCGGCGTCGGCTGGATCCACGTCTATCCGGCCTCGATCTACGCAGACGTGCTCGCCGAGGCGGAGCGTGTCTCCGTGCACGCGGTGCACGCGCTCGGGCTGCGCGACGGGATCGCCTTCCCGCAGCTGATCGTCTCCGACGACGGCTCGGTGCGCGTCGTCGAGGTCGCGGCCCGCATTCCCGGCGGCCAGATGGCCGACCTCGTCCGCCACGCAGTCGGCGTCGACCTCGTCGAGGTCGCGCTGCGGCAGGCGCTCGGCGAGGAGGCCACCGACGAGCTCGTGCTGCCGAAGTTCAAGCAGCCGCTCGCGATCCGCTTCCTGACGGCGAATCCCGGCCCGCTGCCGACGGGAAAGGTCGTCTCGATCGGCCCGCTCGAGCCGGTGCTCGCGGCCGAGGGAGTCGTCCAGGCAGAGACGTACCTTCAAGTCGGCGAGACGATCAGGCCGGTCCGGCTCGACGGCGACCGCCGCGGCTACGTGATCGCAACTGCGGACAACTCGGTCGAGGCGCTCAGGCGGGCCGAGGTCGCAGCGCGCCTGCTGGAGGTGGAGGTCGAATGAGCTGCGCCTTCGACCTCGACCACTACCGGGAGCTGCTCGAGGCGGCGAAGGCCGGCGGGTACCGGTTCGCGTTCTTCGAAGCTGCACCGCAGCCCGGCACCGTGATCCTCCGCCACGACGTCGATCTCTCGCTCGACGCGGCGCTACGGATGGCGGAGCTCGAGGCGGACGCGGGCGCGCGGGCGACCTACTTCCTGATGACGGGCTCGGTCTTCTACAACTTGAGCTCCGCCGAGGGCGAGCGCGCGATCGGACGGCTGCGCGAGCTCGGCCACCGCGTCGGCCTGCACGCGGTCTACCCGCGCGTCGACCTGGACGAGCGCTTCGACCCGGTTCTCGCCTGGCACAACCCCGATCCCGAGTACATGCGTGCCCCGGTCGAGGGCGCGATCAACGTGATGGAGTCGCCCTGGTTCGACCCCGAGACCTACCGCTCCGACTCGAACCAGCACTGGCGCTCGGGCTGCCCGCACGAAGAGCTGCGCGCGGGCGCGTTCTCCTGGCTGCAGCTGCTGACACACCCGGAGATCTGGGTCTACCCGGGCACGCGGATGGGCGAGACGATGCGCGCGATGCTCGAGGAGGAGAAGGAGCGGCGGCTCGACCAGCTCGCAGCCGACCGGATCGACCTGTCGTGAAGGACGTGACGGTTCTCGTCTCCGCGTCGGGGGCGCCCGGCACGGCTGCGCTCCTGAAGGGCTTGCGCGCCAACGGCGAGCGGACGGTCCGGCTCGTCGGCACCGACATGAGCGAGCGCTCGGTCGGGCGCCACCTCGCCGACGCATTCCACCTCGTCCCCGCCGGCTCCGACCCTGGCTTCGCAGACGCCGTGCTCGAGATCGTCGAGCAAGAGGGCGTCGACGTCGTCCTCCCGCAGTCGTCGTTCGACCTCGAGGGCCTGGCCGCGCACCGCGACCGCTTCCCCGTGCCGGTGCTCGTCTCGTCGCCGGACACGATCCACCGCTCGAACGACAAGGCGGAGACATACGCGCTGCTGCAGCGGCTGGGCGTCAAGGGCCCCGACTTCCGGCGGGTGAACGGCGCCGCGGAGGTCGCTGCCGCCGCCGAGGAGCTCGGCTACCCAGACCGGCCGGTCTGCTTCAAGCCCGTCTTCTCCTCCGGCTCGCGCGGCTTTCGCATCCTCGATCCCACCGTCGACCGCGCTCACCAGCTGCTGAACGAGCGGCCGGGGTCGGTGGCGATGCGCCTGGAGGAGGCGGTCGAGCTGCTGCCCGACGAGGGTGGGCCCGACCTGCTGGTGATGGAGCTCGCGACCGGCGGCGAGCGGACGATCGACGGGATCGCCGACGGCGAGCGTGTCGTGCTCGGTCACCCGAAGACGCGCGAGGCGATGCGCGCCGGGCTCGCGATGTACTTCGTCACGCTCGAGGACGAGGAGCTGATGGCGACCGCGGACAAGCTGGTCGAGGAGCTCGCGATCGAGTGGTTCTTCAACATCCAGCTCGTCGGCGAGCACGTGATCGAGATCAACCCGCGGATCTCGACGATCGTCTACCAGGACGACCTGAACCTGCCCTACCTCGGGGTCAAGCGCGCGCTCGGCGAGATCTCGGACGAGGAGCTGGTGGCGCTGCGCTCGCGGATCCAGCCGGGCCGGGCGAGCCTGCGCTACTTCGACCAGGTCGACTTCGACGGCCCGGTCGTCGACTCCCGCGCGCACGCGCGTGGCTGAGCGAGCCCTCCGCGTCACGCTCTGCCCGGTCAACACGGCCGGGGTGCCGTGGACGAACGCGGAGGCGCTGCGGCGGCGCGGGGTCGACGCGCGGCTCGTCGTCTTCGAGCGCTACAAGCTCCACCCGGAAGCCGACTGGTCGCTGAACGCGCCAAGTAACAGTCTGTTGCTAAGTCGGCAGGCGAGGCAGTGGGCGGCGTTCGCCCGCCTGCTGCCGCGCACGGACGTCTTCCACTTCCACTTCGGGCTGACGCTCGTCCCGAAGCGGCTCCAGTTTCCGATTCTCCGCGCGGCGCGGAAGAAGTCGGTGATGCACTACCTCGGCTCGGACATCCGCGGCAAGACGCCGGAGCAGCTCGCCTACGGCAAGCGGGCCGACGCTCAGGTCGTCGGCAGCTACGACGCGATCCGCTGGGTCCCGGAGGCGGAGGTGATCCCGCCCGGGGTCGACCTCTCGCGGATCGAGCCCGTGCCGCCGAGCGACCGTGTGCGTCCGCTGATCGTGCACGCGCCCTCCTCCCGCCGGCGCAAGGGCAGCGAGCACGTGATCGCCGCGGTCGAGGGACTCGACGCCGATCTCGAGCTCGTCGAGGGCCTCCACCACGACGAAGCGTTCGAGCGCTATCGGGCGGCCGACATCGTCGTCGACCAGCTGAACGCGGGCTGGTACGGCCTCTTCGCGATCGAGGCGATGGCGCTCGGCAAGCCGGTCGTCACGTTCCTGCACGACGAGGCGGTCCGCCGCACCGAGGAGGCGTTCGGCACGCGCGTCCCGATCGTCTCCGCGACCGCCGAGACGCTGCGCGAGACGCTCCGGCCGCTCGTCGCCGATGCCGCGCGCCGCCGGGAACTCGGCGCCGCTTCGCGCGCCTACGTCGAGCGCGTGCACGACATCGAGCGGGTCACCGACCGCCTGCTCGATCTCTACGCTCGGCTCTGAGCAATGGAGCTCGTCCTCCGCATCTACACGATCAAGCCCGGCGAGCTGGAGGATTGGGTCGCGGAGTGGCGCGCGCACGTGCTGCCGCTGCGGCGACGCCTCGGCTTCGAGGTGCTGGGCGCGTGGGCAAGCGAGGAGGAGAGCACGTTCACCTGGCTGCTCGGCTACGACGGCCCCGAGGGGATCGCCGCCGCGAACGCCGCCTACTACGCGTCGCCCGAGCGCACCGCGATCGATCCCGACCCGGCGCGCCACATCGCGGAGGCGCGGCAGCTGCCGGTGCACGCGCTCGAGCTCTGATGGCGCTCGCAGCCCAGATGAGACGACTCGGCCGCCACTCGGCCGTGTACGGGCTCGGCGGGATCGTCTCGCGCGTGCTCGCCGTCTTCCTGCTGCCGCTCTACACGCGCTACCTCGACACCGCGGATCTCGGCGCCGTCGGCCTGATCGTCGCACTGTCGGCGGTGGTCGTCACGATCCTCCGGGCCGGCATCTCGTCGGCGTTCTTCCGCTTCTACTTCGACTCGACCGACCCGGCGCAGCGGCGGCTCGTCGTTCGCACCGCGTTCTGGTTCACGATGGCGAGCGCGACTTTCGGGCTCGTCGCCGGTGTCCTCTTCGCCGAACCGCTGGCCGAGCTGCTCGGCCTCGACGACCCGAACCTCGTCCGCGCCGGCTTCGTCGGCGTCTGGGCGCAGATGAACTACGAGCAGCTGACCTCGCTCTTCCGCGCGGAGGAGCGCTCGACGGCGTTCGTCTTCGCGAGCCTCGCGAACATCGCCGTCACGATCGGCGCCACGATCCTGCTCGTTGTCGTCTGGGAGCAGGGCGCGCTCGGCGTGATCGTCGGCAACTTCATCGGCACGCTGGTCGTCTACCTGGCGCTGCTCGCCGTGCACCGGGAGCAGCTCGGGCTTCAGTTCTCGCGGCCGCTGCTGCGCGAGATGAACCGCTTCGGCGTCCCGCTCGTCCCCGCCGCGCTCGCGCTGATCGCCGTCAACTTCAGCGACCGCTTCTTCCTCGTCCACCTCGCGAGCCTCGCCGAGGTCGGGCTGTACGAGATCGGCGTCCGGATCGCCTCGGCGATGGTGCTGCTGCTGACCGCGTTCCGGATGGCCTGGCCCGCGTTCGCGTACTCGATCGAGGACGACCGGGAGGCCAAGCGCACGTACGCCTTCGTGCTCACCTATCTCGTCGTCGTCGCCTCCTGGCTCGCGCTGGCGCTCGGCCTGCTGGCGCCGTGGCTGGTGCGGTTGCTGACGCAGCCGGAGTTCTACGAGGGCGAGCGCGTCGTCGCGCCGCTCGCGTTCGGGGGAATGGCCTACGCCGCCTACATCGTGATGGCGATCGGCGTCGGCCGGGCAAAGCGGACGCAGTTCAACTGGGTGATCACGGGCGTCGCCGCCCTCGTCAACGTCGCGCTCAACCTGATCCTGATCCCGCCCTACGGGATCATGGGCGCCGCGGTCGCGACCGTCGCCGCCTACGTCGTCATGTTCCTCGGGATGACCTGGTACGCCCAGCGGGTCTTCCCGGTGCCCTACCAGTGGCGGCGAGTGCTCACCGCGGTCGCGGCCGCGCTGGCGCTGCTCCTCCTCGGGCGGCAACTCGGCGGCCTCGCCGCTGCGATCGGCCTCACGATCGCCTACCCGCTCGCACTGCTGCTGCTCGGCTTCTTCCTGCCCGAGGAGCGACGCCGCTTGCTCGCCCGGGTCGCCCGCTGACGCGCGAGAGCATCCGCGGCGTTCTATTGTCCGCCGTGTGAAGCCGTCCCTACTGCCGGCCCGGTCGCTCGGCGCCAAGGAGGTCCGGGCTCTCGCACACCCGCTACGGCTGCGAATGCTCGAGTCGCTCGCGGATTCGCCGGCAACAGCGTCGATGCTCGCACGCGAGCTGGGCGAGTCGAGCGGTGCGACCAGCTATCACCTGCGGGCACTCGCCGCGGCGGGGCTGATCATCGAGGACCTCGACCGGCGCAAGGGCCGCGAACGCTGGTGGCGACGCGACCCGGAGCGCGTCGGCCTGATCTCCTCGGCGCCCGCGGAGGATCCCGAGTACGACGCGGCGGTCGCCCAGCTCGAGAGCACGATGGTCGGCCGCGACGAGGACGCGCTCCGCCGCTACGTCCACCAGCGCCGCGAGGGCGAGCACAGCGACTCGTGGCGCGAGACCGCCTTCATCGGCGGTTGGACGGTGTACGCGACGCAGGAAGAGGTGAACGAGCTCTCCGAGTTCGTCGTCCGCTGGCTGCGCGCGCGGCAGCGGCCAGAGGAGGCGCGCGGTCCCGAGACGCCGCTCGTCTACATCACCTACCGGGCCTTGCCCCAGACACCGACCGCGGAGTAGATGGCGGATCGCTCTTTCGCCGGACAGCTGAGCCGCGAGAGCGAGGCGTGGGTCGCGGAAGGGCTCGTCTCGGCCGAGCAGGCGGCGGCGATCCGCAGGCAGGTACGCCGACGTCCGCGAGGAGCGGCGCGGCAGCGCAACGACCGCGCTCGCCGTGATCGGCGCGGTCGCGGTCGGCTTCGGCGTGATCGGGTTCGTCGCCGCCAACTGGGAGGAGATGAGCCACGGCGTCCGGCTCGCGCTGCTGACGGCGGCCGTCGCCGGCTCGTACGCGGCGGGGTTCCACCTCCGCGACCGGACCGGGAGCAGGCCCCGGGTCGGCGAGGCGCTCTACCTGCTCGGCGTGCTCCTCTTCGGCGCCTCGCTCTTCCTCGTCGGTCAGATGTACAACGTCGAGGCGCACGACCCGCTGGCGCTCCTGCTCTGGGCGGGCGGAGCGACCGCGACGGCGCTCGTCGTCCGCTCGCGCGCGATCGCCGCCGCTGCCGTCCTCATCTTCACGAGCTGGGTCGGCTTCGAGTTCGGGCTCGCGCTCGACGACGGCGGCTACAGCGTTCGCCGCGTTCCCGGTGGTCGCGGTCTTCTACGGCGGCGCGCTCTACGGCCTCGCGACCGACCGCGCAGGAGCGGATCCGCGAGCACTGGTTCGCGGGCAGCGGCTTTCCCGAGTCGGGCCGCGGCGTCGGGCTCGCCGGTCGCGGCGGCCGGACTCTTCGTCTTCACCTTCTCCGATGCGGCCAAGGAGCTCGTACACGCGGGCGAGGAGCTGGACGGCTTCCTGCTCGCGGCGCTTCTGCTCCTGGCCGGGCTCGCGCTCGTAGGCTGCCGGCGTGCTCGCGCTCTCGCGGCGGCCCAGCGGCCGCTACGAGGCGGGCATGCTCGCCACCGTGATCGCGGCGATGCTGGTCGCCACGCTCGCGGGCGGGAACGGGGACGCCTGGGCGGTCGTCTTCAACATCCTCTTCGCCGCCGGTCGCGCTCGGGATCATCTACGCCGGCTTCCTCAGCGACGAGGCGTGGCTCGTCAACCTCGGCGTCGTCCTCGTCGCCGTCGACCTGATCGCGCGCTACTTCGACGTCTTCTGGTCGGCGCTGCCCCGCTCGCTCGGGCTGATCGGAGCCGGCCTGCTCGTGCTCGGGATCGCGTACGTGCTGGAGCGCCAGCGCAAGCGGCTGCTGGAGCGGATGGGCGAGTCGTGAGCAGGCGGCGCCGGATCGCGCTCCTCGCAATCGTCTGCGTCCAGCTGGCACTGCCGCTGACGCTGGCCGGGCTCGCCGCCGCCGATCTCGCGTTCGGCCAGGAGATCAAGCTGAAGGCGCAGCCGATCGATCCGCTCGACGTCTTCCGCGGCAACTACGTCGTCCTCCGCTACGAGATCTCGACCCTGCCGGTGCTCGGAGAGGTTCGACGCGGCGAAACGGTCTGCGCCCGGCTGGACGAGTCGAACGGGGTGTGGCGCGCGAGCTATGCCGACCCCGGCCACCCCTCGGGCACCGTGATCTGCGGGCGCGCGCGAGACGACGCGAGCCCCGGCGAATCGGTCGGGATCGAGTACGGGATCGAGACCTACTACGCGAGCGCCGAGCGGGCGCGGGAGATCGAATCGTCGATCGCAAGCGGCCAGCTGTACGTCATCGTCGACCTCGACGACGACGGCAGCGCCCGGATCGAGCGCCTCGAGGGAGCGGACGGCGGCTAGGCGACGATCCGGTAGACCTGGAAGCACTCCGCGTACTCGCGGTTCACGTTGATCCCGTGCACGCGGGCGAGGTTCCAGACGTACTCCGGATTCGCGTAGCGGCGGTGCTGCTGCGAGGCATAGCGCGCGAGCGCCGCCACCTTCCTCTCCAGGTGCCGCTGCTCGAGCGCGACGTAGGCGCCGTAGGAGAAGTCGAAGTTGTTCCAGGGGATCTCGTAGCCGAGCACGGTCGTCCGCTTGAACGCGCGCAGGCCCTCCTGCGCGATCGTCTGATGGTCCTGGTGCACGTCGTGGTGCGACGGCTGGAAGACCGCGTCCGGCTTCAGCTCCTCCCAGAGCCCGACGAGGAGCTCGAGGATGTCCTGCCGATGCTCGGGGAAGGTGCGGACGTCGAAGTCGTGGACGCGGAGCTGCGTCTCGGCGATCCCGAGCTCGCCGGTCGCCTCGCGCACCTCGCGCGCGAGCGTGTCGGGCGCGAAGCCGGGTGGCAGCGAGCGGGTCGCGATCGAGAAGGCGTGGTAGTGCACCTCGACCCCGGCCTCGACGAGCCGCGCCATCGTGCCGCCGCAGCCGAACTCGCCGTCGTCGGTGTGCGGTGCCAGCACGAGCACGCGCTTCCAGGTCTCGATCACGCGGCCTCGACCGCCTGCGGCCGGTAGGCGCTGACGAGCGCGATCAGGCCGAGCAGCGCCCACATGGTCGGATCCTCGAAGAGGGCGTTGTAGAAGAGGCTGTGCACGGCGATCGCGCCAAGCGTAAGCGCCGCGACGAGAGCGGCGCGTCCCGCAGCGGACCGGCCGCGGCTGCCGAACGCGGTCGCGAGCGACGCCATCCCGAGCCAGCAGAGCAGCACGAGCCCGGGCACGCCCGTCTCGGCGATCACCGTGACCGGGGTCGAGTGTGAGGCGGCCTTCTTCGGCTCCTCGCCCTTGAGGCCGGTCTTCTCCGCGTACGCGCGCTTGAAGCTGCCGGTGCCGACGCCGACGACCGGATGGTCGACGGCGATCCTGAGCCCGTTGCCGACGAGCCCGGCGCGGTCGCTGGTGACGGAGTTGAGGCCGGCCCGGGACTGATCGAGCAGCTCGTGGCGGACCTGCGGGGTGGCGAAGCCCGCCGAGACCAGGACGACCGCGAGCACCGCCAGCGTGGCGGCTGCACGCCAGCGCCAGATCACCGCGGCGGCGGCGAGCGTCCCCGCGATCAACGCCGCGAAGCTCGACTGCGAGAACGAGAAGAGGAGGCCGACCCAGATCGCCGCGATCGCCGCGATCCCTGCGGCCAGCAGGCGCTCGCGCACGCCGAGGAGGACGAGTGCCAGCGTCGCGAGGATCGCGACCACGAGGTAGCGCCCGTAGATCGACGGGTCCCAGAAGACCGAGTTGACGCGGAAGAAGGGGGCATACGCGTTGTCGACCCGCAGCTTCGGGTTCCAGAAGACCTCGCGGGTCGCCCACTGGTAGAGCCCGACGCCGGCGTAGGCGAGCGCGGTCGCGACGAGGGCGCCGTACAAACCGAGCAACGCGCGGCGGTTGAAGGGCAATCGCGCGAAGCCGACGGCGAGGAGACCGAACGGGAGCACGAAGGCGGCGAGGAAGATCGCTCCCTCGCGCAGGTCGTCCGACCAGAGGAGGGCGAGCCCCGTCCAGGCGACCACGGCGGCGAGCGGCCAGGCGAGCGGGCCCAGCTCGCGGCTCCGCTCATCCCCGCGGAGGAGCTGCCAGGCGAGCGCGAGCGCAAGCGACGCGACCACGGCGTAGAGCGGCAGAAGCAGGTTCGCGTCCTCGTCGCCGATGTCGATCGGGATCCGGATCGGGATGCAGGCGAGGGTGGCAAAGGCAAGCACCCACGGCACGCGCAGGAGGAGCCACGCGCCGACCGCAGCGGCGACGAGACCGCCGACCGCTCCGCCCACGAGCAGGCCGGTGCGGCCGTCGGGAGCGAGGTAGAGAGCGAGCAGGCCCGCACCCACCGCCCAGGCGACGAGCCCGGCGAGCCTGAGCTCCCGACGCGTCGCGACGAGCAGGAGCGCGAGGCCGAGGCAGCCGAGCGGGCCGGCGAGGCGGGCGAGCTCGGTCAGCGCGACGGCTCCCGGACGAACACGGCGGCGCGCGCTGTGTGCCCGTTGGCGGAGACCGTCAGCGTGAACTGCCCCTTCTGGAGCGGGGCGAGAAGCCGGAGCGTGCCCGGGCGCGCGAAGCCGCTGCGACCGCCGAGCGTCCAGCGCACGCGCCGTGCATCTGACGACACGCGAACCGCGAACGGTGCTCCCGCACCGACTGCGATACGACTGCGGCCGAGAGCGACGTAGCGCACCGTGACCGGGATCGCAGCCGTCCGCGCCGACCGGTTTCCGGCCGGGTCGAACGCGACCAGCTGGAGCGAGTACAAGCCGGCCCGGACCGGCCGTCCCCGCGCCTTCGCGTTCCAGACGATCGTCTCCTCGGTCCGCGGGAACCTCGTCCCGAGCCCACGTCGCTTCCCGTTGATGACGAGCGCACCTCTGCCGGGCTCGTTGAGGCGGTACGTCATGGTGACGCCGTCCCGCCGGCCGTCGCCGTCGGGAGAGACGACGCGTGGGCGCAACCTGACGTCCTGAATCACGGGCGGCGTCACGTCGATCCTGATCGGGTTCGGCAGCGTCGCCGTGAAGTGCGCGTCGTCGAGATGAACGCGGGGCTGATACTCGCCTTCTGGGAGCACGTTGCCCGCGTCGTCGCGCCCGTCCCACTCGATCTCGACCGAACCCTTCGGGTAGCTCGTGCCACGCTCGATCGTCCGCACGACCTCGTCGCCGTCGACGATCGAGACGTCGATCCGGTCGGCCTTGCGCAGCTTGAAGGCGATTCGCGCCATGTCCTTGTCGCAGCCACAGACAGGCGAGAAGACGGGCAGCGGCACCCGGGTCCCGAAGATGGGGCTCTTCTGGAGCTTCAGCCCCTGGGTGAGCGCAAACGCCGCGGCCGTGGCCGCGAGCAGGGCGACCACCAGCACGGTCGAGGCAATTCGGGCCACAGCCGGAGGATTCTAGTTTTCGCAGCGTGGCACGCCGCCGAGTGGCTACGCTCGCCCGATGGAGCGCGCGGCCGACCCGTACCTGGACACGTCGGTGATCGACGCCCGCGCGCCGCGTTTCAACCAGGCGGTGGTCGGGATCGTCGCGCTCATTGCAGTCACCGTCGGCCCGTGGTGGCTGCTGGCGGCGCTCGCGGCTCAGCTCATCATCGGGCTGACGCTCGGCCGCCGCTGGTGCCTTCAGTGCGTCGCCTACTTCGAGCTCGTCCAGCCCCGTTTCGGCGAGGGGCCGCTCGAGGACGCGCGGCCGCCCCGGTTCGCGAACATCGTCGGCGCGGTCTTCCTGAGCGGAGCGAGCCTCGCGTTCGCCGCGGGGGCGGAAGCAGCCGGCACCGTGCTCGGCGCGCTCGTCGCCGCCCTGGCGCTCCTCGCCGCGGCGACCGGCCTCTGCGTCGGCTGCGAGGCGTACAAGCTCGGCTACCGGCTCACGGGCAGGCAGTTCGTCTCCTGCCCCCTGCCGCCGCAGCCGGCGCCGAGCTCGCGGTCGCTCTAGATCGGCCTAGCTGCGGAGGTCGAGCTCCTTCTCGTCGCCGCTCTTCGGCGGTGTGTCCCTGATCGCGCCGAGCACGATCTCCGCGAACTGGAGCACCTTCGGCTTCTTGTCCTCCCAGTAGTGCGCGTGCTCGACGTCGACGCGGAGGAGTGCGAGGTTCGGATCTTCCACGCCGTCCGGGAACCAGGCCTCGGCGAAGACGTTCCAGAGCTCCTCGGCCTTCGACCGGTCGTGCACGAGCTCCGCCCGGCCGGAGACGGAGAGGTAGAGGTCCTTATCGGGGGCGGCGTAGCTGAGGCCGACGTGCGGGTTCCGCTGCAGCTCCTCCACCTTCGGAGCCTCGTCCGAGGTGAAAAACCAGAGGCTGCCGTCGAATTCGTCGCCCTGAGTCCACATCGGCCTGCTCCGAAACGAGCCGTCCGGCTCGACGGTCGTCATCATCGCGGTGCGGACGCTCTCGATCCGCTCCCACAACTCCTGCTGCTCTTCGGTCATCTCCGCTCTCTTTTCGTCCAGCTCTTGTCCATGTGCTGGAGGCGTTCCCGAGAGCAGCCGCCGGGAAACGCGCGTTACTCGGTCGCCTGCCCAAGCTCGCGCTGCACCTCGGCCATGAACCCCTCCTCGCGGTCGAAGAACTCCTCCTGGACGGTGTTCCAGCCGCCGACGTCAGCAATCGTGAAGAGCCCGGGCGGGGTCGGGAAGTCGAACGTGTCGAGCACCGACTTCACGACCGGCCGATAGCCCTCTTCGCCGAACACCTTCTGCGCCTCGTCCGTCGTGAGGAAGTCGAGGAAGCCCTGCGCCGCGTCGGATGCGTCCTCGGTCACCGCGACCGGGTTCTCGATCAGGATCGTCTGGTCGGGAACGACGTACTCGAGCGGCTGGCCCTGCCGCTGCGCGAAGATCGCCTCGTTCTCGTAGCCGAGCAGGACGTCGCCCTTGCCCGACGCGAACGTCGTCAGCGACTCGCGCGCGCTCTTGTCCTGAACGACGACGTTCTCGAAGAGGGCTCGCAGATACTCGCGCGCCTGCTCGGGAGACTTGCCCTGCTCGAGCTGTGCGCCGTAGCCGGCCATCACGTTCCAGCGGGCGCCACCGGAGGTGAACGGGTTTGGCGTCATGACCTCGACACCGTCCTTGGTCAGGTCGTCCCAGCTCTTGATCCCCTTCGGATTGCCCTCGCGGACGATGAAGACGACGACGGAGTCGGTGACCATGCCCTTGTGCTCGCCGGCGTTCCAGCCCTGCGCGACGACCCCGGACTCGACCAGGCGCGTCATGTCGGGCTCGAGCGAGAACGCGACGATGTCGGCGCGCAGGCCCGCCTCGACGGCACGGCTCTGCTCGCCGGAGCTGCCGTAGGACTGATCGAACGAGACGCCCTCGCCGGCGCCGCCTCGGTAGAGGTCGATCAGCTTCGCGTACGCCTCACGCGGAGTCGAGTAGGCGACGAGGCGGATGTTGCCGCCTTCCGCGCCCGTGGGTGCCGATCCTTCCGAGGACGAACCGCCGCACCCCGCGAGGGCGAGGACGGCGAGGACGGCTGCACCGGCGATCTTGCGTGTCATTGTCATCTCCACTAACTCTGTAGGCTTTATAGCTGGGATTAGTAGCAGTTATGAAACGGCCGTCGACGCTGGTACCATCCGAGCCGCGATGACGACCACCGCCCACGACGACGTCGCCGCTCTCGCCGCGCGGTCCGAGGAGCTTTCCGCGCAGGAGCTCGTCGCCGCGATGGTCGAGCGCTTCGGCGACCGCGTCGCGCTCGCGTGCTCCTTCCAGAAGGAGGAGACCGTGCTGCTCGACATGCTGTTCGCGGTCGACCCGAAGGCGCGCGTCTTCGCGATCGACACGCACTACCTCTTCCCGGAGACGTATGAGCTCTGGCGCGAGGTCGAGCGGCGGTACGACACGAAGATCGACGGTGTTCGAAGGCCCGAGCGCCGAGGAGCTGACCGCGACGCACGGCGAGAAGCTCTGGGAGCGCAAGCCCGACCTCTACCTCGCGGTCGCCAAGGTCGAGCCGCTCGTCCGCGCGCTCGGAGAGCTCGAGTGCTGGCTCACCGGCGTCCGCCGCGAGCAGTCGCCGACACGCGCGGACGCGCCGAAGCTCGGCTGGGACGCGACGCACGAGCTGTGGAAGGCGAACCCGCTCGCCGACTGGAGCGACGACGACTGCTGGGCATACATCCGGGAGCGCGGGCTCCCCTACAACGCGTTGCACGACCGCGGCTACGCATCGATCGGCGACACCCACTCGACGCTCCCCGGCGCCGGCCGCGAGGGTCGCTGGGCCGGCAGCGACCGGACCGAGTGCGGACTGCATACGAGACTGATGCAGCAGGAGCTCGTCCACCTCTCCCACCTCGACGAGCTCGAGGCGGAGGCGATTCACATCATGCGCGAGCTCGCGGCCGAGCTCGAGCGACCCGTCCTGCTCTTCTCGGGCGGCAAGGACTCGATCGTGCTCCTCCGGCTCGCGGAGAAGGCCTTCCGGCCGGGCAAGTTCCCCTTCCCGGTCATGCACGTCGACACCGGCCACAACTTCCCCGAGGTGATCGAGTACCGCGACCGCCGCGTCGCCGAGCTCGGCGAGACGCTGCTCGTCGCCTCGGTGCAGGAGTCGATCGACAAGGGCCGCGTCGTCGAGGAGACCGGCCCGCGCGCGTCGCGGAACCAGCTGCAGACGACGACGCTGCTCGACGCGATCGAGGAGCACCGCTTCGACGCAGCGATCGGCGGCGCCCGCCGCGACGAGGAGCGCGCCCGCGCGAAGGAGCGGATCTTCAGCTTCCGCGACGACTTCGGCCAGTGGAACCCGCGCGCGCAGCGGCCCGAGCTCTGGAACCTCTACAACGCGCGCGTCCGCCGCGGCGAGCACGTCCGCGTCTTCCCGATCTCGAACTGGACGGAGCTCGACGTCTGGCAGTACGTCGCGCGCGAGCAGCTGGAGTTGCCGTCGATCTACTTCGCGCACGAGCGCGAGGTCTTCAAGCGCGACGGGATGCTGTACGCGGTCAGCGACGTCGTCGAGCGGATGGAGGGCGAGGAGCCGTTCGCGGCCTCGGTTCGCTTCCGCACGGTCGGTGACATGAGCTGCACGGGCGCCGTCGCATCCGATGCGAAGACGCTCGAGCAGGTCGTTATCGAGATCGCCGCGACGCGGATCACCGAGCGCGGCGAGACCCGTGCCGACGACCGCGCGAGCGAGGCGGCGATGGAGGACAGGAAGCGCGTTGGCTACTTCTGAGGCCCTAATGCAGACGGAGCTCGTCCGCCTCGTCACGGCGGGCTCCGTCGACGACGGCAAGTCGACGCTGATCGGCCGGCTCCTCTACGACACGAAGCAGATCCTCGCCGACCAGCTCGAGCACATCGAGGAGACGTCGAAGCGCCGCGGCGACGGCTACGTCAACCTCGCGCTGCTCACGGACGGCCTTCGCGCCGAGCGCGAGCAGGGGATCACGATCGACGTCGCCTACCGCTCGTTCGTGACGCCGCGCCGGCGCTTCCAGCTCGCCGACGCGCCCGGGCACGTCCAGTACACGCGCAACATGGTCACGGGCACGTCGACCGCAGACGTGGCGATCATCCTCGTCGATGCACGCAAGGGCGTGATCGAGCAGACGCGCCGCCACTCGTACATCGCGGCGATCCTCGGCACGCCGCACGTCGTCGTCGCGGTGAACAAGATGGATCTCGCGAGCTTCTCGGAGGGGCGCTTCCGCGAGATCGAGCAGGAGCTGCGCGAGACGAGCGAGCGGCTCGAGCTGCGCGACGTGCAGGTGATCCCGATGTCGGCGCTGCGCGGCGACAACGTCGTCGAGCGCGGCCCCGGGGGCGAGACAGCGATGCCCTGGTACGACGGGCCGACGCTGCTCGAGTATCTCGAGACCGTGGAGATCGCCGGCGACCGCGACCTCGACCACCGCCGCTTTCCGGTCCAGTGGGTGATCCGGCCGATCTCCGACGAGCACCACGACTACCGCGGCTACGCGGGCCAGGTCGCCGGCGGCGTCTGGCGCGCGGGCGACGAGGTCGTCGTGCTCCCGTCGGGCCGCCGCTCGTCGGTCGCGTCGGTCGAGACGGCCGACGGGCCGTTGGACGTGGCCGTTCCGGGCATGTCCGTCACGGTCCGGCTGGCCGACGACGTCGACGTCTCCCGCGGCGACATGCTCGCCGATCCGGAGCAGGCCTCGACGGTGGCGCGCGAGCTCGAGGCCACCGTCTGCTGGATGGCCGAGAAGCCGCTCGAGCCGCGGGCGAAGCTCGCGATCAAGCACACGACGCGCACTGTGCGGGCGATCGTCGACGAGCTCGTCTCGGTCGTCGACATCCACACGCTCGAGGACCAGGCGGGCCCGGAGCGGCTGGAGTTGAATGACATCGCGAGGGTGCGCCTGCGCCTCTCGGAGCCGCTGGCGGTCGACGCTTACGCCGACAACCGCACCACGGGGGCGTTCATCCTGATCGACGAGGCGACGAACGACACCGTCGCCGCCGGGATGATCCTCTCCGCGCAGGAGTAACGCGGTCAGGCGAGAGCACGCTCGCCCAGACGATGGACCAGGTCGTTAGGTGAGTGCCAGCTGCGCGAGTTGGCGCAGCCGCTCGTAGTACACGCGCTCGTTCCGGTCCGCCAGGAGCGGCAAGATGCGAGCGAGATCGTCGAGCGATCCCTCAAGCCAGCGACGCCGCGGCTCGTCCAATCGCCCCTTGTTGCCCAACCACGTGCTGACGCACCCGGCTATGTCGGCATCGAGCATCACCAGGTCGATCCCCTCGATCTCCTGGCCGCGGAGGCCAGCGGGGAAAGGCGCGCTCAGATGCTCATCCCACAGCCGTTGACCCTCGTCTAGCAACATTCGGCGGATAGTGGCAGACATGAATCCAGGAGCGACGCGGCCCGCTCAGGCGTCATTCCCGAACGCTGGCCCAGGCCGAGGCGCTAGTACGGTCAGCCCCAGAGTTGTCCGTTCCGGACAGGTGACCGCCGACGCGGCCTCCGCACGACCGATGAGTTCCGGCCCCGGCGTGCGTCTACCTTAACGAGCATGGCGCGCATTCCGACACCGGCCGCCCCCGAAGCAGACGGGCTCGCCGCCGCCCGCGCGGGGGACGAGGACGCGTTCCGCGCGCTCGTGGACGCGTACCGCGGGGAGCTCCACGCGCACTGCTACCGGATGCTCGGGTCGCTCGACGACTCCGAGGACGCGCTCCAGGAGACGTTCCTGCGCGCGTGGCGCGGGCTCGGCGGGTTCGCCGGCAGGAGCTCGGTACGCACGTGGCTGTACCGGATCGCGACCAACGTCTGCCTCGACGCGCGGCGGCCGGGCCGCAGCCTTCCCTCCGGCTCGGGCCGACCGGCCGACCTGAACGTCGATCCGGGCGCGCCGCTCGCCGAGTCCGTCTGGGTGGAGCCTTATCCGGACGACGCGTTCGCCCTCCCCGACGGCCATGCCGCGCCCGACGCGCGCTACGAGCAGCGCGAGGCCGTGGAGCTCGCCTTCGTCGCGGCGCTGCAGCACCTCTCGGGGAACCAGCGCGCGGTGCTGATCCTGCGGGAGGTGCTCGGGTTCTCCGCGCAGGAGGTGTCCGAGTCGCTCGAGACCTCCGTCGCGTCCGTGAACAGTGCGCTTCAGCGTGCGCGGAAGGCGATCGCAGAGCGCCTGCCCGACCGGAGCCAGCAGGAGGTGCTGCGCGCGCTCGGCAACCGCGGCGTGCGGACGCTCGTCGAGCGGTACGTCGACGCGTGGGCGAGGGGCGACGTCGACGCGCTGACCCGGCTCCTCGCGGCCGACGCCGTCTTCTCGATGCCGCCGTGGGCGATGTGGTGGCGCGGGAGCGACACGATCGCGGCCATGGCGAAGGATGCGGTGGAGATCTGCGCCAACGGGCATGCGGTGCCCATCAGCGCGAACGGGCAGCCGGCGGTCGCGTACTGGGCGCTGAACGACGAGACACGGCGCCACGAGGCGATGGCGATCGACGTGCTCACGCTCGAGGGCGACCGGGTCAAGGAGATCACCGCCTTCATCAATCCCGGCCTCTTCCCGCGTTTCGGTCTTCCGAGCGAGCTTGCGCCTCCCGCCAGCCGGTAGCGCACGTCGCGAATCTCAGGGGACATTCCCGAACGCTGGCCCAGGCAAGTAACGGACGTCTGGGGCATCTTGGATGCCGTGACCAAACGACGAGATCACGAACGCAGACGCGCTTCTCCAGGTCTTTGGGTCGTGGCCGACATTCCACGACGCAGAGGTCATGAGCGTGGTTCTGGAGCGAGGCAGCGCTGAGCACGGGCTGCCGCTTCGCCTACCCTCTCTCGACATCGTCATCCAGGACTGGGTCGGTCCGGAGCGGACACCTTGGCTCGTGAAGCTTCGGTTCAACGGAGTGCGAGGCGTTGAGTTGGAGGGCTTCGACCAGCAGAACGTCGTCTTCGAGCTGGAAGTCACTGCATTGCCTGAAGGGGAAGACGCGGTCAGTTGGAAGACGGTGTGCTCCGCCTCCGTCGGCTTCAACGGAGCGTGGGTCAGTGACGAGGTCGAAGTCGTTTCGGTGGAAATGCTCGACGCACCGCGGTAGTCCGAGCGCTCAGGGGACATTCCCGAACACTCGCCCAGGCGATGGTGGGCGAACGGCGAAAAGCGAAACGCCTTCCACCGCCTCTCGCGGATGGCCTTGATCAGGGCGTAGAGCCGGGCACGAACTCGCGTACCTCCTGCGCACAACGGCAGGCGACGGCGATCCTGCCAGCCCACTCCAGCGCCTCCTCGCGTGAGGGAACGTCGACAACCGAGAATCCGCCGAGGTACGCCTTGCTCTCAGGGTATGGGCCGTCGGTGACCGTCCCGTCGGTGGCCACCACGCTCACCTCTTCGTGGGAATGCAGCCCGCCGCCGAACACCCAAACGCCGGCGTCCTTTGCCTCTTGCACCACCGCGTGCGCTGCCTCGGCCACGTCGGGGAGATCCTCCTCGGGAAACGTCATTGCGCCGTCATCGAACGAGATCAGATACCTCATCTCACGACTCCTTTCTCGGCGGCCTGCTCTGGCCGCATCTCACCCTGCTGCGGACACACGCGCAATGGAGACCGACAAACCACCGAGAACTCATCGGTCCGGCCAGATCCAGCCTCACTTCTTCGGGCGTCATCGCGCACACTGGCGCAGCCGACAGTCGCGCCTAGTTGCGTACCAGTACGACGAAACGAGCCGTGACGCTGCCCGTGCGCATGGTGAGCCGCCAGCATCCGGAGGTCGGCGGGCTAATGATGGAGGGGTAAACGGTGCCCTGCTGATAACCGCTCCCGGCCGACGGGAACACCTGCCGGAAGGTCCTCGCGGGGAGCGGCGCAAGCCGCACCCCGGTCATCGAAATCGCAGGCCCGGAATCCACTCCCTCGCGGACGAACCAAGGAATCTTCTGACTGAGGCTGTTCTTCACTCGCCATGGACCGACATGAAGGCTGAAGCGGCCGCGCACCACGTCGTACGGTGGCGTGACGTAGCCAGTGATGGGACCCGAGCGCACATAGACCCCATTACCGCTATTCACGGGTGTCGCGAGACAGGTCGCCGACGCCAGTAGCGCAAGCAGCATCACGCTAGTCATTACACCGCATCGGTTCCCTCGGTTCCAGGGAATGAGCCTAGGTCCTCAGGCGTCATTCCCGAACGCTGGCCCAGGCGACGGTCAGCGGTTGTTTCCTTGGCCGCCGGATCCGGCTTCATCAAGATTGGGTGCGCCCGCCGAGCCGTCGTCAAAGCTGGCGCAGTCGCCGTATCTCGGAATGACCAGTGACGAGAGGCGGCTACCGACCGCGATGTCGATGATGGAGTAGTCGGTGGAGCCTTCGCTCGACGTCACGACTGTGAGCGTCCGGCGCCTTGCACCAAGGCTTGTCCTCTTGTGGAAGCTCACTCGGGCGTCTCCGGCGCAGCCGCCTGTGATCCTGTCGAGCGAGAGCTCTACCGGCACGCGCCAGGTCTGAAGCCGTCTGTCCCAGATCGCTGCGCACCTCGGAGCGGGATCGGCGTAGAGCGCGCACACGCCGCGCGCGTCCTTTCCGTTGATCGCGCGCTCCAACTGGACGAGTACCCGCTGGATGTCAGGGTCGGACGTGGTTGTCTCCGGCTCGTATTCGGCGCGCGAGTAAGAGCACGCACTGAGAAGAGAAAGTGCAACGGCCGCCGCGAGCGCAGCGAGCAACATCCTGAGTCTCACTCCTCGATCATCGGCCAAGTTGCTCCCAGCTTGCGCTTGCGGCTGGACATCAAGGCTCAGGGACATTCCGGAACGCTGGCCCAACTATGGGAACGACTCAGACGACGCGAACCACTGGAGCCGTGCGGGCGGCAAACGCAAGCGCTGAGCGCTCCCCAACCTCAGCTCAGGGGACATTCCCGAACGGCGTCGCAGGCGAACGACTACGAGCCAGTCCAGGCTGCGAAGACGATGAAAGCCCACCACAGGGCGATGACCGCGTTTCCAACCAGGCCTGCGAGTCCGACCTTCAGGTCACGATGATCTGACCCGACTACCTCAGCCACCAGCGCGAGAGCGAACCCAGAGAGGCAGCCCACCACGCTCACGACAATGCCTGGGAAAGGACTCCCGCTTCTCCAACTCGCGAGCGCCCAGAGTACGCCAGCGAGAGCCACAGCCAGTGCGGCTACTGACGCGTGGGCCGACCGTTGAGCGATGGTGGGCACCGAAGAACCGTAGACCTGTGGGCACGCGAGGGGCATCCTCCGCTCAGGGGACATTCCCGAACGCTGGCCCAGGCGGTGAATCGCCGTCAATGCTCTGCGTGGAGAAGCGGTAGCTGCTGCACCCTAGGATTGCCGCTGTGTCGTTCACGCTCAGGAACCTCAAAGAGGATCTGGAGGATCTCGGGTCCAAGTTCGACGGCGCGCCGGACCTGGAGTTCCGCTTGGCGACCGAGGCGCTCGAACTCGAGCAATCCGGTCTGGGCTACCAGCGGGTCCCGCCCGGGTATCGCTTTCCGTACGGCCACACGCATAAGAAGCAGGAGGAGGTGTACGTGGTTGTGCGCGGGAGCGGGCGAATGAAGCTCGACGACGAGATCGTCGAGCTCAAGCAGTGGGACATGGTGCGCGTCTCTGCCGGGACCTGGCGAGGCTACGAGGCGGGGCCGGACGGTCTCGAGATCATCGTCATCGGCGCGCCCCATCTCGGCGAAGCTCCTCGCGACGACGTCGA
The DNA here is from genome assembly GCA_963771185.1 of uncultured Gaiellaceae bacterium. Taxonomy (GTDB): domain Bacteria; phylum Actinomycetota; class Thermoleophilia; order Gaiellales; family Gaiellaceae; genus Gaiellasilicea. Next base: position 37,278 of record CAVYSL010000006.1, read on the forward strand.
GGGCAAGCGCGACTGGTGGGCTGACTAGCGCCCCGGCGACGCGCCCTCCGGATCGAAGTGGGCAGTCTTCGGGCGGCGCCGGTTTTCAGTGCGGCCACGGCGCAGCGGCCATGACTGCTTGCGCGTACTCGCCCAACCTGGAGTCCTCATGGCCGCGGATCTGGGCGAGGAACGGAAAATCTTGCCCGAGCAGCGTGCCAGTCTCGCCATTTGCGCTTGAGCATGACCCGCCGCTTGCCGAACTAGCATCTCGACGTGGCTGACTTCCTCCAAGAAGCCCCGACGGGTGCGCTGGTGCTCCTCTTCATCGCGCTGCCACTGATCTTCGTAAGCGGCACCGTCCGCGTCATCAAGATGGAGCGAAGGAAGCGTGAGGCGGCCACGCCGTCCCCGATTCAGCCTTACTCAACGGTTCGCGGGCTCGTCGCCGTCGAAGTCATCGGGTGGGCGCTCTTCGTGGGCTCGCTTGCCTGGTACGTCTTGGCTAGCTAGCCGAAGACTCACCTGGGATGACGCATGGCGATCGATGAAGTGCAGGCGAAGGGCCTCGAGTATCTGGCTCTGGCGACGGAGCTTCTGCAGCGCGCTCGCCTGGCGGACGCGGAAGCGGGGCTCTGGGAGGCGGCTGACCTGCAGTGGTGGTGGCGTACGCCGCGCCGCTCGGACGCGATCGACCAGCACTTCTGGATCGACGACGAAGGGCCTGTTGCCGGCGTCGTCCTAACCGACTGGGGCTCGGCCTGGGGGTGCGATCTCATCGTGGTCCCCGGTGTCACGACCGTTCCGCTGTCGGCTCTCTGGCGGCGCGCGGTCGAGGCGATCGACGCGTTGGACATCGAATCGGTCGATGTGCTCGTCGACAACGACGATGCTGAGCTGGTCGACCTACTGACCAGCGCCGGCTTTGTCGTCGGCGAAGAGGACGGGACCACCTGGATGGATGCCGAGGAAAGACCTGATGTCACCCCTCTGCCGGAGGGATTCGTTCTCGTCGACCGTGCCCTGGAGAAGACCAGGCCGCACCCGATGCGACATCGAAACGGCGAACAGGTCGAGGCCCGTCTCCGCCAGTGCTCGCTCTACGACCCGGCACTGGACCTCGCCGCTGAAACTGCCGACGGTCAGGTCGGCGGTTACGCGCTCTTTTGGTTCGATCCCGTGACTCAGGTTGGGATGTTGGAGCCGATGAGAGTCGAGGAGGAGTACCAGCGGCGCGGCTTGGCCCGTGCCATGCTGACTGCGGGTCTCGATCGGCTGGCATCGCGCGGGGCACGCCGCCTGAAGGTCAGCTACGCCACCGCCGCGGCGCGCTCGCTCTACGTCGGCGCGGGCTTCCGGGTGACGTCTACCAGCACCTCGTACAGCTGGAAGAGGGCATGACCGGCAACGACCTAGGCTTTGATGCCGTGCCGATGGCGCTCGAGTGGCTGTGCCCGCCCGCTGAGTGGCATGCCGAGCCGGCTCGGCTCGTCGTCAGCGCACCTGCGCAGACGGACTGGTTCATCGACCCGATCAGCGCCCGCGCCGTGCGCACGGCGCCGCTGCTCGTGGGACCGGCGCCGACGGGCGACTTCACCTGGGAGGCGCACGTCGTCCTCGACGGCGACGCCATGTTCGACGCCGCCGGCCTCTTCGTCTACGACGACGACGACCACTGGGCCAAGCTTGCCGTCGAGGTGACCGCGGCCGGCCCAACGATCGTCTCAGTCGTCACCGACACCTTCTCCGACGACTGCAACTCGACCGTGCTTGCGCAGAGAAGCGCCTGGCTGCGACTGGCGCGTGTCGGCGAGGCGATCGCCTTCCACGCATCCGACGGCGGCGGGCGCTGGGAGCTCGTCCGGGTCTTCCGGCCGCAGAGCGCGGCGCCACGCATCGGCTTCGTCTGCCAGGCCCCGACCGGCGCCGGCTGCACTGGCATTTTCGACGCAATCGCCTTCAATGCCCGCTCGCTCAGCGACATTCGCGACGGCAGCTGAGCAAGGCGAGCTGCGCTGGGAAAAGGGCACGAGTCGCCCGTGCGGCCGCAGTCGTGGTCGACTGCCTTCAGAGGACGGTCAGCACGACGTTGCCGACCTTCTGTTGCGTTTCCACGTACCGGTGCGCCTCGATCACGTCCTCGAGCGGATAGGCCCGGTCGATGACGGCTCGGTACTCGCCGGCCTGGATCAGTTCCTTGAGGAGGAGGACGTCCTCCTTGCGCATGCGGGGAGGTAGCTCGAACACCACCTTCTTGTCGCCGAACCGTTTGTGCAGGAGCCAGAGGGCGACGTTCCAGAACCCGTCCGTGGGTAGGTAGAGCCCGCCCGGGTTCAGTGAGCGCTTGCAGCGCCGGAACGAGTGCTTGCCGACCGCATCGAAGATGACGTCGTACGTCTCGCCGTTCTTCGTGAAGTCCGTCTGCAGGTAGTCGATCACCTCGTCGGCGCCGAGCGAACGAACGAGCTCGACATTCTTCGTGTTGCACACGGCGGTGACGCGGGCGCCGAAGTGCTTCGCGAGCTGAACTCCTGCCGTCCCCATCGAGCCGGATGCGCCGTACACGAGGATTCGCTTGCCCTCGAGCGGTGCCGCGGGCCGCAGCGCGTTCAACGTCAGCAGCGCTCCGTCGCAGACCGCGCCGGCTTCCTCGAAGCTCATTGCGGCGGGCATGTGCGCGAGCGGGAAGCTCTCCGGGACGCAGATGTACTCCGCGTGCGCGCCCGTGCTGAGCGCGAGGTATGGGAGCGCTCCGAACACGCGGTCGCCGACCTCGAACTCGGTCACCGCCGCGCCGATCGCCTCGATCTCACCCGCGAGCTCGTGCCCGAGGATTCGCCGCTTGGGTCGCCGGAGCCCAGACCCGATCCGGCTGACATACGGCTCGCCGGCGCGAAGATGGGCGTCGGAGCGGGTGACCCCCGTCGCGCGGATCCTCACGAGGACCTCGTCAGACGCCATGACCGGCTTGGGAACGTCCTCGACCCGCAAGACGTCCGGGGGTCCATACCGATCGCGGACCACCGCCCTCATCAGGACCCTCAAGCGCCGACGCTCGCAGCGAATGCCTTGAATACCCAGACGAGGCATCACTGCTACTCGGCGACGAGCTCCGTCGGGGTGTGGAAGACGGCCTCGACGTTGTTGCCGTCAGGATCGAGCACGAACGCGGCGTAGTAGTGGCCGCTGTACTCGGGACGGACACCGGGGGGTCCGATGTCGGTTCCGCCATGTGCCGCGGCGGCGTCGTGCCAGCGCATGACCGACTCGGCGTCGCTTGCGCAGAAGGCGATATGCGCACCGGTGGTCACCCGGTCACGGCCGGGCTTGCTGCCGACCGTGTGCAGGCAGAAGTCATCGCGGTCGCCGCGCCCGAACAAGACGTAGGCGTCACCCTCGAACGTGCCCTCGGACAGCACCAAGAACCCGAGCTCCGCCAGCGCCGCTTCGTACATCCGCCGGCTCGCATGCAGGTCGCTGACACGGATACCGACGTGGTCGATGACTTCGCTCGCCAGCCGTCAACCCCCTCTCGGTCCGATGGTCGGCCAGGACGAACCGTAGCGGCATCCCGGTCTTCGCAGTGCCTTGCGGATCTATGTACGT
>CAVYSL010000007.1:0-146661 GCA_963771185.1 uncultured Gaiellaceae bacterium
CGTGGTTGAGGTCGAACTCGGCCGTCTCGAGGAGGTTGCGGCCGCCGTTCGCTGCGAAGAGCCGCTCCAGCTGCTCGGCCTGCAGCCATGCCCGCTCGGCGTCCGCGTGGCGGCCGAGCCGGGCCAGCGTGTCACCCAGGGCTGCGGCGAACTCGGGCACGGGCGCGCCGGCTGCGGCCCGCCGATAGAGCGCGGCGGCGCGGTCGAGATTCCCCGTGCTCGACGCGATCTCCGCCAGTCCGGCGAGCGCGGCGGGGTAGTCCGGCACGAACGCCAGCGCCTCGCGGAAACGGACGTCCGCCTCGATGACACGCCGCTGCGAGAGCAGGAGATTCGCGAGCAGCGTCCGCGACCAGGCAGACGGCTCCGCGACACCGACCGACGCGTCGATCGCGAGCTCCATCGCCCCGATCGCGCCGTCGACGTCGCCCAGCAGCTCACGGGCATAGGAGACGCGGGCATAGGCAGACGCGGTCGGCTTGAGCCGGGACATCCGTTCGAAGGCGGCGAACGCCTTGCGGTAGCGCCCCAGCTCGAGGTTTGCGTCGCCGATCAGGCCGTAGACAGACGCGACCTGCGGCTCGAGTGCCTGTGCGCGCTCGGCGAGCTCGAGCGACTCGGCGAAGCGGTGCCGAGAGGCGGCGAGAGCCGCGAGGCCGCGCAGGGCGAGCGCGCTACGAGGCTCCAGCTCGAGCGCGGCTCGCAACTCGCGCTCCACGCGTGGGTAGAGAGTCGGATTGCCGGTCGCGCGGGCCTGTTGCTGGAGTTGCAGACCGCGTGTCGCCAGACGCTCTGCCTCACCGGGGCTGGCAGCGTCGCCTTCCTGGAGCGCGCCCCCGAGGAGCGCGGCGCTCGCTGCGGCCAGCACGAGCACGATGAAGCCGATCTTCTTCACGTCGATCTCCTTGTTCGGTGGAAGCGGGGCCCCGCGAGCGGGGCCCCGCGACTCGCTTACGGGCGGAGCTCGCCCTTCGAGTTGGCAAACCCGGACGGCGGGTTGGCCTCGTACGGGAACGAGTCCAGAGCCGGCACGTCGCCGGCGTTGACGCCGTCGCCGAGCTCGACCTTGTTCCCTTTCAGGAAGCCCGCCATGACGCGCTCGGCTGCGTCGACCACGTCGTCGCCGAGCCGGCGGCCGTTCGGGAAGCCGCCGTTGTCGCCGCCGATCACGCCAAGGCGGTTGACCTTGCCCGCCGGCGTCACCGGGATCGAGTAGTTGAGCCGCAGCATGTCGGCGACGGTGTCGCCGGTGTAGTTGAGGCCCTTGACGCCCGTCCCGAACACGGCGACCAGGTCGTCGCGGTTTGTCTCGGGCGCCTTCACCTTGTAGAGGTCGTTCATCAGCTTGGCCAGGATCGGCGTCAGCACCGGGCCGGCGTATTGCTTGTCGTTCACCGGGGCGGAGCGGTTCCACTGATCCTTAACGGCGGTCGGGACGACGACCTCGTTGACGAGCGGGTTGCCGAGGCGCGACACCTGCGTCCAGCCGCGCGTGAGCTTCCCGTTCACGGTCACGTTCTGCCGCTCGGTCGAGGCCCAGACGCCGATCGTCGAGTTCTTCGCGTTCAGGTCGGCGATCGGGATCTGCACCGCGATCGCGTGCACGGCATAGCCGGCGAAGAAGTCCTTGCCGCCACCGTTCGCGCCGGTTCCCTTGCGGAACGCGACCAGGTCGAAGATCGCTCCGATGTCACCGAAGAACGCGTCGTCGCGCTGGCCGGCGAAGATCGAGAGCCCGTCCTTCTGCACGATCGACTTCGAGACGAGGCTCGGGTAGTTCGGGGTCGAGCGCGGGCCGATGTTGTTCGGCGGCGTCTTGCCGCGGGCGAACAGCTTCTTGTTGCGCCACATCGACCAGCTCTGGACGGTGTTGCCGAGGAACGCCGGCCCGGCCGTGCGGCCGAAGCGGAACTCGTAGACGATGTCCGGCCGCGCGTCGCCCGTCCGGTCGATGTTGATCTTGTACTTCGCGGACGGCGAGAACGTGTAGTAGTTCGGGCCCGCCGCGGGATCCTCGCCGGGGATCCAGTTCGAGACGATGGTGACCGTGTTCGGCTTGTCCGGGCTTCGGAACGCGTACAGGTCGGTGTTGTCGGCGCTCGGATCCTCTGCGATCAGCGGCGCCTCCCGGTGACTCGAGGCGGTGCCGGCGCTCGGGCCGGAGCCGACGACTGCAGCGCCGAGCGCTGTGATCGTGACTGCTCCGAGAGCGGCGGCCGCCAGTGCTGCCTTCTTCATGGGTCCCACACTCCTTGGTGGTTGCTGGACAGCCCTCCTTCGCCCGAGTGCGGAGACCGGTTCGATCGCGATTTCGGGTCGAACCGAAATTGCGCCGCCGTCGAATTGGTGGTGTGCTCGCTGTAGCTTCAACCGTGCCGATGCGCAGTCGCGACCTGGCTCACCTCTCCGACGAGGCGCTCGTCGCGCTCGTCGCACGCTCCGACGAATCGGCGCTGGCCGAGCTCTACGACCGGGTCGGCGGCACGGCCTACGGCCTCGCCTACCGAGTCCTCCGCGACGAGGCGCTCGCCGAGGACGCCGTCCAGGAAGCCTTCCTCGGGCTCTGGCGCAGCGCCGGCTCCTTCATCCCGGAGCGCGCGAAGGCGTCGACCTGGATCCTGACGCTCGTCCACCGCCGCGCCGTCGACCTCGTCAGGCGCGAGCAGCGCCGGCGCACCGAGCCGATCGAGAGCACCCCGGAACCGGCAGTCGGATCGGCCGAGGAGGCCGCGTGGCTCCGGCTCGACCGCGAGCGGGTCCAGGCCGCGCTGGCGCAGCTCCCAGATCAGCAGCGCGAGGCGATCGAGCTCGCCTACTACGGGGGCTACACCCAGTCCGAGCTCGCGGAGCGGCTCGGTCAGCCGCTCGGCACGATCAAGAGCCGTATGTTCTCGGGCTTGACGCGCCTGCGCGAGCTCCTCGACGAAGGGACATGAGAGGACGGAATGGACCTACACGACCTGACCGCGGGCTACGCGCTCGACGCGCTCGACCCGGACGAGCGTGCCCGCTACGAGGAGCACCTCGCCTCGTGCGAGCGCTGCCGCGACGAGCTGCAGGGCTTCTGGCAGGTCGCGGGCGCGCTCGGTCGCGCGGCCGGCGGTCCGACGCCGCCCGCATCGCTCCGTGAACGGATCCTCGAGCAGGCGCGTGACGAGCGTCCGAACGTCGTGCCGCTGCGCCGCCGCATCACGGCGCCCGTCCTCGCTTCGGCTGCGGCAGTGGCGGCCGTGGTCGCGGTCGCCCTGGGTGTCTGGTCGCTCGGCCTCTCCCGCGACCTCGACGACGCGAACAGCGTGCTCGCGATCCTGAGCGACCCGAACGCTCGAGTCCACGAGAGCGCCGACGGCGAGGCGAACCTCGTCGTCACCCCGACCGGCCGAGCGGCGCTCGTCGTCCGGCGGCTCGCGCCCGCACCGGCGGGCAAGGACTACGAGATCTGGGTCTTCGAGAACGGTGTGCCGCAGCGCGCGGGCCTCTTCGACCGGCCCGGCGTCGCGATGCTCTCGCGGCGGGTCGCGCCCGGGCAGACGGTAGCGGTCACGCTCGAGCAGGACGGCGGCGTCGACGCGCCGACCGGCGACCCGGTCTTCCCCGCCGTCTCGGCGTAGTCCGCGCGACTCCGCTGCCTTCTAGACTGGGCGCTTGGCGAGCGCGCAAACCGAGCTCGAGAAGTTCTTCGACCTCTCGATCGACATGCTCTGTGTGCTCGGGTTCGACGGCTACTACAAGCGCGTCAACCCGGCGTTCCAGCGCACGCTTGGCTTCACGGAGCGGGAGCTGCTTTCCCAGCCGTTCCTGGACTTCGTCCACCCGGACGATCGCGAAGCCTCCGCCGCCGATCTCGAGACGCTCAGCTCCGGGATCCAGACGGGCATCTACGAGGAACGGCACCTGCACCAGGACGGCTCCTATCGCTGGCTGCACTGGACAGCAGTCTCGGCCGGCGACGGGTCGAGCTGTTACGCCCTCGCCCGCGACGTTACCGAGCGCAAGCTGGCGGAGGAGCAGCTGGCGTCGTCACGGGTGCGGATCGTCGAGGCGGCCGACACTGCGCGCAAGCGGATCGAGCGCGACCTCCACGACGGCGCACAGCAGCGGCTGGTCTCGCTCTCGATCGCCCTCCATCTCGCGGAGGCGCGAATGCGCGACGACCCTGAAGCCGCGGCCCGACTGCTCGCGTCCGCGCAGGAGGAGCTGGCGCAGTCGCTCGCCGAGCTTCGCAACCTGGCGCGCGGTATCCATCCGGCGATCCTCGACCACGGGCTCGTCGCGGCGCTCGAGTCGCTTGTCGCCGGCTCGCTCGTGCCCGTGTCGCTGACGATCGAGACGCGCGACCGGTTTCCGGAAGCGATCGAGCGGGCCGCGTACTTCGTCGCTTCCGAGGCGCTCGCGAACATCGGCAAGTACGCGAGCGCCTCGCAGGTGGTGGTCGGGCTGACGCAGGGCGGCGGCCTCCTCTCCATCTCGGTCGAGGACGACGGCGTCGGAGGAGCCGACAGCGCGAAGGGATCAGGCTTGCGCGGCCTCGCGGATCGCGTTGAGGCGCTCGGGGGCCGGCTCGACGTCCTCAGCCCTCCGGGCGACGGGACGACTGTGCGCGCGCAGCTGCCCGTCGGCGGCTGATTCGTCACGAAGCCGTGACGGATGCGTTCCGATCGCGTCCGTACAGTTGGCTCGTGAGCGAGCTGAAGCCCGCACTGACTCGGCTGTTCGGATTCGCGGATTTCCGCCCCGGCCAGGAGCAGGTCGTCCGCGCCGCCGTCGACGGCCGCGACACGCTCGCGCTGATGCCGACGGGCTCGGGCAAGTCGCTCACGTACCAGCTGGCGGCGATGCTCCGCCCGACGCCGACGCTCGTCCTCTCGCCCCTGATCGCGCTGATGAAGGACCAGGTCGACAAGCTTCCTGCCGAGGTCGCGGCGCAGGCGACGCTGATCAACTCGTCGCTCGACCCGGACGAGGCGGCGGCACGGCTGCGCGCCGCGGCCGAGGGCCGCTACCGGCTCCTCTACGTCGCCCCCGAACGGCTCCGGCAGCGGCGCTTCCTCGACGCGATCGCTGGGATCGACATCGGCCTCGTCGTGATCGACGAGGTGCACTGCGTCAGCATGTGGGGGCACGACTTCCGGCCCGACTACCTCTTCATCCGCCGCGCCCTCGACGCGCTTGGCCGCCCGGCGATCCTCGGCATGACCGCCACGGCGACGCCGACGACCGAGCGCGAGATCGCGGCCGCTCTCGGCAGGGAGCCGGAGGTGGTCCGCACGAGCGTCGTCCGGTCGAACTTGCGTTACGACGTCGAGATCGTCGACGGCGAGGAAGACAGGCTGCGCACGCTCGTCCGGCGGCTGCACGAGCTTCGCGGCGCCTCGGCGATCGTCTACGCGCGCTCCCGGCGGAGCTGCGAGAGCCTCGCGCGCACGCTCCGCGTCCACGATCTCGCCGCCGTCCACTACCACGCCGGGCTCGAGCCGCAGGAGCGCTCGGCGGCGCAGGAGGCGTTCATCGAAGGCCGGATCCAGACCGTCGTCGCGACGACGGCGTTCGGGATGGGGATCGACAAGCCCGACATCCGGCTGGTCGCGCTCTACAACTATCCCGAGTCGCTCGAGAGCTACGTCCAGATGGTCGGCCGGGCAGGGCGAGACGGCCGGGCATCGGACACGCTCCTGCTCGCGAGCCGCTCCGACGCGAGCCAGCTGCGGCGGTTCGCGCGCTCGGACATCCCGACCGTCGCCGACCTCCGCGCCGTCTACGCGCAGCTGCGCGGCCGGCGCGAGGTGCTGCCGGAGGAACTTGCTTCTGGTGCAGCCAGTGACGAGCCGGATCCGCGCGTCCTGATCGGGATGCTCGAGCAGGTCGGGCTCGTCCAGCGCGGGTTCGACGCCGGGCGGGCGATGCAGGTCGAGGTGCCGGATCCGCCCGCCGACGCGGCGGGGCGGATCGACACCCTCCTCGCCCGCTACGAGCAGGAGGCGCTGGCCCGCGCCGACCGGCTCGTCCGCTTCGCCGAGTCGCGTGCCTGCAGGCACCGGCAGGTCGCTGAGCACTTCGGTGAGACGCTCGACGAGGACTGCGGCATGTGCGACGTCTGTTCGCCGCTCGCGGCGCCGGCCGACGCGCCGGTCTCGGCCGCTCCACTGCCCGACGACATCGGTGCCGCGATCCACCGCGCCGTGCTCGAGCTGCGCTGGCCGCTCGGACGCACCGGGCCTCACCGCAATGCTCCGCGGCTCGATGAGCGCGCCGAGGTCGGCGCAGCGCTCGCCCCACTTCGGGCTGCTCTCGGCAGCGAGCCAGGCGGACATCAAGCGCTGGATCCAGCTGCTCGAGGTGTCCGGCGCAGTGGAGTCCTTCGAGAGCGACGACGGCTTCCGCCTGCTCCGAGCCGTACCCGGTGCCGAGCTGCCGCGGATCGGCGCGGCGGCGCCGGCCGGTCCGGCCGACGAGGGTCTCTTCGAGCGCCTGCGGGCCTGGCGGCTCGAACGGGCGCGTGAGGACGAGGTGCCGGCGTACGTCGTGCTCCACGACGCGACCCTGCGCGAGCTCGCGTCCGCGAAGCCCGCAAACGAGCGCGATCTGGCCGCCGTCAAGGGCTTCGGGCCGACCAAGCTCGAGCGCTACGGGGACGACGTCCTCGCCGTGATCGCAGCCGCCTGACCTGTATCAGGGCTACCATTCACCCCTTGCGGCTGTTCAGGAAAAAGACCGCGCGCCCGCGTCGCCGCATCCGCAAGCTTCGCCTCCTCGCGCTCCTCACCGTCCTCCTGATCGTCGGGTCGGTCTCGTTCAGCTTCGGCTTGATTCGGGCCGTCGCCGCCGAGATCGACACCGGAAAGCTCGATCCGCAGCGCCAGCTGAACAACCAGGCGAACGGGTACATCTACGACAAGGACGGGAAGCGCATCCTCGCCGTCCTGCGCGGGTCGGAGGCGCGCACGCTGATCAGCTACGACCAGATCGCAGACCCGATGCGGCACGCGATCGTTGCGATCGAGGATCGCCGCTTCTGGGAGCACGACGGGATCGACCTGCGCGGGATCGGCCGTGCCCTCGTCGCCGACATCCGCCACCAGGCCGTCGTCGAGGGCGGCTCGACGATCACGCAGCAGTTCGTCAAGAACGCGCTCGACCGCGACCAGAAGACGATTGCGCGCAAGGTGCGCGAGGCGGCCTATGCCTGGCAGCTCGAGCGCCCCGGCGGTTGGCCGAAGAAGAAGATCCTGCAGGAGTACCTGAACACGATCTACTTCGGCAACGGCGCCTACGGCGTCCAGCAGGCCGCGCTCACCTATTTTCAGCACGGCGCCAAGGAACTGACGCTGGCCGAGTCGGCCCTGCTCGCCGGGATCCCGGCGGACCCGACCCGCTACGAGCCGGTCGCGAATCGGGACGCGGCACGGAAGCGGCGGCGGGTCGTGCTCCAGGCGATGCTCGAGGAGTCGCAGATCACACAGCAGCAGTTCGAGCAGGCGGATGCGACCGACCTGCCCGACCCGGACAAGGTGCGGCTGCCCGGCACCGAAGGCCCAGCCCAGCACTTCGTCAACTACGTCAAGCAGCAGCTGATCGACGAGTGCGGTCAGACGAAGGTGTTCGGCGGCGGGATCAAGGTTCGCTCGACGATCGACCTGGGGCTGCAGCAGACCGCGCGGGACGCAATCTCGAAATGGCTCACCAATCCGAACGGCCCCTCGGCAGCGCTCGTCGCGATCGACCCACGCGACGGCGCCGTGCGGGCGATGGTCGGCGGCAACAACTACCGCAAGAGCCAGTTCAACCTCGCCGTCCAGGGCGTCCGCCAGCCCGGGTCGTCGTTCAAGCCGTTCGTGCTCGCGACTGCGCTGCGCCAGGGGATCTCGCCCGCGACGCACTTCGAGTCGGAGCCGCAGGCGATCGACCTCGGTGACAAGGACTGGGTCGTCGGCAACTACGACGACATCTACTACGGGAACGTCGATCTCGAGAAGGCGACGATCGAGTCGGACAACTCGGTCTACGCGCAGCTGACGCAGCTGGTCGGGTCGAAGAAGGTGGCCGAGACGGCAAAGCGGCTCGGGATCCGGAGCAAGCTCGACGGCTATTACGCGATCGGGCTCGGTGCCGAGGCCGTGACGCCGCTCGAGCTCGCCCGTGCGTACGCGACGCTCGCCCACGGCGGCCGGCGCGCGGACGGGGCGATCTTCGGCAATCGGCCGCGGGTGATCGAGGAGGTCACTCGCTGCGGACCGAAGCGCCACAACACGCCGAAGGCGTTCAACGCGCTGACCGCGACGCAAGCGGGAGTCGTCAACTCGATCCTGCAGAAAGCCGTCCGCTACGGCACCGGCAAGCGCGCGTACCTCCCGAACCGACCCGTGGCCGGCAAGACCGGGACGACGGAGAACTACGGCGACGCCTGGTTCGTCGGCTACACGCCCCAGCTGGCGGTGGCGGTGTGGGTCGGCTACCCGACGACACTGAAGCCGATGCTGACCGAGTTCCACGGCGAGCCCGTCACCGGCGGCAGCTTTCCCGCTCTGATCTGGAAGTCGTTCATGGAGAAGGCGCTCAAGAACGAGCAGCCGGTCGGATTCCCCGCGCCCGCCGTCCCGTACGTGGCGCCGAAGCTGGTCGTCCGCCGCGGTGACCGGCTGATGCTCGACAACGGGCTCTGCCGCGAGCGGCGCGAGGTCGTCTACTTCGCCGGCACGGGCCCGAGCAAGACCGCGAACTGCCTCGAGAACGAGGTGCAGGTGCCCGACGTGCGCAAGCTGACGCTCGTCGAGGCGCAAGCGCGTGTGGAGGCGCAGCCGCTGACGGCGAAGCTGGTCTACGAGCCGGCCAACCCGCTCCAGCGCGTTGGTGTGGTCGTCGACCAGCTGCCGAAGCGCGGCTACAAGTCGTCGTACGACGAGATCATCCTGATCGTCACCAAGGCGACGCAGGGCGTGATCCCAAACCTGGTCGGGCGCGACATCGCCGACGCGCGGCGGCGCCTGAAGCGGCTCAAGCTCGAGCCGAAGATCACCTGGGTCGAGGGCGGCACGGGAGACAGTGGCGGCACCGGCAAGGTGCTCGAGCAAAAGACGCGGGCCGGCCTCGCGGCGGCGCCGGGCGTCAAGGTCGAGCTGGTGGTTTCGCGCTCGCGCGCGACCGCAGCGGCCGGCTGAGCCAGCGCGACTCCGCTTCCACGTAGCGCCAGGGCAGGTCGGTGGCGACGGTGATCCCGATCCTGGCGCCGGCGGCGACCTCCGGACGCTCGGGCGGAGCAAGGAGCTCGAACGGGGGCGCGTCGAGCGGGAGGCCGTCGTGCTCGCGGGTGACGCCGAGCGCCTCGCAGAGGCGTCCAGGCCCGGCTGCGAGCAGCCGAACGTCGTCGAGCCCGCGCCGCTCGCGCATGAGGACGAGGCCGTCGGTCGGCTCGAGCGCCCGGATCAGCACCGCTGCGGCGCTCCCTTCCGCCTCACAGACGAAGTTCAGGCACCAGTGGATGCCGTAGGAGCGGTAGACGTACGCGTGCCCGGGCGGTCCGAACATCGACGCGTTGCGCGGCGTGCGCCCGCGGAAGCCGTGCGCGGCGGGATCCTCCGCGTCGTACGCCTCCACCTCGACGATCCGGCCGCCGACGCCGTCGACGAAGAGCGTGACGCCGATCAGCTCGGGCGCGACCTCGTGGACGCTGCGGGCGAAGAACTGACGCGCGAGCTTCAGAACAGCTGCGAGGACTCGGCGGACTTGTTGGACGACTCCAGCAGCTTGCGCGCGCGCCGACCCAGGTCGGCGAGGTCGACACGGCCGCTGGCTGCGTCCTCGGCCAGGCGCTCCGCAAGCGCGAGCGCCTCGTCCAGCAGCGGTGAGCCCGCAGACGCCTCCTGTCCCATGTCGTGCAGGATCGTCCGCTCGGTGCGGGACGCGATCACCGGATCGGTGACGCCCTCGACCCAGACGAGCGTCCGCTGACCACCGCCGCGGCTGTCGCCGGTGATCGGCTGGAGCGCGTAGATCCGGTCGGCGCGGGCGTACTTGCCGAAGCCGAGGAAGACCATGCGGGAGCCGTCGGCCATGTCAGGCGAGCGCCGCCGCGAGCACCTCGGCGACGCGCTCCTGGTCGCCGGCCTCGATCGCGGTGAAGAACGGAAGCGCCAACGTCCGCTGCGAGAGGTCCTCCGAGACCGGGCAGAGCCCCTCGCGGAAGCCGTAGCGCTCGCGCATGTAGGCCTGGAGGTGGATCGACGGCAGATAGCGGGAGGAGGCGATTCCCTGCCGCTCGAGCTCCGCGATCACACGTTCCCGGTCGGTGCCGCGCGCGAGCGTGACGACATACACGAACCAGGAGCGGACGTGGTCGGCGTCGTCGGCGAGCGGGACCTCGAGTCCGTCGACGCCGGCCAGCAGCTCCCCGTAGCGAGCCGCCGCGGCCCCGCGCAGGGAGAGGATCGTGTCGAGCTTCTCGACCTGGCCGATTCCGAGCGCGGCGCGGATGTCATCGATCCGGTAGTTGAAGCCAAGGCGCGCGTGGTCGAGCCAGCCGCCGCCGTCGGCGCGACCCTGGTTGCGCAGGCTGACGAGCGAACGCCAGGTCGCCTCGTCGTGCGTCGTGACGATCCCGCCTTCGCCGGTCGTCATCTGCTTGTTCGGGTAGAAGGCGAAGACCGCGTCGACGCCGTGCGAGCCGACCGTCCCGCCCCGGTACTCGGCCCCGAGCGCCTCGCACGCGTCCTGGATCAGGACGAGGCCATGTTGCTCCGCGAGCTCCCGGAGCGGGTCGAGCTCGCACGGGTAGCCGAAGATGTCGACGGCGACGATCCCCTTCGTCCGCGGCGTGATCGCGGCCTCGACCGCCGCCGGATCGAGGTTCATCGTCCGCTCGTCGACGTCCGCGAAGACCGGCGTCGCCCCCTCGTAGATGAAGCAGTTGGCGGAGGCCACGAACGAGTACGGCGACGTGATCACCTCGTCGCCCTCGCCAAGGCCACCGATCACTGCGAGCAGGTGCAGCCCGCTGGTCCCTGACGAGACGGCGGCCGCGTACGGCGCGCCGACCCTCTCGGCGAAGACCCGCTCGAAGCGCTCGATCGCAGGGCCGAGCGAGAGCCGGCCCGAGCGCAGCACTTCGAGGACCAGCTCCTCGTCCCGCTCGTCCAGGTACGGGGACGAGAGCGGGATCTGCCTCGTGTCGACCGTCACGCCTCTGCGGCCGTCGTCCCGACGGCGACCCGGTCGAGCCAGTGGCCCCAGCGGTCGCTCTTGCCGCGCACCGTGTCGAGATACGCCTTCTGCAGCTCGAGCGTGACCGGGCCGACGCCGACCTCGTGGTCGTCGACCGAGCGCACCGGCGTCACCTCGGCGGCCGTGCCGGTCATGAAGACCTCGTCGGCGAGGTAGAGGTCGGAGCGGATCACGTTCGCCTCCTCGACCACGTAACCGAGGTCCTGCGCGATCTGGATCACGCTGTCGCGCGTGATTCCCGGGAGGATCGAGGTCGAGAGCGGCGGCGTCCAGATCTTGCCGTCCTTGACGACGAAGATGTTCTCGCCGGAGCCGTCGGCGACGAAGCCTTCCGCGGTGAGCAGGATCGCCTCGTCGTAGCCGGCGCGCTGCGCCTCGTGGACCGCCAGCATCGAGTTCAAGTAGATGCCGGTCGCCTTCGCGACGTGCGGCACCGTGTTCGCGCCGATCCGGTTCCAGGAGGAGATCTTCGCGCGGATGCCGGTGCTGGCGTTCTCGTCGCCGAGATAGTTCGCCCACGGCCAGCTCATGATCACGACCTCGACCGGGTTTCCCTTCGTGTGGACGCCGAGCTCGCCGTAGCCGTAGAACGCGAACGGCCGTACGTAGCACTCGGCGAGACCGTTGCGGCCGATCAGCTCGTGCATCGCCGTCCGGATCTCCTCGCCCGAGTACGGCAGCTCCATGTGGAGCAGCTTCGCCGAGTTGTCGAGCCGCTCCAGGTGCTCACGGAGCCGGAAGATGGCCGGCCCGTCGGGGGTCTCGTAGCAGCGGATGCCCTCGAAGACACCGGTGCCGTAGTGCAGCCCGTGAACGCCTACGTGCACCTTGGCGTCCTGCCAGTCGATGAACTCGCCGTTCATCCAGATCGTCTCTGTCTCGCGCATTCGAAGCGGTCTCCTCTCAGGCGGAATGGTAGGGGGAGTCTTGGACGGCGTCCATGGGCTGCGCCTGCGCGAGCCGGACGAGGACACCGGGATGCATGGCCGCCAGATGGGTCTCCGAGCCGGCACCGACCCAGACGACGTCGTAGCTCAGAAGCCGCTGGTCGATCAGCACGCGATCGACGTTCGGCAGCGGGAACGGCGCGACGGCGCCCGGCGCGAAGCCGGTCGCCTCCTCCACCTCCGCGGGGCGCGCGATCTTCGCCTTGCCGGCGCCGACGGCGCGAGCGATCTTGTCGAGATCGGCGCGCCGGTCGCCCGGGATGAGCGCGACGACGGGCTTGCCGTCGCAGACGAGGACGATCGCCTTGACGATCTGCTCGAGCGTGCAGCCGGCGGCTTTCGCGGCCTCCTCGGCCGTCGCCGTTCCGGACTCGAGCTCCTCGAGTCGCGCTTCTGCGCCGGCCTCTCGGAGATAGGCGGCGACCCGTTCGACGGGCTCGGGCCAGGTCGCGCGCACGGCTGAAGGGTACCCGTCCGGGCGATCCGCCGACATTCCCTAGAGCCTGCGCACGCGGCGGCGGTAGTCCTCGTACTCGGGGAATCGCGCCGCCAGGTGCCCCTCCTCGACGGCCGCCTTCCGCCACCAGAATGTCCCGAGCGCGAGCGCACCGAGCGTGGCGGGCACGCTCGACGAGAGCCCGACGCCGAGGAAGAAGAGGAACCCGGCCGCGTAGACCGGGTGGCGTACGAAGCGGTACGGCCCCTTCTCGATCAGCTCGCCCGTCTCGCGGGGGCGCGGATACGGCGTCATCGATTTGCCGAGCGCGCGCGCCGACCAGACGAAGCCGGCCGCGCCGAGAACTGCGAGCGGGATCCCGACGAAGCTGAGCTGGCGCGGCCAGTACGGCGGCAGGAACACGAGCACGACGAAGAGCACCATCAGCACGGTCTGGGCGGCCACCCAGCCGCCGCCACGGTCAGACGGTGATGAAGCGGGCATCGTCGAAGCCCTCACCCCGGATCCGCTGCACGAGCTCGGGCGGCGGCTCGGAGTCGATCGACAGCGCCATCAGCGCCTTGCCGCCCTCCTTCGTGCGCGAGACGGCCATGTTCGCGATGTTGACGCCGCTCTCGCCGAACATCGTCCCGACGCGCCCGATCACACCCGGGATGTCGTCGTAGCGGAAGAAGACCATCCGCGGCGAGAGCTGCAGGTCGATCGCGAAGCCGAACGCGCCGGCGAGGAAGTGCCGGTGCTCGGGGCCGATGATCGTCCCCGAGACCTGGACGTCGTCGACCGCGACGGTGACGAGGCTCGTGTAGTCGCGGGCCTTCGCCGATCGCTCCTCGCTCACCTCGATCCCGCGCTCGGCGGCGATCACGGGCGCGTTGACGTAGTTGACGGCCTGCTCGACCCGGCCCTGGAAGGCGCCGTTCAGCGCTGCGACGGTGAGCAGGCGGGTGTCGTGATCGGCGATCGCGCCGTTGAAGGAGAGGGCGATCCGGCGCGGATGGCCGCCGGCGAGCTCGACCGCGAGCCGCCCCAGCTTGGCCGCGAGCGGGATGTACGGGCCGAGCAGCTCGAGATCCTCGGCGCCGACGATCGGGATGTTGAGCGCGTTCGAGACGAGGCCGCCCTCGAGCGCGGCGACGACCTGCTCGGCGACGATCACGCCGGCCCGGTCCTGCGCCTCCTCCGTCGACGCGGCGAGATGAGGCGTGACGACGACGTTCTCGAGCTCGAGCAGCTCGCCCGTGTACGGCTCGGCCGAGAAGACGTCGAGCGCGGCGCCCGCGACCTTTCCGTCCCGGACCGCCTGCGCCAGCGCGCTCTCGTCGACGAGCTCGCCGCGAGCGGCGTTGACGATCCGGACGCCGTCGCGCATCTGCGCGAGCGCTTCGGCGTCGACGAAGTGGCGAGTCTCCTCAGTGAGCGGCAGGTGCAGCGTCAGGAACTCGGCTGCTGCGAAGACGTCGGCCGGATGCTGGGCGTGCTCGGCCCCGAGCTCGCGGAAGCGCTCCGGAGCGACGAACGGGTCGTAGCCGACGACGCGCATTCCCAGGCCGAGCGCACGGCGCGCCACCTGCCGGCCGATCCGGCCGAAGCCGAGCACGCCGAGGGTCTTGTCGGCGAGCTCGATCCCGCCCCAGCGTGAGCGCTCCCAGCGGCCGTCCTTCAGCGCCGCGTGCGCCTGCGGGATGTTGCGTGCGAGCGCGACGAGCAGTCCGATCGTGTGCTCGGCGGCCGAGACGACGGTCGAGTCGGGCGCGTTCGCGACGACGATGCCGCGGCGCGTGGCCGCGTCGACATCGACGTTGTCCACCCCGACGCCGGCGCGGCCGATCACCTTCAGCCGCTCGGCGCGCTCGATCACCGCTGCCGTCAGCTTCGTCGCCGAGCGGATCACGATCGCGTCGTAGCCGCCGATGATCTCCTCCAGCGGCGAGTCGCTGTCCTCGTCGACGTCGAAGCGCGACCGCAGCAGCTCGACTCCGGCGGGGGCGATCGCCTCCCGCACGAGAACCTTCAGACCGGGGTCCCTTCCGCGTAGACCTCGAGCGCCCTGGAGGCTGCGACGCCCCGCTCGATCGGCGCCCCCAGCTCGCCCAGCACCAGTTCCACCGCATTCAGCGCGGTCGCGATATCGAACTCGTCGTACCAGCCGATGTGGCCGATCCGGAAGATCAGGTTCTTCAGCTCGCCCTGGCCGCCCGCGATCGTGACTCCGTGCCGCTCGCGCAGCGCCAGCGTCAAGTCGCTGGAGTCCATCCCCTCCGGCATCCTGGCTGCGGTCACGACCGCGGCACGGTCCTCGTCCGGCGAGAACAGCTCCAGGCCCATCGCCTTGATCCCGGCCCGGCATGCCCGGCCGAGGCGGATGTGGCGCTCGAAGGCGTTCTCGAGCCCGTCCTCGAGCAGGAGGCCGAGCGCGACGTCGAGCGCGACGATCAGCGACACCGCCGGCGTGAAGGCGCTGTCGAGCTTCTCCTGCGCCTTTCGTGTGCGCTGCCAGTCGAAGTAGAAGCTCGGCAGCGTCGAACGCTCGACCTGCTCCCAGGCTGCGGCGGACACGGCCGCGGTCGCGAGCCCCGGCGGCGTCATCAGCGCCTTCTGCGACCCGGCGACGACGACGTCGATGCCCCAGTCGTCCATCTCCAGCGGCACGGCGCCCAGGCTCGACACGGCATCGACGACGGCGAGCGCTCCGGCGTCCTTCGCAACTGCGGCGAGCGACTGCACGTCGGCCACGACGCCGGTCGAGGTCTCGGAGTGGACGAGGAAGACGAGCGAGACGGGATCGATCGCGGCGAGCTTGGCGCGGAGGTCGTCGGCGGTCGGCGTCTCGCCCCAGGCGTAGCGCAGCTCCTCCACCTCGCAGCCGTACGTGCGCGCCATCGCCGCCCAGCGCTCGCCGAAGGAGCCGGCCGAGACGGCCAGCACCCGCTCGCCGGGCGAGCACAGGCTGACGATCGCGGACTCGAACGCGCCCGTCCCGGAGCAGGTGAAGAGCAGCACTTCGCTCTCCGTCCTGTGCACCTCCTGCAAGCGTCGGAGCACACGCGCGTAGACCTCGCGGAAGTCCGGAGCGCGGTGGTGGAGCACCGGCTCGGCGAGCGCGGCGAGCACCTGGGGCGGCACCGGGGTCGGCCCGGGCGTGAACAGGTACCGCTTCTGCGCCATCGCCGCACCCTAGCGCGGCGCCGGGACGGGCCGGACACCAGCTTGTGTTCCAAAAACACAATCTCACTACGCTCCCGGCGTGGAAGCGATCCTCGCCTTCGGCGCCGCCCTGCTCACGTTCCGGCTCGCCGGGCTCCTCGCGGCGCGCTGGCGCGAGCAGCGCCGGCCCTACCTCCTGGCCTGGAGCGCGGGTCTCGCCGCCTACGCGCTCGGCGCCGCGGCGATCGCGGCCGGGGCTGCGGCCGGCTGGAACGAGGGCAGCTTCCGGGCCTACTACCTCTTCGGCGGGCTGCTCACCGCAGCCCTTCTCGGTGCGGGCTCGCTGCTCCTGGTCGGAGTGCGGATCGCGGGGCCGATCGCTCTCGTCTACGTCGGTCTGGCCGTCGGGGTCGCGCTCGCCGTGCCGCTCGAATCGCCGGTCGCCGGCAGCTCGATCCCCGAGGCGCAGGAGCACCTGGCTTTCTTTCCGGCCCGGCTCCTCGCGATCGTCGGCAACGTCGCCGGCTCGCTCGCCCTGATCGTGGTCGCCGTCAAGGGCTTCCGGCGCCGCCCGATCGGCAACGCGCTGCTGCTGGCCGGCTTCGCGACCGCGGCCGCCGGGAGCGCTCTCGCGGGGCTCGGGGCCGCCGAGACCGCAGCGTTCATTGCCGTGGGTGCAGGACTTTTGTATGCGGGAACCACAACCGCCCGCTAACACTGCTTACCTTTTGCAAACAGGACAATTGCTAGCCTAGGCCGGCAACACATCGCCGCCCGGGCACCTGCGGCTCTTCCCTGCCCGGCGTCGGCCGTCGTGTCAACGATCTTGGAGGTCATGTGAAAAACCCGTTCGTGCGCCTGCTCGTGCTTGCCGGCGCCCTATCGATCGCACTGGGTGCGGCCACCCAGACCGAGCCCCACGCTGCGACGTCCTCGGCGGCGCGCCTGGCGCAACTGGATGCGATCTCCGACTACCGCGCCAAGACGTGGCGGTGGCAGACGCTGATGAGCAAACCGAGAACGCCGACGTACTTCACCGAGCGGCGGAGCAAGGACACCGCGTATCTGAAGTGGCTGCGCGAGCTCTGGCAGCGGCGCGCCGAGAAGGCCCAGCGCCTGGCGCAGAACCCGCCGCACCGGCGGCAGTGGCTCTGTATCCACCGCTACGAGCGCCATCCCGCGCAGGGCTGGGCGACCCGCACCGGCAACGGCTACTACGGCGGCCTGCAGATGGACATCTCCTTCCAGCGGACCTACGGCGGCGAGCTGCTGCGGCGGAAGGGCACCGCGAACCGCTGGACCGCGGCGGAGCAGATGTGGGTCGCCGAACGCGCCTACCGGAGCGGCCGCGGCTTCTACCCGTGGCCGAACACCGCCCGCTCCTGCGGCCTGATCTAGGAGGGTTTGGCGGAATGGCGCTCGTCGCCGGGGTGCGCTGCTCGTTCCGAGGCAAGGACGCAGGGAGCGCCGATAGCCAAAGCTATCGGCGCGACTGAGGACGCGGCCTCGGGACGAGCAGCGCGACTCGGCGGCTCAGCTGCTATTTCGCCAAACCCTCCTAGGTCTCGTCGTTCTCATCGCGGGAGCGGCTGGCGCGCCGCTCCCGCAAGTAGACGGCAAGGAAAACGCCCGCGATCGAGAGCGCGAGCAGCGCCTCGACGATCGCGCCGCCGACGCCGCCGTGCGCGACGAGCATTGCTAGCCCCGCGAGAGCAGCCATAGCCCGCCGACCGTGTAGAGCACCATCAGGCCCAGCATCGCGTACTGAGAGCGGAGAGCGTCCCGTGCCGGGAGGATCGTGACCGCGCGGTCGTGCGCGACGGCAAGGCCGGCCACGTGTCCCGCGACGAGCGAACCCACCTGGACGTACCAGACGATGTTCGGCGGGAACGGGGCGATGTTCGGCGAGTAGGTCACCGTGCCGAAGAGATCCCAGCCGAACCCGAACGGGTCGGACGCGAGCGAGAAGATGTACTGGCCGCTGATCACGAACGCCGTGAAGTAGTGCGCGACGGCGTAGACGAGCGCGATCGGCACGAGGCTCTGCACGAACTCGGCTGCCAGCCGCCGCTCGGACCGGATCATGCGCTCGGCGATCCTCGTTGCGGCGAGGTAGGCGAGCGCGACGACGAGGATGCAGGCGACGAGGCCCACGAGTGAGAGGGCGGTGGCCAGCAGCTCCGCCGTCCGCGGCGCATCGACGATGTATGGCCCTTCGACGTCGGCGAGGAGGTTCTGCCAGAACGGTGCGCGGGTGAGCCCGTCGAACCCGACCGAGCCGAGCATGACGGCGACGAACGCGAGCATTCCCGGCGTCCGCTCGGAGCCGGCGAGCCCCGAGAAGGGCGTTCTGAACACGAGCCTGCCGTCGTGTTCGCCGAACGGTGCGATCCGCGCGAGCAGCCCGAAGTAGACCGTGAAGCCGTTGCCGCGCTCGTCCCAGGCTCTCCGGCCGTACGCGGCCATCCCGAACCACATCGCGTAGCTGTAGAGCGCGACCGCCAGCGCGAGCGCGCGCGGGCTCGCAGGCTCGGCGTAGGCGAGCTCGAGCGCTGCGAAGAGTGCGAGGGCGACCGCGCCGGGCCAAACGCCGAGCCGCTGCGGGTACTCGAGCGGCGGCGTCCACTCCTGCCCCAGCCTGCGCCAGACCCACGCGACGGCGTCCGCGACCGCGAGCCACGGGTTGAGCACCGACCAGACGTTGCCGAACAGCACCTGCAGCGGCACGAGCCCGAGCCAGAAGACGATGTAGATGAACGTCGGCGCCAGGTTCTGCGCCGAGGACGGCTCGCCGATCAGCGCGGTCAGAAAGACGAGTGCGAGCAGACCGGCGGAGAACGCACCGAGGACGACGCGAAGGACAGTGGAGCGCAGCACCCGCTCGAGCCCGCGCGGGAGCGGCGTCCCGGCGGTGCGACGCTCGAGCTGTGGGCGCTTCCAGAGCGCGCCGAGCGCGAGGAACGAGAGGACGAGGACGACGGCGCCGCCCCAGAAGAAGAGCCACTCTGGGACCGGCAGGTCCTTCACGCCGGTGATCCCGTGGGCGACCAGCCTCACGCCCGTGGCCGCCTTCCGCTCCCGCCCGGCGGAGCCGGGCTCCGCGGAAGGCTCACGCCGCTCGCGGTGCTCCAGCCGGCGGCCCGTACCTCCGTACTGTTCCCCCGGCCTACGCACCGCGAGCGGCGTCCCACGAACGTGAGGAAGTTCAGGGGCGGACCTCGAGCTCGCCGATCTGGAGGCCACGATCCTCGAGCTCGATCTCGAACCGGCCCGGCGCGGTCGCCTTGAAGCGAATCGTGGCCGGCGCGCCAGGCGCAACGTCGGCCATCAGGTCGTACCCGTGCACGTGGACATGGTCGGTGAGCGCCGACTCGACAACGAGCACGACCTGCCGGTCGCGCTGGACGGAGAACCGCTTCACGGTCGGGGCGACGTCGCCCGCCACGACGATCCGCGCCCTGACGACCTGGGGCTCGGGCGGCGGCGCCTTTTTTTTTGTCGTTGTCGCCTCGGTCGTGGTCATCTGCTCGGTCGTCGTCGCCCGGTCAGTGGTGGTCGCCGTTGTCGTCGTCCCTGCCGCCTCCTCGTCGTCGTCGGGACGGAGTGCGAAGAAGAGGCTGACGAGCAGGCCGAGCGAGGCGGCGATCAGTGCGACCTTGCGGAAGTCGGAGCTCATTCCCGGGGAGGCTAACGACCCGCGGGCGCGTCGAGGCCGGGTGGCCGCGAGAACAAGCCGTGCCGGGCCTGGCTGGGAGCTGCCCAGCCAGGCCCGGCACGGGTGACAACCGACGCCGTGCGCTCAGCGCGTGGAGTCGTACAGACGGCCACCGTCGACCACCAAACCGCCCTTGGTTTGCGGGACGCCGACGCGCACGTTGCCCGCGCAGCGGGCTCCCTCGGCGTCGAATCCGGAGAACGCGATGTGGTACACCCGTCCGTCACCGGTACCGCTGCGCTCGGCGCGGACGAGCGCGACGGCCTCGCCCACACCTGCACCGTCCGGCCCGGACGACCCGTCCCCACGTGCCTCCGTCGGCTCGTCCTGGCGGATGCCGGTGATCAGGATCCTGACGGCATCGCCTTCCGGATCGGTCACGCCGCGAATCCCGATCGGCTCCAGCTTGTGGTTCGGCGGCCAGAGCAAGGCCGGCGTCGCCTCCGCGGCCGAGCAGTCGGGCGGCATGTTGCGCGGCACCGAGGCGATCGCGACGGCGTCGACGGAACCCTGGAAGAAGAGCTGGTTGTCGACTTGAGCGAAGCGGATTCGCACCGTCTGGCCGTCGAACTGGCTCAGATCGGCGCTGATCGGCGTAGGCGCAAGGGTCAGCGAGTCTCCGGGGCTCGTCGCGAAGACGTTCAACAGAACGTCCCCCGCCGCGAGCGAGTCGACGGGCGCCGTCGGCTTGACGATGTCGACGCGGTACTGCTGGTTCGCCTGCCCGAGGAACGGGTCGAGTGTCCCTGGGGAGAAGAACGCCCCGGCCCAGTTCGCGTAGTAGAGGACGAACGAGAGCGTGTGATCGTGATCCGCCTCCAGCGCGACGTCCTGGTAGAGGATGTGGCTTCCGGGACCGGTCTGAGCGGACGTGGCGGCGCGTGTCCCTTGCGGGGGAGCGGCGATCGCGTGCCCGCTCAGCGGCGCGACCGTGCCGGTGTAGTTGAACCAGTCGCCGCTGCCGAGGTTGCTCACCGTCCAGCCTGCGAGGTCGCCGCTCTCGAAGTCGCCGTTGGCGACGGTGGCGGCTCCGGCGGCGCCGGTCACGACTGCGGCCGCGACGAGGCCCGCGATTGCGACGCGGAGGTTGCGCGTCATCTCGAGCTCCTTTCTCGTGGACGCTCCGAGTGTCCTGCGGGCCGCTCACGGGGTGCTCACACGCCGCTCACGCGGCGGTTGTCGACTAGGCGGTGAGCTTCTCGCGCACGAGCTCGCTGACCGCGCGCGCGTTCGCCTTGCCGCCGGTCTCCTTCATCACCTGGCCGACGAAGAACCCGAGCAGACCCTCCTTGCCGCCCTTGTAGGCCGCGACCTGGCCAGGATTCGCGTCGAGGATCCGCGCGACGATCGGCTCCAGCTCGGCCGTGTCGGAGACGGCCTCCTGGGCCAGATAGGTCTCCGCAGAAAAGCCGGGCTCGGCGACGTTGCCGAGCGCCTCGTCGAGCGCAGTGCGCGGGATCCGGTCGCGCGCCTCGACGAGCTTCGCCAGCTCGGCCGGATCCACCGCGTCGCCGTCGACGCCGGCGAGCCGGTTCGCGATCAGGTTTGCGGCCGCGAGACGGTCGGCGCCGGCCGCAACCGTCGCCTGCCAGAGGCCGTCGAGCCCGCCCGTGACGAGCACGACCGCTCGGTCGAGGTCGAGCTCGGCCTCGATCCGCCGGATCCGGCGCGCGGGACTCTCCGGCACCTCGGCCCGCAGCCGCTCGATCAGCTCCGCCGGCGGCTCGACCGGGACGAGATCGGGCTCCGGGAAGTAGCGGTAGTCGTCGGCCTCCTCCTTCGAGCGCCGCGCCGTCAGCGTCCCGCTGCCGGCGTCGAAGTCATACGTCTCCTGGACGACCTCGCCCCCGCTCTCGTAGACGGCAATCTGGCGCGCGACCTCCGCGTCGATCCCCTGCGCGACGAAGCGGAACGAGTTCATGTTCTTCAGCTCGCAGCGGGTGCGGAGCTCGGACGACCCCTCCGGCCGCACCGAGACGTTCGCGTCCACGCGCAGCGTGCCCTTCTCCATCTCCGCGTCCGAGATCCCGAGCTCGACGATCGTCTGGCGCAGCAGCTGCAGGAAGCGGCGGGCGTCCTCGGAGGAGTGGACGTCCGGGCCGGTGACGATCTCGACCAGGGGCGTGCCGCCGCGGTTGAAGTCGACCAGGGAGTAGTCGGCGCCGCCGATCCGGCCGGTGCGCCCGCCGACGTGCGTCGTCTTCGCCGCGTCCTCCTCGAGATGCGCCCTGACGATCCCGATCTCGTGGTCGCCGTCCGGCGTCGGTACTAGCACCTTGCCGTTTGTGCAAGACGGCAGATCGTATTGCGAGATCTGATAGCCCTTCGGCAGGTCGGGGTAGAAATAGTTCTTGCGCGCGAAGACCGCGTGCGGCGCGACCTCGCAGTCGAGGGCGAGCCCGAGCTTGATCGTCCACTCGATCGCGCGCCGGTTCACGACGGGCAGCGCGCCGGGGAAGCCGAGGCAGACGGGACAGGTCTGCGTGTTCTCCCCGCCGCCGAAGCCGTTCGTGCAGCGGCAGAACATCTTCGTCCGCGTCTTCAGCTGGACGTGGATCTCGAGACCGACAACGGGCTGCCAGTTTCCCGCTCCGGCGCCGGCGGAGCCGGCACCTCCGCTCCTGCGCGGCTCCGTCGAGCCTACGCCGCGGGCGTCGGCGCTCATCGCAGCCGCTCCGGGACGGGATCGAACCCGAGCGCGCGCTCCAGCGCATGCCCGGCTTTGAAGAGCGTGTTCTCCGACAGCTGCGGCCCGATCAACTGCAGGCCCACGGGCAGCCCGTCCGAGAGCCCGCACGGCACGTTCAGGCCCGGCAGACCGGCCATGCAGGAGGGGATCGTGAGCAGGTCGGAGAGGTACATCGCGAGCGGGTCGGCCGCCTTCTCGCCCAGCTTGAACGCCACCGTCGGCGAGGTCGGCGAGACGAGCAGGTCGAAGCGCTCGAACGCGGCGGCGTGCTCGCGCGCGATCAGCGTCCGCACCTTCTGGGCCTGGCCGTAGTAGGCGTCGTAGTAGCCGGCGGAGAGTGCGTAGGTGCCGAGCATGATCCTGCGCTTCGGCTCGTCGCCGAAGCCCGCGTCGCGCGTGCGCTCGACCATCTCGTAGTAGGTGTCGGCGTCGACGCGGAGGCCGTAGCGGACGCCGTCGTAGCGGGCCAGGTTCGAGGATGCCTCGGCCGGGGCGATCAGGTAGTAGCAGGCGAGGCCGTACTCGACCGAGCGCGGCAGCTCGCACTCCCCCACCTCGGCGCCGAGCTCGCGGGCGAGGTCGATCGCCTTCTGCACCGCGGCGGTGACGCCAGGCTCGATCCCCTCGGCCTCGTTCATCTCCTTCGGGACGCCGATCCGCAAGCCGGCGAGGCTCTCGCCCTCCGGCAGCTCGACCGGCGGAACGTCGACGGTGGTCGAGTCGGCCGGATCCTTCCCGGCGACGATCGAGTAGAGGCGCGCGCAGTCGCGGACGTTCTTCGCCACAGGCCCGATCTGATCGAGGCTCGACGCGAAGGCGACGACGCCGAAGCGGCTGACGGTCCCGTAGGTCGGGCGCAGGCCGACGTTGCCGCAGAGCGCCGACGGCTGCTTGATCGAGCCGCCGGTGTCGGAGCCGAGTCCCCAGGGCGCGAGCCCGGCCGAGACCGCAGCCGCGGTGCCGCCGCCTGAGCCGCCCGGCACCCGCTCCGGGTCCCACGGATTGTGCGTCGGGCCGTAGGCCGAGTTCTCGGTCGAGGAGCCCATCGCGAACTCGTCCGTGTTGGTCTTGCCGATCACCGGCAGGCCGGCCTCGCGGCAGCGCGCGGCAACGGTCGCGTCGAACACGGGCACGTAGCCGGCGAGGATCTTCGAGCCCGCGGTTGTCTCGACGCCCTTCGTCGAGATCACGTCCTTGAGCGCGATCGGGACGCCGTCGCCCTCCGCGCCCTCGACCGTCCGCAGGTAGCAGTGGAGCTCGCCGTCGCGCTCGCTGACGGCATCGAGATAGGCGCGGTGGAGCTCGGAGCCCGAGACCTCCTTGCGCTCGAGCAGGCCGAGCGCCTCCTCGACGGTGAGGCGAGGCGTGTCGATCATCATGCGGTCGGCGGCACCTTGAAGAGGTCGCCCTCGCGCGCGGGCGCGTTCGCGAAGGCGTCGTCGAGCGGGAGCGACGGCCGCGGCTCGTCTTCCGCCCACGTGTTCACGAGCTCGAGCGGGTGCGACGTCGGGGGCACGTCGGAGAGGTCGAGCTCGCTCACCTTCGAGACCGCCTCCAGGATCGCGCTCAGCTCACCGGTCAGCCGCTCGACCTCGTCGTCGGTCAGCTCGAGGCTCGCCAGCTTGGCGACGTGGAGCACTTCTTCACGCGTGATGGCCATCGGCCCATCCTTCCAAAAGAGAAGGGCCCCCTTCCGGAGAGCCCCTCGCAAGCTCGATTCCGAAAGAGGTCTTAGGCGGCTGTGACGTTCGCCGCCTGGGCACCCTTGGGGCCCTGGACGACTTCGAACTCCACACGCTGGCCTTCGGTCAGCGACTTGTAGCCGTCCATCGTGATCGCGGAGAAGTGGACGAAGACGTCCTCGCCACCCTCACGCTCGATGAACCCATACCCCTTCTCGTTCGAGAACCACTTAACGGTGCCCTGAGCCAACTGGACTTCCTCCTTGCGATGAAGCGACGGCCCGGGCACCGAGCCGCCGACCTTGATAAAGCGCGCGAACCATAGCCTTATGCGGCTGGATGTGCAAGCTCCTTTGAGCGGTATCGCGCGGCACGAACCGTGCTCTGGAGCAGCATCGCGATCGTCATCGGGCCGACCCCGCCGGGCACGGGCGTCAGCAGCCCGGCGCGCTCGGCCACGGCCGGATCGACGTCGCCGACGAGCCCGTCCTCCGTCCTGTTGATCCCGACGTCGATCACCGTCGCGCCCGGCTGCACCATCCCGGCGGTGACGATCCCGGGGACGCCGACGGCCGCGACGATCACATCGGCGCGCGACGTCTCTGCAGCCAGGTCACGAGTCCGGGAGTGGCAGATCGTCACGGTCGCATGCCGGTGCAGCAGGAGTAGCGCCGCGGGCTTGCCGACGATGTCGCTGCGGCCGATCACGACCGCGTTCGCACCCTTGAGCTCGACGCCGTACTCGTCGAGCAGCGCCAGCACGCCGAGCGGCGTTCCCGGTACGTGCGCCGGGGTACCGGCGAGGAGGAGGCCTGCGTTGACGGGATGAAAGCCGTCGACGTCCTTGACCGGATCGACGGCGCGGATGACGCGGCCCTCGTCGATCTGTCCGGGCAGGGGTAGCTGCACGAGGATGCCGTCGATCGCGTCGTCGGCGTTCAGCTCCGCGACCAGCTCGAGCAACTCGGCCTCGCTCGTTTCCTCCGGGAGGCGCAGGTCGCGCGCCTCGATCCCTACTTCGAGCGTCGCCTTGTGCTTCATCCGGATGTAGACGTCCGAGGCCGGATCGTCGCCGACGAGCACGGTCGCTAGCCCGATTGGCCGCGGGAACGCGGCGACCTCGGCCGCAACCTCCGCGCGGATCCGCGCGGCGAGAGCCTTCCCGTCCATCAGCGTCGCCGTCACGATCGCTGAGGATAGTCCGCGAGCGCCGCGGCCAATCGCTCGACATATGGCACGCGCTCCTCCGCAGTCGTCCACCGAGTCTCGCCGTCGCGGCGATAGAGATCGTCGCCGGCGTACCTCGGAAAGACGTGGACGTGAAAGTGCCAGACGTCCTGGCCGGCGCCGGGCTCGTTGTGCTGCCGCGTCGAGGTCCCATCGCAGTCGTAGCTCTGGCGGATCGCTTTCGCGATGGTCGCGGCCGACACGTAGACGGCGGCCAGCGCGAGGTGCGGGATCTCGTAGAGATGCTCGTAGTGGACGTTCGGCACCAAGATCACGTGGCCCTCGTTGCGAACCCACCACTTCGGTGAGACGAGGGCCGTCGTGTGCTCGTCGCGCAGTACGACATCGGCCTGCGCGTTGTGCTCCGTTTCGGTCCCTGCGACGACGGCGCAGAAGGGGCAGGCGTACCCGGATGGTGCGTGCCTCTCGATCCGCCGACTATGGCAGGGCCAACGTCCCTCGGCGTTAGGGTCGCAGGCCATGATCCGTTGGCGCGAGCGACTCCGGCCTCGAGGAACGCTCTGGCACAACCGGGACTTCCAGCGTCTCTGGGCGGCGCAGACGATCAGCCAGCTCGGCAGCGAGATCACCGGCCTCGCGCTTCCGCTCGTCGCGATCCTCGTGCTCGACGCGAGCACGTTCGAGGTGGCTGCCCTGGCTGTCGTCGACTGGCTTCCGTTCTTCCTCTTCAGCCTGCCCGCGGGCGTCTGGATCGACCGGCTCCCGCGACGGCCGATCCTGATCGCGGCCGACATCGGTCGCGCCGCCGTCCTCGGCTCGATCCCGCTCGCCTACCTGTTCGACCTGCTGACGCTCGGACAGCTCTATCTCGTCGGTCTGCTGGCCGGCACGTTCACCGTGTTCTTCGACCTCTCCTACCAGTCGTATCTTCCGTCGCTCGTCGAGCGCGACGAGCTCGGCGAGGGGAACTCAAAACTCGAGGTCAGCCGCTCGGGCGCGCAGGTCGCCGGCCCGGGGCTCGCGGGCCTGCTCGTGTCGGCGTTGACCGCGCCCTACGCGATCCTCGTCGACGCGATCAGCTTCCTCGGTTCTTCCCTCTTTCTCTCCCGGATCTCCGCCCGCGAGAATCGGCCCGAGCGCTCGCACGCAGCCCGGCCTGCGTTCCGCGCCGAGATCCGCGAAGGCCTCCGCTTCGTGCTCCGCCACCCGCTGCTGCGACCGATCGTGATCTTCGTCGGCGTCAGCAACGTCTTCGTGACGATGCTCTTCGCGATCTACCTCGTCTATGCCGTGCGCGTGCTCGGGCTCGACGCGACGACGATCGGGCTGATCTTCTCGGTCGGCAGCCTCGGCTCCCTGGTCGGCGCGCTCACCGCGACCCGCGTCGCGCGCATCTTCGGGATCGGACCGGGGCTGATCGCGGTCGCCACGGCCGGTGGTTTCGGGCTGCTGCTGATCCCGCTTGCGACCGCCGACCTCGTGATCCCCTTCCTCGTCGTCGCGAACCTGCTTTGGGGGTTCTTCGTCATGAACTACTTCGTCAACGCGATTAGCCTGATTCAGGCGATCACGCCCGATCACCTCCTCGGCCGGACGAACGCGTCTCGTCGATTCCTCGTCCAGGGCGTGATCCCCGTCGGTGCGCTCGTCGGCGGAACGCTCGGCTCCGTCCTCGGCCTGCGCCCGACGATCGCGATCGGGGCCGTCGGAGCCTCGCTGGCGGTGCTTCCGCTCTTCCTCTCGCCCTTGCGCGTCGTCAGGACGACGGAGGACGCCGAAACGCTGGTGCGGGAGCACAACGAGCGGTTCGCCTTCGGCCAATAAGCTCTCCCGATGCGCTGGCCCCGCAAGAACGACGCCGAATCGATTCGAGCGCGGCGAGACGCGATCCGAGGCGTCGTCGGCGACGGGCCGCTCGCCCACGACGACGAGGCCTGGTCGCGGGCGCAGGAGTCGCACACCGGGGCGATGATGATCCCGGTCTCGGTCGTCGGGCCGCTCGTCGTCGAGCTCGGGCAGTACGAGCTCGAGGAACCGGCTGGGGCGCTGCGCGAGATCGGGCGGGCGCAGGAGGAGATCCTCGTTCCGCTCGCCCACACCGAAGGCGGCCTCTCGGCCTCGATGTCGCGCGGGCTGAAGGCGGCGGCGACGTCGGGCGGCTTCCGAACATATGTGCTTCAGGACAGAATGACACGTGCATCCTGCTTTGTTTGCAAAGATACTGCTGACGCTGTGCAGCTTGCAAAGTGGCTGGCCGACTCGATCGACGACCTCCGTTCCTTCCTCGCCGCGCTCGACGACCCCTCGCTCTCGAAGCGGGCGAAGCTGCGCGAGGTGAAGACGCACGTCGTCGGGCCGATGTGCCATGTCCTCTGGGCCTGGACGACGGGCGACGCCTGCGGGCCGAACATGATGACCCGCAACAGCTACGCGCTGAACATGGGCTACGTCATGCAACAGGCGCCCGTGAAGCCGGAGCGCGCGATCCTCGAGGCGAACATGGGCGGCGACAAGAAGCCGTCGTTCGAGTTCTTCCAGTCCGGGCACGGCAAGACCGTGCTCGCCGAGGCGACGCTCGACGCGGAGACCGTCCGGCGGGTGCTGCGGACGACCGTCGACGACCTACTCGAGCTCTCGTGGGCCGGAACGCACGGCGCCGTCGCCTCCGGGATGCAGTCCGTCGCCTTCACCCCCGCATCGGCGATCGCGGCGATCTTCGCCTGCACGGGCCAGGATCTCGGCATGGTCGGCACGAGCTCGATGGCGCACGGAACTGCCCACCGCAACGAGGACGGCGGCCTGCACGCGGCGATCCGCTTCCCCGGCCTCGAGGTCGGAACCGTGGGCGGCGGCACGACCCTCCCCTACGCCCGCGACTGGCTCGCGCTGATGGACTGTGCAGGCAGCGGCAAGGTGCACCGGTTCGCCCAGATCGTCGCCGCTGCGGCGCTTGCGCTCGAGATCTCCGCCTCGTCGGCGATGGCGACAGCAGG
Organism: uncultured Gaiellaceae bacterium; assembly: GCA_963771185.1. Taxonomy (GTDB): domain Bacteria; phylum Actinomycetota; class Thermoleophilia; order Gaiellales; family Gaiellaceae; genus Gaiellasilicea. The sequence goes on from CAVYSL010000007.1 coordinate 28,030, forward strand.
ATCCGAGAACTTCTTCCAGGCCCATCACGAACGCGGCGGGCTCCGCTAGTCGGCGCAGGATCAGGCCTCCGCGGGTGCGGAGACCTGATCGCGCGAAGACCCCTGAAGGGGGCCGCCTTGCGGCCCGCTCTGACCAGGCGGCGATAAGCTTCGCCGCGATGTCTGTCGAGCCGGCCGAGGAGCCGATCAACGCGGATCCGACGTACGAGCCGCTGATCGAGGCGGAGCGTCAAGCTGCCGACGACGCCGCTCACGACAACAAGGGCCGCGGCGTCCTTCGCTTCTACGAGCTGGCGAAGAAGCAGGAGTGGCAGGTTCGCGACATGGCCTGGGGCGAGATCCCGCCGATCCCGGAGACCCGCGCGGGCGCCTCTTCGGAGAAGAAGGAGCGCCGCCGCGCGGTCTGGCGGTCCGTGATCACGCAGCAGCTCCAGGCGGATGAGCTCGCCGTCTCGATGGCCGGCCAGCTGCTCAACCTGGCGCCTCACCGCGAGGCGAAGCTCTACTACTCGACGATGGTGCAAGACGAGGCGCGGCATGTGGAGGCGTGGCTCAAGCTCGCAAACGAGGCCGGCGGCGTCGCCGAGCGCGACCCGCACCTCGACGAGCTGGCGAAGATGACCCTCGAGGCGGAGACGCTCGAGGAGAAGGTGTTCCAGATGCAGGTCTTCTTCGAGCGCCTGATCATCCCGCGCTTCCGGCTGATCGCCCGCTCCTCGCGCGGCACGCTCCTCGAGGACCTCTGCAACCGGCTGACGATCGACGACGGCATCCATCACAGCGCCGGTGTCGCGTACGAGCGGGTCCTACTCGAGGGGGCATCGAAGCAGACGAAGGACCGGCTGATCAAGGCGGCCAACCAGCTGCTGCCGATCTTCGTCGAGCACGCGCTCTGGCGGCCCAAGGAGCGCGCCTGGATCGGGAACGTGATGCGCGAGACCGACATCAGGCGCTTGCAGGAGGACGTCCGCGACGGGATCCGGATGGCCTCGAGCATGGGCCTCGACGTCTCCGACATCCAGCTTCCGTTCGCGGCCTGAGCGCGCCGCGGATCCCGCCACATCACGACCCGTCCTGCTTCGGCTGCGGCGACCACGAGCTCGGGCTGCGGATGGCCCTGCCGACGGAGGAAGGCGCCGAGACGTACGCGTCGGAGCTGAGATTCGGCGTCCACCACCAGGGCGGGCCGGGGATCGCGCACGGCGGAATCGTCGGGGCCGCGCTCGACGAGGCGTGCGGCCTCCTCGCCACCTGGCACCGCTTTCCGGCCGTGACCGCGCGGATCGCGATCCGCTACCGCCGTCCCGCGCCGATCAACCGGCCGCTGCAGGTGACGGCGAAGGTCGACGCCGACCGCGGCCGCCGGATCGAGATCTCGGCCGCGCTGCGCGATGGCGACGAGGTGCTGGCTGCGGCGCACGGGACCTTCCTGCACGTCCCGCTCGAGCACTTCCTCGCGACGCCGGAGGGCCGCGCCGCGGGCGAGGCGTGGGCGAAGCGCCTCGACATCTAGCCGGAGGCCGCTCAGCTGGTGAGCTGGATCTCGGCCGGCAGCTGGCCCGGCTCGCTCACGGGCTCGAGCTCGAACCGCGTGCGCGCGTCGAAGTAGACGTATGCGGTCGTGAGGGCGACGAACGGCATCGCGAGCGCGTAGACGACACCGGCGACCACGTTGAGCAGGGCTGGCGGCGCGTCGGTGAGGAGGATCAGCAGGGCACCGAGGAACGGGCCGGCCGCGAGCGCGAGCACCGTGCCGACCCCGACGAGCGACGCGACCCGCAGCCAGTGGCCGCGGACGAGCTCGCTGCTGCGGCGGAGCGCACTCCCCGCCGACCGGCCCTCGATCTCGACGACCGGTGCGAGCAGCGACCACCGGACTGCGAGCCAGAGCGCCACCGGGAACAGGAACGCCGTCGCCGTGAGCAGGACCCAGACGCCGACGGCGATGCCGAGGGCGGCGAGCAGCGGCCTGATCTGGACCAGAGCCCGGCGATACGCCTCGACCGGCCCGATCTCCTCGCCCGCGTCGATCCGGATCAGCGCGCAGGCGGTCGCCGCCTGGACGAGGGCGAGCCCGAGCAGCGTCAGGGTGAGGCCGATCGCAACCAGGAGCAGCACGAGGGCGCCGGCCCCTTCGCCCGTGGTGTCGACTCCGGCCAGCCCGAACCCGCCGAGCACGAGCGCCTGGACGATCGAGATGACAACGCCGAGCGGGATGAGCAGAATCCCGATCCCGAGGAACAGGCGTGGGCGCTTGACGTACATGCGGCCGGCGGCCGAGAGCACCTGCCCCCACGTTCGCCGCCGCGCGAGACGGAGCGGTGCGACCGGCCGCCAGGTCGCCCGGGCGATGCCGAACCACGCGAGCCCAACGACCACCGCGAGGACGAGCAACGTCAGACCCGGGTTGCGCAGGAACTTGACCAGACCGCGCGAGCCGGACTCGACCGCCTGGCAGAAGAAGTCGGTCGCGCCCGTGCCGAACACGCCACTCGTCGGCACGGCATATGCGCGCGGCCGCCAGCCCTCCGACCAGGTGACGGGCTCGGTCCATTGCGTCTTCATGTTCGGGCCGGTCGGCCCGTTGAAGAATGCGTCCTGGAGCTCACCCCAGCGGCCCTCGAAGGTGAGCCACGGCATGGTGCCGCCGGCGGCCGAAGCGTCGCTCGGGATCGTGACGACCTTCGGCTCGAGCTCGAGGTGCGGGCCGCGGGTGTCGTCGCAGCCGACGCCCTGCTCGCCGGAGCTGCCCACAAAGAGAGCAGGGTCGAAGAAGTTCGCGTGCGAGCCGGCGGCGGGGTAGACGACCGGCCGGCGCCCGTCGACGAGCTCGAGCTTCTCGTCGTCCCAGTCCGCGCCCTCGGCGCCCTCGTGCTGGCTGTAGCCGACGGAGACGGGCTTCTCGGCGAGGGCTTCCGCCGCGTCGGCGGCGTCGAAGAGGATCTGAATCATCTCCCAGTCCCCCTCGTGCAGGTTGTTCCAGTCGTTGTAGGTGTAGAAGAGCCAGTACTGCAGGGCCAGCTGCCCGGGCCGAGCGGGCTCGGACGCGACGTGGGCGTAGACAGTCGGGTCATGGCCCTCGCGGAGGCGCCGGTCCCAGCGCTCGTAGTCGCAGCCCGGATTGAGAGCGTTCCCGGGGAAGTCGAGGTGGTACTCGTAGAGGTCCGCGATGTCATCTGCCGTCGGCCCGATCCTCACCAGGTCCACCGGATTCCACGGGCCGCGCAGCGCAACTGTCGGCTCGTCGAAGAGCAGGTCGACGTCGGTCGGCCGGTACGGCTCGCCGTGGCCGCACTCCTCGAGCTGCTCGACAACGCGAACGACCGGCGCGTAGCGCTCCGCGAGCGCGGTCTCGTCGGCGAGGTCGGCGGCGGCGACGGGGCAGCAGGCGAGCGCGAGCACGGCCGCCACGCCCAGGAGTCGTCCGCTCACGCCGCCGCGCTCGAGAGGAAGATGTTCTCAGGCAGGACAAGCACGATCCCATTGGCCCGACACCGCGGCTTCATCCCCTTCGGATGATCGCAGGAGAAGACCGGCCACCACGCAAGCCGGCGTGACCCGCCTCGGCGCCCACGACAGCCGCCGCAATGATCACAAGGGCCGTCACGAACAGCCAACTCACGAACGTGAACGTGACACCAATCAGCCCATAGAGCTCGGCCGACCGCTCGATCGTCTCCGGCAAATAGAGAACCGACGCAGCAGTCAACACCGACAAGCCAACACCGGTGGCAACTGCGCTCGGCAGCAGGCGCCGCCAGGCGACCCGTCCGCCGAGAAGCAGGTACGGCGTCCACACCCAGAGGACCGTCGACGTTCCGACGGCCGCTGCGGCACCCATTCCTGGAAGCCCACTGTTCTGCGTCAGCTTTCGAATCGGGACCACGATTGCCACCCAGAGCGCAAACGCTCCAATCCAGGTCAGGGCCCGCAAGATCCCTCGCGGGCCTTCCGTCGGAAGCCGCCAGATCCGCTCAAACGTCCGCTGCATCGTCCGGGCCAGGCTCACCGAGGTCACGACCAGCGCTGCGAGCCCCACGACGCTGACGGCCCCACGCACCTCCGACGGCGTTGCGAACAACTGCAGAACGGCTCGCGCCGCGGCTCCGTCGAGCTCGAAGCGATCCACGATCCGATCGCCGAGACTTTCACCCGCAGGCGAGAGCGCGGACGCCACCATCGCCAGCGGAATCACCGCAACAAACGCCCGCGAAGAGAGCGCGAGCGCCCGATCGACCCCCTCGAGCTCGATAAAGCGATAGATGCAACGGCCAAGGAACGAGCCCTCGAGAAGCCGAGCTGCCCGCTCGCGCGCTGCGCCGGCCGCCGTACGCAGTTGAGAGTCCTCGGGCATCTTTTCTGCCGAGACTAGCGCGGCGACGCAGTAACCACGGCCTACGGCGACGTTCGCGGCGATCGGCTCGCAGAAGCTCGAACGGGTGATTCCCAACGGGGCAGCCACCGTCCATGCTGAGTCCAGATCTCTTCCTGCGGCGGAGATCGCAACCCCCCACCTCCGGAGCCCCCCAAATGTCCCGGATCGTTTTCGCCGCCGCGATGATCGCCTCAATCCTGGCCCTCGCCAAGCACGAGCGCGTGCTCGATCGCAGCGGCATGTTCGGCTCGTGCTCGCCGCTCACGGCGCCCGCCCCACAGGGCGGTCAGTGGCTCGAGTGCCGGCCCGGCCGGCTGACCGGCTATCCCGATCTCTCGCAGGACTCGTGCAAGCGGCGCGGCCTGCGCGGTGAGGCTCGCTACTGGATCTGCCCCACCGCGCTCGTCGCCGCGCGCTCCCCCATCGACCCGACCGGCTAGAGCCGCCTCTCCACGAGCAGCTGGACATAGCCGCTGCGGCTCGGGCTCGCGGCGATGGTCCCCTTGAACGCGGCGCGGAAGCGCCAGCGTCCCTCCGCGGGCGGCCGCCAACTGACGCTCCCGCCGACGGGCACGCTCAGGATCCGGTTGAACTGCCACCCCGTGAGGGGATCGAAGCGGTCGATCTGGATCTCGACCCGGCCCGACGACGCCTTCGCGATCAGGGGCCGCAGCGCCACGGACGTCCCCGGCGCAACGGTCGCCGAGTCGAGCCGAAGCGACGTCGACGTGATCTCGCGGATCAGCAGCGAGAGCGTGTACCGGACGCTCGCGCCGCCGAACGCCGTGCTCACCGCGACGACGTATCTCCCCGGGCCGAGCTGGCGGCGGAACGAGGACGACTCCGCCAGCCGAACGCCGTCGTCGCGCAGGAGCACGAAGCGCAGCCCGCCGGTGACGCCGAGCCGGACGTCTCCGCGCTGCTCGACGTCGAAGTGGAAGACGTCGCGGACGTCCAGCTGCGCGGGCGTGAGCGAGCCGCGTGCCGGCGCCCGGTTGTGCAGCGCGACCCCGACCCCGAGGTCGTCGGGCCCGGCCGCCGCCAGGCCGAGCCGATAGCGCTGCACAACCGGAGCGGGATTGGCGGCGACCTCGAGCACGTAGTCGAGGCTGCCGTCCGGGCCGGGGGTGAACGTGGCGTACTGATCGCACGTCAGACGCGCGAGCTCACGCCCGAGATTGCGTCGCGAGCGCAGCGTGACCGCGGCGCACGGTGACGACGAGAAGCCGATCCTGTACGTGACGCCGGGGCGCATCGTGACGCGCCACACGTCGTTGACGTCCGTGAGCCCGTGCACGGTGGCGCGGACGCCGGCGCCGGCCAGCCGCTTGCCGGCGGCCCTGCTCTCAGCGGCCTCCGAGAGGAGCGAGTCGAGGCGGAACGTCCCCGGATCGGCGTTCTGCACGTGCCCCACGACGATCAGGTATGAGCCGCCCCTCCGGGCTTCGAACGCAACCGTTGCACGTCCCTGCCGGTCGGTTTGCGCGCAGCCGACACCCCGAACCCGGGAGCGGATGCGCTCGAGCACGACGACTGCCGCGTCCAGCTCGCCCTGCGCGGCAAGGCGCAGCAGCACCCTGCCGTCGCGCCGGCTCGCCATCCGGTACCAGACCGTGCCGCCGCGAATCCCGCAGCCGGGATCCGCTTCGTCGCCGGTTGCCCCGAGCGTCGAGCCACGCACCGTGCCGGGCAGCTTCAGCAGCGGCGCACCGCCGCGGCTGTCGTTCGCGGGCGGCAGGAAGAGCTGGGCGGAGAGCTCGAACGCGCCGTCCGCCGTCGCCGGCCGGCGGCCGACGAGGATGAGGTAGTTGGAGCCGCGTACCGCCTCGAGCGACGCGGACGCGATCCCGCCCGGTCCTGCCGAACCGCAGTCGGCTTCCTGGATCGCCGAGGAGCCACGCCGGTAGACCCGGACGACCGGCGCCACGCCGGCGGCGCCCTTGACCGTGACCGCGATCAGCCCATCCGGCGCCGTGTCGACGCGGTACCAGCTCGTCGCCTCCACCCGGCCACAGCGGGAAACCTGCGGATCGAGCCGCTCGACCGTCGCCTCCGCGGTCGTGCCGGGGATGACAGAGGGAAATGACGGGATCGGCGCCGCGTCCGCCCGGTTGTCGTTCGGCGGCGGTGCGGCGACGGCCGTGCCCGGTACGGCGAGCAGCAGGAACGCGAGTGCGGCGGGGATGCGCATGACTGGACTCCTTGTCGTGGTGACCAGACGGTGCCCGGTGCCGCTCACCGGCGACTAACGGCGCGCTAACGTGCCGCGGTGGCGCGGATCACGTTCTCCGCAGTCCAGTTCTCCGCGCTCGAGCGGACGGTACGGGGACTCGTCCGGTCCGTTCGCCGGCTCGCCTTCGGCGCAGCCGCCGCGGTCGCCCTGATCGCCGTCATGCTCTGGCGCGACGACGGCATCGACAGCCTCGATGCCGTCGGCATCCTGCTCCTGCTGACGCCGGCGGCGATCCTGCTCTTCTTCACGCGGGGCGTGCTCGAGTTGGTCTCGCTGCCCGATCGAGTGCAGCGCGTTCCCCGTGAGAGCCAGGAGCAGCTCTCGGAGCTGGCGCGCGTCGCCGGCAACGCCCGCACCGCCAAGGCACGGAGCACTCCCCTCTTGCTCTGGCGCCTGTACGGCACGGCGGGCTCGCTCCGCGACGTCGCCGGGATCACCCTCTCACTGCGCGTGTTCACGCCGGCGTTTCTCACCGCCGTCGCGCTCGCCGCGCTTGCGTGCGTCATCCTCATCGGGGTCGGGCTGGTCGCGCTGATCGTGCTCGCACTCGGCTGAGGTTTGCGGCACCAAGGTCCGGAGATACCGGCAGTGACATGGCACGGAGCGAGAGGCGTAAGAGCGGCTGGTACGGCGCATTCCTTGATGCAGGCATCTGGGTCCTCTTCGCGCTGCTTCTGCTCCCCGCCGGTCTCGTCGGCTATGCGATCGGCAAGGACCAGGCGAGCGACGAGCCCGCGACAACGGCCGAGCAGGCGGCCGACAACGCGACGCAGACCCCGCAGATCGAGCCCGCGCCTGCGTTTTCGGCCGAGCAGCTCTCCGAGGAGCCGAAGGAGGCGTGGCTGACGAACGGCGGCACCCTCTCGAACCAGCGCTACTCCCCGCTCGACGAGATCGACACGGACAACGTCGGCGACCTCAAGGGCGTCTGGATGACGGATCTCAGCGGCTCCGGCGTCGCCGCCAAGTACTCCGCGGAGGCGCAGCCGATCGTCTACCAGGGCGTCATGTACGTGCCGACCGGCGCCGACGACGTCTTCGCGGTCAGTGTCGAGACCGGCAAAGTGCTCTGGCGCTACGAGGCGAAGCTCGACCAGAAGATCAGCACCGTCTGCTGCGGCTGGCTCAGCCGCGGAGTCGCGCTCGGCGACGGCAAGGTCTACCTCGGCCAGCTCGACGGCTCACTCGTCGCGCTCGACCAGAGAACCGGCAAGCTCGTCTGGAGCGCTGAGGTCGGCAGCTGGCAGCAGGGCTACACGATCACCGCGGCGCCGCTCTACTACGACGGGATGGTCGTCACCGGCGTCTCCGGCGGCGAGTTCTCGATCCGCGGCCGCGTCCAGGCCTACGACGCGAAGACGGGCAAGGAGGTCTGGCGCTTCCACACCGTGCCCGGCCCGGGCGAGAAGGGGCATGACACCTGGCCGCAGGACAACGACGCATGGGAGCACGGCGGCGCGCCGGTCTGGCAGACGCCCGCCGTCGACCCCGAGCTCGGCCTGATGTACTTCTCGACGGGCAACGCCTCTCCCGACCTGGACGGCAGCCGGCGCAAGGGCGACAACCTCTTCGCCGCCTCGATCGTCGCCGTCGACGCGAAGACCGGCGAGTACCGGTGGCACTTCCAGCAGGTGCACCACGACATCTGGGACTACGACAGCCCGAGCCCGGTCGTCCTCTTCGACGTCGAGATCGACGGCGAGGAGCACAAGGGGATCGCCGAGGCGTCGAAGACGGGCTGGCTCTACCTGCTCGACCGCGAGACCGGCAAGCCGCTGCTCCCGATCGAAGAGAAGGCCGTACCGCAGCTGGCGGGCCAGGCGACCGCGAAGACGCAGCCCATTCCCAGCTATCCGCCGTTCTTCTCGCACGAGGTGACGGACGAGGACGTCGCCGCGATTCAGAAGCTCGCGGACGCGAACGCGAAGAACGGCGCGGCGAAGCCGAAGGTCGTCAAGGGCGGCATCTACACCCCGTTCGGCGAGACGATCACCGCGATCGTCCCCGGGCCCCAGGGCGGCACGAACTGGCAGCCGACGAGCTACAACCCCGAGACGGGGATGTTCTACGTCTGCGCGATGCGGAGCGTCTCCGGCTACTCCTCGAAGAACGAGGAGCTTCCCGCCGGCAAGCGCGGCCAGACGGCCGACCTCGGCAGCGTGTTCACGACGACCGGCTTCGGCTCCCAGGAAGGGCATTTCCTCGCGATCGAGGCGAGCACCGGCGAGATCAAGTGGCAGAAGCGCTGGCCCGAGTCGTGCTACTCCGGCTCGGTCACGACCGGCGGCAACCTCGTCTTCGTCGGCCGCAACGGCGGCCAGCTGGAGGCGTACAACGCCGAGACCGGCGAGGGCCCACTCTGGAGCTTCCAGACGGGCGCGGGCGCGAACACGACCGCGACAGTGTTCGAGCAGGACGGGACGCAATATCTGGCCTTCCTGGCCGGCGGCAATGCGCTCGCGGCGACGCAGCACGGCGACAACCTCTGGCTCTTCTCGCTCGACGGGTCCATGGACGAGGTGGCCGCGGGCGGCGGCGGCGAGGGCACCGGCCATGCCGGCCAGAGCCCGAACGAGCCCACGGACGAGGTCGCGGGCGACGCCAGCGCAGGCGCGGCGGTCTGGAGCGACAACTGCGCCGGCTGCCACGGCACCAATGGCACCGGCGCCAACGGCGGCCCGAACCTCGTCGGCAACGAGATCGCGCTCGATCCGGCCAAGGTGCGCGCCCAGGTCACGAACGGCGGCGGCGGGATGCCCGCCTTCAAGGACACGCTCACGACTGCAGCAGATCAACGACGTGACCGCCTACGTGACCCAGGAGATCGCCACGCAAGTAGCTAGCGGGCGCGAGCGAGCAGGAACTCGCGCTCCGGCTCGATGTCCTCTGACAGGCGCGCCGCTGCCCACACCGGGAGCCAGCGCTCGACGAGGTCGCGATCGAGCGGCGCCTCGCGCGCATAGGCGCGCAGGTAGGCGGCGAGGAGGCCGCGGCGCGCGACCGGCGCGAGCACGCGGACGACCACAGGCGTGCCAGCGGCCAGCTTCCCGCCCCCCATGAGCAGGATCGTCCGGGCGACGTCGGCGGCCGGGTCGCCGCTCGTCGCGTTCGTCCAGTCGATCACGACGAATCCGTCCGCGGTGCGGAGCAGGTTCGCCGGATGGAAGTCGCCGTGCAGGAGCCGGTTGCCGGCGGGAAGCTCCGCGAGGCGCTCGAGGGCACGCGTCCGCACGTCCTCCGGGACGAGCGGGGAACCGAGCCGGTGCCGCAGCTCGTCGCGCAGATCCGGCAGTCGTCCGGGCGCCTCGACGCGATGCAGGGCCGCATGCTCGATTCCGAGGGTCTTCCCCACCGACCGCACCGCCCACGGATGGCCAGCGAGCCAGTCGAGCAGATCGACGCCGTCGATGCGGTCGAGGACGACGCCGGGCCGGCCGTCCACCGTGATCCGCTCGTGGACGCCCGGCACGCGCGCGCCGGCACCGTGCGCTGCCGCCAGCGCGGTCACCTCGCGCTCGACCATCGCGGTGCCGGACGGGTCCCGCGCGAGCCGGAGCACGCGTCCGTCGTCCCAGGCGAAGACCTCGGCCTCTCGCCCGGCTCCGAGCAGCTCCAGGTCGCCGGCCTGCACTGCGTTCGATCTTAGGTGGCTCTCATCCAGGCCTGGCACGCTTCACCCATGACCGATTTCGAGAGACAGCTCACGCGGCGCCGGCTCCTGGAGCTCGGCCTCGTCCTTCCTCCCCTCGCGGCCATCGCCGACCGCACCGATCTCTTCGCCTCCCCCGCCCTCGCCGCGACGCCGACGATCCTCGACGCGGACGACGATCCGACGCCCGAGCTGACCGAGGGGCCCTACTTCACGCCCAACTCCCCCAAGCGCAAGTCGATCCTCCCCGCCGGCGCGGTCGGCACGCGGCTCACCCTCACCGGCCGCGTGCTGACCACCGCAGGCAAGCCGATCCCGAACGCGCTGATCGACTTCTGGCAGGCCGACGCGCGGGGCGCGTACGACAACAGCGGCTATCGCTTCCGCGGCCACCAGCAGACGAACGCGAAGGGCCAGTACTCCCTCTTCACCGTCGTCCCCGGCCTCTACCCCGGCCGGACGAAGCACATCCACGTGAAGGTGCAGGCGCCGCGCGAGCCGGTGCTGACGACGCAGCTCTTCTTCCCCGGCGTCGCCGGCAACCGCAGCGACAGCATCTTCGACACCGAGTGCCTGGTGAAGCGGTGGCGGCTCGTCAAGGGCCGGCGTCTGGCGACCTTCGACTTCGTCCTCGACGTCTAGACAACGCCAACGTCCGCATGTTGTCTGGCGGCCCTACGCCTCTCGCGTTCCCGGCGGCCGGCTGAGCGTGCGCGGCCGGAGGGGATAGTGCTCTGCACAGACCCGCAGAGCCGCGGGCGCTCAGCCGGTCGAGGTCGGCGGAGCCGGGCTTCGCCCGGCGGGAGCCGATCGGCCGGGGACGCGAGAGAGGCGCCGACCAGAATCGAACTGGTGTGCGAGGCTTTGCAGGCCTCTGCCTAACCACTCGGCCACGGCGCCGTGGCAGCGGGCATCGTAGCGAGCCGGTTCTCCCGTAACCGCCCATGCGGCGGGGCCGTTGTACGTACGTCAACTGCATATAGGAGGCCCGAATGTACATCGGTGGCGGACTCATCACGCTCATCGTCGTCATCCTGCTCCTCGTCTGGATTCTCTAAGACGACGTTTTCCGGGCGCCCCATTTGGGCGCCCGTTGCGTAGCTGCGCGGCCCCCTGTCCGGGGTCGTTTCTACGCTGGAGCGAGATGAGCAAACATCCAGCAGCAGGCTCCGCCGCGCCCGTCGAGCGATGCCTGCGCTGCAGCGCGGCGATGGAGTGGCGCCACGGCACCTGGCAGTGCCCCCGCTGCAGGTTCAAGCTCGGCTGCTGCGAGGGAGCGTCGCCGGAGGAGTGCCGGAACTAGTCTCTCGCGGTCTCGCGCTCGCGTTCGGGCACGAGGTAGGTCAGCAGACCGGGAATCATCAGGACGAGCAGCGCCGCGAGCAACAGTTCCATGTTGCTGCAACGGCGCTGCTCGCCCGGGCGTTACGGCAGTGCGACGAAGCCGCCGAGGAAGGCCCTCGCGGCCGGCGTGTCGAGGCGGTAGCCCTCGGCCTGGCCGCTGCAGTCCTTCGACCCGGCCGACGTGACCGAGAGAACGGTGTCTCCGACGAGCTGGGGGCCGCCGGAGTCGCCCAGGCACGGACCGGCCGTGCGGGTCGAGATCACGAGCGTCGACTTGGCGACTCTGAGCACGGGCGATGCGGCGGAACGGCGGAGCCCGTCGTAGACGAAGCTGCCATCCGCCGCCCAGCTCGAGTAGCCGAAGCCGACGCTCGTGAGCGACGCCCCCTTCGCGAGCGACTCGGCCGACCCGGCTCTCGGGAGAGAGGCCGGCGCGACCGGCGCCGGGGCGTCGAGGACGACGACCGCGAGGTCGGACTTCTTCGCGGCGTCGACGACGAGCGTTCCCGCCAGGAGGCTCCACCGGCCGTCGAGCTTCGAGTCGAAGCTGACCGAGACGCGAGTGCCTGCCGCGCCGCAGTGACCGGCGGTGGCGAAGACCGTGGGGGCGATCAACACGCCGGAGCACTGCACGGTCCCGTCGACGACGAGCGCCCCGACATACGGGTGCGCGTCGCCGTCCGGGGTCGAGCCCGTCACGGCGAGCGCGGTCGTGGCCGCGGTCAGGGCCGCGAGGGCGCAGACGAGCACGATGCGGATCGAGCGAAGCACTGGTGGAACCTCCTGGGGGATGCGGGACTGCGAGGGAAGCGGCGTGGGCTTTACTTGCCGCCGAAGAAGCCGTACTTGACCTTTCCGTACAGGGCGGCGGTCGTCACGAGGAACACGAGGACCGTCATCGGAGTGAGCTTGCGCATCGGGGTCACCTCCCTTCTCAGAAATGAAAGTCGGACAGGGCTTCAGCCGCTTGGCGGTACAGCTGCGCGGCGCTGACGGAGTCGTCGCGGTCGAGCGCGAGCTCGCCGCGGGCCATCCACGCGGCGGCGAGCAGGCTCGCCGACTCGCGGTCTGCGAAGGACGTCTCGGCCGCGGCGAACGACTCGTCGGCCTCGGCGTCCTCGCCCAGCTCCATCAGCGCGCGGCCGAGGACGAGCTGAACGTTGCCGATCTCCTCACGGGCGTCCTCGCGGTCGCCGAGCAGCTCGATCGCGGTTCGAGCCTGCTTCTCCGCGAGCTCGGGCTTGCCGGTGCGCAGGTAGACCTGGGCGAGCGACGAGACGGCGTAGCCGGTCTCGACCTCCCCCGCGGCGTCGAAGAGCGTTGAGACCGCCAGCTTGAGGAACCCGATCGCCTCCTCGTGCCGGCCGAGGAGGAACGTGATCCCACCGAGGTCGTTGAGGACGCGGCCGACGTTGGCGCGGTCACCGACCTCGGCGTAGAGGTCTCTCGCCTTCTCGGCGTAGCAGCGCGCGACGAGGAACGCCCCCTCGCGCTCGGCGATCGAGGCGGCGCGGAAGTTGATGTCGGCGGCGGCTGCGCGGTCGCCGATCGAGTCGCAGAGCTCGAGGGCGACCTCGATGTCCGCCCGGGCGGCGTTGAAGTCGCGCTGGCGCTGGTAGCAGCGCGAGCGCCAGTCGTAGATCTCGGCGCGCAGGCGGTCGCAGGGGCGGCCCGAGCGGTTGCAGAGCTCGAGCGCGAGCGTCAGGTCGTTCACCGCACGCGAGATCGAGCCGCGCTTGACCCGGACCGCGCCGATCCGGCAGAGCACGCCGGCGCGATCGAGGTCGTTGAAGCCCGGCCGGTGCGTGATCTGCTTGGCCGTCTTCAGCCGCGCGAGCGCCTCGTCGAGCTCGCCGCGGTACATCCGCGCCCATGAGTCGGCGAGCAGCGCGCGCAGTGCGAGGTTCGGGAACTGGGCCGGGAAGATCGTCAGCTCGTCGATGATCGCGACCACGTCGTCGTACCGTGCGTCCCGAAGCGCGATCTCCGCGCCCGCGACCTTGGTCTCGAGCACGTCGAGCTCGTCGTCGCGGAACACGTCCGTGACGGGCGGAAGCACGAGGAAGCCGGCCGAGGCCGGTGGGGTGAGCGCCGCAGGCTCGATCATTTGCCTGCGCATCCTGGTCGGAGAACGATGCCGAGTCGATTCCCGCCCTCGCTACGGCGGTATCCCCGATTCGGCGTACCGCTTGCAACACGTGCAGATAGCTCTTACGGGGGATGCTGAGGTTCGGACGCCTTCCGAAGATTGAGATGGCGGCACGGTCCTAAGCCAGATCTCAACCCGGAGGTTCCACGTGCACGCCCGACGCTCCCTCGTTTCGTCCGCCCGCCGATGGCGTCGCCCCGAACGCTTCAACCGTGCTGCCATCGTGCTCGCCGCCCTCGTCGCGCTGACCTTGGCGGGAGCGGTCGAAGCTGGAGGAGTCGCGGCGCCCCGCCCGTCCGGCCCGCCCAGCGGCGCAGCCAACCCCGAGCTGCCCCCGTTCGTCTGGCGCGCCTCCCGCGGCGCCGACAGCTACGAGTTCCAGATCGCGGCCGACCGCGGCTTCAACTCCACGATTCCGGGCCTGCGCAAAACACGGCTCGACACGTCGAACACACGCGTGACGATCACGACCGCGGTGCCGAACGGGACCTACTGGTGGCGCGTTCGCGCACTGACCGACAAGGGCCAGGTCTCCGGCTGGTCGAAGCCTCGCTCGGTGCGCAAGGCGTGGACGGCCGCGCCGCAGCTTCGCGGTCCGGTCAAAGGCGCGCGCGTCTCCTTCCCCTCGCAGCCGCTGACGCTTTCGTGGTCCCCGGTGCAGCGCGCCGCGAAGTACCTCGTCTCGCTCGCCACCGATCAGGATCTTGCATCGCTCGTCGGCGACAGGGCGGTCGAGACGTCGGGCACGACCTACGCACCCTCGCTGACGCCCGCCGGCGGCCAGGGCAAGACGTACTACTGGGCGGTCACACCGCTCGACGCGAAGGGCAACCGCGGCGCGCAGTCGCGCATCGCCTCGTTCGTCTGGGAGTGGCCGTCGCAGACGACGGCCAAGCTGACCGACGTCCGGGCGGAGCCTGAGACATTCGACCCGGAGTTCTCCTGGCAGCCGGTCGCCGGTGCCGCGCGCTACGAGGTCGAGGTGAGCTATTCGCGTGACTTCGCACCCGGTTCGAAGGTGTGCTGCGACTCGCCGGTGATCGGCACCTCGCACTCGCCGACGAAGCCGCTGCCGGACAACACGTATTACTGGCGCGTTCGGGCGATCGACGTCGACGGCAATGTCGGCGTCTGGAACCCCGGCAGCGCCGACGCAAGCCGCTTCGAGAAGGTCTTCGACAAGGCCGCGGCGCTCGGCCGCTCGAGCATCTCGAACCTGCACATGCGCGACGACCGCAACGATCCCGCCCCCGCCGGGCCGACACAGACGCCCGTCGTCGTCTGGGATCAGGTGCCGGGCGCCTCCAGCTATCTCGTCGAGGTGACGCCGCATGGGGGCGGATTCTGCGACTGGAGCTCCGTGGTCGAGCATTGGCGGGTCAACACGGCCACGACAGCCTGGACGCCGCTCGGCTACCGGTTGAGCGCCCCTGCGCCGTATCCCGACAAGTTCAGCATCAGGACCGATTCGGTCAGGCTCACTGCCGGCCGGTCGTACTGCGTCCGCGTGCGGGCGAAGTCGGACACCGACTCGAACCGGGCGGATGTGTACGGCGACTTCACGTACCTGAACGGCCCGGACCAGGTCGCGTTCACCTTCGCCGGCTATCCCTGCCCGACGACTTGCACGCGCGCATACCTGCCCGCCGGCGACTACCTGGCGCCTCAGGGCGGTCGCACGACGACGCCGTACTTCACCTGGGGCGGCGGCGTCAACGCGGGGAGCTGGTTCGTCCTCGTTGCCAAGGACCCCGAGTTCCACAACATCGTCGACTACGGCTGGACGCAGGTTCGCGCCTACGCTCCGCGGTCGGGGGCGAATCCGATCACGTATCCGGACGAGACGACGTCGTACTACTGGGCCGTCCTGCCGGCCGCCGGCTGGGACGGCAAGAGCGCCGTCGGCGACCCGCTCTCGGCGTCGCCCGCGAAGTTCGACAAGCAGTCGACGCCGCCGCGGCTGCTCACTCCTGCCGCAGCCGCAGGAGCGGGTGGACCGCCCGTCTTCACGTGGACGCCGGTCGAGGGCGCTCGGCGCTACAACCTGCAGGTCTCGCGCGAGGACGACTTCGGCAACCTGCTCGACGACGTCACGACCGCGTCGATCTCGTACACCGCCAACACGAGCTACCCCGCCGACGTCGCCCTCTACTGGCGCGTCAGGGCCGAGGACGACAAGGAGATCGGCCTCACCTGGTCGGAGAAGCGCGTCTTCCGCTACAAGCTGAAGGCGCCGAACACGGCGGGCGGTCAGCGTTCCGGCGACCTCATCCCGACCTGGCGCTGGCAGCCGGTTCAGGGGGCCGTGACCTATGACATGCACGTCGCGCTTCCCGACGGCTCCCAGAAGGACTTCAAGGGCCTCCGCGCCGCGGCGATGACGGCGACGAAGATGACCGGAACCGGCGTCTTCCGCTGGCGTGTCCGCGCCAACTTCCCGAAGGGTCGGTTCGGCACCGTCCCCGGGCCCTGGTCGAGCACCAGGCCGTTCACGCGCACGCTCGGGCCTCCGGCAGGCGCGCGCACCGTGGGCGGCGGCAAGAGCGTTCACTTCGCCTGGAGCCCGAAGGCGGGCGCGCAGGAGTACCTCGTTCAGGTCTCGGAGCGTCCCGACTTCAACCGCACCACTGACCGCGAGAACACCGACGCGACGACCTACGCCCCCGAGCTCCGGCAACGCCGCTTCTCACGCGAGAAAGCGTCGCCCTACCTCTACTGGCGCGTCGCGGCGCTGGACGAGGACCGCAACCAGAGCGCGTTCACGAAGCCGAAGCGCTTCCGCGCCGGCTAGCTCTCGAGTGACGGTGGGCGGGACGGTTGTCCCGCCCACCGTTTCCATCGCGCCGGGGTCGAGGAAACAGGCATTCCGGCCGATAAGGAGCGCATGAGCACCCCTGTTCCAGGGCTCCGGTGGATCCCGCTCGGCCAGCTGCTGGTCGACGGACGCATCCTCACCGAGGAGCAGCTGCACCGCGCGCTCGAGGCGAAGGCGTCGACCGGCCAGCGGCTGGGCGAGATCGTGGTCGAGCTCGGCTTCACGACGGAGCGCGCGATCGCGGGTGCCCTCGCCGAGCAGTACGAGCTCGAGTACGTCGACCTCGACATCGTCCAGCTGGACAAGCGCGCGATCGCCCTGCTCCCCGAAGAGCTTGCACGCCGCTACGAGGCGCTCCCGCTGAGCATCCTCGAGGACGGCACGCCCCTCCTCGCCGTCACCGACCCGACCAACCTCGCGACGGCCGACGACCTCCGCTTCGCCCTCGGTTCGAGCTTCCGGATCGCGGTGGCCGAGCGCGGCCAGATCGAGCTCGCGATCGCACGGGCATACCGCCGCTCGCTCCAGCTGATCGCCGAGGAGGGCGACGACGACGCGCCCGAGGAGGAGCGGATCAACGACATCCGCAATCTCGCCTCGAGCACGCCGACGATCAACCTCGTCAACTCGCTCCTGACGACTGCGCTCGAAGAGGGCGCCTCAGACCTCCACTTCGAGCCGCGCCGCGAAGACATGCTCGTTCGCATTCGCGTCGACGGCGTCATGCGCGAGCTCGCGACAGTGCCTCGGCACATGCAGCAGGCCGTCACCAGCCGCCTGAAGATCATGGGCAAGCTCGACATCGCCGACCGCCGTGCACCGAAGGACGGGCGCGTGACGGCGTTCTTCGGCACCGGCCACATCGACATGCGGATCGCCGTCCTCACGACCACCCACGGCGAGCAGGTCGTGCTGCGGATCCTCGGCGGCAGCGATCAGCGGCCCTCGATCGCCGCGCTGGAGATGGAGCCGTACGCCGAGGCGGCGTTCGTGACCGCGATCGAGCAGCCCTACGGCACCGTGATCGTCTGCGGTCCGACCGGCTCCGGGAAGACGACCACGCTGTACGGCGCCGTCGACCATCTGAACAGCAGCGACCGCGTCGTGATGACGATCGAGGACCCGGTCGAGTACCGGCTCGACGGCGTCAGCCAGATCGAGGTCGACGTCAAGGGCGGCCTCAGCTTCGCGAGCGGGCTCCGCACGATCCTCCGTTCGGATCCGGACGTGCTCCTCGTCGGCGAGGTGCGCGACTCCGAGACTGCGTCGATCGCGATCCAGGCGGCGATGACCGGCCATCTCGTCCTCACCTCGCTCCACGCCCACAACGCCGCCGGCGCGATTGCGCGCCTGCGCGACATGGGCGTCGACACCTCGCTGCTCGCCAGCTCGCTCAACGCCGTCGTCGCCCAGCGCCTTGCTCGCCGTCTCTGCGTCCATTGCCGCCGCGAGTACGCCGCAGACGCCGAAGAGCTCGGGGTCGCCGATCAGAGCATGTCCGCAGCACGTCCTCCTCTACGACGCAGTCGGCTGCGCGAAGTGCCAGGGCACCGGCTACGCGGGCCGCGTCGCGCTCCGCGAGGTGATGCCGGTGCACGGCGAGGTGCGGGCGCTCGTCGAGAGCTCGGCGGAGGAGATCTTCGCCGCGGCGGTGCGGCAGGGAATGACGACGCTCCGCGACGACGGCATGCGCCTCGCCCTCACGGGCGTCTCGTCGGTCGACGAGATTCGCCGCGTCACCGGCATCCGCCTGATCTGACGCGGTGCGGGGAGGCGGACGCGCCGCCTCCCCGCGCTGCGCGACCTACTTGACGCGGGCGGAGAACGTCTTCGTCGTCGAGACGCCCTGGAAGGTGACCTTCACGGTCACCCGAACGAGCTTGCCCTTCGCGGTCTTCGGGATCTTCATCGCGCAGACGGCGACGCCGTTGCTCACGCGTCCGGTGGCGCGAAGCGGTGCAGTGCCGACCCGGACCGTGCAGGCCACGGTGCCGCTCGCGAGCGCGGCGCCGTTGTCGCCCCGCGTGACGCGCGTCCCGACCGTGAAGGCCTTGCCGGCCGCGGGCCTTGCCGGCGTGGCCGTTGCCGTCGACGCGCGGAGCGTCAGCGGCTTCGTGAACGTGTACTTGTACGCGTCCGTGCCGTCGGGAGCCGTGTCCTCGGCGATGAAGTTGCCGTTCGCGTCGATCTGGAAGCTACTGGCCCAGAAGGTGAAGTCGGCGACACCGCCGAGATCGGCCTTGCTCACCTTGAAGGTGGCGACGCCGTTCGCGTAGCTGCCGTGGGCAGACGCTGCGTTCGCGAGCGCGAACTTCGTCCCGTCCCACTTGACGAAGTCCCAACCGTCGGAGCCGATGAAGAAGGCGAACTCGACGCCGTTCCCGCCGGTCTGCGGGTTGTGATCGATGTCGAAGGCAATGTCGATCACCGCGTCCGCGGCGAGTGTGGGCTGGTTCGTCCTGACCGTGAAGGTCAGGTTCCCGGCGGCGTCGTTCGCGGCTGTCACCGTGGTGACGTCCGGCGCCGTCGTCGAGTCGCCCGTCGGATCGGTGTAGCTCGCATCGGCTCTGGCGATCTGCGCAGCACACAGCGCGAGCGCAACCGTGCAGACGAGCAGCAGTGCTTTCCTCATTCGGTCAAACCCCTCGTTAGAAGTGATCGCGCGGCGATGCGGACGCCGGAAGCGACGATTGCCGAAGGCAACGTAATCGGCAGGTCGGACGTCCGCTATCGCTCGACCGGGGGAGGCGGGTAGCCGATACGGCGTGCATGTTCAGAGCACGTCGATTGCCTCAGAGACTGAGGCCGTTCCGCCTGAGCGTTTCGACGCAGTCCTCGCAGATCGTGTGCGTGGTCGCGGCGAGAACTGCCTCGTCGCTCGCGCGCCGGCCCGCGATCCAGGATCCGTGTACGCAGAAACGCAGGCACCACGCGCAGCGGCGCGCCAGCTCCGAGCGTTCCTCCAACCGTTGTGCCACCGAGCACCAACCTCCGACGTCCCCAGCCGCCGCAGTCTGCCTCGATACAACGTGGAAACAGGACGCGCAGGTGCGGGCGGCGAGCTAATCCGTCGGCAGTCGATCCACGAAGACGTTCACGAGCTCCGAAGCGGCCGGCGGATCCAGATTGCTGAGGCCGACCACGACGTAGCCGAGCTGCGGGAAGATCCGGAGCTCGCCGTTCATGCCGGGTGCCCCGCCGCCGTGACCGTAGTGCCGCGACGGCTGCCGGCCGACCACGAAGCCGTAGCCGTACCCCTGCCGTTGCGGGCTGGTCGCCTTCGCAAGCGTCGTCTTCGAGATCAGTTTGCCCGAGCTCAACGCCTGGGCGAACCGCAGGAAGTCCCCGACCGTCGAGTAGCCGCCGCCGGCTGCCATGCCCCGCCATGGCAGCCAGTCGGTGTTCGGCAACCGCGAGCCGCTGGTCCCCGTGTAGCCGACTGCGCGGCCCGGCACGTCCTCCGATTCGGGCAGCGAATCCGTGGAGCTCATCCCGGCCGGGCGGAACACGTGCTCGCGGACGTAGTCGTAGTACGACACACCGCTGACTGCTTCGATGAGCGCGCCGAGCAGGACGAAGCCGTAGTTCGAGTACTCCCAGCGCGAGCCGGGTTCGAATCCGAGCGGGCGCGACCCGTACAGATCCACGTAGTCGCCGTGGTCGCGGAGCTGCAGGCGGTGCTCGTCGTACTCCGGACCGAAGATGTCGCCCGTGCCGCCGGTGTGGGTCAGCAGGTGGCGGACGGTCACCTTCGACGCGAGCTCGCGGTTCGGGTAGTCGGGCAGATGCTTGCCGATCGGGTCGTCCAGCGCCAGCTTGCCCGCCTCGACGAGTTGCAGCGTCGCCACCGCGGTGAACATCTTGTTCATCGAGCCCACGCGGAACTTCGTGCGCACGGTGTTGGCAGTGCCGGACTTCCGGTCGGCGCGGCCCCAGGCACGCTGCAACAGCACGTTCCCGTGCCGGGCCACGAGCAGCGCGCCCGAGAAGTCGCCTGCGCGGGCTTTCTGGTCGGCGCGAGCCGAGAGAGCGGCCAGCGCGTCCGCTTCGGTCCTGCGCAGGAAGAGACCGATGGCACGCGCGGGCTTCGGCGTGTCGAGCAGCTCGATCCGGGCATCGGAGTCGGAGCCGATCCGGACGAAGCGGATGTCGTCGACGCCGGCGAGCAGCGGCGCCTGATTCTCGGCTACGGCGAGACGAAGACGGACGGTGCGCCCGGCCAGGCGCGACACGTTCACCCTCACGGCTCTCGGGTGGTGAAGGCTCGAATCCCCCGGTGCCGTGCGAAAGACGTTGAGCAGTACATCTCGCCTGGCCACGGAGTCGATCGGCGCCGAGGGCCGCACGAGATCGACCCGGAACTGCTGGTTCGGCTCGGCTTCCTCGTGGGCCAGGGTTCGCGGGTGGCTGAACCCCAGCTGCGTGGCGTAGAAGACGGTCATGCGGAGGCTGAATCGACCGTCGAGCCTGAGGTCGCGGTAGAGGATTCGCGTTCCCGGGCCGTTCAGGCCGGTCAAGATCGCGAACTTGCCGGGCGGAGCCGGGCTGCCGAAACGAGCTTTGAAGCCGCTCGCAGGACCCGCTGCCACGGACCAGGCTCCGGCGCCGTTCTCGACGGTGCGCCAGTCGCTGAGCGCGCCGGACTCGAAGTCCTCCAGGACGATCGTTCTCGGCTGACCGTCGCGCAGAAGGAGGAAGAGGAAGAAGGCCAATGCGACGCCTGCCGACAACGCTACGGCCACGGCCGCGCTTCGGCGTCCCGAGAGCTGTCTCATGCGGTCATCGACTCAGCCGCCTCACCATCTGTTCCAGCGATTCTCCGCGTTTGCAGCACGTGTTACCAGCGTTCCCATAGCCTGATCGACAGCGATGTCTGAGGAGGAAGCCGTGAAGCGGCGCGAGATTCGTTCCTGGCTGATGGACATGGACGGCGTCCTCGTGCGCGAGCAGAGCGCGATTGCCGGCGCCGACCGCTTCCTCGAGAGGCTCCGCGAGAAGGGTCTTCCGTTCCTCGTCCTGACGAACAACTCGACGTACACGCGGCGTGACCTGGCTGCGCGGCTGCGCGCGACCGGGCTCGAGGTTCCCGAGGAAGCGATCTGGACATCTGCACTCGCTACCGCCGATTTCCTGGCGAGCCAGCGGCCGGGCGGCACGGCGTTCACGATCGGTGAAGCAGGTCTGACGACCGCACTTCACGACGTCGGCTACACGCTCACGGATCGTGAGCCCGACTACGTCGTGCTCGGGGAGACGCGGACGTACAGCTTCGAGCGCATCGCTCAGGCGATCCGCCTCGTCGCTCGCGGCGCGAGGTTCATCGCAACGAACCCTGACCCAACCGGCCCGACGCCTGACGGGCCGTTGCCCGCAACCGGCGCGGTGGCGGCGCTCATCAGCCGCGCGACCGGTGTCGATCCCTACTTCGTCGGCAAGCCGAACCCGCTGATGATGCGCTCCGCCCTCAACGCCATCGACGCGCACTCGGAGACGTCCGCGATGGTCGGCGACCGAATGGACACCGATGTCGTTTCGGGCCTCGAGGCGGGCATGCACACAGTCCTCGTCCTGACCGGGATCACGACCAGGGATGAAGCTGAGCGCTTCCCCTACCGTCCGTCGCGAATCGTCGACTCGATCGCCGACTTGATCGACGAGCTCGGCTGACCCCCTCCTACGGAATCGTGACGCCGCTGATCGTCACGGGGCTGTGGATCGTGTAGTCGAGCTCGTCCGACTGGAGCACGCCCGGCGGGGTGATCACGTCGATCGCCTTCGGGACGAGACCCGGGTTGAACGTGCAGTGCGGGTCGGCACTCGGCGCGGCGCAGACGCCGAACTGGAAGCTCTGCGGCGTCGGCTGGAAGCCCCTGGCCTGATCCGAGCTGAAGCCGTCCTGGCCCGTGAGGACGACGGTGAAGCCCCAGCCCGGGCCGGGCGTGCCGAGCGACGCCTTCGAGACCCGGAAGGTGATGAAGCGGGAGATCGAGTTGGCGCTGATCGACACCGTCCCGAGCGTTGCTCCACTCGCATCCACGTAGCGCTGGCCGAAGCCCTGCACCTGGATCAGCCGGCTCCACGCGAACGGCGCCGCGATCGCGAAGTTGCGCGTCGCGTTGGCGGCTGCGGTCGAGGTCGTGGCGGCGCCGGGCACGCGCACGTAGACGTCGACGAGCTGCGCGCCGAGCGGGCTGCCGAAGGTCGGCGTCAGGTCGCGCGTCTTCAGCCGGAAGATCACCTCGGAGCCGGCGTCGTAGACCTGGAACTGCTGGATGTCGTACGCGCCCGGCTTGAAGTCGGCCGAGGTCGGATACGCGTAGTTGCCCGGGCCGTTGTCGTCCCCGTCCGGGTCGCTCACGTCGAGGAGGATCGTCCCCGGCACGAAGTCGAAGAGGACGGTGCGCTTGGCGTGCGCCGTGCCGCCGGTCGCACTCACTGCGACGACGTTGAGGACGTTCGTGCCGCCCGTGACCGCGACGTCGACGCTGAACGTGCCGTCGCCGGCTGCCGTGGTCGAGGCGGTCGTCGTCGGCGAGTTGACGTCGATGTTCGTGGCCGAGACGTAGACCTGGTTGCCGGGCGCAGTGGTTCCCGTGACCGTCACCGGCGACCCGGCCACGGACGCGCCGTCGGCCGGGCTCGTCACGGTCAGCGACGTCGTGCCTTGCGTGCGGGCGACGTAGCGGGAGCTCGTCACAGCCGGCAGGACGATGTTCCGCCCCGCGGCGAGATCTCCGGTCAGCCGCACGAACGAGGCCGCCGACCAGGTCAGCGGTGACGCCGAACCGGCCGCGCCGCCGTTCGTGAAGCCGATCGAGGCGAGCGTCGGGTCGGTGCCGAACGGCGAGGCCGGCAGAGCCGCGCCCGTCCAGTTCTGCTCCGGAATCAGCCCGACGCCGGAGGCGAACGCGCTCATTCCCTTCAGCAGCGCCGCCGCGCCGGCCGCGTCGCCGGCAGCGAGCAAGTGCTCGGCGCGTTCGGCCGAGAGCGCGGGCCAGACGTGCCCCGTGCCCTGCCCGCTCGGCGCCCACGGCCGTCCGTCGCTGACGCGGTCGCCGTAGCCGTCGCCGTTGTAGCGATGCCAGCCCGGCCCGTTCGCCGTCTGCGCCCGGATCGTCGCATCGACGATCGGGAGCGACTGGACGACGGCGGGATCGTTCACGGGCAGCTCGCCGAGCCGCACGAGCTCGAGGAAGCCGGCGTCGATCACCGCGCGCTGGTCGAGCGTCGGGCCGCCGTTGCCGACGTTGTAGGTGATCGCGGCGTTCGGGTCACCGGTCTTCGAGAGACGGATGAAGTACGGATGTGCCGCCAGCGGCCCGTTCGTCGTCACCGTCCAGCCCTTGACCGAGCGCTGCCAGTCGTCGGCGACGCCGAGCCAGAGGGCGGCGGAGGACGCATCGCCGTTGGTGCGAGCGAGGTCGGCCGCAGCGGCGAGGCCTGCGATCTCGGCGGCGATCGTGGAGGGCGAGAAGCCGCCCTGCTCCTCCCAGCGCTCGGAGCCGAACGCGGGGCCGCGCGAGATCAGGAAGTTCGCCGCCGGCTTGATGTGGTCCGCGTACAGCGAGGCGTCCGTGAGCCCGAGCTGCTGGGCCATCAGGATCGGGTACGCGACCTCGTCCAGCTGCGTCCCGAACGAGTCGGGCGCGAGCTTGCCGTTGACGAGGCTGTTCCGCGGCATCGACCCGTCGGGCAGCTGCTGGCGCTCGAAGAGGAAGAGCGTCGCGTCGCGGGCGGTCGCGAGGTCGCCGGCGGCGACGAGGCCGGTCCAGGTCTCATAGAGGTCGCGGGCGAAGACCTCGCGGTAGGAGCCGAAGTACGTGTTCACCGGGTCGCCGGCCGACACCGCCTGCCCCCACGGCGAGGCGAGACTCGCCACGATCGCGCCGGGGAAGGTCTTGTCCTCGGAGGCCTTGAGCACGTTCGCGCTCAGGTAGTACTCGTCCGCGAGCCGCTTCCGGTCGGCAGGCGTGAGACTGCCGAGCTTCTCGGTTCGAGGCTTGTTCAGCGACTCGTCGTAGCTCTTCCAGCCCTGCTTGTACGCGTCGAACGGCTCGTCGAACGGCCGCGCGAGCGAGGCCGACGCCGTCGCGACCGCCGCGGCCTGGGAGGCGCCGAAGCCGAGCGCGAGCATCGCCCTGCCGTCCTGCCCGACCGCCACGCGCGCCGTCTGGACGACGTTTCCGCCCAGCGCTTCGTCATCGGCCCGCGTCAGGCCATGCGATGCATCCAGTTGCACGAGCCCGTCGCTCGCCGCGCCCACAAAGCCGCTCGTGGCCTCGGTCAGGGTGCCGTCGAGCGCCGCGTAGACCGGCTGCGCGTAGTCGCGGTTCGCCGCGTTCGTCGCCGTGTTCGGGTCGGAGGCGACGAGCACCGGGTGCCCGGCCGAGTCGTCGATCGTCGCCGAGTCGGCGCCGCCGTTGCCTGCCCCGCCGCCGCCGTTGCCGTTCACTGTCGGGTCGAAGCGCACGTAGAGCCGGTAGCCCGCCTGCTTGGGGTCGATCCGGACCCGCATCAGCACCGTGTTCCGGGCCGGATCGGTGAGGTACTCCGTCTCGATCCTGTACTTGCCGCTCTTGGCTCTTGCGGTCACCCGGCAGGCCATGCCACCTGTCTCGGGAATCGCTTCGACGGCGTAGGTCATGTCGCGCGTCTGGAGGTCGGTGAACGTCGAGCCGTCGGTGACGACGTACTGGAGCGTCTCGACGTTCGTGTTGTCGATCGTCGGGTAGTAGACGTCGCTGAGGACGCCGTTCGCGACCGTGTACCAGACCTTGGAGGTCGAGTTGCGGGCGGTGCCGAGGCAGTCCTTTCGCGCCAGCCCGAAGTGGGAGAGCGCGCCCGGCCAGCCGGGGGCGCCGGCGGGTGTCGCGACGGTCACCGTCAGCACGTGCGAGGCGGCGTCGTAGCTGAACGTGACGTTCGTGTTGTCGACGGGCACGTTGAACGAGATGTTGGCGCCGTTGAGGACGCCGCCCTGGCCGTAGTTCTCGTCCCAGCCCTCGTCGATCGCGACCTTCGTCTCGTACGAGCCTGCGGGCAGGGCCGTCGTCTCGAACGAGTAGATCCCGTCGCCGTCCGGGTCCTGGAGCCACGAGCGCAGGCAGCTCGGATCCCAGTCAGCCCGGGCAGCCGAGCTCGGACTGGAAGCTGCCGGGCGCGACGGCGATCACGGAGCTCCTGCCGTCGGTGGCCCAGTGCGACTTGTGGTCGTAATAGAACTTGACGCTGCCGGCCGCCGGCAGGGTCGTGGGGATGTTGGCCCCGTTCGGCTGCGCGTGGAGGCCGTAGTTCTCGGTCCACGAGTCGTTGAGCGCCGCCTTGTACTCGTAGCTCCCGGCGGGCAGCGAGAACGTCCCCTGCCACACGTCGTCGCCCGCGTCGTAGGTCAGATGCGTGACGGCGCAGGCGGGATCCCAGTCTCCCGGGCACCCGGCCTCCGACTGCAACGAGCCGGCGACGGTGACGGTGAGCGGAGCGGGCGTGTGCGACGCGGTTGCAGCGGGGAGCAGCACGAGCCCGGCTGCACCGAGCGCGGCCAGGACGGCACGAAACCTGTCCACGCTGCCCCCCTCCTTCGGACACTTGCCGCGAAGCACCTCGCAAACACCTCCCCTTCGCAGGCCGACTATACGACGCGGCGACGTCCTGGACAACGCCGCGCCTCGAAGCAACATAGGTTGGATCCTGACCAGAGGAGGTCGAAGTGTCCGCATCAGTGCTCTACATGTCGATGTCTCTCGACGGGTACATCGCGGGTCCGAACGACGAACCGGACAACCCCGGCGGCGACGGCTTCGACCGGCTGCACGAGTGGATCGTCACTCCGGACGGGGAGTACGGCCGGCCGTCCGGGCCGGCCGGGGAGTTGTTCGACGAGATGAGCACGTACGGCGCGGTACTGGCGGGTCGGCGTACCGTGGAGCAGGTCGATCACTGGGGCGGTGATCGTCACGGTGTCCAGATCTTCGTGCCCAGTCACCGGCCGCCCGGCCCGTCGGTCGCGAACTATCCGCTGGTGACGTATGTGAGCGATGGGATCGAGAGCGCGATGGCGCAGGCGAAGGCTGCGGCCGGGGACCGGTACGTGCTGGTGCACGGCGCGTACACGGCGCAACGGGCGCTCGAGGCCGGTGTGCTGGACGAGTTGGTGATTCACCAGATCCCGGTGCTGTTCGGTGGTGGCCGCCGGCAGTTCGAGGTGTTGCCCTCCCGCATCGAGCTGGAGATCGTTCGGGTGATCGACACGCCGGAGGCCACACACATCCGCTACCGCGTCCGTCGCTGAGCCGGTCGACCAGCGGTCGCCGACGCAAAACGGCACGCCGAGACGGCGATCAGCCTCGATCGCCCGATGCTTGGGCCGGCCTTCGGCCAACTTCGAGCGCTCGCGCGAGATCGGTGATCGACAGCAGCCCGGCCAGGTGTCCGTTGTCGACCACGAGCCCACGATTCGCCCTCGGCGCGGACAGCTCCGCCAGCGCGTCGATGGCCTTCTCGTCATCGGTGAGCAGCGGGACCTGATCGAGCGGGATCATCGTGTCCCGCACGCGTCGCGTGTCCCACTCCGAGCGGGGTACCGCGGCGACCGAGGCGAAGGCGAGGAGGCCGACGGGACTGCCTCCATCGAGGACGGGGTAGGTGGTGAATCGGTGCGACGAGGCGACGTCGTCCATGAAGCGCCCGATCGTCGAGTCTGCGTCGACGGTAACCGGATGGCGCACCATCAGGTCGCGAACGCGCAACCCGCCTAGCGCTTCCTCCGTCGCAACGTAACGAGCCTCCGCCTTGGCACCCTGAAGGAGGAACCAGCCGATGAACGCGAGCCAGGCGCCGCTGAACGAGCCCTCGAAGATGAACATCACGAGGCCGAGACCGATGAACAGGTAGGCGAAGCCCTGTCCGATCTCTGACGCGACCCGGGTCGCCCAGGCGGAATCCCCCTTGGCTCGCCAGAGCGCCGCGTGCAACACGCGGCCGCCGTCAAGTGGCGACGCGGGAAGGAGGTTGAAGGCGGCCAGGATGAGGTTGATGTAGCCGAGCCAGGCTGCGACCGCATCGACGGCGGTCGGGACGTCCGCAAGCGCGATCAACACGAACAGGACGCCCAGGCCGATCGAGACGAGCGGCCCCGCGACGGCCACTCGGAACTCGGCGCCGGCGCTCGAGAACCGATCCTTGAACTCCGCCACGCCGCCGAACAGCCAGAGGGTGATCGAGTCGACCTCGATCCCCTCGCGGCGGGCCGCCCACGCGTGCCCGAGCTCGTGAAGCAGGATCGACGCCAAGAACAGCAGGGCCGCGACGATGGCGATCCCGAGGTAGGTGCCGTCCGACAGGCCGGGGTTCTGCGACGGGAAGACGCCGTCCGCCAGTGACCAGACGATCAGGGCGAAGACTGCGAGCAGGCTCCAGTGGAGCCGCACTTCGACGCCGCCGAAGCGTCCGATCGTGAAGTTCCCGTCCATCGTCCGCTCCCTGCGCTTCGAGCATCCAGGCGAGTGCGGCTGGCGAGTCGCCGACCCGCCCGGTGATGATCTCGCGACGGCCGTCCCGAGCGCATCAGACGGACGGCCGGTTTGTACCGAGACATCTGCGCACGAAGCGGTACGACAGTTGGCGGACGGCTCTCGCGGCGACAACGTGA
Organism: uncultured Gaiellaceae bacterium; assembly: GCA_963771185.1. Classification (GTDB taxonomy): domain Bacteria; phylum Actinomycetota; class Thermoleophilia; order Gaiellales; family Gaiellaceae; genus Gaiellasilicea. The sequence goes on from CAVYSL010000007.1 coordinate 56,242, forward strand.
CACAGCCTGGTTTTCGTGGCGGTGGAGGCGCAGAATCGAGGCACGTTCAGGTTGAGCGGGTCCAGAGGAGGCAGCGTGTTCCTTTCGGCGGTAGCCCGAATCCTTGCGTTAGCGATTGTTGTTCTCGTGCTTGCGGGGGCGTCGAGCGCGTATCGATCGGATGTCGCGCCTCCGCTGATCGGGGCGAACTACTCGCACTACCGGAACGAGCGTTGCAGCCTCGATGACACGGGGGTCATCCGCGCTTACGACGAGCCTGGCGTCAGGAGACAGGTCAGGGCGCAACTGGCTGCAATGCGGTCGGCCGGGATCGAGACGTTGCGGCTCATTCTTTGGCACATGACCCTGGTCGGTTCACATCGATGGGGCGTCGTGTCGTCGGCGGGTGGGCGGCTCTCGGAGCCGGAGCGATCGAACCTCATCCGCTACCTCCGCGACGTGCGCACTGCAGGGTTCAAACAGTTGACCGTGTCGTTTGCCCCAATGTGGACGAACTCCCCCTACGGACAGCCGCAATACGTCTACGAGCCCGCAAAGCTGGAGGAGAACTGGAGCTTCATCCGCGATGTGAGAGCGCTCTCGAAGGTTCACGGACCAGCTTCGATGAGAGTCGACTTGATCAACGAAGGAGCTCCGAGCGATTTCACGCCTCCGGAACAACAGCCCGGGATACGCCAATACATCTCCGAGCTCTATCGCCGCTACGTCAAGGCCTACGGCAATGAAGACATCCTGGTCTCAGCGATCGCCCAGGGAGATCCAAGCCGGCTTCGACAGCTCGTCGAGATTCTCCTCGGAACGGGTGAGCAGCTTCCGCGCTGGTTCGAGATTCATCCTTCTTATTCCGCCGCGGAAGCGCTCAGAGATCTTCGCGTCGCCGACGCGGCACTAACGTCGAGAGGCCTCTCGCAACCGTTCGTGATCGGCGAGGAAGCATATGACGACGGGCCGGTTGCCCAGGCGATCGCAGAATTCATGCGGACGTCGGCACGCCCTGTGTCCGAGGTGATTGAGTGGCCCCTCACCGCCGACCGGCGTTGCGAGAACATCTCCGTGTCAGCGCCGTATCGAGCCGACGCCTACATCACCGCGTTGACAGGCAGGGCCGCGCCACCGGCAACCCCCAAGCCGCTGCCCCTCGAGCCGATACCCACGCTGGTTGGCACCGTCGGCCCGCGCTCGACGATCGCACTAAGAACGAAGGACGGAAAGCAGGTGAAGAGGCTCGACGCGGGCCGATATCGAGTCATCGTCGAGGATCGCTCCCAAACCGAGAACTTCCATCTCACCGGCCCAGGGATCGATGAGCAGACCGGCCTCCGCTTCCGCGGCCGCAAGACCTGGACTCTTGATCTCGGACTGGCCGCGCCATACGCGTCCCGCTTCAGCGTCCGCTCCGATCGAACCCGATCGCTTCGCGCCACCTTCGTCGCGCTTTGACGAGACCTGTTCACCGCGCTGCCGGGGAGCAGCACGTCTTCGAGCCGATCGCCGCCCCCTCGCGCCGGCGACTAGCCGGCAACGCGGCCGCTCCTGCGTTCCATCGCCGTCGTCGTCGGCACGCTGCGGAACACGGCTGACGTCGTACGCTCAACGGAGTGCGCGCCGATCTCCCGACCGGCACGGTCACGTTCCTCTTTCACCGACATCGAGGGCTCGACACGGCTGCTCTGGGACCTCGGCCGGATGCGTACGGCGAGCGCATGGCCGATCCTCGGCTCTGCGCGGCTTCTTCATCGTCGCCGACGGCAAGGCGGTCGTCTGCGCTCACAATCTGGCCCTGATCGGAGGTTCCGCTCACTCCGCCAGTTCGGGGTGTCGGAGGCGGACTGGGACCTCGCGGTAGCGGAGTACCTCGTACGCGACGATCAGTGAGCAGACGGCAGCGACGAGGGCGAGCGCTGCCAGCGCCGGGACCACGAGAGCGACGGGAACCAGCGCGAGCAGGACGACCGCGCCGACGGATCGCCGGCGGAAGATGTGGCCGGTCGTCCGGTAGAGGGAGCGCGATCTCTCCGAGCAGGTAGAGCGCTGCGCCGCCGCAGAGCCCAACTGCGGGGACGGTGTCGAGTGTGTCGCTGAGGTGGCCGAGCGTCGTCTTCAGACCGAGGGCGAAGAGCACGATGCCAGCCACCATCGGCAGGTGGAGGTAGCTATAGGAGTGGAGTGCGAGTCGATGGAGCTCGAGTCCGCGCGCTTGCATAAGCCGCCTCCGGGCAACGATCGCGGCGATGTCGAAGTACAGCCACCACAGTGCCGAGACGACGACGACTCCAAGCAGAGCCGCAACGATCACGCCCGGCTCCAGCTCGAACCCGGCACCGACGCCAATGGCAATCAGCGACTCGCCCAGCGCGATCAGGATGATCAGGCCGTGCCGCTCGGCGAAGTGCTCGGGCGCGATCCCCAGCCGCGCCCGACACCGACCACGACAGGGCCGAGATAGTCGATCGCGAGCGCCACCAGCCACACAGCGATCCGAGTGTCCCCTTCGAGGAAGCCGGCCAGCTACGAGCAGCGAGGCGCCGAGCATCGCAGTCGGAGCGAACCGGAGGATCGCGCCGAGCCGTGCGGCGTCGTCGCGGGCGACGAGGATCGACAGCACGAGATGCAGGAAGCGGACGACGAAGTAGGCAGCACCGAACAGGACCGCGTCGTCTCCGAACGCGCCCGGCACCGCCAGCGCGGCGATCAGCATCGCCGCCGTCGCAGCGAGGATCGTCAACCGCGTACCGCCCTCGTCTAGATCGAGCGTGCTCGTCAACCACGCGTAGACACTCCACGCCCACCACAGCGCCGCCAGGACGAGCATCCCTCGGAGAACCCCACCCCACGTCGGGTTGTCCGCGAGCAGGATCGTCACCTGGGTCATCGCGAAGACGAAGGCAAGGTCGAAGAAGAGCTCGAGAGGCGTGACCTGATGCTCGTTGCTAGTTTCGTGCACCTGCTCGATCCCGGACACACGCCGACATTACGCAACTGTCACTCAAACTCGGCCGCGACAGGCATGCGGACGGACCGGATCGACGGCAGCGCGTCCTCTGTCCGCGCGGGCGCGGCACGATCCGATTTCTGTCCCGTTCGGAGAGCTCGAGACGTTCTACGGCGAGGACGCTCACTACGGCGTCCTGCCGGCGGAGGGCCTGCGTTCCACGTCTGGGCGAATCGGCTAGCGGGTTTCGAGTGGCAGCTCGATCGAGATGCGTGTCCCGCCGCCGCTGGGCGTGTCGAGCGCGAACCGTCCACCGAGCGCTTCGACGCGGTCGGCGAGGCCCGTGAGGCCGGAGCCGACGCTTGCATCGGCGCCTCCGACACCGTCGTCGGCGATCGTCGCGTGGAGCTTGAAGCCGCGGCCGCGGCCGTCGAGGCCGACGCCGAACGGCCCGTCCGCGTGGTCGGTTTCGACTGTGATCGAGATGGCCGACGCCTGCGAGTGTTTGATCGCGTTCGTCAGTGCCTCTGACACGACGTAGTAGACGGCGATCTCGAGCGGGGCGGGCGGTCGCTCTGGGAGGTCGATCTCGAGCTCGACGGGGATCGGCGAGTCGCGTGCGAGTGCGCGCAGCGAAGAGCCAAGGCCGCGGCGGGCGAGGAGCGGTGGATGCAGACCACGTGAGAGCTCGCGTAGGTCCTCGAGCACCGTTTCAAGATCCTGCTCCAGGCGTTGGAGCTCGAGGTGCGTGTCGTGCTGGTCTTGCGGGATCGTCGTGCGGACGCGCTGGATGTCCAGGCCGAGTGCGATCAGCCGCTGCTGTGTCCCGTCGTGCAGGTTGCGCTCGATCCGGCGGCGTGCCTCGTCGCCCGCGGCGACGATCCTGGCGCGGGACTCGATCAACTCGGTCCGCGCAGTCGTATTGGAGATTGCCGTGGCAACCAATTCCGTGAATGCGGCCAGGCGCGTCTCGGCATCGTCGGGGAGGTGCTTCTCCTCGGTCGAGAGGGCCATCATCACTCCCCACAGGTGACCGCCGACCAGGATCGGAGCTCCCACCGCCGACTGGATTCCGACGTCGCGGGTGACGGCGGCCGCTATCGGTCCCGACACCTGCGCGTAGTTGGCCACTCTGGCGGGGAGTCTCGTCGCCGCGACGCGCCCTGAGACGCTGTTCTCGTCGAGCTTCCATGACGTGCCGACCGGAAACGGATTCTTGTTGCCCCACCCCCACGAGCCGACCTGGGTCGCCGCATTGTCCGCTTCATATCGAACGACGGCGCTCAGAGCGACGTTGAGCACGTGTGCGACCTCCTCGGCGACGGCCGAGAACACCGCTTCCGGCTCGGCGCTCTCAGCGACGAGTGTCGCAACCCGCCGCAGGGCCGCTTGTTCCTCGGCGAGCTGCTCACGCGTCTGTCGTGTCGCGGCATTTGCGATTGCGGTTGCGATCAGCTCTGTGAATTTCTCCAGCCGTTCTTCGGTGTCGTGCGGCAAGAGATCCTGAGAAGAGACGACGATCGTTCCCCAGAGGCTGCCCTCGACGAAGATGGGGCTTCCAACCATCGAGCGGAAGCCATGCCGACGGACTTGCTCTCCAAGTTCTCCTTCAAGTGAGGACCAGTCCGCCTCCTCGACCCGTGCGGGGTGTCCAGTCCGGTAGACCTCCGTTGAGATCATTCCGTCCTGGAACTCCCATCGTGACCCGATCGGGATGTCGATGTTCACGACACCGACGTACACGACCGCTGGGTCGTGCTCGAACCTCCCCACGCCCGCAGCCGAGTCGAATAGGCGGGCGACTTCCTCGCTGACGGCAGAGAAGATCTCGTTGGGCGACACGTCGTTCGCCACTAGAGTCGCCACGCGGCGCAGAGCCGCTTGCTCCTCGGCGAGTGCGGCGAGAGCCTCTCGCGACTGTGCATTCGCGATTGCCGTCGCGAACAGCGCGCTGAAGTCGGCGAGACGCCGGTCGGTTCCGGTGGCGAGCGACCTCTCGAGCGACGCGATCGTGAACGCTCCCCATAGCTCGCCGTCGACGATGACGGGAGTTGCAAGTGCGGAGCGCACGCCCCACTCGCGTGCGACCGCCGGCGGCTCGCCATCCCATTCCTGCAGATCGAAGCTCGCAGATTGACCTGTCCGGTACACGACACCGACGACGTAGTCCGGATCGAGGTTCACGCGGGCGCCGCGGCTGTGAGGGCCGCGGTTTGCCCCCATGACTGTGACCGTGCCGTCGCCCTCGAATCTGAGCACAGCGGAGATGTCGGCGCCGAGCAGTGCCTCGATCTCTCCGGCGAGCGCGTCGAACAGCGGTCCCGGCTCGACTCCGTTGGCGACGAGCGTCGCGACGCGCCGCAGCGCGGCCTGCTCCTCAAGGAGCCGCGCGCGATCGGCTTCTGCCTCCTGTGGCTGGGTGATCTCGCGGCTCACAAGGCCGCTCTCGTTCCGCGTGGGGACATTCGTAGTGGGGAGCTCCCGCTCGCGTGATTCGCGCCAAGTTAGTTTCTACACCGGCGTAAGCTTTGGCGCGAGATGTCAGCGAGTCGGGTCGTGGTCGCAGATGACGATGTCCTCCTGCGCGAGGGGATCAGCAGCCTTCTGACTGGCGCGGGCTTCGACGTGGTCGGCCAAGCCGGAGACGCGTCCGCGCTCGTGAGTGTCGTTCGCGAGCATGTCCCCGATCTCGTGACCGTCGACGTCCGCATGCCGCCGACGCAGACATGGGAGGGCCTGGACGCGGCGCGGGCGATCCGGGCCGAGTTCCCGCAGATCGGAATCCTGGTCCTCTCCGCGCATGTCGAGATCGAGGAGGCGCTCGACCTGCTCGAGGACGGTGAACGGATCGGCTACCTACTGAAGAGCAGGGTCATGAAGGTGAACGACGTCGTCGACGCGCTGCAGCGGATCTCCGACGGAGGCTCGGTCGTCGACCCGGCGCTCGTGCACGAACTCGTCGCGCAGCGGCGCCGTGCCGATCCTCTCGAAGAGTTGACGCCGCGCGAGCACGAGGTGCTCGCGCTGATGGCGGAGGGCCACTCCAATCGCGGCATCGCGACCCGGCTCTTCGTCACCGAAGGCGCAGTCGAGAAGCACGTGCGGAGCATCCTCATGAAGCTGCGGCTCCCCGTCACCGATGACGCCCACCGCCGCGTGCTTGCGGTCCTGACCTTCCTCGCGGCCCGCTAAAAGAAAGCCGCGATCGCCTCGGCGCCGAGCGCGCTCTTGGGCAGGAACCCCGCCGCGCGACTCTCGACGACCAGCTCACCAACGTCGGCGGGGTCGTGGGCGGAGATCAGGACCACTTGCATCGAGGGGGCGCGTGCCTCGAACTGCTGAGCGAGCGCGATGCCGTCCTCGTCGCCGAGCTCGATGTCGACGAGCGCCAGGTCAGGCGCGAGCGCCGCGACAAGCTCCAGCGCCTCGCCCGTCGAGGTCGCGCAGCCGACGACGTCGATGCCCTGCGACTCGAGCAGCCGCGCTGCCGAGGCGAGGAACTGCGGGCTGTCGTCGACCAGAAGGCAGCGCACATCCACCACCCCAAGGTTCCTGATGGTTAGGCGGAAGCGCAATGCAGCTAGCACTACAACGAACCGGCCCGTCAGCGGCATGCCAGATCGCTAGCTGACGGCAGTGACGCCGGTCGAGTTGCCTGCGACGGTGGCGGACGTACAGGCAGTCAACTCGAAGGAGGTCATCATGAGTCAAGTACAGAATGTCGCGCTGGTGCACGGCGGCTTCGTGGATGGATCCGGCTGGGAGGGCGTCTACCACCTCCTCAAGCAGGATGGCTTCAACGTCAGCGTCGTCCAGAACCCGACCCTGTCGCTCGAGGACGACGACGCCGTGACGCGTCGCGTCCTGGACAAGCAGGACGGCCCGACGATTCTCGTCGGCCACTCCTACGGCGGTGCTGTCATCACCGAAGCCGGCACGCACGAGAAGGTTGCTGGACTCGTCTACATCGCAGCCTTCGCCCCCGACCAGGGCGAGTCGGTCAACAGCCTCATCGCAGGTTTCCCGACCGACGGCCCCCAGCCGCCGATCCTGCCGCCGCAGGACGGCTTCCTGCTCCTCGACCGCGAGAAGTTCCATGCCTCGTTCGCGGGCGATCTGAGCGCCGAGCAGGCCGCGTTCATGGCCGACTCGCAGGTTCCGTGGGGCCTCGGCGCGCTTGGCGGCACGATCAGCGAGGCCGCCTGGCGGAGCAAGCCGAGCTACGCCGTCGTGTCCACCGACGACCACATGATTCCCCCGTCGGCGCAGCGCGCGATGGCAGAGCGCGCCGGCGCCTCCGTCACCGAGACGCCCGGCAGTCACGCCGTCTACGTCTCCAACCCCAGGGCCGTCGCCAACGTGATCGCTCAGGCCGCCCGCTCGGCCGTCCCCGAAGGAGCACTCGCATGAACACCTCCATCCTTCCAAGGCGCCGCCGCAACCTGGCGTCGGCGTCGACTCGGCTCCGAAAGGCGTCCTGAAGCTCCGTTCCGCTGACGGACGACCCCAAAAATCTTCGAGACCCAAAGGAGGGTCAACGATGTCAGACACCATCATCCAGACCACAGTCCTCGAGCCCGCTGCGCAGGCGTTCGTCGAGGCAACTGCCAACCCGCCCTATCTCTTCGACCTCGGTCCCGTAGAAGGTCGCAAGACTGTCGACGAGGTGCAGGCCGGTGAGATCGCAAAGCCGGACGTCGACATCGAGGACACCACCCTTCCAGGCGGACCGTCCGGCGAGGTGTCCGTTCGCATCCTGCGCCCAAGGGGAGCGGTCGGACCGCTTCCCGTGATCGTGTACATCCACGGCGCCGGCTGGGTGTTCGGCAACAGCCACACCCACGACCGCCTGATCCGCGAGCTCACTGCCGGGACCGGTGCAGCCGTCGTCTTCCCCAACTACAGCCTCTCGCCGGAGGCCCGCTATCCGACCGCGCTCGAGGAGTCGTATGCGGTCGCCAGTTGGGTCGCCGAGCACGGCGCCGAGAAGGGTCTCGACCCCTCTCGGATCGCGGTCGCCGGCGATTCCGTTGGCGGCAACATGAGCACCGCGCTCACCCTTCTGGCTAAGGAGCGCTCCGGCCCCAAGCTGGCCGCGCAAGTCCTCTTCTACCCGGTCACCGACGCCAGCTTCGACACCGGCTCCTACCACGAGTTCGCCGAAGGCTACTTCCTCCGCCGCGACGGGATGCAGTGGTTCTGGGACCAGTACACGACCAGCGAGGAGCAGCGAAACGAGATCACAGCCTCCCCGCTGCGCGCCAGCCTCGATCAGCTCGCCGGCCTGCCGCCGGCGCTCGTCATCACCGCCGGGGCCGACGTGCTGCGCGACGAAGGCGAGGCCTACGCGAACAAGCTTCGCCAGGCCGGCGTCCCCGTCACAGCCGTCCGCTACCAGGGCATCATCCACGACTTCGTGATGCTCAACGCCCTTCGCGAGACGCACGCGGCCGAGGGCGCGATCAACCAGGCGATCAGCGTCCTGCGCGTGGCACTCGACACCAGGCCCTGATGAAAGACGCGGTTCGTCCCGCCGCCCGAGCGCGACGGGACGAACCGCAATCAGCAACCGCCATCAACGGCGCGCACCGAGCCGAGCAGTTCGCGGCCGTGAGCACGTAACGAAAGGAGAAGCACGGTCATGTCGGACGGAATCCTCCTTCTAAGGGTCGTCCTCGGATCGATCGTGGCGGCGCACGGCGCGCAGAAGCTGTTCGCCTGGTTCGGCGGAAGCGGCCCGCGCGGGACTGCCTCCAGCTTCGCCCAGCTTCGCTTCCGAGCGCCGCTCGTGCTGGCCCTGGCCACCGACGACCACATGATTCCCCCATCGGCGCAGCGCACCATGGCAGAGCGCGCCAGCGCCACCGTCACCGAGACGCCCGGCAGTCACGCCGTCTACGTCTCCAACCCCGAGACCGTCGCCAGCCTGATCGCTCAGGCCGCCCGGTCGGCCGTCCCCGAAGGAGCACTCGCATGAACACGTTCACCCATCCAAGACGCCGCCGCAACCTGGCCGCACTCGTCATCGCAGTCACGGTCGCGGTCGGCATCGCCGCAGGCGCGGTCGCGACCGCCGACGGTTCCGCCACGTCCCAGGCCCAGAAGCCGACGATCGTGCTCGTCCACGGCGCCTGGGCAGACTCATCAGGCTGGAACGACAGCATCGAGACGTTGCAGAAGAAGGGCTATACAGCGCTCGCAGTCGCCAACCCGCTGCGTAGCCTCCACGGGGACGCTGCCTACCTCCGCAGCGTGCTTGCCACCATCTCCGGCCCGATCGTCCTCGTGGGCCACTCCTACGGAGGCATGGTCTTGACGAACGCCGCGACCGGAAACCCGAACGTCAAAGCCCTCGTCTACATCGCGGCATTCGCACCGGACAAGGGCGAGACGCAGATCGAACTGATCCTCAAGAACGAAGGCAGCCAGATCAGTCCGGCCACGCTGACGGTCAGGCCCTATCCCGGCGGTGGACTCGACAGCTACATCAGCCCGAGCCTGTTCCGGCAGATCTTCGCTCACGACGTCTCCGAGAAGACGGCTGCCGTCATGGCCGCGACTCAGCGGCCGTTCGAGCTCGCGATCCTCGAGGATGTCTCGGGCGAGCCGGCCTGGAAGAAGATCCCATCCTGGTATCTCGTCGCGACCGAGGACCGCGCGATCCCGCCCGTCACCCAGCGCTTCATGGCTGAGCGGGCCCGTGCGACGATCGCCGAAGTCCGCGCCTCGCACGTCCCGATGAACTCGCGACCCTCCGCCGTGACCGAGCTCATCCTCGACGCCGCCAGCGCGGTCGCTTGACCAGACCTCTTCCCGGCCAGGCGCACGCCTGGCCGGGAAGGGCTCCGGGATGACCATCACCGAAATTGGCGCGCTCCGCACTCGATCATCAGCAGGGCTGGCCGGAGGTAGCACTAGCCCTCGACGTGAGCCGTCGCGACAGGCTCAACTCGGAACTGGACGGGAACCTGCTCGCCTGGGCGGCTCATACGCCGGAAGCAGCTGCAGAAACGCCTGCAGATCCGATCATCCTGGCTCCTTTGCAACAGCCCGCTTACACGAAACCCCCGCGTTAAGCAGGGGTTTCGAGAGAGCGGATGATGGGACTCGAACCCACGACCTTCTGCATGGCAAGCAGACGCTCTAGCCAACTGAGCTACATCCGCGTGGGCCGCCAGTATAGCCGCGGTCGCCGCGACCCTGGAACGCTCAGCCGGCTGCGTCGAGCGCTTCGTTGACGAGCTGATCCGCGAGCTTGTTCTGCTCCCGGCGCACCGCCGTGTAGCGAACCGCGCCGAGCTCGCGGGCCAGCTTTCCCGCTCGAACTGAGAGCTCGCGCAGGGCCTCGTTCTTGACGCGGTACTCGCCGCGCATCTGCTTGACCATCAACTCGGAGTCGGAGACCACCTCGAGCTCGCCGACACCCAGCTCGACCGCCTTCTCGAGCCCCGCGATCAGGGCGCTGTACTCGGCGACGTTGTTGGTCGCGACGCCGATCGCCTCGCCGTGAGCCGCGACGACGTCCCCGCTCTCGTCCTCGAGCACGTAGGCGTAGGCGGCAGGCCCGGGGTTGCCGCGGGCGCCGCCGTCCGTGAACAGCCGCCCTCTCACGGAGCGATCAGGGCGAAGGGTGCTCGACGTTGTCGATCTGCGCCCGCTGCAGCTTGCCGGAGTAGTCGACGTAGAGCGACTTCCACTCCGTGAAGACGTCGAGCGCAGCCTGGCCGGCCTCGCGATGGCCGTTGCCGGTGTCCTTGGTGCCGCCGAAGGGCAGATGCACCTCGGCGCCGGTGGTGCCGGCGTTGATGTACGTGATCCCCGTCTGGAGGTCGCGCATGGCGCGGAACGCCTTGTTGACGTCGCGGGTGAAGATCGAGGACGAGAGCCCGTAGCGGATCCCGTTCGTGACCCGGATCGCCTCGTCGAAGCTCTTGACCGGGATCAGGGCGGTCGTCGGGCCGAAGATCTCCTCCTGGGCGATCCGCATCTGCGGGTCGACGTCCGCGAAGATCGTCGGCCGGTAGAAGAAGCCCTTGCCGAGATCGCCGTCCGTGGCCTGCTCGCCTCCGGTCAGGAGCTTGGCGCCCTCGTCGGAGCCGATCCCGGTGTACGAATGGATCTTGTCGAGCGCCTCGCGGTTGATCACGGGGCCGAGGTCGGTCTCTGGGTCCCAGCCGGGGCCGATCCTCATCGCCTCGGCGCGCTCGACCAGGCGCTTCTGCAGCTCGCCGTAGACCGCCTCGTGCACGATCACGCGGCTCGCGGCGGTGCAGCGCTGGCCGGACGTGCCGAACGCCGACCAGAGGATTCCCTCGACTGCGAGGTCGAGGTCGGCGTCGTCCATGACGATGATCCCGTTCTTGCCGCCGAGCTCGAGATGGACGTGCTTGAGCCCGTCCGCGGCGGCTTTGGTGACCGCGACGCCGGTCTCGCGGGAGCCGGTGAAGGTGATGATCGGGACGTCCGGGTGCCGCACGAGCCGGTCGCCCGCCTCCTCGCCGAAGCCGTGGACGAGGTTGACGGCGCCGTCCGGCAGCCCCGCCTCGCCGAGCAGCTCGATGAAGCGCTCGGCCAGGAGCGGCGTGTCCTCCGCAGGCTTGAGCACGACCGTGTTCCCGCAGACGAGCGCCGGCGCGAGCTTCCAGGCCGGGATCGCGATCGGGAAGTTCCACGGGGTGATCGCGCCGACGACGCCGACCGGCATCCGCACCGACATCTGAAACTTGTCCCGCAGCTCGGAGGGGGTCGTGTGCCCGAAGAGGCGCCGCCCTTCGCCGGCCATGTAGACCGACATGTCGATCGCCTCCTGGACGTCTCCCCCGGCCTCGGCCAGCACCTTGCCCATCTCGCGGCTCATCAGCTCGGTCAACTCGTCCTTCTGCTCCTCCAGCAGGCGCGCGAAGCGGAAGAGCACGTTGCCGCGCTCGGGAGCGGGCACGAGGCGCCACTCCTCGAAGGCCGCCTTTGCGGCTGCGACAGCGCGATCGACGTCCTCGGCGGTCGAGCGCGGGAAGGTCCCGAGCGTCTCGCCGGTCGCCGGAACCTTCGACTCGAACGTCTCGCCCGAGGCGGCGTCGGTCCACTCTCCGCCGACGTAGTTCTTGAACTGCTCCGCTGCGACCGCCATCGGGCCGCAGTGTAGTCAGCGCACTAGCAGCGCCGCAGCGAGCCGCAGAGGCGGGCGATCGGGACGGCGAAGTTGAGGTTCTCGCCGCCGCCGGCGACGAGGACGCCGACGACGCGCCCCTTCCGGTCGACTGCGGGGCCGCCGGAGTTGCCCGGGTTCGCCGCCGCGTCGGTCTGGATCTCCTTCGCGCGGACGCGGCTGACGACGCCGCTCGTGACGGTGCCGCCGAGCCCGTAGGGACTGCCGACCAGGAGCAGCGCGTCACCGACGCGCGGCTTGTTCGCAACGGGCTTCTGCCACAACGGCTTCGCGCCGACCGGCTTGCCGTCGACGCGCAGGACGGCGAGATCGCGCGCGCGGTCGCGGCCGACCACCTCGGCGCGCCAGGAACCCGTGTTCCGCTCCAGCAGCACCTGCTCGCCGACCTCGGAGACGACGTGGGCGGCGGTGACCACGTAGAGCTGGCCGTCGGTCGTCCAGCCGGCGAAGCCGGCGCCGAGGCCGTCGTCGGTCTTGACCGTGAAGACGCTCTTGAGGACGCGCGCTGCGAGCGGCGCAATCCCCTGATCCTTCTCGCGAAGCTTCCCCTCTGATGTCTTCAGCCGGCCGGCGAGCTCCTGGTCGGAGAGACGGAACTCCTCCAGACGGCCCTCGAGCTCGCGCACGTCGGTCTTGAGCAGGTCGACGCGCATGCTCTGCTCGCGGACGGACGCGACTGCGAAGAGGGAGATGCCGACCGCGGCCAGCACGGCGACGCCGGCAAGGATCAGCGGGATCGAGATCGTCCGCCGGCCCTCGTACTCGTCGTAAGACATACGACGATCCTCGGCCGTCGCGCGGCCGAACCGCTCCCCCGAACGAGGGATGCTCTAGTCGGTCGTGACGCTGTCGGTCTCGGGGAACGTTCCCGGAATCCGGGCGCGTCGCCGGTCGCGGATTTCCCGCTTGCCGCCGTACTCGCGGCCGTTGCGCCGGTCCTCGCCCTCGCGCCGGTCCATGATCACCGTCACGTTGGGATTGTCCTTGTAGTACTCGACCATCTTGTCGAAGAGGTCGGCCTCGAGATCGCGCGGGATCACGCAGTAGATCATGGTCTCAGTCTACGAACCCGGGCGGTCAGCGCTAGACCCGATTTAGTGACGTTTCGCCGCGGCGGTGAGGGCGCCCAGGCCGACGAAGACGGATCCCGAGACGTACCTCTGGACGGAGAGGAAGCGGCGATTGCCTCGCAGGCGCTCGGAGGCCGTTCCCGCCGCGAGCGCCCAGACGCTGTCGCTGATCACGGCGATGACGACGAAGACCAGGCCGAGGACGGCGATCTGCAGCGCGGCGGCACCCTGCTCGGGGTCGACGAACTGCGGCAGGAAGGCGAAGAAGAAGAGCGCCGTCTTCGGATTGAGGACGTTCACGATCACGCCCTGACCGAAACGGCGCCGGAGCCGCCGCTCGCTCGGAGCGCTCGCCGGCTGGTCGTCGCGACGCCTGAGGATCGTCCAGAGCCCCATGCAGATGAGATACGCCGCGCCCGCGTACTTGACCACGTTGAACGCGGTCGCCGACGAGACGAGGATCGACGAGAGCCCGACCGCGGCGGCGCAGACGTGTACGAGCGCGCCGACGGCGATCCCGAGCGCGGAGACGAAGCCTGCGAGCCGGCCCCGGTCGATGCTCTGGGAGACGATGTAGAGCACGGCTGGACCCGGAACGACGATCAGCGCGAGCGCGGCCGCGCCGAAGACGAGCAGCGTGGCCGGATCGGGCACGGGCTCAGACTCTGGCGATGTCGGGCATCAAGCGGCCGTCGTCGGCGAGGTGTGCGTTCCACACCTGGAAGCCGGCTTCGAGCTCCTCCAGGTCGTGTCCGCGCTCGACGATGCGAACGGGCTGCGCCGCGTCCGGCGAGACCCGGTACTGGTACCAGGAGATCTCCCAGGCGACCGTGACGATCATCTCGCCGCTCACGCCCGAGAGCGGGACGATCGACGCCTTCGGCGCGCCGAGGCTCTTCGCCACCCCGGCGGCCGTTCGCCGGTGCGCGCTCGAGTTGAAGAGGTCGGCTGCCTCGACCACCGCCAGCTCGGGCTCGGAGAGCCGGCGCAGGATCGGCTCGTCGGCGACGGGCTCCTCCTCGGCACGGCGGCTGCCCCCGAGCAGGCTGGCCCAGCGGCTCTTGCGGCGGTGGCGCGAGTCGAACGGGACCGTCGGCAGCGACGGGCTGCCCTCCCGCATCCAGCCGTGCTCGAGCGCGATCTCGGCACAGAGCGGGCAGACGTCGACGTACTCGCCCCCGCCGGGGGTGAATCGGAGCGCATGCTCGCCCATCAGGAGCGAGCGTTCGCAGATCGCGCAGGTGCGCGTTGCGGCTGAACGCGTCACACGCATCCCGGCGACCGTAGCAAACGATTCGAGTTATCCACAGGCACACGTTCTGCTATATGTAACTCACATATGTATCGACGACGAGGCTGGCACGGACGTGGAGGACGGATCGAGCGCTTCCAGGTCGCTGCGCTGCTGCTGCTGCTCCGTGAGCGGCCCGCGCACGGCTACGACCTGCTCGAGCGGTTGCCGTCGCTGCTCGGCGACGAGCGCGTGGACGTGGGCAATCTCTACCGCGTCCTGCGCCGCCTCGAGGAGCAGGGGCTCGTGAGCAGCGAATGGGACGAGTCCGTCCCCGGGCCGGCCAAACGGACCTACGAGCTGACCGATGCCGGCCGCGAAGCGCTGGAGCGCTGGGCAGCCTCGCTCGCGGAGACGCGCACCCGGATCGACCGCTTTCTCCAGCGACACCAGGAAGGGAGGTGACCATGCATCACCGCAGATTTCAGCGTCGGCGCCCGCCGCTCGGCGCGCGCTTCTACGCCAGCGAAAACGTGCTCGAGCGGCTGGACGACTACCAGCGCGACCTCGAGCAGGAGCTCGCCGACGTGACCGAGCTGATCAAGCGGCTCCGCGAAAGCGACGCGCCGCAGAGCCAGACCGAGCCCCAGACGATCTAGCGACGCCGGAGCCACGCCGTCAGGCATGGCTCCCTTCAGGGGTCTTCGCGTTGGGGGCGGGCTTTGCCCGTCCCCAACTGCGCGAAAGAACTAATGAGCGGCCGCGGCTTCTCGTTCGCGCTTCGTGTCCTCGATCACGCGCTGGGCGACGTGGGCCGGAACCTCCTCGTAGCGGAGGAAGTGCATCGAGTAGTCGCCGCGGCCGCCGGTGATCGAGGTCAGCGTCTGCAGGTAGGTGAGCATCTCGGCCATCGGCACCTCGGCCTTGATCGTCGTCATCCCCGCGGCAGGCTCCATCCCGTGCAGACGGCCACGTCGTGAGTTGAGGTCGCCGTTGACGGCGCCGACAGCCTCGTCGGGAACGGTCACCTCGAGCTCCATGATCGGCTCGAGCAGCACCGGCTCCGCCTTCGTGTACGCCTCCTTGAACGCCATCGAGCCGGCGATCTTGAACGCCATCTCGGAGGAGTCGACCGTGTGGTAGGAGCCGTCGACGAGCAGCACACGAATGCCCTGCACGGGCGCGCCGGCGAGCTCGCCGTGGTGCATCGCCTCCTGGATCCCCTTGTCGACGGCGGGGCGGAAGCTCTGGGGGATGACGCCGCCGACGATCTTGTCGACGAACTCGTAGCCGACGTTCCCCTCGATCGGCTCGAGCACGATCGTGCAGTCGCCGAACTGCCCGCGGCCGCCGGTCTGCTTCTTGTAGCGGGCATGCGAGCGGGACTCCTTGCGAATCGTCTCCAGGTAGGGGACGCGCGGCGGGTGCAGCTCGACGTCGACGCCGAAGCGGCGCTTGGCGCGCTCGAGCGCGACCTCGACGTGCATCTGGCTCATGCCCGAGAGGATCTCCTCCCCGGTCTGCTGGTCTCGCCGCAGATGCAGCGTCGGATCCTCCTCGCCGAGCCGCCTGATCGCCTGCGCCACCTTCTCCTCGTCGCCCTTCGACTTCGGCGTGATCGCGAAGCTCATCACCGGCTCCGGGAAGCCGATCTCGGGCACGTCGGTGGCGACCTCCTTGTCGAGCAGCAGATCGCCCGTCTGCACCTCCTTCAGCTTGGCGACGGCGCCGATGTCGCCCGGACCGAACTCCTGCGCCGGAATGTGCTCCTTGCCCTGCTGGAAGAGCAGCGAGCCCATCCGCTCCTTCGCGTGCGTGCGCGCGTCGACCAGCGTCTGGTCGGGCCGGACCGAGCCTTGGAGGACGCGGAAGAGATTGATCCGGCCGGCGAACGGGTCGGCGATCGTCTTGAAGACGAAGGCGGCCGTGTCGGCGCCCTCGATGTGCGTGATCGAGCCGGCCTTCGCGGGCGAGGGCACGCCCTCGACGATCAGGTCGAGCAGCGCGTGCGAGCCGAGGTTCTTGGTCGCGACGCCGCAGGCGACCGGGAAGACCTCGCCGCGCGTGACTGCGTCCTTGAGCGCGTGCGCAACCTCCTCGACGCCGAGCTCCTCGCCTTCGAGGTACTTCTCCATCAGCGCCTCGTCGGTCTGGACGACCTCGTCGAGCAGCTTCTCGCGGTACTCCTGGACGAGGTCGGACATCCCCTCCGGGATCGGCCCCGGCTCGGGCTCCATGCCTCCTTCCGGGCTCGTGTAGGCGCACATGTGGAGGATGTCGACGATGCCCGTCAGCTCGTGCTCGGAGCCGATCGGCAGCTGGACGGCGACGCAGCGGGGCGAGAGCTGCTCCTGCATCTGGGCGAGGGCGCGGAAGAAGTCGGCGCGCTCGCGGTCGAGCATGTTGACGAAGAGGACGCGCGCGATCCCGAGCTCCTCGGCGCGCTTCCAGACCCGCGCCGTGCCCACCTCGACGCCCATGACACCGCTGAGGACGAAGAGCGCGCCCTCGACGACGCGGAGCGCGCAACGTGCCTCGCCCTGGAAGCTCGGGTCGCCGGGTACATCGACCAGGTTCAGTTTCCGCTCCTGCCACTCCGCGTGCGTGAGCGAGAGCGAGATCGACATCCTCCGCTGCTGCTCGTCGTCGTCCCAGTCCGCGATCGTCGAGCCGGCCTCGATCGTGCCGAGGCGGTTCGTCTCTCCCGCCTGAAAGAGCAGCGCCTCGACGAGCGAGGTCTTGCCCGTGCCGCGATGACCGACGACGGCGACGTTGCGGATCTTTCCAGGCTCGAAAGCGGGCATGCGCGGCTTCCTCCTCGACTCTCCGGTGGCGGGAGCCGAATCGTAACCCGCCCTCGTTACCCGAGCGGCACGCGGGCGGCGCCGAGGCGCGCCTTCAGGCGGAGGATCGCCTTCGTGTGCAGCTGGGAGACCCGAGACTCGGTGACGCCGAGCACCTCGCCGATCTCGCGCAGGGTCAGCTCCTCGTAGTAGTAGAGCGTGACGACGAGCTTCTCCCGCTCGGGCAACCGGGCGATCGCCTCGCCCAGGGCCTCCTTCATCTCCGTCTGAGCGAGTGCGGACTGCGGCTCGGGGCCCTGCGTGTCCTCGATCGTGTCGATCAGGGCGATCTGGTCGCCGCCCGCGGACACTGTCCACAGCTCGTCGAGCGCAGCGATCGACGAGCGCGAGATCTCGGTCAGGCTCGAGCCGAGCTCGTCCTCGGTCAGACCGAGCTTCTCCGCGATCTCCTCGTCGGTCGGCGCCCGGTGCAGCTTCTTCTCGAGCTCCGCGATCGCGCGCTCGATGTCGCGCGCGCGGGCCCGGACCGAGCGCGGAACCCAGTCGAGGGCACGCAGCTCGTCAATGATCGCGCCCTTGATCCGCGCGATCGCGTAGGTCTCGAACTTGATCTCGCGGTCCGGGTCGTAGCGCTCGATCGCGCCGATCAGGCCGAGCAGCCCGTAGGAGACGAGGTCTCCCTCGTCCACATGTGCCGGCAGACCGCTCCCGAGCCGGCCGGCGACGAACTTGACGAGCGGCGCGTAGGTCAGGATCAGGCGGTCGCGAACGCCGCGGTCCTGCGTCCGGCGGTACTCCTGCCAGAGCGCACTCGTGTCGTCGACCTTCGCCATGGCGAGAGAATACGCTGCGTGAGGCCAGATTCTTTCTAGCGGCGGCGCAAGAGGCGCACCGACATCGTCAGCATCCAGCCCCCGAGTGCCGCCGCCGGCAGGGCTATCACCCAGAACCCGGCGCGGCCCGAGCTGTATGCGATGAACCCGAACCCGAGCGCGAGCGCGAGGAAGAGCAGCCCGAGCGCGTGTCGCTGGGAGAGCATCCGGGGCAAGGCTACAATCCGCCTCAGCGAAGGGGCGTAGCTCAGCTGGTAGAGCGTCGGTCTCCAAAACCGAATGTCGCAGGTTCGAGTCCTGTCGCCCCTGTTGCAGGTCACCGCCAAGCGCTCTCGTAACTGATCGTCATGCTCCGCCTCGCACTTGCTGTCGGCATGGCTGCGCTCCTGGTGGGGCTTGTCGCGGTCGTCGATCACCGCCACAAGCGAGACGTGGAGTTCGCCGCCCAGGAAGACGCGTGGTTCTGCGCGCACGGGCGCCCGTCGGCGTGCCGCGAGTTCGACGAGGTCGGCTACGAGGAGCGCTGGGAACAGCGCGAGCTCGTGTACCGGGTCAGCTTCTTTGCGCTCGGCGCCTCCGCGCTCGGGCTGGCCGCGATCGGCCTGCGACGTCGTCGCGAGTGAGGTGAGAGCCGATATCCCGACGCCCGCAAAAAGGGCTACCCTGATCGTGGGTGCGCCCCGCGACCAGCCGCCCGGGCCGTTTGCTCTGTAGGCGTCCCGTGGTCAACGGACGTGTTGTGGGAGAGGCCGCACTCCCCGGGCGCGCCCACTCACCCCCAGGACGCTCGGCCAGGCCGGCCTCGGCGCGGGCAAACGGACCGCAGCAGTACGCCACCGTTCCACGCGCCACCCCCTCGACCCTGTGACCGCCCAGGGTCAAAGGATGGCGGCGCAATGCGGGCGAGGCTCGCTGCTCTGCGCGGATACCTCGCTCGGTGCAGCGAAATATGTCAGGTGATTGTGCAGATTGCAACGCGGATCAAGGGAGCGGACGCGTTGAAGCGAATACGGAGCGGGTGGCGAACCTGAACAGGCACAGGCTCTCCGACATCCTCTTCTGGGTCGTCGTGGGCCTGAGCGCGCTGCTGCTCGTCGCGTTGGCGCTCGTCCTCGGCGGCGCGATCCCGATCGACCCCGCCTCGGAGCCAGACGTCACCTCGGAGGAGGCGCTCGAGGAGCCGGCGGCGACGACCCGGTCAACCGAGAGCGGTGCGACAACGGAGCGCGCAACGACGCCCGCGGCGACCACACCGAGGGCAGTGGAGCCCACGGTCGTCGTCCTGACAGCGGTGCGCGGCGACAGTTGGTTCTCCGCCAGGGTCGGTTCGGAGAACGGCAAGGTCCTGGACGAGCGGGTGCTGGCGCAGGGTGAGTCCGTGCAGCTGCGCGGACGGCGGATCTGGCTGTCCGTGGGCGCGGCCGGAAACGTCGAGGTGACGGTCGACGGCAAGCCGAGGACGCTCGCACCGGGGACGGTCTCGGTGGTCTTGACACCGTCGGGGACGACGGCCGCCAACTCCTGAGCGGGCCGCTAGGCGGAGCGGCGTGCGTCGAGCGTCAGCTTCGGCAACGGCGCCTCGACGGGCTTCTGCGCGGCCCGGCGATTCGAGCTCTCGATCGAGCGAGCGAGGCGCACGAGCGGCTCGGCGAGTCCGAGGCGCGACATGATGGTGAAGCGAAGCATCTCTGCTCCCTGTCTTCGGCGTGGGGGCACCTGACCCTGTCCCCCGATCGAAGGATTCCTACACCCCCGATCGGCTGGACCTGCGGCGTTCAGACCGCGAGCAGGGTACGCGATGCCGACTGGCGATCGAGCACCCGGCTGAGCGCTTCCACGCAACGTGCGTCAAATTTCGTATCGGCTTCGTCGCGCAGGAGCGCAATCGCGCGCTCGTGCACCCATGCCTCCCGATAGACGCGGTCGGAGCGAAGGGCGTCGTAGACATCGCAGACGGCGAGGACGCGCGTCGCGAGGCAAAGCGCGGTCGCGCCGTCGGGATAGCCGGTCCCGTCGAGCCGCTCGTGATGGCAGCGCACGAGCCGCCGAATGCGGGAAGAGAAGCCGAGCCGGCCGAGGAGCGCGTCGCCCCAGACGGTGTGCTTCTGGACGAGCGCGTACTCGGAGTCGTCGAGGGCGCCGGGCTTCTTGAGCACGTCGTCGGGAACGGAGAGCTTGCCGATGTCGTGCAGGAGCCCGCCGGTTGCGAGCTCGCGGAGGCGGGCGGGCGGAAGACCGAGCTCCTCCCCCACCTCGACCGCCAGGAGCGCCACGCGTCGCGTATGACCCTCGGTGTATTCGTCCTTCTCAGCGAGCAGGCGGACGAGGCCGCCGACCTGCGAGCCGAGAAAGGCCTCCTCGGCCGAGACGATCTCGGCGCCGCTCAGATCGCCAGCGAGCGGGCGCGACGGCGAGGAGCGGAAGAGGTCGGCGGCGACGGGCAGTCCGACGAGCAGGACGCCGGCGACCTCGAGCCCATGCCCGAGCCACCAGGCGAGGTCGAGATAGCTCTGCGTCAGCGCGGGCACGAGCGCCCCGGCGAGCCAGACGAGCCCGACGAAGACGCCGAGATCGGCACGACGCCGCGTCAGGAGCACGGTATGCAGCGCACGCAGGGCGAGGACGCCGTAGAACGCAAGTCCAACCACGAGCACGGCGATGGCGGGCAGGCTCGCCGGCTCCGGGACGGAGGGCACGAGCTCGGGCAGCCAGAGCGCAGCCAGCCCCAGGGCGACCACACCGACCATCAGCGCTCCCTGCAGCCAGAGCAGCGGCGCGACGGCGCGAGGGCTGCGGGTCGAGGGGAGCGCGGAGAGCGCGAGGATGACGCCGCCCACCGGCAGCGTTGCAGCGCCGGTCAGCGCGACGACCCCGTTCATCTCGACGATGAAGCCGGGGCTCGCAAAGCCGTGGACGAGAAGCAGCGACGCCATCACGGTGAACGCGGTGCCGACGAGGACGGCGCGGGCGTCTCCCCTGCGCCAGCCGCCGTAGGAGAGGGCGACGCCGGCCGCCGTCGCCAGCGCCGACGAGAGCACCACCGACCAGAAGTGCGCCCCGCTCGAGAACATCACCTGCTCACGGCTGACGAAGTGGATCAGGGCGGGCGGAATTATCGCCACGGCGCCGCCGGCAAGGAGGAGGGGCATGAAAGCGTCACGCCGCACGAGGCCGTTATCGGCACCGGCTGGGGCGTTCGTTAGGGTGGGTTTCGTGGCGCTGCTCACCTCCCAGCTCGAGCGCGACGAGACCTTCGCGCGCCGCGCCGAGCGGATGGAGGCGCTGGTCGCAGAGCTGCGGGAGCGCACCGGGCTCGTTGCCCGCGGCGGTGGCGAGAAGGCGGTCGAGCGCCATCGCTCGCGCGGGAAGCTGACCGCCCGCGAGCGGGTCGACCGGCTGATCGACCCCGGCACCGCCCTGCTCGAGCTGAACGCGCTCGCCGCGTGGGAGCTCTACGACGGCGCGGCGCCGTCGGCCGGGATCGTCACCGGGATCGGCGTCGTCGAGGGCCAGGAGTGCGTGATCGTCGCCAACGACGCGACCGTCAAGGGCGGCTCGTACTTCCCGCTGACCGTGAAGAAGCATCTGCGCGCACAGGAGGTGGCCGAGCAGAACCACCTGCCCTGTATCTACCTCGTCGACTCAGGCGGCGCCTTCCTCCCGCTCCAGGCCGAGGTCTTCCCCGACCGCGAGCACTTCGGCCGCATCTTCTACAACCAGGCGCGCATGTCCGCGAAGGGGATCCCGCAGATCGCCGCCGTGATGGGCTCCTGCACGGCGGGCGGGGCCTACGTGCCGGCGATGAGCGACGAGACGATCATCGTCCAGGGCACCGGCACGATCTTCATCGGCGGCCCGCCGCTCGTGAAGGCCGCGACCGGCCAGGACGTGACCGCCGAGGAGCTCGGCGGTGCCGACGTGCACACGCGCCGTTCGGGCGTCGCCGACCACTACGCCGCCTCCGACGAGCATGCGCTCGCGCTGGCGCGGCAGATCGTCCGCAACCTGCACCGGCGCAAGGAGCTGCCCTGGGACGTCGCCCCGCCCGAGCCGCCCGCGCTCGACCCGGACGACCTCTACGGCCTCGTCCCCGAGGACTTCAAGCACGAGATGGACGCGCACGAGCTGATCGCGCGGATCGTCGACGGCTCCCGCTTCGCCGAGTTCAAGGCGCTCTACGGCGAGACGCTCGTCTGCGGGTTCGCCCGGATCGAGGGCTATCCGGTCGCGATCCTCGCCAACAAAGGCGTCCTCTTCGCCGAGTCGGCCCAGAAGGGTGCGCACTTCATCGAGCTCGCGGCGAAGCGGAAGATCCCGCTCGTCTTCCTGCAGAACATCACCGGCTTCATGGTCGGCAAGGAGTACGAGGAGGGCGGGATCGCGCGCGACGGCGCCAAGCTCGTCACCGCCGTGGCCTGCGCGGACGTGCCCAAGTTCACCGTCGTCACCGGCGGGTCGTTCGGGGCGGGCAACTACGCCATGTGCGGCCGCGCCTACGGGCCGCGGCAGCTCTGGATGTGGCCGAACGCCCGCATCTCGGTGATGGGCGGCGACCAGGCCGCGACGGTACTGAGCATGGTCGGCGACAGCGACCCCGACGAGATCCGGGCGACGTACGAGGCCGAGGGGAATCCGTACTACTCGACCGCCCGCCTCTGGGACGACGGGATCATCGACCCGCGCGACACGCGGCGGGTGCTGGCGCTCGGGATCTCGGCGGCGCTGAACGCGCCCGTGCCCGAGTCCACCTTTGGCATCTTCCGGATGTGATGGGCCTGACAAGGAGGAGAGGACGATGCTGACCGAAGACCGCCTGCGAACCCTCTTGCGGGTCGCAGAGAGCGCGCACGCGGCCTACGAAGCCGAACGCGGTCAACCCGACGACGACTGGCCGACCTGGTACGCGAGGTTCATCGTCGCGCGGTGGCAGGAAGAGCCGGGCAGCGGCACTCACGAGCTCCTGTTGAGCGACGAGGAGCATCAGCTGCTGCTGGCCGCCGTTCACGCCTACCTGGACGACTTCGGCCACGAGGAGGCCGACCTCTTGCGGCGGTTGAAAGATCTGCACGCAAAGGTGGCCGCCGCCTAGATGGTCGTCCGGATCGTGCTCTGGAGCCTCGGCGACTCGAAGACGACGATCGAGGAGCTCCGCCGCTATCTCCGCGACGAGTCCGTGGACGAGTTCGCAGAGGTCGAGGGACTGCGCTTCAAGGCCTGGATCTCCGATCCGGCCGGCGAGCGCTGGGGCGCCTTCTACCTGTTCGAATCGCTCGAGGCGGCCGAGCAGCCGCTGCCCGGCCGCGCCCGCGAGCTGATCGGCAAGGAACCGGACGTCGTCGAGACCTTCGACCTCGAGGCGACGGTGGAGGGCCGCTACGCGGACGAGGAGCTCTCCCGCCTCGGGCTCGCGTTCGAGTGACGGTCAGCGCTTGACGACGAACGTGCTCGACCCGAGCACCTTTCCGTAGACGGGCTTTGCGCGCGTGCCCCGCGCGCCCCAGACATACCACGTGTAGTTGCCGGGCTCGAGCTGGTAGCGCTTGCCCGAGTAGGACCAGGTCCGCGCGAGCCGGAGCCTGGCCGTGCCGGGCCACGTGCTCAGCACCTTGCGGCCGTTGCGGTAGAGCTGGACGTTGTAGAACGTCGCACCGGCCACCTTTTTCCACCGGAGCAGCGGTGGCTTCCGCACAACCGCCCCCGCTGCGGGGCCGTAGAGCGCGGCGGGCTGGCTCGCGACGGCCGTGACCGCCTTCCGCGAGACGTTGCCCGCGATGTCGGCGACGCTCAGCTCGTAGCGGTAGCGAATGCCCGCGCGCACGGTCTTGTCGACGAAGCTGGCCCCCTTCCCCTCGTACACCTTCGTGCTCTTCGCGCCGTTGATGCCGGGAGAACGCATGATCTCGACGCTGACGACGTCCGCCGCGCGATCCCAACCGATCCGGGCGACGCCCTTGCCGAGCTCTGCCTTGATGCGGGCGAGCTTCGGTGCCGTCGCGTCGTACGGGAACGAGTATCCGACCTCGGCCGCGTTCCCGGCCTGGTCGCGGCACGAACCGACGACCGCCGCCTTGGCGAGGTCGGGGCCGGCGTAGCGGACGGGGGTGGTGCAGGACGCGATCCCCGACGTCAGGTCGGTGCCGGCGAAGCTGACGTTGAGCGGCTTCCGGTACCAGCCGCGCGCGTCGGGCGGCCGGTCGGCGGCGGGTGTCACCGTGGGTGCGGTCGCGTCGTACTTGATCGCGACGCTGGCGGCCGTCACATTGCCCGCGACGTCAGTGCAGGTGCCGGAGAGCGCGGCCGAGGCGGTGTCGACACCGGAGTAGGTCGAGCCGCTGCAGCCCGCCATCCCGGAGACCGTGTCCTGGCCGCTGAACGACGCCGAGACGGGATGGTTGAACCAGCCGTCCGAGTCGGGCGCTCGGGCGAGCGAAGCGGAGAGGCCGGTCGGTGCAGTCTTGTCGATCTTGATCACGAGCGGACTCGGAGGGCTGACGACGGTGCCCCACGTGAACTGAGTCGTGCACTGGCGCGTCACCGTCCCCTCGGCGACGATCTGATCGGCGAGCGGGCAGGTCGAGGAAACGAGATCGCCGCTGTCGACGACAGTCCATTTGATCGTGACGTTGCTCCTGTACCAGCCGTTCGCTCCGGCCGTGCCCGTCAAGCGTGTAGGTCACCGGAGACGGTGCACCATGGGCGGCCGGTGCGGCGACCACCAGCAGCGCGAGAGCCGCCAGCAGCAGCTGGCGTCGAGCGGCGACCAGGACGACTGCGCCGCCGAGCGCGACGAGCAGGAGCGCCACGCCCGCAAGCAGCAGGAGGCCTCGTTCAGGGTGCTCGTCGACCGACACGAGCGCGGCGAGCGGAACTCGCGCACGGTCGTGTGGCTGCACGGTCTTCGACGGCACCGCGACCTTCGGCTGCTGCACCACCGGTTTCCTGGCTGCGGGCTTCGGCTTCGCGGCCGGCGTCGTCACTGCCGCGACGGGCGGCGTGCTCCGAACGACCGGCGTGCGCGTCGGGATCGCGACGGGCGTCCGTCGCACCTGCGCCGGCTGCGTCCGCGTCACCGGCGGCGGCTCGGGAGCGACGGCGACGGGCGG
The DNA here is from genome assembly GCA_963771185.1 of uncultured Gaiellaceae bacterium. Classification (GTDB taxonomy): domain Bacteria; phylum Actinomycetota; class Thermoleophilia; order Gaiellales; family Gaiellaceae; genus Gaiellasilicea. Next base: position 81,381 of record CAVYSL010000007.1, read on the forward strand.
CGGATCGGGTGACGGAGTCGCTGCCCGCGCGGGCAAGGCGAGGACGACGCACAGCAGGGCGAGGCCTCCCGCCGGAGTGCCTCTGCGCCGCAGCAACGACCATGTTCCCTGTCGTGCCATTTCCCCCCGATCTCCGGGCCTTTCTCGAAGCTACTTCGGTTTTTCAGGCGTGTCAACGAGGCGCCTCGCCCCGCGGGCCGGTCCGGAGCCGGCCTGCGGGGCGACGCCTTTTGTCTACTCGGCTCGAGACCTCCTTTTCGCGTGCTTCGCGGCGAGCTGCAGTGCCGCTGACAGGCCGATCGCGTGCTGATGGTTCTTCGCCGACTGGCCGATCGCCTGCTTCCCGCCACCGCCGGCCTGACCCTGATCCGCGTGCTGGAAGAGCGCGTTCAGGTTCGGTGCCGACGCCGACGAGCGCGCCGCGTTCGACTGGTCGACCGAGCCGCCGGAGCCGTGGCTGCCGACGCCGACGGGCGTGTTCGAGTTGCCGCCCGACGGGCAGCCGCACTTGTCGCGTCCGAAGGCCTGGATGGCCAGCGAACCGGCGAGCGCGTCCTGCTCGTTCTTGGCTTCCTGACCGATCGCCTGGATGCCGATCGCCTCGTGACAACCGCACTCCTTGTCGCGGCCGCCCTGATCCTGGTCGGCGTCCTGCTTCGTCAGGTTGATGTTCAACGCCGTCGCATCCGATTCGGCGCTGTTTGACTGCGTGACGTCTCCACCGTCGGCCTTGCGGTCACCCTTGTAACCGTCGGCCTTGCGGTCGTGCTTGTACCGATCCGCCTTGCGGTGGTCGTTGCCGCCGACCGCAACCGGGCTGTTCGTGTTCGAGGCGCCGTGCTGCAGCGCCGCCGAGAGCCCGATCGCCGCCTGCTCGTTCTTCGCCGACTGGCCGATCGCCTGGATCGCGATCCCGCCGCCGCCGGCCTGCTCCTGATCCGCGTCCTGCTTCAGCGCGTTCAGGTTGGCAGCCTTGGCATTGGAGTCGACGCTGTTCGACTGGTCGACGGAGCCGCCGCCCCCGTAGCTGTCCACACGGACCGGAGCGTTCTCGTTGCTCGCCCCCGCCTGCGCGGCCAGCGACGCGGCCAGCGCGCCCTGCTCACTCTTCGCCTCCTGGCCGATCGCCTGGATGCCGGTTCCGTGGCAGCCGCACTCCTTGTCGCGGTCGCCCTGCTTCTGGTCGGCGTCCTGCTTCGTCAGGTTGACGTTGAGCGCCGTTGCGTCCGAGTCGACCGAGTTCGACTGCGACACGTCGCCGCCGTCTCCCTTGCTGTCGACACGAACCGGCGTGTTGCTGTTCGAGGCGCCGTACTGGAGGCCGAGCGAGAAGGCAGCTGCGCCCTGTTCGCTCTTCGCCTCCTGGCCGATCGCCTGGGTGCCTTCCGAGCCACAGCCACACGAGGATCCGTGCTGTGCCTGGTCGGCGTCCTGCTTCGTCAGGTTGACGTTCAGCGCCGTCGCATGCGAGTCGACGCTGTTCGACTGGGCGACGTCGCCGTCATCGCCCTTGCTGTCCACGCGCACCGGAGCGTTCTTGTTCGCTGCGCCGGACTGCAGCGCTGCCGAGGCGGCCAGCGCGTCCTGCTCGTTCTTGGCCTCCTGGCCGATCGCCTGGGTGCCGGAGCCCGACTGGTCCTGATCCGCGTCCTGCTTCAGCGCGTTCAGGTTCGCAGCCGTCGCGGCCGAGTCGACGCTGTTCGACTGGTCGACATCGCCGCCGTCGCCCTTGCTGTCGACGCGAACGGGAGTGTTCGTGTTCCCGCCCGAGCCGCAGCCGCACCGGTCGTGGCCGAAGGACTGGGCGGCCAACGACGCAGCCGCTGCCGACTGGTCGTTCTTGGCCTCCTGCCCGATCGCCTGGGTGCCACCGGATGCACAGCGACAGTCGCCGCTCTGCTCCTGGTCGGCGTCCTGCTTGGTCAGGTTGACGTTCAGCGCCTTCGCCTTCGAGTCGACGCTGTTCGACTGGGAGACGTCGCCGTCGTCGCCCTTGCTGCCGACGCGAACCGGGGTGTTCGTGTTGCTCGCCCCGGACTGAAGCGCCACGGACAGCGCGCCTGCGGACTGCTCGCTCTTGGCGTCCTGGCCGATCGCCTGGATGCCGTCGGACGCGCAGCCGCACTCGCCCTTGCTCTTGCCGCCCTGGCCCTGATCCGCGTACTGCTTCGTCGCGTTCAGGTTGCCTGCGGCTGCCGACGAGTCGACGCTGTTCGACTGCGACACGTCACCACCGTCGCCCTTGCTCAGGACGCGGACGGGGATGTTCTTGTTCGTCGCGCCGTGCTGCTTCGCTGCTGAGAGCGCGGTCGCCGACTGGTCGTTGTCGGCGTCCTGCCCGATGGCCTGGGTGCCACCCGAGCCGCCCTGTCCCTGGTCGGCCTTCTGGCCGGTCAGGTTCAGGTTGCCGGCCTTGGCCGACGAGTCGACGCTGTTCGACTGCGTCACGTCGCCGTCCTTGCCGGGGCTGAGGACGCGCACGGAGATGTTCGTGTTCTCCGCGCCCTTCTGCTCGGCGGCCGAGGCTGCGCCAGCGTGCTGCTTGCTGTCCGCGTCCTGGCCGACCGCCTGCGTTCCGGAGCCGCCCGCGGAAGCCTGCTCGGCGGACTGGCCCGTGGCGTTGATGTTCGCAGCGGTCGCGTCGGACTCGACGCTGTTCGTCTGCGAGACGTCGCCGTTATCGCCAGGGCTCAAGACCCTGACGGGGATGTTCGTGTTGCTCGCACCGGACTGCTTGGCGTACGACAGTGCGGTCGCGGCCTGGCTCGAGTCAGCCTCCTGGCCCACCGCCTGCGTGCCGCCCGTGCAGCCGCACGAGCCGCTCTGCGTCTGGTCCGCCGACTGGCCGGTGACGTTCGCATTCGCCGCCGTCGCATTGGAGCTGACGGTGTTCGACTGCGTGACGTTGCCGTTGTCGCCAGGGCTGAGGACGCGAACGGAGATGTTCTTGTTGGACGGTTGACTCTGCGAGGCGCCGGAGCCGGCCCCCGCTCCCTGGGCATTGGCGGCTGCTTGCCCCGCCAGCTCCAAGGCTGAGTCACCCGGTGCAGCCGTCGCCTGGCCCGCGCTCACGAGGAGCCCGAGCGCAGCGGCAACGACCACAACGATGCGTCTCATCGATCCTTCTCCTTCCCTGCATGTGCGTGAACAGGGCGGACTCGACCTAGTCCGCCGGAATCGCAAGAGCAGGGAGCGTTAGCCCGGGCGGTCGGGTGGAGGGTCAGGATCTTCGCCTGCTGCACGCACGTCGGCGGCGACCGAGCGCGATGCATCGGCGAAAGCAAAGGCGAACGCGAGCCCAACGACCAGGAGCACGAAGTACCCCAGCCGGCCGTCAGCTGCGTTCACGGGCGCAAATCCGGCGGCGCTCGGCGCGGAGGCCTGTTCGCGCGTCGGAGCGGCGGGACTGCGAGGCGCCGGACGGAGCTGCGCCGGCTTTGGAGCCGGCCGCGCCACACGCGCCGCCGCTTCCGAGGCCTTCGCGAGCCGGATCGTGACGGCGATAGACGCGCGGAAGCGCTCGCGAGCCGAGCGATCACGCCGATTCGCGGGCGGCGCCTGGGGCAGGAGCACGCTCTGCGGCTCAGCGGCCTCCGTCGCAACGCCCGCGAGCTCAGGGAGGGCGCAGCAACCGTCCTGCGAGAACGGCTGCTCAGGCTCGGTGAACATCTGGGTGATGAATGCGATCGGCGGCGGCCGGCGAGACGAGCGCCTGGAAGCCGACAGACGCGCTTCCCGGCTGGGCCGAGGGCATTACCGGCAGCTCGACGCGGACCGGCGGCAGCGCCGGCGCCAGCACGACGACGGCGACGTTGTTGGTCTGCTTGACCGGCCCGTCGTTGCCCGGGCTGTTGATCCGGATCGAGATGTTGATATTGATCGGGCGATACTGCGTAACACCAGGTTGATACTGCGGCGGCTTTTCTCCCACTGTATTCGTGGATATTGAATTCGGATCTTCGCAATTCCAGTCCCAGTTCCAGGTCCAGTTCTGCACCCCGGCGTCCGTTGGAACGGCGATTTCCGGAATTGCGTCGCCGCAATTCCATTCCCAGTTCCAGTCCCAGCCCTCGGCGGCCGATGCGGGAGCGGAGGAGGGCGGCTGCGGTGCCGATTCGGCTGTGGGCGCGTCCGAAGCCGGTATCGGCTCCTGATACTGCGGCGGGTCCGGCTGATACTGAGGGGCGGTTTCCGTGGTCGAGGCGGCGTTGTTCACCTGCTCGACCGAGCCGTTGTCCCCTGGGCTGTCCACACGCACCGAAACGTTCACGTTTGTCGGCGCCGTCTGCGTGACCTCGGGCGAAGGAGGCGCGTCCGGCGTCGGGGCCGTAGGCACGGCCTCAGCAGGCGCCTCCACAGCCGGCTCGGGGGGCGGTGCGGCGACCGCCCCAACCGTCACCGGCTCCGCGGCAGTCGTTTGGGCGGGAACTGCCGGAAGAGCGGGAGCTGCAGGAAGTGCAGTGGGCAGGTCGACCGCGGTCAGAGGATCGAGCTCAGTCAGGCTCGGTTCCTCGAACACCGCGGTTGCGACCTCCGTCAGATCGGGGCCAGCGGGGACCGGCATGCCGCTTTCGGCGCGAGCAGGGGAACTCGTGGTGGCGGCGAGACCGAGGACCGCCAGGAAGAGAGCCGCCCGGCGGATCGGTGTTCCCGATCGTGAACTCCTCACATAAGGACAAATACCCCGTTGCTAACAGACTGATCCATTTTCTTTTCGTTTTTTCAATTTCAACAGCGTGGCCGAGAAACTTCTTATTGAATTCCCGCAATTGGAACGCTACTGTCGATACATGGCGGCTGACTCTCGGGAGCTCCTGCGAGCGTGGTGCGACGACCGTGACCGCGACGCCCGTCACCGGCTGATCGAGCTACATCTGCCCCTCGTCCGCGCACTCGCCCGCCGCTTCGCGTCACGCGGCGAGCAGTTCGACGATCTGGCACAGGTCGGCGCCGTCGGTCTGATCAAGGCGATCGACCGCTACGACCCAGGGCGAGGCTCGTCGCTGACGGCGTACGCCGTCCCCACGATCGTCGGCGAGATCCGCCGCCACCTGCGTGACAGCACGCAGCCGCTCCGTCTGCCCCGCCGAGAGAGCGACCGGCGCGTCGCAGTTCGCGCCGTCGCGTACGACCCGGACGCCGCCTCGTCACACGACGCCGGCGCCGAGCGGGGGCTCGAGCTCGGCGAGGAACGGGTGCTGATCGAGGCGGGGCTGCGGGCGCTGCCGCGGCGGCAGCGGCGCATCGTCCAGCTGCACTACTTCGCCAATCTGAGCCAGCGTGGTATCGCCAGCGAGCTCGGACTTTCGCAGGTGCACGTCTCCCGGCTGCTCCAGGACTCGCTCGGCAAGCTGCGGCAGGAGATCGGCCAGACCTGAGAGCGACGCGTGATATCACGTTGAGAGTGTTGTGCTGATCGTTTCAAGAACCTAGAATCAGACGCATGTCCGCCGCGCCGTCCACTACGGAGCAGTCGAAGCGCGGAGCGAAGCCGGCTCCGAGTGGTCGCCTGCTCTTGCGCATGCCCGCCGCGCTCCATGCGGAGCTCGCCCGGACGGCCGAGCGCGATGGCGTCAGCCTGAACCAGTTCATCACGCGCGCCCTGGCGGGCAGGATCGGCTGGGGTACGGATGCGGACGAGGAATCTGCTTCGGCGGTCGCGCCTGCTGATAGCCGCACGAAGCTGATCGCGATCGCTCTGGTCGTGAACGCGGTCGTGATCGGGCTCGCCGCCGTCGCGGCGATCGCGGTGCTCGTCCTCGCCTGGCGCGGCTAGAGCGCGCGAGAGCGCGCTAGAGCACCAGCGTCTCGGGGAAGATCGCGCCGCCGGCGAAGCGGTCGAGCCGGTACGGCGAGAGCTCGAACGGCGGCGCGTCGCCGAGAAGCTCGGCAGCGACGGCGTCCCCGACAGCCGGCGACTGCATGAAGCCGTGGCCCGAGAAGCCGCAGGCCGCATACACGCCCTCGGCGACCTGGCCGATGATCGGGTGCGCATCCGGCGTCATGTCGTAGAAGCCGGCCCAGGCACGGCGCACGGGGACACCCGCCGCACGGGGATACCGGTACGCCAGCCGCTCCCGCCAGTCCGCGATCAGGTCGTCGCGAACCTCGTCGGGGCCGTCCCAGCGAAGCTGCGGCTCCCCCATCGCGAGCCGCAGCTCGTCGGCGCCGACGCGGCGGAAGTGGAAGCCGCTCTCCTCGATCGTCATCGGCAAGCCGGCCGGCAGACGGTCGACGGGGCCGACGTCGGCGAGCTGGCGCACCAGCGGCCGGACCGGCAGTTCGAGACCGCGTGCCGCGGCGACTTCGGCCGAACGGGCGCCGCACGCGACCACGAGCGTGTCCGCTGCCAGGGCGAGCGCGTCCGTGTGCTCGCGCACCTCGACACCGAGCCCCGCCGCCCGCCGGACGAGCTCGTGCGTCACGCCGGCAGGATCGGCGATCCCGTCCTCGCGACAGATCGTCGCCCCCAGGACGTCGTCGGTGCGCAGGCCGTCGACGAAGCTCGCGTCGACCCGCTCGACCGGAACGCCGAGTACGGCCTGGAGCTCGCGCCGGTGCTCCAGCTCCGCGAGGCCGGCCTCCGTGGTCGCCAGGAAGAGATAGCCCACCTGCTCGAACAGCGGCGCGCCGAGCTCCCGGAAGAGCCGCACGCTCGACTGGGCCAGCCGCACCTCGGCCTCGGTCGTGAACTGCTGGCGCACGCCACCCATCGCCTTCCCGGTCGCGCCGCCGGCGATCTCCCCCACGTCGGCGAGCACGACGTCGTCCGCGCCGCGAAGGGCGAGGTGATAGGCGATCGAGGCGCCGATCGCGCCCGCGCCGGCTACGACGACTCGAGCCACCCGCGCAACTCCTCACGCTCGCCGTCGCTCAGCTGCCGCAGCGGACGCCGGACGTCCTCCCGGACGGGCACGCCCCGCAGGCCGAGGATGAACTTGAGTGCCGCGTGCCGCGGGAACCGCTCGACTGCTGCGCGCAGCTCACCGAGCTCGATCGCGCCGGCCTCGCTCGGCTCCCGCACGACCGCCGCGACCCTGTCCGGGTAAGCCGCCGCCAGCCCGGACACGGCCCCGACCGCGCCCGCGCAGATCCCGTCGAAGATGAGCGCCTCTGGCCCGACGAAGACGTCGAGCCCCTCGACGAGGTACGGCGCGAACTTGTCGAACGGCGCGTCCGAGACCTTGAGCCCGGCGAGGTTCGGGACGCGCTCGCGCAGCTCGAGCAGCACCGGGATCGGAACGGCGTAGCCGCTGGCACGCTCGAACTCGTAGACGTAGAACGGCACCGGCGCGCATGCAGCTGCGGCGGCCTGGAAGTGATCGAGCAGCGAGCGCTCGTCGAACTGGAAGTACGGCGGCCCGATCACGGCGACGGCGTCGACGCCGGCTCCGGCCGCGTGCGACGCGAGCGCGACCGTGTCGGCGGTCGTCTGGGCGCCGCAGTGAGCCGCGACCTGGAAGCGGCCCTGGGCCGCGTCCAAGAAGAGCTCGAGCGTGCGCTTGCGCTCGTCGACTCCGAAGAGGAGGCCTTCGCCCGTCGTTCCCAGGGCGAGCAGGCCGTCGAGGCCGCTCCTCGCGAGGAAGTCGACATACGGGCCGAACGCGTTCTCGTCGAGACCGTCGCCGTCGAGCGGCGTCACGGCCGCCGCCAGAGCTCCGCGCAGCATGCCGCGACTCTACTCGGGCTCAGGGAGGTCCTAGGAGGGTTTGGCGGAATGGCGCTCGTCGCTGGGGTGCGATGCTCGTTCCGAGGCAAGGACGCAGGGAGCGCCGATAGCCGAAGCTATCGGCGCGACTGAGGACGCAGCATCGGGACGGCAGCGCGGCCCGGCGACTCAGCCGCTATTCCGCCAACCCTCAGCTGTCCTCGACGCTCGTGAGCCGGTCATAGGGGCGGTCGATCCTGGCGCTGTCGGCTCCGGAGCCGCCGTCGAGGATGTCGGGGCCGCCGTCGCGGGCCATGAGGTAGTCAGGGCCTGGTCCGCCGCGATGGACGTCCCGGCCGACACTGCCCGTCACCCAATCGCGACCGACCCCGCCGTCGAGTGTGTCGGCGCCCGCGCTGCCGTCGAGGAGATCGTTGCCCCCTTCGCCGAAGATGACGTCATTGCCGCTGCCGCCGAGGATCGAGTCGTCGCCGCCTCCGCCGAGGATCCTGTCGTTGCCGCCAAAGCCTCTGATCGTGTCGTGCCCGCCGAGGCCGCAGATGACGTCACGCCCCGCCGTCCCGTCGAGCGTCTCGGAGCCGGATGTCCCCATGATCGTGCAGCCCGCGAGGCCCGCACGCGGCGCAGCACCCGCCCCCGCGGCTGCGAGGAGCGCGGCGGAGAGGGCAGCGACGGCGGCAACCTTCGCATACATGGCGCTCTCAGCGTGATCGACTTCGCGCGTAGGATCATCCCCCGATGGGGGCGCTTCGGATCGAACGTGACGACGACGTGCTCCGCGTCACGCTGGCGCGCCCGGAGACGCGCAACGCCTTCGACGCCGACCTGATCGCGGAGCTGTCGGAGGCGTTCGTCGACGTCGGCAAGGCACGTGCAGTGCTGCTCGCCGGCGACGGGCCGAGCTTCTGCGCAGGCGCGGACGTCGAATGGATGCGCGCGTCCGTCGAGCTCGACTTCGACGCCAACGTCGCCGATGCAAACGCGCTGCGGGCGATGCTCGAAGCGATCGACCGCTGCCCTGCCCCCGTCGTCGCCCGGATCCAGGGTCACGCGCTTGGGGGTGGCGCGGGCCTGGTCGCCTGCGCCGACATCGCAGTCGCCGAGCAGAAGGCGGTGTTCGCATTCTCGGAGGTGAAGCTCGGGATCATCCCGGCGGTGATCTCGCCGTTCGCGCTCGCGAAGATCGGACCGAGCTGGGCGAGGCGCTACTTCGTCACCGGCGAGCGGTTCGACGCAGAGACGGCGCTCCGGATCGGGCTCGTCCACGAAGTCGGCGCGGATCTGGACGCCGCGGTCGAGCGGGTGCTCGCGGAACTGCGCAACGCGGGCCCGCGAGCGGCGCGCCACGCGAAGCGGCTCGTGCTCGACCGGCCGGACGGGCCGGAGACTGCGCGGAGGATCGCCGAGCGGCGCACGAGCGACGAGGGCCAGGAGGGCCTGCGCGCCTTCCTCGAGCGGCGCAGTCCGAATTGGGCTTAGCCCGTTCGGAGATGTCAGTCATGCGTCGCTCATGAACCGGTAGCCCATTCGCGGCTCGGTCACGAAGTAGAGCGGCCGCGCGGGATCGGGTTCGAGCTTGCGTCTGATCTGAGCGAGATAGACGCGGAGGTAGTTGGTCTCGCTCTCGTACTGCGGACCCCAGACTTCCTGGAGTAGTTGACGCTGGCTGACGAGCTTGCCGGGGTTGCGGACGAGCACCTCGACGATCTGCCATTCGGTCGGGGTCAGGCGCACCTCGTTTCCGTCGCGGAACACACGCTTGTCGGAGAGGTCGACGGTGAAGTCGGGCGTCTGCACGACAGCCTCTTCCTCGGCCGGCGCAGCGCGTCGCAGGGCAGCGCGGAGACGGGCCAGGAGCTCGTCCATGCCGAACGGCTTGGTGACGTAGTCGTCTGCGCCTGCATCGAGGGCGGCCACCTTGTCAGCTTCGCGCTCGCGGACCGAGAGGACGATGATGGGAACGCGGGTCCAGCCGCGAAGGCCGCGAATGACCTCGACGCCGTCGATGCCGGGCAAGCCGAGGTCGAGGATGACGAGATCTGGGTGCTTACGCGCCGCCAGGTCGAGCGCTGTCTCGCCCGTCGCCGCCAGATCGACGTCGTAGTCGCGTGCGCGGAGGTTGGTGCCGAGCGCGCGCAGGATCTGCGGCTCGTCGTCGACGACGAGGATCCTGGTCATTGGGCAGCCGGGAGCCGGACGACCACGGTCAGCCCTCCGCCGGGCGTGTCCTCGAGCTCGATCGAGCCGTTCATCGCCTCGATGAAGCCTCTCGCGACCGCCAGGCCGAGCCCGACCCCTTCGCGGCTCGAGTCCCCGAGGCGCTGAAAGGGGAGAAACATGCGAGCACGCTCGGGCGTGGGAACGCCGGGGCCGCGGTCGACGATCCGGATGTCGACGCCGCCGTCGACTGCGCCGGCAACGACGCGCGGCGAGGTCGCGTTGGGCGAATAGGCGGCGGCGTTCGCGATGATGTTGGCGAGTGCGCGCTCGAGCAGGCCCCCGTCCGCGTTGACCGGCGGCACGTCTTCCGGCAGGTCCAGCGTGACCTCGGCGCCGCGAGGGCCGAGGCTACGGATCGCCGCTGGGATGACCTCGTCGAGGCTGATTGGCTGCGCATGAAGCTCGACCGATCCCGTCTGGAGCCGGCTCATGTCGAGAAGATTGCCGACCAGGGCGTCCAGGCGATCGGTCTCCTCGTGGATCGTGGCGAGAAACTCGTTCTCCTCGGCCGCCGTCCAGTCGACGTCTTCCTGCAAGAGGCTCGTCACCGATGCCTTGATCGCGGCGAGCGGTGTGCGCAGGTCGTGGGAGACAGCGGAGAGAAGCGCCGTCCGGAGCTCGTTCGCGGCTGCGAGGCTACCCGCAGTCGAGGCCGCGGCCTCGAGCTCCTCGAGCTGGAGCGACGCGGCGAGCTCGCGCGCGTACGCCTGGAGGATCGGCCGATCTTCCGCGTCCGCGGCGTTTGCGCCTGTCAGCACAAGCACGTGCTTCGGGTCGACTTCGAGCGTGATCGTCGCCTCATCGGGCGACGACGGCGCCGGTCCGCTCGCCGCGTCGAGCTTCCAGCCGGGGCCGGTGTGGTGGAGGACGCCCGCGGCGTCGAGCCCGAGTGCCCGCTGCAGGCTCTCCAGCAGTGCATCGACCGAGGACGAGCCCGCGAGCCGAGCAAGCGCCTCGGCTTCCGCGCGGGCCTGGGTGCCCTCCGCCGCTCGGCGCGCTGCGAGCGCGACGAATGCGCTGACGAGACCGGCGACGGTGACGAAGACGACGAGCGCGAGGACGTTCTCGCCCTCGCCGATCGTGAGGGTGTATAGCGGCGGCGTGAAGTACCAGTTGACGAGGAGAAAGCCTGCGACTGCAGCTGTGAGCGCGGGCCAGAGCCCGCCGACCGCCGAGACGCCGATGACGAGGAGGAGAAAGAGGAGCAGCACGCTCGGCAGACCGACGTGGTCACGCAGATGTGAGAGGACCCAGGCGAGGAGGGGCAGGCCGACTGCAGCGAGCAGAAAGCCGGCTAGCACCCTTCTTCGTGGCAGCGTCGTTGGCCGGCGCTTGCGTGGCCGATCGGGCTCCGTCGCCTCTGCCCCCTCCTCCCGGCTGATCACGTGCACGTCGAGGCCGATGCCGGAGCTCCGGATCACGTCGTTGATCACCGACCCCTGCGTCAGCTCGCGCCAGCGCGACCGGCGGGTCGCTCCGAGCACGATCTGGGTCGCGTTCAGCATCCGCGCCGCGTCGACGAGCGCCTTGCCGACGTCGGCGCCGACCAGCTCGCGGTGGGTGCCGCCGAGCTGCTCGACCAGCCTGCGCTGCTGGTCGAGGAGCGCTGCGGGCTCGGCTGCGAGCCCGTCCTGGGGGACGACGTGGACGGCGACGAGCTCGCCGTTCGCGCGCTGGGCCATCCGTGCCGCCCGCCGGATCAGCCGGTCGCCGTCGGGCGAGCCCGTCAAGGCGACCAGGACGCGCTCCCGCGTCTCCCAGGGTCGATCGATACCGTGCCGCGCCCGGTACGCGGCGAGGCCTTCGTCGACCCGATCGGCGATCCAGAGCAGCGCCAGCTCCCGGAGCGCGCCGAGATTGCCGGGCCGGAAGTAGTTGCCGAGGGCCGCATCGATCCGCTCCGCTGGGTAGATGTCGCCGCGGGCGAGCCGCGCCCGGATCGTCTCGACGGCGAGGTCGACCAGCTGGAGCTGGTCGGCGCGCCGCACGACCTCATCGGGGATCGTCTCGCGCTGCTTGACCCCGGTGATCTGCTCCACGACGTCGTTCAGCGACTCGAGGTGCTGGATGTTGAGCGTCGAGATGACGTCGATGCCGGCATCGAGAAGCTCCTCGACGTCTTGCCAGCGTTTCTCGTTGCGCGAGCCCGGGACGTTGGTGTGGGCCAGCTCGTCGACGAGCGCGACCGCGGGCTGACGGGCGAGCAGTGCGTCGAGATCCATCTCCTCGAACTCCGAGTCGCGGTAGGCGACGCGCTTCCGCGGAATCACCTCGAGCTCGCCGACCTGCTCGGCTGTCGGCCGCCGGCCGTGTGTCTCGAAGACGCCGACGACGACGTCCTCGCCGCGTTCGGCGCGGCGCCGGCCCTCGTTCAGCATCGCGTAGGTCTTGCCGACGCCGGGGGCGGCGCCGAGGTAGAGCCGGAGTTGCCCGCGCGCCATGCGCCTAGGCTACGCCTGCGCGTCCAGTGCGACGTTGAGCTCGAGCACGTTCACGGCGGATTCGCCGAGGAAGCCGAGCGACCGACCGTCCGTGTGCTGTTCCACGAGCGCGAGGACGTCATCGAGGGGCAATCCCCGCGCCTCGGCGACGCGGGGCGCCTGGAACCGCGCGTTCTCGGGAGAGATATGTGGATCGAGACCCGAGCCGGAGGCGGTGAGCGCGTCCACAGGAGCGTCGGCGGCGTTCGCCTCCCGGTAGTCGGCCCGCCGCTTCGCGACCGCGTCGAGAAGGTCCTGATTGGTCGGGCCGAGATTCGAGGCGGAGCTGGACATCGCGTCGTAGCCGTCGCCGGCCGCCGATGGTCGCGGCCGGAAGTAGCGCGCTCCCTCGAACTGCTGACCGATCAGACGGGACCCGACGACCTGCCCGTCGCGCTCGATCAGCGATCCGTCCGCGCGGGAGGGGAATGCGACTTGCGCCACGCCGGTGACCACCAGCGGATAGACGATCCCGGTCAGCACCGTGAGCGCGAGGAACGCAACGAGCGCGGGGAGCAGCTGCCGGCGCATCAGACGATCCCCAGCCCGGAGACGACGACGTCGATCAGCTTGATCCCGACGAAGGGCACAACCAGGCCACCGAGGCCGTAGACGAGCAGATTGCGCCGCAGCACGGCCTCAGCAGAGGCAGCGCGGAAGCGCACACCGCGCAGCGCGAGCGGGATCAGCGCGACGATCACGAGCGCGTTGAACACGACCGCGCTCAGGATCGCCGACTGGGGACTGTCGAGGCGCATCACGTTGATGTCGTCGAGGACCGGGAAGGTGCCTGCGAACATCGCAGGGATGATCGCGAAGTACTTGGCGACGTCGTTCGCGATCGAGAACGTCGTCAGCGATCCGCGAGTGATCAGGAGCTGCTTGCCGATCTCGACGATCTCGATCAGCTTCGTCGGATTCGAGTCGAGGTCGACCATGTTTCCGGCTTCGCGCGCCGCCTGGGTGCCGGTGTTCATGGCGACGCCGACATCTGCCTGCGCGAGCGCCGGCGCATCGTTCGTGCCGTCGCCGGTCATCGCAACGAGGTTGCCGCCGGCCTGCTCGCGCTTGATCAGCGCCATCTTGTCCTCGGGCGTCGCCTCCGCGAGGAAGTCGTCCACGCCGGCCTCGTCGGCGATTGCCTTCGCCGTGAGCGGGTTGTCGCCGGTGATCATCACGGTGCGGATTCCCATCGCCCGCAGCTCGTCGAATCGCTCGCGCAGCCCCTCTTTGACGACGTCCTTGAGGTGGACGACGCCGAGCGCGTGGCCGTTCTCGGCGACGACGAGCGGCGTGCCGCCACCGAGCGCGACCCCGTCGACCAGCGTTGCGAGGGCGTCCTCGTTTCCGTCGTCGGGGCCGACCCAGCGCCTGATCGCGTCCGCAGCGCCTTTCCGGATCGAGCGGCCGGGCATGTCCACCCCGCTCATCCGCGTCTGCGCGGTGAACGGGATCAGCGTCGCGCCGGCGAGCGTGCGCTCTCTGATCTGGAAGCGCTCTTTCGCGAGGACGACGATCGAGCGGCCCTCGGGCGTCTCGTCGGCCAGGCTCGCGAGCTGCGCGGCATCGGCCAGCTCCTGCTCGAGGACGCCTGGCAGCGGCAGAAACTCGGCGGCTTGCCGGTTGCCGAGCGTGATCGTGCCGGTCTTGTCGAGCAGGAGCGTCGAGCAGTCGCCTGCCGCCTCAACGGCACGACCGGAGAGTGAAAGGACGTTGCGGCGGACCAGCCGGTCCATCCCCGCGATGCCGATTGCGGAGAGCAGCGCGCCGATCGTGGTCGGGATCAGGCAGACCAGGAGCGCGACCAGGACGATCGTGTCCTGCCGGTCGCCCGAGTAGATCGCGAACGGCTGGAGCGTCGCGACGGCGAGCAGGAAGATCGCGGTCAGGCCGACGAGCAGGATGTCCAGCGCGATCTCGTTCGGCGTCTTCTGCCGGGACGAGCCCTCCACGAGCGCGATCATTCGGTCGAGGAAGCTCTCGCCGGGCCGCTGCGTCACCCGCACGACGATCTGGTCGGAGAGCACGCGCGTGCCCCCGGTCACCGCCGAACGGTCGCCACCCGACTCGCGGATGACCGGCGCAGACTCGCCCGTGATCGCTGACTCGTCGATGCTGGCGATCCCTTCGATCACCTCGCCGTCGGCCGGGATCACGTCGCCGGCCGAGACGACGACGACGTCACCTGCGGCCAGAGCGCTCGAGGGGGCCTCCTCGAGCGACCCGTCGGGCCGGCGCCGATTGGCAACGGTCTCCGCTCGTGTCCGCCGCAGCGCCTCGGCCTGAGCCTTGCCGCGGCCCTCGGCCACCGCCTCCGCGAAGTTGGCGAAGAGGACGGTGAACCAAAGCCAGACCGCGATCGACCACGCGAACACGCTCGGGTCGGCGATCGCGATGCCCGTGACGAGAACGCTGCCGATCTCGACGATGAACATGACTGGGTTCCGCGCCATCCGGCGCGGATCGAGCTTGCGGAGACTGTCGATCGCGGCCCGGCGCAGGATCGCTCGGTCCAGCAGAGAGGTAACGGCGCGCGTCACAGTCCCAGCTGCTCCACGATCGGCCCGAGGGCGAGAACTGGGAAGTACGTCAGTCCGACGACGATCAGCACCACGCCGACGAGCAGCGAGACGAAGAGCGGCGACGCAGTGGGGAACGTGCCGGCGGTTGCCGGCACCGGCTGCTTGCGAGCGAGCGACCCCGCAATCGCGAGCAGCGGCACGATCAAGAGGAAGCGGCCGCCGAGCATCGCCAGGCCGAGCGTCGTGTTGTACCAATCGGTGTTCCCCGTGAGACCGCCGAACGCGGAGCCGTTGTTGTTCGACGCCGAGGTGAAGGCGTAGAGCACCTCTGAGAGGCCGTGCGGACCCGGGTTGAGGATCGACGCCGTGGCCGAGTCGAGCACGAGCGACACGGCGCTGAAGCTGAGCACGAGGAGCGGCACGGCGAGCACGTACAGGACGACGAGCTTCATCTCTGCGGCCTGGATCTTCTTCCCGAGGAATTCGGGCGTCCGGCCGACCATCAGGCCGGCGATGAACACCGCGAGCAGGACGAAGACGAGCATTCCGTAGAGGCCGGCGCCGACGCCGCCCGGCGAGACCTCGCCGAGCATCATGTTCACCATCGGCACGGCGCCGCCGCCGGGCGTGAAGCTGTCGTGGGCGGCGTTGACCGCGCCCGTCGACGTGCCGGTGGTCGAGGCGGCGAAGAGCGCGGATGCGGGCGCGCCGAAGCGCACCTCCTTGCCCTCCATGTTGGTGGCGGCCGCGTCGATCTGCGGGTTCCCCTCGACCTCGAAATAGGTCGCAACCGCGGCGGAGCCGACCCAGAGCGTGAACATCGCCGCGAAGATCGCCCAGCCCTGCCGCTGGTTGCCGACCATCCGGCCGAACGCGTACGTGAGCGCGAACGGGATCAGCAGCAGCGCCAGCATTTCGACGAGGTTCGTGAACCCGGACGGGTTCTCGAACGGGTGGGCGGAGTTGGCGTTGACGATCCCGCCCCCATTCGTACCCAGCTCCTTGATTGCCTCCTGGCTCGCGACGGGGCCGCGGTAGATCGCCTGCGTCGCGCCTTCGACTGTCCGGGCTTCGGCGGGGCCCCGCAGCGACTGCACGACGCCCTGGCTCGCGAGCAGCACCGCGACGGCGACGGACAGCGGCAGAAGCACGCGGGTCGTCGTCCGGACGAGGTCGACCCAGAAGTTTCCGATCGTGTCGCTGCGCCGACGAGCCAGGCCGCGGATCAGGGCGACCGCCACCGCGATGCCGACGGCCGCCGAGACGAAGTTCTGCACCGTCAACCCGACCATCTGTGTGAGATGGCTCATCGTCGACTCGCCGCCGTAGTTCTGCCAGTTCGTGTTCGTGACGAAGCTGACCGCGGTGTTGAACGCGAGCAGCGGCGGTACAGCGCCGACATCCGTCGGGTTCAGCGGCAGCCCGCCCTGCACGCGCTGGAGCGCGTAGAGCCCGACGACGGACACGGCGCTGAATGCGAGCAGCGAGAGCGCATACATCGTCCAGGGCTGCTCGCGACGTGAGTCGATCCCGCCAAGCCGGTAGAGCGACCGTTCGACCGGGCCGAAGAGTCTGTCGCCGGGAGCGGCGCCGCCGCCGTAGACACGCGCGAGATACGGGCCGAGCAGCCGTGTCCCCGCGAACACGAGACCGATGAGTACCCCGACCTGGAGCCAGCCGGCGCCGCTCATCCGAGGCGCTCCGGCGCGAGCAGCGCCCAGAGCAGGTATGCCTGCAGCGCGACGACGAGGGCAAGCAACAGGACGTCTCCCAGCGTCACCGCTCCTCCTCGGGCGACTCGACGATCCGAGCGCACCCTCGCACGTAGAGCGCCGCTATCGCGAAGAACGCGACCAGCACCACGATGAGGAGAACATCGAGCACATCGCCGGTATAGCGCCGTAGGTCGTGCCGGCGGCACTACTTGACGCAAGCTCTACGGCGGTCGATGTCTTCTTGACGCCCCCTTTACGTCCGAGGCCCGCCGGCGGGGGAACCGTCAGCCCGGGCGGACGGTGATCGCGCCGCCTGCGGCCGCCGGCGATGCCAGCCGGTAGCTCGTCGTCCGGCGTGCGCTGACCGTGACGGTGAAGCGGCCGTCCGGGCGTGTCCGCACTCGCTTGACGGTCGTCCACGCGCCCCCGTTCACCTGCTGCTCGAGCCGGACCTTCTTGAGCCCGCGGACGAAGCCGTGCAGCCGCACCGGCCTGTTCGCGAGTGCGCGGACGAGCGGAGGATCGAGGTTGAGCACGCGGACGTTGAACCAGGTCGAGCGTAGGTCGAGCGCACGCCGGAACTCCTGCGACTCGATCAGCCTGGTGCCGCCGGGGAGCTTCAGCTTCACGTCCTTGACCCGGCCCGAGGGACCACGGTCGACCAGGAGGTCGCGCACGGCCCGCAGGCCCAGCCTCTTGCCCACCTCGGCGGGCGTGAGCAGGAACGGCCCCCAGCGATGATGCTTCGAGAGCGTGTCGTGGGGGTCTGCGACCGAGACGAGATACGGCACCGGTGTCGCACGGGGCCACGCCTCGGCGATCGAGACGGTGCGGCCTCCCGAGGTGGAGTGGTAGAAGGTCGTCGCGACGCGGCCGTTCCAGAAGAGGACCTTGCCGGCCGTCGAGCCGATCGCGACGTTGGTCGAGACGGCCTCGGCGCCGACGCCGCCGTAGACCTGGCTGCGCGTGTCGGCGTAGAGATCGAAGAGCGTCCCCGGCTTCAGGGTCGCAAGCGCGTAGGAGCGCGCGACGACGGCCTGGGCGCGCAGTGCCTCGGGGTGCCAGTCGTCCGGCATCTCCCACGGGACGACCCCGCGCAGGTAGCGGTCGAGCGGCAGGCGATTGACGATCGTCAGCTTGCCGCCGCGCTTGTGGACGAGCAGCGTGCCGCGATAGGAATCGGCGCCGAGGCGGAGCGGGGCAGCGCCGGGGACGAATCGCAGCGGCGAGCGCAGCTGTGCGAGCTTCGCGGCGACGACGTTCTGCGTCCCCGGCTTGAGCTTCCGCACCTTGCCGCGGCCGTCGACGATCTTGAACGGCTTCGAGGATCCGATCTTCACCGCCGCCTTGCCCTCCGCCAGCAGCACGCGCACGGGCCTGGCGGGGACGAGCCGCAGCTCGGTGCCGCGGTAGTAGTGCTTCAGGATCCGCTGATATCCCCAGCCGGCCTCGGCGTAGCCGCGTGCGCCGTACTGGCTCATGCCGACGCCGTGCCCCCA
The DNA here is from genome assembly GCA_963771185.1 of uncultured Gaiellaceae bacterium. Taxonomy (GTDB): domain Bacteria; phylum Actinomycetota; class Thermoleophilia; order Gaiellales; family Gaiellaceae; genus Gaiellasilicea. The sequence goes on from CAVYSL010000007.1 coordinate 99,486, forward strand.
GCCGCGGCCGTCGATCACGAAGACCGTGCCCGCGACCGCCTGCGCGGGCAGGCAGAGGAGGACGAGCCCGCAGAGGAGGAGCAGACGCCGCATCGAGCGGGCCAGCGTACCGCGGCGCAGAAGAGTTCGCCACCTCGCGAAGCGCCATGTCGAGGCGCCTCGACGGGCCAGCACGAGGTGGCGAACTCTACGATCCGCAACGATGGCGATCCGCAAGCTCCTGGTGGCGAACCGCGGCGAGATCGCCGTCCGGATCTTCCGGACCTGCCGTGAGCTCGGGATCGCGACCGTCGCGGTCGCAGCGCCCGACGACGGCGGCTCACTGCACGCCCGCATCGGCGACGAGACGGTCGCGATCGGCAGCTACCTCCACTCCGAGGAGCACATCCGCGCGGCGGCCGAATCGGGTGCGGACGCGATCCATCCCGGCTACGGCTTCCTCGCCGAGAACGCTGACTTCGCCGCGGCCGTCGAGGCTTCGGGGCTGACGTGGGTCGGCCCGCCGGCGGACGCGCTCCGGCTCGGCGGCGACAAGCTGGCGGCGAAGCGAATCGCGTCCGAGGCCGGTGTCCCGGTCGTGCCCACGGGCGATCCCGCCGAACTCGGCTACCCGCTGCTCGTCAAAGCCGCGGCGGGAGGCGGCGGCCGCGGGATGCGGGTCGTGCGCGAGCCGTCGGAGCTCGAGGAGGCGCTCGCCGCCGCGTCACGCGAGGCGGAGGCCGCATTCGGTGACGGCACCGTCTTCTGCGAGCGCTACGTCGAGCGGCCCAGACACGTCGAGATCCAGCTCCTCGCCGATGCCCACGGCACCGTCCTCTCGCTCGGTGAGCGCGACTGCTCCGTGCAGCGGCGGCACCAGAAGGTGTTAGAGGAGTCCCCCTCCCCCGCGCTCGACTCTGCGCTGAACCCTGGGCTGCGCGCGGAGATGAGCTCGGCGGCGATCGCGTTCGCGAGCGCGATCGGCTACGTCGGCGCCGGCACGGCCGAGTTCATGCTCGCCGGCCGTGCGTTCTGGTTCCTGGAGCTGAACGGCCGGATCCAGGTCGAGCATCCCGTCACCGAGCTCGTCACCGGCCGCGACCTGATCCGTGACCAGATCCGCATCGCTGACGGCGAGCGCGTGGAGCCAAGTAACAGTCTGTTACTTGGGCACGCGGTCGAAGTGCGTCTCTACGCGGAGGATCCGCGCAGCTTTCTCCCCCAGGCTGGGACGGTCGAGCGGCTGCGGCTCCCGGCGAGCGTCCGCGTCGACGCGGGCGTCGAGGAAGGCGACGAAGTCGGCACGTCCTACGACCCGATGATCGCGAAGCTGATCGCGCACGGGCCGACGCGCACCGAGGCGCTCGCTCGGCTTGCCGACGCGCTTACCGAGACCGAGGTCGCCGGCGTGACGACGAACCTGCCGTTTCTCCGCTGGCTCGTCTCGCATCCCGTCGTCCGCGCCGGCGACGCGACCACGGCCTTTCTGACCGAGCATCCGCCCCTGTCGGAGCCGCCCCTGCGCCTTCCCGACGCCCCGTGGCGCGGCGGCTGGCGGTTGAACCTCCCGCCCGCGCCGCCCGCCCCGGCGCCGGACGTCGACAGCGCTGCGCACGACCGTGCGGCCGGTCCCGGCAGCGGCAACGTGACGGCGCCGATGCCAGGCACGGTGATCGGCGTCAAGGTCGCACCCGGTGACCGCGTCGAGGCCCGGCGGCCGCTGCTGGTGCTCGAGGCGATGAAGATGGAGACGCCGCTGACCGCGCCGTACGACGCGACGGTGAAGGCAGTGCACGTCGAGGAGGGCGACCGCGTCGCCGGCGGCGCCCTCCTCGTCGAGCTGGAGGCCGACTAGTCGGTGCTGACCGCGGGCACCTCGGGCGCGGTCGGCCGCGACCGAAGCAGGAACGCCGCGACCGCCGCGAGGATGACCGCCGAGGCGAGCACGACCGTCCAGCCGTCGTCGAACGTTGGCTTCACGGTCATCGCGAAGGCGATCGAGTAGAGGAAGACGAGCTCGATCCGCAGGCTCGCGAAGATCTTCCGGATCAGCTCCTGCCCCTCGGGCGACTCCGGGCCGACGGCCTCGATCCTCTTGCCCATCGGCGCGATGTGGAGGAGGCCGGACAGGAACGAGCCGGCGAAGACGACGAGGCCGAAGACGACCCAGAGCTGGCCCCAGTCCCAGCTGCCCTCGATCATCATCCCGATGCCGGCGAGCAGGACGAGCAGCGAGGCGGGAACGAAGATGCGCTCGCCGACGCGGCTCGCGCGCCCGGCGAAGGTCGCCATCTCGCGCGGGTCGCCGCCGTTGCGCACGGCGACGCCGTAGGCCTGGAAGATGAACCCGCCCCCGAGCCAGATCGCCGCGGCGGACACGTGCACGAACAGCAGGAACTCGTACCAGCTCACGTCAAACCCCTCCTCGGCCGCTTACAGACTGATTGAGGTTCTACAAGGCTAGAACAGCTTCTGCAACTTCATCGCGGCGCCCATGTCCCCTTTGATCTTCAGCTTGCCGGTCATGTACGCGGTCGTCGGGTTCTGCTCGCCGCGGATGACCGCCATCATCGTCTCCTCGGAGGTGGAGATCGTCGTATCGGCCTCGCCGCCGCCCTCGGTGACGGTCACCGCGCCGTCCTTGACGGCAACGACCCACTGGCCGGCGCCCTCGATGTCGAACAGGTACGAGTTGTTCATCCCGGCCGTCTTCTCGGCGTCGGCGCGGGCCGCGAGCCCGTCGAAGAACTCCTGCACGGTGTCTGCCATCTGGTGTCGCTCCTTCGTCGGTTGGAGTGCCGAATCTACCCGGTAGGGTTCGCCCGCGCATGGACCTCGATTTGACCTCCGAGCAGCAGCTCGTCCGCGACACCGTGCGCGAGTTCGCCCAGCAGAAAGTGGCGCCGGTGGCCGAGGAGCTCGACCGCGAGTCCCGCTTCCCGTACGAGCTCGTGGCGGAGCTCGGCGAGCTCGGCTTGATGGGGCTGCCGATCGCGGAGGAGTACGGCGGCGCCGGCGGCGACACGGTCTCCTACGCGCTCGCGATCGAGGAGCTGACCCGGATCGACTCGTCCGTCGCGATCACGGTCGCGGCGCACACGTCGCTCGGAACGATGCCGATCTACCTCTTCGGCAGCGAGGAGCAGAAGCAGCGGTGGCTGCCCGACCTCGCCTCCGGGCGCAAGCTGGCGGCATTCGGGCTGACGGAGCCGGGTGCGGGCTCCGACGCCGGCAATACGCGCACGACCGCCGAGCTGCGCGACGGCAGCTGGATCGTCAACGGCTCGAAGATGTTCATCACGAACGCGGGCACCGACATCACCTGGGGCGTGACGCTGACCGCCCGCACCGGCGAGGACGAGATCTCGAACATCGTCGTCGAGAACGGCACCTCCGGCTACGAGATCTCGGCTCCCATGAAGAAGCTCGGCTGGAAGGCGTCCGACACGCGCGAGCTCTCGTTCCGGGACTGCGCCGTCCCCGAGGAGAACCTGCTCGGCCCGCGCGGGCAGGGCTTCCACCAGTTCCTCGAGATCCTCGACGGCGGCCGGATCTCGGTCGCGGCGATGGGCGTCGGCCTCGCGCAGGGCGCCTACGACCTCGCCTTCGCGTACGCGCAGGAGCGGGAGCAGTTCGGCAAGCCGATCGCACGCTTCCAGGCGGTCCAGTTCCGGCTCGCGGACATGGCGACCGAGATCGAGGCCGGCCGTGCGCTCGTGCTCAAGGCGGCGTGGCTGAAGGATCAGAACCGGCCTTTCGCGCGCGAGGCGGCGATGGCCAAGCTCTACACCGGCGAGCTGTCGAACCGGGCCGCGAACTGGGCGCTCCAGATCCACGGCGGCTACGGGTTCATGGACGAGTACGCGATCTCCCGCCTGTACCGCGACCAGAAGATCCTCGAGATCGGTGAGGGGACGAACGAGGTGCAGCGAATGGTGATCGCCAAGCTGATCGGGCTCTAGGTCTCCAGCGCAGGATGGCCGGGCGGCCGAGCCGCCCGGCCATCGCGCAAAAACCCTGAAGTGTCGGCTTCGCCTCCGGTGCTAGAAGCTACGGCGCCGCTGCCGCCATCACGCTCGCCGCTTCCTCCTCGATCATCTCGCCGATGTGCCCGTCCCGCACGATCCGGAAGAGCGCGCTCACGACCTCGGGGTCGTAGCGCCCTCCCGCGAGCCGCCAGATCTCCGTCAGCGAGGACGTCAACGGCAACGCGTCGCCGCCCGGCTCGGTCATCGTCACGATCGCGTTCGCGACCGCGACGACACGTGCTTCGAATGGAATCGACTCGCCGCGCACGCGACGGGGCCCGCTTCCGTCCCAGTGCTCCTCGTAGTTGGCCAGGATTCGCGCCACGTGCGCTGCGCACGGGATTCGGCCGACGAGCTCCGCCCCGCGCGTGCCGTGGTGCAGCTCGAGCTTGGCATCGAGCGCCGTCAGGGCTCCATGCGGGCGCAGTGCCGTCTCGTCGAGCGGGAGCGTCCCGAGCGCGTGCAGCAGGCCGCCGAGATACGACGCGGCGACGGCATCCGGCTTCAGCTCGAGGACGATTGCGAGGTCACGGGACACTCGGGCGACCTTCCGGGAGTGCGCCGGCGCGATCCCGTAGCGCACGTCGATGGCGGTGGCGAGCTCGAGCAGCTGGCCGAACGCGGTCACGCCGAGCCGTGGATGGCCGTAGACGAGCACATCCGGCTTCGGCCCGCGCGTGTGGTTGCCGCCCAGCTGCGTGGCGGCGTCGAGCAGCTGCTCGGCCCGGCCGACGACGTCGTCGGCCGTATCGCCGGGCCGCCAGACGGCGACGCCTGCGGTTGCCGCAGTCCGGACGCCTGCGCGCAGGCGCTCGGCCGCCTCGGCTGCGCCGGGCTCCGAGATCCGCGCGAGGACGACGGCCAGTCGGCCGTCGTCCAGCCTCGCGACGAGGTCGAGCTCACGTGCGGTGCCGACGAGCCGGCCGAGCGCCTCGTCTGCATGACGCCGCGGAACGTTCAGGAGCACGAGCGCGAACAACTCGTCGTACTGGCGCGCGGCGGCCGCGAGCCTGCGGAGCTGGTCGTGCAGGTGGGGCTCGTCGTAGACGCCGGTGAGCGGATCGCGCCGGGCCGACTCTCGGGCCGACGAGACCAGGAGCACCCAGCCGCGGACGAGCAGCAGCGCGGCGACGGCGAAGACGAACACGACCGCTCGTGCGGACGGCTCGCCACGCGCGCCCTCGACGACGAGGACGAGGAGGATCACGAGCAGCGCGCCACTCATGCTGACCGCGGTCCGGATCCGCAGGGGCGAGCGGCGCTGGGCCCAGTTCGGCTTGCGGCCGATCCCGAGCGCAGAGGCGACCGCCGCGAGGCAGATCAGGCACGCCTGGAGCTGCCATCCGAGGTCGATCAGCCCGCCCGAGACGTAGTCGTCGCTGAGAACGAGGCGCGTGTAGACGCCGTCGGCAATCCCACCGGCCGCGACGCCGGCAGCGACGAGCCAGCCGGCGAGCGTGCCGCGCCGCGCCGAGACGAGCGGCGTCGTCGCGATCGTGCAGAGCAGGACGAGATCGAGCACCGGGTAGCTGAGCCCGACGAGCGAGGCGAGGTCGGAGCCGAAGGTCAGATCGCGCAGCACGAGCCACCACCAGAGCAGCCCGAGCGCGGAGACCGCGAGCAATCCGTCGAAGAGCGCCTGGCCGCCGATCAACCGCAGCGACGGCCGGAAGAACGAGACCAGCGCGACGAGGACGACGCCGTAGAAGCCGAAGTAGCAGGCGTCCGTCCACCACGGGAACGGCACGACCTCGTCCCTCAGCTCGGCGACGCTCCAGAGCACCTCACCTGCGAGCCAGGACGCGCACGCGACGGAGACGAGCACCCAGAAGCCGCGCAGGCCCGCCGGCACGCGCGTCGCAGCCCAGGCGCACAGGAGCACGGCGGCGGCGATCGGCACCAGGTACGCCGTGTCGGCGAAGACGAGGAGCGCACGCTCGCCGGCGGGCGCAAGCAGAAGCCAGCTTGTGTAGAAGGCGAGCCAGGCGGCCACTGCGACGATGGCGCCGGCAGCCGCATGCCGTGCGCGCGGGGAGCCCATCCCTCCAGGAATCGTGCGCCCCGGGTTCTGTTCTGACCCCCGTCCGGGGGATAGGCGGCGCTACCAGTCCGGCGTCGCGTCGATCGCCGGGTGATTCGTCACTCGGGTCGGGCTGCTCCCGTTCGCGTTGATCACGTAGAGCTCGAAGTTGCGGTCCCGCGTGGACGAGAAGACGAGCTTGCTGCCGTCCGTCGACCAGCTGGGCGTCGTGTCGACCGCCGAATTGGTCGTCAGCCTCGTCTGGCTGCTGCCGTTCGCGTTCATGGCGTAGATCTCGAAGTTCAGGTCTCCGTGACGGTTGGTCGAGAACGCAATCTTCGTGCTGTCCGGCGACCAGTCGGGCTCACTGTCGATCGCCCCGTTCGTCGTCAGCCGCGTCTGCGCCGTGCCGTTCGGATTCATGACGTAGATGTCGCCGTTCCCGGTCCGTGTGCTCGAGAAGGCGATCTTCGCGCCGTTCGGCGACCAGGCGGGCGTCAGGTCGGCCGCCGAGTGCGTCGTCAGCCGGACGACGCCGCTGCCGTTGGCGTTCATCACATAGATGTCGAACTGATTGCCTGTGCGAGTCGAGGAGAACGCGATCTTCGTTCCATCCGGTGACCACACCGGCGAGGAATCGACGGCGGAGTTCGTGGTCAGCCGCTGCACGTTCGAGCCGTCCGCGTTCATCGAGTAGAGCTCGATGTTGCCGTTACGGGTGCTCGTGAACGCGATCTTGGAACCGTCGGACGACCAGGCCGGCTCGGCGTCGATCGCGGAGTGCGCGGTGAGACGCACGACCGCGCCACCGGTCTCGCGCACCGAGTAGATGTCGCCGAAGCCGGTGCGGGAGCTTGCGAACACGATCGACGGGCGCCCGACAGTGTAGGAGACCGTCCGGGTCGCCGTCTTGCCGAGCCGGTCCTGCGCGTTGACCGTGAACGTCTTCGAACCGACCGTGGAGGTGTCGATGACCGCGCCGTCGGCGACCGTGCCGGTGCAGTCCGAAGGCTCGACGCCTGCGCCGGCGTCGACGCATTCATAGTCGGCCGTCAGCGGCTGTCCCTGGACGAGCTGGGCGCCGTCGGCGGGCGACGTGATCAGGATCTGCGGCGGCCCGGTGTCGATCAGGACGGTGGTCGCGACCTCCCGGCCGTCGGGCGCTCGTGCGGTGATCGTGTGCGGGCCGTCGCCCGTGACCGTCACGGGCCCCGCGTACGGCGCGAAGCCGTTGCCGTCGACGTCGACCTGGATGCGGTCGGCCGGGGTCGCGGGGGCGCCGCCGAGACGCACCGTCACCGGGACGTTCCCGCCGAACCAGCCGCTCGGCGGCGCTGGCGGGGTCTCGATCGAGAGCCCGCCGGCCGAGGGCGGAGGCGTCGTCGCCTCTTCGTAGTAGATGCCCTTGTTCGTCGACACCGCGACGTTGCCGGCCCGGTCGACCGCCTGGACGAAGTACTGGAATTGCGCCGTCGGGCTCACGAGCCCGCCGGCACCGCTCCAGCGGTCGGTCGACGGCGTCCGCACGAGGTCGACGAACTTCCACAGGCGCGTCGTCCCGCCGTCGGGTTGATCGAGATACCCGACGCGGACACGCACGACGTCGTTGGCGCCGTTCGGCGCACGGTCGTGCGTCTCGACCGAGAACGCGACGCCGGCGCCGACTCCCGTCGCGATGATCCGACCGAGAATGGGCTTGGCGTAGTCGTTCGAGGCCGGCGCGGAGAAGACGAGCGCCTGAATGTGTGGGAACAACCGCTGCGTGCCCTGCTCGTCTCCGCCGGAAGGCCCGTTGAACTGCCCGGTGGCGAGCACGAGCCGGTGCCGCTTGGTCGTCCCGAGCTTCGACGTGGTCACCGTCTGGAGCTTGGCCGGGTGGACGAGCCGATCCCACTCGATCAACGGCTCGATCGCGGTCTCGTCGACGATCGGCCTTGCGAAGTAGGGGTCGAACGGCGTGATGCTCCTCGAGGAGAGCTCCGTGATCAGAGCTCCGTGCGCCGAGGGCACCGTCACCGGCAGCACCGTCTTCGGCTCGACCGGCCGGAAGTGCGTCACCTGGACTCCGTCCTGGCCGACCACGTACGACCCACCGGAGAAGGTCGTCGGATCGGGCGGCGTCCACTCGTTCGTCAGCTGCTCCGCGGTCAGCCCCGTGGTGGGCTCGACGACGAGCGCCTGAGCGCTCGGCACCGACTGCACGACGGCCGCGTCGTCCGCCGCCGCGGCGGGCGCTGACGCGGCGGCCGCGGCCGCCGCGCTCCCGCCGATCTGCCACATCGGCAGCCCGTAGAGCGTGAACTCGGACGACGCCTTCTCGTCGTAGACGCCGACGATGCCCAGCTGGCCGAAGTAGTCCTGCTTGGCGAGCACCATCGCCTCGCCGATCGTCAGGTCGCCGGGAGCCGCGAAGCCGCCGAGGTTCTCGGCGAAGCGCCGGTGGAGGTCCTCGGAGTAGGCGACGAGCTTGCCGTCGCCGTAGGCGAAGCCGCTGCTCGCGGCGTAGGTGGCGCCGCGCTGCGTGTACGCCTGCGGCCAGTCTGCGGTTCCGAGCGGCGAGACGACAAAGACGTCGGAGACCGACAGGCCGGCATGGCAGCCCATGCTGAAGACGAGCTTGCGGTCGTACGGCTCGACCAGCCCACCGGTCAGCGACGGCAGGTCGGTGATGCCGAGCAGCGCCGACCCGGTCGCCGGCTGTAGGCCGCGATGGTCGGCGTGACCGTTGATCGACGTGATGTCGCGGGGGATGCCGCCGGGCAGGAGTGCGCCCGTGAGGTCGGCCTTGGCCCAGGTGTCTCCGATCAACCCCGGCGGGTTCGCGCCCAGCACGCCGGGGAGGGCCCGCAGGGCCGCGTCGACCTGCTCGGCGCCGTCCTTGAGGAAGTCGTAGCCGGTCGTCACCGCGGTGGCCGGCGCGAGCCGGCCGTCGAAATCGGTGAACCGCCTGACCGTCCGCACGGCCGCGTCGGGAGACGTCGGCAGGCGGCCGACGGGGACGTCCGGAATGTGGAGCTGGCGGTCGAAGAACGGGCTCGGGTCGACGTCGCCGTACGGATCGTCGGAGAGGAAGTAGCTGAGCCGCAGCGTCGTCGAGAGCTCGGTCGCCCGATCGAACGTCTCCGCGTACCCGTCCTCGTTCGCGACCGTCGTTCGATCCTCGAGCCGCGCGGCCGGGATGACCTCGTCCCCGCCGAGCAGGACGATGTTCTGGACGGTCGAGTTCGACCCCGCGTCCACGTGCGCCGCGCGGAACGCGTCGATCGCGAGCCCGATCTCGCGCATGACGGCATTCCCGCGAGTCACCTCGGTCGGGCACGCGTTCCAGTTCGTGACCGCGCCCTGCACGTCCGGGTCGGCGTCGACCTGCAGGATCGCGCTTGGATGGCCGTCGGTCGCGAGGGCGGCCATCAGGCCGTCCAGCCCGGCGAGTGCGGCCGTGACGGCGCCTGTTCCGTGGACGCGCTCCCACTGCGCCTTGTTGACGACGAAGACCGTGTCGACGCCTGCGGGCACTGCTCCCCGGGTGAGCGACGTCGCGTTGGTGCCGGCGTTCGGGAACGTCCGCGCCTGGCACGAAGGCAGCTCGACCGGTGCTCGCTGCTCCGCTCGGAGCATGTACGGCTCCACCGAGCCGACGCCGTTGAATCCCGTCACCTGGATCACGTAGTTCCCGGGCGTGCCGTCCGAGACCACGGTGACGGCGTCGTCCTCTGTGCCGCGGAGCGTCGAGACCCCGAGGATCGGAAGGTTCGCCAGCGCGAGGTCGGAGAGGGTCTCCTGCTCGAGCGCGTCCGACTCGCTGGTCAGCTTCGGCCCGTCGTCGTCGAGAGGCTGGCCGTCGAGCGGCTCCGTTCCGGGACGCTCGTTCCGGAGCACCTGGCCGTTGGGCCCGTAGACCACCATGTCGAGGTCGACCGGCAGGTGGCTGAGCCTGAACGTGACACGCGTTCCCGCGACGCTCGGCACCGAATAGGTGAAGTTGTCGACGTCGTCTGCACCCGTGACGTAGGAGAGATAGAAGGACGACGTCGCGATGCCCGTCAGCGAGCCGAGCGGATCGTTGTTCGCCTCGAACGTGTCCCCGACCGTGACCGTGGCCGGGGCGATCCCCGCGACGAGCGGCGCGTTGGTGGCGTCCGCCTCGACCGTCGCCTGCGCCGGCCCAAGGGTCGATCCCGGGCGCGCGTCGAACGTCAGCCGGTAGCGTGGCCCAACTGTCAGCGGAAGCGTCCATGTGAGCCTGCGGCCGGCGATCACCGGGTCGGCGGCCGGGCTCGCAGCGGCAGGGCCGGCCGCGTCCGGGTCGAGTGCCGACGAGCCGCGGAGGTACGTGAACCCGTCCGGGAGCGTGGCGACGACGATGGTCGAGTTCGCCGCGCCCAGCCCGCCCGGCGTGTCGGGCGTGAGCTGGACCTCGACGGCGTAATGGGCGGTGCCGCTTTCCGCGGCGATCGCGTTGACGTCCGCAGCGTCGAGGTTGAGCCGCTCCCAGCCGAGCGAGCTCTCGGCCAGGAACGCCGCGAGCAGGTCGGCGAACGTCAGCTCGTTGTCGGGGATCAGCAGGAGCGTCTCGACCAGCTCTCGCACGGTGTAGTCATCGAGGGTCTCTTCGGCGACCCAGAGCAGGACGTCGGCGAAGTTGATGGTGCCGAGCGCGGCGGTGCCGACCGCACGCATCAGGTTCTCGAGTGTCAGGTTCGGCCTCAGCTGCCCCAGATGGTCACGAAGGACGCCGCCCGACGGGCAGGTGGGGGTGCACGTGAACAGCACCGGGATCGACCCGAGCGGAATCGAGCCCAGCGGGATCGAGCCGAGCGGCGACTGCTGCAGGTCGATCGAGCCGAGCGGGATCGAGCCCAGCGGAATCGAGCCGAGCGGAATCGAGCCCAGCGGAATCGAGCCGAGCGGAATCGAGCCCAGCGGCGAGAACTCGATGTCGATCGAGCCCAGCGGAATCGAGCCGAGCGGGATCGAGCCGAGCGGGATCGAGCCGAGCGGAATCGAGCCCAGCGGAATCGAGCCCAGCGGCACGCCGCGGAGTGAGGCCGAAAGGACGCTGTCGGGCTGCAGGGTCGCGGGATCGATGCAGTTCACCGGCGGGCCTGAGAGCCATTCGCACCAGTCGTCGAGGTTCGTATCCCCGGGCTCGTCCGCGCCCTCGTCAGCGATGTCGATCGAGCCCAGAGGCGCAACGCCGAGACCAACCGCTTCGGGGTTCAGAGACCCGAGCACGTTGTTCCGCAGCCCGATCGAGCCGAGCGGGACGCTCTCGATGCCGCTGGCGGGCTGTGCGGCCAGGGCGTCGAGCGCCTGTTCCAGCGACAGGGTCTGCAGGGGAGTGCCGGCCAGGGTCGTGTCCCGAAGCAGCGACTCCCATGACTGCGGCGGCGTCAGCGGCACCGTGGAGAGCGCGACACCTCCGAGCAGAGCCCGGATCTGGGGCTGCAGCAGCCCGATCGAGCCGAGCGGAATCGAGCCGAGCGGAATCGAGCCGAGCGGAATCGAGCCGAGCGGAATCGAGCCGAGCGGCGCCGCCTCGACGGCCTGCTTCGCGGCGGCGATGAAGGTCTCCGGCGGCACGTCCTCGAGCTCGACGCGCGCCGGAGCGACCACCGTCTCGGAGCCGGGTTGCGGCGCGATCGTCACCTCGGCCGTCACCCCTCCCGGCTCGGCGACGACGACGCCGGCCGAGAGCTCGGATGTATTTCCCTCTCCATCGGTCGCGGTCGCCACGATGAAGTCGCCCATCTGGACGCCCGTCCCGTCCAGCGAGACCTCGAACGAGCCCTCGCCCGCGCCGGAGGTCGTGACCTCGATCGAACCGAGGAAGAGGCCCGCATCCTGGTCGTCGGCGTCCTCATCGTGCGCGAACAGCTCGACGATGAAGCCCGGCTCGTTCACGTTCGGACTGCTGTCCACCGAGCCGGCCACCGTCAACGTCGAGCCGCTGAGACTCGCCTGGTCGACGATCGGGAAGTTGAGCAGGTCGTTCGCTCCCACATCCGCATCGTCGGCTGCACCGCCGTCGTTCGGCGTCGGGCCATCGCCGGCGAGATCGATCGCGAGCCCGCCGTTCGAGCGGAATCTGTTCGCCGTGATCGTGTTGCGGCGCGCACCCGGCTCGACGACCACGCCCGAGCCCGTCAGCGGCGTATCGAGAACGCCCGTGTAGGAGATCGTGTTTCCGGCAATCGTGTTGCCGCTCGAGTCCGCGATGTCGATTCCGGCGCCGTAGTTGCCGAGGTCGACGTCGCCGGAGGGGTCGCTGCCGATGAAGTTGCCCTCGACTGTGGCGCCCGTCGACGACCGGATCTCGATGCCGACGCCGCTCTCACCGAAACCGTCCGCACCCGCGATCACGTTCCCTTCGCCTTCCTCGGAGCCGCCGATCGTCGTGCTTGTGGTCCCGGAGAGCGAGATGCCGGCTTGTGTCGGCGCGAGCGCGACCGCCGCGTGGGTGCCACTCTTGTCGGTGCCGAGCAGGTTGCCCTGGACGACGTTGCCGGGCACTCCCTCGCCGACGATCGAGATCAGCTCCGGAGATGCCGCGATGACATTGCCGGCGCCGGCGTCCGGGCGGCCGACGACGTTGTTGCTGCCCGTGACGAGGATCCCGATGCCGTCGAACTCGACGCTGTCGTTCCCGAGCGCCACGAGCCCGTCGGCGCCAAGACCGATGTAGTTGCCGACGACGGTGTTTTCCGCGCCGCTCAGCATCACGCCGTAGAGCTCGTTGCCGGAGATGACGTTGCGAGCGGCAGCGGTGAGCCCGCCGATCGTGTTCGACGAGCCCGTGACCCGGATGCCGATCCCGTTCGGAACCGCGGCCGTGCCGAGGCCGTTGGTGCCGAGCCGGCTGCTCTCGACGGTGTTGCCGTCGGACGTGATCAAGATCCCGTTCGTGTCGGCAGCGTTGACGACGAATCCGCGCAGGATCGAGCCGCCGGAGCCGGCCGCGAGGTTCAGCGCGCCCTGCGTGGAGCTCATCGTGTTGAGGCCGGCGGCGTTGACGATGATTCCGTGCGGCTGGCCCGTCTGCGTGGTCGCGTCGATGGTCACCGGATCGGTGATCTGGAGCGGGACGCCGACGAGAGCAATCGTCTGGGCGCCGCCGGGCGGGATCGCAAAGCCGATCGTCTGCCTTCCGGCGAGCCCGTTCGCAGCGGCGATCGCCTCGCGCAGCGAGCAGTTCGTCGGGGTGCAGTCGCCGTCGTCGCTGTCGGCGGCCGTGGTGACGGTCAACGTGTCGCTGTCCGCCACGCCGGCGCAGGGCCCGAACTCCGAGGTGTTGTCGAACGCGGTCGCCGTCGCCGTCAGGATCGAGCCGACCGACACGCTGAGGCCCGGGATCGTGATCGAGAAGGCCGTCGCGTCGACGGCGGCCACGCCTTCGGCGAGGTGTGTCGCCCCCTCGCCGTTGCCGGAGCCGTCGCAGGCGTCGTTGGCGTACAGGTCGAAGTCGAAGAACGGCCCCGACACACCGTCGATGGTCCCGGTGACGGTCGTCATCCCGTCCGCCGACGAGACGTCGGTGATCACCGGGAAGTTCTGCTTTGCGTTTGCGCCCGAGTCGGTGTCGCCCTCGTCGTTCGGGGTGACTCCGTCGAAGCCCAGGTCGATGCCGAGTCCGCCGTTCGCGAAGATCGAGTTGCCGACGATCCGGTTGCCGCTCGCCGCACCGAACACCACAACGCCGGTGCCGGCGTTCTGCGCGATCGTGTTCGCGCTCAGGTGGGCGCCGGTCGTGTCCGCGACAATGACGCCGATCGCGTTCGGGAGCGCCGCGCCGGACGGGGTGATACCGACACTGTTGGCCTCGACGACATTGTCGGCCGCTTCGTGCCAGATCCCGATGCCGGAGTAGGGCCCGCCCGCACCGAAGCCGTTCGCGCCGATCAGGTTGCGGCGGATCACGTTGCCGGACGAGCCGAAGTCGGCGAGGACGCCGTAGGTGCCGTTGCCTGCGCCTCCCAGCTCACCGCCGTCCTGGAACACGCCGAGGTAGTTGTCCTCGACGGTGTTGCCGTCGCCGTCGTGCATCTTGACGCCGTCCCAGCTGAAGTTGGTGATCGAGAAGCCACGGACGGTCGAGCCGCCCGCGGTGATCTCGAAGCCGGGCGTGCTCGGGCCTGCGTCAGCCCCGTCGAGCTGGATCAGCGGCGTGCCGGCGTAGCCCGGCTGTGTCGTCGCATCGATGACGACGGGATCGGTGACGAACGGGAGTGCGCTTGCAAGCGAGATCGTCTGTGCGCCGCTGCCGATTGCGAACTCGATCCGGTCGTCGCCGGCGGCAGCGTTTGCGTCGTCGATGGCGTCGCGCAGGGTGCAGGTCGCGTCGCACGTGCCGTCGCCCGGGTCGGCGGCCGAGTTGACGACGAAGGTCGTCCCCAGGCTCCACGCCTCCACGTTCCACGTCGCCTGCCCGGCCGGGTTGAGCCGCGGGCCCTGCAGCGTCTCGCGCTGGACGAGGAACGCCGGCCGCCGGAACAGGGGGATCGTCGGCACGTCCACGGCGAGGACCCGGTTGGCGTCGTTGAGCAGCTGCGCGCGCAGAGCCGGGTCGACCTCCGTTGCTGCAGCCTCGAGCAGCGAGTCGACCCCGTCGGAGCAGTAGCCCAGGTCGTTCGACGCTCCGGCGCACGCGTACTGATCCCGCGGGTCGAGGCCGCCGAGGACCCACGTGAACAGGATCGACTCGTAGTCCCTCGCCGGCAGCCGCTCGGCGAGGAGGACGGACGGGGAGCTGTTGTCGGGCACCAGCTCGATGCCCGCCGCCTTCGCCTGGGCGATCATCGCCTGCTGGACGAGCTCGCGGATCTGGTTGCCCGTGGTCGTGGCGAGCTTGACGGACGCGCGCCGCCCCGAACAGGACCAGATGTCGTCCGGGCCGCGGACGCATTCGTTCTCGAGCATCAGCGCCGACACCGCCTCGGGGTTGTAGGCGTAGCGCGAGAACACCGGGCGGTACTGCGTCTGCGAGCTCGCGAAGGTGAGATTGTGGAGCGCGGGATAGCCGGGAATCAGATTGCCGTACGCAGCCGTCGCCAACGCGTCTCGGTCGATCGAATAGGCCACGGCCTGCCGGAACCACTGTTGCTGCAGGAGCGGCATGTCGGCGGACTGGACGTTGAAGTCCAGATGCTCCATGCCGGTGCCCGGCGCCGACTGGACTGCGATCCCTGCCAGTTGCTCCACGTCAGCGATCCGGGCCTGCGGCTGCGGGAAGATCAGGTCGAGCGCGCCGCTGCTGACGCCGTCGAACTGGTCGTTCGCGCTCGGCACGATCTCGAAGACGATCGATTGGAGGTCCGGCACGGTCGGGCCCCACCAGCGTGGATTGCGCGACACGGTCAGCGACTCCCCGGGTGACCGGTCGGTGAGGAGGAACGGCCCCGAGCCGATCGGCTCGTGCGAGACCGGGTGGGCGATCTCGTCCTGGAAGACCAGATCGAAGTCGTGCCCGGACAGGATGTGCTCCGGGAGCACGACCGGGAAGAGCGACCTCCAGTCGGGATACGGCGCGCTGAACGTGATCCTGAACGTCTTGTCGTCGATCTCCTCGGCCTGCGTCACGAGCGCGTAACCCGCCCTCGAGGCGATCGAGTTGTCCGGATTCAGGATCGTGTCGAGGGTGAAGGCGAAGTCGGCGGAGGTCAGCGGCGCCGCGTCGCTCCAGACGGCCTGCTCCTTGATGTGGTAGGTGAGCCTGAACGGCGCCGTCTCGACGTCGACTCCCTCGACCACCACCGGCTCGAACGACGAGTCCGGCAGCACCCGGAAGGCGCCGGCGAGCGCGGTCGCCGTGATCCACTGTCCCGGCGCGAACGTGCAGGCGGCGAGCAAGGGGTTCAGGCACGGCGGATCGGCGTCGATGCCGACAGTCGCGACACTCGTGGACGGTTCTGTCGCGACCACAGCCGGCGAGAACTCGGACGTGTTGGGACCGCCGAATGCGACGCCCGGATCGGTCGCCGTCGCCGTGATGAAGTCTCCGGCCGCCACCGGCACGATCGGCGTGAACGTGTACGAGAACGATCCGGTGCCGGTTGTCACCGAGCCGAGGAAGTTCGCGCCTTCGCCGTGCCCGGAGGGGTCGGCCGCCTCGCTCGAGTAGAAGTGGAGCGTGTAGGTCGTGTCCCCGATCGAGTCGAGCGTTCCCGAGATCTGGATCTGGCCGCCGGCGAGCGACGCGGTCAGCCCCGTCGGATAGTTCTGCAGGTTATTGGGCCCGGAGTCGGCATCGCCCGCATCGTTCGGCGTGACGCCGTCGAGCCCGAGGTCGATGCCGAGCGTGCCGTTCAGGTCGATCTCATTGCCCCGAACCGACGTCGAGCCGGAAGTGACGCGAACGCCGGTGCCGTTGTGCCTGATCCGATTGGCGCTCGGGGCGGTCGTAAACCCGACCTGGTGATTGCCGGCCTGAGCGAGCACGCCCTGGATCCCGTTGCCGAGGGCGGAGGTACCGTCCAGCCCGACGCCGATCCAGTTGCCGATCACGCTCGAGCTCGCGGTGGAGGAGGCAAGCGAGACGCCGGTGGTATTGCCCGAGACCACGTTGCGCGTCCCTGCCGCCGTGCCGCCGATGGTCGAGCCCATGTTCCCCACGACGGTGATGCCGGCGTAGTTGCCGAGCGGCGCCCCGGCCGCGTCCAGGCCGAACAGGTCTCCGAAGACGGTCGACGTGCCCTCGCCCGCGAGCCGCAGGCCGGCCCCGTTGCCGGTGTCCCAGCGCGTGAACGCCAGCGCCCGGATCTGCGTCGCGCCGAAGGCCGCGGGCTGCACATCGAGGCCGTAGAGCGACGGTGCGGACACCGGGCCGCCGTCGATGGTGACGAGCGGCCAACCGCCGCTCAGCTCCGCGCTCCCGTCGATCGTGACGTGATCGGTCACTTGCGGCAGCGCGGTCACGGGTTGAATTACGTGCGGCCCGGCGCCTGCAATGTCGAAGTCGATCGTGTCGGCGATTCCGATCGACCCGTTCGAGTCGAGGATCGCCTGGCGGAGCGAGCCGGCGCCCGTGTCAGCCGTCGTCGTGACCGTGTACGTCGCCGCGTGCACCGCCGGCGCGGTCAGGAGGGCAGCCACGAACAACACGCCGACGAGGAGACCCCGCTTCGGAGCTCCCGACCCACGCAATGCCGCGGTTGCTGGGCGGTCCTCGATGCCCACCGCGACCCAGATTGTCACGATTCATACGTCGATACAAGGAAAGCTGGCCCGGGCCTATCCGGTTGCCGGGGTTGCGTGGAGACCCACGGACGCGCAATTGTGGATGCGTGGCAATGCGAACTGTCCCGAAGGGAACGCTTCTCGCTCCCTATGTGCCCCGCCTTCTGCATGCCTGGAGCGACGACCCGGGCGAGCGCCGGCGCGCCGTCGACGGGACCCTCGTCTCGGTCGACATCTCGGGCTTCACTGCACTGGCGGAGCGCTTGGCGTCGCTTGGGCGCCTCGGCGCCGAAGAGCTCGTCACGACCGTGTCGGCGGTCTTCGCCGAGCTGATCGCAGTCGCCGACCGACACGGCGGCGACGTGCTCAAGTTCCGCGGCGACGCGCTGCTCTTGTTCTTCGCCGGAGACCGGCACGTCGAGCGCGCGTGCGGCGCCGCATCGGACATGCAATGGACGATCGGGTCGGTCGGCTCGTCGGACAGCTCCGTCGGACCCGTGTCTCTCACCATGTCTGCGGGCGTTCACGCCGGCGTGTGCCACTTCTTCCTCACCGAGCTTCCTCACCGGGAGCTGCTTGTCGCCGGGCCGGCAGCGACACGTGTCTTCGAGCTCGAGGATCTCGCGACCGCGGGCGAGATCGTCGTCAGCGCCGAGACGGCCGCGAGCGTCGACGCCGAGTGGCTCGGCGAGACGCGCGAGGGCGCCCGACTGCTACGACGGCTGGAGCCGGGCGCGAGCACGATCGAACCGCCTCCGTTCCTCCCGGGCGACGACCTGGCTCAGTTCGTGCCGGCGTCGCTGCGCGACCATCTCGCGGTCGCGAGCGGAGAGGCGGAGCACCGCCAGGTGACGGTCGCCTTCATCAAGGTCGGGGAGACGGATCAGTTGCTCGAGCGCGAAGGACCGGACGCTCTCCTGAAGCAGCTCGACTCCCTGGCGGCTTCGGTCGACCATGCCTGCTCGGCCTACGAAGTCACCTGGCTCGAGTCGGACATCGACGTGGGCGCAGTCAAGCTCTACCTCACCGCCGGCGCGCCCTTCACGTCCGGCGAGGACGAGGAAGGGATGCTCCGAGCAGTCCGGGAGATCCTCGCCGCCGACATTGTGCTGCCGCTCCGCTCCGGGATCACCCGCGGCCACGTCTTCACCGGCGACATCGGCGCGGACGCGAGGCGGACGTATGCCGTGATGGGCGACGCCGTCAACCTCGCCGCCCGGCTCACCGCCCGGGGCTCAGCCCGGTGAGATCCTGACCACGGTCGACGTGCTCGAGCACGCACGGACGGAATACCACACCGAGGTCGAGCCGTTGCTGGTGAAGGGCAAGGAGATGGCGATTCTGGCGCAGCGCGTCCTCGAGCCGATCGGCATGCGGCCCGGTGCCGACCAGGACGCGGGTCCGATCGTCGGCCGCGAGACCGAATTGGCGGCGCTCACTGCTGCCGTGAAGGACGCCCTGCTGCGACAGCTGCGTCTCGTCGAAATCGTCGGTGAGCCCGGGATCGGGAAGTCGCGGCTCGTGCAGGAGCTTCGTAAGCTCGCGACCGGCCTCCAGCAGCTCGAGACAGCCGGTGAGCACTACGCGACAGCGGAGCCGTACGCGGCGGTGCGTCCCTTGCTGCGCCGGCTCGTCGGGATCCCCGACACGATGGTGCGGGAGGAGGCCGGTCAGATCCTGGTGCCGTTCGTCAGCGGCGCAATGCCGGACCTCGCGCCGTGGCTGCCGCTGCTGGCAGGGCCGTTCGACGCCGACGTGCCCGTCACAGCCGAGGTGGACGCGCTCGACGCGAACCGCAGCCGCGACCGGCTGCACCAGGTCGTCGGCTCGCTCCTGGAACGCCTCCTCCTGATGCCGACGCTCATCGTCGTCGAGGACGCCCACTGGCTCGACGACGCGTCGCGCGCCCTGCTGCACGCCTTGACCGCAGCCCCGGCACCGCGACCTTGGCTCGTCTGCCTGACGACGCGTCCCGGCCCCGATCCGCCTACGCAGGGCGACCACGTCGTCCGGATCGAGCTCGAGCCGCTCCCGATCGAGGCAGCTGCCGTGCTCGCACATGAGGTCGCAGAAGCGGACGCGCTGTCCGACGACACGATCAACTCGCTCGTCGAGCGTTCGGGCGGAAATCCGCTCTTCGTCCGCGAGCTCGTCTGGGCGACCAGGCACGGTGAGGCGTTGGAGGGGCTCCCGGACACGATCGAACGACTGCTGACGGCCCGCATCGACACGCTCGATCCCGTCGACCGGATGCTCCTCCGCTACGCCGCGGTCGTCGGGCCCTCGTTCGACCTCTCGCTGATCGGCTCTGTCCTCGCGGGCGACGACCCGTTCGCCGGCACGCTCGAGCGGTGGATGCCGCTCCGCGAGTTCGTCGTCGACGGTGGCGAGAGCCGCTTGGCGTTTCGGCACGATCTCGTCCGCGCGACCGCCTACGAGGGTCTCTCGTTCGGGCGGCGGGCCGACATCCACGGACGCGTCGGCACCGTGATCGAGGAGCGTCTGGGCAACCGTGCGGACGAGGAAGCCGCCCTGCTCTCGTTCCACTTCCACGAGGCGAAGGACTTCGCGCGTTCCTGGCTCTACTCCGTCTCGGCCGGCAAGCGGGCGCACGCCGGCTTCGCGAACGTCGTCGCAGCCGAGCTGTACGAGCGCGCGCTCGAGGCGGCCGCCGGCGTGCCCGGCCTCGAGCAGCAGACCGTTGCCGCCACCGCCGAGGCGCTCGGCGACGTCTGCGAGCGCTTCGGCGACTACGCGCGAGCGGACGACGCCTACGGGCGGGCTCTCGAGCTCACACGCGGCGATCCCGTGTTCGAGACTCGCCTCGCGTGGAAGCGCGCCGCGCTGCACGAGCACTCGGGCCGCTACGCCGACGCCATCTCCGCCTACGAGAGCGGCCTTGCCAGGCTCGAAGAGCTGCCGAGCGAGCCGGACTTGGCAACGAATCGGATCGAGCTCGAGCTCGGGATTGCGGGCGTCCACTACCGCCAAGGCCGGTTCGAGCAAACGATCACCTGGGGCGAGCGTGCTGCCGCGCACGCGAACGAAGCCGGAGATCGAGGCCGCCTCGCCCACGCCTACTACGTGCTGGCGAACTACGACGTCGGTCACCCGGACGGGTTCCGCTATTGCGAGCTTGCCCTGCCGATCTTCGAGGAGCTGATGGACTCGCGCGGGCAGGGCTCGACGCTGAACAACCTCGGTATTCGCCTCTACTACGAGGGCCGCTGGGAGGAATCTCTCGCTGCCTATCGAGCGGCACGCGAGGCGATGGAGCGCGCAGGGGACGTGATCGGCGAGGCGACGCTCGCCAACAACGAGGGCGAAATCCTGTCCGACCAGGGACATCTGGAGGAAGCCGACGAGGCGTTCCGCCACATGCTGCGCGCCTCACGCGCCGCCGGCTACACGATCGGGGCGGCCCTGGCGACGAGCAATCTCGCACGCGTGGCCGCGCGCGGCCGTCGCTTCGAGGAGGCACGTGAGCTCTACGCGGAATCGATCGCCTCCTTCGAGTCGATCGAGGCGCACTACTACGTGGCCGAGGCGCGCGCGAGGCTGGCCGAGTGCGCGGTGCTCGAAGGGCGCCATGCCGAGGCGATCGAGCTCGCGACGGCCGTGCTGGCCGACGAGCACGCCGCCGGAGCCGTGAGGATCCTGGCCGAGCGGGTGCTTGGGTACGCGCTGCATCAGGCTCGCCGGCCCGACGAGGCCCGGCCGCACTTCGAGGAGAGCCTCCGGCTCGCCAGGGAAGGGAAGTCGGACTACGAAACGGCGTTGACGCTGCGGGCGATCGCAGACACGTCGTCCGGCGCGGCCGCAGAAGCCGACCGCGCGGGAGGCGCCGACGCCGCCGCAACGCTGGCGCGGCTCGGAGTCGCGAGCCTTTCCAGCGTGCCGCTCCCGTAGGAGCCCGAGGTCAGACTCCTTCGGAAAGCGCGTGGCGGAGCTGGCGGCGCGCGGCCTTGCGCTCCTTCATCGCGCGCGGATCGGGCACCGGCACGGCCGAGAGGAGCGCCTTCGTGTAGTCGTCCTGCGGGTTCGTGTAGACCTGCTCGGCGGGGCCGATCTCGACGAGCTGGCCGCGGTTCATCACTGCGATCCGGTCGCTCATCCCGCGGATGACAGCGAGGTCGTGCGCGATGAAGAGATAGGTGAGCCCGAAGTCGCGCTGGAGGTCCTTGAGCAGGTTCAGGATCTGTGCCTGAATCGAGACGTCGAGCGCGGAGACGGGCTCGTCGCAGACGATCAGCTTCGGGCTGAGGGCGAGCGCGCGTGCGATCCCGATCCGCTGCCGCTGACCGCCGGAGAACTCGTGCGGGTAGCGGTTCGTGTAGCTCGGGTTGAAGCCGACGACGTCGAGTAGCTCGCGGATGCGGGCGGAGCGGTCACGGCGTGTGCCGATGCCGTGCACGATCAGCGGCTCGCCGACGATGTCGCCGACGGTCATGCGCGGATCGAGCGACGAGTACGGATCCTGGAAGACGATCTGCATCTCGCGGCGCATCCGGCGGAGGTCCTCGCGGCCGAGCTGGGTCAGCTCGGTCCCTTCGAACTTGACCGATCCAGAGGTGGGCTTCATCAGCTGGAGCACGCAGTACCCGGTCGTCGACTTGCCGGAGCCCGACTCGCCGACGAGGCCGAGCGTCTCGCCCGGCTGCACGTCGAAGCTGACGCCGTCGACGGCCCGGACCTCCCCCACCTTGCGCTCGAACAGCAGGCCCTCCCTGATCGGGAAGTGCTTGTGCAGCTCCGTGACCTGGAGCAGCGGCGACTTGTCGGTGCTCATGAGCCCACCGGCTGCGGCTCGGGTGCCCGGGCGCGTTCGCTCGCCGGATGCGCGGAGCGAACCCAGTGTCCGGTCCGGATCTCCCGCAGCTCAGGCTCGCGCTTGGTGCAATCGTCGCTCCCGGCATATGGGCAGCGGGGACCGAACCGGCAGGCTTCTGGCGGGTCGATCAGGTCAGGCGGACGGCCGGGAATGGCGGTCAGGCGTCCTTCGCGCACGTTCGTGCCTTCGAGCTGCGGCAGGGCGCCGAGCAGGGCCTCGGTATAGGGATGCTCGGGGTTGTCGAAGAGGTCGAGCGTCGAGGCGTGTTCCACGACCTGGCCGGCGTACATGACGATGATGTCGTCAGCCGCCTCGGCGACGACGCCCATGTCGTGCGTGATGATGATCATCGACATGTCGTATTCGTGGCGGAGGTCGTCGAGGAGATCGAGGACGGAGGCCTGGACGGTGACGTCGAGCGCGGTCGTCGGCTCGTCGGCGATCAGCAGCTTCGGATCGCACGACAGTGCGATCGCGATCATCACGCGCTGGCGCATGCCGCCCGAGAAGCGGTGCGGGTAGTCGCCGAGCCGCTCGCCCGCACGCGGGATCCGGACCTTCTCGAGCAGCTCCACGGCCTTCTTGTCGGCCTGCTTCTGCGAGACGTCGTAGTGGCGCCTGATCGTCTCGGTGATCTGAGTCCCGATCGTCAGCGTCGGATTCAAGGACGTCATCGGGTCCTGGAAGATCATCGCGATCTCGCGGCCGCGCACGTCCTCGAGCTGGCGCTCTGAGAGCTTCGTCAGGTCACGGCCGCCGTAGAGGACGGAGCCGGAGACGATCTCGCGCGGGCGGCTTCGGGATCAGGCCCATGATCGAGAGCGCTGTCACCGACTTGCCGCAACCGGACTCACCGACGATCCCGAGCGTCTTCCCCTTCTCGACCGAGAAGCTGACGCCGTCGACGGCGCGCACGATGCCTTCGCGGGTGAAGAAGTGCGTGCGGAGATCGTTGACCTCGAGCAGGGCCAAAGCTAGCTCTCCTTCGTCCGTGGATCGAGAGCGTCCCGCAGGCCGTCCGCGATGAAGTTGGCGCAGACGACGAGCGAGGCGATTGCGACCGATGGGACGACGATCGCAATCGGATGACTGCGGTAGACGGTCCTGCCCTCCTGCGCCATCGCGCCCCACGAGGCGTCCGGCGGGCTGATCCCGAGCCCGATGAAGGAGAGGAACGCCTCGCCGAGGATCACTGCGGGCAACTCGAGGAAGATCGCGATGATCAGGATACCGAGGGTGTTCGGCAGGAGATGCCGGCCCAGGATCCGGTACCAGCGCGCGCCGACCGCCTTGGCCGCGCGCACGTAGTCGTTCTCCTTCAACGTCAGCACCTGGCCGCGCACGATCCGGGCGGTGGTGAACCAGCTCGCGATCGAGAGCGCGATCATCATCGTCCACTTGTTCGTGGTGCCGATGATCGCCAGGGTAATGATCGCGAACGGCAGGTACGGGAGCCCGTAGAGCGCGTCGAGGAAGCGCATCAGGCCGTTGTCGAGGCGCCCGCCGACGAAGCCGGAGATCGAGCCGTAGGTAACGCCGATGGCGAGGATCGCAAACGTGGCGCCGAAGGCGATCAGGATCGAGACCCTGCCGCCGATTGCGGTGCGGACGAAGAGGTCGCGGCCGAACTTGTCGGTGCCGAAGAGGTGGGCCAGGCTCGGGTTCTCGTTGGCGATCGAGAAGTCGACCGCGTTCGGGTCGTAGCGCGAGATGATCGGGATGATCAGGCAGTAGAGGAGGATCAGGATAAAGACCGTGCCGGCGACAAGAGCGCCGCGGTTACGCCGGTAGCGCCGCCACGCATCCTTCCAGAGGTTCGACTGCCGGATCGGTGCCCCGGACGCGCCCATCGTGTGCTCAACCGCAAGCCCCTCCTCGCGAATGTCCGTGGGCGTGGACGCAGCCATCAGGTTCTGGCGTCCCTCGTTCGTGGATCGAGGATCCCGTAGAGGATGTCGACGACGAGGTTCGCGATGATGATGATTCCCGGAGAGCAGGACCGTCAGCCCCATCACGACGGAGAAGTCGCGCGCGTTCACGGCCGTGACGTAGTACTGGCCGATGCCGGGGATGTTGAAGATCAGCTCGATCACGAACGAGCCCGTGATGATGAAGCCGAGGAGCGGGCCGGCGGCCGTGATCACCGGGATCAGGGAGTTGCGGAGCACGTGCAGGCCGACGACCCGCCGGTAGCGGAGGCCCTTCGCGCGGGCGGTGCGAACATAGTCCTGGTGCAGCGTCTCGAGCATCGTCCCGCGGACGAGCCGCGCGAAGAGCGCCATCGGGGCGAAGCCGAGCGCGATCGAGGGAAGGATCTTGTGCTCCCAGCTCGTCCAGCCGCTCGTCGGTAAGGCGCCGGACTTGAGCGCGATGAAGTAGATCAAGAGCGTCGCCACGAGGAAGCTCGGGATCGCGTGGAAGACGTTCGAGAAGAACATCGCAGAGTAGTCGACCCAGGTGTTCTGCTTCAGCGCCGCGATCATGCCGAGCGGCACCCCGACCACGATTGCGAAGAGGAAGGCGTAGAAGCCGAGCTCGATCGACTTCGGGAAATGCGTCTTGACGATGTCGTTCACGTCGCGCCCGCGGATCACGAGCGAGGGGCCGAGGTCGAACGTGAAGACACCCTTCACGTAGTACGCGTACTGCATGTACCAAGGCTCGTCGAGGTTGAACTTGCGCTCGAGGTTGCGCTGGACCGACTCCGGTACCGCCCGGTCCGTCTGGCGGAACGGGTTCCCTTCGATCTGCCGCATCATCAGGAACGTCAGGAAGATCACGACCAGCAGCACCGGGATCGTCCAGAAGATGCGCCTGACGATGAACTTGAGCATCGAGTCTCCCTACCCGGGTTGGAGTATTGCCGAACGAGGACGGGGCCCGAGGCCCCGTCCTCGTTCGTGAAGCGAGTTCCCTACTCGGTGACGACGACCGTCGTCAGGTCCGTCTGGTTGAGCAGGTTGACGTTGAAGGTGGGCTTCACCGACTCGCGCTCGAGGTTCGTGTACGTGTACCAGTAGATCGGCAGGACCGGCATGTCGCCGTTCTCGCCGCCGAGGATCTCCTCGGCCTGGCCGTACTGCTCGTAGCGGGCGTCGTTGTCCTCGGTGTTCTTCGCCTTCTCGATCACTGCGTCGTAGTCCTTGTTGCAGAAGTTCGTGTTGTTGTTCCCCGACTCGCACGTCCACAGGTCGAGGAAGTTGATCGCGTCGACGAAGTCGCCGATCCAGCCGAGCCGATAGACGTCGACGTCCTTGTTCGGCGGCGGACCGAGGAACTCCAGGTACTGCTGGAACTCCTGCTGCTTGATCGTGCTCGTGATCCCGAGCTCCTTCCAGGCGGCCTGGATCGCGACGGCGATCTCGCGGTGGCCCGGGGAGTCGTTGATGTAGAGCGTGATGTTCTTCTTCGGGCTGGCAACTTCGCCCATCAGCTGCTTCGCCTGCTCCATGTCCGCCGTCGGCGGCTGCCACGGCGACTCAGGGTTGAGCACGTCGAAGCCGGGCATGCCTTCCGGCGTGAAGCCGGTCGTGGGCAGCTGGCCGCCCTGTGCGACGTTGTCGATGATCGACTGGCGGTCGATCGCAAGCGACATCGCGCGGCGCTGCTTGACGTCCGTGATGTTCTTGACGTTGAACCCGTAGTAGTAGGTGCCGAGACCCGGGTACTGCTCGTACTCGGGCGTCTCCTTCAGCCGCGAGATCTCGTCGGGCGGCAGGCCCTGATAGAGCACGTCGACCTCACCGGCCTCGAACGCCTGCACGGCGGTCGTGCCGTCGCTGATCATGCGGCCGTTGACGCGCGTCAGCTTGACGTTGGCGGCATCGCGCCACTCGTCCCACTTGACGAGGTTGATGCTGGCGTTGTGCTCCCACGACTCGAGCTGGAACGGCCCGTTCGTGACGATGTTCGCAGGCTCGGTCCACTTGTCGCCGAACTGGTCGACGGCCTTCTTGTTGACCGCGAGGAACGAGTGGTGCGCAGACTGCTGGATGAACCACGGCTGCGGGCTCGTCAGCTTGACCTCGAGGGTCTTGTCGTCGACGGCGTTGACGCCCATCCCGTCGGCGAGCGCGTCGCAGTCGTCCTTCTTGGCATCGCAGCTGTTGTACTCCTGCGCGCCGACAATGCCGTAGAACTGGTACGCGTAGTCGGCGCCGAGCTCGGGCGAGACGGTGCGCTTCCACGCGTACTCGAAGTCGCCGGCGACGACCGGATCACCGTTCGTCCACTCGAGGCCGTCCCTCAGCGTGTACGTGACGGTCTTGCCGTCCTCGCTCGTCTCGAAGCTCTCGGCCGCGGCACCGACCGGGTTGAGATCCTCATCGAGCTTGACGAGCGGATCCATGATGTTGAGCAGGATGTTGGAGGAGGTGACGTCGGTCGCCAGGCCGGGGTCGAGCGACGGAGGCTCGGTGCCCCAGTTCACCGTGATCACCTGTTCGGCGGCTTCGGTGCCGCCGGTCTCGGTCGCCGCGCCGGTGCCGGCGGCTTCGTCGTCGTCGCCGCCGCAGCCGGCCGCGACCAGAGCGAGACTCGTGACGAGCAGCGCGAGCCACAGCCAGAGGGTCTTCGTCCTCATCGGGTAGATCCTTCCTTCGATTGCATGAGTGCAGCGGCGCCGAATAGAACGCCGTCTGGGTCCTTGCCATGTATACCGTTCGTAAACCTGTGAAACGGTGGTCTTTACGCACTGCATACGCGAGCGCAACGCTAGCTGCGCTGACAACAGCCGTGTCGGTGGAACCGGCGCTCGCGCATCTGGACGTCCGGCCGAGCCTCGTCGAGCAGGGAGTGGTCACCGACGTCCGGGTCGAATTGCCGCAGCTGCGGCCTGGACCGCCGCCCCGCGGGCTCGAGGTCGAGGGCGACGGGATCGACGTGATCTCGGCCGATCTGCAGGGAACCTCGGGCTCGGACACGGTCTGGAACGTCCGTCTCCGGGCGACGGCCGATCCGGGTGTCGTGCCGCTCGTGCTCAGGGCCGTGTACGCCGACGGGCAGTCGGTGGAGGTCGATCAGCAGCTCACGGTCGCGCCGGCCCCGGAGAGTTCCGGCTTCCCGTGGGCCGGGGTCGTGGCGGGCACGCTTCTCGCGGTTGCGTTCGCGGCGGTCGCGCTTCGCGTCGCGCGCCGTAAACCTTGATAGCGTCACTGTTCGTGCTGTTCCAGCAGTTCGTTGACGATGACCTCGGCTGTGCGTCGTATCTGATCGGCGACGAGGATGCAGGTGTCGCTGCGATCGTCGACCCGCCGTTCGCGATCGAGCCGGTGCTGGCGGAGGCGAAGAAGCGCGATGTCCGGATCGTGCGGACGGTCGAAACGCACACGCATGCCGATCACCTCTCCGGGCACGGGCGGCTGGCGCTGGAGCACCGTGTCCCGATCTCGATCCACCCGGCCGCCGAGGCGGAGTTCGAGCACGACGCTCTGGACGACGGCGCCGAGATCGAGCTCGGCGAGGTGGTGCTGCGGGCGATCCACACACCGGGCCACCGGCCGGAGCACACCTGTATCGCCGTGATCGACCGAACCCGGGCCGAGGAGCCGTGGCTCGTCCTCACGGGCGACTCGCTCTTCGTCGGCGACGCGGCCCGTCCCGACCTCGCGGTCGGCGCGCAGGAGGGTGCCCAGAGCCTCTTTCACTCCCTGCGCCGGTTGCTCGAGCTGCCTGACGGCGTCGAGGTCTTTCCCGGTCACGTCGCGGGGTCGCTCTGCGGGAAGTCGATGAGCTCGAAGGCGTCCTCGACGATCGGCTTCGAGCGCCGCTTCAACGCCCCGCTCCAGATCGAGCACGAGGAGGACTTCGTCGCCGATTCGGCCTCGGTGTCTGCGCCGAAGCCGCCGAACATGACCAGGCTGGTGGAGCTGAACCGCGGGCCGCACGTCGGCGCCGCAGCGGATGTGGCCGAGCTGCCGCTGGCGCCCGCCGGGGCGACGGTGCTCGACGTTCGCGCCGCGCAGTCGTATCTCGACGGCCACGCTCACGGAGCACTCAACGTGCCCGTGTCCGCGGGCTCGTTCGCGACCAAGGCGGCGTTCCTGCTCGACCTGGCGGCGCCGATCGTCGTGCAGGCCGCGACTGCGGGCGAGGCCGAGCGTGCCGTTCGCGGGCTTCGTTCAGTCGGCTACCTCGAGCTCGAGGGCTACGTGCTCGGGGATGGGCCTGAGCGGATCGAGGCCGTCAGTCTCGACGAGCTCGACGAGCTGATGAAGGAGGGCGCCGAGCTGATCGACGTCCGCGAGCGCGACGAGCGCGACGGCGGCTACATCGCCGGCAGCCGCAACATCCCCTATCGCCTACTCCCCGTCGCGGGCGCCGACGTGCCCACCGACCGGCCCGTCGTCACGATCTGCGAGAGCGGGGCACGCGCGGCCGTCGCAGCGTCCATCCTCGCCGCAAAGGGGATCGACGCCCGGCCCGTGCTCGACGGCGGTGTCACCGCCTGGGCCGCCCGCGGCGGGCAGATGGTCGAGTTCCGCCGCTGCGGCGGTTCGTGAGCACCCCGCGGCTGACCGAGCTCGCGCTCTTCACCTCCGACGTTGCCGGCGTCACCGCCTTCTACGAGCGCGTGCTCGGCGTCGGCCCCACCGAACGTTCCGAGCAGCATGCGGTCTTCCAGCTCGGCGAGGTCGTGCTCAGGATCCACGTCGCGGTCGAGCCAGGCCCCGGCGACCCGCCGGCCGACGACCACGTCGCCTTCACCGTCGACGGGCTCGACGCCCGCGCCGGCGAGCTCACCGCGTCCGGCCTCTCGGTCGACGGCCCGCGCGACCTCCCGTGGGGCCGCTCCGCCTACCTGCGCGACCCCGACGGCCGCCTGGTCGAGCTGGCGTAGCCGCTCGATCTTTACACCGTTCGTAGCACCCGTCACGATGGCGGCATGGCGGAGCCCTACGACGAGGAGCTGCCGGCCTGGAGCCTGCCCGCCGCCGCGCTCGACTCGATCCGGTTACCGCCGACGTGGCCCGACCGGGTCGACCGCGAATGGGCGTGGCGCGGCTCGACCGGGAAGGGAGCCGTCGTCGCAGTCGTGGACAGCGGGATCGAGAGCGGCCACCCGCTCGTCGGCGACGTCGAAGAGGCAGTCGTGGTCACCGGCGCCGTCGGCGAGGAACCGACGATCGAGGTGGACGAGCAGGGAGACGTGTGCGGCCACGGGACTGCGTGCGCCGGAATCATCCGCTCGCTCGCGCCGGAGTGCCGCCTCGTCAGCGTCCGTGTGCTCGGCGCCGGCTCGACCGGGAGCGGGCGCCTGCTCATCGCCGGCCTGCGCTGGGCGATCGAGCGCGGCGTCGACGTGATCAACATGAGCCTCTCGACCACGAAGCAGGACTTCGCGGGCGTGCTCCACGACCTCACCGACGCCGCCTACTTCAACCGAACGATCGTCGTGGCCTCCGCGCACAACATGCCCGTCGAAAGCTTTCCCTGGCGTTTTTCGTCCGTCCTCTCCGTCGGGAGCCACGAGCTCGACCGTGGCGACGCCTTCTTCTACAACCCCTCGCCGCCCGTGGAGTTCTTCGCCCGCGGCGTCGACGTCGAGATCGCGTGGACCGGCGGCTCGACAGTTCGCTCGACTGGGAACAGCTTCGCAACGCCTCACATCACCGGCCTGTGCGCGCTCATCCGCGCGAAGCATCCCGAGCTGACGCCGTTTCAGGTCAAGAGCGTCCTCTACCTGACCGCCGACAACGTTCTGGAGGAAGCCAGTGGATGACGACAAGCTCCGCGACGCCGTCGCGGCCGGCGTGCTCGCCGCCGAAGCCGGCCACCGCGAGCTGCTGCAGTCGATCGTCGAGGTCGCGCGCGCGATCTTCGGGGCCCGTGCGTCGTCGATCTTCCTGCTCGACACGACGACTGACGAGCTCATCTTCGAGGCGGTCGCCGGCGAAGGCGCTTCCTCCCTCGTCGGCAAGCGGCTGCCGTCCAGTACCGGGATCGCCGGCTGGGTGCTCGTCACCGGCCAGCCGCTCGTCCTCGACGACCTCGAGCAGGACCCGCGCTTCGCGCGCGACGTCGCCGAGTCGACCGGCTACGTGCCGAAGTCCCTGATGGCCGTGCCGCTCCTGCACGGCGAGGAAGTGCTCGGTGTCCTCCAGGTTCTCGACCGCCCGCAGCGAGAGCGCTTCTCGCTCCAGGAGATGGAGCTCCTCGGCCTCTTCGGCAACCAGGCGGCGATCGCGCTCGACCTGCTCGGCCGCGCGCGCCGGGCCCGCTCCGTCGTGGATGACGAGTCGCCGCTCGGCGTCGTCGCCCGGCTCGCGGCCACGCTGGACGCGTTGCCGGCGGAGCGGCGCGAGCCGGGGCTCGCACTGCTCGCCGCACTCGAGCGGGTGATCGGTCCATAAAAGCGGGGCAGCCGATGGCTGCCCCGCTTTGACCTACCCCTGCGACTTCGTCAACTACATGGCCTTCCGCTTGCCGCATGTAGCTCGACGTCGTCGTCGGACTCGTCGTCTTTCGGAGCTTCGTCGGAGGCCATGACCTTGTTCTTCTTGTGAGCCTCGACGTCCTCGTCCTCGGTGGGACGGGTGATGCTGTCCTGATCCGACACGAATCCTCCTTCATCGTGGTGTCCTGCAGGTCGACCAACAAGACGGCCCGCGAGGCGGATTTCTTCCCACCATCTTCCCATTGGTGACGGAAATTGCAATGCTCGCAGCGTGACGCGGCTTGCGACGGCGGTCCGGGAGTCGCTCGGCGCGCTCGGCGAGGTCTTCGCCAACCCCTCTCTCCGCCGCATCCAGCTGGCGAATGCGAGCTCGATCGTGGGCGGCTGGGCCTACGTCGTCGCGCTCGCCGTCTTCGCATACCAGGCAAACGGTGCCTACGCGGTCGGCTTGCTCGCGACCGCGCGCTGGCTCTGCGGCGGCCTCGCCGCGCCTCTCGCGGGAGTCGTCGGCGACCGCTACCCCCGCGTCCGCGTGATGATCGCATCGGATCTCGTGCGCACGGGTGTGCTGGCCGCGATGGCAGTGGCGGTGCTGCTGGACGCGCAACCGCTCCTCGTGTACTCCCTTGCAGTCGCCGCAACCCTGGCGGCAACGCCTTTCGGTCCCGCGCAGGCCGCGCTGTTGCCCCAGCTCGCCCGTTCACCCACCGAGCTGACGGCGGCGAACGCAAGCTCCGCCGCCGTCGACAACATCGGCTCGTTCGCGGGGCCGGCTCTCGGTGGGGTACTCGTCGCGGTTGCCGGCGTCGAGACCGTCTTCGCGACCGCGGCGGCGCTCTACCTCTGCTCGGCCGTGCTCGTCGCGAGCCTCCATTACCACGAGCAGCGCGAGCCGGCCTCGGACGACGAGGACGGCGGCGGCCTCAGGGCTGCCCTTGCGGGCTTCCGCACGCTCGCGGGCGTGCCGCGCCTGCGTCTCGTCGTCGGGCTCATCGCAGCACAGACCGTCGTCGACGGTGCGCTCGACGTCCTCATCGTCGTGCTCGCGCTCGAGACGCTCGACGCCGGCGCGTCCGGTCTCGGCTTTCTCAATTCGGCAGCGGGGGTCGGCGGGATCGCGGCGGTGCTCGTCATCGGCGGCGTCGCAGCGCGCCGTCGCCTCGCATCGAGCCTCGGTGTCGGCATCGTGCTCTGGGGCTTGCCGCTCGCCCTCATCGGCATCTGGCCGGAGCAGGCGGTGGCTCTCGTTCTGCTCGCGCTCGTCGGAGCAGGCGGCACGATCGTCGGGGTTGCCGGAGACACACTCCTGCAGCGCGCTGCGCCGCCCGATCTGCTGGCGCGAGTCTTCGGCGCCGTCGACGGCGTGCTGCTCGTCGCGCTGGCGCTCGGCTCCCTCGGCGCGCCGTTCCTCGTCGACACGATCGGCGTCCGCGCCGCACTGATCGTGACCGGGGCCCTGCTGCCGGTCCTCGCCGCGCTGACGTGGACGCGTCTCGTCGCGATCGATGCTGGCCGCGGCCGTCCCCGAACGTCAGGTCGAGCTGTTGAGCGGTTCGCCGATCTTCGCCCCGCTCGACCCCGCAACGCTCGAGGCGCTCGCGCTCCGGCTGGAGCCGCGCCGGGTCGACACCGGCGAGGTCGTCTTCGCGCAGGGCGAAGCGGGCGACGAGTACTACCTCGTCGACTCCGGCCGTCTGAACGTGGCTGTCGACGGCGAGACGATCTCGGAGCTGGACGAGGGCGATGGGTTCGGCGAGATCGCCCTGCTCCGCGACGTGCCGCGAACGGCCACCGTCACGGCCCTCGAGGAGAGCTCGCTGTACGCGCTCGAGCGCGACGACTTCCTCGGCGCCGTCAGCGGCCATGCGCACAGCCGAGCAGCGGCCGAGAGCCTCGTGACGAGCCGCCTCAGCCCCGCCGTGCTGTGACCGCTACTGGAGCCGTTCGACCGCGAATCCCTGCTCCGCGAGAGCACGACGGAGCTCGTCGCAATGCTCCTCGTCGCGCATGGCGAGCGTCAACTCGACCTCGGTCTGACCGATCGGGAGCTGCATTCCCTCGCGGTGGTGCTCGACCGAGACGACATTGGCGCGCTCCTCGGCGACGAGCTGGAGCAGCTTGATCAGCTCGCCGGGGCGATCGCCGAGGCGCGTCCGGACGACCAGGAAGCGGCCCGCCTGCGTCAGCCCGTGCCGCATCACCTGAATCAGGAGCGTCGGGTCGATGTTGCCGCCGGAGAGGAGGACGCCGACCTCGTCCTCCCCGCCCGCCTTGCCCGCCAGGACGGCCGCGACGGGCGCCGCGCCGGCGCCCTCGACCAGCAGCTTCGTCCGCTCGAGCAGGAGCACGATCGCATGGCTGATCTGGTCGTCCGTGACGGTGACGACGTCGTCGAGCGCGTCGGCGAGGATCGCGGACGTCAGCGCACCGGGCTGCTTGACCGCGATCCCCTCCGCGATCGTGTACCGATGGTCTGTGCCGCCGGCGAGCGGGCACATGTTCTCGGCCTGGACGCCGACGAGGCGGACGTTGGGGCGCACGGCGCGAAGCGCGATCGCGATGCCGGCCGCGAGGCCGCCGCCGCCGATCGGGATCACGAGCGTGCCCATGTCCGGCAGCTGCTCGGCCAGCTCGAGCCCGATCGTCCCCTGCCCGGCGATCACCCGCTCGTCCTCGAAGGCGTGGACGAAGGTGGCGCCGGTCGCGTCGACATGCTCCTGCGCAGCAGCCATCGACTCGTCGAAGCCGGCGCCGACGAGCTCCACGGACGCGCCGTAGTTGCGGGTCGCATCGACTTTCGCCATCGGCGAGTCCTGCGGCATGAAGATCGTCGCGGCGATCCCCGCCTCCCGTGCGGCCCACGCGACTGCCTGGCCGTGATTGCCGGCGCTCGCGGCGACGACACCGGCGCCGCGCTCCTCGGGGGTCAGCGAGTGGATCGTGTTGACCGCGCCGCGGATCTTGAAGGCGCCGGTGCGCTGCAGGTTCTCAGCCTTGAGCTGCACGGGCCGGCCCGCGAGCCGCGACAGCGTGTCGGACGGGTAGACCGGTGTGACGCGCGCGATCCCGGCGATGCGGGCACGCGCCGCCTCGAGATCAGCGAGTGTGGGTGCTTGTGCCGTCGTCATCGTCGATGCCGTACACGTGCTCGAGAATCTCACGAACCGCGGAGAGCGGGTCGAGCTCGCGGGACTGAACGCGATCCAGCAGCTGCGCGAGCTCCGGCTTCTCCGCCACGGTGGCCTGGAGGTGCGCCTTCGCCCGGCTCGTCGCTGCCGCGAACACCTCGCCGGCGAGATTCTTCCGCCGCCGCTCCTCGAGCAGGCCTTCCGCCTCGAGGAAGGCACGATGGTCCTCGATCTTGGCCCAGAGCTCGGGGACGTTCTCGCCGCGCACCGCCTCGGTCAGGACGATCGGCGGTCGCCACGCGCGGTCGCGGTCGAGCGCGAGGATCGAGCGGACCTCGTTCAGCATCGTCTTGGCGGCGGGATGATCCATCTTGTTGATCGCGATCACGTCCGGAATCTCCATGATCCCCGCTTTCAACGCCTGGACGGAGTCGCCCGAGCCGGGCATCAGCACGAGCAGCACCGTATCCGCGATCCCGATCACCTCGACCTCGCTCTGGCCGGCGCCGACCGTCTCGAGCAGGACCAGGTCCTTGCCGGCCGCGTCGAGCAGCAGCGCAGCCTGCAGGGTCGCCTCGGCGAGCCCGCCGAGATGGCCGCGGGTCCCCATCGAGCGGATGAACACGCCCGGGTCGAGGAAGTGGTCGGAGAGCCGGATCCGGTCGCCGAGGAGCGCACCCTGCGTGAACGGGCTCGACGGGTCGACCGAGATGACGCCGACCGTCGTCTCCGCCTCCCGCACGTGGCGGACGAGCGCGCTGATCAACGACGACTTCCCGACCCCCGGCGGCCCGGTGACGCCGACGACGAACGCCGAGCCCGTCTCCGGGTAGAGCGCGCGGACGAGCTCGTACGAGAGCGGGTCGCGGTTCTCGACGAGCGAGATCGCCCGTGCGAGCGCGCGCCGGTCGCCGCTGCGCACGCCGCCGGCGAGGTCGTCGAGCGTCCACGCCCGGCGGCTCACGCGAGCGCCTCCTCGGCCTCGAGCCTGCGCGGCGCCAGCACGACCGTCAGCAGCGCCCCGACGAGGTAGATGATGGACGCGGCACCCCAGACCCAGCGTGCTCCGAATGCGTCCGTCAGCCAGCCGGCCGCGATCATGCCGATGGCGAGCGTCGCGTAGCTCGACGACATGATCACGGTGAACGCACGCCCGCGCAGCTCGTCCGGCGCCCCGCGCTGGATGAAGAGGGCGTTGCAGACGACCGCGGCGCCGTTGCCGAAGGACGCGATCACGACGGCCGGGACGGCGACGTAGATCGTCGATGCGAGCGCCGCGATCGCGTAGCCGCCCGCCATCGTCGCGATCCCGTAGAAGTAGACGCGCCCGATCCCGAGCCTGTCGACGAGGTAGCCGGAGACGAAGCTGCCGAGCGTGAGCCCGAGCCCGCTCGCGCCGAGGAGGACGCCGAAGCCGATGTCGCCGGCGTCGAGCGAGACCTTCGCGAGCGCGACCTCCGCGACGTTGATCGCGCCCACGCCGAGCGTGACGACGTTCCAGACGACGAGCACGGTCAGGAGCGCGCGGGCACGCAGGACGACCCGGAAGCCGTCGGCGACGTCGCCCCAATGGCCACGGCTCTCGACGTGGCCGACCTGGAGCCTGGAGGACGGGATCCGCGCGAGCAGCACGGCCGACAGGACGAACGTGACGGCGTTCACCCAGTAGGCCAGGTCCGGCCCCTGCGCGGAGAGGATCAGCCCGCCGACGACGGGACCGATCATCCAGGTCAGGTTCTCGACGGTCTGCAGCAGCGAGGTGGCGGCGGGAAGCTGCTCGTCGTCGACGAGGTTCGGCATCCCGGCGTACACGGCCGGCCGGAAGAACCCGGTTGCGACGCCTTGAACCCCGGCGAGGACGATGATCATCGTGGCGCTGCCGGCGAACGGAAGCACGCAGAAGACCGCTGCGCGAACGAGGTCGGAGACGATCAGGAGGCGGCGGCGCGAGAGCCGGTCGACGAGCGGCGCCGCCAGCATCCCGATCAGGATGATCGGGAGAAAATCGACGATCAGGAGCGCACTGACCCACTTGCCCGAGCCCGTTCGGTCGAACACGTCGACGGTGAGCGCGACGGCGGCGAGATACGTCCCGGCTCCGGAGCCGAGCGTTGCGAGGAAGAGGCGCCTGAAGTCGGGCGCGAGGCGGAGGACGGCGAAGCTGAGGATGCGCGGGACGCTAACAGCCGCGCGTCAGAAGCCCGCAGCCTTCATTCGCTCCGCCAGGAGCTTGCCGAACGCACGCAGGTCGCCGGTGCTGACGCCCGGCGACGGCGCGAACGTGAGGAAACCGGCCTCGGCGCGGCCGCGTCCGACGACGACCATGTGCAGGGTCAGCGGCACGTTCTGCGTCTGCCCGTTCGCCGTCACCGCAACCCGCACGACGATCCGGTACGCGGCCGTGCGCGGCGCCACCTTCGGAAACGCGATCGGGCCGGTCCTGACGATCGTGACCGTGCTCGACGGGGTGGTCGCCTCCTTCTTGAAGTAGTCGGCGAGGCACCGTGGCAGCGCGGGCTTGACCGTCCGCGCCCAGGCCGTCGTGGCATCCTTGGGCGTGACGTAGATGTCGGCGTAGGAGTAGATCGACGGGATGCCCCCGGGCTGCTCGAACTCGGCCTCCGCGTCGCCCGTCAGGGTCAGATCGGAGCCGTTCGGCTTGTAGTACGAGCAGCTGATGTCGTCGTCGGTGCTCGGCGAGGTCGTCCGCTTCCAGCCGGCCGTGAAGTCCGTCCGCTTGAAGACGATCGAGGCAGCCTTGCGCTCGTCGGCGGGGTTGATCTTCCGCTTCGGATCCGTGTCCGCGGCGAGCGCGAGCGCGGGCACGGCGAGGGCGACGAGCAGGAGAACGGCGAGTCGACGGCTCACGGCCGTGATCCTAATCCATGTTGCGAATGATGCGAATCACCCCTCGGAGTCATACGCGAGGTTGGGCCGCAGCCAGCGCTCCGCCTCGGCGACGCTGATCCCCTTGCGCGCCGCGTAGTCCTCGACCTGGTCGCGCCCGAGCCGGCCGACGGCGAAGTACTTCGAGTCGGGATGGCCGAAGTAGAGGCCGCTCACCGCCGCGGCGGGCGTCATCGCGAAGCTCTCCGTCAGCTCGATCCCGGCCGATCCGGCTCCGAGCAGGCCGAACAGGCCCTCCTTCTCGGAGTGGTCGGGACACGCGGGGTAGCCGAACGCGGGCCGGATGCCGCGGTAGCTCTCGGCGATCAGCTCCTCGCTCGTCGGCTCGGCGTCGGGCTCGTACCACTCGCGGCGCGCCTGCAGGTGCAGCCACTCCGCGAACGCCTCGGCAAGCCTGTCGGCGAGCGCCTTGACCATGATCGCGCGGTAGTCGTCGTGCTCGGCCTCGTAACGGGCGGCGAGCACGTCGGCGCCGTGGATTGCGACCGCGAACGCGCCGACGTGATCCCCCGCCGGGGCGACGAAGTCGGCCAGCGAGCGGTTCGGCCGCGAGTCGCCCCAGTCCGACTGCTGGCGCAGCATCGGAAAGCGCTCGCCGTTCTCGAGGACGATGTCGTCGCCCGTCGCGTGTGCGGGCCAGAAGCCGTAGACGCCCTGCGCGCGAAGCAGGCCGTCGCGGACGATCTCGTCGAGCTGCCCGACCGCGTCGTCGTAGAGCTCGCGGGCGGCGGGCTGGTCGAGGATCGCCGGGAACTTGCCTTTCAGCTCCCAGGCGTGGAAGAAGAACTGCCAGTCGATGAACGGGCGCAGCTCCTCGAGCGACGGCTCGACGGATCTCGTCCCGGTGAACGACGGCACGGGCAGCTCGTCGTAGGCGAGCGGCTGGCGGTTCGCGCGCGCCGCCTCGAGCGTGAGCAGCGGCCGGCGCTCCTTCTCCGCGTGCTGCACGCGCAGGCGCTCCTGCTCCTCGCGGTTGTCGGCGTCGAGCGTCCCGCGGCGGACCGGGTCGAGCAGGTCGGAGACGACGCCGACGACGCGCGACGCGTCGAGCACGTGCACCGTCTCGCGGCCGTAGGCCGGCGCGATCCGCACCGCGGTGTGCTGGCGCGAGGTCGTCGCGCCGCCGATCAGCAGCGGCAGGCTCAGCCCGCGCCGCTCCATCTCCTTCGCCACGTGCACCATCTCGTCGAGCGAGGGCGTGATCAGGCCCGAGAGGCCGACCGCGTCGGCGCCCGCCTCGACGGCCGTGTCGAGGATCGTGTCGCCCGCGACCATCACGCCCAGGTCGATCACCTCGTAGTTGTTGCAGCCGAGGACGACGCCGACGATGTTCTTGCCGATGTCGTGCACGTCCCCCTTGACGGTGGCGAGCACGATCGTGCCCTGGGCGCGGCCGTTGCCGCCCGTCCGCTCCTTCTCCTCCTCCATGTACGGCTCCAGGTAGGCGACCGCGCGCTTCATCGCCCGCGCGCTCTTGACCACCTGCGGCAGGAACATCCGGCCGGAGCCGAAGAGGTCGCCGACGACCTTCATCCCGTCCATCAGCGGGCCTTCGATCACGTCGAGCGGCCGGGCCGCCGTGGCGCGCGCCTCCTCGGTGTCCTCCTCGATGAAGTCGACGATCCCGTGCACGAGCGCATGCTCGAGCCGCTTGCCGACGGGCGCCTCGCGCCAGGACAGGTCGAGCTCGCGCTTCGTCGCCTCGCCCCGCACCGTGGAGGCGAACGCGACGAGGCGGTCGGTCGCGTCCGGTCGGCGATCGTAGATCACGTCCTCGACGTGCTCGAGCAGGTCCGGCGGGATGTCCTCGTAGACGACGAGCTGGCCCGCGTTGACGATTCCCATGTCGAGACCGGCGCGGATCGCGTCGTAGAGGAACGCGGAGTGCATCGCCTCCCGCACGACGTCGTTGCCGCGGAACGCGAAGGAGAGGTTGGAGATCCCCCCGCTCGTGCGCGACCCGGGGCAGCGCTCCTTGATCAGGGGCAGCGCTTCGATGAACGCCTTTGCGAAGCCGTTGTGCTCCTCGATTCCGGTCGCGACCGCGAGCACGTTCGGGTCGAAGACGATGTCCTCGGGCTCCCAGCCGTCGCCGACGAGAAGGTCGTAGGCGCGGCCGCAGATCTCGACCTTGCGCTCGACGGTGTCCGCCTGACCGAGCTCGTCGAACGCCATCACGACGACACCGGCGCCGAAGCGGCGGATCCGCCGCGCCTGCTCGAGGAACGACTCCTCACCCTCCTTGAGGCTGATCGAGTTGACGATCCCCTTGCCCTGAACGCACTTCAGCCCCGCCTCGAGGACGGAGAAGCGCGAGCTGTCGACCATGATCGGGATCCGCGCCACCTCGGGCTCGGTCGCGAGCAGGTTGAGGAATGTCGTCATCGCCTGCTCGCCGTCGAGCAGGTCGGCGTCCATGTTGACGTCGAGGATGTTGGCGCCGCCGCGCACCTGCTCCAGCGCGACGTCGACCGCGCCCTGAAAGTCGCCTGCCTCGATCAGGCGGCGGAAGCGCGCCGAGCCGGTCACGTTCGTCCGCTCGCCGATCATCACGAAGCCGGTGTCGGGGCCGATCTCGAACGGCTCGAGGCCGCTGAAGCGCGGACGGGCAGGGCGTTCCGGGAGATCGCTGTCGGCGGGAGGCTGTCCCCGACCGCGGCCGCGATCGCACGCGTGTGCTCGGGCGTCGTCCCGCAGCAGCCGCCGACGACGTTGACGAAGCCCTCCTGCGCGAACGAGCCGAGCAGCTCGGCGGTGTGG
The DNA here is from genome assembly GCA_963771185.1 of uncultured Gaiellaceae bacterium. Lineage (GTDB taxonomy): Bacteria > Actinomycetota > Thermoleophilia > Gaiellales > Gaiellaceae > Gaiellasilicea. Next base: position 138,706 of record CAVYSL010000007.1, read on the forward strand.
TGGGGCTCCTCGTCGTAGCCGCCGAAGGCGTTCGGCAGGCCCGCGTTCGGGTGCGAGCTCGTATACGTGCCCGCGAGCCGTGACAGCTCGGCGACGTGCGGCCGCATCTCCTTCGCGCCGAGCGAGCAGTTGACGCCGACGATCAGGGGCTTCGCCTCCTCGACCGAGTTCCAGAACGCCTCGACCGTCTGGCCGGAGAGAGTGCGGCCGGAGAGGTCGACGATCGTGACCGAGATCCAGAGCGGCAGCTCGGGCGCGACGTCCTTCGCGGCCGCGATCGCCGCCTTCGCGTTCAGCGTGTCGAAGATCGTCTCGATCAGGAGCAGGTCGACGCCGCCCTCGCGCAGGGCGCGGATCTGCTCGGCGTACGACTCGACGACCTGGTCGAAGGAGACGGCGCGATAGGCCGGGTCGTCCACCTTCGGCGAGAGCGAGAGCGTGACGTTCAACGGCCCGAGCGAGCCGGCGACGAAGCGGCCGCCGGCCTCGTCCGCGGCCTGCCGCGCCAGCCGCGCGCCCGCGACGTTCATGTCGTGCACGGCGCTCTCGAGCCCGTAGTCGGCCTGGCCGATCGAGGTCGCCGTGAACGTGTTCGTGGTCGTGATGTCCGCGCCCGCCGCGAGGTAGCGGCGATGGATGTCGAGCACGACGTCCGGCCTCGTCAGGTTGAGCAGGTCGGGGTCGCCCGCGACGTCGCGCGGGTGGTCGGCGAAGCGCTCGCCGCGGTAGTCCGCGTCCTCGAGCCCGGCGCGCTGGAGCATCGTCCCCCAGGCGCCGTCGAGCACGACGATCCGCTCGTCCAGCAACTCTCGCAAACGCCGTTCTGCGCTCAAACCGTCCCTCTTCACCGACGTGCCCGAAGAGGACGGGAGCGGAAGCCCCGAGCTCTTTAGGCGTTTTTTAGCCTGGTCGCCAAGCTGCCTGTCAAAGCTCTCCAGGTAGCGAAAAGGCTAGCACTCAGCGCTGCTCAACGGCCGTGTCCGCCGCGCCCCGCGCGCTCTCTAGGCGTGCGCCGGCTGCGACTCCGGCTCCTCGACCTCCTCCAGCGCCTCCGCGGCTCCCTTCTCGACGTCGAAGGTGAGCTGCACGTCGTCGTAGTCGACGCGAACGCGATCGTCCGGCTGCAGCGCCCCGCTCAGCAGGAGTCTCGAAAGCTCGTTCTCGAGCTCTCGCTGGATCGCGCGCCGCAGCGGCCGCGCGCCGAACTCCGGGTCGAAGCCGATCTCCGCCAGGTGCTCGACGGCCGCGTCCGTGAACTCGACCTCGATGTGTTGCGCCCGCAGGCGCCGCGCCACGCGGTCGAGCAGCAGCCGCGTGATCTGCTTGAGCTGATCCTTCGTCAGGGCCTGGAAGACGATGATCTCGTCGATCCGGTTGATGAACTCCGGCCGGAAGCTGTGCCGGAGCACCTCCATCAGCTCCTCCTTCAGCTCCTCGAACGAGCCGCTCTCCTTCCGCGCGAAGGACTGGATCCGGTCGGCGCCCAGGTTCGAGGTCATGATCAGGATTGTGTTCTTGAAGTCGACCGTCCGGCCCTGCGAGTCGGTCAAGCGGCCGTCGTCGAGGATCTGGAGCAGGATGTTGAACACGTCCGGGTGCGCCTTCTCGATCTCGTCGAAGAGGAGCACCGCGTACGGCTTGCGCCGGACGGCTTCGGTCAGCTGCCCGGCTTCCTCGTGGCCGACGTACCCGGGCGGCGCGCCGACAAGCCGGCTGACCGTGTGCCGCTCCTGGAACTCGCTCATGTCGAGGCGAACCATCACCTCGTCGCTGCCGAAGAGTGCTTCGGCGAGCGTGCGGGCGAGCTCCGTCTTGCCGACCCCGGTCGGCCCCAGGAAGAGGAAGCTGCCATCGGGGCGGTTCGGGTCGGCGAGCCCGGCGCGGGCGCGGCGAACCGCCTCCGCGACTGCCTCGACCGCCTCGTCCTGGCCGACGACGCGCTCGTGCAGCCGCTCCTCGAGCTTGAGGAGGCGGTCGCGCTCCTCCTGCGTCAGCTGTGAGACAGGAATGCCGGTGCGCCGCGAAACGATCTCGGCGATGTCCTCCATCGTGACCTCAGGTGCCCGAGCGCGGGCCTCCTTGCGGCCCTCCTGCTCCGCCCGGCGCTCCTCGATCTGCGCCTTCAGCTCGTCCGCCCGCTGGTAGTCCTCGGCGGAGATCGCCTGATCGCGCTCGCGCCCCATCCGGCGAAGCTCCTCCTCGGCCGCCCGCATGTCCTCCGGCTTCGCCTTCGAACGGAGCCGGACGCGTGCGCCCGCCTGGTCGATCAGGTCGATCGCCTTGTCGGGCAGGAAGCGGTCGCGGATGTAACGATCGGACAGCTCCGCCGCGGCGACGATCGCTTCCTCGGTGATGCGCACGCGATGGAACGCCTCATAGCGATCCTTGAGGCCGGTGAGGATCTCGATCGTCTCCTCGACCGTCGGCTCCGAGACCAGCACGGGCTGGAAACGCCGCTCGAGCGCCGGGTCCTTCTCGATGTTCTTCCGGTACTCGTCGAGCGTGGTCGCGCCGATCATGTGCAGCTCACCGCGTGCAAGTGCCGGCTTGAGCATGTTGCCCGCGTCCATCGCGCCCTCGGCCGCGCCGGCGCCGACGACGGTGTGGATCTCGTCGATGAAGACGATCAGGCTGTCGGCGTTGTCGGTGATCTCGTCGATCACGCCCTTCAGGCGCTCCTCGAACTCGCCGCGGTACTTGGTCCCGGCGATCATGCCCGCCAGGTCGAGCGCCACCAGGCGCTTGCCGGTGAGGGTCTCGGGCACGTCGTCGTTCACGATCCGCTGGGCGATGCCCTCGACGATCGCGGTCTTGCCGACGCCGGGGTCGCCGAGCAGCACGGGGTTGTTCTTCGTGCGGCGCGAGAGGATCTCGATCGTCTGCTCGATCTCGTCGGCGCGGCCGATGACGGGATCGAGCTTGCCCTTCCGTGCCTCCTCCGTCAGGTCGCGGCCGTACTCGTCGAGCGTCTTCGTCGTGCTCGCGGGGCGTCCGCCGGCCTCGCCGGTCTCGACACCGCGGATGACCGCGCCGCGCAGCTTGGTGTGCGTGACCGCGAACCGCTCGAGCAACTCGCCCGCCTCGGTCTCGGTGTCCTGCGCCAGCGCGAGCAGCACGTGCTCAGGACCCACGTACGACGCGCCGATCTGGCGCGACTCCTCGTAGGCGGCCAGGAGGGCAGCCTTCGCGTCGGGTGACAGCGACGGCGCCACGTCCGTGCGCTCCTTGACGTCGGCTTCCTCCTCGATCTGCGCGGCGATCGCCACGGGATCGGCACCGATCTGCTGCAGCACGTGCCGGACGACCTCGTCTTGTGTCGCGGCCCAGAGCAGGTGGGTCGAGTCGACATCCGGGCTCCCCCACTCCATCGCCTTCTGCGCGGCGTGCTGGAGCAGCTGGCGGGTGGCGTCGCTGAAGTACTGCGTCACGTCGATCTGCTCGGCCGGGCGGCGCGGCCTCGTGGTCGTCATGCCGGCGCCGTCGCCGACCGTGCGACCGCCGAGGGGGCTGTCGCCGAAGAAGTCCGAGAAGAACTCGTCGAAGAGGCTGCTCCGGCCGCCGAAGGGCGATCGTGCCGCTCCACGGCTCTGACCCTGGAGCTCCCGGAGGTGCTCCTCGCAGACGGCGATCGTCCGCTCTTCGCCGTTCTGCCTGATCCGCACCGTCGCGACGGCGGGGCGAACCCCGTCGATCTCGCACATCGTGGTGGCCATTACAGAACCTCCTCGCCGCGGGCACATCGACGCGCGAGGTTGGGCACGAACGGGCCCGCCTAGGTTGAAACGATCGTAACGAGTCGCCTAGGCGTGTGCTCGTTCAGTAACCGGTGAAGCCGTCCACCAGCACGCGGTCCTCGGGAAGCCCCGCGCCGCGGAGCGACTCGGAGACCCCCTCCGCCATCGCCGGCGGCCCCGCGACGAGGAACGTCTTTCCCTCGAGCCCGCCGACAAGCTCGGCGAGCACGTCGGCGTCGAGCTGCCGCGTCTCACCCTCCCAGCCCGGATCGTCGGTCATCGTCAGGATCACGCGCAGCCCTTCGACCTGCCGCTCGAGCTCCTCCAGCTCGCCGAGAAACGCCGCCGACTCGCGGTCGCGGTTCGAGTAGACGAGCGTGACCCGGTACGGCAGATCCTTGTCCGCGATGAAGCGGAGCATCGAGCGAAAGACCGTGATCCCGATTCCCCCGGCGACGAAGACGTACTCCGCGCTCGTGTCCTCGGGGAGCAGGAACGAGCCCTTCGGCTCCTCCACCTGGACCTCGTCGCCGACTTCGAGCTCGGCGAGCGTCCGCTTGAAGGCGGTGTCGCGCAGTCGCGTCGCCAGCCCGACGACACCGCTCTCGGTCGGCGAGGTCGCAAGCGAGATGTGCCGGCGCAGGCCCTTCTCGTCCGTGTGCCCGCGGTCCGGCAACTCGACCCAGAAGTAATGGCCGGGACGGTAGTCGGGATAGTCCTCGACCGCGAAGCGGACGAAGAGCGTGCCCTTTGCCACCTCACGCTTCTCGGCGACGGTAGCCCGCACCGCTAGTTTCGCCCGGCGACCGTCAGCTGGTTCTCGGCGTGCAGGACCCGCTGCTCGATCTGCCAACGGTCTGCGCTCGACTCGCCGCGCTCGATCTTCTCGAGCTCGGCCTTCGCCTCCTCGAGCTGCCGGCGGGCACGTTCGTCGTCGATCTCCTTCACGTCGACGGCGTCGTCGACGAGCGCGATCGCACTGTCGAGCTCGACCTTGAAGAACCCAGGCCCGGTCGCGAACTCCAGTACGTCCTCGTTCGCCCGGTCGCGATACACACGCGTCGATCCGGCCTTCAATGTCGCGACGAGCGGTGCGTGCCGCGCCAGCACGCCGATCTCACCGGCCGCGCCGGGAACGACCAGCATCTCCGCCTCGCCCCGGAAGGTCTCGCCCTCCGGGGTCACGAGCGCGACATCGAACTTGGGATGGATCTCGGCCAACGCTAGGCCGCCGCTGCGGTCTTCTCGGCCTTGGCGACGGCGCCCTCGATCGGGCCGACCATGTAGAAGGCCGCCTCGGGCAGGTCGTCGTGCTTGCCCTCGATGATCTCGCGGAAGCCCTTGATCGTGTCCTCGAGCTTGACGTACTCGCCGGGCGTGCCGGTGAACTGCTCGGCGACGAAGTTCGGCTGCGAGAGGAACCGCTCGACCTTGCGGGCGCGCGAGACGACGAGCTTGTCCTCGTCGGTGAGCTCGTCCATGCCGAGGATCGCGATGATGTCCTGCAGGTCCTTGTAGCGCTGCAGCACCTGCTGGACCGAGGTCGCGACCGCGTAGTGCTCGTCGGAGACGATCCCGGGCTGGAGCGCGCGGGAGGTCGAGTCGAGCGGGTCGACGGCCGGGTAGATCCCCTTCTCGACGATCGCGCGCGAGAGCACGGTGGTGGCGTCGAGGTGGGCGAAGGTGTTCGCGGGCGCGGGGTCGGTGAGGTCGTCGGCGGGCACGTAGATCGCCTGCACGGACGTGACCGAGCCGGTGCGGGTCGACGTGATCCGCTCCTGCAGCTGGCCCATCTCGGTGGCGAGCGTCGGCTGGTAGCCGACGGCGCTCGGCATGCGGCCGAGGAGCGCCGACACCTCGGAGCCCGCCTGGACGAAGCGGAAGATGTTGTCGATGAAGAGCAGCGTGTCCTGGCCCTGGTCGCGGAAGTACTCCGCCATCGTCAGTCCCGAGAGGCCGACGCGGAGGCGCGCTCCCGGCGGCTCGTTCATCTGCCCGTAGACGAGCGCGACCTTGTCGATCACCTCCGACTCGGTCATCTCCAGGAAGAGGTCGTTGCCCTCGCGCGTGCGCTCGCCGACGCCCGCGAAGACGGAGACGCCGCCGTGCTGGCGCGCGATGTTGTGGATCAGCTCCTGGATCAGGACGGTCTTGCCCGTGCCGGCGCCGCCGAAGAGGCCGATCTTGCCGCCCTTCACGTACGGCGCGATCAGGTCGACGACCTTGAGGCCGGTCTCGAAGATCTCGACGGTCGGGGAGAGCTCGCGGAACGCCGGCGGGTCGCGGTGGATCGACCAGCGCTCGACGTCCTTGCCGGCCGGCTCCTTGTTGTCGATCGGCTCGCCGATCACGTTCCAGATCCGGCCGAGGGTCGCATCGCCGACGGGGACGGAGATGGGCGCACCGGTGTCGACCACGTCGACGCCGCGCGCGAGGCCGTCGGTCGTCTCCATCGCGACTGCGCGGACGCGATCGTCGCCGAGGTGCTGCTGCACCTCCGCGATCAGCGTCCGGCTGCCGCCGTCGCCCGTCGGCACCTGGATCGCGAGCGCGTTGTAGATCTCCGGCAGCTCGTCCGGGAAGACGGCGTCGATGACGACGCCCTTGATCTCGACGACCTTGCCTGCGGTTCCCTGCGCGTGCTCAGACATGTCTCTCCTGGGAAAAGATTTCTTGAGGAAGTGCGACGCGCGGCGCCGCAAAAGCGCTCGCAGTCTAGCGAAGCGCGGGTTCAGGCAGGTTGGGTGCCGAACGTGCCGGAGGGACGGTCCGGGTACGCGGCGCGGCTCAGGAGCGCCTCCTGGCGGAGCAGCCGGATCGTGTGCTGCTCGGCGTCGTCGACCTCGGCCGGTGCGAACTCGCGCGGGGCCGCCGGCCGCTTCCCATCGCTCACGAGGGGTGCCTGGACCGCGATCCCGAGTGTCATCGCCGCGACGGCGGCAATCGAGGCGACGCGGCGCGTCCGGACGTGGGCGGAGCGGATCTTGGCCGCCGGGAGCATGAACCGGCGTGCCGGTTGCGCCGCCGCGGCGGCGCGCAACTCCGCCGCGACCTCGGCGACGCGCAGGGCGAAGCCGCGGCAGGCCGCGCAATGGCCGAGGTGGGCGTCGAGCAGCCTGCGCTCGAGCACCGCCAGCTCGCCGTCCGGCGCCAGCGCTGCCCAGGCGCGTGTTCGGTCGCAACGGCTCTCTCGGGTCGTGCCGGTCACAGCAGCCGCGCGTTCGAGTCGACCGCGGCGCCGAGCGCCAGGAGGACGATGCCGGTGCCAACGAGCAGCCCGGTCATGTTGAAGGACTCCACCTGCTCCTCGCCGGAGGCGACGCGTACGCCGCGCCGAACGCGGAGCCCGACCATCCCCTCCTCGTTCGCGACCCGGAACGGGCCGCGGTTGCCGACGAAGAAGCCGCCGAGCAGCAGCGCGCAGCCCACCAGGTAGAGCCCGACCGCGACGGAGCGGCTCGGCCCCGCCCCCAGCAGCAGCCCGAGCAGGAGCGAGAGGACGGCCGTGCCGCCGGCGATCGCGGCCAGCAGCATGAAGAAGCGTCGTGCCGCGGCGGCGATCATCCCGCTGCGACCGCCTCTTCGTCGGCCCGGCGGACCTGGTCTCCCGACAGCGGCCAGCTCTCGAGCGGGTAGTGACAGGCGGCGCGGTGCCCGTCGCCGAAGCCGCGGAGCTGCGGCTCGTCGACGTCGCAGTGGCCGGGGCGGAAGCGCGGGCAGCGCGGGTGGAAGCGGCACGCGTCGGGCGGATCGATCGGGTTGGGGACGTCGCCTTCGAGCACGATCGGGCGGCGCAGGCGCCCCAGCTGGGGGTTCGGAATCGGCACGGCCGAGAGCAATGCGCCGGTGTAGGGATGCTTCGGCCCGGAGTAGAGCTGGTTGCGGTCGGCGATCTCGGCGAGCTTGCCGAGGTACATCACGAGCACGCGGTCGGAGATGTGGCGGACGACGTTGAGGTCGTGCGCGATGAAGACGTACGTCAGCCCGAAGTCGCGCTGCAGATCCTTGAGCAGGTTGAGGATCTGCGCCTGCACGGAGACGTCGAGCGCCGAGACCGGCTCGTCGCAGACGATCAGCTTCGGGTTGACCGCGAGCGCCCGGGCGACGCCGATTCGCTGTCGCTGCCCGCCCGAGAACTCGTGCGGGAACCGGTTGTAGTGCTCCGGGTTGAGCCCGACGACGTCGAGCAGCTCCTGCACGCGCCGCTTGATCTCGGCCGGCG
>CAVYSL010000008.1:0-155365 GCA_963771185.1 uncultured Gaiellaceae bacterium
GGCGCAGCTCCTTGATCTCGTCGCGCAGCTTCGCGGCGTACTCGAAGCGCAGCTCCTCGGCGGCGACGAACATCTCCTCCTCGAGCGTGATCGCAAGCTTCTCGAGCTCCTCGCGTGACAGTCCTTCGACGTCGGCGCGCGCACCCCGGCGTCGCCGGCCGGGGACGTTCGGGTTCTCGAGCGAGAGGAACTCGGCGATGTCGCTGACGCCCTTCGTGATCGAGATCGGCGTCGTGCCGTGCTCCTCGTTGTACGCAAGCTGGATCGCGCGGCGCCGCTCGGTCTCCTCCATCGCGCCCTTGATCGCCTCGGTCATCTTGTCGGCGTAGAGCAGCACCCGCCCGTTGAGGTTACGCGCGGCGCGGCCGATCGTCTGCACGAGCGCCGTCTTGCCACGGAGGAAGCCCTCCTTGTCGGCGTCGAGGATCGCGACGAGCGAGACCTCGGGCAGGTCGAGCCCTTCGCGGAGAAGGTTGATCCCGACGAGCACGTCGTACTCGCCGAGCCGCAGCTCGCGGATGATCTGGATCCGCTCGAGCGTGTCGATCTCGGAGTGGAGATAGCGGGCGCGGACGCCGGCCTCGAGCAGGTAATCGGTCAGGTCCTCCGCCATCTTCTTCGTCAGCGTCGTCACGAGCACCCGCTCCCCGGCTTCCTCGCGCCGGCGGATCTCGTTCAGCAGGTTGTCGATCTGGTTCTTCGTCGGGCGCAGCTCGACCTCGGGGTCGACGAGGTACGTCGGCCGGATCAGCTGCTCGGCGACCACCTGCGAGTGGCGTAGCTCGAACGGCCCGGGCGTCGCGGAGACGAAGACGAGCTGGTTGACCTTGTCCAGGAACTCGTCGAAGCGGAGCGGCCGGTTGTCGAGCGCGGACGGAAGCCGGAACCCGTGGTCGACGAGCGTCTGCTTGCGCGAGCGGTCGCCCTCGTACATGCCGCCGATCTGCGGGACCGTCTGGTGCGACTCGTCGACGAAGACGACGTAGTCGGAGGGGAAGTAGTCGAGCAGCGTGTGCGGCGCCGAGCCCGCCGGCCGGCCGTCGAGGATCCGCGAGTAGTTCTCGATTCCGTTGCAGAAGCCGAGCTCGCGCATCATCTCCAGGTCGTACTCGGTGCGCTGCCGGATCCGGTGCGCCTCGAGCATCCGACCCTGGCTCTCGAAGAGCGCCACCTGCTGCTCGAGCTCGTGCTTGATCTCGTCCTGGGCGCGCTCGATCGTCGGCTTCGAGGTGACGTACTGGGTCGCCGGGAAGACGGTGATCGTGTCGAGCTTCGCGAAGACCTCGCCGGTGAGCGGGTCGAAGTGGGTGATCTGCTCGACCTCGTCGCCGAACATCGAGACGCGATACGCCGTCTCGGAGTACGCCGGCTGGATCTCGATCACGTCGCCCTTGACCCGGAAGCGGCCGCGGCCGAGCAGCGTGTCGTTGCGGACGTACTGGATGTCGATCAGCTTCCGCAGCATCACGTCGCGATCGGTCTCCTCGCCGACGGTGAGGAAGACGACGCGCTTCTCGTACTCCTCCGGCGAGCCGAGGCCGTAGATGCACGAGACGGACGCGACGATGACCGTGTCCTTGCGCGAGAGCAGGTTCGAGGTCGCCGCGTGGCGCAGCCGGTCGATGTCGTCGTTCCGGGACGAGTCCTTCTCGATGTAGAGGTCGGCCTGCGGGCACGTACGCCTCGGGCTGGTAGTAGTCGTAGTAGGAGACGAAGTACTCGACCGCGTTCGCCGGGAAGAACTCGCGGAACTCGTTGCAGAGCTGGGCGGCCAGCGTCTTGTTGTGGGCGATCACGAGCGCGGGCCGCTGGATCTGCTCGATGATCCACGCCATCGTCGCCGTCTTGCCGGTGCCGGTGGCGCCGAGCAGCGTCTGGTAGCGCTCGCCCGCAGTGAGGGAGCGCGTGATCTCCTCGATCGCCCGCGGCTGGTCGCCCGTGGGGACGTAGCCGGCGGATGTCTTGAGTTCCGCCATCCGGGTAACAGCGTAGCCCGTGGCCATCGACCAGCAGCGACCGCCGTACTCGACCTACGCCGCCCTCGTCGGCATCTTCGGGATCGGCATGAGCGGGCTCGCGGGCATCGCGAGCCTGCGTGGCCGCCGTCCCGAGCAGCTGCGACCGCTCGACCTCGCGATCCTCTCGGCGGCGACGTTCAAGGCCGCGCGCACGGTCGCGCACGACGAGGTGCTCAGCTTCCTGCGCGAGCCGTTCGTGCAGGGCGAGGCGCACGAAGGCGACGAGAAGCCGGTCGAGGACGGCGGCACGCGCCAGGCGATCGGGGAGCTGCTCACCTGCAGCCGCTGCATCGGGATGTGGGCCGCTGCCGGCGTTGTCGGCGTGCACACGGTCGCGCCGCGCAGCGGCCGGTTGCTGACGTGGTCGCTGGCCGCGTCGGCCGCGAACGACTTCCTCCAGGCCGGCTTCAGCGCGCTGGCGGCGAAGGCGAACGAGCTCGAGCAGCGGACGCCCGGCTAACCGTCCAGGTACGTCGCCCGCTCGGCCGCGGACAGCTCGCGTCCGGTCGCCGCGAGCCGCCGATCTGCCAGCGCCAGCAGCGCCTTCAGACCGCCGCACAGCTCACAGACGTAGGCGCGGACGCCGTCACCGCCGCGGACGACGATGCGCGTCGGAGACGAAAACGCGGCCGCGCGCACCGCCGTGCCGTCGCCGCGGAGGAGGAAGATCCGCTCACCGTTCGAGGCGTCCCAGAGGCCCGCAGTCGTAGGCCCGCCCGTGACGACCCAGCGTCCGTTGGGACTGAAGGACGCGTCGAAGACCGTGCCGAAGTGCCCGCTCAGCACCGACACTGTCTCCCCTGTCCGAGCATCCCAGATCCGTGCGTCGCTGTCCTTGCTGGCCGTGACGACGCGCGACCCGTCCCGCGAGACCTCGACCGAGAGCACGTCGTCGCGGTGGCCCTCGAGCGTCACCACGCGGCCGTCGATCCGCAGCGTCACCACCGATCCCGTCACCGTTGCGCGCGGGTCGATGCCCGGCCGGGGCGCCGGAGTCGAGCCGGCAGGCTGGAGCGGAGGCTGAAGCTGGGCCACCCAGGTCCTGACCGTCCCGTCCTCGCTCGCCGTCGCGATCCGGTCGCCCGGGATGAAGATGGCTGCGGTGACGGGCTCGGTGTGACCGGCGAAGACTGCACGAGGACCTCCCGTGTCCACCTTCCAGGTGCGTGCGGTGCGGTCGCGACTCGCAGTGATGACCGAGTCCTCGTTGGCACCGAAGCGCGCCCGCCGGACCTGGTTGCCATGCAGGGGCATGACCGACTCGCGCTGGCCGGTCCGCGCGTTGAACACGCGCGCCGTGCCGTCGCTGCTCGCGACGACCAGGAGGCGGGAGGTGTGGCTGAAGTCGACGTCGTAGATATTGCTGTCGTCCTGGCCGGGGAACGTGTGCAGGCGCTTGCCGAACTCGCTCCAGACGATCGCGCTGCCGTCCCTGCCGGCCGTGGCGATCCGCAGCGTGTTCGGGCTGAACTCGGCGCGCAGCACCTCTGCCGGGTGCGGCAGCGACGCGAGCAGCTGACCCTCCCTCCCGATCACCGCCGCGCCGCGCCGGCCCGCGACGATGAATCTGCGTCCTTGCGGCCCGCCGGCGGCGAGACGCGTGCCCGACGGGACCGGCACGGTCGCGATCAGGTCGCCCTCGGGCAGATCGCGGACGGTCAGCGTCGTGCCGCGCAACGTGAGAGCCTGGCCACCTGAGAGCCACGTCTGTGCGCCCCGCCGCGGCGGAACGACCACACGGCCGGGCGTGCCGCCGTCCACGAGGCGCACGCCGCCGCGCTCGGTGACCGCTGCCAGCGTCCCATCGGGCAGCGCGTCGAGGTCGCTGATCGGAGCTCCCAGCCGGGCGACTGTGCGCACCCTGGACTCTCGCAACGCACGCCTGAGCACGTCCGCGGTCCCGGCCGCCGGCGCCAGCCGGGCGGCATGTCGGGCAAGCAAGAGCCCGAGCTCGGGGTCGCGACCGAGCTGCACGGCCGAGCTCGCCTCCAGCTCTCGGGCCTTCGCCGCACGCGCGCCCGCATCCGCGGCCAGCGCCTGCTCGCGCGCGTCGGCGCGCTGCGACAGCGCCCAAACCGCCAGCGCGGCCGTGCCCGCGAGCGCGATCAGCGCAGCGACCGCGACGATCGCGACTCGGCGGTGCCGGCGCTTCGCGGCCGCCCGTTCCCGCGCCAGCGCGCGCTCCGCCTCGTGCCGCGTGCGCCAGGCGAGCACGGCCGGCGCGAGCACGTCGTGGAAGATCTCGTAGCGCGCGGGGCCGCCGGCTCTTCCGGGCACGCGTCGCAGAATGCGGGCGCTGTCGAGCGCGGCGAGCACGGGCTCCAGCCGCGCCGGATCCTCGTCGGCATACCGGGCGAGATCGTCGACGCCGTGCGCGATCTTCGTGCCCGAGGGCGTGACGAGATGGTTGAAGAGTCGCGCGACGAGATCCCGGTCCTCGACGTCGAGCCCCGAGAGCGCGCGTTCGAGGTGCTCCTCGACGATGCGCTCGGCGCCGCCGAGCTCGGCCAGCGTCTCGGCCCGCAGCCGGTCGGAGCCGCGCTCCCGCTCGACTTCCCAGAGCCGCTCGAGCACGAGCTGGAGGTACGGAGCCTCCACGCGGCGTTCCCGTTTGCCCTCATCGACGAGCCCGCGGCCGGACAGATGCTGCTCGATCCGCCCGGTCGCCACCTCGTCCAGCACGGCCTCGACGAGCTCGTCCTCGGCAATTACCTCCGGTCCGCCCAGCTCCGCGTACGCGCGGAGCGGCCCCTCGATCGCCGAACGGGCAGCGGCGCGGGTGAGATGGTCGAGCCGAAGGACGTTTCCGAACAGGCCGGGCAGCCGGCGCTTCAGCGCATCCAGATCGGCGAGCGAGTCGTCCCGCACGCCGAGCAGGACGTGAACGGGCAGGCCGGGACGGGTGAGGACATCCTCGAGCGCATTTGCGAGCGGACCGCCTTCACGCCCGTGGTAGAGGACGTACTCCTCCATCTGGTCGAGCATCAGGTAGAGCTCGGCGCCGGAAGAGATGGCTCGCTCCGCCAGCGCGTCTGCAAGCGGAATGTCCGTTGGCGCGCCGGCGGCGGCCGCGACCGCGAGGATCGGGTCGTCGCGCCAGCTGTCGACGATCACCACCTCCGCCGGGACGTCACCGCCCCCACCCGCGAGTGCCGGCGCGAGCGTCCGCAGCCGCCGTGCGACCCCGGCGCGCAGCAGCGAGCTCTTGCCGACGCCGCTCGGCCCGTACAGCACGGTCAGCCGCGAGGCCATCAGATTCGCGGCGACGACCTCGGACTCTCGCTCGCGGCCGAAGAAGAGCAGCCAGTCGTGCTCCGAGTCGCCGAAGTAGGCCAGACCCTTGAAGGGCGAGGGAGGAAGCGTCACGCTGCGCCCACGCCGGCGAGCGCCGCGGTCAGCCGCGCGAGCTCCTCCGCATACGTTCCCAGTGAGACGTCGTAGACCTCGGCGCCCCGCTCGTGCCAGAGCTCGCTCGCCACGTGTGCGGCCGCCGGCTGCACGGCCCAGGAACGGTATGCGAGCCGGTCGCCGCCCCAGACGCGCCGGAGGAAGACGCGCAGGCTCCAGTCGTCGACGGCGTAGCCGAGGAAGAGCAGATGGCTTCGGCGCAGCCGCGCCGCAAGCTGAACCGGCACCGTGCTCGCCGCATCGCCGGAGACGAGATAGTCGATGTGGTCGTCTTCGCTGACCGCGAAGCTCTCGCGTTCGCGCGTCGTGCCGCGGTCGACGTGCCCGTGGATCTTCAGCAGCACGCTCCGCTCCTCCAGCGCAAGCCCGGTGTAGGCGTTCGGCTCGTCGACCACGAGCGCACGTCCGTCGGGCGCGATGTGCAGGAACTTCCCGCGGTCCCGGCCGGTCGCGACGTAGACCACGACGTCGAGCTCCTCGCCGGCCGCCTCGAAGGCGCGCTCGACGCCGGTGTGGAAGCACGTCGAGACGATCAGCTGCTGCGGCAACCCCCGCTCCCGCAGCAGGGGCGGCAGCGCTGCCAGCCAGGAGTGGAGCAGCGAAGGCTCGATGTCCCGGTCGAGGGCGAGGTGCAGCTCGTCGTGGAGCGGTCCGATCCCGTTCCTGGCAGCGACGGCTTGCGAGACGTAGGCGAGGCCCCGGTTCTCCGTGCTGAGCTCGAAACGCTCGGCCAGCAGGCGCGCGAGGTCGTCGCCGGCGACGCTGGCGGCTCCCGGGCCGAGGACGGGAACGAGGCGGCCGGCCGCCAGGGCACGCATCACCTCGTCGTAGTGATCCTCGATCGCGGGCTGGGCGACCCGGACGAGCGACCGCTCCTGGCGCAGGATCGACCCGTAGAGAGCCTGCAGCTCCGGCCCCGGCTCGATCCCGAGCTCGTCGACGAGCGTGCGGCGCGCTTCCCGGTAGGCCGCGAGGGCTTCCGCCTGGCGGCCCGACCGGTACAGCGCGAGCATCAGCTGCGAGCGCAGCCGCTCGCGCAGCGGCTGCCGCCGGACCAGCACCTCCAGCTCGGCCACGAGCTCGGGGCCGACCTCGAGCTCGAGGTCGGCGGCGATCCGCTCCTCGAGCACACCGAGTCTCAGATCCTCGAGCCGCTGGATCTCAGCCTGCGCGAAGTCCTCGAGCTCCGAGTCCGCCAGCGCGGCGCCGCGCCAGAGCGCCAGGGCGTCGCGGAGCAGCCGGGCACGTTCCGTCGGCTCGGCCGCACGCGCCTCGCGGACGAGGTCCTCGAAGCGGGCGAGGTCGAGCTGGCTTCGGTCGAGCTCGAGGAGGTACCCGGCCGGGCGGGTCTGCAGGAACCCGGCTCCCAGGAGCTTCCGGAGCTGCGAGACCGAGTTCTGCAATGAGGTGGTCGCGGTCCGCGGCGGATGCTCGCCCCAGAGCTGGTCGACGAGACGCTCCGTCGAGATCGGCTCGTTCGCCCGCAGCAGGAGCAGCGTCAGCAGCGCGCGCTGGTTCCTGCCGCCGAGCGGCACGGGTGTCTCCCCGTCGAGCACCTCGAGCGGGCCGAGGATGCGGAATTCCAGCACTGCCACGGGTTGTAACAGGGTTCACGAGCCTTTGAAACCCCCGCTCAGGCGGCATTAGCGGCCGGTTAGCCCCGCATGAGTGAGCCGTTGAGGCGCCCTCCGACGGTGGCCGCATGGCTACCTCGCGCGCCGCCTCAACCGCTCCGGCGATCGCCTCCATCGCCTCCTCCTGGGATCCGCGTTGATCCTGCAGACTGCTTCCGATCGTGCTCAGCGGGTTCGGCCTCCTGGATCGCGACGTCGAGGCGCACGCGACCTCCGTTCGGCACGAGGCCGCCCCGCGGTGCGCCGACCGGAACACCGTCTGACCCGGGGGTGGCACCGCACGCGGTTCCTTACGGCTCCATCATGCGTCCCGACTACGATTCCCGCCCGATGCGCCGCCTCGTCCTGCTCGTCCTCGCTCTCGCCGTCGTTCCGCCCGCCGCCGCGGCGGACCTGACGGTCGTTCCGCGCGACTTCTCGCCGACGCAGAAGCGGCTGCGGATCCAGGCCTCGATGCCGACGATCGAGCGCGTCGGCGTCCAGCTGGCGACGCGGGACGGCCGCGTGCTCGGCTGGATCGTCGAGCCCGAGCGCCGACGCTATCTCGACTTCCGCTGGAACGGCCGGCTCCGCGGCGCCCGCGTTTGGGACGGGGCGTACACGATCCGCCTCGTCGACGGCCTTCGCGTGCTGGCGACCACTCCGGTCCGGATCGACCAGACCGCCCCCCGCCTGATCGACATCACCGCCCGCAACCGCAGCCGGATGCCGTTCCAGGGCGACAACAAGCGCTTCACCACCATCTCGCCGAACGGGGACAAGTTGCGCGAGTCGGCCAAGATCAGCTTTACGCTCGACGAGCCGGCAGAGGTGCACTTCGAGGTGACGCGGACGCTCAGCTCGCCGACGACGATCTACGAGCTCTGGGCGAACCTCAAGCCCGGGCGGCACACCTTCACGTGGTTTCCCCACTGGTCGATGGGGGCCCGCACCTACCTGATCCGGCTCAGCACTCTCGACCGCGCCGGCAATAGACGCACCTACGGCGCCGACAACGCGCGCGAGGGCCGAAAGCTCCGCTCAGCCGTGGTGCGCGTGCTCGGCGTCGACGCCGGCTTCACGGCCGAGAGCTACGTCGCCTCGAGCGCGGCGCGGCTGGCGATCGAGACCGACGCGACCGAGCTGACGCTGCAGACGTTCCGGGCCGGCGGCGAGGACACGCGCACGCACAGCGACACACTGATGAACGGCGTCCCCGTCGACCAGCCGGTGACGATCCCGTGGAAGGCGCTCCACCGCCGGGCGACGCTCAACCGGGCGCTCGGCCCCTGGCCGACCGGCGTCTACTTCGTCAAGATCACCGCGAACGACGGACGGGTCGGCTACGCACCCTTCGTGATCCGCCCGACCACGCTCGGCGAGCGGAGTCGCGTCGCCGTCGTGATGCCGACGAACACCTGGCAGGCGTACAACTTCCGCGACCGCGACGGCAACGGCTGGGGCGACACCTGGTACGCGAAGGGCGCCCAGAGCACGGCCACGCTCGGGCGGATGTTCATCCGGCGCGGCGTGCCGCCCCAGTGGCGCAAGTACGACGTCGACTTCCTCCGCTGGCTGAGCCAGACCGGCAAGCAGCCGGACATCATCACCGAGACCGACCTCGAGTCGATCCGGACAGCGGAGGAGCTGATCTCCCACTATGACTTCGTCGTCTTCCCGGGCCACACCGAGTACGTCACGCGGCACGAGTACGACCTGATGCAGAACTACCGCGACCTCGGCGGCAACCTTGCGTTCCTCTCGGCGAACAACTTCTTCTGGCAGGTGCAGCTGCGGGGCAGGACGCTCGTTCGCACACGTCTCTGGCGCGACATCGGCCGGCCCGAGTCCTCGCTGCTCGGCGTCCAGTACCGCGGCAACGACGACGGCAAGCTCCAGCGGCCGTACATCGTCCGCTCCGCGTCGACCGCGCCCTGGTTCTGGGCGGGCACGGGTCTCGGCGACGGGGCCACGTTCGGCCAGGAGCTCGGCGGCTACGGGATCGAGATCGACGGGACGACACCGGCGACGCCGCCGGGCGCGATCGTGCTCGCCGAGATCCCGGATCTCTTCGGGCCGGGCCTGACCGCGCAGATGACGTACTACGAGACGCCCCAGGGCGCCAAGGTCTTCGCGGGCGGCGCGATCGACTTCGGCGGCTCGGCGACAGTGCCGACCGTGCGGCGCCTGCTCGAGAACCTCTGGGCGCGGCTCGCAGCGCCGTAGGAGGGTCGGCGCCATGCTGCGGATCCGCGAGCTCGAGCCCGCGGACGCCGACTTCCTCGGCGCGATGCTCTATGCGGCCGTCTACTGGGATCCGGCGAAGGAGCGGCTGCCGGCCGAGTTCGTGCTCGCCCACCCGGCGCTCTCGATCTTCCACACCGGCTGGGGCCGCGCCGGCGACACGGGCCTCGTCGCCGAGGTGGACGGCGAGCCCGCGGGCGTCGTCTTCTACCGGCTCTTCACCGACGCCGAGCACGGCGAGGGCTTCGTCGACGAGACGACGCCCGAGCTCGCGATCGCAGTTGCGGACGGGCACCGCGGCAAGGGGATCGGGAGTGCCCTGATGGAAGCGATCCACGAGCGCGCCCGCGCCGACGGTCTGAAACGGCTCTCGCTCAGCGTCGACGACGACAACCCGGCGAAGCGCCTGTACGCGAGGCTCGGCTACGCCGAGCACGAGCCGGGCGACGGCCTCGGCCGGATGATCCTGACCCTCTAGACCGCGACCGCGGAGATCTCGGGTGCGGGCTCGTCGCGGTGGCGCAGCGCGATCGCCGCGAACGCGAGCGCCGCTCCGGTCATCCCGATCGCCACGGCGGCGAAAACGCGCTGGACGCCCCAGGGCTCGAGCAGCTGCCCGGCGACGAGGAAGCCGGCGGGCGCCGAAAGCGTGCTCACCGAGATCAGCGCGGTCATCATCTTCGGCCGCAGGTCGCTCGGCGTCCGGGCCGTGATCACGCCGATCACCGGGCCGTTGACGAGCGGCGTGAACAGCATCGCCGTGAAAAGCACAGCCATCACGCCCCATGCCGGGAGATCGAGCGGGAGCAGCCAGAGCGGCACGGTCAGCGCGACGATCCCGAACGCAGCCAGCCGCAGCGGCGGGAAGCGCTTGACCACGACGACGGCGCCGATACTGCCGATCACCGCGCCCGCGCCCATCGCCGTGAAGAAGAGACCGGCGATCCTGGAGTCGCCCGCGAAGTCGTCGTAGGCGTAGAACGGCAACGTCGCGGACAGCCCCGCCCCGAGGAAGTTGAGCACGATCACGGTGCCGCCGAGCGGCCCCAGCAGCTTGTCGCCGAGCAGGAACTTGATCCCGGCCAGGACGCCGTGGGTCGCACGTTCGCCGAGCCTCTTCGTCTTCGGAACGAAGCCCGCGAGCAGCAGGAACGCAACCCCGTAGGTCGCCGCGTCGACGTAGAGCACGTTCGGCGCGCCGATGACCGGGATCAGGAGGCCGGCCAGCGCCGGTCCGGCGAGGCCGGCGAAGGCGGTGCCGCCCTCGATGACGCTGTTCGCCTGCGCAATCGTCGTCTCGTCCTCGCCGACGAGCTCCGGCAGGATCACCCGCTGGGCTGCGAAGTAGGGCGCCATGAAGCACCCGAGTGCGAAGACGAGCGCGAGCAGGAGCGGGAAGCTGAGCGCGTCGGCCGAGTGCAGGACCGGCAGCGCCGCGAGCAGTGGGATCCTGGCTGCGTCGCAGACGAGCATCGTCGTGCGCGCGCCGAGCCGCTCGACCACCATTCCACTCGGGATGCCGAAGATCGCCATCGGCGCGATCTCCGCCGCGAGGACGAGCGTCATCTTCGACGGCGAGCCGGTCGTGACGAGCACGAACCACGGCAGCGCCAGGTAGGTCATCCGGGAGCCGAGGATGGAGACGATCTCGGCGGCGACGAGGGCTGCGATCGGCGTCTTCTTCATCGGCCAGGATAATAGTACGACTGTACGTTTTTGTAAAGTGAAGCGATGCCGAAGGTGACCGAGGAGCACAAGGAGGCCCGCCGGGAGCAGATCCTCGCCGGCGCACAGCGCGCATTCGCACGCCACGGCTACGAGGGCGCGACCGTCGCCAGGCTCGAGGAGGAGACGGGCCTCTCCCGCGGCGCGATCTTCAACTACTACGAGAACAAGGAGGCGCTCTTCGTCGCCCTCGTGCGGCGCTCATCCGATCGCTTCGTCGAGATCTGGCTGGAGCAGGGCTATCGCGCGCTGCTCGAGGCCGTCGCGCACGAGGACCCCGAGTGGCTCTCCGTCCAGGTCGAGGCGGCGCGGAGGGTCCGCACCGACCAGCGTTTTCGCGAACAGATCGAGCGGCTCCTCGAAGAGACCGAGGGCCGGCGCCAGTCGCGCTACGACCGCTTGCGGAGCGTTGCTCGCGACGACGTCCCGATCGAGGTCGTCGCCCAGTTCCTCGGCATGCTCGCGAACGGCGTCGCTTTCGCCCGGGTGACCGACGATCCGATGCCCGACCTCGACCAGCTGATGACGCTGATCGAGACCGGCGTCGCGCCGCGCTAGAGCCCGAGCTCGTCGGCGTACGCGCGCGCGTAGATCTGCTTCAGCTCCTCTACCCGCTGAACGTAGTGCCGCGTCTCGGGGAACTCGATCCCGCGCCCCTCCTCCCGCCAGCGGTCGACATTCGCCTGGCCGGCGTTGTACGCGGCGAGCGCGAGCTCCTCGTCGCCGTACTTGTCGAGCAGGTGGCGCAGGTACCACGAGCCGTAGCGGATGTTCAGCTCCGGGTTGACGAGATCGCGCTCGTGCCAGCCGGCGCCACCCGTACGGTCGGCGATCCCCTGCGCGGTCGCGGGCAGCAGCTGCATCAGCCCGACGGCGCCCGAGGACGAGACGGCATCGGCGTCGAACTTCGACTCCTGGTAGATCACCGCGGCGACGAGGTGTGGCTCGAGGCCGTAATTCTCGGCGTGCCCGACGACGATCTGCTCGTACTCGAGCGGATAGCGCAGCCGCTCGTACCAGCGCGGCTCGGTCTCGAGCACGTAGAACGCGAAGGCAGCGGCGACGACGCCGATCAGCCCGATCGTGCCGAGTTTCACGCGGTCAGCTCCCGCATCACCCCGGCGACCCAGGCGTCGAGCTCCTCGAGCGTGCCGGTGTTCACGTACGCGAAGTCGGCGCGCTTCACCTTCTCCTTGTCCGGGAGCAGCCGCATGTCGCGGTCGTCACGCGTGACGCGCCGACGCTGCTCGCGCAGCTTCGCCGGCGCCGTGATCACGACCACCTTGTCGAAGCGCTTGTCGCCGCCGGTCTCGTAGAGGAGCGGCACCTCGGTGACGGCGACCTCGGGCGGGTTCGGCAGCCCGGCGAGCTGCTCGCGCCAGCGCAGGTACTCGGCGCTGACGAGCGGATGCAGCAGCTTCTCGAGGAAGTCGAGCTTCGCGCGGTCGCCGAAGACGATCGCGCCGACGCGCTTGCGGTTGACGGCGCCGTCGTCGTCGAGGACCCCCTCGCCCAGCTCGCTCACGATCGCCTGCTTCACGTCCGGGTCGGTGCGGAGGAGGTGGTGCACGATCTCGTCGCTCGACACCGTCGCGGCGCCTGCCTTCCGGAACGCGAGCAGCGCCTCGCTCTTGCCGGCACCGATCCCGCCGGTGATCGCGACCGCGATCGGCCGGGGCAACTTACGCTGCGGGCGGGGTCTCGGGCTCGTCGCCCGTTGCAGCATCCGACTCGGCCGTCGGCTCGTCGACGGGCTCGTCGCCCGCGGCGGCCTCGGCGGCGGCAGTCGTCTCGGCCTCGAGCTCGACTTCCGCGGCGGCGTCCGACTCGGGCGCCGGCGTGTCCTCGAGCTCGACCTCGGCGGTCGGCTCGGCCTCAGCGGGCTCGGCCTCGGCAGGCGCGGCCTCGGCCTCAGCCGTCTCGGCCTCGGCGACGGGCTCCTCGGCCGCGGTCGCCTCGACGTCGACCTCGGCTCCGTCCTCATCGACAGCCTCCTCGACCGCGCCGGCCGGGAAGACGTCCTCGGAGAGATTCAGGTTCGGCGTCAGGTGCACGGACTCGCCGCCGTCGGCGCGCGGGAGCGGCTCCTGGCCTTCCTCGACCCGCTTCAGCGAGAGTGAGAGGCGGCGCCGCTCGGCGTCGACCTCGAGGATCAGCACGTTGACCGCGTCGCCCTGCGAGACGACCTCGCGCGGGTTCTCGACGTGGTGCTGCGCCAGCTCGGAGATGTGCACGAGCCCCTCGACGCCGGGCAGGATCTCGACGAACGCACCGAACGTGACCACCTTCGTGACCCGGCCCTCGACGACGTCGTTCTCGGAGTAGCTCTCGAGCACCTGCTGCCACGGATCGGACTGCGTCTGCTTGAGGCCGAGCGAGATGCGCTGGCGGTCGCGGTCGATGTCGAGCACCTTGACCTTGACCTCCTGGCCGATCTCGAGCACCTCAGAGGGATGGTTGACGTGGCTCCACGAGAGCTCGGAGATGTGGATCAGGCCGTCCATGCCGTTCAGGTCGACGAAGGCGCCGAAGTCGACGATGTTCGAGATCGTGCCGTCGACGATGTCGCCCGGATTGAGCCGGTCGAGAATCTGCTGGCGCTGATCCTTGCGCTCGTCCTCGAGGACTGCGCGGCGCGAGAGGACGACGTTGTTGCGCGACCGGTTCAGCTCGATCACCTTGCAGCGAAGCTCGGTCGACATGAACTCGTCCAGGTCCTGCACGCGGCGGATGTCGACGAGCGAGGCGGGCAGGAAGCCGCGGACACCGAGGTCGAGGATCAGGCCGCCCTTGACGACCTCGATCACACGCCCGACGACGGGCTCGCCCGACTCGGCAGCCGCCTCGATCTTCTTCCAGGCCAGCTCGAACCGCGCGCGCTTCTTCGAGAGGATCAGGCGACCCTCCGCGTCCTCCTTCGTGAGAACGAGCGCATCGATCTCCTCGCCGACCGAGACCTCGTCTGCGGGGTTGACCGAGCGGCGGATCGAGAGCTCGGCGACCGGAATCACGCCCTCCGACTTGTAACCGATGTCCACGAGCACCTCGTCCTTGTCGACGCGGACGACCGTGCCGTGCACGACCTCGCCCTCGTTGATCGTCGGGAAGGTCGACTCGTAGTCGGGGATCAGCTCGCCGTCGGGCCCGGTTACCCAGACGCCTTCTTCGGCTGCGATCGGCTTTTCCATCGTGTCGTTGGCCATGCGAGACGCGGAGTATAGCCCGAAGTTCGCAGCCGCTCGGGGCGCCAAGTAACAGTCTGTTACTTGGCTTCGTTCCAGTCGTCGCCGACGCCGACGTCGACGGCCAGTGGCGGGTCCAAGGGATACGCGCCGCACATCTCCTGGCGCACGAGCTCCTTGATCGCGGTCGTCTCGGTCTCGGGGGCCTCGAGCAGGAGCTCGTCGTGCACCTGGAGCACGAGTCGCGCGCCCCTCCCCTCCTCGCGCAGCCGGTCGTGGATCCGGATCATCGCCACCTTGATGATGTCCGCCGCGGTGCCCTGCATGACCGAATTGACGGCGAGCCGCTCGCCGAGCGCGCGCGTCTGCCGGTTGCGGGTGCGGATCTCCGGCACGGGACGGCGCCGGCCGAGCAGCGTCGTCACGTAGCCGTCGCGCTCCGCCTGCTCGATCGTGCGCTGGATGAAGTCCTGCACGTGCGGGAAGCGGGCGAGGTAGGTGTCGATGTACTCCTGCGCCTGCTCGCGCGGGATCTCGAGGTTCTCCGAGAGCCCGAAGGCCGAGATGCCGTAGATGATCCCGAAGTTGACCATCTTGGCCACGTTGCGCTCGTCCTTCGTCAGCTCGGCCGGATCCTTGCCGAGCACCTCCGCCGCCGTCGCCGTGTGGATGTCCTCGTTGCGGGCAAACGCCTCGCGCAGGCGCGGCTCGCCGGAGACGTGGGCGAGGATCCGCAGTTCGACCTGGCTGTAGTCGGCCGAGATCAGCCGTTGCCCCTGCTCGGCCACGAATGCAGAGCGGATCTCTCGGCCGAGCTCGGTCCGGATCGGGATCGCCTGCAGGTTCGGGTTCGTCGTCGAGAGGCGCCCGGTCGACGCGGCGGCCTGGTTGAAGGTCGTGTGCAGGCGGCCGTCCGCCTCCGAGATCAGCAGCGGCAGCGGGCCGAGATACGTGTTGACCAGCTTCGAGAGCTCGCGCCACTCCTCGAGCACCCCGACGATCTCGTGCTCGCCGCGGATCGCGCGGAGCACACGCGTGTCGGTCGAGTAGCCCGTCTTGCCCTTGCGGCCGGGCGTCAGGCCGAGCACGTCGAAGAGGATCCGCGCGACCTGCTGCGTCGAGCCGAGCATGAACTCCTCGCCCGCGAGCTCGTACGCCTTCGACTCCAGCTCCTCGAGCCTGTCGGCGAGCCGGGCCGTGATCTCGCCCATCCGGTAGGTGTCGATCTTGACGCCTGCGTCCTCCATCGACGCGAGCACGGCCGTGAGCGGCAGCTCGATCTCGTCGTAGAGGCGCTCTGAGCCACGCTCGACGACGCGCTCGCGCATCGGCCCGGCAAGACGGCGCGCGGCCTCGGCGCGCGTGATCAGCGCCGCCGTCTCCTCCTCGGTTGCCGGCTCCGGGATCACTTCGAGCCCGTACTCGCGCTGGAGGTCGTCGATCGCGTACTCCGAGCGGCCGGGCTCGATCAGATAGGCCGCGATCAGCGTGTCGTCGGCCGGGCGCATCGTCAGCCGCGGCAGCGACTTGAAGTCGTGGGCGACGAGGTCGGCGTCGCGGAGCCGGGCAGGCGAGCCCTCGTCCCACGGGCCGACGGTGACGCCGTCGTCCTGCGCGAGCGCGAAGCGCCCATCGGCGACCGCGAGCCCGGCGCGGCCGCGAACCTGCGGCAGCTCGCCCTCCCGCCACGGGACGACCGTCCCGGCGACCGGGATCGGAACGGCCGCGGGGATCGCATCCTCGAGGTCGTCGATCCGGTTCAGCAATGCGCGGAACTCGTAGCGCCTGAACATCTCGCGCAGCTGCGAGCGGTCGGGCGGCTCGAGCACGATCTGCGACGGATCGAAGTCGAGGTCGAGGTCGCGGCGCATCGTCGCCAGCTCCTTCGACATCCGCGCCTGATCCGCGAACTCGGTGATGTTCTTGCGACGCGCGGGTGAGAGCTCGTCGGCGTGCGCGATCACCTCCTCGAGCGAGCCGTACTGCGCAATCAGCTGGCCGGCGGTCTTGTCGCCGATCCCGGGGACGCCGGGGATGTTGTCCGAGGAATCGCCCTTGAGGCCGATGAAGTCGGGCACCTGGTCGGGACGGACGCCGTAGCGGAGCTCGACGCGCTCGGGCGTATAGACGTTGACGTCCGCGACGCCGCGCGGCGTCATCATCAGCGAGATGTTCGCCGAGCAGAGCTGGAACGCGTCGCGGTCGGTCGAGACGACCGTCGTCTTCACCCCCGCCTCGTCGGCGCGGGTCGCGAGCGTCGCAATCACGTCGTCCGCCTCCCAGCCCTCGAACTCGAGGTTGCGGTAGCCGAACGCCTCGACGATCGGGCGGAAATGCGGGAACTGCTCGCGCAGGAGGTCGGGCATCGGGCGGCGGCCCTGCTTGTAGACCACGTCGGCAGCTTCGGCGACCGCCGCGCGGTGGGTCGGGCTCGAGTCCCAGGCGACAGCGACCCCCTTCGGCCGGTAGTCGGAGAGCAGCTTGAAGAGCATGTTCGCGAAGCCGAGCAGCGCGTTCGTGGGGAAGCCGTCGCTCGTCGCGAGCTCCTCGGGGAGCGCGAAGAAGGCGCGGTAGGCGAGGTTGTTGCCGTCGACGAGGAAGAGCTCGGAGTCCCGCGCGGGGCCGTCGTCGAGCTGCAGCTCCTGTCCGGTGAGGGTCTTCGGCACGGGGTCAAGCTATCGTCTCGCGGCGATGGCACGCCTCGAGATTCGTCCATTTTCCGACGAGTTCGTCCCCGCCGCAGGCGAGCTGCTGGCGGCCCGCCACCGGGCGCACCGCATGGCCGAGCCGCTCCTGCCCGAACGCTTCGAGGATCCCGCGGCCGCGCAGGTGGAGGTCGAGGCGCTGCTCGCGCTCGAGAAGGTCTCAGGGGCGGTCGCGCTCCGCGACGACCGTCCCGTCGGCTACCTGCTCGGGGCGCCGCGCCCGAACCCGATCTGGGGCGAGCATGTCTGGATCGAGTTCGCCGGCCATGCGGTCGAAGCGGCGGAGGACCTGCGCGATCTCTACGGCGCGGCGGCCGGGCGCTGGGTCGACGAGGGCCACGTCCGCCACTACGCGCACGTCCCCGCGAGCGACCGCCCTCTGGTCGAGGCGTGGTCGCGGGTCAGCTTCGGGCAGCAGCACGCCGGCGGGATCCGGGAGGTGCCCGAGACAGCCTGGCCGGATGGCGTTCGCCTCGCCGAGGAACGCGACGCCGATGCGCTCGTCGCCCTGACCCCGGTGCTGTCGGACCACCAGTCGCTCGCGCCCACCTTCGCCGGCGGCCTCCCGGCCGAGGATCCGGACGACCTGCGGGCCGAGCTCCTGGAGGACATCGGAAAGCCCGAGATCGGCGACATCGTTGCGGAGCGGGACGGCCGCATCGTCGGCGCCTTCCAGCTCGTGCCCGTAGAGCTGTCGAGCGTCCACTCCGGCCTCGCGAGGCCCGACGGCGCCGCGCTGCTCGGCTGGGCGGCGACGGATCCTGAAGTTCGCGGTTCGGGCGCCGGGATCGCGCTCACCGAGGGCGCGTTCGCGTGGGCGCGCGAGCGCGGGCACGCGGTCATGGTCACCGACTGGCGCGTCACGAACCTGCTCTCCTCCCGCTTCTGGCCGGCGCGCGGCTTCCGGGAGACGTTCCTCCGTTTGTACCGCCACATCCCGTAGTGCCGCGGGTCCCGATCCCGTCCGGCTCCCGCGTAGCGGTCGTGAACGTGCGCGACGGCGTCGTACTGCGGCCGCGCCGGCCCTCCGACGGCATCGTCGACGTTGCCGCGGCCGTTCGGGACGCGCTCCGCTTCCCGCTCTCGGGCTCGCCGCTCGAGGCGCTCGTCTCCCGCGGCGGCACCGCCACGCTCGTCGTCGAGGCGCCTGAGCTTCCCCTGCCGGGTGCGCCCGGCGATCCGCGTCAGCGCGCGCTCGCCGCCGCGATCGAGGAGCTGGAGCGGCTGGGTGTCCCGACGACGCGCCAGACGATCCTCGTCGCGGGCGGGCTCAACCGCAGAGCCGGGCAGCGCGAGCTCGAAGGGCTGCTCGCGCCGTCGTTCGCGCGGCAGTTCCACGGCCGGGTCGAGGTGCACGACGCCGAGTCGCCCGACCTCGTCCACGTCGGCGATGCAGGACGGACGCCGCTGCGCGTCAACCCGCTGCTGCTCGAGACCGACCTCGTCCTCTGTGTCACGGCCGCCGAGACCGTCCTTCACGGCGGCTCCGGGGCGCTGCTCGGGGCCTGCGGGCCGGAGACGCTGCGCGGCGCCACCGCGTACTCGCTGCTCGAGACCGCAGCCTCGCGCGGCTGGCAGCTGGCGGTCGCGCTCGAGCGGACGTTGGCCGGCCGCGTGCCTGTGATCGGGACATCGCTCGTGCTGAACCCGCCGCGCCTGACCGGCCGCTTCCGCGGCTATCCATACGAGGAGGACTCGCTCGCCCAGGTGGCGCGCTCGCCGCTGCGGCGCTTCTCGCTGCTGCCCTCGGGGATCAGACGCCGGCTGCTGCAGGATCTCGGCCGTGAGCTGACCGCGGTTGCCGCGTTCGCCGGCCCCCCGTCCGTCGCGCACGCCGAGGCGCTCCTCCGCGGGATCGCGCGCCGTTCGACGACGCTCGAGCGGCCGCTCGACGCGATCGTGATCGGCATGCCCTGGAAGCACCAGCACTCGCCGCGGGAGCGCCTGAATCCGATCACGGTCGCGACCGTCGCGCTCGGGCTCGCCCTCCGGCTCTGGCGCGACGCCTTCCCCGTCGTGAATGACGGGACGGCGATCGTGCTGCACCGGCTCTCACGGCATTTCGCGCACGCGACGCAGGATCCGTACCGCGCTCTCTTCCACTCGCTCCGCGACGGCCGCACCGCTGAGGACCTCGCGGACGGCGAGCGCGAGGCGGCTGCCGACACGCGTGCGCTCGACGCCTACCGCGCCGGCCGCGCCTGCCATCCGCTGCTTCCCTATGTCGACTGGGACAGCTGCAGGCCTGCGCTCGACCGGCTCGGAGCCGTGGTCGTCGCGGGCTGCCGCGACCACCAGGCGGCGCGGACGCTCGGCTTCGTGCCGACGCACGGCGTTTCGAGCGCGCTCGAGATGGCGCACGGCCGCGCCGGCGGCGAAGCCCGGATCGGCTACCTGCTCGGTCCGCCCTACTTCCCGCTCGAGGTCGGCGGCGCGACTTAGTGTCTGATAGACACAAGGTGCGCCCGAGGCGCGGAGCAATGCGACTTGGCGACGAGCTTGTGTCTGATAGACACAAGCGCTCGGGCGGCTAGTCGATCCCGAGGTAGGCCTTGCGGACGCGCTCGTTCGCGCTCAGATCCTTCGCGGGGCCTTCGAGCGCGATCACGCCCGTCTCCATCACGTAGCCCCGGCTCGCGGCGTCGAGCGCCATCAGGGCGTTCTGCTCGACGAGCAGGATCGGCGTCCCCTGCGCGTTGATCTCCGCCACGATCTCGAAGATCTTCTCGACGAAGATCGGTGCGAGCCCCATCGACGGCTCGTCGAGGAGGAGGAGCTTCGGGCGCGCCATCAGGGCACGGCCCATCGCCACCATCTGCTGCTCGCCCCCGGACATCGTTCCCGCCTTCTGCTGCCGTCGCTCGGCGAGGCGGGGGAAGAGCCCGAAGACGCGGTCGATGTCCTCCTGGAAGTTCTGCCTGTCGCTGCGCTGGAACGCCCCCATCTCGAGGTTCTCGAGCACGCTCATGCGCGGGAAGAGCCGCCGGCCCTCGGGCGACTGGGCGATGCCCATCTTCACGATCTCGTGCGGCGGCGCGTTCGTGATGTCCTTGCCCTGGAAGTGGATCCGCCCCTGGCGCGGGTGATTGACGCCGTTGATCGAGCGGAGCGTCGTCGACTTGCCCGCCCCGTTGGCGCCGATCAGCGTCACCACCTCGCCCTCGTGCACCTTGAGCGAGACCCCCTTGAGCGCGTGAATCGAGCCGTAGTAGGTATGGACGTCGTCGAGCTCGAGGACGACGCCGGCGCCGTTCGGATCAGCCATGCGAGGTCGCCCCTTTCCCGAGGTAGGCCTCGATCACGCGCTCGTCCTTCTGGACCTCCTGCGGCGTCCCCTCGGCGATCTTCTGGCCGTAGTCGAGCACAGTGACGCGGTCGGAGATGCCCATCACGACCTTCATGTCGTGCTCGATCATCAGCACGGTCAGGTCGCGCTCCTCGCGGAGCTTGCGGACGAACGTCGTGAACGCCGCCGTCTCCTGCGGGTTCATACCCGCGGTCGGCTCGTCCAGGAGCAGCAGCTTCGGTCCGGTCGCGAGCGCGCGGGCCACCTCGAGCCGCCGCTGGTCGCCGTAGGGCAGGTTCCGCGCCATCTCGTTGTGCCGGCCGGGCAGCCCCGAGTACGTGAGCAGCTCCCGGCCACGCTTCGCGGCATCGCGCTCCTCCCGGCGGACCCGCGGCGTGCGGAGGATCGAGCCGAAGATGCCGCCGCGCATGCGGGAGTGCATCCCGACGAGCACATTCTCGAGCGCCGTCATGTGCTGGAAGAGCCGGATGTTCTGAAAGGTGCGGCCGACGCCGAGCTCGGTGATCGCGTGCGGCGGCTTGTCGCTGACGTCGACACCGTCGAAGACGATCAGTCCGGCGGTCGGCTTGTAGACCCCGGTGAGCATGTTGAAGAACGTCGTCTTGCCGGCCCCGTTCGGGCCGATCAGGGAGACGATCGAGCCCTGCGGGATCGTGAAGTCGATGTCGTTCGTCGCGACGAGGCCGCCGAACTCCTTGCGGACCTGCTCGGCGACGAGAAGGTCAGGCATGCCGCTCAGTCATTCGAGTCGTCGCGATCGGTGAGCGCGCCCTCGTGTGTAACGTCGTAGAACGGCGTGTCGTGCACACCGAGCTCGAGCTCGCGCTTGTGCCGTCGCTCGGGGATCAGACCTTCCGGCCGGAAGAGCATCATCACCACGATGATCACACCGTAGAAGCCGAACTGGTACTTCGTCGGGTCGAAGTCGATCCCCGCCTCATTGAGCTCGGAGCCCAGCGTCGCCAGCCCCTCGACGTTCAGGTAACCGAGGATCATGCCGCCGAGGATCACACCCCAGATCGAACCTATCCCGCCGAGGATGACCATGCAGAGCAGGAAGACGGAGATGTTGAAGTAGAAGTCCGCCGGGAAGGCGCCGCTCTTGAAGCTGGCGTAGAAGGCGCCTGCGACACCGCCGAAGAAGGCGCCGATCGCATACGCCCAGGTCTTCGTCCGCATCAGCGGCACGCCCATCGCGGCCGCCGCCGTCTCGTCCTCGCGGATCGCGATCCACGCGCGGCCGAGCCGCGAGTCGCGCAGCCGCACCGAGCAGAAGACGGTGAAGAGCAGCAGCGCGAGCGCGGTCCAGTAGAACCACTGCTCACGCTCGAACGACTGCTGATAGTTGAGCGGCAGGCCGAGCGACTCGCCGATGCTCCCGAAGCCGGGGGAGTCGATCGGGCTGATCCCGAACGTACCGTGGGTGAGGTCGAAGCCGAAGACGTTGTCGCCGTTGCGGACGACCTGCGGGATGATCTCACCGAAGCCCAGCGTCACGATCGCCAGGTAGTCGCCGCGCAGACGCAGGGTTGGCAGGCCGATCAGGATCCCCGCCAGCGCGGTCAGCGCCCCGGCGATGACCAGCACGAGCCAGATCGACAGGTGGATGCCCGGCACGTCCTTCGAGATCCCGACTGAGCCGAAGTGGAAGGTCCACTGGTCGAACTGCTGCGAGGCGAACCACGCTGCCGTGTACGCGCCGACCGCATAGAACGCGACGTAGCCGAGGTCGAGCAGGCCGGCGTAGCCGACCACGATGTTCAGGCCGACGGCCATCATCGTGAAGACGATCATGATCACCATGTTCCCGACGCCGGGGATGAAGTCCCCGATCAGCGGCAGGTCGCCCAGCGACTCGTAGTACTGCGGATAGAAGAAGCCCACCACGATCAGCGCCACCGCGACGAAGGCGCCGGGACCATAGCTCCGCAGCCGGTCCTGGACGGCGTTCACGCGCCCTCTGGCGTTCGCTCGCCGAGGATGCCCTCGGGCCGGAAGACGAGGATCAGGATCAGGATCCCGAACACGATCGTCCGGGTCCAGTCGGAGCCGGGGGTGAACCAAGTGAGGCCCTCGTTGAAGGCCTGGATGAATCCGATGATGAGCGCGCCAAGGACGGCGCCGGTGAGGTTGCCGATCCCGCCGAGCACGGCGGCCGTGAACGCGATCAGCCCGAGCTCGAAGCCCGTGTCGTAGCGCATGTTGAACTGAAGCAGGTAGACGATCCCGGCGGCACCTGCGAGGGCGCCGGCGAGCGCGAACGCGACGGAGATCGTCCGGTTCACGTTGATCCCCATCATCGCCGAAGCCTCCGTGTCCTGCGAGACGGCGCGCATAGCCTTCCCCTGCTTCGTCGAGCGGACGAACCAGCTGAGCAGGATCAGAACCGGGATCGTGATCAGGAGCGCCGAGAGCTTGTTCCACGAGTAGGTGACGTCCCCGATCCCGATCGCCTCCGTGCGCGGGATGAACGACGGCACCGAGTGGAAGTTCACGCCGTAGAACGCGAGCGAGACGTTCTGGATGATGAAGGACATGCCGACCGCGGTGATCAGCGCCGCGAGGCGCGGCGCGCGGCGAAGCCGCCTGTAGGCGACGAACTCGATCCCCGCGTTCACGATCGAGAACATGGCCATGATCACTACGAGCGTCAGGATCATCCCGCCGATCACACCCGCCACCGATGTCCCCTTGTCGAGGCCGAGCACGTTGACGATCAACGACCACGCGACGAGCCCCGAAAGCGCGAAGACGTCGCCGTGCGCGAAGTTGATCAGCTGCAGGATCCCGTAGATCAGCGTGTAGCCGAGCGCGACGAGCCCGTAGATCGTGCCGTTCGTCAGCCCGATCAGGCCGACGTTGATGAACTCGGCCGGGCCCTGGATGAAGTTGACGACGAGCCAGATCCCGACGAGGACGAGCATCCCGATGCCGATGAACGAGACGACGCCCGCCTTCCGCAGCCTGTCGAGGGTGGTCGTCAGTGCCGGTGCCGCCATGAAGGGAAGAACCTAAAGGAAAGTCGGGGGAGGTCAAAGCCCTCCCCCGACTTGACGTGCGTGGAGCGTCCCGCTAGCCGCGGGCCGCCTCGACGACTTCCGGCTTCGGAGAGATCGTCGTCACCGTTTCCAGCTTGTCCGTGGCCTTGTAGATCGTGAAGCCAACGACCGCGCCCTCCGCGCCGCCCGGATCGCCGTTCTCGTTGATCTCGAACGTGCCGAGGTAGCCGTCGGTGACCTTCTGCTCGAACAGCTTCGCGATCACGTCGGCGCGCGTGCCGTCCGACGCCGCGATCGCGTTGAGCATGACCTCGGCGGCCTGTGCGCCGTAGATCGCATACGGGTCGACGGGCTTGCCGCCGAGCCGCGGCTTGAACGCCTCGATGAACTCGGCGCCCTTGCCCTTGAACTGGTCGATCGGCACGCCGGCGACGCTCAGGAACATGCCCGGAGCGGCCTCGGGTGCCTCGTCGATCGTCTGCTGCGTCGTGAACCCGTCGGGCACGAACAGCTTGACCGCGCCGTCGTTCGGGCCGAGCACGGCGACCTTGTCCTTGATCACCTGGGCGCCGTTCTCGTCGATCAGGCCGCCGAGGAAGACTGCGTCCGCCCCGGTTCCCTTGATCTTGTTGAAGAGCGCCTCGTAGCTCGACGCCTTCGGATCCCAGGCCGCGAAGCCGGCGACCTTGATGCCGACGTTCTCCGCCGCGTTCCGGAAGTTCGTCGCGACGCCGAGGCCGTAGGCCTCCTTGTCGTTGAGGATGTAGACGCTCGTGACGCCCTGCGCCTTCGCGAACTCGGCCACGGCCGCGCCCTGGTACGCGTCGTTTGCGACGACACGGGCGTAGTTGCGGCTGCCGGACGGGTAGTACTTGTCCGGCTCGGTCCCGTCGCAGCCCGGGCCGCCCTCGGTCAGGCACACGTACGTGTTGGCCGGCGACATCATCGCGACGCCGCCGCCCGGGGCCTGGTTCAGCACCGGGATCTCGATCGCGGCACAACCCGAGTTGAAGGTGCCGATGACGCCGACGACCTTCTCGTTGCTGGCGTATGCCTGCGCGTTCGTCGAGCACTTGCCCGAGTCCCACTTGCCGGCCTGCGCCGTCGCGTCGTCACACGACTGGTAGGCGACGTTGTGGTCGCCCGCCTTGAAGTTCGACTGCTCGAGGAGGTAGCGAATCGCCTCCACGATCTGGATCGTCTGCGTGCGCGACGAGCCCTGGAGCGGGAAGTCGGACGCCAGCAGGACGTCGGCTTCGCCTTCACCCTCGTACTCGACTGCCGTGCACGAGCTCGACGGCAGCGCCTCGACGCCTGCGCCGCCACCGCCTGAGGCCTCAGTCGTCGAGCCACCGTCACCGCTGCCCTCGTCGTCGTCGCCTCCGCACCCCGCCGCCAGCAGTGCGAGCACGGCGACAAACAGAGCCAGAACGCTCCACCAACCACGCTTTCTGGAAATCACCAGCTGTCTCCTCCTCCGTCACCTAATGGACCTAGCCCGACGAGGTTCTGCGCGCGACTGCGCAGCCCTTGTTCCGGCCGAATGGCGCAGTATCACGGCCGGGGCCGCAACATTTCAACTCTGTACCGCGGAACTACACTGACTTAACAAGCCGAAGTGGCGGAACTGGCAGACGCGCCGGACTCAAAATCCGGTTCCCCTCGGGGAGTGTGGGTTCGATTCCCACCTTCGGCATAACTCCATGACTGGGCTTGCGGGTCATCCCATTCTCCGGGCTGGCAGCGATCCAGCTCTTGACCCGAGTCAGCGCTTGCGTTTGCCGCCGGTCCGGCTCCAGTGGTTCGTGTCCTCTCGATCGTTCCCATAGAGCGCCGAGCTCCAGCGCGTGCGTGGCATCCGCGCCGACGCCGAGGACGTACAAGACACCGAACACGAGCGCCGCGAGAACGAGGACCCGCAGGCCGAACTGCCAGCCGGCGACGATGCCAACGAACGCAGAAGCGATGAGGACCGCTGCGAGGACGATCCGTCTGAGCATGATCTGCTCAGTATCCCGCGGTGAGTCCACGAGGCCAATTCGGCGTTACCCGCCTCGCCTGGGCCAGCGTTCGGGCCTCGCGGTCGACCGGTCGAGTCGATTCCCGCCTTCGGCACTCGACGTCAGCCGGTCGTCTCCGTCACCGCCGCGGTCGTCGCGGCGGTCGGAGGCGGCGGCTCCGTGGTCGGGGGAGGCTCGGTTGTCGCCGGGGGCGGCTCCGTCGTCGGCGGCGGCTCTGTCGTCACCGGGGGCGCCGTCGTCGGCGTCGGCGGCGGCGGCTCCGTCGTCGCCGGCGGGGCGACACTGGTCGTCGGCGCGGTCGTCCTCGCTTCCGTCGTCGTCTTCTCCGAGGTCGTCGCGGGTGGAGCGATCACGGGCTCCTGCGTGCCTCCCTGCGTCGAGCCGGTCGAGGCAGGAATGGAGACGGAGCCGGTCCCGCCGTCGGAGCTCGATCCGCCGGAGGTGGCGAGAAACGCAGCTCCGACTCCTGCGACCAGGAGCACGAGCGCCGCCAGCGCTATCAGCACGACCGGGCGGCGCCCGACCGCGGGCACGGGCTGCAGAACAGCAGTGACGTCGGCATCGTCGGTGGCGGTCGCGTTCGCCCCCAGGATCTGCACGAGCGCAGCGAGCGCACGCTCGTCGTCCTCGGGTGTGCCGTCCGCGCCGAACCCGGCCACCTTGGCCTGGCCCTCCGCGGTGAGCAGCACACTCGCGGGATCGAGGGATCCGTGCGTGACGCCTTGCGCATGGGCATACGCGACCGCGGCCGTGACGTCGGCCGCGATCCGCCCTGCCTCGTCCTCACCGAGCGGACCCGCCTCGAGCCGACGCTCGAGCGAGCCTCCCGGGACGTACTCGAGCACGGCGTACGACTCGCCGTTCTCCTCACCCTGGTCGAACACCTGCACGATGCTCGGGTGCGTGAGCCTGGCGACGCCGACGTCCCGGGCGGGCATCTGCACGAGAACCTCGCGCTCGAGCTCGGTATCGGCCGCACGCCAGCTCGAGCCGCCAACCTGCTCGAGCAGCTCGTAGCGTCCGGCGATCCGGCGTTGCCGCATACCAGCGGTGTACCGCAGCGGCGCGTGCGCTAACCGGCTCTAGACGACGTTGTGGGGGCCGTTGTCGAACCGGCCCCCACAATGCCCACGGATCAGGTCGGGCGCGGGGACGCGGCTCGCCTGCCGGCGAATCCGGCGGCGATGATCAGCAGCGCCGCCCCAGCGGCTGCCCCGCCCGTGATCGCCGCGGTACGCGCGTCGATCGTCGGCATGTCGAACCCGGTGCTGTCGCCGGCGGGCGCCGGCTGCTGTTCGATCCCGCGACTCATGAGCGAGGCCTCGTCGTGCACCGCCGCCGCCGGCGCCACGATGCCCCGGTCGACCAGCGTTGCCTCCTCGTGGACGCTCGGCACCGGCTGCGGGTCGATCCCCCGAGCCGCCAGCGTCGTCTCGTCGTGAGTCCCGGACGGTGCGACACCCCGGGCGTCCAACCCCGCCTCGTCGTGGACGCTCGCGACCGGCTGCGGGTCGATCCCCCGAGCCGCCAGCGTCGCCTCCTCGTGGGTCCCGGACTGCGGGACACCCCGGGCCGCCAACGTCGTCTCGTCGTGGACGGTCGCGGCCGCCTGCGGGGCGATCCCCCGAGCCGCAGACGTCGCCTCGTCATGCGTAGGGGAAGTACTGATGCCCCGTGCCGAGAGACCCAGCTCGTCGTGCCCGCCGCTTTCAACGAGCGCCGCGGTCGCAGAACCGCCGGCACCCGGATCGGGTGCGGCGGCGGCCGTCGAAACCGACGTCGCGGCGGCGGCCGCCGAAGCAGCGGCGACCGTCAGCACGAGCGCCCGCTCGCGCAGACCGTGACCGGCGACGTCGTCGTCGATTGCCCGCTCCAAGCGATCCCGCTCGAAGATCAGGCCGATCTCGGGGCCCTCGGTTTCTCCGAGCAGCCGTTCGAGATCGTCGCGCTCCCAGGCAATGCTCACCTGGAACTGTTCGTCGCCGTTGCGCAGCAGCTCGAGGAAGAGCTCCGGCGGCTCCGGCGAGGACAGGGCCTCCTCGACCTCGGCCCGCGTGACCGTGGTCGTGAGGGCATCGAGCTCGGACGCGAGTTCGGCGGCCGGGACGAGCGATGCCGTCGTGGTCATCGTCTCCATCCGTACTCCTTTCCTTCGGCGCCCAGGCGGGCGCATCCACCACGAGACGCAGAAGCGGTGCTCTTTCTTCCCGCTGCGCTCCGCAATCGGTTCGATCGTTTCACTCGCCGCCGCTTCTTGCAACACGCGTCACGTGGGTCTCCGGGCCGTACACACACACCGCTGTGTCCTTGGGCACCGGCTTTAGACTGGCGCCGTGGCGCGAGTCGGGATCCTCACAGGCGGCGGCGACTGCCCCGGCCTGAACGCCGTCATCCGTGCCGTGACGCGGCGCGCGCTCGACTTCGGCTGGGAGGTCGCCGCGATCCGGGAAGGCTGGCGCGGGCTCGTCGAAGGGATCGTCGAGCCGCTGGAGCGCCGCGACGTCTCGGGGATCCTCCCCCGCGGCGGCACGATCCTCGGCACCTCGCGCACGAACCCGTACAAGGTCGAAGGCGGCGTCGAGAAGGTGCTCGAGACGTTCGAGCGCGAGGGGCTGACGGCGCTCGTTGCGATCGGCGGCGAGGACACGCTCGGGGTGGCCGCCCGCCTGTACGCGGAGCACGACTTCCCGGTCGTGGGTGTCCCGAAGACGATCGACAACGATCTCAACGGCACCGACTACACGTTCGGCTTCGACACGGCCGTCTTCATCGCGACCGAGGCGATCGACCGGCTGCACACGACCGCGGAGTCGCACAACCGCGTCATGGTCGTCGAGGTGATGGGCCGACATACGGGCTGGATCGCCCTCCACTCAGGGATCGCGGGCGGCGCCGACGTGATCCTGATCCCCGAGCAGCCGGTCACGGTCGAGGAGGCCTGTTCACTGCTCGAGAAGCGACACGAGGGCGGCAAGGACTTCTCGATCGTCGTCGTCAGCGAGGGCTACGAGCTCACCTACGCCTCGGGCGAACGCCAGCTCGTGGCGGGCGAGGCGCGGGCGACCGACCAGTTCGGTCACGTCGCGCTGGGCGGCGTCGGCGGCGAGCTCGCGCGCGAGATCGAGGAGCGAACCGGCTTCGAGACCCGCGTCACCGTCCTCGGGCACGTGCAGCGCGGCGGCACGCCGACGCCGCGCGACCGTGTGCTGGCGACCCGCTACGGCCTCAAGGCCGCCGAGCTCGTCGACGCCGGCACCTTCGGCCGGATGGCCGCACTGCACGGCGACGAGATCGTCCACGTCTCCCTCGAGGAGGCGACCAAGGAGCTGAAGACGGTCACCCCGGAGTGGTACGCGGTCGCCCAGGCGCTCGCCGGCTAACCGAACAGCAGCAGCAGCGCGTCGGTCGGCGCGTAGTCGTCGGTCAGCACCGGAACGTCCTCGGTCGCCACGGGCGTGTCCACGCGTCCCGTGATCGCGGCGGTCAGGTCGGGCGCGCCCGGCGACTGCCGCCGTAGCTCGGACCAGCGCTCCTGGAGGAACTCCTTCGACGGGGCAGCGCCGTCCCCGGCGACGAGGATCACGTTCCTGATCCCGGTCAGGTCGCGCTCGCCCTTGCTGAGCACGGGATGGATCGCGACCGTCGGGAAGACGGCGCGGTACGTGCGCAGCATCGAGCGGAACAGGCGCGAGTCGGCGCCTCGGACCGCGCCGATGATGTTCGTCGAGACGACGCCGCCGGGGGCGAGCCGCGAGCGCGCCAGCTCCAGGAACTCACGCGTCGCCAGGTGGAACGGGATCGAGTCGGAGTAGAACGCGTCGATCACGATCGCGTCCCAGGGGCCGTCGTTGGCGGCGAGGAAGCGGCGGCCGTCCTCGACCTCGACGCGCAAGCGCGGGTCGCGCGGCACCGCGAAGTACTCGTAGGCGACGTCGACGACCTCGGGGTCGAGCTCGACCACGTCGATCCGCGTCGCCGGGAAATCGCGCCACGTCCGCTTCGGCGCCGAGCCGCCGCCGAGCCCGACATAGAGGATCCGGCGCGTGTCCGGCCGGTAGGCGAGCGGCAGCTGCAGGTAATCGGAGTACTCGAAGCGCGTCCGGTACGGGTCGTCCTTGTACATACCGCTCTGGAAGGAGCTGTCGAAGCGGAGGTAGCGGCTGTCGTCGTCCTCGACGACTGCGATCCGGTGGTACTGCGAGTCCTTCGTGTGCAGGATCGTGTAGCCGGACTGCGAATCCTCTGGCCCGCCGATCCGCTCCTCGTCGCGCTGCTGGCGGTAGACCGGCGACCAGTTCTGGAGCTGCGAGCCTGCGACCGTCCCGCCCTTGTCGGGCGCGAGCGAGACGACCGCGCCGAGGCTCGCAACGGCGAGCGCAAGCGCGACAGCGCCTGCCAGCAGCAGTCGCTCGACGAGCGCGACCGCGGCCGCCGCCAGCATCAGCGCCACGGCCGCCGAGGCGAGCACCTGGTCGGTGCCGAGCTCGGGGATCAGCCAGAAGGCGGTCGCAAACGTACCCGCGATCGAGCCCGCCGTCGAGATCGCGAAGAGGCGGCCCGCGGTGCGCCCGAGCTCGTCGAGCGAGTGCGCCTTCAGCCGCACGGCGATCGGCGAGACGGTGCCGAGGATGACGCTCTGCGCGCCGAAGAGGAAGATCGTCGCCAGGAGCGGGTTCAGACGCGGGCCCGGATCCCACTCGACCAGGTGCTCGAGCACCCAGTCGTCGACGAAGGGGATCGCGAGCACGAGCAGGGAGGCGGCGGCGAGCATCGCGACGAGGAGCCTGGGCGTCGGGTAGCGGTCGGCGATCGCGCCGCCGATCCAGTAGCCGGTCGAGAGGCCGGCGAGGACGACCCCGATCAGGGCGCCCCAGACGTAGAGCGAGTTGCCGAAGTAGGGCGCGAGCACGCGGCTGGCCGCGATCTCGAGCCCGAGCAGGGCGGCGCCGGCGAGGAAGACGGCGACCGAGATCGCTGATCGAGCTCTGCCGGGTACGGGCGGACATTACGGCAGCTCGCGAACGAGCACTGCGTCGACGCCGGCTCGTTCGAGCTCGTCGATCTCGAGCTGGGTCGCGTCGCGCAGGTCGGCGATCGCGAGCTTCCCCGCGGGGAGGTCGGAGAGCAGGTCGAGCACGTGCTCGAGCCGGTCGCCGTTGCCGTCCGGGGCCGCGAGCACGAACAGCTCCGGGTCGAGGCGCTCGAGCGCCTCGTCCAGCTCCTCCTCCTTCTCGACCTGGACGACGAGCTCGACGCCCTCGCCCAGCTCGACGTCCTCCTCGCCCGGGCAGACGATCCGCGCGTCGCCGGCCGAGCCCGCGGACGTGACGATCGGCAGTGCAGTCGCGGCGCGGATCGCGTCGAGCTCATCCTCCGCGAGGAGGGCCTCCGCCCCACCCGCTTCCGCGCGCTGGGCGCCCTCGGCGTCACGCACGGCGACGATCAGCGAGATCCCGTCACCCTCGGAGATGGCCTGACTCAATCGTCTGGGGCCGGTCACTCGCCGGAGCGTACCCGAGCGGCGCCGAGCCGCTACCGTGCGGACCGTGCGGGGTCGCGTCGCGATCGTCCTCCTTCTCGTGGCGCTGCCGGCAGTCGCGACCGCCGCTGTGCGCCCCCTGCTCGTGGGGACACCCCGCGCCGACGTGCTGCTCGGGCGCGAAGGCTCCGATCGGATCGACGCGCGCGGCG
Organism: uncultured Gaiellaceae bacterium; assembly: GCA_963771185.1. Taxonomy (GTDB): domain Bacteria; phylum Actinomycetota; class Thermoleophilia; order Gaiellales; family Gaiellaceae; genus Gaiellasilicea. The sequence goes on from CAVYSL010000008.1 coordinate 30,914, forward strand.
GCAACGACCGGATCGCGGTCGAGTACGACGGAGGCTTCGACGATGTCTCGTGCGGCTCGGGGCGTGGACGTCGTCACCGCCGACCTCCGTGATCGCGTGCGCCCCGGCTGCGAGGTCGTCGGCCGCCGGATCCACCGCGACCGCCACACGAACCCGGAGAGCCAGCACGAGTCGGAGGTCGAGCCGGACTCGCTCACGGTCGGCGCGACGACCGTCGCGCTCTTCCAGGTCGGTCGCAACAGAAGCGGCGGCGCGGCGAGCATCGGCTTCTCGACCTCGAGGGACAGCGGCCGGACGTGGCGCGAGGGAATCCTGCCCGGACTGACCGCAGCGTCGCGGCCCGCGGGGTCGTCCGCCCGCGCCAGCGACCCCGTGCTCGCCTACGACGCGGCGCACGGAGTCTGGCTCGCGAACACGCTCGCGCTGGCACCGGGCGTGACGCGGCTGACGATCCATCGCTCCACCAACGGGCTGACCTGGACCGGGCCGATCGACGCGACGATCGCGCAATCGGACGACCTCGTCTACGACAAGAACTGGCTGACGTGCGACAACGGGCCGGCGAGCCCCTTCCGCGGGCGCTGCTACCTCGCCTACACGCTGATCGGCGGGCGTACCGACTCGCTGGCGGTGCAGCGCTCCGACGACGGCGGCCGCACGTGGTCGGCCGCCGTGACGCAGCAGCTGCCCGTGACCGGGGTGATCCCCGTCGTCCAGCCCGACGGGAAGCTCGTGCTCGCGTTCTGGTCGGGCCGCACCGGGATGGTCTCGGTCACCTCGACCGACGGCGGCGTCACGCTCGACGCGCCTGTCCTGATCTCCGAGCTGACGACGCGGGACGCGCGGCCGTTCCGCGCGCCGCCGTTGATCGCCGCGGAGCTGGAGCGGAGCGGATCCGTGCTGGCGGCATGGCAGGACTGCCGCTTCCAGACGGGTTGCGCGACCAACGACGTCGTCATCTCGCGCTCAGCCGACGGGAAGACGTGGTCGGCGCCGGTGCGCGTCACGTCGGGCCGCAACGTCGTGCTGCCCACGATCGGCGTCGAGCCGGGCACGGGCAGGCTCGCGATCGCGTACTACGTGCTCCAGCGCAACGGCGTCGACGCCGAGCTGATCACGTCGGCGAACGGGACTCGCTGGAGCGCGCCGCAGCGGCTGAACGCGCGGCGGATGCCGCTCGAGTGGATGCCGCAGACGACGCTCGGACGGATGCTGGCGGACTACATCGGCGTCAGCTGGGTGCGCGGGCGCCCGCTCGTCGTGCTCGCGCTCGCCTCGCCGCCCCGCGGCGGCAAGCTGCATCAGGCGATCTACGCCGTCCGCGGCTAGCCTCAGGCGACCTGCGCCGCGAGCTGGTCGGCGAGGGCGCGCACGCTCGCCCGCAGCTCGTCCGGCCGGCGGATCGTGAAGCCGCAGCCGAGCCCGGCGAGCACCGTCGCCATCCAGTCGAGCGAGTCGACGCGCATGCGCAGGAGCGTGCCCTCCGGGTCGTCGACGAGCTCGGCGAGCGTCGCCGGGATGCGCCGCGCGGCCTCGTCGGCCGGCAGGTCGAGCAGAGACCTCGACCTCCCACTTCCAGGGCACGCGGGCGAGCGAACGGGTCACGTGCTCGACGGCGTCGAAGCCCTCGGCCGGCGGCAGCGCGGCGGCCTCCGTGAGCGTCATGCGCCACATCCGGTCGACCCGGAAGGTGCGCATGTCGTCGCGCATGTGGTCGTGGGCGGCGAGATACCAGCGTCCCCTGTGGACGACGAGGCCGTGGGGGCTGAGCTCGCGCTCCGATTCGTCGCCGTCGAAGGTGCGATAGGCCGTGTGCACCCGCCGCCTGCGGCGGATCCCGTCGGCGAGCAGAAGCACCGCGGCGGCATCGGCCGGCGCGGCGCCGCGCGTGACCGTGAAGCCGAGCGTCTCCTCGAGCGCCTCCACCTGCCGGCGCAGCGTCGCGGGCAGAACCCGGTTGATCTTCGCGAGCGCGCCGTCGACCGCGTCGGCAGAGCCGTCCGACCCGGAGCCGCGCGTCGCGAGCAGGCCGAGCACGACGACGACCGCCTCCTCGTCGCCGAGCATCAGCGGCGGCAGCCGGTAGCCGGGGCGGATCCGGTAGCCGCCGCCGACGCCGCGCTGCCCCTCGATCGGGATCCCGAGCTCCTGCAGCACACCGACGTAGCGCCGTGCCGTGCGCGCGTCGACGCCGAGTCGGTCGGCGATCTCGCGCCCGGTCGTGAGCGGACGCGTCTGCAGCAGCTCGAGCAGCTCGAGCAGGCGTGAGGTCGGCGAGGCCATTGAGAGAAGTGAAGCACAGATAGAGGGCGGAAATCGCCCTATTTGTCCTCTAGGCTCGTCGGGTACCCGAGTGAGGAGCACTGCATGAGCGACGTCAGCGACTTCGACTTCTGGATGGGCGAGTGGACGGTGCAGAACCGGCGGTTGCGGGAGCGCCTCGCCGGCTCGGACGAGTGGGATGAGTTCGAGGCGGAGAGCAAGGCGTGGCCGATCCTGGGCGGCCTCGGCAACGAGGACGTCTACCGCACCGACCACGACGGCGGCTTCATCGGGATGTCGTTCCGCTTCTTCGACCCGGCCACGCGCGAGTGGTCGATCTACTGGGCGGACAGCCGCCGTCCCGGGCTGCTCGACCCGCCGGTGATCGGCTCGTTCACCGGCGACACCGGCGTCTTCGAAGGCGACGACACGTTCAAGGGCAAGCCGATCCGCGTCCGCTTCACCTGGTCGCGGGTGACGACTCCCACCCCGCGCTGGGAGCAGGCGTTCTCGGACGACGGCGGCGAGACCTGGGAGACGAACTGGGTCAACGACTTCACACGCATCGGAGGTGACGGATGAGCGCCGTCCAGGCCGGTTACCGGCATCTGACGAAGGTCTTCGCGACGGCTCCAGGGATCGAGCTGGGCGGGAGCGAGCTCAAGTGGTACGACATCGCGCCCGCCGACGAGCCCGTGCCGGGGCCGATCCGGGCGCTGGCCCGCGGCAGCCTGCGCGGGGCCGTCGACTCCGGCGCGATCGCACTCGACGACGACATCGGCTTCGTGATCCTGCACCGGTGCGGAAAGAGCTTCTACTTCCTCCTCGTCTCCACGTGGCGCAACGACAACGAGCTCTGGGAGACCGTCTGGGCGAAGGACGGCGACGCGGCCGGCTTCCATCCGTGGCCGCTCGAGGGGACGCACCGTCCGACGTTCTGCGTCTGGGAGCTCGGCGCCGTGTGGCACGAGCAGCAGGCGTGGAGCCGCTTCCTCCGCTCGGAGCGCGGGCCAGCGGACCGCGACGCCTATCTCCGAGACACGTTCGTCGGCGAGGTCTGAGCTAGGACGGTCTGCCGGCCGCGATCCAACGTTCGAAGGTCGCGACTCGCTCCGGCGGCCAGGCTCCGTCGCAGGGCATCGTTCCCTCCTGCAGCCGGTTGAGGATCGAGTCGGCGTGCCGGCTGACGTCCTCGTGCGACCAAAGGTCGAACGCAAAGGTCATCGACGCGCGGTCCTGCTCACGGAAGAGCGGCTTGATGTCGCCGTCGAAGCTGAGCGACTCGTTGGGGGTGGTTGTACTCACGGGAGCCTCCTTGATTCGCGCGATCAGGTACCGAGCTCGGCGACGAACGCGTCCATCCGCTCGACGACCCGGCGGAGCGCGTCGACCGATCCAAGCGGGTCGCCTTCGATCTGCAGCGAGTGGTCGGCGCCGTCGAGCTCGAGGACGTCGTGTCCCGAGCGGCGCGCGAACTCGCCGTCCCACGATGCATCCGCCGTTCCGCCCACGAGGAGCGCCGGCGCCGACAGCTGCTCGAAGCCGACCGCGATGTCGTCGTCATTCAGGAGCGGCGTCAGCCAGACGCCGGGCAGGCCTTGCTCGGCCGCGATCGTCACGGCCCGGCTCGTGATCGACTTCGTCGCGAGGGCGGTCCGGGCGTGACCGGCGTGCCTCAGAGCTGCCTCGGCCCGCTCGAAGACCCAGCGCCAGGGATCCTCGCTGCGGTCGCGATACTCGTCCCAGACCTCGAGCACGCTCCAGCCCCGCGCCAGCGCGACCTCCCGGGCGAACCAGAGCAGCGGCGCGAAGGGGAGGTAGCGCGCGCCCGGAAGCACGACGACCACACGGTCCGGATCGCCCGCGTACCAGCGGCCCTTGCAGACGCCGAGGTCGACGTCTCCATCGGCTACTGCCCGATCGGATGCCAGACGGTCTTGAGCTCGAGGAACTTGGAGATCGTCCAGGGGCTCTGCTCGTCGGCGGTGCCGTGGACGACCCGCTTGACGTTGTCGGCCGCGAGCCGCTCGAGCTCGGCCGACGCTCCGTTCGCGCCGGTGAGGTCGATCGCGTTCACGTCCATGTGGCCGGCGAGGATCGGCGCCAGCTCGTCCTGCAGCCCGGTGAGGATGTTGACGACGCCGCCGGGGAGATCGGAGGTCGCGATCGCCTCGGCCAGCTCGAGCGCCGCGAGCGGGTGCGACTCCGAAGCGACGACGACGGCCGCGTTGCCGCCGACGATCACGGGCGCGATCCGGGAGACGAGGCCGGCCAGCGCAGGCTCCTCCGGCGCCAGCACCGCGACGACGCCGGTCGGCTCAGGGATCGAGAAGTTGAAGTACGGCCCGGAGACGGGATTCGAGGAGCCGATCACCTGTGCGAGCTTGTCGGCCCAGCCGGCGTACCAGACGACGCGGTCGATCGCGGCCTCGACCTCCTTCTTGCCGGAGCAGACGGCGGCGAGATCCGCGGCCCGCGTCTCCATCATCTCCGCGAGCCGGTAGAGCACCTGGCCGCGGTTGTAGGCGGTCGCGCCGGCCCAGCCGGGAATCGCCTTCCGCGCCGCGACGACGGCGTCGCGCGCGTCCTTGCGCGAGGCGCGGGCGACGTTCTGCCCCTCCGCCTCGTACGTGCGCCCCGACTCGGAGCGGGGGAACGCGCCGCCGATGTAGAGCTTGTACGTCTTCTTGACGGGCAGCCTGGTCACGGCCGGCTCCCGAAGCGGCGGTCGCCGAGGATGAGCGCAACCGCGCCGCCGAGCAGCAGGAGCGGCAGGCGGAAGCGCTTCATCGCGCCTCCTCGAAGCTCAGATACGGCTCGAGCCCGTGCCGGCCGCCCTCGCGGCCGAAGCCCGACTCCTTGTAGCCGCCGAACGGCGAGGCGGGATCGAAGCGGTTGAACGTGTTCGCCCAGACGACGCCCGCCTTCAGCTTGTCGGCCATCCAGAGGATCCGCGAGCCCTTCTCGGTCCAGACGCCCGCCGAGAGGCCGTAGGGCGTGTTGTTCGCCTTCTCGACCGCCTCCTCGGGCGTGCGGAAGGTCAGCACCGAGAGCACCGGGCCGAAGATCTCCTCCTGCGCGATCCGGTAGCTCTGCGCCACGTTCGTGAAGACGGTCGGCGCGAACCAGTAGCCCTTCTCGGGCAGGCGGCACGGCGGCTGATAGATCTCGGCGCCCTCCGCCTTGCCGGACTCGACGAGCTCGGTGATCTTGTCCAGCTGCATCTTCGAGTTGATCGCGCCGATGTCGGTGTTCTTGTCGAGCGGGTCGCCCAGCCGCAGCGTCTCGAGCCGGCGCTTCAGCTTCGAGACGGTCGCCTCGTAGATCGACTCCTGCACGAGCAGGCGGGATCCGGCGCAGCAGACGTGGCCCTGGTTGAAGTAGATCCCGTTGACGATCCCCTCGACCGCCTGGTCGAGCGCGGCGTCGTCGAAGATGATGTTCGCGGCCTTGCCGCCGAGCTCGAGCGTCAGCTTCGTGTCCGTGCCGGCGAGCTCGCGCTGGATCGCCTTGCCGACCTCGGTCGAGCCGGTGAAGGCGATCTTGTCGACGCCCTCGTGCTTGACGAGCGCCGCGCCCGCGCGGCCGTCGCCGGTGACGATGTTGACGACTCCGGGCGGCAGCTCGGCCTGGCGGCAGATGTCGGCGAAGAAGAGCGCGGTCAGCGGTGTCGTCTCGGCGGGCTTCAGGACGACCGTGTTCCCGGCCGCGAGCGCGGGCGCGATCTTCCAGGCCAGCATCAGGAGCGGGAAGTTCCACGGGATGATCTGGCCGGCGACGCCGATCGGCTTCGGCTTCCGCGCCGGGAAGGCGTACTCGAGCTTGTCGGCCCAGCCCGCGTAGTAGAAGAAGTGCGCGGCCGCGAGCGGCAGGTCGACGTCGCGGCTCTCGCGGATCGGCTTGCCGCCGTCGAGGCTCTCGAGCACGGCGAGCTCGCGTGAGCGCTCCTGGAGCAGGCGCGCGATTCGGAACAGGTACTTCGACCGCTCCGACGCCGCCAGCTTCGACCAGCCGTCCTCGTACGCAGCACGAGCAGCCTTGACGGCGAGGTTGACGTCCTGCTCGCTCGCCTGCGCGACCTCGGCGAGCTTCTCCTCGCTGGACGGCGACACCGACGGGAACCATTCGCCCGAGCGCGGCTTGACGAACTTGCCGCCGATGAAGAGGCCGTAGCGCTTCTCGAGCTGGACGATCTCGCGCGCCTCGGGCGCGGGCGCGTAGTCCCACTCGGTCAGGGCCGGAACCGGCGCGTGTCTGCGTTCGAGCTCAGTCAAGGGTGAAGTAGTCCGCGGATTGATACTGGCCGGTCTTCTGCTTGCGGATCTGCATCAGCACGTCGTTCAGGAGCGAGGAGGCGCCGAAGCGGAAGAGGTCGGGCGTCATCCACTGGAGGCCGAGCGTCTCGTGCAGGACGACGAGGTACTGGATCGCCTGCTTCGCCGTCCGGATCCCACCCGCAGGCTTCATCCCGACGACGCGGCCGGTCTCCTCGTGGACGTCGCGGATCGCCTCGAGCATGCAGAGCGTCACCGGCAGCGTCGCGGCGGGATTGACCTTGCCGGTCGACGTCTTGATGAAGTCGCCGCCGGCGGCCATCGCGAGCAGCGAGGCGCGGCGGACGTTGTCGTAGGTGCCGAGCTCGCCGGTCTCGAGGATCACCTTCAGATGCGCGCCCCCGCAGGCTTCCTTCACCTTGACGATCTCGTCGTAGACCTTGGCGTAGCGGCCGGAGAGGAAGGCACCGCGGTCGATCACCATGTCGATCTCGTCCGCGCCGAGCTCGACCGCCTCGCGCACGTCGGCGAGCTTGACCGCGAGCGGCGACTGACCGGAGGGAAACGCCGTCGCGACCGAGGCGACCTTCACCCCGGAGCCGTCGAGCCGCGCCTTCGCCGTCGCGACGAGGTTCGGGTAGACGCAGACGGCGGCGACGGGCGGAACGGACCGGTCGACCGGGTCGGGCCGCATCGCCTTCGAGCAGAGCGCAGCCACCTTGCCGGGGGTGTCGGCGCCCTCGAGCGTCGTCAGGTCCATCATCCGCACCGCAAGGTCGTACGCCTGCAGCTTCGAGTCCTTCTTGATCGATCGCTTCGCGAGCGTCGCGGCCCGCTCCTCGAGCGCGACCGCGTCGACGGAGCCGATCCGCGGGAGCCTCGGCTCGAGCGGGAGCTCGAATCCGCGCGGCAGTGCGGGCGCCTGGGCCATGCAGCAAGTGTAGTTGGGCTTAGATCCGTGCCGAGCGGGAATCAGGGTCAGCATGAAATGGCGCGGGCGCGGTGGAGGAGGACGGATCGAGGACCGGCGCGGAGCCGGCGGCGGCCTCGGCGGCGGCGGCATCCCGCTGCCGATGGGCAAGGCCGGCGGCGGGCTCGGGCTGATCCTCCTGCTCGTCGTCTATCTGATCTTCGGCGGGCTGCCCGGCGGCGGCGGTGGCGGCTTCGCGGTCGATCCCGGCACAGGCCAGCTCGACCAGGCGCCCGCACCGACCGACGCCGAGCTCGAGAAGTCGCCGCCCGACGACCCTGGGAAGTTCGTCGACTTCGTCGCCGGCGACGTCGACGCCACCTGGACGAAGCTCTTCGCCGCCAGCGGCAAGACCTACGAGCAGCCGATCATCGTCCTCTACGACGACCAGGTCAGCACAGCCTGCGGGAACGCCCCCGCAACCGTCGGCCCGTTCTATTGCCCGCGCGATCGCAGGGTCTTTCTCGACATTCCGTTCATGGCGGAGCTGCAGCAACGCCTCGGCGCGAACGGGGACTTCGCGCAGGCGTACATCATCGCCCACGAGATCGGGCACCACGTCCAGAACCTGCTCGGCGTCATGGACGACGTCAACCTCGCCCAGCAGGAGAACCCGGACGACGCCAACGACCTCTCCGTGCGGCTCGAGCTGCAGGCCGACTGCCTCGCCGGCATCTGGGCTCACTCGGCGTACCGGCAGGAGGACCTGCTCGAGACGGGTGACCTGGAAGAGGCGCTGACGGCAGCTGCGGCGGTCGGCGACGACCGGATCCAGCAGCAGTCGGGCGGCGAGGTCAACCCGGACACGTTCACCCACGGCAGCGGCGAACAGCGGGTGACGTGGTTCAAGCGCGGCTTCGAGCGCGGCGACCCGACCGCGTGCGACACCTTCGAGGGCGACGTGTAGCGGTTGGGCCGAGCCGAGGCGCGGCTCTCGGTTCAGTCGTCCTCGCCGCTGCCCTGGTCCTCGTCGTGCTCACGGCGTGGGTCGCACAGCCTGGCCAGCCCGTGCAGCCGATGGCCGGCGTCTCGAGCGTTGACCCGCCAATGGAGAGGGCGTAGCATCGTGTCGTTACCGCGTCGGAGGTGGGAATCGCACGGGGTACTGACTAGAGCTCGGTCGCGTCGGGGCCGACCGTCAGTGCAGGCGGACGCGTACACACCCCGGCGGCGCCCTCGCGGACACGAGCCGCCACCTGGGGGTGGAACATGGAACGAAGAGAGTTCCTCAAGCGGGCAGGAGTCGGGTCGGTCGCTCTTGCCTCCTTTCCTCTCGCCGGCCCAGCTTGGGCACACGACGGCGACGAGGACGATCTCCGGAGAGGCTTCGTCTTCCAGGCCTTGAGCGGCCAGGCGGCCACGCTGACGGGCGGCGAGGCGATCGTGATGAGCGGGTGCGGGAGCTTCCGCGAGTCCAGAGTCAGAGGCGGCGGAGAGTTCGTGCACTTCGACGGGAGGCGGATCCCTTCCCCCGCCTTCATCGCCACCGGAAGCTGGAGGGCCCGGCGAGTCCTGAGCTTCACGGAGATCGGGACGTGGGGCGTCGGGGTAGCGGGCATCCTCGAACTGGCGATCAGGATGCACCCGTGTGACGCGAGGCGTTTCGATGCGACGCTGAAGATCGTCTGCAACATCGGTCCGGCTGGAATTGTCACGAGTCCGTTCCAGCAGGAGGGCTTCACGCTCACGATCCCCGGCATGGCGCCGTTCGCGCCGTTCACGCCGAACATCGGACTCACGTTCTTCACGAGGGATTGCCCAGAAGAAGAGGACGACGACTAGGGGAAGGCACGACTGCCGATTCGGGAACTTGCGCGATGGCCGCGGCGCACCCGTGGCCATCGCTCGAGCTTCCCTGAAGGAGGTGAGCAAGATGGGCAGAAGGAGGCTGTGGAAGGGTCTCGCCGTCGTCGCACTTGCGGTCGTGGCGGCGCTCGTCGCTGCGCTCGTCCTCCCCTCGGCGACGCCCGCGGACAACGACGACCGTGGGCGGTCCGTGCGCGGGGCGGGAACGACATTGGTAGAAGGCGGCACAGGGTCGCCTTCGTTCGACCCCATCCTTACGAAAGTCGGCTTCTACTGGCGAGGAGGGGCAGGCCAGTTCGAGTGCTTGGCGCTCGCGCCGAGTGCCAAGGCCGGAACCCCGGGGAGCGGCAACTTTGACAAGAACATCATGTACGTAACGGGGGCGATCACGTCGGTCGAGGTCGATGGCCGCACGGCAGTCCTCAAGGGCTCAGCCACGGTAACGGGGGCCGGCGCGGGGCAGAACCGACCCTTCACCGCAACCGTTAGGCGCGGCGGCCCAGGCACCACGCTCGTGCTCGAGGTCTCGGGCCTGACGTTCAAGGAGATCTTGCTCGAGGGTGAGTTCAACATCTGAGGCTCCTTCATCAGGGAGAGTCCGCGATGGGCTCTCCCTCGATGCCGTCACCCCAACGTCCGGACGGCCGAGAGACCCGCGGAGGCGGCTCCATGGTCCCGCTGGTGGCTTGCTGCCGGATCGTGGAGCCGAAGCGTTGAGGCAGCCGTGCGTCGACGTCCCGTACTTCGAGGGCTGCCTGAACCATAAGCCGGCCCGTGCGCTCGTCGAGCGGATCGCCGCCGAGCTTCAGGTGCAGCCCGCGATTCGCCTCGTCGAGGTACGTGACGCGGATGCGGCAATCGAGCTGAGCTTCCTCGGGTCTCCACGATTCGTGTCGACGGGCGCGATGTCGAGCCGGGAGCCGATCAGCGCCGCGAATTCGTCTTCGCCTGTCGCGTCTATCGCGGCGGGCATGGCTCCGCTGGGCAGCCGGACGAGAGCTGGATCCGCGCGGCGCTGGCGGAGTCCGCGGAGTGAGCTCGTACCGCGCCGACAGCGAGTTCCCCTGGCGAGCAACTTCGACAGCGTGTCTGAGGAGGCCTGATGCCGACTCCAACCGACCGCGAGCGGATCCAGCAGCTGATCAGCGAGGGCGCACAGCTCGTCGAGGTGCTACCGCGAGCCGAGTACGAGGATGACCACTACCGGGAGCAATCAGCATCCCGCTCAAGGAGCTCGACCGCGAACGCGTCCAACAGCTCGAGCGCGCCCGCCCGGTGATCGTCTACTGCTACGACGACCAGTGAGACATGGGCCCACGAGCCGCGGCGCGGCTCGAAAGCCTCGGCTTCGAACAGGTCTACGACTACGTCGCCGGCAAAGCCGATTGGGGTAGTGCAGGCTATCGCTCGAGGGCGCCGACGGAAGCGAGACGCGGGCGGGCGCTCACGTCCGGACCGACGTTCCGACCTGCCGTCTAGACGACCGCATCCAAGTCGTGTTCTACCGCCTCGAAGCCAACGGTTGGGATACCTGCGTCGTCGTCGACGAGCGGCGCGTCGTACTCGGCCGCCTTGAGCGGGCGGCCATACGCAGCAGGGAGAATGTCGCAGTCGAAGAGGCGATGACCGCGGGTCCGAGCACGATCAGACCGAGCGCGCGCCTACGAGACGTGGTGGAGCGGCTGCGAACACAGAAGCTGACGAACCTTCCCGTCACGACCTCCGACGGCCGGCCCACAGGATTGCTGACCCGCGGGGACGCCGAAGAAGCCCTTCGACGGTTCGAAGGCTGAATCCGCCGTGCACCATCGCCAGGTGAGTCGTCGCGACCGGCGGCGGCTGCCGGCCGTCGCGATCAGGGCGTTGGTGGCAATGCAGACGATGCGGCGGCAATCGGCTCCGCCCAACAATGCGGTCGACCCTACGGGTCATCTGACACTTCGGCAGCAGATTTCAGCCCCGGCCGGGCGTAGACTCGCGCGATGGACGAGCGTTGCGACGCCGACGTGATCCTCGACGTCGTCTTCGACCGCGGGCTTCTCTTCCTCGTCCTCGAGAACACGAGCGACCGCCCTGCGCACGCCGTCCGCGTCAAATTCGGCGAGCGCTTCTCGGGCATCGCCGGGACGAAGCGGATCGACCGGCTGGCGCTGTTCCGCAAGCTGGAGTTCCTCGCTCCGCACAAGGCGATCGAGGTGTTCCTCGACCGCAGCGCCTCGTACTTCGCTCGCGGCGAGCCGACGCGACTCAGCGCCGCGATCAGCTGGCGCACGTCAAGCGGCGAGCGACACCGCTCGACAATCGTCCATGACCTCGAGATCTACCGCGATCTCGGCTATATCGACAGGGAGGTGCCGTCCGGTGGCCGTCCAGCGTGACAACCCGTATACGAACCACAGCTTCACGGTCGACATCGGCCTCGGCGACGACATCGGCTTCAGCGAGGCCGAGCTCCCGTCGGGCGAGATCGAGGTGATCGACTACCGCGAGGGCAACGAGCAGCTGTCGTCCGCGCGCAAGCTGCCCGGCCGAACCAGCTACCCCAACGTTGTCCTGAAGCGCGGCCTCGCCGGCAAGCTCGAGCTCTTCGACTGGTGGAAGGCAGTGCGAGACGGATCACCCGAGCGACGGAACGTCGCGATCACGCTCCTTGACGAGCAGCGAGCACCGGTGCAGCGCTGGCAGCTGCGGAACGCGTGGCCCGCGAAGCTCGAGTACAGCCCGCTGAACGCGCTCGGCAACGAGGTCGTGATCGAGACGCTCGAGCTCGCGCACGAGGGGTTCGAGACCGACTAGTCGACGAGCGGATGGGCCGCCCGAGGGCGGCCCACCTCGACTCCGAACGTCAGTCGTCGTCGCCTCCGTCGCCGTCGTCCTCATGCTCGAGGAAGTACTGCCGGCCGACGTCGCGGGCGATCCGCGGGAAGTGCTTCGCGGTCTCCGTCATCGTGGTGCGGTAGTGGAGGCCGCCCCAGACGCGGGCGTCCTCGATCGCGGCCACGAGGTCGTCCAGGGTCGCGTACGTCTGCGTCGCGCCGACGACGTTGCTCGTGAGCGCAATCTGCACGCGCTTCGTCCCGAAGTAGCCCTTCAGCGACTGCGGTGATCGCCGCCGTGAGGCACGCGTGGCCGGACGGATACTCGGGATGGTTGCCGACGAGGAGCGGCAGCCACGTCGGATCCGGCGAGGTAGCCGGGTTCCCGTCGGTGTCGGCACGCTGGATCGCGTGGTTGGGGCGCCAGAGGTAGTAGTGGTACTTGGCTTCCCAACAGGCGATCATCGTGTCCGCAGCCGCGACCCAGACGTAGCCGAGCAGCCTCGCGGACTCGCGCCAGGTCGAGGCCACGAGCGACCGCGATGCCGCGCACGGCGCGGCTGTACTGGGCGTAGGCCTGATCGGAGAAGAAGCGGGCGTGCTCGGTCTGGGACGGCGTCCTGGAGTACTGACGACGCCGCCGATCTCCTTGAGCTCGTTGACGTCCCGCGCGTAGCGCCTGCTCGTCAGCTCGTACGGCTCGTCCGGCCTGTACTCGGACTGTGAGTCGAACGTGAACGGCCGCACCTTGCCGAGCTTGACGTCGACAGGCGTCGTGGGCGCGATCGGCTCGAAGACCCCGGGACCGGGCGTCGGCTGGACGTACGGAACGACGTCGTCGAAGTGGTCGCCGGTCCGCATCGCGAGCATGCCCGCGGCGGCAGCGGTGCCGACGGCCTTGCCACCGTCCTTGGCGGGACCAGCCGGGATCGACGCCATGAAGGTGTCGTAGGCGGCCTGGACCGCCGCGGCCTGCCCCGGGACCCGGGCGACGAGGACGTCTCTGGCCGCCTGTGCGACGGCCGCGTCGGCCGACGCCTCCGGCGGCGCGGTCACTCCGGTTGCGAACGGCTCGAGACCGCCTTCGACGGCGGCGACCGCGTCGTACATCGCCCCGTGCACCATCGCAGCGAGCGGCGTGCTGCTCGCAGGTGGACGACCCGCGGCAATCGCCACCTCGGCGATGCCGCTCCAGTGGACGACGGCGTTCTCGCTCGGTGCCGCCGCCGGTGCGGCGGACGTTCCCGTCGACCCCAAGGCCAGGACGACGACGAGTGCGAGCGTCACAGCGAATCCGATCCGGATTCTCATGATCGGTACTCCTCTCCGGACGGGATTGCTTCGACGACGCGAAGATGGTCGAGCCCGGCCTGCTCGGCAACGAGCACGGCCTCGAGGCTCGACGGGGCGTCAAAGATGAAGAAGCAGATCTCGTCCTCGGGAACGTGAATGGCACGGTCGAAGCGGACGCGCGTTCCCTGTCGCGTCAGCTCCGCGGCGGCCGAGCGGGCCTGCCGCTCGCGTACGGCGCGCCCTCGGGCGTCGCCGCGGGCGAGATAGGTCTCGATCAGGAAGCTCGGCACGCCATCGAAGCTACGGCGGGCCGGACGCTTTGAAATCGTCAGAACGTCGTAACTTTGCGCGCCGCTAGTCGGCAACCGGCTGTGCGGCGGGGTCACGCGTCCCGCTCGAGTGGATCAGGTTGCGCATCTCGCGCACCGCGACCGAGAGCCGGGCGAGGTCGAGCGTGCCGCCGGTCCGGATGTCCGCGAGCACCTGCAGCGAGCGCTCGACCGCGTTCGCGTTCTCGGCCAGCCAGCGCTCCGCGCCGGCGCCGGACCGCAGCACTTCGGCTGTCAGCCCCGCCTGCTCCGCGTAGACGTCGTCGCGGAGCGCCGCCCGCGCCATCGCCTCCCAGCGCGTCTCCCTGGGCAGGTCGATGATCCGGTCGCGCAGCCAGTGCAGCTCGAGCCGCGCGCCGAGCGCGAAGTAGACCTCCGCCGCCGCAACGACGTCCAGCTCGGTCGCCACGGCGATCTCGACCAGCTCGAAGGTCGGCACGAGCGCCTCGAGGAGCGCGACGCGGTCTGCGAGCTCGGCCGGAACGCCGACTCCGCCGAGCGCCGCGGCCTTGGCCCGCGCGGCTTCGAGCTCGGCCGGGCCGAGCAGCGCGGGCAGCGCCTGTCCGAGCGCGGCTGCGCCGGGTGCGTAGCGGGCAACGGTCGCCGCGATGTCGAGCGGCCTGCGACGGTTGCGCAGCAGCCACCGGGTCGCCCGCTCGAGCAGGATGCGCGCCTTGAGCCGCATCGCGATCTGGGTCTCCGTCGGCACGCGTCCGTCGAGGGCCTCGATCTCGCTCCAGAGCTCGCGCAGGCCGAACGCCTCGCGCGCCGCTGTGTACGCGCGCGCGATGTCGTCGGCGCCGGCACCGGTCTCGTCGCCGAGCCGGAAGGCGAAGGTCGTGCCGGCCCGGTTGACGAGGTCGTTGACGACGCGCGAGGCGATGATCTCCCGCCGCAACGGGTGGCGTTGGAGCTGAGCCCCGAACTCCTCGCGGAGCCGCGTCGGGAAGTAGCGCTCGAGCTCGCTCGAGAGGTAGGGATCCTCCGGAAGGTCGGACGAGAGCAGCTCCTGTTCGAGCGCGATCTTCGTGTGCGAGAGCAGGGTGGCGAACTCGGGCGCGGTCAGCCCGCCGCCCGCCGCCTCACGCTCGTCGAAGCCCTCGTCGGACGGGAGGAACTCGAGCTCGCGATTCAGCGTGCCGTCCTGCTCGAGGCTCCGGACGTAGCGCTCGTGCACCTCGAGCATGGACGCGGCCTGTGCGGTCGAGGTCGCGATCGCCTGCGTCTGCTCGTAGTTGTCGCGCAGGACGAGCGCGGCCACCTCGTCCCCCATCTCGGCGAGGATCGCGTTCCGCTGCTTCCCGGTCAGATCGCCGTCGGCGACGATCGTGTCCAGCAGGATCTTGATGTTGACCTCGTGGTCGGAGCAATCGACGCCGGCCGAGTTGTCGATCGCGTCCATGAAGATGCGGCCGCCGGCGCGGGCAAAGGCGATCCGAGCGCGTTGGGTGAAGCCGAGGTTGCCGCCCTCGCCGACGACGCGGCAGCGCAGCTCCTCGGCGTCGACGCGGACGGCGTCGTTGGCACGGTCGCCGACTTCGGCGTGCCGCTCCTCGGCTGCCTTGACGTAGGTGCCGATGCCGCCGTTCCAGAGCAGGTCGACAGGAGCACGGAGCAACGCGTGGATCAGCTCGCTCGGCGTCAGCGACTCCGACTCGACGTCCAGCGCCGCCCGCACCTCCGGCGAGAGCGGGATCGACTTGGCGGTGCGCGGGAACGCGCCCCCGCCGGGCGAGATCAGCGCCGGGTCGTAGTCGGCCCAGGACGACCCCGGCAGCCCGAAGAGCCGCTCCCGCTCGGCGAAGCTCGCCGCGGCGTCGGGATTCGGGTCGAGGAAGACGTGCCGGTGGTCGAACGCGCCGATCAGCCGGATGTGCGGCGAGAGCAGCATCCCGTTGCCGAAGACGTCTCCGGACATGTCCCCGACTCCGGCGACGGTGAAGTCGGTCGTCTCGACGTCCGTCCCAAGCTCGCGGAAGTGCAACTTGACCGACTCCCAGGCGCCGCGGGCGGTGATCCCCATCTGCTTGTGGTCGTACCCGGCCGAGCCGCCAGACGCGAACGCGTCGCCGAGCCAGTAGCCGTACTCGATCGCGATCTCGTTTGCGATGTCGGAGAAGGTCGCGGTGCCCTTGTCCGCGGCGACGACGAGGTACGGGTCGTCCTCGTCGTGCCGGACGACGTCGGGCGGCGGCACGACCTTCCCGCCCGCGATCGTGTCGGTCACGTCGAGCAGCCCGCGCATGAAGATGCGGTAGCACTCGACGACCTCTTCGAGCAACGCAGCCCGGTCGCCCCCCGGCGGGGGACGCTTGACGACGAAGCCGCCCTTGGCGCCGACCGGGACGATGACGGCGTTCTTGACCGTCTGCGCCTTCATCAGCCCGAGCACCTCGGTGCGGAAGTCCTCGAGCCGGTCCGACCAGCGAATGCCGCCGCGCGCGACCCTGCCGCCGCGGAGGTGCACGGCCTCGACGCGCGGCGAGTAGACGAAGACTTCGAACATCGGCCGCGGCTCGGGCAGGTCCGGGACGAGATCGGGATCGAGCTTCAAGGAGAGGTACGGCTTCGCCTGGCCGGCGGCGTCCTTCTGGAAGTAGTTCGTCCGCAGGACGGCACGGACGACGCGGAGGAAGCCGCGCAGGATCCGATCCTGGTCGAGGCTCTCGACGGCGTCGATCGCGCTCTCGAGCTCACGCTCGAGCGCGCGCGCCTTCGCGTCCGCATCCTCGGGCCGTGCCGGGTCCAGGCGGACTCGGAACAGCTCGACGAGCCCGCGGGCGACATCGGAGTGGACGAAGAGCGCGTCCTCCATGTACGCCTGGCTGAAGGTGCTGCCCGCCTGGCGGAGGTACTTGGCGATCGCGCGCAGGATCGTGATCTCGCGCGCGGTCAGCCTGGCCGCGATCACGAGCCGGTTGAAGCCGTCGTTCTCGGTCTCGCCGCGCCAGGTGCGCGCGAACGCGTCCTGGAACGTCTCGCGCACGTCGTCGGCGTGAAGCTCGGCGGCCCCGTCGTGGCGGAGCCCGAAGTCGTAGATCCAGACCGCAGGCCCCCGGCGGGCTTGACCTCGTACGGCCGCTCGTCGCTGACCCGGACACCCATGTTCTCGAGCAGCGGCAGCACGTCCGAGAGCAGGGTCGGCCTGCCCGTGCGAACGAGCTTGAACGCGAGCTGGTCGAGCGTCGAGTCGAGCGGGACGTACAGGCTCATCCCGAGGTCGCCGTCCGGGTCGAGCCGCTCGAGCCGCTCGATGTCGTGCACCGCCTGGCGGGCGGTGAAGTCCTCCCGGTAGGCAGCCGGGAACGCCTCGCCGTAGCGCTCGAAGAGCGGGCCGGCACGGGCCTCGCCGAGCTGCTCCGCGAGCGCGTCGCGAAGGTCGTCCGTCCAGGCGCGCGTCACCGCGGCGAGCCGGGCCTCGATCTCGGCGACGTCGAACTCGGGCACCGTGCCCTGCTCGGTGTAGACGACGAAGTGGAGGCGCGCCAGCACCGACTCGGACACGCGCGTCGTGTAGTCGACGCTCGTGCCCGCGAACGCCTCCTGGAGGATCTCCTGGATCCGCTGCCGGTTCTCGGTGTCGAACCGCTCCCGCGGCACGTAGACGAGGCAGGAGAGGAAGCGGCCGAACGCGTCCCGGCGCACGAAGAGCCGGACACGCCGGCGCTCGCCGAGATGGAGAATGCCGAGCGCCGTCTCGAAGAGCTCGTCCTCCGAGATCTGGAACAGCTCGTCGCGAGGGTAGGTCTCGAGGATGTCGAGGAGCGCCTTGTGGTCATGGCTGCCGGTCGGCAGGCCCGACCGCTCGACGACGCGCCGAGCCTTGCGGCGCAGGACCGGGATCTCCCACGGGCTCGCGCTGTACGCCGTGTGCGTGTAGAGGCCGAGGAAGCGCCACTCGCCGACGACCTCGCCTGCGGCGTCGAAGCGCTTGACGCCGACGTAGTCGAGGTACGAGGGCCGATGCACGGTCGCCCGCGAGTTCGCCTTCGTCAGCGTCAGGAGGCTCTTCGCGCGCGCCAGCCGCCTCACCGCCGGCGGCAGCTGGGCGAAGCTGACCGAGATCGTCCGCTCGTCGCCTGCGCGCAGGATCCCGAGCCCCGAGCCCGGCACCGCCCGCAACACCTCCTCCCCGTCCTCGTTGAGGATGTCGTAGGCGCGGTAGCCGAGGAACGTGAAGTGGTCGTCGTGCATCCACGCGAGCAGGTCGCGCGCCTCCGCGAGCTCGTCCGGGTCGACGGGCGGCGGCGACGCCTCGAGCTCCGCGAGCACGTCGTGGATGCGCTTCCGCATCGTCGGCCACTCCTCGACGGCCGCCCGCACGTCGGCGAGCACGCGCGCCAGATCGGTGCGCAGCCGCTCCAGCTCGGCGGGGCCGGCCTGGCGGTCGATCTCGACGTGAATCATCGACTCGGGCTGCCCGTCCTCGGCGCCGACCTCGAGCAGCCGGCCCTCCTCGTCCCTGCGGACGCGCATGATCGGCCGGACCACGAGGTGGATCGCGCTCCCGTTCCGCGTCACCTCCATCGAGACCGAGTCGACGAGGAAGGGCATGTCGTCGACGACCGTCTCGACGACCGTGTGCGGCGACTCCCACCCGTGCTCCTCGACGTTGGGCGTGTAGACGTGCACTTTCGACTCGCCGGGCTGCCGCACGCGCGCGAGGTTCCAGTGCGCGACCGCCGCACCGTAGAGGTCGAGATCGCTGCGGTCGCTCAGGTCGTCGGGGGCGACGTGGGCGTAATACGCGCGCACGAACCGCTCCACGTCGTCGGCTTGACCGGGCTCGACCCGCTCGCGGACGCGCGCCACCGTCGCGTCGAGAAGCGCTGCCTTCCTCTCATCCGGGCTCGTAGCCACGGTCGAACGAAGTATGACCTAGCTAGGAGGGTCTAGAGCCCGAGCCGTTCCAGCGCCGCGTCGTCCCGTCGCCACTTCGGCCGCACCTTGACGACGAGCTCGAGGAAGACCTTATGCCCGAGCAGCGCCTCGATCTCGGGGCGCGCGCGGGTGCCGATCTCGCGGATCATCGAGCCTTTCTTGCCGACGAGGATCTGCTTCTGCGACTCGGTCTCGACGAGCACGAACGCGCGTAGGAGCTTCTCGTCGAGCTCGTCGATCTCGACGGAGATCGAGTGCGGCACCTCGTCCCGCGTCAGCTGCAGCGCCTTTTCGCGGATCAGCTCCGAGATCCGCTCCTCGCTCGTCTGGTCGGTCGCCGACTCGCGCGGGAAGTGGGGCTGCCCCTCGGGAAGGAGGTAGACGAGGTCGGAGCGCAGCTCGTCGATCCCGTCCTTCGTCTTCGCGCTCACCGGATGGAGCGCGTGGAAGTCGCCGAGCTGGGCCGCCGCCTTCATCTGCGTGATGATGTGGCTCGGCTTCAGGTTGTCGACCTTGTTGAGGGCGACGATCACCGGCTTGCCGAGCCCGTAGACGCGCCGGGCGATGAAACGGTCACCTGCGCCGACGCGATCGCGTGCCGACATGACGAAGAGGATCGCGTCGATGTCCTCGAAGGACGTGTCGACCGTCTTCTGCATCCGCTGGGTCAGCTTGTCCATCGGCTTCTGGAAGCCGGGCAGGTCGACGAGCACCAGCTGCGAGTCCTCGTCGTTGGCGACCCCGAAGACGCGCCGGCGGGTCGTGTTCGGTACGCGCGAGGTGATCGCGACCTTCTCGCCGACGAGCGCGTTGACGAGCGTCGACTTGCCGACGTTCGGCCGCCCGGCGACCGCGATGAAGCCCGCTTTCACTCCGGGAAGTCCCAGGTCTCCGGCAGGAGCCCCTTTGCGTCGTACGTCGCGATCGTGCCGTCCTCGCGGCGGAAGCTGACCTCGGGGACCCGGAACTCGACCAGCCACTGGCGGCAGCCGCCGCACGGGGACGCGTTGATCCCGATCGCAGCGATCCGGCCGGGCCCGTAGCCGGCGGCCACGGCCGCCACCAGCGCGCTCTTCTCGGCGCAGACGCCGAGCGGATAGGCGGCGTTCTCGACGTTGACGCCCTCGAACTCGCGGCCGTCGTCCGTCCGCACGACGGCGCCGACGTGGTAGTTCGAGTACGGCGCGTACGCGCGCGCCGCGACCGCCTCGGCCTTCTCGACCAAGGTCCGTCACTGCGCCACCTGGAAGACCGCGAGCGCGACGAGCGCGCCGATCAGGCCGCCGTAGAGGACCTCGGCGGAGGAGTGGACACCGGATTCGACGCGGGTCTGCGCCACGAGCAAGGCCATGATGAACGTCACCGACGAGATCAGGAAGCGGTGGTCGACGTCGTCGAGGATCAGCGTTACCGCCATCCAGCCGGCGAACGCGACCGCCGCGTGGCCCGAGGGAAGCCCGCCTCGGAGCGGCGTGCCGCTGCCGGTGAACGCCTTCGTCGCGATCACGACGATCGTCGTCAGCACGAGCGCGATCAGCGTCAGCTCGGCCGGGACGGTCGACAGCCGGTCGAGCAGCCGCGAGCTCCGGTCCGCGACCGAGCCGGAGAAGACGAGGTAGCCGACGGCGACCGCGACGGCCGTCGCGATCAGAACGGCGCCCGCGGCGATGTCCTTCGCGAGCTTCGCCATCGGGTCGAAGGACGTCGTGGCGACGTCGATCGCCGCCTCGACGGCGGTGTTCAGCATCTCCGCGATCAGGACGAAGGCGATCGCGAGCAGGAGCGCGATCAGCTCGAGCTTGTCGACCCCCGAGACGAGCGCCGCGACCAGCACCAGGACCGCGACGCCGAAGTGGATCCGCATGTTCCGCTGCGTGCGGAGGACGTGGATGATCCCCTCGAAGGCGAAGTTGAACGACTCGATGATCGAGGGCGACTTCACAGCAGCTGCGCCTCCCGGGCCTCCATCTCGTCGCCGTGGTCGTAGCCGAGCAGGTGCAGGAGTCCGTGCACGAGCGGCTGCCGCCACTCCTCGCCGACGACCTGCGGGCAGATGACGAGGTCGCCGAGCGCGCGCGGCAGGCCGGGCGGCAGCTGCTCGCGCCCGTCGAGCGGGAACGAGAGCACGTCCGTCGCCTCGTCGATCCCGAGATGCTCCTGCTTCAGCGCCCGGCTCTCCTCCGGCGGCACGAACGCAAGCCCGAGCTCGCCCTCGTCGATGCCCTCGGCGGCGAGCACACGCTGCGCGAGCTCGACCGCAGCGGCCTCGTCGACCTCCGCCCCGCTCCGGTTCTCGACCTCGACCGCGACCACCGGCACCTACCGCTTGCGGGCGGTGCCCGTCTCTTCGGCGTGGAGCTTGTACGCCTCGACGATCCGCTGCACGAGCTTGTGCCGGACGACGTCCTGGTGCGTGAACTCGACGAAGCCGATCCCGTCGATCGAGCTGAGGATGTCGCGCACCTGGATCAGCCCGGAGGCCTGGTCGCGCGGCAGGTCGACCTGCGTGACGTCGCCGGTGACGACGACCTTGGAGCCGAAGCCGAGCCGCGTCAGGAACATCTGCATCTGCTCGGGCGAGGTGTTCTGCGCCTCGTCGAGGATGATGAAGGAGTCGTTCAAGGTGCGGCCGCGCATGAAGGCGAGCGGCGCCACCTCGACCGTGCCGCGCTCCATGTAGGCGGCGAGCCGGTCGGGATCCATCATGTCGTAGAGGGCGTCGAAGAGCGGGCGCATGTACGGGTCGACCTTCGCGAGCATGTCGCCGGGGAGGAAGCCGAGCCGCTCGCCGGCCTCGATCGCAGGGCGGGTGAGGATGATCCGGCCGACCTGCTTCTCGGTCAGCGCGGCGACCGCGAGCGCGATCGCGAGGTAGGTCTTGCCGGTGCCGGCTGGGCCGATCCCGAAGGTGACCGTGCAGTCGCGGATCGCGTCGACGTAGCGCTTCTGCGTCACCGTCTTCGGCGCGATCTTCTTGCCGCGGTGGCGCCAGACGACGTCGTCGAAGACCTCGCGGATGTCCTCGGCCTGGTCGAGCGCGGCGACGACGGCGCCGACCGTCTCGGGCCCGATCTCGTGGCCGCCCTCGACCAGCTCGACGAGCTCGTCGACGACCGCGCGCGCGGCGGCGACGCTGTCGTCCTCGCCCTCGATCGTCAGCTGGTTGCCGCGCAGCCGGAGCGTGCAGCTGAGCCGCGCGCGGAGCGCGTCGAGCACGCCGTCGCCCACTCCTGCGAGCTCGGCGGCCACCTCATTCGGGACGGAAAGGACTTCCTGCACGCGGCTCAGTGTAGGTGAGCGTCGGCGACGCTCACCCCTGGCGTTCCGGGAGATCGGCCCGGCGCGCGGCCACGCTCAGGGCTGCAGCAGGCCGGTGACCTCGGAGACGTCGCCGGCGGGCGGGGCCTCGACGTCGACGTCGACGCCGAAGTCGAAGTAGTCCATCCGCATGGCCATCGTGATCTGCTCGCCCTCGATCTTCATGCTCATGTGCATCGTCATCCGGCGGAGCAGGCCGTCGCCGTCGACGAAGACCTCGAACGGCACGCTCTTCGAGCCCATCTGGTCGAGCATCCACTTCATCCCCTTGCGGGCCTTCTGCCGCTCGGCCGCCGGGAGCTCGAGCTTCTCGAGCCCGGCGTCGAGGGCCTTCTGGAAGTCGAGCCGACCGATGTAGCGCGTCGTCTCGACGCCGCGCACAGTCGCGCTGCCTGCCTCCTCCACGCCGGTGCTGGCGGCTCGGAGGTACTGGAGCGTCTGCGCCGGATCCTGCTGCTGGGTGAATCGAGGCTGCCGAGCCCGGACTGCTCGAGCGACTTGCGAGATCGACGGCGGCCCACTCCTTGCCGCCCGGAATGCCGCGCCTGCAATCTCCTCCGGCAGGCGCAGGTAAGACTTCGTCCCGAGCATCCGCATGTCCATGCCGACGTCGCCGAGCTCGGGATCTGCATCCGGTAGGTGACGCGTGCCGCGCGGGCCTTCGCGTAGTCGAATGCGCCCGAGCCGGTCATCTCGACGGACTCGCCCGCAACCTTCATCGAGATCTCGAACTCGACGCGAGAGCTGCCGCTCTCGACCGTCTTCGTCGCTGCGCTCGCAACCGGATCGAGCGACAGGGCGTCGCCGCCGCACGCCGTCAGGCCGACGGCGAGCACGACGAGCTGGAGAGAAAGAACGACGCGCCTCACTTGCAAGTCATCAAAGCAGATGCTCTCGCCTCGTCGCCTGACCCGGACGGGGGACTCGCGAGGCCAGTGCGTTTCGAGTACAAACCGTGCGATGCCGCGTCACGAAGAGGACGGGCTCGTCGAGGCGAGGGCCCTGGCCAGGCAGCTGGCCGAGAACCACGAGTGGCTCGACGCCGACGAGCTCGAGGACGACGAGCTCTTCGGACAACTCGTCACGCTGCTCTGCAATCCCGGCCGCGTCCGGGACGACGCGTTCGCGATTGCCGGCCGGGACGGCTCGAAGTTCCTCCGCGCGGGCACGTACGCCGCGATCGCCGCCGGCCGCAAGCCCCCTGCGGATTGGGCCGACCGGGCGAAGAAGCGGTTCGCGCGCGCTGAATGGGGCGAGCGCGTGCTCCTGCTGCGCGCGCTCGCAGTGGTGCCGAGCAAGTGCATCCTGGCCGTCCTCGAAGCCGCCGAGGCGGATTGGAGCGGCAGCCCGCTCGCCGCGGCCGTGTCCACGTTCCTCGACGCCCGGGTGGCACAAGGCGAACGCCTGACGGCCGCCGAGCTGACCACGCTCGACGTCGGCCTGCAGCCGCTCGTGGCGGAGCTGCTCGACGGCGGCACGACGGCGACGCGAACCGCCCTTTCGCCTGCGATCGACCAATGGCGGCAGCAGTCGATCGACGGCGGCTACTTCCGCGAGCTCGGCCGGGTGATCAAGATCGACGACCACCCGCAGGCCACGCTCGTCGGCTCTCGCGCGGGTGCGGTCGAAGCGGTCGCGGCCGCGCTCTCCCCGCGCAGCCCCCGTTCGGTGCTGCTCGTCGGCGAACAGGGTGTCGGCAAGACGACCCTGGTCGTGGAGGCGCTCCGTCGGCTGGAGCAGCCGTGGTTCGCGTTCCAGGCGGCGGCGGCCGAGATCATGGCCGGCCAGTCCTACATCGGCGAGCTCGAGGGGCGGGTCAAGGAGATCGTCGAGCGGATGAACCGCCGCTCGATCGTCTGGCTCTTCCCGAGCTTCGAGGAGGCGCTCTTCTCGGGGCAGCACTCCCGCAGCCCGCGCGGGCTGCTCGACGCCATGCTGCCGGCGATCGAGGCCCGCGACATCGCCGTCATCGGCGAGATCGACCCGACGGCCTACGAGCTGCTGGCCCAGAGCAGGCCACGCGTGACGCGGATCTTCGAAGTGATCCGCCTGGCGCCGATGACGGACGAGGACGCGCTCGAGGTCGCGCGCGCCTGGTCGCGCGACTACGGCGTCGACGTCGACGAGGACACGCTCGCCGAGTCGCTCGACCTGGCGACGCACTATCTCCCCGGGACAGCGGCGCCGGGGAACCTCCTCCGCCTGCTCGAGCTCGTCCTCGACCGCGTCACCCGCGGGCTCGCGACCGCCGTGACGACAGAGAGCGTGATCGCGACGCTGAGCGCTGCAACCGGCCTCCCGCTCCACGTGCTCGATCCCCGGGCGCCCCTCCGCCTGGACGACGTGCGGGCGTTCTTCGAAAGCCGCGTGCTCGGCCAGCCGGAGGCGGTCGAGTGCCTCGTCGACCGGATCGCGCTCGTGAAGGCGGGGCTGACGGACCCGTCGCGCCCGCTCGGCGTCTTTCTCTTCGTCGGCCCGACCGGCACCGGCAAGACCGAGATCGCCAAGGCCTTCAGCGAGTTCCTCTTCGGCTCGGCCGACCGGCTCGTGCGGCTCGACATGAGCGAGTTCCAGACCTCCGAGAGCCTGGACCGTCTGCTCGGCGACTCCGCCGGAGGCGAGCCGGCGGCACCGCTGATCTCCTCCGTGCGCAAGCAGCCGTTCACGGTGCTCCTGCTCGACGAGTTCGAGAAAGCCCATGAGAACGTGTGGGACGTCTTCCTCCAGGTGTTCGACGACGGGCGCCTGACCGATCGGAACGGGCGCACGGTCGACCTGCGCCACTGCGTGATCATCCTCACCTCGAACCTCGGCTCCGCGATCCCGCGCGGGCCCGGGCTCGGGTTCACCGGACGCTCGGGCGCGTTCGACGCCGCGACGGTGACGAAGTCGGTCGAGCGCTCGTTCCGGCCGGAGTTCCTCAACCGCCTCGACCGCGTCGTCGTCTTCCAGCCGCTCGGCCGCGAGATCATGCGCGGCCTGCTCGAGAAGGAGCTCACCGACGTGCTGCGCCGGCGCGGTCTCCGGATGCAGCCGTGGGCGGTCGAGTGGGACGAGGCCGCGATCGACTTTCTGATCGAGCAGGGCTTCAGCGCCGAGCTCGGCGCGCGCCCGCTGAAGCGGGCGGTCGAGCGGCACCTGCTGACACGGATCGCGACCGCGATCGTCGAGCGGCAGTTCCCCGAGGGCGACCAGTTCCTCTTCATCACCGCGCGCGACGGCACCGGTCTGGACGTCGCCTTCGTCGACCCGAACGCAGGCGAGCCGGAGCCGGCAGCGGCGGAGGAGCCGGCCGACCCGGGCGACCTCACGCTTGCGAGGGTGGCGCTGGAGCCCGAGGGAACGGAGGTCGAAGCGACCTTCCTCCTGAGCGCGCTCGCCTCGCTCGTCGAGCGCGTCCGCTCCTGGGACGAGCCCAAGCAGGACGCCCTGGCCGCGGCGCACGAGCCGGCCTTCTGGGAGTCGGAGGATCGGCACAGGGTGCTCAGCCTGATCGAGTACCTCGACCGCCTCGGTGCGGCGACGGCGACCGCCGAGCGGCTCGGAGCGCGCCTTTCCTCTGCGCGCGAGGCCCACTCACGCGAGCTCGTGCAATTGCTCGCGACGCGCCTGCACGTGCTCACGGCCGCGCTCACCGGCCTCGACGCGCGCGAGGCGAGCGACGCGACGGTCACGGTCCGGGCGGGCAAGGCCGAGGACGCGGCCGCCTGCGGCCGGTTCGTGCAGGAGCTTGCGACGATGTACGTCGGCTGGGCGGACGGCCGCGGGATGCGGGTTCGCAGGAACGGCGACGACGAGGCGGTCGTGCTCGAGGTCGCGGGACTCGGTGCCTACACGCTGCTGAAGCCGGAGATCGGGTTGCACGTCCTCGAGCTCCCGCACGAGGAGGATCGCTCCTTCGACCGCGTCACCGTGCTCGTCGACGTCGAGCCGGTCGAGGACGGCACAAACGGGCCGCGGCTGTCGGATCGCCCCGAGCCGGCGATCGTGCGGCGCTACCGGCACGAGCCGTCCCCCCTCGTTCGCGACGCTTCGGGGATGCGGACGGGCCGGATCGACCGCGTGCTGGCGGGCGACTTCGACCTCTTCGCGGACGCGCCGACCGACTAGCGGCTAGGCGAGCTTCTCGCGGACGATCTGGCTCACGGCCGACCCGTCTGCGCGGCCGGCGACCTGAGGCATCACGTCCGCCATCACGCGGCCGATGTCGCGCATGCTCGTGGCGCCGACCTCGGCGATCACGTCGTCGACGATCGCTTCGAGATCGTCCTCGGAGATCGGCTCGGGCATGAACTCCTCGAGCACGTCGAGCTCGTCCTCTTCCTTGTCGGCCTGCTCCTCGCGGCCGGCGTTGCGGAACGCCTCGGCGGCCTCGATGCGCTTCTTGCGCTCGCGCTGGAGCACCTGCAGCTCCTCGTCCTCGTGCAAGGGCCGCTGCAGCTCCTTCTCCGCTCCCTGGAGGCTGGAGAGGATCAGGCGCAGCGTGTCGCGGCGAGCGGCGTCCCCCTCGCGCATGGCGTCCTCGAGCTGCGACTTGATCTCGGCGATCAGCGTCATGCGGGCATCACTGTGGCATCAACCCCGTGATCTTCCCACCCAGGACGTGCCAGTGCAGGTGGAAGACCGTCTGGCCGCCGCCGGGACCGACGTTGACCATGACCCGGTAGTCGGTCAGTCCGGCGTCGCGAGCGACCTGGGCGACGAACTCGAGCATCCGCTTGGCCTCCTCGGGCGGGAACGCCGCAGACGTCGCGGAACGTGTCGACGTGGCGCTCGGGCAGGACGAGCAGGTGCGTCTCCGCCTGCGGATTGATGTCCCGGATCGCGACGAAGCCGTCCGCCTTCGCGACGTGGTCGCCCTCGCGGACGAGGGTGCAGAAGAGGCAGTCGTCAGGCGACATCGGCGAGCACACCTTCCTCCGTGACCGCCGCGCCGCGCACCCGCACGAGCTCGCCCACCGGTGCGTCGACGAGCCAGGGCGAGTAGTCGGATCCGTAGCCGCGGCCGGGTCGGTCGACGAGGACGACGTCGTCGCGGCCGACCTTCTCAGCCCACCGCGCCCGGCACGCCTCGTCGGAGAGCGCGCGCAGGCGGGCACTCCGCTCCTTCTTCACCTCGGGCGGCACGGCGTCGTCGGCTGCGGTGCGCGTACCCGGGCGAGGCGAGTACGGGAAGACGTGCACCTTCGTCAGCCGCGCGGCGCGCACCGTCTCGAGCGTGCGCTCGAAAGCTGCGTCGTCCTCGGTCGGGAAGCCGACGATCACGTCTGCGGTCAGGTTGAAGCCGGCGAGCGGCTCGAGCTTGCGGAGATAGGTCTCGACCGAGTAGCGCCGCCCCATCGCCCGGAGGACGCCGTCGTCGCCGGACTGCAACGGCACATGCAGGTGCGGTCCGACCACGGACGTCTCGCGCAGCGCCGCGACGAGGTCATCGTCGACGTGGTTGATCTCGATCGACGAGAGCCGCAGGCGCTCGACGCCGTCGATTGCGCCGGCGGCGCGAATCAGGCCGGCGAGCGTCATCCCGGCGGCGCGGTCGCGGAAGCAGCCGAGGTTGACGCCGGTGAGCACGATCTCACGGTGGCCCTGCGCGACCCGGCGCCGGATCTCGCCGAGGACGGCGTCGGCGCTGCGGCTGCGCGTGGCGCCGCGGACGAGCGGGATCACGCAGAACGCGCACGAGAACGAGCAGCCGTCCTGGATCTTCACGAAGGCGCGGACGCGGTCGAGCCGCACGTCTGCCTGCACGCACGCGATCGCGCCGACGTCGCCGGCGACCGTCTCGACCGCCTGCTCGATCTGGCCGGGAACGACGGTGACGTTCTCGGGCAGCCCGGCGAACGCCGTGTCGGAGAGGCGAGCGCCGCAGCCGGTCACGTACACGCGGGCGTGCGAGCGCGCGGCGCGCGCGGCAGCCTGCCGCGACTTGGCAAGGCCCTCGTTCGTGACGCAGCAGGTGTTGACGACGGCGACGTCGCCGCCGCCCTCGACCTCGTTGTGGCCGTCGCGGACGAGCCGCTCGCGCAGGGCCTGAGCGTCGGTCTGGGACACCTTGCAGCCGAGAAAACGGACGGAGAAGCTCGCCATCGAGCCGAAAATCTACTGACGGACGTGCAGATCCGCCGCCCAGCCGCCCGACTGGACGCGGCGCTCGCGGCGGTAGCCGTCCAGCTCGGGCTCGTCGGAGACGAGGTAGCCGGAGGTGATCGCGCGTCGCGCGCGGAGCCTCGGCCCGAGCGCGACGACCGCTTCGGCGGCGATGTTCGCGAGCGCGAGGTCTGCCTCCGGCAGGTCGTCCTCGCGCAGATCGGCCTGCCCGACCTCGACCGCGACGCCGTTGTCGGCTGCGTTTCGCTCGGTCGCCTCGACGGCCTGGGGATCGAAGTCGAACGCCCGCACGGGCGCGAAGCCGAGCTTCGCGGCGGCGATCGAGAGGACGCCGGAGCCGCAGCCGACGTCGAGCACGCTCCCGCGCTGCTCGCGTTCGAGCAGCTGCAGGCAGAGCTGCGTCGTCGGATGGCCGCCGGTGCCGAAGGCGCGGCCCGGGTCGATCACGACCGCGGTCGCATCCCCGTCCGGCTCCTCCCAGGGCGGGCCGATCCAGAGCGAGCCGACGCGGACCGGCTTGTGAAACTGGCGCCAGCGGTCCTGCCAGTCCTCCTCGACGTCGGACGACGCGGCGCCGCCGAACGCCTGCCAGATCCGCTCCTCGCCGGCGGCGTTCGTGTACGCCGCCAGCTCGAGCGCGCCGCCTTCGCCGCCGAGCTCCTCGAAGCCTTCCGGGAACAGCTCGAGCATGACCGCGCGTGCCTCCTCCGCCCGGGCGTCGGGGACGGTCACGGACACACGCCGGAGCAGCGTCAGCGGATCGCGTTTCTGAGCTTCTCGAAGAAGCCCTCGTCGCGCCGGTAGGTGTCCTCGCCGGAGAGCTCGTCGAAGCGGTCGAGCAGCTCGCGCTGCTCGTCGGTCAGCTGCCGCGGCACGGAGACGTTGACGAGCACGCGGTGGTCGCCGCGGCCCGAGCGCTGCAGTGAGGGCATCCCCTTGCCGCGCAGGACGCGCACCTCGCCCGGCTGTGTGCCCGCGGCGAAGTCGAGCTCGAGGTCGCCCTCGAGGGTCGGGATCGACAGCTGGGCACCGCGCGCGGCCTGGACGATCGTCAGGTCGACCTCCGAGAGGATGTCGTCGCCGTCCCGCTCGAAGCGCGAATCGCGGGCGACGTGCACCTCGACGTAGGCGTCGCCGGGAATGCCGCCACCGGTGCCCGCGTGGCCGGCGCCACGGATGCGAATCCGCTGGCCGTCGTGGATCCCGGCCGGGATCTCGACCTCGAGCTCCTTGATCTCGATCGTGCGGCCGTTGCCCTGGCACACGGAGCAGGGTGTCTCGACGACCGTGCCCGCGCCGAGGCACGTGGGGCAGGCCTGGGTGCGGACGAACTCGCCGAAGACGCTGCGCGAGACCTGCTGCAGCTGGCCCTGGCCGCCACACGTCTGGCAGGTGACGCGCTCCGTGCCCGGCTCGGCTCCCTCGCCGTCGCACACCTCGCAGGTGACCGCGACCTCGACCTCGACCGTGCGCTCGACGCCGGTGAATGCGTCGACGAGCTCGATCGCGATTGCAGCGCCGACGTCGCCGCCGCGGGCGCGCCCGCCCCGGTTGCGCGCGAAGAGATCGTCGCCGAAGAAGGCGGAGAAGATGTCGCTCAGGTTCGAGAAGGCGAAGTCGCTCGGTGCGTAGCCGCCGCGCCGGAGGCCTGCGTGGCCGTACTGGTCGTAGAGCTTGCGCCGCTCGGCGTCGGAGAGCACTTCGTACGCCTCGGCGACCGCGCGGAAGCGCTCCTGCGCGTCCGCGTTGCCGTTCACGTCGGGATGAAGCTCGCGCGCGAGCTTGCGGAACGCCTTCTTGATCTCGGCGTCGCTCGCAGTCCGCTCGACGCCGAGCAGCTCGTAGTAGTCGCGTTCGGCCGTGGCCATCAGCCAAGCGTACCGGGGAGGTCAGTCCTCCTCGTACGCGGTCTCGACGAGCCGCGAGAGCTCGTGGGCGGCGGCGCGGACGGTGCGAACAGCCTTGTCGTAGTCCATCCGGACCGGGCCGAGCAGGCCGATCGAGCCGAGCGTGCGCGTCGGCAGTCCGTAGGTGGAGCCGACGAGCGCGACGTCGTGCAGGCCGGGGTGGTCGAGCCCGACGCGGACGTACGGGCGGCGGAGGTCGAACGACTCGGTCATCAGCTCGAGCACGGCGGCACGCTTCTCGAGCACGGAGAGGAGGCGCCGGCAGGCCTCGAGCTCGTCCGGCCGGACGTCGTCGAGCAGCGACGCGGCGCCGCCGACGTAGAGCGACTGCGCGGTCGGCGCCGCCAGGTCGGCGAGCGCGGGCCGGAGCGCGTCGACGAAGTCCTTCTCCCGCCCAGTCAGACCGGGGTCGTCGATCCGCCTGCGCAGGGTGTGCGTGCCGATGCCGACGCCGACGAGCCGCTCGTTCAGGTACTCGCTCGCCCAGGCGGCGAGGCCCGAGTCGACAGCACGCTCGAACGTGATCAGCTTCTTGGCGACGCCGCCGGTGGAGGTGATCGTCACGACCATCACGACCGACGGCTGCAGCAGCAGCACCTCGACGTGGCGCACCGACGCCGTCTCGAGACCGGGCGCGGAGACGAGCGCGAGCAGCCGCGTCACCTGGCTCAGCATCTCGGTCGTCGACTGGAGCGCGTCCTCGACCTCACTCCGCATCGAGGTGAGGTCGAGCGGGAAGCGCTGTGGCCGCGGCTCCTGGCGCTCGAGCACCCCCTCGGCGTAGAAGCGGTAGCCGGCGTCGGTCGGGATCCGGCCGGCAGACGTGTGCGGATGAGTGAGCAGGCCGAGTGACTCGAGCTCGGCGAGCTCGTGGCGCACCGTGCTCGACGAGACGGGCAGGCCGGCGCGCTCGACGAGCGTCTTCGAGCCGACCGGCTCGCCGGTGGCGACGTATTCCTCGACGAGGCGCCGGAGGAGGTCTCGCTTGCGCTCGCTGATCTCGGCCATTTGCAGGAGAATTCTAGCTCTCGACCAGCAGCTCGGCGGTGACGCCGCCGCCCAGGAAGCGGCCCCGCCGCGTGAGCTCGAGCGTCTTGCCCGTTGCTTCGACCAGGCCGTGCCGCTGGAGCCGCACCACAGCGTCGCGGTCGACGGCGGCGCCGAGCCCGGTCAGCGCCAGCGGCTCGTCGAGCCGGAGCCCGAGCATGACGCGCTCGCGCGCGGTCGTCTCCGGCTCGAGCTGCTCGAGCTCGCGCTGCGGCCGCTCACTGCGGCCGAGCGCTGCGAGATAGCGCGGCAGGCTCGGCGAGTTCCGCCAGCGCAGGCCGCCGACGGTCGAGACGGCGCCGACGCCGATCCCGAGGTAGTCGCGACCGAGCCAGTAGCCGAGGTTGTGGTGGGCCCGCAGGTCACGGGTGCCGTCGGTGCGGCAGAAGTTCGCGGTCTCGTACCAGCGATAGCCGGCGCCCGTCAGCGACTCGACGACGCGCTCGAAGTAGTCCTCCATCGCCTCGGCCTGCCGCTCGAGCTCGTCGCCGTGGGCGTGGGTGAAGCGCGTCCCCGGCTTCGCCTCGAGCTCGTAACAGGAGAGGTGCTCCGGCTCGAGCGCGATCGCCTCGGCGAGGTCTCGCTCGAGATCGGCGACGCTCTGGCCGGGAATGCCGTAGATCAGGTCGAGGGAGACGTTGTCGAAGCCTGCGCCGCGGAGCGTCCCGACCGCGCCGCGGACGTCGTCGGGGCTCGCTTGCCGCTCGAGCGTCTCGAGCAGGTGCGGCTGGAAGCTCTGCGCGCCGAGCGAGACGCGATCGACCCCGTGTTCGCGCAACAGCGCGGCGAGCTCGGGCGTGACCGTCTCAGGATTGGCCTCGACCGTCGTCTCCACCGCGCTGGGAAGTCCGGCCAGGAGTCGCGCGAGCGCCGTCGGCTCCGTGAAGGTCGGCGTGCCGCCGCCGAGGAAGACCGTCTCGACCTCGCCCGCGAGCAAGCCGCGCTCGAGCTCGAGCTCCGCCAGCAGCGCGTCGACGTAGCCGCCGTGCTCGCCGTCGTGTCCGGTGACGGTGACGAAGTCGCAGTAGCCGCAGCGGTGCGCGCAGAAGGGCAGGTGGACGTAGAGGTGGCGCGCGCCGGGTCCAGGCCCCGGGATGGGGGCGTCGACGCCCCCTTCTGGAACGGTACGCGGCAATTCGCCTCGCGTGTGTGCCGCGGGAGTGCCGTTTTCGTGCCGGTTCGTGACGCTCATTTCGACCGCTCGTCCAGGTTGAGCACGGCCAGGAACGCCTCCTGCGGCACCTCGACGCCGCCGACCTGCTTCATCCGCTTCTTGCCCTTCTTCTGCTTCTCGAGCAGCTTCCGCTTGCGGCTGATGTCGCCGCCGTAGCACTTCGCGAGCACGTCCTTGCGGCGCGCCTTCACCGTCTCGCGCGCGATGATCCGCGCGCCGATCGCGGCCTGGATCGCGACATCGAACATCTGCCGCGGGATCTCCTTCCGCAGCCGCTCGACGAGCAGCCGGCCGCGCTCGTAGGCGAAGTCGCGATGCACGATCAGCGAGAGCGCATCGACCTGCTCGCCACCGACGAGGACGTCGACGCGGACGACGTTGCCCGGCCGGAAGCCGGCGAGGTCGTAGTCGAAGCTCGCGTAGCCGCGCGTCCGCGACTTGAGCTGGTCGTAGAAGTCGAGCACGATCTCGCCCAGCGGCAGCTCGTAGGTGAGGTGCACCCGCTCCTCGGAGAGGTACTCCATGTGATCGAACTTGCCGCGGCGCTCGTTGTTGAGCTCCATCACGGCGCCGACGTACTCCTTCGGCACGATCACGGACGCTCGGATGTACGGCTCCTCGGCCGCCTCGATCTCGACCGGCATGTCAGCGGGGTTGTGCACCTCCACCCAGGCGCCGTTCCGCTCCTGCACGCGATAGGCGACGTTCGGCGCGGTCACGATCAGATCGAGGTCGAACTCCCGCTCGAGCCGTTCGCGGACGATCTCCATGTGCAGCAGGCCGAGGAAGCCGCAGCGGAAGCCGAAGCCGAGCGCCTGCGACGTCTCCGGCTCGTAGAAGAGCGCCGCGTCGTTCAGCTTCAGCCGCTCGAGCGCGTCACGAAGCTCCGGGTACTCGTCCGAGTCGGTCGGGAAGAGACCGGAGAAGACCATCGGCTTCACTTCCTTGTAGCCGGGCAGCGGCTCGGCGGCAGGACGCTTCTCGGCCGTCAGCGTGTCGCCGACGCGGAGCTTGGAGACGTCCTTGAGCCCTGTGATCACGTAGCCGACCTCGCCGGCAACGAGCGCGTCAACTGGGCGGCGCTCCGGCGAGAGGAAGCCGAGCTCTTCCGCCTCGAACCGGGTTCCCTGGGCCATCGCCCGCACGGCGTCGCGGGTCTCGAAGCGGCCGTCGACCACCCGCACGAACGCGACGACGCCGCGGTACTGGTCGTAGGACGAGTCGAAGATCAGCGCCCGCGCGGGTGCATCCGCGGCGCCGTCGGGCGCCGGGATCCGCTCGACGATCGCGTCGAGCACGTCCTCGACACCTTCACCCGTCTTGGCCGAGATCCGGAGGACGCGGTCGGGGTCGTCGCCGATCAGGTCGGCGACTTCGGCGGCCGCCCCGTCCGGGTCGGCCTGCGGCAGGTCGATCTTGTTCACCACGGGGACGATCTCGAGGTTGTTCTCGATCGCGAGGTAGGCGTTCGCGAGCGTCTGCGCCTCGATTCCCTGCGCCGCATCGACGACGAGCAGAGCGCCCTCGCACGCCTGCAGCGAGCGCGAGACCTCGTAGGTGAAGTCGACGTGGCCGGGGGTGTCGATCAGGTTCAGCTGATGACCCTTCCAGAGCACGCGCACCGCCTGCGCCTTGATCGTGATCCCGCGCTCGCGCTCGAGCTCCATCGAGTCGAGCAGCTGCTCCTTCATGTCGCGGTCGGCGACGGTGTCGGTCGCCTGCAGGATGCGATCGGCCAGCGTCGACTTCCCATGGTCGATGTGGGCGATGATCGAGAAGTTGCGGATCTTGTCCTGGTCCATGCGTGATCAGCCTCGGCGCGAACGGCCTCGCAGGGAGAGTAGCGTCGCGAGCTCGCGCACCCGGAGCGCCCGGCACGCAACCAGGTAGACGGCCCCGCCGGCGACGAGCGCCAGGCTCAGCGAGGTCAGCTGCGCGAGGAAGGAGCGGCCGAGCGCCTCGTCGAGCCCGCGCCAGACGGCGTAGCTCGCAACGCCGAGCAGCGCCGACGCGACCGTGACCCGGACGAACGACCGCACCGTCTCGGTCAGGTCGATCGCCCCGATCCGGCGGCGCAAGGCGTAGAGCAGCATTCCGACTCCTGCGATGTTCGAGAGCGAGATCGCGAACGGGATCCCCCACGTGCCGACGCGGTAGAAGACCGCGTACAGCGCGACGTTGAGGGCGAGGTTCGCCAGCGCGATGACGGTCGGGATCCACGGCTGCTGGAGGCTGAAGAAGCCGCGGTTCAGCATCAGCATCATCCCGTTGAAGGTGAGACCGACCGAGAACGCGGCGAGGCAGCCGGCGACCACCTTCGTCTGGCCGGGATCGAACGCGCCGCGCTGGTAGAGCAGGCGCACGATCGGCTCGGCCAGCACGATCGAGAAGGCGGCGGCCGGCAGCAGCAGGAAGTTGATCTGGCGCAGCCCGAGCGCGATCGTGTTCCGCACGCCGGCGAGGTCGCCACGGGTCGCGAGCCGGGCGAGCGTCGGGAAGAGCACGGTCGCCACCGCGACCGAGAACATCCCTTGCGGGAGCATGTAGATCCGGAATGCCTTGTCGATCGCGTTCGGGGAGATGAACGGGTCGATCCACTTCGACGCCACGATCGTGCCGATCACCGCGTTGACATTGATCAGGCCGAGCCCGAGGGTCACGGGCACCATCAGCAGGAAGACCTGCTTGACGGCGGGATCGCGAATGTCGAGTGCCAGGCGGAGACGCCCGTCGAGCCCGCGCAGCCACGGCAGCGGCAGCAGCAGCTGGATCACGGTGCCGATCAGGATCGAGCCGGCGTACACGTAGAGCTTCCCGCTCTCGGTCTCGGCCTGGGGCACCCCGAAGACGAGGCCGGCGATGATCGCCAGGTTCCACGCCACCGGCGTCAGGGCCGGGATCGAGAACTGGTCGTAGCTGTTCAGGATCCCGGTGACGACGCCGAACATGCCCAGGAGGACGACGATCGGGAAGAGGATCTGCGAGAGCGTCACGGTCAGGTCGTCGTACGCGCCCGTGAGCGCCGGCATCAGCAGCGGCGCGACGAGGATGAAGAGCGCGGTCACGCCGCCGCCGAGCAGCAGGAAGAGCCAGAAGATCGTCGAGGCGACGCGCCAGGCTCGCGCCTTCTCTCCCTTTTCGAGCAGCTCGCTGAACACCGGCACGAACGCAGACGAGAGCGCCGCGTCGGCCACGAGGGCACGGATCAGGTTCGGAATCTGGAACGCGACCGTGAAGGCGTTGATCGGCCCGCGTGCGCCGAAGTAGTTCGCGGCGACGATCTCCCGGACGAGCCCGAGCAAGCGCGAGAGCCCCGTCGCGGCGGAAAACAACGCCGTGGACCACGCGAGCCTCCGTGCCTTGGCCCGCGTCTCCACGGGAGCGAGTATAGGAACAGGGGTCTGCTACGATTCCGCGCGCCCGCCGAGTGCGGGCCTTTTTCCGACATGGCCAACATCCAGCAGCAGAAGAAGCGAGTCCGGATCTCCGAGCGCCAGCGGGAGGAGAACCTTCGCTACCGGTCGACCGTGAAGACGCTGACGAAGCGGCTGGAAGCCGCGGTGTCCGAGGGCGACAACGACAAGGTCGCGACGGAGCATCTCGAGCTGACGCGGATGATCGACAAGGCCGCCTCGCACGGCGCTCTGCACAAGAACACAGCCGCCCGCAAGAAGTCGCGTGCCTCCCGGCTCGTCGCCGGCGACTCGGCCGCTTAGCTCTCGGCGCTGAGGTCGATCAGGGCTCGCTGGAGCTCGAGGTCGGGCGCGAGCTTGCTGCCGCCCTTGAGCGCGTGGTCGAGCCCGGCCATGCGGACGACAGCCGTGCGCAGCTCCTCCTCGGTGAAGTTCGAAGCCTGGCCGAACACCTTCTCGACGTAGAACGGGTGTCGCTTCAGGGTCGAGGCTGCGTCGCGCGCCCGGACGCCCTCGGCGGCAAGCCGCTGGCAGCGGCGCATGAACGCCAGGTGGCTGCCGAGCGCTCCGGCCAACCGCGGCGCCGTGTCACGGCGCGGGCGCCCCTCGCGCTCGAAGATCGTCTCGCTGGCGTCGAGCGTTCGGCCGGGGTCGCGCTGGGCCCAGGCATCTGTGAGCGCGAACGTCGGCGTCTCGGCGACGGCCGCGACGAGCAACTCGACCTCGCGCTCCCCGATCGGCTCGTCGCCGGCCCAGAGGGCGAGCTTGTCGACCTCGTTCGCGAGCTGGTGGAAGTCCTCGCCCACGAGCTGCACGAGCGCCGCGACCGCGTCGGGCTCGGCCCGGACGCCGGCTTGCTTGAAGCGCTCCGCGACCCAGGCATCCGCCTTCCGCTTCGCGACCTCGAAGGCGAGCACGTCGCCCGCCTTGGCACACGCCTTCGTCAGCGGCGCATCCTTCTTCAGCTCCTCGGCGACGAGCGCGAGCACGGTGCCGGGCGCGGGCGAGGCGAGGTACTCCTCGATCGCCTTCACGTCGGCGGCCTTCCAGCCGTTCGCAAGCCTGCCCTCGCTGTTGCGGCGCCCGTCGACTCCTTCGACGAGGACGAGGCGGGCGTCGCCGAAGAGGCTGCCCGCGTTGCAGAGGGCGGCGGCCTCGCCGCCCGACCGCTCCTGGGCGCTGACGATCTCGGTCGCCTCCGGCTCGAAGTGGCGGCGGAGCCGTGTGAGTGCGGTCTCGATCTTGGGGCGGTCGCTGCCGGTGAGCAGGTAGACCGGCTTGAGTGCAGGCGACTCGGCCATGGCTCCACCCTACTCAACGATCCGTGCGCACCGAGATCCGCCGGCCGTCCGACTCGAGCACGACGCGGCCGTCCTCGTCGGTGCGGTACAACCGCAGTCCCGGGCTGTCGCGAAGCGCCGCAAGCGTGGACGTTGTCGGGTGGCCGTAGTCGTTGTTGCGGCCGCAGGAGATGACCGCCACGGCCGGCCGCAGCTCGCGCAACTCGCCGGCGAGGCCGGGGTCG
Source organism: uncultured Gaiellaceae bacterium (assembly GCA_963771185.1). Classification (GTDB taxonomy): domain Bacteria; phylum Actinomycetota; class Thermoleophilia; order Gaiellales; family Gaiellaceae; genus Gaiellasilicea. The sequence goes on from CAVYSL010000008.1 coordinate 68,037, forward strand.
GACGACCCGTGGTGTGCGACCTTGAGGATCTCGACACGTCGCGAGAGCAGCCGCGCCGTGACCTCGCTCTCGGCGTCGGCGGTCAGGAGCGCTTCGACCTCGCCGTAGGTCGCGAGCAGGACGATCGGGAGCAGGTTCGGATCCTCGCTCTCGGTTCCCGGCCGGTCCGGCCAGAGGACGCGGAGCCGGAGCCGGCCGAGCCGGAAACCATCTCCGGCACGCGTCTCCACGACCGGCACACCGTGATCCGCCGCCTCGGCGAGGGCGGCCCGCTCGAACGGGCCCGAGACCGCGAGCCGTGGGTCGAGGACGCGATCGACCGCCAGACGCCGCAGGATCGTCTCTGCTCCGCCGATGTGGTCTCGTTGTGGGTGCGTGAGCACGAGCGCGGAGAGCCGACGGACTCCGAGCCCTCGCAACTGCCGTGACACGTCCGCCTCCGGCGGTCCCTGGTCGACGAGCACCGAGCCTTCGGGCACCTGGAGCAGGATCGAGTCACCCTGGCCCACGTCGAGGAACGTCATCCTCAGGCCGGTCGGCGGCGGCAGCCGCGCCTCGGGCAGCAGTTGCCAGGCGAGCAAGGCCGGAACCGCCGCCGCGAGGCTCGCGACGGCGAGCGGGCGCCGCCACCGCGGCAGGCGCTGCAGGAGAAGGAGTGCGACCGGTGTTCCGAGCAGCACGCAGACGGCGGTGCCGGATCCGACCTGGGCGAACGGGAGCCCGCCGATCACGCGCGCGCAGGTGGCGATGTAGGCCGCCAGCCAGCCGTTCAGCCAGCCGAGCGCAAGCGCGGCGGTGGGCAGCACCGGCTCGATCAGAGAGCCGACGAGTGCGATCCCGAGCAGCGGTCCGATCGCGAGCGTCACGAGCGCGTTGGCCAGCAGCGAGTAGACGGGAACGCTGCCGAACTGCAGCCAGAGAATCGGCGCGGTCGCGGCGCCGCAGGCGGTCGAGACGGCGAGCGCCTCGCGGAGCCAGTCGGTCAGCGGGTAGCCCTCGAGCGCACGCCGGAGCCGCGGCAGGAGCAGGAAGATCGCGCCGACTGCGGCGAAGGAGAGCTGGAAGCCGGGCTCGAGCAGGCTCGCTGGCGTCCACGCGAGCAGCACCGCAGCTCCGAGCGCGAGGAAGTGCCAGCGGTCCCGCGGGCGGGACAGCAACCAGGCGAGCGAGGCGAGGCCGCCGGCGACGCCGGCGCGGACGACGGAGGGCTGCCAGCCGACCGCGAGCACGTAGCCGGCGATCGCCGCGATCGCGACCACCTCGGCGGCGAGACGTGGGATGCCGAGCAGCCACGCGAGCCCGAGGACGCCGAGCGCCAGGAAGGTGATGTTCTGCCCCGAGACGGCGAGCAGGTGGTAGAGCCCCGACGCTTTGAAGTCGTCCCGCAGCTCGTCGGTCAGCCCCTCGTCCTCGCCGAGCACGATCCCGGCCAGCACAGCGTGGCGCTCCCCCTCGAGCGCCGGGGCGATCGCGCGCGCGACATGCGCCCGGAGGCGATCCGACAGACCACCGATTCCGCCGCGGCGGCCGACGATCCGCCAACCGCGCCCGTGCAGGACGACGTGGACGCCGCGACGGGCGAGCCAGCCGCGCTCGTCGAAACCGTCCTCCGGGCCGCGCGGCGGGGACACGGTTGCCCGAAGCTCGAGCACGGCTCCCTGGGGCGGCGAACGGCCGAGCGGCAACTCGAGCAAAACGCGCTCGCGCAGCGAACGCTCGTCGAAGCGCCGCACCTCGGCCGGGAGCCGGAGCGCGAAGGTGGATCTGCGCACCGGCCCGGTCACGACCGCGGTCACAGCCGCCGAGCGGCCGACCTCGGGCAGGAGCACGCTGCGCTCGAGTGCCTCGAGCCGCACGCTCCCCCACCACCAGCCGGCGAGCAGCAGCGCCAGCGCGCACGCCGGCAGGCGAGCACGCGGGACGCCTGCCGCGACGGTCGCGGAGGCGGCGAGCACCGCGGTGGCGGCCGCCGGGGCGCGAACCATGTTCGCGAGCGCGAGACCGAGGCACGCTCCGAGCACGAGGAGTGTCGGCCAGCCGCGCGCGATCAGGGCGACACCACGTCCCGCAGCTGCTCGATGCGCGCGGGGCCGATCCCAGGGATCGCGTCGAGATCGTCAACGGAGCGAAAGCCGCCGTGCTCGGCGCGGTAGTCCAGGATCTTCTGGGCCGTGACCGGGCCGATTCCGGGAAGCCCGTCGAGCTCGGCAGCAGTGGCCGAGCTCAGGCTGACGCGGCCGCCGACGGTCTTGCCGCCCGCGCCGGGCACGCGTCTGGGCACGAGCACCTGCATCCCGTCGGCGAGCGGCGCAGCGAGGTTGATCGCCGCAGTGTCGGCCGGCGCGGTCGCTCCGCCCGCACGGGCGACCGCGTCGGCGACGCGTTTGCCCTCGGCCAGCCGGTAGAGACCCGGCCGCCGGACGGCGCCGGCGACGTGGACGACGAGCTTGGGCGCAGCCGCGGCCGGTTCGGCGACGAGCGCCTGCGCAGGCTGCTGTTCGGCCGCGGCACCCGCGCCGGCCAGCGTGCGCCCGGCCACGGCCAGCAGCGCAAGCGCGGCTGCCGCGAGGACGAGCGCCCGCCGGCGCGACACGGGCAGGGAGGGCATGTCCCGAGCGTGCCGAGAGAGTGCTCACGGAGGGTGAACGCCTCTGCAACGACTGTGTGCCGATTTCGCCCCGCGCCGAGAGGCGGCGCGAACGGGGACGTTAGACGACGAAGTTGACGAGCTTGCCCGGCACGACGATCGTCTTCCGCGGCTCGCCGCCGTTGAAGTGCGCCCGCACCTTCTCCGACGAGCGGGCGAGCTCGACGAGCTCCTCGTCCGACGTCGACGCCGGTACCTGCAGGCGGTCGCGCAGCTTTCCGTTCACCTGCAGCACGATCTCGACCGTCTCCCGCTCGAGCAGCGCCGGATCGGCTTCCGGCCACGGCTGCTCCCAGAGGCGCTCGCCGCCGAGCCGCTGCCACAGCTCCTCAGTGACGTGCGGCGCATACGGCTGGATCAGCGACACCGCGGTCTCGGCGGCGAACCGTGCGGCCGGGTCGTCCGGGTTCTTGCTGAGCTCGTTGACGAGCTCCATCACCGCCGCGATCGGCGTGTTGAAGGCCAGACGGCGGCCGACATCGTCCGAGACCTTGGCGATCGTCTCGTGCGCCTTCCGTGCCAGCGGGCTGTCGATCCCGCCGGTCGCCGGCTTCGCCGCCTGCTCGAGCGTGACCCGCCAGAGACGCTGCAGGAAACGGACGGTGCCCTCCACCCCGGACGCCTGCCACTCCATGTCCTGATCTGCAGGGCCCATGAAGAGGATGTAGAGCCGAATCGCGTCCGCCCCGTACTCCTCGACCAGGTCGTCCGGGCCGATGACGTTGCCCTTCGACTTCGACATCTTGGAGCCGTCGAACGTGACCCAACCCTGGTGGAAAAGGCGCTGGAACGGCTCGCGGAACCCGACCATGCCCAGGTCGTTCAGCACCTTGACGAAGAACCGCGAGTAGAGCAAATGGCCGGTGGCGTGGTCGATGCCGCCGATGTACTGGTCGACGGGCATCCAGTAGTCGGCGAGCCAACGCTCGAAGGGAGCCGAGTCGTTGTGCGGGTCGCAGTAGCGGAGGAAGTACCAGGACGAGTCGACGAACGTGTCCATCGTGTCGGCCTCGCGGCGAGCTTCGCCGCCGCACTTCGGGCACGAAACCCGCATCCACTCTTCGTTTGAGGCGAGCGGAGGCTTGCCCTTCGGCCGGTAGTCCTCGACCTCCGGCAACAGCACGGGCAGATCCTCTTCCGGGACGGGGACGATGCCGCAGTGCTCGCAGTAGACGATCGGGATCGGGCAGCCCCAGTAGCGCTGGCGCGAGAACGACCAGTCGCGCAGGCGATAGCTGACGGCAGCGCCGCCGCGTCCTTCATCGGCCAGCTTTCGCACGATCGCCTGGCCGCCCTCCTCGACGCTCAGGCCGCTGAACTCGGCCGAGTTGACGAGGACGCCGTCCTCCCCGACGACCTCGACGACCGGAAGGTCGAACGTCTGCGCGAACGCGAGGTCGCGCTCGTCGTGGGCGGGAACCCCCATGATCGCACCCGTGCCGTAGTCGGGCAGGACGTAGTCGGCGACCCAGATCGGCAAGGGGTCGCCCGTCGCGGGATGGCGTGCGTACGCGCCCGTGAAGACGCCCGTCTTCTCCTCCGCTGTGGCGCGCTCCTCAGCCGGCCGGGCCGCCGTGTGCTTGACGTACTCGTCGACGTCGCTCGCTCCGAAACGCTCCACGAGCGCATGCTCCGGCGCGAGCACGATGAACGTTGCCCCGTACAGCGTGTCGGCGCGGGTCGTGAAGACGACGATGTCCTCGTCGATCTCGTCGCAGCGGAACCGCAACTCCGCTCCGGTCGAGCGGCCGATCCAGTTCCGCTGGATCGTCTTCGTACGCTCCGGCCAGTCGATCGTCTCCAGGTCGTCGATCAGCGCGTCGGCGTACTCGGTGATCTTGAAGAACCATTGTTCGAGCCTGCGCGCCTCGACCTCGGCCCCACAGCGCTCGCAGCGGCCGTCGATCACCTGCTCGTTCGCGAGCACGGTCTGGTCGTTCGGACACCAGTTGACGGGCGACTCCTTGCGGTAGGCCAGGCCTTGCTCGAAGAACTTGAGGAAGAGCCATTGCGTCCAGCGGTAGTACGCGGGCTCGTGGGCGGACGCCTCGCGCGTCCAGTCGATCGCCCAGCCGAGGCGGCGCATCTGGCGACCGATGTTGGCGATGTTCTCCTCGGTGATCTCGCGCGGATGGCCGCCTTCGCGGATGGCGGCGTTCTCCGCAGGAAGCCCGAACGAGTCGTAGCCCATCGGCCGCATCACGGTCGCCCCATTTCGGCGCCGGAAGTGCGTGAGGACGTCGCCCATCGTGTAATTGAGCACGTGGCCCATGTGCAGGTGCCCGGACGGGTACGGCAGCATCTCGAGCATGTAGAACTTGTCGCCCTTCGGCTCCCCGGGCTCCGGATTGGGGATCTCGAACGTGTGCGCGTCGTTCCAGACGCGCTGCCACTTCGGCTCGATTGCTCTGGGCTCGTACCGATCGCTCATGGGTGTCTCCGGGTACAAAAAAGCCTCTCGTTGGAGAGGCCCGTTGGAAGCTCTCGCGGCGTCGCGCCACGCTGGCTTCCTGCTCTAGGAAAGAAGCTGCTTCACTTGCGCGCATGCTAGCACTGTTCCCCGGCGGAACCAGGATCGCTGCGGGCGTGCTGGAGCTCGACGGGATCCCGGTGACCGACCTGGCAGAGCGGTTCGGGACGCCGCTCGTGGTCTACGCCGAGGATGCGGTGCGCGAGCGCGCGCGGATGTTCCAGCGGGCCGCTCCTGATGCGCTCGTCGTCTACGGGACGAAGGCGTTTCCGAACGTCGCCCTGATGCGCCTGCTCGCCGAGGAGGGGCTCGGCGCGGACGTCTCGACGCTCGGGGAGCTGACCTTCGCGCGGCGGGCGGGGATCGCGGGTGAGCGCCTGCTCGTGCACGGGAACAACAAGTCGGACGAGGAGCTGCGCGCCGCGGCCGAGGCCGGGGCGCTCGTCGTCCTGGACTCGCTCGACGAGCCGGCGCGTGCGGCCGACGCGGGCGTGCGCCGCGTCCTCGTCCGCGTCACCCCCGGTGTCGAGGCGGAGACGCACGAGGCGATCCGCACCGGCCACCGCGGCTCCAAGTTCGGGCTGGACGAGGACGACGCGGTCGAGGCGGTCCGCGCCGCGCTCGCCGCCGGGCTCGACGTCGAGGGCCTGCATGTTCACGTCGGCTCGCAGCTCGCGGACGTGCGCGCGCATTTGCTCGCGGTGGCGCTGCTCGCGCAGTTCGCCGACCGCTGCCGCGACGAGCTCGACTGGCTGCCGCGCACGATCGACATCGGCGGCGGCTTCGGGATCCGGCACGTCCAGGCGGAGCTGGAACCGCCGGTGGAGGAGCTCGTGCGGACGGTCGCGGCCGCCGTCGCCCGCGACTGGCTCATGCGTGGGCATGACGCACCGAGACTGATCGTCGAGCCGGGCCGTGCGCTCGTCGGACCGACGGCGTTCACGCTCTACCGGGTCGGCGCGGTCAAGCGCGCGGGTGACCGGCGCTACGTCGCCATCGACGGCGGCATGTCCGACAACCCCCGGCCGCAGCTCTACCAGGCGCGCTACACCGCCCTGCTCGCGAACCGCGCCGACGAGGAGCCGGACGACGTCTTCACGATCGCGGGCAAGCACTGCGAGTCGGGCGACGTGCTGATCGAGCGCGCCGAGCTGCCTGAGCCAAGGCGCGGCGACCTGATCGCCGTTCCCGCCACCGGCGCGTACACGCTCGGCATGGCGTCCAACTACAACGGCGTCCCGCGGCCGGCGGCGGTGCTCGTCGGCGGCGGTGACGTACGGCTGATCCGCCGACGCGAGACGGTCGCCGACCTGCTCAAGCTCGAGCTCTAGCGGGACACCTGCTCAGCCGCCTCGAGCGCCGACCCGTCGAGCACGAGCGCGCCGTCGACCGCCCGCGCTCCCGCGCCGCCGACCCAGACGGCGGTCCCAGCATCGCGGACGCGGCTGACGGTGTCTGCCACGCCCTCCAGCCGTGCCGCATCCGTGACGGCGAGGACGAGCGCCTCCGGCTCGAGCCGCTCCACGGTCTCCACGATCGTGTCGAGCGGCGTGTCGGCTCCCAAAAACGTGATCCGCCAGCCGAGCTCCCGGAGTGAGAGCCCGAAGATCACGAGTCCCAGATCGTGCTGCTCGCCCGGCGGACACGCGAGTACCGCGCGCGGGCCAGAGCCGCGGTCCCACCCGCGCGCAAGGCCGAGCAGGCGACCGCGGAGCAGGTTCGAGGCGAAGTGCTCCTGCGCAACGGAGATCTCGCCGCGCTCCCAGCCTGCGCCGAGCTCGTGCAGGAGCGGCAGGACGACGTTGCCGAGCACGGCTCTGGTGGAGTAGTCGGCCAGCAGGCGGTCGAACGCGGCGTGCGCGGCGGCGTCGTCGAGCTGCTCGAGTGCGCGGCGGAGCTCGGCAGAGGCGGCCGCCGCCGGCGCGACCTCGGCAGGCGCGGGTGGCTCGGACGCAGCCTGCCTGGCCGCCTCGGCCGCCGAGAGCCCCGTTCCGAGCAGCTCCCGCATCCGTCGCACGCGCTGGACGTCGTCGTCCGAGTAGAGCCGGTAGCCGCCGGCGGTGCGCTCCGGCGTGAACAGGCCATAGCGCCGCTCCCACGCCCGCAGGAGCTCCGTCGCGACGCCGGTGCGACGCGCGAGCTCGCCGATCCGCAGCTGTGCGGCACCTTCCATGCCGACAGCGTACAGACTTTGGACAGAGATTTGACAACAGCGTTCCTGAGCGCTACTGTCCTTGGACAAACATTGAACAACTACTGAACAGGGAGGTATCGCACGTGAAGAAATTCGACATCCTCGCCGCCGCGCTCGTGATCGTCGGCGGGCTCAACTGGGGGCTCGTGGCGCTGGCGGAGTTCGACCTCGTCGCCGCGCTCGTCGGCCTCGACTTCGGCGAGACGAACGCCGTCAGCCGGATCGTCTACGGCCTCGTCGGCCTGGCCGCCGTCTACCAGATCGCGCAGCAGGCGGCCATCCGCCGCCGCTGGTCCTCGCAGTCCGCCGTCACCGCCTAAACCCCTCTCGAAAGGAGTGGACCGACATGACACGTATCGCCATCACCGCCCTCGCGGCACTCGCCCTCGCGGTGCCCGCCGCCTCCGCGGCGCCTGACCGCCAGGAAGCGTCTCCCTCGATCGCAGCCATCGCCGCGTCGTCGCCGCAGTTCTCGACGTTGCTGTCGCTCGTCAAGAAGGCCGGCCTCGCCGGCACGCTGTCGAAGCCGGGTGCGTACACCGTCTTCGCTCCGACGAACGCAGCCTTCGCCAAGGTGCCGAAGGCGACGTTGAACGCGCTGGCGAAGAACCCGGCCCAGTTGAAGCGCGTCCTCCTCTACCACGTCGTCGCCGGGAAGGTCACCGCTGCGCAAGTGGTGAAGCTGCGCTCCGCGAAGACGCTCGCCGGCCCGACCGTGCGCATTCGCGTCTCCGGCAAGACCGTGCGGATCAACAGCGCGAAGGTGACGAAGGCAGACGTGGCCGCCTCGAACGGGATCGTGCACGTGCTCGACCGCGTCCTGCTGCCGCCCGCCTAGTTGGGGGCCCATCGCCCCGCCGCCGTGGATTCGTGGCCACGGCGGCGGGTAGCCTCACGCCCGTGAGCAGGCACGCCGTCGAGATCTGGAGCGACTACATCTGACCGTTCTGCCGCGCGAGCCAGCCGACAGCCGCGCAGCTCGAGCGCCAGTTGGGTGCCACCGTGAACTGGTTGCCGTTCGACCTCCATCCCGAGTACCCACCGGAGGGCATCCCCCGAGAGCAGCTGCTCGCGCGCTACGGAGGCGACGCGATGACCGAGCGGATCACGCGGTTCTTCGCCGAGCGCGGGCTCGAGTACAACCCCAATCCCGATGTCGTCCCGAACTCGATGCACGCGCTGCGGTTGACCGAGCTCGCGCGTGATCTCGGCAGGCACGCGGAGCTGCACGACCGGCTGATGCACGCGTACTGGGCCGAGGCGAGGAACATCGGCGACCCGGACGTCCTGCGCGGCGAGGCGGCTGCCGTCGGCCTGCCCCTGGACGACGTCGATGACGTGCTCGCAGGCGACCGCTACCGCGACCGGGTCGAGGCGTCGACCCGCGAGGCGTACTCGATCGGCGCGAACGCCGTGCCCGCCTTCGTGCTCGACCGGCGGCTGCTCGTGCTGGGGGCGCAGCCCGACGAGGTATTCGAGCAGGCGTTCGAGCAGCTGGAGCGCTCATGAGGATCGTCGACGAGATCGCGCACGCGGCCGGCTGGATGGAGGAGCAGCGGATGTGGCGCACCTCGCACGCGCTCGAGATCGACGGGCGCGTCTGGCTCTTCGACGTCGTCGACTGGCCCGAGCTCGACGACCGCGTGCGGGAGCTCGGCGAGCCGGCGGGGGTCGTGCAGCTGCTCGACCGGCACAACCGCGACTGCGCCGCCGTGGCCCGACGCCTCGGCGTGCCGCACCACGTCGTCCCGCGCGCGCTCCCCGGAACGCCGTTCGAGCTGCGCCCGGTCGTCCGGCTCCGCTGGTGGCGCGAGGTCGCGCTCTGGTGGCCGGAGCGGCGACTCCTGCTCGTCGCGGACGTGCTCGGAACGATCCCCTTCTTCCGCGCGGGCGCCGAACCGGCGGGCCTCCACCCCATGCTCCGGCTGTGGCCGCCGCGCTCGCTCCGGGGCCTCGAGCCCGACCATCTGCTCGTGGGCCACGGCGAGGGGAGTGCACCATCGTCCCGACCGCGCTCGAGACGCGCGCTCAGGACGGCGCGCCGGCGGATCCCGCGCTGGCTGCTCGGCCTACCGCGGGTGATCCGCCAGGGCTAGCGGGCGCGGGCGAGCAGGCCGGGCCGGACGAGCCGGGGCGGCGCCTTCAGGCCGGCATCTCGAACCGGAGCGTTCAGCGGCTCGGCCAGCGGTGGAGCCGCAAGCGACGCGGCGCGCCGTTCCGCAGGAGCGTCCCCGTAGAGCGTCGTCCGCTGCCGCGGCGTGCGCCCGTTCGCGCTGATCAGCCGCTCGAGCGTCTCCGGCGACATCTCCTGTCCGTGCTCGGAGCCGGCGGAGCGCGAGATCGACTCGTTCATCAGCGTCCCGCCGAGGTCGTTGACGCCCGCGCGGAGCGCGGCGGCGACACCCTCCGGCCCGAGCTTCACCCACGAAGCCTGGATGTTCGTGATCGCCGGGTGCAGCGCCAGCCGCGCGACCGCGTGCAGGAGCAGCGACTCGCCGAACGTCGGCCCCGACCGGGCTCGCCCCTTCAGCCAGATCGGTGCCTCCATGTGCACGAACGGCAGCGGCACGAACTCGGTGAACCCGCCCGACAGCTCCTGCTGCTCGCGCGCCCGCAGGAGGTGCCGCGCCCAGTGCTCCGGCCGCTCGACGTGCCCGAACATGATCGTCACGTTCGAGCGGAGGCCGACCCGATGTGCGGCGTCGTGCACCGCGAGCCACTGCTCCGTCGAGACCTTGTCCGGGCAGATCACGGCCCGCACTTCGTCGTCGAGGATCTCCGCCGCCGTCCCGGGCAGCGAACCGAGCCCGAGCGAGCGCAGCAGCTCCAGGTACTGCTCGAGCGGGAGGCCGAGCGTCTCCGCGCCCTGCCAGATCTCGAGCGCCGAGAAGGCGTGGATGTGCAGCTCGGGCAGCTCGGTCCGGATCGCGTCCACGACCGACGCGTAGTACTCGCCCGTGAACGCGGGATGGATCCCACCCTGGAGGCAGACCTCGGTCGCGCCGCGATCCCAGGCCTCGCGTGCGCGGCGGACGATCTCGTCGTGCGGGACGAGATACGGCGCGCCGCGGAGGTTCGCCGCCAGCTTGCCCTTCGAGAAGGCGCAGAAACCGCAGCGGAAGTAGCAGACGTTCGTGTACTGGATGTTCCGCGTGACGACGTAGCTGACCTCGTCGCCGCACACCTCGCGGCGGAGCCGGTCGGCGGCGGCGAAGACCCGCTGCCGCTCGTCGCCGCGGGCGCGGAAGAGGCGGACGAGCTCCTCCTCCCCCAGCTCCGCAGCCGTGTCGACCGGCAGCGTGTCGCGGGCGACGAGAAACGGGACGGCGCCGGCCTCACCGGGATGCCAGCCGTCCTCACGGGCGAGCCCGAGCGAGTCGGAGGCACGGAGCACGTGCGGGAGCACCAGCGGATCGACCCACTCGGAGCCGACGTGAGCGGCGTAGACGGGCAGCCTGGCCGCCAGCTCGAGCCCGCGCGACCGCGTCGCCTCGGCGAGCCGGTCGCGGTCGGGCCAGGGTGCTTCCGGGTTGACGTGGTCGATCGTGACGGGCGAGACCCCGCCCCAGTCGTCGATGCCCGCGTCGAGCAGGCGAGGGAAGTCCTCGTAGGCGAGATTCGGCGGCGCCTGCACGGCGACGGCATCGGGAAGCAGCAGCCGCGCCGCAGCGATCGTCCAGAGGTGGTCGTCAAGGGTCGGCTCGGGATGCGAGGCCATGCGCGTCCCCGGCTTGGCGCGGAAGTTCTGAACGATCACCTCCTGCAGGTGCCCGTGCCGCTCGTGCAGCTCGCGCAGCGCCTCGAGCGCCTGGAGCCGCTCGGCCCGCGTCTCGCCGATCCCGATCAGGATCCCGCTCGTGAACGGGATCCGCAGCTCTCCCGCCAGCTCGATCGTCCGCAGCCGCCGCTCGGGCAGCTTGTCCGGCGAGGCCCAGTGCGGACCGCCTTTCGCGGCCAGCCGCTCCGCGAGCGTCTCGAGCATGATCCCCATCGAAGCCGAGACCGGACGCAGCGCCGCCAGCTCCTCCGCGGTCATCACGCCCGGGTTCAGGTGCGGCAGCAGGCCGGTCTCCTCGAGCACGAGCTTCGCGACCCGGCCGAGGTACTCGAGCGTCGACTCGCAGCCGAGCTCGGCCAGCTCCGCGCGTGCGACCTTGTAGCGGAGCTCCGGCTTGTCGCCGAGCGTGAAGAGCGCCTCCGTGCAACCGGCCGCCGCCCCGGCGCGCGCGATCGCCAGCACCTCGTCCTCGCGCAGGTACGCCCGCTCGCCGCGCCGAGGCGGCCGGGCGAACGTGCAGTAGCCGCAGACGTCGCGGCAGAGCGTCGTCAGGGGGATGAAGACCTTCGGCGAGTAGGTGACGAGCCCGTCGCCGCGACGCCGCTCGCGCGCCGCCGCGAGCAGGTCGTCGAGCGGCGCCTCGAGCAGCGCGTTCATCTTCAGACCTTAACTACCCGGCGCGGAAGCCCCACATTCCACCGAAGCTCTTCCAGCTCCCCTTCGACCAGCGCTGCAGCAGCGCCTGCTCGATCGGGAAGCGCTCGGTCGCGCTCGTCTTGATCGTCAGGCCCGGGAGCAGGAACGGATTGGCGGGGTCGTTCAGCTTCCGCGTCTGCGCCATCACCGACGCACGGGTGGGATTCTTGCCCGCGGCCTTCAGCACCCTGGCGAGCTCGTAGGCGACCGCCATGCCGTAGACGTGGTAGACGTCCTTCTGGTTCGCCCCCGGCGCGAAGCGGGACATGATCGAGCGGTAGAGCTTCACGGCGGCGTCGTTGCGCCACTTCGCGTCGGTCGGGTCCTTGAGGAACACGATCGAGACGGAGTTCTCGACGGCCTTGTTCGAGCCGCCCTCGGAGGCGAGGGTCATGATGTTCGAGGCGCTCGAGACGGCGTTGTTGATGATCAGCGGCCGCCAGCCGAGCCGGTTCGCGAAGACGTAGCCCTGGATCGCGTGCCGCGGGGTCGCGAAGAGGGCGAGCACGTTGGCGCCCGACGCCTTCAGCCGTGAGATCTGCGACTGCACATCGGGATCCGTGACTTCGTACGGCTGCGCCGCCACGACCTTGACGTTCGAGCGCGCGATCCCCTGCTTCAGGCCCGCCATCAGATCCTTGCCGTAGTCGTCGTTCTGGAAGAGGACGCCGATCTTGGCCCCCGGCTTCGTGCGCGCGAGGTACTTGCCGTAGATCCAGCCCTCGGCGCGGTAGCTCGGCTGGAAGCCGATCGTCCAGGGGTACTGCTTGTAGTCGCGCCCGAACGTGGTCGCGCCGGAGGCGACGAAGAGCTGCGGCACCTTCGCCGCGTTCAGGTAGTCGCGGGTGGCGACGTTGTGCTCGGTGCCGAGCGAGTTGAAGATCGCGAAGACCTTGTCCTGCTCGACCAGCTGGCGGGTCGCCTGCACCGTCTTGGCGGGGTCGTACGCGTCGTCGACCGTCTTGTAGGTGATCGTGCGGCCGTTGACGCCGCCGCGCGAGTTCACGTACTTGAGGTAGGCGTTGGCGCCGCGCGCGACGGAGGCGTACGCAGATGCAGTGCCGGAGAGCGGGGTCGTGCCGCCGACGAGGATCGTCTTCGAGGTGACGCCGGGGTCGGCGCTCGTCGCCGCGGTGGCGCCGGTCGCGATCGCGCCCGCGAGGGCGAGCAGGGAGAGAAACAGTCTCGGTCGACGCATCGTCGGTGCAGCTCCTTGAGGTCGCTTAACGACCGCGATGGTAGCCGCGACTTGTAAGCACTTGGAGACGTCGCAGCAGGCCGGCGACGCCGCCGGGCATCGCGAGCATGACCAGGATCAGGATGACGCCGTAGACCACGGCCGGCGCTCCCTGCGCCTTCGAGACCTCCTGCGCCCAGAGCGGCAGGAACTGGATGAAGATGGCGCCGAAGACGAGCGGCCAGAGCGAGCCGAGGCCACCGACGACGACGCCGACGAGCAGGAAGATCGAGAGCGTGATCGGGTACGTGTCGGGGTTGACGAACGTCGTCGCGATCGCGAGCAGCGAGCCGGCGACGCCGGCGTAGAAGGCGCTGATTCCGAAGGCGAGCGTCTTGTACGTGGCGAGGTTGACGCCGGAGGAGGCTGCGGCGAGCTCGCTGTCGCGGATGGCCCGGAACGAGCGCCCGGTCTTGCCGCGCAGCAGCAGCCAGGCGATCGCGAACATGATCAGGGCGACCGTCCAGCTCAGGTAGTAGAGCCACTCGTTGAAGGTGATCGTCCGGTCGATCACCGGGATCGTCACACCGTTGATGGCACCGGTCAGCCCCGGGATCCCGAACAGGTTGATCCCGCCGCCGCCGCCGGTGAACGTCTCGAAGCGGTCGTACTTGATCAAGCCCGGCATCGCGACCGCGACCGCGAAGGTGGCCAGCGCGAGGTAGAGGCCGGTCAGGCGCAGCGCCGGGAAGCCGAAGAGGAAGCCCACGACGCCCGCGACGAGCCCCGCCAGCGGGATCGTCCAGACGTCCTTCATGTCGCTCGAGAAGACGTGGCCGCCGATTTTCAGGCCCTGGTCGGAAATCAGGATCGCGGTCGTGTAGCCGCCGATCGCCATGAAGGCACCGTGCCCGAGCGAGATCTGACCCGTGAAGCCGGTGAGCACGTTCAGCCCCAGGAGCGCGATGAAGTAGATGCCGACGTAGGCGAACTGCTGCGCGCGGAAGTCGCTGATGAAGCGCGGCAGCAGGAAGACCGCTGCGGCCGCGAGCAGGAAGACGCCGGCACGGATCAGCTCGGAACGCTTCACACGCGCCTCGTGATGGGCTTGCCAAAGAGGCCGGCCGGCTTGACGAGCAGCACGACGAGGATGATCAGGAGCGCAACGGGGAGCCTCAGGGCCGCGCCGACGAAGTCGACGTACGTCCCGATCAGGTTCAGCCCGACCCCGAGCATGAGGCCGCCGACCACGGCGCCGAAGGGCGAGTCGATCCCGCCCAGCACGGCCGCCGCGAAGGCGTAGATCAGCACCGCCTGCATCATGTTCGGGTCGAGGAAGACGGTCGGCGCGGTCAGCATCCCGGCGACCGCGCCGAGCATCGCCGCGAGCCCCCAGCCGATCGCGAGCATCCAGCCGACGCGGACGCCGACGAGCCTGCTCGCGTCCGGGTTGAGCGCCGACGCTCGCAGCGCGAGGCCGATCTTCGTGAACTGGAAGAACGCCCACAGGAGGGCGACCATCACCAGCACGACGAAGAATGTGCCGACGTCCTGCTGTGAGATCGCGACGCCGCCGATCACCCAGGTGTCGTTCGGGAACGGGCTCGGGAAGGCGCGCACCTCGGCCGACCAGATCAGCCCGGCGAGGCCGTTGAAGATCAGGACGAGCCCGATCGTGACGATCACGGTCGTCAGGATCGGCGCCCGCTCGATCGGGCGAATCACCGCGCGCTGGAGGCCGAAGCCGAGCCCGAACGCAAAGACGAGCGTGACCCCGAACGCGAGCCACTCGTTCAGGCCGTGGTTCTCGATCAGCGTCCAGGCGATGTAGGTCGTGAACATCGCCATCTCGCCCTGCGCGAAGTTGATCACCCCGGTGGCGCGGTGGATCAGGACGAGCGCGAGCGCGAGCGCCGAGAAGATCGACCCGGTGGCGAGGCCCGCGACGACCTGCTGGAAGAACTCAGCCCAATCGAAGGTGAGCGCGATAACCATCAGTAGCCCAGGTAGCTCTTGCGGACGGATTCGTTGCGGGCGAGCTCCTCGCTCGGCCCCGAGACGGCCACCTTCCCCACCTCGAGCACGTACGCGTACGAGGCGACCTCGAGCGCGATCGCCGCGTTCTGCTCGACCACGAGCACGGTCAGCCCGTCCTTCTCGTTCAGCTCGCTCACGATCCGGAAGATCTCACGCGTGACGATCGGCGCGAGCCCGAGCGACGGCTCGTCGAGCAGGAGCACGCGCGGCCGGCTCATCAGCGCGCGCGCGAGCGCGAGCATCTGCTGCTCGCCGCCCGAGAGCGTGCCGGCGTGCTGGTCGAGGCGCGTCGCGATCCAGGGGAAGTACGCGGAGACGCGGGCGACGTCGTCGTCGATCGAGCCGCGCTTGACGTAGGCGCCGAGCTTGAGGTTCTCCTCGACCGACATCTCCGCGAAGGTGCCGCGCCCTTCCGGGACGTGCGCGACACCGAGCCGCGCGACCGACTCCGGGCCGCGCCGTCCGAGCGGCTTGCCGTCGAAGAGGATCTGGCCGCTGCGCTTGACGGTGCCTGAGATCGAGCGGAGCGTCGTCGTCTTGCCGGCCCCGTTGGCGCCGAGGACGGCGACGATCTGCCCCTGCTCGACAGCGAGTGAGACTCCGTCGAGCGCGCGGACGGGTCCGTAGCGCGCCTCGACACCACGCAGCTCAAGCAGCGCCATCAGATGGCCGGGGCCAGGAACTCGCCCGCCTCCGGGCGCGATCTGGCAGCTCTGGGACGGGGTGGCAGGACGTCGCCGATGCCGGTGGCATCGGTGGCGGCCTGGCGGCGCGGAGCGGACGGCAGGCCTGGAAGGACGCGGAGCGGCCTGGAAGGCGTGCCGGGAGCGGCCCAGACACGCCAGAGCGCGTCCGGAGCGCGCGAGAGCCTGGCACCGGTCATCCAGCCCCCTCGTCGGTGCCGAGATACGCCTCGATCACGGCCGGGTTCGCTCGCACCTCGGCGGGCGTTCCCTCGGCGATCTTCTTGCCGAAGTTCATCACGTGCACGTGGTCGGAGATCCCCATCACGAGGTTCATGTGGTGCTCGACGAGGAGGACGGTCAGCTCCCGGTCGTCGCGGATCTTCTGGATGAAGCGTCCGAGCTCTCCCACCTCTTCGTGGTTCAGCCCGCCCGCGGGCTCGTCGAGCAGGAGGAGCTTCGGCGCGGCGACGAGCGCGCGCGCGAGCTCGACTCGCTTCTGCGTTCCGAACGGCAGCCCGGCGACCGGCCGCCCCGCGATCGCGCCGAGGCCGACGTATTCGAGCGCGTCGCGCGCCTCGGCTTCGGCCTTACCGCTGCGCGCGTGCGCGCCGACGAGCACGTTGTCGAGCACGGTCATCGTCTTGAACAGCTCGACGTTCTGGAACGTGCGCGCGATCCCGCGCCCCACGATTCCGTGCACGGGCGTCTTCAGCAACGACTCGCCGGCGAAGAGGACGTCGCCCTCGTTCGGCGTGTAGAGCCGCGTGATCACGTTGAACGCCGTCGTCTTGCCGGCACCGTTCGGCCCGATCAGGCCGACGATCTGCCCCTCCGGCACGTCGAGCGAGACCCCGTCGAGGGCGACGATCCCGCCGAACCGGCGAGTGACGTTCCGCAGCGAGAGCAGGGCCATCGACCGGTGGAGCTTATTCGGGCCGGGCCGCGGAAGGCAAAAGAACCCGCCTCCGACCACAAAGGCCGCTACTCTCCTCGCGTGACCGAACACGCCGCCGAGCTGCACATGAGCCGGGGACAGAAGACCACGAACCTGCTCGGCGTCACGATTCCGTTCGCCGGCTTCCTCGCGTCGATCTTCTTCCTCTGGGGCCAGTACGTGACCTGGCGCGACCTGATCATCTTCGCGGTCGGCTACGCGCTGACGACGCTCGGGATCTCGATCGGCTTCCACCGCCTCTTCACGCACCGCTCGTACGAGACCTACAAGAGCATCCGCTACGGGCTCGCCGTGCTCGGCTCGATGGCCGTGCAGGGCCCGGTGATCCGCTGGGTCTCAGACCACCGCAAGCACCACAGCTTCGCCGACCGCGAAGGCGATCCGCACTCGCCGCACGCCGGCTTCGGCCCCGGGGTGCGCGGCAAGGTCGCGGGCCTCTGGCATGCGCACGTCGGCTGGCTCTTCCGCAACGTCGGCCGCGCAGAGTGGACGAAGTACGCGAAGGACCTACTCGCAGACCGCGGCATGGTCTTCATCTCGCGCTGGTTCCCCGCCTGGGTCGCCGCTTCGCTCCTGCTGCCGTTTGCGGCCGGCTGGATCTGGGGCGGCACGATCGGCGCCGGTCTGCAGGCGATGTTCTGGGGCGGCCTGATCCGGATCTTCCTGCTCCACCACATCACCTGGTCGGTCAACTCGGTCTGCCACTTCGTCGGCTCGCGCCGGTTCCGCGTCAAGGACGAGTCGCGGAACGTCTGGTGGCTCTCCTGGATCTCCTTCGGCGAGTCGTGGCACCACAACCACCACGCCTTCCCCTCCTCGGCGTTCCACGGGCTGAAGCCGTGGGAGCTCGACATCGGCGGGCTCGTGATCCGGCTGCTGCGCCGGCTCGGCCTCGTCTGGAAGGTCAACGTGCCGACGCCGGAGATGCAGCAGCGCCGGCGCGAAGCCCTGTCGTAAGCTCGATGGATACGGCCGGAAACGCCCGCGGACTCACCGCTGACGCTCGAGCAGGCGATGTCCTCGCCGCTCTACCAGCGGCTGATGACGCCGGAGCTCGCCCCCGGCGAGCCCGCCTACCAGTTCGAGCTGCCCCTGCTGGATCCGGAGACGTATCAGCCGAGCGGCGAACGCATCCGGCTCGCCGACTTCGCAGGCGAGCGGCCGGTCGCGCTCATCTTCGGCTCCTACACCTGACCGCCCTTCCGCCGCCAGTTGGGCGAGCTGGAGGAGCTCTACGACCGGCACGGCGACGAGGTCTCGTTCTTCATCGTCTACATCCGCGAGGCGCATCCCGAGGACGGCTGGGTGCTCGCCGACAACAGGCGCGAGCAGATCGTGCTCGTCGATCCGGTGTCGCTCGACGAGCGGGCCGAGAACGCGGGTGCGTGCGCGCTGCGGCTCGCAACGCGGATCCCGATCCTGCTCGACGACGTCGACGACGCGGTCGCGTCCGCGTACGGCGGCTGGCCCGACCGCCTCTCCCTGATCAGCGTCGACGGCCGCGTGGCATACCTGAGCGAGGTCGGGCCGTTCGGCTTCAAGCCGGACGAGCTGGCCGACGCGATCGAGGTCGAGCTCGGCTCGCCAACCACTCGGTGACTGTGGACGTGCTGCGCGCCGGCGCAAGCCTGGTGGTCAGCGCAGCACCGTCACGATGCGAGTTGCGCTCGAGCGACGGCCGGCTTTGTCGGTCGCCCGCACGGTGATCGTCACTCGAGCTTTCAGGCCTGGCTTCCAGAGTTGGCGGAAGCGCGTCCGCACTACGGCCGGAAGCTTGAGCTTCAGCGTTCTCGAGCCGGCAGCGCCGATCTTGGCGCTCGCGGATACGAGGACGAAGACGTGGCCGGTGCCGATGATCGTGAGCTTGGCGCTGGCAGCGAACGTGCAGGCCCGGTCCGTCCTGGCCGTGACGGTGACCCCCTGCTGGGCGAGCAGCCTCTGGGAGGAGGCCCCGCCGAGCGCCAATTTCAGCGCAGCAGCATCTGTCCCTACCGTGACCTTGCGCACACGGTAGTTCTGGCCATCGCCGATGTAGACGTTCCCTTGCGCGTCCAGGCCTAGACCACGCGGGCCGAACAACATCGCCGAGGTCGCCGGGCCGCCGTCGCCGGAGAACCCTCCGGAGCGGGTGCCGGCGAGCGTCGTGATCTTCCCGGCGAGATCCACCCGGCGCACCCGATGATCGGCGTAGTCGGCGATGTAGAGGTTCCCGTTCCCATCTGCCGCCAGCCCGAACGGGGTCCGCACGTACGCCGAGATCGCAGGCCCGCCGTCGCCGATCGAAGAGCCGCCGCCCGCGACTTTCGTGATCGTCCCCTCGCGGCTCACCTTACGGACGTAGGTGTCACCGCTGACGTACACGTTCCCCCGGGCGTCCACTGCCACGCCGTACGGATAGGACAACGTCGCCGACGTTGCCGGGCCGCCGTCCCCCGACGTGCCCTGCTTCCCGGTGCCGGCGATCGTCGTGATTCTCCCGTCCGGGGTCACTTTCCGCACCCGTTGGTTGTAGGCGTCGACGATGTAGACGCTCCCCTGTCCGTCAACCGCTACCGCAGCTGGGGCGTACAGACGCGCAGAGACAGCCGGACCACCGTCGCCCGAAAAGCTCGCCTGCCCCGTGCCGGCGAACGTCGTGATCGTCCCGTTCGGGCGCACCATGCGGATCCGATGGGCGTTGAAGTCGGCGATGTAGACGTTCCCCTGCCCGTCGACCGCCACCGAACGCGGGGCGTCCAGTCGCGCCGAGGTCGCAGGGCCGCCGTCACCGAGGGCTCCCCCGCCTCCACCCTTGCCGGCGAACGTCGAGATCGTCCCGCCCGGGCTCACCTTGCGCACCCTGTAGTTCGCGCTGTCGGCGATGTAGACATTCCCCTGGCTGTCGACCGCCACTCCGTCGACGGAGCGCAGTTGCGCCGCTGTCGCCGGGCCGCCGTCCCCGGAAAAGCCCGGCTTCCCGTTGCCCGCGATCGTCGTGATCGTGTCGCTGCCCGACACGCCGAACGCAGCCGTCGCGACTGCCGCCGCCACGACCGCGACAGCCAGACCTGCTCGGAACATCCTCCGCATCGTTGCCGGTCGCACGATCACGCCTCCTCTTCGAGAGCTAGAACACTCGCCACCGGCTACGGCTCAGGAAGAAACCGTGACCGCTCTTGTTGCGACAGGTCAGCCCAGCGACCGCCGATGCGCAGCTCAGACCACCGCCGCTCCACCTCTTGCCGTAGCCAAGGACCCTCGCGTCGCGCTCGCCGACCAGCGCCCCAGGGTCGCCGGCGCACGGCGGCACGGTCACGCGTCCCGTCGCATTCATCGAGACGCGGTCGCCCGCATAACCACCCTCGTCGCACGGCCGCCGCGGAGGAGCAGGCTTGAGCCCGCTCTTGATCCCACAGCCGAGAAACGCTCGCGGCAGGTCCTTGGGGCCGGGAGAGTGGTAGCAGACGATGTTGCCGGACGGCGTCTTGAAGAAACCGCTCGTCAGCGCAGCTGCGGGCGCACTCCCAGGCGTCACCTGCTTCCAGGCGCCGGCCGCGAAGCGCGAGCCGTTCCAGTGCCAGGTGCGCGCGTGCGTACCGCCGCTCGGATTGCAGCGCGAGTCGCCCTGGCGGAAGACGGGCGTCGTCTCGCGGAGGTCCGAGCCGACGACAACCAAGGGGAAGATGAACGCGATCCGATCGAGGACGAGCTGCCAGTCGCCTTGGCTGAAGCGGAAGACCGCCCAGCGCTGGATGCCCCAGCAGGTCGGTGCGCGGATCGTGACCGCCATCGCGTCGCTTGCTGGCTCCTGCGAACGGGCCGCAGAGCAGCTGGCCGATCGGATTCGGCACGAGGAATGCGTCGAGGCGGTGCCGCTCAACGAGAGCGCGCGCGGTTGCGGTCGAGCAGCGCTCCGACGCGGTCGAGGTGCCGGGCGATGCCGCGTCCGAGGGGTCAGTGACCGCTGTGCTCGGTGAATCGACCGCCAAGCCGAGCGGAGCGACCAAGAGCGCGAAGACCACGGTCGCGCCGACCAGAAACTTCGTCATGCGTCCGCCGACAGCGGTGGAACCGCGGCCACGGACACGCCCAGCCGAACCCTCTTCCGCACGCCGCACTCCTGCCGCTAGAGGAGCGGGTCGTATCACGCCCGGAGGCCACAAGCAATGGGCCGGGCATGTCCGCCGCTCTCAGTCGAACGTGAAGGTGCCGCCGTCCGCGAACTCCTTGAGGATGCGGCGGCTGACGACCATCCGGTGCACCTCGTCCGGGCCGTCGTAGATCCGCGCTGCCCTGGCCTGCTCGTACATGCCGGCCAGCGGCGTCTCGTCGGTGAGCCCGCGGGCGCCGTGAACCTGGATCGCCCGGTCGATCACGTCGTTCAGCACCTGGGCCGCGTAGAACTTGATCAGCGAGACCTCGACACGCGCCTCGTCGCCCTCGTCGAGCTTCCGGGCTGCGTCGAGCGTGAGCAGCCGGCACGCCTGGATCTCGGCGGCGGAGTCGGCGATCCAGTTCTGGACGGTCTGCTTCTCGGCGAGCGGGCCGCCGAACGCCTCGCGCTCGAGCGCGTAGCGGCACATCAGCTCGAACGCGCGCTGCATCTGGCCGAGCCAGCGCATGACGTGGTGGATCCGCCCCGGCCCGAGCCGCTTCTGGGCGATCCGGAAGCCGTCGCCCGGCTCGCCGAGGACGTTCTCACGGGGGACGCGGACATCGGTGTAGCGGACCTCGCAGTGGGTCGACCAGCCGCGGCCCGCGTGGCCCATGACCGGGATCGGGCGGATCAGCTCGTAGCCGGGCGTGTCCGCGGGAACGAGGATCTGGCTCATCCGCTGGTGCGGCGGTGCCTCGGGGTCGGTCACCGCCATCACGATCCCGAAGGTCGCGCCCTCGGCGGAGGAGGAGAACCACTTGTGCCCGTTGATCACCCACTCGTCGCCGTCGAGCACCGCGGTCGTGCGCAGGCCGGTCGGGTCGGCGCCGGAGACCTCGGGCTCGGTCATCGAGAAGAACGAGCGCGCCGTCCCCTCGACCAGCGGCTTCAGGAACTGCTCCTTCTGCTCCTCGGTACCGAACAGGTGCAGGATCTCGCCGTTGCCCGCGTCGGGCGCCTGGCAGTTGAAGACGAGCTGCGCCCACATGCTCCGGCCGATCTCCTCGTTCAGGAGCGCGTACTCCATGAAACCGGAGCCGGTCCCGCCCGCCTCGGGCGGCAGGTGCGGCGCCCAGATCCCGGCCTGCTTCGCCTTCGCGCGCAGCTCCTCGATCACGACGTCGGCGGACTCGTCCTCGCGCGCGAGCGCAGCCTCGTTGGGGTAGACGTGCGCCTCCATGAACGCGCGCACCTCGGCGCGCCGCGCGGCGACCGATTCGGGGGCAAGGGTGCTCACGGAGCCGATTCTGTCAGGTTAGAGTCGGGACGTGGATCTTCGCGACACGCCCGAGGAGGCTGCGTTCCGCGCGGAGCTGCGCGCGTGGATCGAGACGAACCTCAGCGACGAGATCCGGCGCGGGCGCTTCGAGGAGGCCGGCCGCGACTGGAGCCGGAAGCTGCACGAGGCCGGCTACGCCGGACTGACCTGGCCGAAGGAGTACGGCGGCGCCGGCGCTCCGTACAGCCACCAGGCGATCTTCCTCGAGGAGATGGCGCGCGCCGAGGCGCCGCCCCATCTCGGCGTGATCGGGCTCGGCATGGCCGGGCCGACGATCATCGCCCACGGCACCGACGCCCAGAAGCAGAAGCACCTGGAGAAGATCCTCTCGACGGAGGAGATCTGGTGCCAGGGCTTCTCCGAGCCGGACGCCGGCTCCGACCTCTCGGCCGTGCGCACGACCGCACGAGGCGAGAACGGCCACTTCGTCGTCGACGGCCAGAAGGTCTGGTCGTCGTTCGCGCACATCGCCGACTGGTGCATCCTCGTCACGCGCAGCGACCCGGGCAGCGAGCGCCACGCGGGGCTGACCTACATGCTCGTCGACATGCACGCGCCCGGGGTCGAGGTGCGGCCGCTGCGCCAGATCACGGGCGAGGCGGAGTTCAACGAGATCTTCTTCACCGGCGTCGAGGTGCCCGAGGAGAACGTCGTCGGTGAGGTCGGCGGCGGCTGGCAGGTGGCGATGACGACGCTGCTGCACGAGCGCGGCACGCTGGGTTTCGCCCTGACCGCGGGATTGGAGTCGCAGATCCGGAAGCTGATCGCGCTGGCGAAGGAGCGGGGCGCGACGCCGGTGCAGCGCGACGCGATCGCGCGCGAGTGGATCGGCCTGCAGGCGGTGCGCTACACGAACTACCGCTCGCTGACGACGCTGATGAAGACGGGCATCCCGGGACCGGAGGGGTCGGGAGCGAAGCTCTGGTGGTCGGAGGCGAACCAGCGGGTGACGAAGCTTGCGCTCGAGCTGCTCGGGCCGGAGGCGCAGATCGTCGAGGACGGCAGCTACTGGCAGCATCAGCAGCTGCGCTCCCGCGGCAACACGATCGAGGCGGGCACCTCCGAGATCCTGCGCAACATCATCGCCGAGCGCGTGCTCGGCCTCCCGAGGTCGCGCTGATGGAGTTCGCGTTCACCCCCGAGCAGGAGGAGCTGCGCCGCCAGGCGCGCTCGTTCCTCGAGGCGAACCCGGACGCGCCGCTCGCCGAGCTGCGCGAGCTCGGCTGGCTCGGCGTCTCCGTGCCCGAGGAGCGCGGCGGCGGCGGGCTTTCGTTCGTCGACGAGGCGATCCTGTTCGAGGAGGCCGGCCGCGCGCTCTACTCCGGCCCTTTCCTGACGACCGCCGTCGTCCTCCCCGCGCTCCCCGAGGTCGACGAGCAGGCATGGTCGGCCGAGCTCGACGGCCTCGTCCCGCACCTGGATGCCGTCGACCGCGTCCTGCGCGAGTCGATGGAGGCCTGCGCGGCGGAAGGCGAGACGCTGGCAACCGTCGACGAGACGCGCCCGCTCGGACGCCTCCAAGCAACAGACTGCTACAAGGTCGACGGCGACTTCGAGCCGGTGCGGCTGCGACTGCTGGCGGCGCTCGCGGCCGAGGCGGTCGGCGTCGCGCAGAAGGCGCTCGAGCTCGGCGTCGCCTACGTCTCGGAGCGCGAGCAGTTCGGCAAGAAGATCGGTACCTACCAGGCCGTCTCGCACCCGCTCGCCGACACCTACGTCGAGACCGAGCTGGCCCGTTCGCTCGCGTACTGGGCCGCGTGGTGCGTCGCCGAGGAGGACGAGCGGACACCGGTCGCGGTCGCATCCGCGAAGTCGTTCTGCGCCGAGACCGCGGTCGCCGCCTGCGAGCGCTCGATCCAGGTGCACGGCGGGATCGGCTTCACCTGGGAGCATGTCCTGCACCGCTACTACAAGCGGGCGCAGTGGATCGACGCGTTCGGCGGCCATGCTGCGAAGCAGCGCGAAGTCGTGGCCGCGGCCCTACTGGACTAGGAGGCACGTTTGCCCGTTCCGAAGGATGAAGTGCTCGAGCTGATGCGGATGAACGCCGACCCGGCCGAGCTGGACGAGATCCGGGAGCTCTGGAAGGAGCACTCGAAGGCCGAGGACAACCGCTCGATCGAAGGGCTGCTCGCGACGCTATCCGAGGATTGCGTCTACACGGTCTACCCGGACGACGTCTCGTGGCACGGCCACGAGGGCGCCGCCCGCTTCTATACCGAGCTCCTGACGGCGTTCCCGGACATCGTCTTCGAGCTCCAGAACATCGTGATCGGGCCGCAGGGAGTCGTCGAGGAGGCGATCGTCACCGGCACGCACCGGGCGAAGTGGCTCGACAACGAGCCGACCGGCGAGACGATGACCTGGCGGAACGCAATCTTCTTCCCCTGGGACCCCGCCTCCCGCCGCTTCAAGGGCGAACGTGTCTACACCGACATGCCGAGGAGGGCCGCATGACGCACGCATTCAGCTCGCTCCACGAGCTCGGCGACGGGCCCGGCTTCCGCAAGATCCGCGCCCCGCTCGGGATCACGGCGTTCGGCGTCAACGGCGTCGTCTATCCCCCCGGCTTTCCGGGCATCCACCACTACCACGACACGCAGGACGAGCTCTACTTCGTCCACAGCGGCACGGCGAAGGTGGAGGTCGACGGCGAGGAGCGGATCCTCGGTCCGGGCGGCCTCTTCCACGTCGAGTCGACAACGCCGAGGCGGATCTCGAACGTCGGCGACGACGAGCTCGTGCTGCTCGTCGTCGGCGGCAAGGACGGCTACATCGAGCGGGACGGCCACGTGATGAGCGACGAGGACCTGGCGCTGCGGCAGGGCCTCGGAAAGGAGCAGCAGTGAAGGGCCTGATGATGGACTTCCAGCTGACGCTGCCGACGATCCTGAAGCGCGCGGAGACGTACTTCCCGCACCAGGAGATCGTGACGCGGATGCCCGACCGGAGCTTCCACCGCTACTCGTTCGCCGACTTCGGCAAGCGGGCGCGGCAGCTCGCGGTGGCGCTGCGCGGTCTCGGCCTCGAGCCGGGCGACCGAGTCGCGACGCTCTGCTGGAACCACTACCAGCACCTGGAGGCGTACCTCGGGATCCCGTGCGGCGGCTACGTCCTGCACACGCTCAACTTGCGCCTGCACCCGAACGACCTCGGCTACATCGCCACGCACGCGGGCGACAAGGCCGTGATCGTCGACAGGTCGCTGCTCCCGCTCTGGGAGCAGTTCAAGGACAAGACCGCAATCGAGCACGTCCTCGTCGTCGAGGACTCCTACGAGGAGCTGCTGGCCGGCGCCGACCCGGACGACTACGAAGATCCGAAGCTCGACGAGGACACGGCCGCGGCCATGTGTTACACGAGCGGCACGACCGGGATGCCGAAGGGAGTCCTCTACTCGCACCGCTCGGCCGTCCTGCACACGCTCGGCCAGGCGCTCGTGGCGCCGCTCGGCCTGCACGTGACCGAGAAGGAGACGCTGCTGCCGGTCGTGCCGATGTTCCACGCGAACGCCTGGGGCTACCCGTACACCTGCCTGATGGTCGGGACGAAGCTCGTCTTCCCGGGACCCTTCCTCGATCCCGAGACGCTGCTCGACGACTTCGAGCAGGAGGGCGTCACGATCACGGCCGGCGTGCCGACGATCTGGATGGGGATCCTCGGCATGCTCGACGCGGAGCCCGACCGCTGGAACCTCGAGAAGCTGCAGTACATGCTCGTCGGCGGCTCGGCGGCGCCGCGGGCGATGATCGCCGGCTTCCGGCAGCGCCACGGCAAGACGGTCGTCCACGGCTGGGGCATGACCGAGACGTCTCCGCTTGCGACTGCGTCGGACTACGTCGGCGAGTTCCGGACGGCCGACGAGGAGACGCAGCTCGACGTCGTCGCGATGCAGGGCCTGCCGCTTCCGTTCGTGGAGTTGCGCGCGATCGGGGACGACGGCAAGGAGATCCCCTGGGACACCGAGGCGATGGGCGAGCTCGAGGTGCGCGGCCCCTGGGTCGCCGCCGCCTACTACGACACGCCCGAGCAGGCGGAGCGCTGGACCGCCGACGGCTGGTTCAAGACCGGCGACATCGCGTCCTTCCACCCCAACGGCTACGTGATGATCAAGGACCGCTCAAAGGACGTGATCAAGTCGGGCGGCGAGTGGATCTCGTCGGTCGACCTCGAGAACGCGTTGATGGCGCATCCGTGCATCGCCGAGGCGGCCGTGATCGCGATCCCGCACGAGAAGTGGGACGAGCGGCCGCTGGCGGTCTGCGTGCTGCGCGAGGGCAAGAGCGCGAATGCGGAGGAGCTGCGCGAGTTCCTCGCCCCCAACTTCGCCAAGTGGTGGCTGCCCGACGCCTACGAGTTCGTCGACGAGATCCCGAAGACGGCCGTCGGCAAGTTCCGCAAGACCGCGTTGCGGGAGCAGTTCGCGAAGACCCCCGAGCCCGCGTGAGGATCGCCGGCAGGACCTTCATCGTCACTGGTGGCCGCTCCGGGCTCGGAGAGGCCACCGCGGCAATGCTGGAGCGCGAGGGCGCGACGGTGGTGATCGCCGACCTGCCCGAGACGGACGTCACCGACGAGGAGGCCGTCCGCGCCCTGATCGAGCCGCTCGACGAGCTCCAAGGCGCCGTCAACTGCGCCGGGATCGGAGGCGGAGCGCGCGTGGTCGGGTTTCCCCTCGACCGGTTCCGGAAGATCATCGAGGTGAACCTGATCGGCACCTTCAACGTGCTCTCGCTGGCGGCGGCGAAGATGGCCGAGGGCGAGCCCGACGAGGAGGGGACGCGCGGCGTCATCGTCAACACTGCGTCGAACGCAGCCTTCGATGGCCAGATCGGCCAGGCCGCCTACTCAGCCTCGAAAGCGGGCGTGGCAGGGATGACGCTGCCCGTCGCTCGCGACCTCGCCTCGAAGGGCATCCGCGTCGTCACGATCGCGCCTGGGCCTGCGGACACGCCGATGCTCGGCCCGATGCGCGACGACATCCGCGAGAGCCTCGTCTCGCAGATCCCGTTCCCGAAGCGGCTCGGCCGCGCGGAGGACTTCGCCGCTCTGGTAAAGCACATCGTCGAGAACGAGTACCTGAACGGCGAGGTGATCCGCCTCGACGGCGCCCTCAGAATGGGACCCAGATAAAGGAGACAGATGGCTGAGTACGTCAAGGTCGAGCAGGACGGGCGCGTCGCGATCGTCACCCTCGACCACCCGCCCGTGAACGCGCTCTCCTCGCAGCTGCTCGAGGAGCTCGAGGACGAGTACGACCGGCTCGACCGGGACGACGAGACCCGGGCGATCGTGCTCCGCGGCGAAGGCGAGAAGGCATTCGTCGCCGGCGCCGACATCACCGAGTTTCCCGCGATGCGGGAGCAGATCGAGGAGGCCGCGGAGAGCGGCTCGGCACGGGGGATCCAGAAGCTCGCGGCGCGGATGGACGCGGGCCGGACGCCGGTGATCGCGGCGATTCACGGCTACTGCCTCGGCGGCGGGCTCGAGCTGGCGATGGCGTGCGACATCCGGATCGCTGCCGAGGACGCGCAGCTCGGCCAGCCTGAGATCAAGCTCGGCCTGATCCCGGGCGGCGGCGGCACGCAGCGGCTCCCCCGGCTCGTCGGCCACGGGCGGGCGCTCCTGCTCAACCTCAGCGGCGACCCGATCCCGGGCTCGCAGGCCTACGACTGGGGGCTCGTCGAGAAGGTCGTGCCGCGGGCCGAGCTGCTGGAGACAGCGCTCGAGCTCGCACGAACCCTCTCGCAGCGGTCACCGCACGCGATGGGCGTGATCAAGCAGCTCGCCTCCGAGACGCGCGACCTGCCGCTCGCCGAGGGGATGCGACGCGAGGCGCAGGGGTTCATCAAGTGCATCGGCAGCGAGGACGGCGCCGAGGGCGTGGTGGCGTTCCTCGAGAAGCGCCAGCCGGAGTTCACCGGACGATGAAGGCTGTCGTCCTCCGCGAGACGGGCGCGCCGCTGTCCGTGGAGGACATGCCCGAACCCGAGGTGGGCGAAGGACAGTCCCTCCTCGACGTCCGGGCGGCGGGGATCAACTTCGCCGACGTCCTGATCAAGAACGGCATGTACCCGCAGCCGCCCGAGCTGCCGACGATCCTCGGCAACGAGGTCGCAGGGGACATCGGCGACCGGCGCGTGATCGCGTTCGCGCGGCTGTCCGGCGGCGGCTATGCGGAGCGCGTCGCCGTCGACGACGAGTGGGTGTTCGACCTGCCGGCGGGCGCGAGCTACGCCGAGGGAGCGGCGTTCCTGACGACCCACCTGACCGCCTGGATCCCGATGACGCGCCAGGCCCACATCCACCCCGATTCGAACGTGCTCGTCACCGCGGCGGCGGGCGGCGTCGGAACGGCGGCGATCCAGGTGGCGGCGTTCTGCGGCGCGACCGTCACCGCCGCCGCAGGCTCGGAGGAGAAGCTCGAGCTGGCCCGGAAGCTCGGCGCTCAGCGCATGGTGAGCTACGACGAGATCGGCGAGCTCGACGACATCGACGTCGCCTTCGACCCCGTGGGTGGGCCGGTCTTCACCGCATGCATCAAGGCGCTGCGCCCGCTCGGCGTCGCGATCGGGATCGGCTTCGCCGGCGGCACGTGGGAGCCGGTCGATCCGGCCCGCCTCGTCGGCCGCAACGTCGGCGTGCAGGGCTTCTACCTCGGGCGGCTGATGGGCTTCCAGCCCAAGCTCGTGCAGGAGGAGGTGCACGAGCTGCTTGCGCTCTGGCGTCGCGGAGCGCTTCGTCCCGTCGTCGGTGCCGAGTTCCCGCTCGAGCAGGCGAACGAGGCGCTCGATCTGATCGGATCGCGCCGCTCGACGGGCAAGGTCGTCCTGATTGTCTGAGACACAGTTCCCTGAGACCGCGGTCGTGACGGGCTCGGCGGGCGGGATCGGGCGCGCGATCGTGGCCGCCCTGGAGGCCGAGGGCACGGATGTACGAGGGCTCGACATCGCCGACGGGTTCGACGTCTCCGACCCCCAGGCATGGCTCGACGTCGAGCCGGCGGACGCGGTCTGCCTGAACGCGGGCGTGCTCGCGAAGGGCGACGGCACGATCGACGACTACCGGCGGATCGTCGGCGTCAACGTCGACGGCGTCGTCTTCGGAATCCAGGCGCTCGCGCCACGGATGCGCGCGGGCAGCGTCTTCGTCGTCACGGCCTCGCTGGCGGGCCTGATCCCGATGGCCTCCGACCCGCTCTACGTCCTGACGAAGCACGCCGTCGTCGGCTACGCGCGCTCGATGGCGGAGGTACTGGAGCCGCGGGGGATCCGCGTCAACCTCGTCTGTCCAGGGATCGTGCGGACGCCGATGACCGAGCCGGCGCAGGCCGAGCTCGACGCGGCCGGCTTTCCGCTGATGGAGCCTGAGCAGATCGCGGCGGCGGTGCTCGTTGCTGCGCGCAGCGAGCTGACCGGGCAGGCGTGGGTCTGCCAGCCCGGCCGCGAGCCGACGCTCTTCCGCTTCCCGGGTGTCCCGGGCCCGCGCGTGGCGGGCGCAGAGGGAATGGTCCCGCAGCTCTAGCGCGCTTCGGCCAGCCGCTGCTCGACGAGCCGCATCAGCTCGAGCGTCGCGGGCGTCGCGAGCCCGTGACGCCGGCCGCCGCGCACGATCGGTCCGGCGATCGCGTCCAGCTCGAGCGGCCGACGCGCGTCGAAGTCCTTCTGCATCGACGTCCTCATCTCGCCCAGAGGAGTCTCCAGCAGCGCCGCGAGCGCCTCGCCGTCGAGGGTCGCTCCCTCCCCCGTGCCCACAGCGACTGCTTCGCGATGGCAGGCGAAGAGGCGGGCGCTCCACTCCGGCGCAGCCTGCACCGCGCCGGCCGGCTCTCCGGCGGCCGTCGTCGTCAGCGCGAGCGGGGCCAGGAGCGCGAGCTTCTCCCACAGCACCGTCGGCTCGTCGAGCCCGACCTCGACCTGGAGCCCGGCCGCTCGAAGCTCCGCCGCGACCTCGTCGCAGCCGGGGCCGGGAGCGAGGTCGACGCGGGCGAACGGCGTCGGCTGGCGCACGACGCCGGGCGCGACACGCTCCGACTCGACCCGGATCGCGGCGGCGAGCACCCGCTCGTAGCTCCTCCGGAGCTGCTCGACGTGATCGATCCCGTTCAGCAGCGGCACGACGACGGCGGCGCCGACCCGCTCCGGCCGGGCGAGCTGGAGCGCGGCTTCGAGGTCGGGCGCCTTCGGCGAGACCCAGACGACGTCGACCTCGCGGTCGAGGCCCGAGGCGGTCTCGACCTCGACCTCGAAGTCGCCGAGGACGGCGCTCTCAACGCGGAGCCGGCCGGGGTGCCGCGCGAGCGTCTCCGGCCGGAGGAGGAGCACGACGTCGCGACCGGCCCGTGCCAGCGCGGCACCGAGCAGGCCTCCGACCCCTCCCGCGCCGAGAATCGCGTGCCGCACGGAGCGATCGTAGACGGCGCGTCTCGTAGGATCGCCGGGTGAAGCTCGGGATGCAGCTCGGCTACGACGATCCGATCGGGTCGGTCGCGATGGCGCAGGAGGCCGACCGGCTCGGCTTCGACTCCGTCTGGACGTCCGAGGCCTGGGGCGCGGACGCGGTCACCGTCGCCTCCTGGATCGCCGCCACGACCGAGCAGATCGGGATCGGCACCGCGATCATGCAGATGCCGGCCCGCACGCCCGCGATGACCGTGATGACGGCCGCGACGCTCGACCAGCTCTCCGGCGGCCGCGTCCTGCTCGGCCTCGGCACGTCCGGGCCCCAGGTGGTCGAAGGCTGGCACGGCGTCGCCTGGGGCAAGCCGCTGGGCCGCACGCGGGAGTACGTCGAGATCGTGCGCGCCGGGCTGCGCCGCGAGACCCTGGAGCACCACGGCGCGCACTACGACATCCCCTACTCCGGCGACGACGCGACCGGCCTCGGCAAGCCGCTGAAGCTGATCCTGAAGCCGCTCCGCCGCGACGTCCCGATCTACCTCGCGGCGCTCGGCCCGAAGAACGTCGCCCTCGCCGCCGAGATCGCCGACGGCTGGCTGCCGATCTTCTTCTCGCCCTACCGCTTCCGCGAGATCCACGGCCCCTCGCTCGCCGACGCGCCGGACGGCTTCCAGATCGCGCCGCTCTGCCCCGTCCTCGTCGGCGACGACATCCAGCAGTGCCGCGACATGCTGAAGCCGATGCTCGCGCTCTACGTCGGCGGCATGGGCGCGAAGGGGACGAACTTCTACAACTCGCTCACCCAGCGTTACGGCTACGAGGAGGCGGCGGCGAAGATCCAGGAGCTCTACCTCTCCGGGATGAAGGGCGAAGCGGCGATGACGGTGCCCGACGAGCTCGTCGACGAGATCGCGCTCGTCGGCCCGAAGGAGCGGATCGCGGAGCGGCTGGAGGCATGGCGAGAGGCCGGCATCTCGACGCTCGTGATCCAGACGCGTCAGCAGGAGGCGCTCGGCGTGATGGCGGAGCTGCTCGCTGTGAAGGAGGCGTTCGCGGCTGCGCTCGGCGCTCCGGTCGAGCGGGCCGTGCTGCTGGCCGGCGGCGCGTCGAAGGAGGCGTGGGCGGTCGACTCGGACGGGCGCGAGCTGCTGATCCGCCGCGCCGCCGGCGGCGTCATCCACCAGGCGACGCTCTCGCTCGAGCACGAGTTCGAGGTGCTTCGCGCCGCCTACGAGGCGGGCGTCAAGGTGCCCGAGCCGATCGCCTACCTCGGCGACGTCGAAGGCCGCGAAGCGTTCGTGATGGAGCGGATCCACGGCGAGACGATCGGCCGCCGGATCGTCAAGAGCCCCCCGCCGGGCATCGACGTCCAGCTGGCCGAGGAGCTGGCGAAGATCCACGCGATCCCAGCCGCGCGGCTGCCGTTCCTCGAGACGGGCGACCAGGTGGCGCGCTTCTACGAGGAGCTCGACTCGGTGGGCGAGCCGCACCCGGCGATCGAGCTCGGCCTCCACTGGGTGAAGGAGCGGCTGCCGACCGACCGGAAGCCGGTGGTCGTCCACGGCGACTGGCGGATCGGCAACATCGCCGTCGACGAGAACGGCATCGTCGCGGTGCTCGACTGGGAGTTCGCACACCTCGCCGATCCGGTCGAGGATCTCGCGTGGCCGCTCGTCCGCGCTTGGCGCTTCGGCGCCGACGACAAGCATCTCGGCGGCGTCGGCGAGCTCGACCGCTACCTCGACCGTTACGCGGAGCTGACCGGACTCGAGGTGACGCGCGAGGAGCTGCTCGTCTGGGAGGTCTTCGGCAACGTCAAGTGGGCGACCGGCTGCCTGACCCAATCGCGACGCCACTTCAACGGGCAGGAGCGGAGCGTCGAGCTCGCCGTCCTCGGCCGCCTCGCCGCCGAGATGGAGTACGAGCTCCTCGACCTGATCGAACATGCAGCATGATCGCCCAACACCGCAGGAGCTCGCCGAAGCCGTGCGTGAGTTCCTGCAGGCGGAGATCCTCCCGATCCTGGACGACCACCGGCTGAAGTTCAGGACGCTCGTCGCGATCAACGGGCTCGGAATCGCGGAGCGGGAGCTATGGGCGACGACGCCTCCACGCGAGGAGGACTGGGAGCTGGCGCGGAGGATCCGGGCGGGCGACGTCCCCGAGAACGCGGTCGCGCTGCTGAAAGAGCAGGTGGCGCAGAAGCTGCGCGTCTCGAACCCGCGGGCGCTGGCCAAGTACGAGCAGTGAGACGCCGCCTGATCCTGATGCGCCACGGCGACGTCTCATACGTGGACGAGGCCGGTGCGCCGGTGAAGCCAGAGGACGTGCCGCTCACACCGCGCGGGCGCGAGCAGGCAGCCGCGGCCCGCGACGCGCTCGCGAACGTCGACTTCGACCTCGTGGTCGCGAGCGACCTCCCCCGCACCCTCGAGACGGCGGAGATCGTCGCGCCCGGAGCACACGTCGAGCTCTGGCCGGAGCTGGCGGAGTGGCGCGGCGGCAGGCTCGACGCGATCCCGCCCGACGAGCTCGAAGCCGTCTTCGTCGGCGCGCTCCGGGTCAAGGACGAGGCGCAGCGCTTCCTCGGCGGCGAGTCGCTCGGGGAAGCGCTCGACCGCGTCCACCCCGCGCTCGAGCGGCTGCTCGCTCGCGAGTGGGACACCGCGCTCGCCGTCCTGCACGGCGGCGTCAACCGGATCGTGATCTCCTATGCGCTCTCCGGCGACCGCACGTATTTCGGGACCTTCGAGCAGGCCCCGGCCTGCATCAACGTGCTGGATCTCGGCGACGACGGCTGGATCGTGCGGACGGTCAACTACGTCCCCTACGACCCGCTGCACCCCGCCAGGACGACGACGATGGAGCACCTCTGGGAGCAGCTGAAGCCGTTCCTAGACGAGCGCCAGTAGCCCCGCCGCCTCCTCGGGCAGCAGGTACGAGCCGCGGATCACCATCCAGGAGCGGATGAGCTCCTCGTCCAGCCCCGCCGCGGCGAACGCGGCGAGCCGCGGGCCGAGCAGCTCCGGCCTCAGCCCGATCGGCAGCGGATTCCAGAGGAAGGGGACGACGTCGTACTCGGGCTCGCCGAGGAACGGTTGCGGGTCGATCGCGAAGTGGCCGCGGGACGAGGCGAGGATGTTGTGGTGGTGGAAGTCGCCGTGCACGAGCACGTCATGGCGGAGCTCCATGCCGGCGAGCAACTCCTCCGCCTTCGCCCGTAGCTCGCCTTCCCCCTCCTCGATCCAGCGTGGTAGCTCGTCTGCCA
The DNA here is from genome assembly GCA_963771185.1 of uncultured Gaiellaceae bacterium. Classification (GTDB taxonomy): domain Bacteria; phylum Actinomycetota; class Thermoleophilia; order Gaiellales; family Gaiellaceae; genus Gaiellasilicea. The sequence goes on from CAVYSL010000008.1 coordinate 101,758, forward strand.
CGCGGCGAAATGGCGCGCCGGCCGGCAGCCACAGCCGGCTCCCCACGTCGACAGCGATCGCCGTCGCCTCGGCGTCGGGCAGCCCTGAGATGTCCGTGCCCGGTCTCGCCCTTTCGATCAGGAACGCGCGGCGGGCGCGGTCGTGACGCAGTAGCCGCGCCGCTCCGTCGCCGCCCCAGTGCGCGAGCGCATCGGCCTCGTGGTCGCTCTCCCAGTGGCGTGCGGGCACGACCTTGAGGACTGCGCCGTCGCCCGCGGGCGCGGCGAAGGAGTGCAGCGCGAGTGCGAACGGCTCGCCGAGGTCGATCCCCCAGGCGGCCGCGACCTCGCGCGCGACCGCGTCGAGCACCTACGCGAGGCGCTCGACGACCATGGCCATGCCCTGGCCGCCGCCGACGCACATCGTCTCGAGCCCGATCGTGCCGTCGATCGTGTCGAGGTCGTTGAGCAGCGTGCACATGATCCGGGCGCCGGTCATGCCGTAGGGATGGCCGAGCGCGATCGCGCCTCCGTGCGGATTGAGCTTCTCGCCGAACGGATCGACGCCGAGCTCGCGGCAGACCGGGAGCACCTGTGCCGCGAACGCCTCGTTCAGCTCCATCACGTCGACGTCGTCGATCGTCATCCCGGCGCGGCCGAGCGCGACCTTGACCGCGTCGATCGGGCCGACACCCATGATCTCCGGGTCGAGGCCCGTCACGGACGAGGCGATGATCCGCGCCCGCGGCTTCAGGCCGATCTCGGCCGCCCGCTCGTCGGACATGATCACGAGTGCGGCGGCGCCGTCGTTGAGCGGGCACGAATTGCCGGCCGTTACCTTCCCCTCGGGGACGAACGCGGGCTGCAGCTCCTGCAGCTTCTCGTACGTCGAGCTCGGGCGTGGGCCGTCGTCGGCGGAGACGACCGTCCCGTCCTCCTTGGTGTACGGCGTCAGCTCGCGCGCGAAGAAGCCCGACTCCTGCGCCGCCACCGCGCGCTCCTGCGAGCGCTGCGCGTACCGGTCCATGTCGTCGCGGGAGACGTCGTAGCGCTCGGCGACGTTCTCGGCGGTGAGACCCATCGGGATGTAGACGTTCGCGATCGCGCCTTCGCCGACGAGCTTCGGATGCAGCTCCTCCGAGTCCTTCGGATAGCCGTCGACCTGCGAGATCGACTCGACCCCTGCGGCGACGTAGACGTCGCCCTCGCCCGCCTTGATCGCGTGGAACGCCATCCGGGCCGTCTGGAGCGAGGAGGCGCAGAAGCGGTTGACCGTCGTGCCCGGCACACGCTTCGGCAGCCCCGCCAGGAGCGCGGCCCTGCGGGCGAGGTTCATGCCCTGCTTCTCCTGCGGGAAGCCGCAGCCGACCATCACGTCGACGATGTCGTTCGGGTCGAGGCCCTCGGCCTGCTCGACCGCCTCCCGGATCGCGAACGCGAGCAGGTCGTCCGGGCGGACGTCCATGAGCGAGCCCTTGCCGGCACGGCCGATGGGCGTGCGGACGGCGCTGACGATGACGGCTTCGGGCATTCCTGGTCTCCTTAGGTGAAAGCGCTCGACCCGGTGAGCGCGCGGCCGACGATCAGGGTCTGGATCTGGCTCGTGCCCTCGTACAGGGTCGTGACGCGTGCGTCGCGCAGGTATTTAGCCACAGGGTATTCGTCGACATAGCCGTAGCCGCCGAGGACCTGCACGGCCGCGTTCGCGGCACCCACCGCAGCCTCGCTCGCGTACCACTTCGCGACCGCCGCCTCAGTCGTATACGGCTTCGCTGCGTCGGCTAGCGCCGCCGCGCGCCACGTGAGGAGCCGCGCTGCCTCCGCCTCGACGTGCATCTCCGCCAGCAGCTGCTGCACGAGCTGGAAGGCTGCGATCGGCTTGCGGAACGCCTCTCGCTCCTTCGCGTAGGCGACGGACGTGTCGAGGCATCCCTGCGCGATCCCGACGCAGCCGGCGGCGAGCGAGATCCGGCCGTTGTCGAGCGCCGACATCGCGACCTTGAACCCCTCCCCTTCCGCGCCGAGCATCGCCTCCGCGGGGACGCGGACGCCGTCGAGCGAGAGCTCGGCCGTGTCCTGCGCGCGCAGTCCGAGCTTCCCCTTCATCGGCCTTGCCTCGAAGCCGTCCGAGTCCGTCGGCACGAGAAACGCACTGATCCCCTTCGGGGCTCTGTCATCCAACCCCGGGCCGCCCGTGCGCGCAAAGACGATCGCGGTCGCCGCCCAGGAGCCGAGCGTGATGAAGACCTTCGAGCCCGTCAGGACCCAGTCGGCGCCGTCCTGCTCGGCGCGCGTCGCGAGCGCGGCCGCATCGGAGCCGCAGCCGGGCTCGGTGAGCGCGTAGCAGCCGAGCGCCTCACCGCTCGCGAGGCCCGGCAGGTGCGCCTGCTTCTGCGCGTCGGTGCCCCACTTGGCGACCGTCTTGCCGAAGAGCCCGTTCGAGACCGAGACGATCCCGCGAACGGACGAGTCCGCCTTGCCGAGCTCCTCGCAGAGGAGGCAGTACGAGACTGAGTCGAGCCCGCCGCCGCCGAGCTCCTCGGGCAGGCCGGCGGCGAGGAACCCCGCCTCGGCGAGCGTCCCGACGAGCGAGCGCGGCAGCTCCTCGGCCTCGTCCCAGGCGCGGGCGTGCGGCACGAGCTCCCGCTCGCAGAGCTCGCGGGCGGACGCGCGGATCAGCTCCTGCTCGGGTGTGAGTTGGAAGTCCATAGACAGACGTGGGGGCCGTCTCCGGCCCCCACGATCTTTACACAGTCCCGCGTCGAGCTAGCCGCGCGGGCGTCCGTCCACGAGCGCGCCGGAGCCCGCCCAGTTGCCGTTGTTGAACCTCATCAGGCGCTGGTGAGAGATGATGAAGTGGTCGGTCTTCGACGTCTTCAGCTTCGACCCGGCGAGCAGGAAGGGCGACGTCTCGTTGAACGAGAGCAGGGCATTCATCAGCCCCTGCCGCGTCGGGTTCTTGCCGGCCTTGTACATCGCCCGGACGAACGTGTCCGCCTTGGCGAAGCCGTAGAAGTTGAGACCGTCCGTGACCCGGCCGCGCGGGTTGTACTTGCCCATCAGGGTCACGTACTGCTTGACCGTGGCGTCGTTGGCGAACGCCGGCGAGGCGGGATCCTTCAGGTACTGGGCGCTGATCGACCCGTTGACCGTATCCGCGCTCGACCGGGCCACTGCGGCGCCCATGAACGCATCGGTCGCGGAGACCGAGTTGACGTAGATCGTCGTCGGCTTCCAGGCGATTGCCCGCAGGATCGCGTACGCCTGCACCGTTGGGGTCGGCGTGACGAAGATCAGCAGCGTGTCCGCGCCGCTCGCCTTCAGCCGCGCCAGCTGCGAGGCGGGCGTCGTGCCGCCGACGAGGTCGTACGCCTGCTCCGCGACGATCTGGCTCTTCACCTTGGCCGTGCCGAGCGCCGACTTGAAGCCGTTGACGTAATCCTTGCCGTAGCTGTCGTTCTGGTAGAGGATCCCGATCTTCGCGTTCGGCCGGTTCTTGCGGATGTCGGTCCCGTAGAGGCGACCCTCGGAGACGTAGTCCGGCTGCCAGCCGATCGTCCACGGGTACTTGACGTAGTCCTTGCCGAACTCACTCGCGCCCGTCGAGACGAGCACGTGCGGCACCTTCGCCGCGTTCAGGAGCGGCTGGACGGCCTGGTTGACCTCGGTGCCGAGCGTGCCGACGACCGCGAAGACCTTGTCCTCCTGGATCAGCTTTCGCTGCAGCTGCACGGAGTTGACCGGGTTGTAGCCGTCGTCGTAGTAATTGAAGACGATCTGCCGGCCGTAGACGCCGCGCTTGCCGTCCGGACCCCGGCGGGCGTTGATGTACGAGAAGTACGCCTTCATCGCCTGCGGAATCGGCGCATACGAGGATGCCGGGCCCGTGAGCGGGAAGGTGCCGCCGATCTTGATCGAACTGGCTGTGATGCCGGGGTCGGCGGCGACGAGATCCGACTTGGCAAATGCCGACGGAATGGCAAGGAGCAGCGCTCCTACGAGTGCCAGCCCGGCGAGTGAGACCCTACGCATAAAGACTCCCCTTGATAGGACGAAAAGAGGCCCGCTGGAGCGCGAGATTACTCCTTCTTATCCACTTAGACAACGGCGCCAGCAGGAAGTTAGAGCGCCATGACCCGCATGGGTCAGAGCAGCGCCGGATCGGTCACCGGCGCTCGGCAGGCGAAGCGCTCACACACGTAGACGGCGGGCTCTCCTCCGACGAGATCCTTGCCGGCGAGGAGGGGGACGTCCTCGGCCGGACCGACCGCTACGACCGTCCGTGGCTGCCACGGCCCGAGCGCCGCACGCGCGACGTCCGAGTCGACCGGCCCGACGATCGCGAGCTCGCGCGGCAGGCTCAGGTGCAGGTCGAGCGCGACGAGCCCCCAGCCGAATGCGGACGGCGCGCGCTCCAGCGCCGGCCGAAGGAGCCGGAGCACCGAGACCGCGCGCCGCTCCAGCTCGTCGTCGCCGAAGATCCGCGCGAGCCGGAGCAGGACGTGCGCGAGCATCGAGTTGCCGGAGGGGAGCGGGTGGTCGTCCAGCTCCTTCGTCCTCGCAACGAGCTGCTCGCCGTCGGCCGGCGAGAGGAAGAAGCCGCCATGCTCCTCGTCGGCGAAGAGCTCGACGGCCAGCTGCGCGAGCCGGCGGGCCTCCCGGAGCCAACGCAGCTCGCCCGTCGCGATGTGCAGCTCGAGCAGCCCGTGAGCGACGTTGGCGTAATCGTCGAGGTAGCCGTCCCCACTGGTGCGGCCGTCGCGAAAGCTCCGCCGCAGACGTCCGTCCCGGCCTGCAAGCGGGCCGAGGAGGAACTCGCCGAGACGGCGCGCCGCGTCGAGCCAGTCCGGCCGGTCGAGCCGCCGCCCCGCCTCGGCGAGCGCCGCGAGCGCGAGCCCGTTCCAGGATGCGATCGCCTTGTCGTCCCGCAGCGGCTTCGGCCGCTGCTCGCGGATCGCGAACAGGCGTGCGCGCGTCTCCTCGTCGACGTCGCCGCGGATGATCGAGCGGCCGTGCTCGAAGGGCTCGAGCAGCTCAGCGGGCACGCCCTCCTCCTCGGTCCAGGTGAAGGTCAAACCCTCGACGCCGTCGGTGTCGGCGTCCTGTGCCGAGGCAAGGCCGCCCTCGGGGAGCAGCAGCTCGCGCAGCAGGTACTCGATCGTCTCGCTGCTGATCTCGCGATAGCGCTCCGCGCCGGTGACGAGCCAGCCGTGCAGGTACGTCGCGGCCAGGAGCGCGTTGTCGTAGAGCATCTTTTCGAAGTGCGGCACCAGCCAGCGGTCGTCGACCGAGTAGCGGTGGAAGCCGCCGCCGAGCAGGTCGTACATGCCGCCGGCCAGCCATCTCGTCGAGGGTCTTCACGACCATCGCCCGCGCCGCGTCGTCGTCACGGCGAAGCAGGAACTCGAGCGTGGGCGCGTTCGGAAACTTCGGCGCCTGCCCCCAGCCGCCGTACGTGGGCTCGAACGTCGCGCCGAGGTTTCGTGTGGCGGCGGAGAGCACCGCCTCGGTCAGCGGATCGTTCGACGGCCGCAGCTCGGCCGAGTGGCGAACCGCCTCGACCAGCTGGGCCGCGGCCCGCGAGACGTCGTCGCGCCGGTCGCGCCACGCCTCCGCAATCGAGTCGAGCAGTTGACGGAAGCTCGGCAGCCCGTGCCGCGGCTCGGGCGGGTAGTAGGTGCCGCCGTAGAAGGGCTCTCCGGCCGGCGTGAGGAAGACCGTCATCGGCCAGCCGCCGTGCCCGGAGAGCGCCACGACCGCCTCCATGTAGACCGCGTCGAGGTCGGGGCGCTCCTCGCGGTCGACCTTGACGTTGACGAAGTGCTCGTTCATCACCGCCGCGGTCGACGCGTCCTCGAACGACTCGTGCTCCATCACGTGGCACCAGTGGCAGGCGGCGTAGCCGATCGAGAGCAGGATCGGCCGGTTCTCGTCGCGGGCGCGGCCGAGCGCCTCCTCGCCCCACGGGTACCAGTCGACCGGGTTGTCGGCGTGCTGGAGCAGGTACGGGCTGGTCTCGTCGGCGAGCCGGTTCACAGACCGAGCTTGCCACGCGGTTTGCATACTGGGCGGATGCCTGCCCTCCCGAGCGGCACCGTCACCTTCGTCTTCAGCGACATCGAGGGCTCGACGGCGCTGCTCAAGCAGCTTGGTGAGCGCTACGACGGGCTCCTGTCCGACCACCGCCGGCTGATGCGCGAGTGCTTCACCGAGCGCGGCGGCGTCGAGATCGACACGCAGGGCGATGCGTTCTTCTTCGCCTTTCCGCGCGCGCGCGACGCGGTCGAAGCCGCGGTCGAGGCACAGCGCGCCCACGCGGCGCACGAGTGGCCCGAAGGCCGCGCGGTCCACGTCCGGATGGGGCTGCACACGGGCGAGCCGGCGGTCGGGAGCGAGGGCTACCTCGGCCTCGACGTCGTCCGCGCCGCACGGCTCTGCACCGCCGGGAAGGGTGGCCACGTCCTGCTCTCGGACACGACGCGCGCGCTCGTCGGCGCGTCGCTGCCGGAGGGCGTGTCGATCTTCCCGCTCGGCGAGCGGCGGCTGAAGGACATCGACGAGCCGGAGCGCGTCTTCGAGCTCGAGATCGAGGGCGCGAACCTGCCCCTGCCCGCGGACGAGCAGGCAGAGGAGCACGTGCCGGCCGCACCCTCCCCGCCGCCTCCACCACCGGCCGAGGACTTCGGCGCCCGGCTCGCGGAACGGATCGACGCGCACGTGCGCCGGCAGGTCGAGGCGTCGCTCGGCCGGATGATGTCGGACGTCGACGCGATGGCAGACCGCGCGGCCAAGGAGCCTCGCAAGATCAGCGAGCGGCTGGACGAGGACTAGCTCAGGACTTCGCGGACGCCGCGGAGCTGGGTTCGGAGCAAGGCCTGCGCGCGCGACGAGTCGAGCGAGCAGTCGAGCGGCCGCGACTCCGGCGCCGGCTCGGAGCGGACCGGAGCGCCGCGGATCAGCTCCGCGAGCTCGGCGCGCGAGACGCCGTCGGCGCCCGCGACGTGCAGCGGCCCGGCGACGTCGAGCTCGGCCAGCTCCAGCAGCGCCTCCGCCAGGTCGGTCACCTGCACCGGGCTCCTGATCTCGTTCGTGAAGAACGTGAACGCCGGGTCGCGCGCGGCGAGCTCGTGCTTCGACGGCGTCCCGCCGCCGTACAGGAGCGACGTCCGCACGAGCAGCGCGTCGGGATGGGCAAGCGCCACGCGCACCTCCGCCTCGGCCTTCGCGCGTCCGTACTCGGTCACCGGCGAGAGCGGATCGGCCTCGACGTACGGCGCCCCTTTGCGGCCGTCGAAGACGACATCGGTCGAGAGGTGGACGAGCCGGACGCCGAGCGCGGCCGCCGCACGGGCGACGTTCTCCGAGCCGACCGTGTTGACGCCGTCGTCGTCCTGCCGGTAGGCGGTGTGGATGACGACGTCCGGGCGCAGGCGCTCGAGCAGCTCCGAGACGGCCTCGGCGTCGCGCACCTCGACGCGCTCCGTGGATGCGTCCGGGCGCAGCCGCGCGAGCTCGGAACCGAGATAGCCGGATGCCCCCGTGATGTGCAGCCTCACGCTTGAACGCTATCCGCCCGGTCCCGTAGGCTCGCACCCATGAAACGAACATTCCTGTGGATCAACGTCGTGCTGTCCACGCTGATCGTTCTCCTGATCTTCGCGCAGGCGTACTTCATCACCGCCTACGTCACCGGTGCCGGAGAGAGTGCGCTGGACACGCACGGCTTCATCGGCTTCGCGATCATCCATCCCGCCGAGCTGCTCGTGTTCCTGACCGCGTTCGGCGCCTGGCCGCGGGCATGGAAGTGGATCGGCTTCACGTTCTTCCTGTTCGTCCTCGGGACGGTGCAGATCTTCCTGGCCCCACCCGACGAGGACCCCGCGAGCGGTTGGGTGCACGGCTTCCACGGCCTGCTGGCGCTGGTCGTGATGGTCACCGCGGCGATCATCGCGTACCGCGGCCTGCGCGACCTCGGGCTCAAGCGTGCTTCGCGCGGCGGCGAGCCCGAAGGTGCCGCACCACCTCAACCACTGCCGTAACGGCGAGCGCGATCCCGAATGCGAGGAGGAGTCCCTTCCAGGGCTCCTCCTCGAACGACTTGCCGCCGAAGTAGCCCAGCAGGACGGTGTAGGTCCCCCAAATGAAACCCGCCAGCGTGTCGAACACGAGGAAGCGCCGCCACGGGAAGGTCTCGACGAAGCCCGCCGTGAACGTCGTCACGGTGCGGCCGCCGGGAATGAAGCGCGCGACGACGATCAAGTAGCCGCCGCGCTCATCGAGTGTCTTCCGTGCCCATTGCAGCCGTTTCTGCGACTTCTCGCCTGTGAAGAAGCGACGCTCGACGCGCGCGCCGAAGAAGTGACCCAGCGCGAAGCTGATGTTGTCGCCGGCGATCGCCCCCAGTGACGCGGCGAGGATGCAGACGCCGACGTTGAGGCCCCCGGTGCCGGCGACGACACCGGCTGCGATCGCGGTCGCCTCGCTCGGCACGATCGGGAAGAACGCGTCGAGCATCGCGATCACAAAGACGATCAGGTAGCTCCAGTTCGATCCGGAGACGGCGTCGACGATCGAACTGAACACTTCCCGCATCCTCGCAGAGGGCGGTGTCGCGATGATGCAGCCGATGGCATTTCGCCCGCTTGCCGGCACCCGCGTGCTCGACCTGACGAGCTCGCTCGCGGGGCCGACCGCCACCGAGATCCTCGGCGCACTCGGCGCCGACGTGGTCAAGATCGAGCATCCCGGCCGCGGCGACGAGGCGCGTGACTGGGGGCCGCGGTTCTTCGAGGGCGGCAGCGTCATGTTCTTCTCCGCGAACGCGGGCAAGCGCTCGCTCGCACTCGACCTGAAGTCGCCGGAAGGGCTCGAGGCGCTGCTGCGGCTCGCGGACGGCGCTGACGTGGCGGTGCAGAGCCTGCGTCCCGGCACGGCGGAGCGGCTCGGCTTCGGGCCCGAGGCGCTCCGTGAGCGCAACCCGCGGCTCGTGTACGCCACGATCGGCGCCTTCGGGCGCAACGGGCCGCTGGCGGCGGAGCCGGGCTACGACCCGCTGATGCAGGCGGCCGCCGGGATCATGAGCGTCACCGGCGAACCGGACGGGCACCCGGTCCGCGTCGGCGTCTCGCTGATCGACATCGGCACCGGCGTCTGGGCCGCGCTCGCGATCGTCGCGGCGCTGCACGAGGGACAGGGCCGCACGCTCGATCTCTCGCTCTACGAGACGGCGCTCTCGCTCGTCCCCTACCAGCTCGTCGACGTCCTGGCAGGCGGGGCGCCGGCGGGACGGCACGGGACCGCGTTCCCGCTGATCGTCCCCTACCAGGTGTTCGAGACGGCTGACGGCGAGCTGATGATCGTCGCCGCCAACGACCGGCTCTTCGAGAAGGCCTGCCAGGCCGTGGGTGCGCCCGAGCTCGCGAGCGACGAGCGCTTCGCCACGAATCCGCTTCGCGTCGCCAACCGCGAGCAGCTGATCCCGCTGCTGCAGGAGCGGATCGCCACCGAGCCTACCGCCGTCCTGCTCACCCGGCTCCGCGACGCGGGCGTCCCGGCCTCGCCGGTGAACGACCTCGCCGCCGTCGCCGAAGAGGAGCAGCTGCGCGCGACCGGCATCCTCCAGGAGCTCGGCGGGCACGAGCTCGTCTCGCCGCCCTTCTCCGCGGACGGCGAACGCATCCGCTACGGCTCCGAGCCGCCCCTGCTCGGCCAGCACAGCCGCGAGATCCTCGCCGAGGCCGGCTTCGCCGAGGCCGAAATCGGCGCCCTCGTGGAGGCCGGTGTCGTCGGGCAGTACCCGGCTGCCAAGTAACAGACTGTTACGTGGACGGCACGGAGCGGTTCCGCGAGCCGATTCGGCCTTGTAACAGACTGTTACTTGGTGGTGGGGCGGCCGGCGCGGTAGACCCTGCCCGGTAGCTCGCGGCCGAGCAGCTGCTCGAGCCAGCGGGCGACCTCGATCAGCGCGTCCAGGTCGACGCCGGTCTCTACCCGCTCGCGCTCGAGCAGGTAGAGCACGTCCTCGGTGGCGACGTTGCCGGTGGCGCGCGGCGCGAACGGGCAGCCGCCGAGGCCGCCGACGGAGGCGTCGAGCAGCGTCGCCCCCGCCTCGACCGCCGACCACGCACACGCGACGCCGGTGTGGCGCGTGTCGTGGAAGTGGCCGCCGACGGGGACGCCGAGGATCGAGACGCGCTCGACGAGCCGCGCGACCGGCCGCGGCGTCGCGACCCCGATCGTGTCGGCGAGGACGACCTCGCCCGCTCCTGCGGCGACGAGCCGCTCGGCCAGGTCCGCGACCACGCCCGGGTCGACCTCGCCCTCGAACGGGCAGCCGAACGAGCAGCTGATCGTCGCGGTGGTCGGCCGGTCGGCCACGCCGAGGATCCGCTCGACGCGCGCCGCCGCTTCCTCGAGCGACGCGTTCCCGTTCCGCTGGTTGAAGGACTCCGTCGCAGCGAGGGTGACGTTGACGCGGTCGAGCGTCGTCGCGGCCAGCCGCTCCCAGCCGCGCTCGTTGAGGACGAGCCCGGAGAGCTCCGCATCGACCTCGCCTACAGCTGCGACGACCTCCTCCGCGCCCGCCATCTGCGGCACGCGGTCGGGGTTGACGAAGCTGACCGCCTCGATCCGCGGCAGACCCGCCCCTGCAAGCCGCCGCACCAGCTCGGCGCGAACCTCCGGCGCGAGCGTCTCCGGCTCGTTCTGAAGCCCGTCCCGCGGGCCGACGTCGCACAGCGTGACTGCACGCGGCGAGGCTACTCGTACTGGAGCGCCTCGAGCGGGTTCAGGCGGGCGGCGCGGCGAGCAGGGGTGATCGCCGCCAGGAGCCCTGCGAACACGGCCACGACCGAGAGGATGATCAACTGGTCGAGCGGCAGCTCGAAGCGGAGGTCGTACTGGCCGAGCGCGCTCGTCACGAGCGCCGCCAGGAAGATCCCGAGCGGGAGCCCGAGCGCCGCGCCGATCAGCGCCGTGATCACGCTCTCGTGCCGGATCATCCGTCGCGTCTGGCGTCGCGTCATCCCCACCGCGCGCAGCATCCCCAGCTCCCGCGTGCGCTCGAAGACGGACAACGCAAGCGTGTTCACCATCCCGAAGAGGCTGACGATCACCGAGAGGGCGAGCAGGACGTAGAGGAGCAGCAGGAACTGCTGGATCTCCTGGTCCTCCTTGTCGATCCACTCCTCCCGCGTCTGGGTACGCGTGTCCGGGAAGTCCGCGAGCGCACTCTCCACCTTCGGCTTCTCCGCCGTCGGGCTGTTCGCGACATTGAGGAGGGTGAAGCGGTTGCGCGGGCGGTCGTAGAGCTCGTCGAACGCCTCCTGCGAGATGCTCGCCGTGCCGAGCAGCGGGTAGAACGGGACTGCCCTCGTAGATGCCCCGGACGACGAACTGCTTCGTCTCGTTGCCGGTGGAGCGCACGGTGAAGGAGTCGCCGACGGCGAGGTCCCGATCCTCGGCGACGTTGTTCGGCAGCAGCGCGCCGTTGTCGCCGAGCTGCGTCAGCACGGCGTCCGAGCCTTCCTCCCAGCGGAAGTCGTACACGTCGGAAACGCGGTCGTCGAGACCGGTGAGATTCGCGCCGTCGCCGTCGATCTGCGCGATGTCCTGCCGGACGTTGCTGACCGTCTCGACGCCCTGGACGTCGGCGACGGCGGTGCCGACGGCGGCCGGGAACTCGGAGTAGCCGTCCTGCGAGGTGACGATCAGGTCGGCCTGGATCTGGCGCTCGATCGCGTCGCTGTTCGACACGCGCAGCCCGTTCGCGAGGACGGAGATGAACGTCACGAGCGCGATCCCGATCATCAGCGCCGCCGCGGTCGCGGCAGTCCGGCCCGGGTTGCGCTGCGCGTTCCGCTCGGCGAGCTTGCCGGCCGCGCCTCCCACGCGCCGCGCGGGGATCCCGATGACGCGGACGAGCGGACGAACGAGCCGCGACGAGAGCATCGCGACCCCGATGAAGAGCGCCAGGACGCCGACGCCGAGGAGGATGAAGCGGTCGCCGGTGGCGATGCTGTCGTTGAGCGTCCCGATAGGCGAGCGCGAACACCGCAAGTGCGACGACGAGGCTCGCGATGTACGGCGTGAAGTGGGCGAAGCGTCCGCGCGGCAGCGTCGCGCCTTCGCGAACCGCCGCGATCGGAGGCACGCGGGTCGCCCGGATCGCTGGGAAGAGACCGGCGACGAGCGTCACGAGCGTCCCGACGAGCAACGAGACGACGACCGTCCGAGTCGCGAACACCGTCTCGGTCTGCGGCAGGTCGAGGTTCAGCGCCTTGAAGAGCGCGTTCAGCCCGACGGCCAGGCCGAGGCCGCTGAACAGGCCGACGATCGGACGCGCCGAGCCCGATCACGAGCGCCTCGAGGATCACGGACCTCAGCACCTGCCGCCGCGACGCGCCGAGCGTCCGCAGAGTGGCGAACTCGCGCATCCGCTGCGCGACCGTGATCGAGAGGGTGTTGAAGATGACGAACGCCCCGACGAAGAGCGCGATGCCGGCGAACGAGAGCAGGAAGTAGCGGATGATCGTCGTGAACGTGGCGATCTCGCTCGACTGCTCGTCCGCCTCCTCCACGCCCGTTCGCACGGTGAAGTCGCTGCCGAGTGCCGACCGGATCCGCTGCGTCAGCTGCTCGGGCGTCGTGCCGTCCGCCGCTGCAGCCTGAACCGCGTCGAGCTGACCCTGCTTGTCCAGCAGCTTCTGCGCCGTCGGCACGTCGAAGATCGCGAAGGTGGCGCCGCCGATCGAGCTCAGGTCGCCGTACTTGGCGATCCCGACGATCTCGAACTCCTGCGCCGGCCCGAGTGCGGCGACGCCGATCCGGTCGCCGAGCTTAAGGCCCTCGTCGTCGGCGACGCCCTCGTCGATCGCCACCTCAGCACCGCCCCGGGGCCAGCGGCCCTCGACGAGATTGAGCGGGTTGAAGCGGTCGAACTCGGGCTCGGTCTCGATCCCGAACGCGAATGCCGGCGCACCGCCCGTATCGATCGCCTCGCCGTCCGGGCGCAGCAGCTTCGTCTGAAAGTCCTGAACCGACCCTGTGGCGACCTCGACCCCGTCGATCTGACGGACGCGCGCGAGCGTGGCGTCGGGGATCGGCGGGGCCTCTGCCGACTCGCCCTCGAAGCTGAAGCCGGGATCCTTGCCGGTCACGACGGCATCGGTGCCGGCGTACGAGTCGACGAAGATCGAGTCGAACGCCTTGTCGATCGTGTCCGTCAACACGTAGGCGCCGCTCATCATCGCGACGCCGAGGACGATCGCGAGCGACGTCAGGACGGTCCTGAACTTCCTGCCGGCGAGGCTCTTGAGGGCGAACCTGATCACTCGTACTGCAGCGCCTCGAGCGGGTCCAGTCGTGCTGCGCGGCGCGCGGGGAAGATCGCGGCCACGATCCCGACGACGATCGTGAGGATCGCGAAGACGATGATCTGCGTCGTCGGGAGCGAGAACTCGATGAAGTCGACACGCGCGATCAGGAGCGCGCCGAGGACGACGCCGAGGATGATCCCGAGGGTGCCGCCGATCAGGGCCGTGATCACGCTCTCGTGCCGGATCATCCGGCGCACCTGCCGCCGCGTCATCCCGATCGCGCGCAGCATCCCGAGCTCGCGCGTGCGCTCGAAGACGGTGAGCACGAGCGTGTTCACGATCCCGAAGAGGCTCACGATCACGGACAGGGCCAGCAGCACGTAAAGGATGTTCAGGATCTGATTGAGAGCGGCGATCTGGTTGTCGACGAACTCGTCGCGGGTCTGCACCTTCGCATTCGGGAACTCGGTCCCGAGCGATGCCTCGAGCGCCTGCGTGTTCTGCTCCGTCTCGCCGCCACGCATCAGGATGAACGTGTAGAGGTTCCGCGGCGAGTCGTAGAAGCGGTCGAACGTCCCGCTCGAGAATGTGACTGCGCCGAACGGCGAGCCGCCGGCGGGCGGGTCGAAGATGCCCTTCACCTTCAGCTCGAGCCGCTCGCCGGACGGGACGATCACCGTGATCGGTGAGCCAACGCGGAGGCCGTGATCCTTCGCGTAGCCGTCGTCGACGAACGCGCCGGCGGCGCCGAGCTCGCGGAAGACGTCCTGCGAGCCCTCGACCCAGTCGAGCGTGATCACCTCGCCCGCCGTCGGATCGACGGCGGTGACGAACTCGGTCGAATCGAAGACGCGGGCTTCGCCGGTGCGGGTGCTCGCGATCGCCTCGACGCCGGGCGTCTTCGCCGCAGCGGCGGCGGCGTCGATCGGGATGGGCGAGAAGTTGTTCTGGGCCGTGATCGCGTAGTCGGAGGTGAAGATCTTGTCGACGGCGCCGCGGAACGTGCTCGTGATCCCGGCGGCCAGCGTCGCCACGAGCGTGACGAGCGCCAGGCCGATCATCAGCGCCGACGCGGTCGAGGCGGTGCGCTGCGGGTTGCGACGCGCGTTGTCGCGCGCCAGCCGCCCCGCGGTGCCGCCGATCCGTGCTGCAGGCGCGCCGAGCGCGGCCGCCAGCGGCCGCACGAGACGCGCCGCGAAGAGCGAGACGCCGATGAAGATCAGCAGCGCGCCGAGACCCATCCAGACCAGGATCTGCGTCGTCCCGAGCCCGCTGCCGAAGAGCCCGTAGGCCAGCGCCGCGAAGCCGAGGCCGGTGAGGAGCAGCGAGCCGGGGGTGCGGAAGCGCGCGAAGCGGGACTCAGGCAGCGTCGCCCCTTCGCGCACGGCCGCGATCGGTGGCACGCGCGTCGCGCGGATGGCCGGCCGCAAGCTCGCGAGCAGCGTCACGAGGATCCCGACGAGCAGCGAGACGACGATCGTCCGCGTCTCGAAGAGCAGGCCGCTGTTCGGGAGCGTGAAGCCGACGGCGTCGAAGAGCCAGAAGAGCAGCTTCGCGAGCCCGAGCCCGAGGAAGAGGCCGACCACGGAGGCAGCGGTGCCGACGACGAGCGCCTCGACGACGATCGAGCCGAGCACCTGCCGGCGCGATCCGCCGAGCGTGCGCACGGTCGCGAACTCACGCGCCCGCTGCGCGATCGTGATCGAGAGCGAGTTCGCGATCACGAAGCTGCCGACGAAGAGCGCGATGCCGGCGAAGGCGAGCAGGAAGCCCTGCAGGAAGGTGATGAACTCGTTCGTCTCGGAGGCGTCGTCCGCCGCCTGCGCCTGGCCGGAGCGGACCTGCGTCCCCGGCGGCAGCACGGCGCTGACGTTCTTGATCAGCTGGGCGTCGCTCGTCCCCGCGCTCGCGGCGACGGCGATCTCGTCGAGCTTGCCCTCCTTCTTGAACAGCCGCTGCGCGGTCGGCAGGTCGAAGCCGGCGAGCGTCGCGCCGCCGATCGAGATCGACGCGTTCAGCCTGACGAGGCCGGAGACCTTGAGCTTCTCGACCGGCCCCTCGGCCTGGACACCGATCACGTCACCGATCTTGAAGTCCTCCTCCTTGGCCGTGCCGCTGTCGATCACGACCTCGTTCGGCCCCGGCCAATCGCCCTCGACGAGCGCCAGCGGGTTGAAGGGCGAGTCGCCCTCCGCGATCGCGAAGCCGAGATTCGGAGCGCCGCCCTTGACCACGGCCTTGCCGTCGCGGCCGATCAGCGTCGTCGAGTCGCTGTTGACGCTGCCCTCCGCGAGCGAGACGCCGTCGACGCCGCGCACCGTGTCGAGGACGCTCTCGTCGAATGCGGGCGCGGTTGCGCCGCTGCCCTCGGAGAGGTCGAACGCCGCCTTGCCGGTGATGACTGCGCTCGAGCCCTGGCGCACCTCGGTGAAGATCGTGTCGAAAGCCGAGTCGATCGAATCGGTGAGCACGTACGTGCCGCTGATCATGGCGACACCGAGCACGATCGCGAGCGCGGTCAGCGCGGTCCTGAGCTTGCGCCCGAGCAGGCCCTTGAGCGCGAACCTCGTCATGCAGCGGCGATCTCGTTCAGCGTCTCGAGTACCTCGTGCTGGCGTCGCGCCCGGCAGGTCGCGGACGATCAGCCCGTCGGCGAGGAAGAGGATCCGGTCGGCGATCGCCGCCGCACGGGCCTCGTGCGTGACCATCACCGTCGTCTGCCCGTAGGAATCGACCGAGTCGCGCATGAGCGTGAGGATCTCGCGAGCCGGTGGTGGAGTCGAGGTTGCCCGTCGGCTCGTCGGCGAAGAGGACCGTCGGCCGGGAGACGAGCGCGCGCGCGATCGCGACGCGCTGCTGCTGGCCGCCCGAGAGCTCGGACGGGCCGGTGGTGCAGCCGGTCCTCCAGCCCGACCTTGTCGATCAGGTCGCGGAAGAACGCCTCGTCCGGCTTGTCGCCCGCGATCGAGAGCGGCAGCGTGATGTTCTCCTCCGCCGTCAGCATCGGGAGCAGGTTGAAGAACTGGAAGACGAAGCCGATGTGGCGGCGGCGCAGCTTCGTCAGGTCGGAGTCCTTGAGCGTCGTGATCTCGGTGCCTGCGATCTTGACGGTGCCGGACGTCGGCTTGTCGAGCCCGGCGAGGATGTGCATCAACGTGGACTTGCCGGAGCCGGACGGCCCCATCACGGCGGTCAGCTTGCCCTCGCCCACCCCGAGCGAGACGCCCTTGAGCGCGTCGACTGCCGTGTCACCTTCTCCGTAGCGGCGCGTGACCTCGTCGGCGACGACGACGCCCGCGCGCGGCTTTCCGTTCTCCATGTGGCCTCCCTGGCGGTCTTCACGACCCTAGCGACTCGCCGGCGGATCAGACAGGGCGGTTAACCACACCTTGACGCCGCTAGGCGGTGGCGTGCATCCTCGTACCCGCTTCGGCGAGCACGTCGCCCAGGATCCCGACCATCTCGTCGAACTCGGCCTGGCCGGCGACGAGCGGCGGCGAGATCTGGATCACCGGGTCGCCGCGGTCGTCCGCGCGGCAGATCAGGCCGCGCTCGAACAGGGCCGGAGAGAGGAAGCCGCGGAGCAGCGTCTCGCACTCCTCGGCGGTGAAGGTCTCGCGGGTCTCCTTGTCCTTGACGAGCTCGATCGCGTAGAAGTAGCCCGTCCCGCGCACGTCGCCGACGATCGGCAGCTCGAGCAGCTGCTCGAGGGTGGCGCGGAATGGGCCCTCGTTCTCGAGCACCCGCTCCATGATCCCCTCGCGCTTCATGATCTCGATGTTCTTCAGCGCGATCGCCGACATCACCGGGTGGCCGCCGAAGGTGATCCCGTGCGCGTACATCGAGGAGTCGGAGAGGAACGGCTCCATCACCTGGTCGGTCGCGACGACCGCGCCGATCGCGGCGTACGAGGAGGACAGTCCCTTGGCGCAGCAGACGATGTCGGGGCGGATGTCGTAGCGCTCGGAGGCGAACCAGTGGCCGACGCGGCCGAAGGCGGTGATCACCTCGTCGGCCGAGAGCAGGATGTCGTAGCGGTCGCAGAGCTCGCGCACGCCCCGCCAGTAGCCCTCCGGCGGCGTGAAGGCGCCGCCCGCGTTCTGGACCGGCTCCATGTGGACGAGGCAGACCGTCTCCGGCCCCATCGCCACGATCGTGTCCTCCAGGTTCTCGAGCAGCACCCGCGTGAACTGGGCCTCCGTCTCCTCCGGCGGACGGTGGTATCGGTTCGTGTTCATCACGTGCCGGACTTCGGGCACGAGCGGCTCGAAGGGCATCCTCAGCGCCGGGATCCCGTTGATCGAGAGCGCGCCCATCGTCGTGCCGTGGTAGGCGACCTGGCGCGCGATCGCCTTGTACTTGCGCGGCGGCGGCGCGCCGACGCGCTCGTCGTGCCGCGTCTCGTCGGTGTCGATCCGCTTGCCGCCGCGCGCGAGGAAGTACTGGCGCGCGAGCTTCCAGGCCGACTCGACCGCCTCCGAGCCGCCGGAGACGAAGAAGGCGCGGTTGAGGTCGCCGGGCGCAAGCGAGGCGAGCTCGCTCGCCAGCTCGATCGCGCGCGGATGCGCGTACGACCAGTTCGTGTAGAACGGCAGCTCCTTCATCTGCGCCAGCGCCGCCTGCCCGATCTCCTCGCCGAAGCCGTAGCCGATGTTGACGGAGAAGAGGCCTGCGAGCGCGTCCAGGTAGCGCTTCCCGTTCGCGTCCTCGAGATAGCAGCCGTCGCCGCGGACGATGATCGGCACGTCGTTCGAGGCATAGCCGCTCATGCGGGTGAAGTGCATCCACAGGTGGTCGCGGGCGGCCTGCTGCAGATCGGCGGAGGCGAGGGTCGTCATGCGGGCTTTTCCTTCCGGCGGCGGGTCTGGACGATGACGCTGGCGAGCATGATCCCGACAGCGGCGAGGAAGATGGCGGAGCCGATCACGTTGACCTGCGGTGGGACGCCCCGTGCGGCCTGGCCCCAGACGAAGACGGGGAACGTGATCTCGCTGCCGGAGTTGAAGTAGGTGATGACGAAGTCGTCGACGGAGATGGCAAACGCCAGCAGCCCGCCGGCGAGAATCGCGGGCCAGAGTAGTGGCAGCGTCACGAGCCTGAACGTGTCCAGCCCGGTGGCGCCGAGGTCGGCAGCGGCTTCCTCGAGGTGGCGGTCGAAGTCGACGAGGCGGGCACGCACCGTGACGACGACGAAGGAGATGCAGAACATCACGTGCGCGATGAAGATCGTCCAGAAGCCGAGGTCGAGCAGCGACTGGTTCAGGAAGAGCGTCAGCAGCGAGGCGCCGAGCACGATCTCGGGCGCGGCCATCGGCAGGAAGATGAGGAAGTTGATCGGCCCCCGGCCGCGGAAGGCGTGCCGCACCAGCGCGAGCGCGATCAGCGTGCCCAGCGCGGTCGCGGTCAGGCTGGCGAGCACCGCGATCAGGAGGGAGGTCTCGAGCGCGGAGCGCAGGCCCGGGACGGCGTCCCAGTTGACCCAGTTGTCGAACGTGAAGCTCTGCCAGACGTAGTTGAAGCGGCCGGCCGGGTTGTTGAACGAGAAGAGGATCACGACCGCGATCGGCAGCAGCATGTAGCCGATCGCGAGCATCGCGTAGACGTCGAGGAACCTGCCGCGGAGGCGTTTCATCAGAGCCGCTCCGAGCCGACGATGCGGGCGTAGACGGCGATCATGGCGACGATCAGCGCCATCAGCACGAAGGAGAGCGCCGCCGCCGACGGGTAGTCGATCAGCGCCAGGAACTTCGACTGGATGACGTTTCCGATCATCGCCTGGTTCGGCCCGCCGAGCAGCTCCGCGTTGATGAAGTCGCCGGCGGCGGGGATGAACGTCAGCAGCGTCGCCGCGAAGACGCCGGGGAGCGAGAGCGGCAGCGTCACCCGGAGGAACGCCCGCCGCGGGCTCGCGTAGAGATCCTCGGCCGCCTCCACGAGCCGCCGGTCGACCTGCTCGAGCGAGACGTAGATCGGCAGGATCGCGAAGGGCAGGTAGTTGTAGGTGATCCCGGCGACGACGGCCGTCGAGGTCGCGAGCAGCCGGCCGTCGTCCGCCAGCAGCCCCACCGTCCGCAGCACGCTCACGACGGTGCCGTCGTCGGAGAGGATCGTCTGCCACGCGATCGTCCGGATCAGGTAGGTGACGAAGAACGGCGCGACGACGAGGACGAGGAAGACGTTCTTCCACTTCCCGGCCCGGAAGGCGATCCAGTACGCGAGCGGATAGCTGAACGCAAGCGCCAGCACGGTCGCGATCCCGGCGTACCAGAACGAGCGCACGAGCTGCTCGCGGTTGTCCGAGAGCGCCTCGCGGTAGTTGTCGAACGCCCAGGTGAACTCGTAGTTCGGGAAGATCCCGCTCTGGAGCGACTGGTAGGCGAGGAACCCGAGCGGGAGCACGAAGAAGATCGCGAGCCAGGCGAGCCCAGGCGTCAGCAGCCCCCAAGGGGCCAGCCACCGGTGCCGGTGGAAGAACGTCATCGTCGCGTCCGGGGTCTCCTACGCCCCCAGCAGCGTCTGCCACTGCTCGATGTAGTCCTGGTTGTTGAGCGCCTTCGAGTCGAAGCCCGAGACCTGCGCGAGCGTGGCCTCGTCCGGGAAGATGAGCGGGTTCGCCGCCGTCTCCGGATCGGTCTTCGCGAGCTCCTCCTTCGCGCCCTTCACCGGCGTCACGTAGTTGACGTAGGCGGCGATCTTCGCCGCGACCTTCGGGTCGTAGACGAAGTTCATGTACGTCGAGGCCGTGAAGGCGTCGCCGCCCGTCGGGATCAGCATGTTGTCCGTCCAGATCATCCCGCCGTCCTTCGGGATCCCCCACTTCAGGTTCGCGTTGTCGGCCTGGAGCTGGACGACGTCGCCCGACCACGAGAGCGCCGCGACGAGGTCGCCCTTCGAGAGCGGGCCGGAGTAGTCGTTGCCGGTGAACTGGCGCACGTGGCCCGAGTCGACCGCGGCCTTGACCCGGTCGATCGCGCGCTTGAACGTCTCGTCGGTGACCTTGGCCGGATCGTCGCCGTTCGCCTTCATCACGACGCCGAGCGTGTCGGCCATCTCGGAGAGGAGCGTCATCTTCCCCTTCAGCTTCGGATCCTCGAGCAGCTGGTCGATCGAGGTGATCGGGGTCGAGGTCAGCTTGGCGTTGTAGGCGATGCCGGTCATGCCGGACTGCCACGGCAGCGAGTACGTGCGGTCGGGGTCGAACGGCGGGCTCTTGAGCGCGTCGACGAGGTTGTCGATGTTCGGGATCGCGTCCTTGTCGAGCTTCTCGAGCCAGCCCTCGTCGACCATCAGACCCGGATAGCGCGAGTTGTCGGTCAGGACGATGATGTCGCGGTCGACGCCCTGGCCGCGGGAGAGCGGGCCCTGGATCTTCCCGAAGTACTCGTCGTTCGAGTTGATCTCCTCGAAGTAGTCGACCGTGACGCCCGTCTCGTTCTTGAACTGGTCGAGTGTCGGCCGCTTCTTCGTCTTCTCGTCCACGTCGATGTAGAGCTGCCAGTTCGCGAACCGGAGCTGGCTCGCGAGCTTCTGCTCGCCGCCGCCCGTGGCGGTGGTCGCGACCGCGCCGGTTTCGTCGCCGCCGCCGCAGGCGGCGAGGAACCCAGGCAGGGTCAGGGCCGCGCCACCGAGCGCGGCGCGCTCGAGCAGCTGACGGCGGGTCAAGTGGCGGGTCATGGGGACTCCTCCTGTGCGGGGTCGACGACGAAGGTGGCGTGCGGGCTCCAGTTGAGAATTGCCGCAGCACCGGGCTGGAGCGAGAGCGCGGAGCCGTCGTTCTGGACGTAGACGATCAGGGTGCCGGCGCCGGTCTCGATCACGTACTGCGTGGCGACGCCGACGTAGGCGGTCTCCTTGACGGTGCCGGCGAGGCTGTTGTCGCCCTCGGCGGGCGGGCCGATCCGGATCTTCTCCGGGCGGATGCCGACCGCGACGCGGCCGGTGCGCTCGCCGGCGTCGGCGGCGATCACGTCGCCCGTGTCGAGCCGGACGCGGCCCGGGGCGGTGACTGAGCCGTGCAACAGGTTGGAGACGCCGAGGAACCCGGCGACGAACGCGGTCGCGGGCTTCTCGTAGAGCTCAGTCGGCGGGCCGAGCTGCTGGATCCGGCCCCGGTGCATCACCGCGATCGCGTCGGCCATCGTCATCGCCTCCTCCTGGTCGTGCGTGACGTGGACGAAGGTGAGGCCGAGGTCGTGCTGGATCGCCTTCAGCTCGAGCTGCATCTGCTTGCGCAGCTTCAGGTCGAGCGCGCCGAGCGGCTCGTCGAGGAGCAGCACCTGCGGCCGGTTGACGAGCGCGCGTGCAAGCGCGACGCGCTGCTGCTGGCCGCCGGAGAGCTGGCGCGGCCGGCGTGCGCCGAGGCCCTCGAGCCCGACGAGCCGCAGCATCTCGTCGACGCGGCCCTTCACGTGCGTCTTGCCGACGCCCTTGCGCCGCAGCCCGAAGGCGACGTTGTCGAAGATCGAGAGGTGCGGGAAGAGCGCGTAGCTCTGGAAGACGGTGTTGACGTCGCGGCGGTAGGGCGGCAGCCCGACGACGTCGCGGTCGCCGAGATAGATCGCGCCCTCGTCCGGCTCCTCGAAGCCGCCGATCATCCGCAGCGTCGTCGTCTTCCCGCAGCCGGACGGCCCGAGCAGGGCAAAGAAGGATCCGGACGGGATCTCGAGCGTGATCCCGTCGACGGCGACGACGCCGTCGAAGTGCTTCACGACCTTCTCCAGCCGAACGTCAGGGTCCGTCACGCAAGTGCTCCGAGTGCATCGCCGAAGACCTCTGTGTGGCGGTCGACGTCGGCCTCGCTCGTCGCCGGCGAGACGAGCGCCATGTTGTGAAACGGTGTGATCAGAACGCCGCGGTTGAGCGCGTACAGGTGCAGGAAGCGCTCCAGCTCCTCGTCGCCCGCGGCGGCCGACTCGCCGCCGTTCCGCGGCGGCTGCGGGAGGAAGCGGTATTCGGCCCGGGCGCCGAGCCGGGTCACGTGCCACGGCACCCCGGCGGCGGCGATCGTGGCCTCGACGCCGTCGGCGAGCCGCTCGCCGAGCGAGAGCATCCGCGCGAACGCCTCCTCGGTCAGCACCTCGCCGAGCGTCGCACGCACGGCGGCTAGCGAGAGCGCGTTGCCGGCGAGCGTGCCGCCGACGCCGCCGACGTCCTCGTAGTCGGAGCTCTCCTGCGCGAGTGCCTGCCGTGCGAGCTCCTCGGTGACGCCGAACGCGCCGACGGGGACGCCGCCGCCGATCGCCTTGCCGATCGTGAGCAGGTCGGGCTCGAGCCCGTGCGCCGCCGTGTAGCCGCCCGGCCCGGCGCTGAACGTGTGCGTCTCGTCGATCACGAGCAGTGTCGCCGTCCGGCGCGTCAGCTCGCGCAGCGCGTCGTGGAAGCCCGGGTCGGGCAGGACGATGCCGATGTTCGTCAGCGCGGGCTCTGCGAGCACGCAGGCGACGTCGCCGGGCGCGAGCGCTGCCTCGAGCGCGTCGAGGTCGTTGAGCTCCACGACCTTCGTCGTCAGCGCCGGGTCGACCGGAGGGCCGACGTTGCCCGGGCGAACGCCGATCGAGCCGTCTTCGCGCAGCGTCGCGAACGTCTCGTCGACCGTGCCGTGGTAGCAGCCGTTGAAGACGAGGATCTTCGACCGGCCGGTCACCGCCCGGCAGATCCGGATCGCGAAGCGGTTCGCGTCGGTGGCGCTGAGCGTGAACTGCCAGAGCGGCAGGCCGAAGCGCCGCGCGAGCTCCTCGCCGGCCCAGGCCGCGTCCTCGGTCGGAAGCATCGCGGTGATTCCGGCCGCCGCCCGCTCTGCGACGGCGCGGACGACCGGCTCGGGCGCGTGCCCGGCCATCGCGCCGGTGTCGCCGAGGCACAGGTCGACGTATTCGTGCCCGTCGACGTCGACGACCCGGGCGCCGCTCGCCTCGGCGAGGAAGAGCGGGAACGGCCCGGCCCAGCGCATCATCCACGTCATCGGCACGCCGCCGAGCAGCGATCCACGTGAGCGTTCGGCGAGCGCGCGCGAGCGCGGGCGCGCCGCCGCGAAGGCCTCGGCCTCCCGAGCCGTCAGCGCCGCAAGCCGACCGCGGTCGACGCCGACGTCGGCGTCGAGCACCTCGGTGTCAAGACGCAACACCGTCACGCCAGCTTCACCGCGACATGCTTCATGCGGGTGTACTCCTCCATCGAGTAGAGCGACATGTCCTTGCCGTAGCCGGACTCCTTGAAGCCGCCGTGCGGCATCTCCGACGCCAGCGGGAACAGGTGCTCGTTGACCCAGACGGTCCCGAACTCGAGCTTCCGCGCCGCGGCCATCGCCCGGCCGACGTCCTGCGAGAAGACCGAGGCGGCGAGTCCGTAGCGCACGTCGTTCGCCATCGCGATCGCCTCGTCGTCGGACGAGAAGCGCTGGACGGTGACGACCGGTCCGAAGACCTCGCTCTGGACGATCTCGGAATCCTGGGCGACATCGGTGACGACCGTCGGCTTGACGAAGAAGCCCCGGTCTCCGATCGAGCCGCCGCCGGTGACGATCGTGGCCTTCCCGTCGACCGCCCGCTCGAGGAAGCCGAGCACCCGGTCCTGCTGCTCCTTCGAGATCACAGGCCCCATATCGACGTCGTCGCCCTCCGCTGGGTCGGCCACCTTCATCGCCTCGAGTGTCTTCACCGTCTCGGACATGACGTCGTCGTAGATCCGCTCGTGGACGAGGATCCGCGACGAGGCCGTGCAGTCCTGGCCCGAGTTCCAGTAGCCGCCGATCTTGATCGCCTCCGCGACCGTGGCCGGGTCGGCGTCGTCGAGGACGACCATCGGTGCCTTGCCGCCGAGCTCGAGATGGACGCGCTTGAGGTTCGACTGTGCCGCGCCGGCCGCGATCAGCCTGCCGGTCTCGACCGAGCCGGTCAGCGAGACGAGCCGGATCTCCGGATGGCGGACGAGCGCGTCGCCGGCGGGAACGCCGTCACCGGTGACGACCTGGAGCACGCCGGCGGGCAGGAACTCCTGGGCGAGCTCGGCGAAGCGGAGCGTCGTCAGCGGGGTCTGCTCCGCCGGCTTCAGGATCTGGACGTTGCCGGCTGCAAGCGCAGGCCCGAGCTTCCAGATCGCCATCATCAGCGGGTAGTTCCAGGGCGTGATCCCGGCGACGATCCCGAGTGGCTCGCGCCGGATGATCGAGGTGTAGCCCTCGACGTACTCGCCGGCGGCCTTGCCCTCGAGCGTGCGGGCGGCGCCGGCGAAGAAGCGCAGGTTGTCGGCGGAGAACGGCATCTCGTCACCGGCAATCGCCGTCGGCTTGCCGACGTTCTGCGACTCGAGCTGCGTCAGCTCCTCGGCGTTGTCGTCGATCACGTCTGCGAGCTTCAGCAGCAGCTCCATCCGGTCCTTGGGCGTCTTGTCGCCCCACTCGACGAACGCCTTCCGGGCGGCGTCGACGGCGCGCTCGACGTCCTCGGCGCTCGACCGAGGTACCTCGGCGATCACCTCTCCGGTCGCGGGATTGAGCACTTCCATCGTCTCGCCCGACGCCGCGTCGACCCACTCGCCGCCGACGAGATTCTTGTACTTGGTCACCGACACGCTCACAGGGCAGCCCTCCGCTCGGGGGATCTCGGCGCGAGCCTAGCTCTCACTCGACCGGATGGACAAGTTTGAAGGCGCGCGACCGCTCGCCTTACGCCACCGTGTCCATACGGCCGGGCGCGGATTCTGGCCTCGCAGGACATTGTGCTTCCGACAGAACCTCGGTCATCGTGACCCTGTCACTCTGGGGAAGGGGATCCGGGCAATGGCACGCACACCACTCGCAGGTGCCGTTCAGGACGCGGTCGCGGCGCTCGCCGCGGACGAGCGGCGCACGACACGCACGCGCTTCGTCAAGGAAGCCGGGAGCCGCCGCGCTCGGCCTCACCGCGCTCGGCCGCTTCGCCGCGCCCGCTCACGGGGCTGCGGCGCCGAAGATCGTCGTCGTCGGCGCCGGCCTCGCCGGGCTGAGCGCGGCGTACGCGCTGCAGCAACGCGGGCTACGCCGCGGAGATCCACGAGGCCTCGGACCGGATCGGCGGCCGCTGCTGGACGCTGCGGGGCGCCTTCGCCGACGGCCAGATCGCCGAGCACGGCGGCGAGCTGATCGACCAGAGCCACTCGCACATCCGGCAGCTCGCGCAGGGGCTCGGGCTGAAGCTCGACAACCTGCTCCAGGCGGAGCAGAACGGGACGGAGTCGCTCGGGTACTTCGACGGCTCCCCGTACTCCTACGAGGAGATGACGGACGACATCAAGGCGGCGTGGCAGAAGATCCACTCGGACGTCTCGGCGGCGAGCTATCCGACCACGTTCGAGGTCTCGACCGAGCGGGGCCGCGCAGCTCGACAACATGTCGATCGTCGACTGGATCGAGGAGACGTTCGAGGGCGGCATGGACTCCCGGATCGGGAAGCTGCTCGACGTCGCCTACAACATCGAGTACGGCGCCGAGTGCGACCGAGCAGAGCTCGCTCAACCTGCTCTACCTGCTCGCCTACCGCGGGCAGGGGCAATTCCGCGTCTTCGGCGCCGTCGAACGAGAAGTACCACGTTGTCGGCGGCAACGACCAGATCACGGACCGCCTCGCCGCGCAGCTGGCGGGCCAGATCACGACCGGGCTCGGAGCTCGTCGCCGTGCGACGGAACTCGTCGGGCACGTTCACGCTCACGTTCGCGCAGCAGTCGGGCACGAAGACCGTGACCGCGGACAAGGTCGTGCTCGCGCTGCCGTTCTCGATCCTGCGCTCCTCAGTCGACATCTCGAAGGCGGGCTTCGAGCCGCTCAAGCTGGTCGCGATCCGCGAGCAGGGCATGGGGACGAACTCGAAGCTGCACGTCCAGTTCTCGAGCCGCTTCTGGCGCTGCGCAGGGCTCGAACGGCGAGACGTTCTCCGACCGCGGCTACCAGAACACCTGGGAGGTGACGCGCTGCCGCAGGCCGGCAAGAGCGGCATCCTCGTCGACTACACCGGCGGCAAGATCGGCGCGAGCTTCGGCTCGGGCACGCCCGAGTCGCGGGCGAAGCAGTTCCTCGCCCAGGTCGAGCCGGTGCTGCCCGGAGCGACGAAGGCCTGGAACGGCAAGGCGACGGTGGACTTCTGGCCCGGCTACCGCTGGACGAAGGGCTCGTACTCCTACTGGAAGGTGGGCCAGTACCAGCGCTTCGCGGGAATGGAGGGGCGTCGCCAGGGGAACTGCCTCTTCGCCGGCGAGCACACGTCGATCGACTTCCAGGGCTATCTGAACGGCGCCGTCGAGACCGGGCAGCGCGCGGCGGGCGAGATCCTGGCCGACTTCAAGTAGTCCACGTTCGGTAGGGTCGGCTCGTGGGCGCGCTCCTCGTGATCGGTACGCGGAAGGGCCTCTTCCTCGTCCGCGGCGACGACGAACGCCGCTCGTTCGAGGTCGAGGGGCCGCTCCTGCCCGGGTGGCAAGTGAACCACGCGCTCGTCGATCCCCGCGACGGCGCGCTCTACGCCTGCGCCAACAGCTGGGTCTACGGCGGCACCGTCCAGCGCTCGACCGACATGGGCAAGACGTGGGAGCGCAGCGAGGGTCTCGGCCTCCCCGAGGAGAGCGGGCTCAAGCTCGCCTCGACGTGGCATCTCGAACCGGGCCATCCGTCCGAGCCGGGGACGCTGTGGCTCGGCGGCGAGCCCGGTGTGCTCTTCCGCTCCGACGACTCGGGCACGAGCTGGCAGGTGAACGAGGCGCTGCTCGGGCACGAGACCCGGGAGAAGTGGTCGCCGGGCGCAGGTGGGCTGATCACGCACTCGATCACGCTCGACCCCGACGACGCGCAGAAGCTCTGGATCGGGATCTCGGCGGCCGGAGTCTTCCGGTCGGAGGACGGCGGCGCCTCCTGGCAGCCCCGGAACCAGGGCACCGAGGCCTGCTTCTTCCCCGAGGACCGCTTCCCCGAGGTCGGCCAGTGCGTGCACAAGGTGCTCGCCCATCCAGCCCGGCCCGAACGACTGTGGCAGCAGAACCACTGTGGCGTCTACCGGTCCGACGACGGCGGCGACAGCTGGGAGCGTCTGGACGAGAACGGGCTGCCGTCCGGCTTCGGCTTCGCGCTCGCACTCGACCCAGCCGATCCCGATCGAGCGTTCGTGATCCCGGAGGAGGGCGCCGAGAACCGGGTCACCTGCGACGGCAGGCTCGGGATCTACGCGACTGCGGACGCGGGCGCGAGCTGGCAGCTGATCGTCGCCGAGGAACAGGCGTGGGCCGCGGTTCTCCGCGAGGCGATGAGCCAGGACGACGAGGCGGTCTACGCCGGGACGCAGAGCGGCCACGTCTACGCGCTCCGGCACGACGAGGTGGTCGAGGCGGCGCGGCACCTGCCGCCGATCCTCTCGGTCGAAGCCGCGGCCTCGGCGTAGCCCGATGGCCGTCGTGCTCCTCCCCGGCCTACTCGCGACCGAGGCGGGTGGCCAGAAGGAGTTCGACGTCGAGGCGGCGACCGTCGGCGACGCACTCCGAGCGCTGCCGGTGCGGGACCTCGTCCTCGACGAGCGCGGCGAGGTGCGGTCGCTCGTCCACGTCTACGTCGACGGCGAGCGGGCCCACGACCTCACGGCCGCGGTCGCCGCGGACGCGCGCATCCGCATCGTCGCCGCGATCGCCGGCGGCGCCTTGTAACAGTCTGTTACTAGGCCGGAACGGCTCGCGCTGGTGGCACGCCGGAGGCCTTGTAACAGTCTGTTACTTGGCGCTCCCCACCTCGGTCGGGATGCCCGTGATCTCGCCGTCGGCGATCTGCTGCTTGATCTCGTCCACCTTGTCGACGTCCGCCTGCGGCACGTCGGGGCTGACCTTGCCGAGCCCGACGCCGTTCTCCTTGAGCCCGAAGGTGGCGTTGCCGCCGCCCTTCCAGCTCCCGTCCTGAACGGCCTTGATCGTCAGGAACACGGCTGCGTCGACGCCCTTCTGAGCGCTCGTGAGGATGTGCGGGCCGAGGAAGGACTGGTCGGCGTCGACGCCGATGCCCCACCGGTCGCGCTCGCCGGCCGCGTTGAGCGCGCCGAGGCCGCAACCGCCGGCGACCTGGAAGATCACGTTCGAGCCGCGCGCGATCTGGTTCAGCGCCAGCTCCTTGCACTTCGCCTGGTCGTCCCAGTCCTGCGAGTAGTCGTGGATCAGCGTGATCCCCGGCGCGGCCTTCTCGGCGCCCGCGAAGTAGCCGGCGATGAAACGGTCGACCGGCGGCTCCTTCATCCCACCGACGGCGCTGATCACGTCCTTCCCCTCGCGGCGCTCCTCCTCGAGCCCGGCGAGGTAGCCGGCCAGGTAGCCGACCTCCTCCTCGCGGAAGAGCAGGCCCTGGACGTTGGCGGGCTTGCCGGGCACGAACGCCTGGTCGACGTCGATGATCGCGAAGCCCGTGTCGGGGTACTTCTGCGCGACCTTCCCGATCGCATCGCCCTGCGCGAAGCCGACGCCGATCACGAGGTCGTAGCCGCTGCGCGCCAGCGAGGTCATGTTCGGGATGTAGTCGGCCGCGGTCGCGGACTCGACGACGCGCCCCTTAACTCCGAGCTCCTTCTCAGCGCGCTGGACGCCTTGAAACGCGAGCTCGTTGAAGCCGTTGTCGTCGAGCTGGCCCTGGTCGACGACCAGGCCAACCTTCACCGGCTCGGCCGCCTGGGTCTCGGTCGCGGCGGTCGTCGACGCAGCGTTCTCGTCGTCCGACCCGCAGCCGGCGGCGAGCGCCAGGACGGAGAGCAGCAGTGCGAACGGAATCCAACGGAGCATGGCCAGAGCCTTTCCACTAAGGTTTTCGACTGTGAGGCAGAAACCTACGGGCGATCCTACCACAGCCCCCGCGCAGGTCGTCCTCGCCGTGGTGCTGCAGGTCCGCGAGCGTCGGTTGCATGCGCTGCTGTGGCAGCGGGCGCGGGAGCCGTTCAGCGGCGCCTGGGCGCTTCCCGGCGGGACGCTCGCCGCCGACGAGACGCTCGACGGCTCGATTCGCCGCCAGCTCGCCGCGAAGGTCGACGTGCAGGAGCTCGCCCACCTCGAGCAGCTCGGCACGTGGAGCGAGCCCGGCCGGCACCCGAGCCACCGGGAGCTCGCGACCGCATTTCTCGGGCTCGTGCCGGCGGACGTCGATCCGGAGCTGCCGGGCGACACCGCCTGGCACGTCGTCGACGACCTGCCGACGCTCGCGTTCGACCACGCCGAGATCGTGATCGCGGCCCGAGAGCGATTGCGGGGCAAGCTCTCCTACACGAACATCGGCTTCGCGCTCGCGCCCGCCGCGTTCACGCTCTCCGAGCTGCGTGACCTCTATACGGCCGCGCTCGGCCACGACGTCTCGGCGACGAATCTGAAGCGCGTGCTCCTTCGCCGCGACGTGCTCGAGCCGACCGGCGCACGCCGCGAGCCGGGGCGCGCGGGCGGGCGGCCGGCCGAGGTCTACCGCTTTCGCAGCCGCCGGCTCGAGATTACGGATCCGTTCGCGGCGCTCCGGCCACCGACGTAAACCGCAGAGCCATCCCCGAATCGGGTGATGGCGGACGCGCCGGTCCGTGAGGCGGCGAGCGCGTGAGCGTGGATACGGTCGGAGGCCTGGTTGGACGACGACTAGTGCAGATGTTCCTCCGGTTTGCGGCAACCGTTGCGATTGCGCTCGTCCTCCCCGCCACTGCGCTCGCAGGGGGAGGCAACTACGCGTTCGACGGCGCCACGCCCGCCGAGCGCGCCACCGTCCGCGCAGCGCTGAACGCAAGCGCCTTCGACTGGGACATCGTCCCCCAGCGCGTCACGATTCACGTCGGCGAGGTCGGAACCTCACACGCGCGCCCCGGCCACATCTGGCTCGACCGCGGACTGCTCGCCGCCGGCCGCTTCGCCTGGGCGACGGTGATGGACGAGTACGCGCACCAGGTCGACTTCACGGTCCTCGACCCCCTCCGCCGCTCGATCCTGCAGCAACAGCTGGGAGCAAGCGCCTGGTGCTACGAGATCGCAGGCCTCGACCACGGCTCCTACGGCTGCGAGCGCTTCTCGTCGATGGTCGCCTGGGCCTACTGGCCCTCGAAGGAGAACTCGTACCGACCCGAGTCGCCCGCCGACGAGTCGGCCGCGATGCCCGCCCACGAGTTCCGGCAGCTGCTCTCGACGCTCGTCGGCGCGCCCAGCTCGTTGCAGAAGCGACGCTAGGCCCTGTTCGGGCTAGGCGATCAGCGACTGCCGCAGAGCCGTCGCGACCGCCTGAGTACGCGTGTCGGCGTCGAGCTTCGCCATCGCCTTGCGCACGTGCGTCCGCACCGTCTCGGGCGAGATGAAGAGGTTCTTGCCGATCTCCTCGTTCGACATCCCGTCGGCGAGCAGGCGCAGCACGTCCCGCTCGCGCTGGGTCAGGTTCAGCGTCTTGTCCGTCGCAGCGGAGCTGGAGAGCACGCCGGCGAGCACCGGATCGACGTACGTGCGGCCGGACGCGACGAGCTCGACGGCGCGCACGACCTCGGCGAGCGGAGCCTCCTTGAGCACGAACCCGCGGGCGCCCGCGTCGAGAGCCTCCGTCAGGAGCGCCCGGTCGCCGAACGCCGTGTAGAGGATCACGGCCGTGTCCGGTGTGGAGCGGGCGACGAGCCGCGCAACCTCGATGCCGGACTGGCCGGGCATGCGCAGGTCGAGGATCGCCACGGTCGGCTTCCTCAGCTCGATCTGCTCGAGCGCGTCGTTGCCGTCACGGGCCCGCCCGGCGATCTCGATCCCGTGCTCCGAGAGCACGTCTGCCACTGCCTCGACGACTGCGGGATGATCGTCCGCAACGAGCACGGAGGTAGTCACGGTGGCCCGGTCGGTCACGGGGATCTAGGATCCTTTCGCCTGGGGAGCGAGAGCGTCTGGGGGAACATGCGAGGTCTGCGGCCTTTGACTGTGCGAAGCAAGCGCCGATGCGCGTGGGGATCATAGAGCCCGTGTCGTACGGCACCGACGACACCCGCGCGCTCGCGACGCTGGGCCGTCTGACCCGCGGCGCGCTGCACGAGCTCTCGAACCCTCTCGTCGCGCTGCTCGGCTCGGCCGAGCTCGCGCTCGGCGAGACGGAGCCGGGCACGAAGCTGCACGACCGGATCTCGTTGACGCAATCGACGGGCGCCGAAGTCGTCGAGATCGTGCGAGCGCTGCAGGCCTTCGTCCGGCTCCAGTCGCAGCCGCCCGCGCAGGTCTCCGTCGGCGCGGCTGCCGCCGACGCGGTCGCGCTCGTCACGCGCGTCTTGCCGACACACGACGTCGAGCTGCGCTCGAGCGGCGACGCGACCATCGTCGCCGGCCCGGGCGAGATCCGGCGGCGGCTCGTCGAACTGCTCCTGGATGCGCTCGACGCGCCGGACCGCGGCCCGCTCGTCGAGCTCGTCGTCGCCGACGGCGTCGTCACCGCGACGGGCGGCGGCGAGCTGCGGCTCTGACGACTAGCCTCGGAGCCGCTCGCCTGCTGGGTCGTAGAGCGGCTCGGACGCGACCTCGCCTCCGACCCACTCGCCGAAGATCTCCACCTCGACCGGCGTCCCCGGCACCGCGCTCGCTGCCGGCAGGTACGCGTACGCGATCGAGCGCGCGACCGTGTAGCCGAAGCCGCCGCTCGTGGCGCGGCCGGCGAGCGCGCCGCCGACGCGTACGGGCTCCGAGCCGAGCGCGACGGCGCGCGGGTCGGCGAGCGTCAGGCAGGCGAGGCGGCGCTCCGGCTCGG
This sequence comes from uncultured Gaiellaceae bacterium, assembly GCA_963771185.1. Classification (GTDB taxonomy): domain Bacteria; phylum Actinomycetota; class Thermoleophilia; order Gaiellales; family Gaiellaceae; genus Gaiellasilicea. The sequence goes on from CAVYSL010000008.1 coordinate 133,772, forward strand.
GCTTCGCGAGCAGCGCATCCTTGCCGAGGAAGTCCTTGTCGAGCTTGACCGCGAAGCCGAGCCCCGCCTCGGCGGGCGTGTCGTCCGCCGTGATGTCCGAGCCCCAGACGCGGTAGCCCTTCTCGAGCCGGAGCGAGTCGATCGCCCTGTAGCCGCCCGCCACGAGGCCGTGCTCGCGTCCCGCTTCCCAGATCGTGTCCCACAGCCGGAGCCCGAACTCGGACGGGCAGTAGAGCTCCCAGCCGAGCTCGCCGACGTAGGTGACCCGGAGTGCGAGACAGGGAACAGGGCCGACCGCCAGCTCGCGGGCACGCATGTACGGGAAGTCGAGCGGGTCGCTCGTGAGCAGCCTCAGGATCTCGCGACTCGCGGGGCCCCAGATCCCGATGCAGGCGTACTTCGAGGTGACGTCGTCGACGACGACCGAGCCGTCATCCGGCGCGTGCTGCCGGATCCAGGCGAGGTCGTGCCGGCCGAAGGCCGTTCCGGTGACGATCCGGAAGCGATCGTCGCCGAGCCGCGTCACCGTGAAGTCGCACTCGATCCCGCCCTTCGCGTTCAGCATCTGCGTGTACGTGATCGCGCCGACGTCGCGGGCGACGCGGTTGTCGCAGAGCCACTCGAGCAGCTCGGCCGCACCCGGGCCGGCGACCTCGATCTTCGCGAACGACGATTCGTCGAAGAGCGCGGCGGCCTCGCGGCACGCGGCGTGCTCGGCGCCGATCGCCGGCGACCAGTGACGGCCGGCCCAGCCGCGCGGGCGCAGGCTCTCGTCGCCACGCGCCGCGTTCGGCTCGAACCAGTTCGCGCGCTCCCAGCCGGACTTCTCGCCGAAGGCGGCTCCGAGCTCCTGCAGCCTCGGGTAGGCGGGAGAGAGGCGCAACGGGCGCCCCGCCTGACGCTCGTGACCCGGGTACTTGACGTCGTAGTAGGTCGAATAGACCTCGGTCGTGCGGGCGAGCGTGTAGGCGGGGCTCGTGTACGCAGCGCCGAAGCGGCGCGAGTCCATGTGCCAGACGTCGAGGCTGGGCGTCCCCTCGACGATCCACTCGGCGACGAGCTTGCCCATCCCGCCGGCGCCTGCGAGTCCGTGCGCGCAGAAGCCGGCGGCGACCCAGAAGCCGCGCACGTCGGTGGGCCCGAGGATGAACTCGCCGTCGGGCGTGAACGCCTCCGGGCCGTTGATCAGCCGCACCACCTCCATCTCCTCGAGCGAGGGGACTCGGCGGATCGCGTTCTCCAACAGCGGCTCGAAGCGGGGCCAGTCCTCCTCCAGGAGCTTGCCGTTGAAGTCGGGCGGAATCCCGTCGAGCGACCACGGCGCCGGATCCCGCTCGTACCCGCCCATGATCAGGCCGCCCGACTCGGGGCGGAAGTAGACAAGCAGCGACGGGTCGCGCATCGTCGGCATGTCGAGCGGCAGCTCGGCCGGGCGGGTGACGAGGTACTCGTGCGCCATCGGCACGATCGGCACCGTCACGCCCGCGAGCCGTCCGAGCTCGGCCGCGAACATCCCGCCCGCGTTGACGACGACGTCGGCCTCGATCTCGCCCTTGTCGGTGACGACGCCCACCACCCGTCCCCGCTCGACCGGGATCGCCGTCACGCGTGTGTTCGTCGCGATCTCGGCCCCGCGGCGCCGCGCCCCCTCGGCCAGCGCGAACGTGAGCTGGGAGGGGTCGACGTAGCCGTCGGTCGGCAGATAGGCGGCGCCGAGGACGCCGTCCGTCGTCATCGGCGGGAAGAGCGCCTGGGCCTCGGTCGCGGAGATCAGCTCGAGCGGGAGGCCGAACGTCTTCGCCCAGCCCGCCTGGCGGGCGATCTCCTCGAGCCGCTCCGGGGAGGACGCCAGCCGCAGCGACCCCACCTCGCGCCAGCCGGTCTCGAGCGCGACCTCCTCGCCGATCGTCCGGTAGAGGTCGACGCTCTCCATCATCATCCGCGTCAGCGAGAGCGAGCTCCGCAGCTGTCCGACGAGCCCCGCCGAGTGGAAGGTCGAGCCCGAGGTGAGGTCGGCCCGCTCGACGAGGACGACGTCGTCCCAGCCGAGCCGGGTCAGCCAGTAGAGGATCGAGCAGCCGCCGACTCCGCCTCCGATCACCACCGCACGCGCTCGGGTTCGCATCGGAGGAACGTAAACCGTCAGGATGCGCGCGTGATCGTCGACTGCGCCGTCTACGGCAAGGGACGCCGCCTCGACTGGCCGACAGAGGTGATTGGCCTACGCGCCGAGGCGAGCGCGGCCGGCGGCTTCGCCTGGGTCGGGATGGTCGAGCCGACCGCGGACGAGTTCGACGCCGTCCGGCGCGAATTCGACCTCCATGGCCTGGCCGTCGAGGACGCGGTCAAGGCGCATCAGCGACCGAAGGTCGAGGTCTACGAGGACACGCTGTTCGTCGTCGTCAAGACGATCCGGTACCTCGGCACGGATGAGCTGATCGAGACCGGCGAAGTCCTCCTCTTCGTGGGACCCGAGTTCCTGATCACGGTCCGGCACGGCGAGGCCGGCGGCCTTGGGGACGTCCGGGAGGAGCTGGAGCGGCAGCCGGAGCTGCTCGCGCTGGGGCCAGGCGCTGCGCTGCACGCGATCGTCGACCGGATCGTCGACGCGTACGAGCCGGCAGCCGCCGCGCTCCGCGAGGACATCGAGGAGGTCGAGGCCGACGTGTTCTCGCCGCACCGATCGAACCCGGTGGAGCGGATCTACAAGCTCCGGCGCGAGGCGCTCGAGTTCGGCCGCGCTGCCTCGCCACTGCGAGTCGCGTTGCAGCACATGACCTTCAAGGAGCTCCCGAACATCAGCCCGGAGCTGATCCCGTACTTCCGCGACGTCGCCGACCACGCCGCGCGCATCAGCGACCAGATCGACGGCTTCGGCGCTCTTCTGAACGGCGTGCTGCAGGCGAACCTGACGCAGGTGAGCGTGCGCCAGAACGAGGACATGCGCAAGATCTCCGCCTGGGTCGCGATCATCGCCGTGCCCACTGCGGTCGCCGGGATCTACGGGATGAACTTCGAGTACATGCCCGAGCTAGAGTGGCACTACGGCTATCCGGCGGTGCTGCTGCTGATCCTCGCCGCCTGCACCTACCTCTACGTCCGCTTCCGGCGCTCCGGCTGGCTCTGAGCGAACCGGTCGCGGAGGATGTGCGTAGACGTGGATGACATCGACCGGAAGGAGATCCCGTGAACCGCCGCCACTCGACGCTCGCGATCCTGCTGCTCGTGCTCGGCCTCGCTCTGGCGGGTTGCGGCGGCGATGACGACGACGGCGGCGAGGCCGCCGCGACGACCGAAGCAAGCGCCACCACCGGCGGCGGCGGTGGCGGTACGACGCTGAACGGCAGCGTCGGCCCCGGCTTCGACATCAGCCTCGACGGCACCGACGGGATCACCGCCGGCGACTACACGATCGTCGTCAACGACCAGTCCTCCGCGCACAACTTCCACCTCACCGGCCCGGGCGGCGTCGACGTCTCGACGAGCGTCTCCGAGGAGGGCGAGAAGTCGTTCGACGTGACGCTGGTCGCAGGGGAGTACAAGTTCCAGTGCGACCCGCACGCGAGCTCGATGAACGGGAGCTTCACCGTCGGCTGAGCGCTCAAGGCGTCAAGGCGTATCCGCCTCGTGCCGATATGCGTTCTCGTGACGATGAACACGACGCTCAAGATCGTTGCGACCGTCTCCGTGCTCGCGCACGCGACGGCGGCTGCGGCAGTTCTCCTCCCGAAGCGCTAGCCGAGCGCGCGCCGGAACGTGCGCTCGGCGGCGGTTCGCTCGAGCCGCTCGAAGTGCTGCTCGGCATAGGCGCCGAAGTCGAAGTCCAGGTCCGAGAGGGCCTGCTGGACGACGCCCCACATCGCCTCGCGGAAGTCGGACATGAAGCGCATCAACGTCAGCGCCCGCTCGTGCTCGGGCGTGACGCCGCCGAAGTAGGCGTGCAGCAGCTCCGTCGTCTCGGCCGCCGGCAGGCCGTTGTTGACGGCGAAGTTCGCGAGGTCGAAGTAGACGTCGCCCATGCCGGCGTACTCCCAGTCGACGATCCGGATCCGGGTTCCGTCGTCGATGAAGTTCGCGGTCAGGAGGTCGTTGTGGCACGGCCGCTCGGGCACAGGCCCGCGGGCCTGCTCCACCTCGGTCGCGAGCGAGCGCGCTCGCTCGAAGGCGGCGGGAACGGCGATCCCGTGCCCGGCAGCGGTCGCGGCGTAGGCCTCGACGACGCGGAAGGGATCGAACCGCGCCGGGATCGGCGGGCCGCCGTGGATCGCCCGCAGCGCCTGCGCGACCCGCCGGAGCGGCTCGGGCTCGCGGATCGCCTCCGGGATCACGACCGTGCCCTCGATGAAGCGCGTGACGAGGTAGCCCTCGGGCTCGACGAACGCGATCACCTCCGGCCCGACGCCGACGGCCGCTGCAGCGAGCGACGCCTCGTGTTCGGCGCGACGGTCGATGCCGAGCAGCTCCGTGTCCCGGCCGCCGATCCGGAGCACGTAGACGCCCCCGTCGACCGACACCTTGAAGTTGCGGTTCGTGATCCCACCACCCAGCGTCGCGATCTCGGCGCTGCGGCCGGGCCAGACCCGCTCGACCATCTCCTCCGCCGTCGGCATCCCGGCCGATCCTAAACGGCTAGAACAAGCGGATCAGCGCTGCGGTCGCGGCGGCGACCACCATCACGGCGAGCAGCGGCGCCCGCAGCCAGATGGCCACGGCCCCCGCTGCGACCCCTGCGAGTCGCTCGTCGACCACGAGCTCACGGTCGCCGCCGACCGTCTGCGTGACGACGAGCGCGGCCAGCATCGCCGGCGCGAGCACCTCGACGACCGAGGCGACGCGGGGCGGCAGCTCCCGCTTGCCGAGCAGCACGGGGCCCGACGCCTTGAAGAGGATCGTCACAGCGCCGACGACGGCGATCACGAGCCACGTCACCGGCGCAGTCCGATCAGGGCGGCGAAGGCGGCGGCCACGATCGGGACGCCGGCAGGCGCGACCGGGATCAGCACGAGCGTGATCGCCGCGGCGACGCCGGCCGTCAGGAGCGCGCGGCGGGAGCGGAGGTACGGCGCGAGCAGCGCGAGGAAGAGCGCCGGGAACGCGGCGTCGAGGCCGATTGCCTCGGGGTCGAGCAGATCGCCGACGACGGTGCCGAGCGCGGTGCCGCCGACCCAGAGGACGTAGAGCAGGATTCCCGCTCCCGCGAGGATCGCGTAGTCGAATCGGCCGGTGCGTCCGGCGAGCGCCCACGACTCGTCGACGATCAGCTGCGACTCGAGGAGCCGGCGCCGCCGCGAGCCGGGGAAGATCGAGGCGACGGCAAGGCTGAGCGGGACGTAGCGCGCGTTGAGCAGGAGCGCCGCCACGATCGCAGCGAGGACGCCGCCGCCGTCCTCGAGGATCGATGCCGCCGCGAACTGCGCCGAGCCGGCGAACGTGGTCGCGGACATCGCCACGGCGCCGAGTGCGCCCAGTCCGGCGTCGACGGCGAGCAGGCCGAACGAGGCACCGAAGAGGAGCGGCGCGACCGCGAGTGGCAGCGCCGCGCGGACGCCGTGGCGGATGCGCGAGGTGTGCACCGTCCGACGCTACAGAGCGAGAAGCGGTGGGGGCGGCCGGAGCCGCCCCCACCGAGAGTCGCCTACGGCAGGCGCGTAATGCGGTCGAGCGACGGCGGACCGATCGGCGAGTTGTCCTGGAAGTACCGGACAGCTGCGTCGAGATCGACCTCGCCTCCGAGCGGCTGCGTGCACTGCGTGAAGACGGAGAACCCGTCACCGCCGTCGGCGAGGAACGAGTTCATCGTCACGCGATACGGCGAGGCCGGGTTGACGACGACGCCGTCGATCTTGATCGACGCCGGATCGACCTTGTCGCCGGCCGGACCGCTTGCGGTGTACGTGTAGCGCAGGCTGTCAGACGGCAGCAGGATGCGCGGGTTCGGAGTCTGCACGACGAACTGCTGCTCGAGCAGAGCCTCGATCTGAGCTCCGGTGCACGTCTTCACGACGAGCGTGTTCGAGAACGGCTGCACCGTGAACATCTCGCCGAACGTGACCTCACCGGGCTGCTCGCCACCGCTGATCTGATCGACGAAGAGACCGGCGCGGACGCCGCCCGGGTTCATGAACGCCACGACCGAGGCACCGAAGTCGCTCGCCTTCGTCGCCTCGAGCTGAGCATCCGCGATCACGTTCCCCATCGGCTGCTCGCCCGACGGCACCTGGCCGCTCGGGGTGTCGCGCGCCGAGCGCAGATCGGCTGTGATCGTGCCGATCACGCGGTTGGCGATCGGATCGGAGAGCGCCTTGTAGCGCGCCAGGAGCGCGGTCGTGGCCGCGTCCTTCTCGACCGTCTGGGTGACGACGTTGTTCTTCGCCGTCGCCGAGACGACGTCGTTCGTGCGCCGGTCGATCGTCAGGTCGATCGACGTGATCAGCCGGCCGAACGACGACGCGCTCGTGACGAGCCGGTCGTCGATCGTGCAGACGTACGGGGCGTGCGTGTGCGCGCTGACGACCACGTCGACTTCGTCGTCGAGTCGGTCGACGACGTCGACGAGGTCGGCGCCGGTGAAGTTCTCGCACGCGTTCACATCCTGGAAGCCGCGTGAGAACGGGGCGTTCTGGAAGCCGCCCTGGTGGAGCAGCAGTACGATCGTCTCCACCCCTCGCTGCTTCAGCTGCGGGATGAGCGCGTTGACCGTGTCGGCCTCGTCGAGGAAATCGAGCCCGGCGACGCCCGTCGGGGTGACGACGAGCGGCGTGTTCTCGAAGGTCTCGCCGATGAAGGCGATCTTCTCGCCGGTCGACGTGTTGACGATCTTGTAGGGCGGCAGGATCGGATCGTTCGTGCCCTCGTGGACGACGTTCGCCGCCAGATACTGGAAGACCGAGCCGAAGAACGGCGTGCCGTCCTGACAGCCGTCCACGGGGTGGCACCCGTCGCCGCCGAGCTGGTTGCCGAACTGCATCCGCAGCAGCTCGGCGCTGCCCTCGTCGAACTCGTGGTTGCCGACGCCGACCGTGTCGACGCCGATCGAGTTCAGGAACTCGATCGTCGGCTCGTCGTGGAAGAGGCCAGAGAGCAGCGGAGTGCCCCCGATCATGTCTCCGGCTCCGACGACGTATGTGTCCGTGTTCTCCGAGCCGAGCGCCCTCATGTGTGTGGCGAAGTACTCGGCACCCCCGGCGAGGACGCTGGCGCCCGTCACCGGATCGTTGATGCGCCCAGGTGTGTTCGCCTCGAGATGGCCATGGAAGTCGTTGAACGCGAGCAGCTTGACCTGAGTCAGCTTCGCCGGTTTCGGCTTCTCGGCCGCGAGGGCCGTCGGCGCCGCAACGAGCGCGAGTGCGGCTACCACGAGCGCTAGGACTGTCTTCCTCATGTTCACTCCCTACTCCCCCTTGGTTTGCCTACAGAGCTCCGGCGAGGCGGATCAGCGTCTCCGCTTCCGCCGCCGTCATGGACTTGCCTGACTGCGCTTCGACCTGTTTGACGAACGAGTCCAGGTCGGTCACGCCCGTGCGGGCCTTCTTCGCCTCGGCCGCGTCGAGCTTGTCGCAGAGCGAGTCCGCGACGTCCTGCTTGTCGACGTACACGCGCACGAGGGCGCAGAGGCTGTCGAAGGTGACCACGACCGCGACCGTCGCCCGGTACTCGGTGACGCCGCCGTCGTCGTCGCGGACCTTGCCGCCGACGCTCCTCGTTCCGACCGAGTCGGTCGGGCAGCTCGCAGTGCTCGAGGACGAGAACGCCCCGTAGCCGCTGCCGCAGTCGAACGCGTACGTCAGGCCCGGCCGGTCGGCCGGAGCTGCATCGGTCGCGTTCGTCAGCGAGAGCTCGATCGGGAAGCCGGCGAACACCGACGCCGGCGCGTTGAACGTCGCCGTCGGATCGACGTTCGTCACGTTCACCGTTGCGGTGTCGATCGTCGCGAGGTCGCCGTCGCTGACGCGGACGCGGACCGTGCGGCTCGCCGGCCCGTCGATCGTCGCGGCGGAGAAGCTCGCCGTCTGACCGGTGGCGTCGTCGAACTCGCCGTCGTTGTCGAGATCCCACGCGTACGTGAGCGCGTCGCCGTCGGCGTCGCCGCCGGTTGCGGCGACGGTGACGCTGCCGCCCTCAGCGACCGTGTAGGGCCCGCCGGCGTCGGCCGTCGGCGCGTGGTTCATCTGCAGGCCGATGATCACCGGGTCGTGGTCGGACGAGCGGTAGGGGCCTGGGTCGTACAGCGTCGTCACGTGGTTCGCCGACTTGAAGTTCGTGTTGTAGTCGAGCACCGTCGGCTCGTCCGGGTTGATGTGCCACTCGGTCACGCCGGTCACCTGGCCGACGATCGACGCAGTGCCGAGCGCGTGGTCGAGGTAGCCGGACTCGCCGTTGAACACGTACGAGTACGCGGTCAGCCCGCCGTACTTGCGCACGAGGTTCTCGAACCCGCCGGCCTCGAGCTCCTGGATCGGCGTCTCGAACGTGTACGAGTTGAGGTCGCCGATGATCAGGAAGTCGGGGTCGCCGCTGCCGGTCGGGTCGGCGACGAGCCAGTCGGCGAGCGCCGCGGCAGCCGCCGTGCGGGTGCCGTTGCAGTTCCCGCCTCCGGTGTCCGGCTGGTCGTCCGGGGCACCGCCGCAGTCCGAGCCCTTCGACTTCAGGTGGTTCACGGCGACCGTGATCACCTGCCCTGAGCTGAGCTGCCGGAACGTCTGCGCGAGCGTCGGCCGGTTCCGCGTGTCGATGAACCGCGGGTCGTCGGACGTCGTGAGGATGTCCCACGCTCCCACCGGCTCGACCGCGGCCGGCTGGTAGATCAGGGCGACCTTGATCGCGTCGGTCCCGATCACGCCCGTGTCGATGTACGCGTAGGTGCCGGGGGCGGTCGCGGCGTTGAGCGCGTCAACGAGCTCGCCGAGGGCACTGCCCGCTCCTCCGTCGTTCTCGATCTCCATCAGGCCGACGATGTCGCCGTCGATCGCCTTCAGCGCGGAGACGATCTTGGCCTCCTGGCGGTCGAACTCGAACTGATTCTCGGCTCCGCGGCAGCGGTCGCCGCAGCCGAAGTCGTTGAAGTAGTTGAGGACGTTGAACGATGCAACCTTGAGGTTTCCACCCACGGCCGCCGGCGCGGCGGTCCGCAGGTTGGTGCCGATGAAGTCGACGGCACCGACAGGCTGGATCCGGTAGAAGCCGAAGCGGAAGTCCATGACACCGTCCAGCCCGTTCAGCGTGTCGCCCACGCGGAGCGTGTTCGTCGCCGACAGGCCGCCCTGCGGGTACCGGGTCGGATCGTTGTTCTGCGTGTTGCTGCCGTCGTCGAGGACGATGCGGCTGCGGGCGTTCTGCGCCGCGACCGCCTGGGCCGGCGCACCCGGGAGCGCGACGGCGGTCGTGTTGTAGAGCCGTCCGGCCCCGGAGAGGCTGACCTCGCCGAAGCGGCCGAGGTTGAAGACCTCGGTGGCCGTCAGGGTCTGGCTGTACCGGACGAGCATCCCCTCGGTCTGCTCGTGATCGCCGACCGCAGAAACCGGCAACGCCAGTCCGGTCGGCGGCACAGAGGCGCCGGTCGAGCACACCGCAGCGTTCGTGAGCGTGCCGATCTGCGTCAGGCCGCTGAACTCCGACGCGGTGCCGCGCACGCGGACGACGTCGCCGGGAGCGACGTCGAGCGCGCCGCCGGCGAGGCTGCCGCTGAAGACGAAGATGCCCTCGGACGTCAGCGGGTTGTCGTCCGCGTCGCCCGTCTCCTCCTGGACGTAGTAGCCGTTGAACTGGCCGGACGCCTGGTAGTCGCCGACGACGACGCCCTCGATCACGCGGATCTCGCCGGGGACGGGCGTGCTGTCCGTTGCGCCCTGGACGGCGTGGATGCGGGTCTCGGTGTCGTCACCGCACGCGCCGAACGAGTTCGGCGGGGGCGGCGGCGGCGGGCACGAGTTCGTCGCGCCGGGAGTGATCGCCTGCAGGCCGAGGTCGACGTTGTTCACGTTCGTGTCGACGCCGTCCGCGCAGCGGGAGAGGCCGACGTCGGTGGTCGTGCCGGAATCCGTGAGCCCCTCGCCCGAGCCCTCCGTGTACGGAGCGGCGGTGTTGCCGGCGTAGCTGACGGTGTCGAGGAGGACACCGCTCTTGCGCACGGCGACCGCGTCGGGCGAGCCGTTCTGGATCAGATTCGAGTCGGGCGAGACGTCGAGGTCGCAGTTGGCCGTCGTCGTGGTGTTGGCGCAGACGACGAAGTAGTCGCCCGCAGCGAGGCTGATCGCCGGAAGGTTGATCGTCTGGTAGACGACCGCGCCGCCGGCGTTGCCGTTGACGAGCTCGACCGAGTAGGTCCCGAGCCCCACAGACTGGCTGTTCACGTTCTTCAGCTCCAAGAACTCGGCCGCATCGGTGCCGGACTGGTCGTAGTCGATCTCGTTCACGAGCAGCGTCGGGCCTGTCGGCTCGGGCGTCCCGCACACGTTGGCGGCGCCCGGAGAGATCGCGCGGAGCGTGAAGTCGACGTTGTTGACGTCCGAGTCGGCGCCGTCGGGACAGCGCGAGATGCTTTCACCTTCGCCGGCCGTGTCGACGAGGCCGTCGCCACTTCCCTCGAAGTTCCCGGTCGTGTTGCCCTCGTAGCTGAGGGTGTCCACGACGATGACCGGGTCGACGCCGGTGACCAGGCGCATCGCATCGGGGGCGCCGTTCTGGATGATGTCCTGATTCGCCGTGACGTCCAGGTCGCAGTTCGCAGTGTTCGCCGCGTTGCCGCAGATGACGTAGTAGTCGCCGGCGGCGAGGTTGACGTTGGGAAGGTCGTACACCTGGTAGAGAGCGCTGCCGCCGCTGGCACCGTTGATCAGCTCGACCCGGTACGCGTCGAGGTTGATCGGGCCTCCGGAGACGTTCTTCAGCTCGAGGAACTCAGCGAGATCCGTGCTGGGCTGGTCGTAGTCGACCTCGTTGATCACGAGCGACGTCGACGCGGCGGAGCCGATCGATCCGAAGCTCAGAACACCGACGGCGATGGCGAGCATCGCGATGACGCGCGGAAGTGTTACCGGCGCCGTGAAGCGGCGCGGCAGACGAAAGTGAGACACCCAGGCTCCTCCCCTACGTATAGGTCTAGCTCTCCCCAATAAGTCGGTTACGGCTCCCCTGCCGCCGTTTCCCCCGGGCGGGACTCTAGTGGGTTCCCCCGGAAACGCAAGGCGAGTTCTCGACTTCGGCACCGTCCGTAGGCATACTTCGAGACGTCCCGACGACGAAGGAGGTGCGAACAAGATGAGAAAGCTTGCCCCCTTCGCCTATAGAGCTTCGCGGCTCTAGGTACGTCGGCCCTACCGGCAGCTCCCTGAGTCGCGCCGGCGCGCGGATCGCTCGCGCGCCCATCCATCCATCTCTCGCTCAAGGAGCCTCGCTTGTACGCATTGCACGACCTCGGCTGGACTGACAGCCACACAATTGAATTCGAACCCCATGCCGCGGGCGGCCTGGTGCCCGCGCGCGTCGCCGCGCAGCACCGCGGTGCCTACGTCCTCTTCTCGGAGCTCGGGGAGCTGCGGGCCGACACGGCCGGCCGGCTCTCCCACGAGGCGAACGGCGCCGGTGATCTCCCGGCCGTCGGCGACTGGGTCGCCGTCGCGGCACGACCCGACGAGGGCGCGGCGACGATCCAGCACGTCTTCGCCCGGCGAACCAGGTTCTCACGCAAGGTGACCCTCGACGCCGCCGAGGAGCAGGTGCTCGCGGCGAACATCGACGCCGTCTTCATCGTCATGTCCCTGAACGAGGACTTCAACGTCCGCCGGCTCGAGCGCTACGTCACGATGGCGTGGGAGAGCGGCGCTCAGCCCGTGATCGTGCTGACGAAGACCGACCTCTGCCCGGACTGGGAGCTGCGTGTGCTCGACGTCGAGGCGATCGCATTCGGCGTTCCCGTGCACGCGATCTCGAACATCTCCGGCGAAGGGCTCGACCTCGTTCGCGCGCATCTCGCCCCGGGCCGGACGATCGCGCTGCTCGGCTCGTCGGGCGTCGGCAAGTCGACGCTCGTGAACACGTTCGCCGGCGAGGAGCTGCTCGCGACCCAGGAGATCCGGGAAGGCGACGGCGAGGGGCGCCACACGACCACGCACCGCCAGCTCGTGCTCCTTCCCGGCGGCGGGCTCGTGCTGGACACGCCGGGGATGCGGGAGCTGCAGCTCTGGGAGTCGTCGGACGGGATCGCGGAGACGTTCTCGGACGTCGAGGAGCTCGCGGTGCAGTGCCGCTTCTCCGACTGCGCCCACCGCACCGAGCCGGGCTGCGCAGTGCAGGCGGCGATCGAGGACGGGACGCTGCCGTTCGCACGCTGGGCCAGCTACAAGAAGCTGCAGCGGGAGCTCGCGCACCTCGAGCGCCGGCTCGACAAGCGCCTCCAGGCCGAGGAGCGGAAGCGCTGGGCGAAGGCCGGCGCACAAGGCCGCGCGAACATGCGCGCCAAAGGACGCAGGTGAGGGGCTGATCAGCCGGCGAGGTTCACGTCTCCCGGCGTCGGCCGCCTCGTGAACGACCAGTCGGTCGCCGCGTCGTCTGTGTCCGATCCGCTCGGAAGCCGCGCCAGCGAGCCGGTGACGACGTCGGAGTCTGCAACCGACGCCGGCAGCGGCGTTCCCTCGACGAGGCTGTAGGCGAACGAGCCGATCAGCGCGTGCTCGATTGCTCCCTCGTAGGAGAGCGCGTCGAGCACGACGTGGTCGACGGTGTCGTATAGGGCGACGCCGTCGGGCGAGCCGTTGTCGGCATCGACGGGAACGACGCGGAACTCGCCGGCGAGGACGGCGCCGCTGAGCGGCATCGTGTCGTACTCGGCGGCGGTGCCCCCGTCGACGAGCACGAGGGCGATCCCGCCGAGATCCGCGGTGCCGCGACCCGCGTTGAAGAGCTCGACGAAGCCCGTCGTGTCCGCTCCGACCTGGTCGTAGTCGATCTCGTTCACGATCAAGCCGGGCGCCGCGTTCGGATCCACCTGCGCGCGGCAGCTGAAGGTGACCGCACCGCTGGGCTCGGTGCGGACGCCGAGCGTCCCGACGGAGCCCGCTGCGGTCGTGCACGTCGTCCCGGCCAGCGTGTCGACCGATATCGGTCCCGGCGGGCCCTGCGGGCCGGTCGCGCCCGTCTGTCCACGCGGCCCGGCCGGCCCGATCGCGCCAGGAGCGCCCGCCGGCCCGGCCGGCCCGGCGATGCCCGCAGGCCCGACCGGCCCCGCGACACCGCGCACGTTCCACTGAAGCGCCTGCTCGTCGCTCTTGCAGGTTGCACCCGTCGTGGGCACGCGGAGAGCGCCGGTCGTCTTGCTCCTGCACGCGTTGATCACCTCGTCCGCGAGCAGCACCCTCACCCCCGCGCCCGCGGCACCGGCCACGAGCGCGAGGATGACGACGGCGAGGATGCCGATCCGCAAGCGGCGCGCGGAACGTCGCTCAACCGACATTTGCGGCCCCCTGAGTGACAGTCGCCGTGAAGGCCCAGTCGGTGGCCGCGTCGTTCGTGTCGCTGCCGTTCGGGATCCGCGAGAGCGAGCCTGCGACGGTGTTCGAGTCCGCCGTCGCGGCCGGCAGGAGCGTGCCCTCGACGAGGTTGTAGGTGGCGCCGCCGATGGTCGCCGCCTCGATCGCGCCTTCGTAGGAGAGCGCGTCGAGCAGGCCGCCGCCGGCACCGATCAGGGCCACTCCGTCCGGCGCGCCGTTCTGGGCGTCGACCTCGACTGCAAGGTACGCGCCGGCGGCGAGCGTGCCCGTGAGCGCGCGGCGCAAGTACTCGTTGCCGGTGCCGCCGTCGACCAGCACCAACGCGACGCCCGTCAGATCGGCGGAGCCCTCGCCGGCGTTGAAGATCTCGACGAAGCCGCCGCTGTCGGCGCCGACCTGGTCGTAGTCGATCTCGTTCAGCACGAGCTCGGCTGACCCGGGCGGAGGCGGCGGCGCGGCGTCGTCCTCGCACGTCAGCACGATCGCGCCGTCGACCTCCGTCTCGACCGAGACCACGCCGCGCGTCTCGCTGCTCGTCGTGCAGGAGATCCCGTCCAGCGCCTCGATCGCCTCGATCGAGCCGCCGCCCGGCCCGGGAGGACCGGCAGGCCCCGCGGGACCGGCTGGACCGGTCTCGCCCCGCGGACCCGGCTCGCCCGGCGCCCCGGCCGGGCCCGGCGCGCCGTCCCTGCCGTCGATCCCATCGCGACCCGCGGCGCCCGCAGGCCCGGCCGGCCCCTTGACGTTCCAGCTCAGCGCCTGCTCGGAGCGCTTGCAGGCCTTGCCGGCGGAGGGCACGAGCAGAAAGCCGGACTTGTGCCGGCAGGCCTTGATCACGCCGTCGTCGAGGGTTGCGTCGAGCCCTGCGGTCGCGCCGCCTACGGTGAGCGCGAGCGCGATCACACCGAGCGCGACGGCGCGCAGCGTCAGCCTTCGGATCCGTGTTGTCATCGTTCCTCCTCGTGAGCTGGGAGGAGTCGTGATAGCCGCGGCCGCCGGGCGTGCCTAGTGTCCGAAACGGCCCGCACCGGCCGGAAGGGACAGTTCTGCGCGCGAATTTCCACACACTCGACACACTTCCGTGATCGAGCTCCGCTTCCACGTCCCCGATCCGCGCCGCCGTCTCGCCGCCGTCCGCCTCGCCCACCAGCTGCGCGAGCGGCTGCCGCACGAGCTGGCCCGAAACGGTCGTGCGTGGGAGCTGACCGCCGCCGCCCCCGACGTCGCGCGGTTCGAGTACCAGCTCGAGCTGATCGACCGCAACGGCCGCAGCGAATGGATTCTCGATCCCGAAAACCGCAAGCGCGCGTCGGGTCCCTGGGGCGACAAGTCGGTGTGGGAGGAGCCCGGCTACGAACCGCCGCCATGGGTCGACGGAGAGCCGGTCGGCGAGCCGGAATCGGTCACGATCGCCAGCCGCATCCTCAAGGCCGAGCTGCCTGCGCTGATCTGGGCCCATCCCGACGCGACCGAGCGCAGCCCGCTGCTCGTCGCCCACGACGGGCCCGAGTACGTCGAGCACTCGGCCCTGCTCCGCTACCTCGGGCAGCTGCCACCGCTCCGTGCCGCCCTGATCGGGCCGGTCGACCGGAACGAGATCTACTCGGCCTCGGCGCGCTACTCGCGGGCGCTCGCCGAGGAGATCCTTCCCCAGCTACCGGCCGCTCCGTCCCGGATCGGGCTCGGGGCGAGCCTGGGCGCGCTCTCCCTCTTCCACACCCACCGGCGCCACCCGGAGAGCTTCGACGCCCTCTTCCTCCAGTCGGGCAGCTTCTTTCGCCGGGCCGAGAGCTACGAGAAGCGCTTTCCGCGCTACGAGCGGATCGCGCGCTTCGTCGGCGGCGTCCACCGCAACCGTCCCGAGCGGACGATCCCGATCGTGCTTGCATGCGGCACCGTCGAGGAGAACCTGGCCGCGAACCGGGCACTCGAGGAGTCGCTCCGTGCCCGCGGCTACGACGCTCGCCTGCACGAGTTCCGCGACGGCCACAATTGGGTCGCATGGCGCGACTCGCTCCATCCCCATCTACTCCGGCTGCTGCAGAGGCTCTAGGCGGCGTAGGCTTGACGGAGCCGCCCAGAGAGCGGAGGTGGCGGCTTTGCCGCCGCCGAGAGCGGGAACAGTGAACCGGCACCACGTCTCCCTCTACTCGCCGGCGATCGGGGCCGAGGGCCGCGTGATCGCGTACGGCCACTGGGGCCGGCCGCTCCTCGCCTTCCCCTCGCAGGAAGGGCCGGCCTGGCAGTACGAGGAGCGCGGGATGATCGACGCGATCGACGGGCCGATCGAGGAGGGGCGGGTCAAGGTCTACGCGGTCGACAGCTTCGACTCCGGCAGCTGGTACCGCGAAGGGCTCTCGCTCGAGGAGCGGGCCCAGCAGCACGGCCGCTACGAGGACTGGATCCTGAACCAGGTCGTCCCGTTCGTCCAGGCCGACTCGAACACGGCGGAGATCATCGTCACCGGCGTCAGCTTCGGCGCCTACCACGCCGCCAACTTCGCCCTTCGCCACGCGCACGTGTTCCCGCTCGCGATCTGCCAGAGCGGCGTCTACGACGTCTCGGTGGTGGCGGGCGGCGCGCGCGGCGACGCGGTCTACTTCAACAACCCGGGCGACTACGTCCATCACCTCGGCGGCGACCACCTCGACTGGCTCCGCGGCCACGTCAACCTGCTCCTGATCGCCGGCCAGGGGCAGTGGGAGGACACGACCGGCGCGCTCGAGAGCACGCGCCGATTCGCCGGGCTCCTCGGCGAGAAGGGGATCCGGCACGAGCTCGACCTGTGGGGCCACGATTCGGCGCACGACTGGCCCGCGTGGCGCGCCCAGATCGCGCATCATCTGCCCCGCTTCTTATGAGTCGCGCCCACCTGATCGGCTTGCTGCTCGGCACGGAGGAGGACTGGCCGCGCGCCTTCGAGCACCTGCTCGCTCAGATCGGCCCGATCGAGCACGGCGGCACGACGCACGAGCTGACGACCGAGCGGATCACGAACGAGCCGTTCGACCTCCGCTCGAAGCCGCGCTACTCGCTCGTGATCGACCGGCTCGGCTGGTGGTACACGGTCCCGCGCGAGTGGCTGAAGAAGGTCGCGCTGATGGACGACGTCTACCTGCTCAACAACCCGTTCACCTTCCAGGCCATGGAGAAGCACTCCGCCTACTGCGCGATGATGCGGCTCGGGCTGAACGTGCCGGAGACGTGGCTGATCCCGCACAAGAGCCCGCCCGCGAACGAGCGCTTCCAGCCGACCGCCGAGCGCTACAACGCTCCCTTCGACCTCGACGAGATCGCGGCGCGGGTCGGCTACCCGCTCTACATGAAGCCCTTCGACGGCGGCCAGTGGGTCGGCGTGACGCGGATCAAGGATCCCGGCCAGCTGCACGCCGTCTACGACACCTCCGGCGAGCGGCTGATGCACCTGCAGGCGTCGGTCGAGGACTTCGACGTCTTCGCCCGCAGCCTCTCGATCGGCGCCGAGACGATGGTGATGCATTTCGAGCCCGACCGGCCGATGCACGACCGCTACCAGGTCGACCACGACTTCCTCTCCCCGGAGACCGGGGACGAGGTCGTCACGATCAGCCGGCTCGTGAACGCGTTCTTCCGCTGGGAGTTCAACTCGTGCGAGACGATCGTGAAGGACGGTGTCGCATCGCCGATCGACTACGCGAACGCGTCCCCGGACGTCGCGCTGACGAGCCTGCACTACTACTTCCCGTGGGCGATCCGTGCGCTCGTCCGCTGGACGGCGTTCTGCGCGGCGACCGGACGGCAGATGCGGATCAACCAGACGACGCGCGACTACTTCGAGGTCGGCGACCGCGACGACCTCTCCTACGAGGAGAAGCTCGCCGAGTACCGGCGACTCGCCGACGACTACTTCCAGATTCCCGCGTACGACGAGTTCTGCGCCACGAAGCTGCCGCACCTGGACGAGATCCTCGTCGACTGGGTCGAGGGGCCCGGCTTCGACGGCTTGCTCGTCGACACCGTCACCTCGACGTTCCCGCAGCACGAGCACGAGCACTTCGTCGCCCATTACCGCGGTCTCCTCAGCGCGTGGGCGAAGGATCAGCGCGCCGCCGCGTGACCGAATACGTGCTCGAGCGGACGCAGGTCGTCGCCGTCCCGATGGAGGAGGCGTTCGCGTTCTTCGCCGACGCCCGCAATCTGGAGCGGATCACGCCGCCGTGGCTCCGTTTCCGGATCGTGGAGGCTCCGGACGAGCTCGCTGTCGGCGCTCGGCTCCGCTACCGCCTCAGCCTCTTCGGGATCCCGATTCGCTGGCGCACGGAGATCGTCGCGTGGAACCCGCCGCGCGGCTTCGTCGACGTCCAGCGGCGCGGGCCCTTCCTGCTCTGGGAGCACACCCACCGTCTGACCCCGGTCGACGGTGGCACGGAGATCTACGACCACGTCCGCTACCGCCTCTTCCTCGGCCCGCTCGGTGCGCTCGTGCAGCGGCTGCTCGTGCGCGGCTGGGTCGACGGGATCTTCGACTACCGCGCCGGGGAGGTGCCGGGACTGCTCAGGCCAGCGCCTGCCGCGCTGCCTCGTCGAACGGCGTGAGCTCGACCGGGATCAGCTCCCTGATCCGCTCCTCACGTGCGATCGTCGGGTTGCGTAGGCCCTCGACGAGCGGCCGCGCGACGGACGCGTTCACGGGCGTGACGAGGTTGAGCCAGAGCGAGGAGAGGTACGGCGTCAGCACCGCCACCTCGACGATCCGCGGCTTGCGCCCGAGCAGGCCCGCGATCCGCTCGATCATCTGGCGGTAGGTCATCACCTCGGGGCCGCCGACGTCGTAACCCTCCCCGAACGCCGCCTCGTTCCCGCAGGCGCCGGCGAGGTAGCGCGCGACGTCGTCGAGGGCGATCGGCTGCGTCGGCGTCGACACCCAGCTCGGCGTGATCATCACCGGTAGCCGCTCGACGAGGCCGAGGATCGTCTCGAACGCGGCGCTCCCCTTGCCGACGATCATCGCGGCGCGCAGCGTCGTCACCGGCACGCCCGCGGACGCGAGGCGCTCGCCGGTCTCGCGACGGCTGCGCAGGTGCGGCGACGCGTCCGGATCGTCCGCGCCGAGACCGCCCAGGTAGACGATCTGCCGCACGCCGGCGCTCGCCGCCTCGCGAGCGATCGTCTCCGCCGCGGCACGGTCCTGCTCCGCGAAATCGCGCGAGCCGAGTGAGTGGACGAGGTAGTAGACGACCTCCGCGCCGTCGAGCGCCTCGGCGACGCCGTCGCCGGTCGCCGCGTCGGCGACGAACCAGCACGCGCCGGGTTCGTTGCGCTCGCTCCGCGAGACGGCCGTCACCTCATGCTCGGCGAGAAGCGGCAGCAGCGCCCGGCCGACGACTCCGGTGGCACCGAGGACGGTCACCTTCACGCTCGGCTCCGGACGAGCTGGTCGAAGTAGCGACGGCTCACAGCCGCGTGGAACGGGCTCTGGCCCTTGATGTAGAGCGCGCCGGTCCACCGGGGCGCGCCGGCGCGGGCGGCGAGGCGCGGCAGGTACTCCTCCACGGTGACGCTCAGCTCTTGCTGCTCGCCCGCGGGGCGCTGCGCAAGCGTGACCGAGCCGCCGGCGCGAAGCGCGAGCAGGCCACCGCGAATCTCGTGCCGGCAGGAGACGACGCCGGACTCGAAGGAGAGCTCCGGCGGCCCGAACGTAAGCAGCGTCGCCCCGCCGAACAGCTTCAGCCTGCCTCCTCCCCCGCTCCAGCTGGCGCGGACGCCGCCGCGCGTGAAGCGGTCGACGGCCTGCCAATAGGTGACACCGAGCGTGCGTGCGCCCGCCTCAGAGGACTCGACGACGGGCTCCGGCACGAGCACGCGCTGGCGCGACTCGAAGCCGCCCGAGTCGAGCACGCGCTCGGTCGCCTCCCAGCCGGTCACGCCGCCACCGCGAGGGGCCGCGGGTAGTCCGGCGTGCCGAGCTCGGGGATATACCGCCTTGCATAGATGCCGTCGGGGTCGAACCGCTCCGCCTGGCGCTGCGGACTTAGCCGGCGGTTCGGACGGGAGTCCGCGCCGGTGCCCGCGACCCACTGCCAGTTGCCTGCGTTGTTGGCGACATCGCCGTCAACGAGGTGCTCGAAGAAGTGCGCAGCACCACGTCGCCAGTCGATCCCGAGGTGCTTTGTCAGGAAGGAGCCGACGACGAGCCGAGCGCGGTTGTGCATGAAGCCCTCCTGGAGGAGCTGGCGCATGCCCGCGTCGACGAGGGGATGGCCGGTGCGACCCGCTCGCCAGGCCTCGAACGCACCCTCATCGTCCCGCCAGCCGCGGATGCGCGGCCGCAGGTCCTCGTGGGCCAGCTCGGGACGGGCCGCAAGCAGCTGGTGATTGAAGTCGCGCCAGCAGAGCTGGCGCACGAACGACTCGGAGCCCTCGCACTCGAGCGCCCTCCGGACGACCTCGCCCGCGGAGACGCAGCCGAAATGGAGGTAGGGAGAAAGCCGCGAGGTCGCGTCGCGCCCCGAGATCGTCGGCGAGCTCGGCGTAGCGCTGGATTCCCCCGTCGAGCCAGTCGTCGAGGCGGCGGCGGCCGGCGGTCTCGCCGCCAGTAGGCAGCTCCGGCGCCGGACGGCCGCTCAGCAGCTCACGCGACTCGGGCACCCTCCCGGTCTCGACCCCATCGGGAAGCGGGATTCGCGCGGGCGCCGTCAGGGCGTCCCGGCGGGGCTCCTCGCGCCAGCGCCGCCAGTACGGCGTGAAGACGCGGAAGTGGTCGCCGCCGGCGGGCGCAAGGTCGCCGGGCGGCACCACCGTCACACCCGGATAGACCTCGAGCTCGACACCGGCGGCCGCGAGCCCGATGCGCAGCCTCCGCTCCCGCTCCTGTGCGTACGCACTCACGTCCTCGCTGACGAAGACGGCGCTCGCGTCCGTGTCGAGCGCGAGTCGGACGGTCTCGCCGACGACGTTCCCGCGACGGACGACGAGCGCTCCGTCCCCGGTCCGCAGCGACGCGTCGAGGTCGCGGAGCGCGTCGAGCAGGAACACGACGCGGTTCGGCGCTCCGAAGGCGAGCACGGCGTCGTCCAGGACGAAGAGCGGCACGACTCGCTCGCCCTGCTCGACAGCGGCGGCGAGAGCGGGGTGGTCGTGCAGACGCAGATCACGGGTGAACAGCACGACGACGGCCCGGTGTTTGCTCATCTGGACAAAGGGTAGACAAAGTTTCAACTACACGAGGAGGACACATGGCTCGCATCGAGGAGTCGATCGACGTCGAGGTACCGGTCGAGACGGCCTACAACCAGTGGACGCAGTTCGAGAAGTTCCCCACGTTCATGGAGGGAATCGAGCAGGTGAAGCAGGTCGACGACACACACCTCCACTGGACTGCCGAAGTCGGCGGCAAGCGCGAGGAGTGGGACGCCGAGATCACCGAGCAGCATCCTGATCACCGCGTCGCCTGGAACGCGACCAGTGGCAAGGGCAACGCAGGCGTCGTCACCTTCCACCGCATCGACGACACGCAGACGCGCGTGATGGTGCAGATGGACTGGGAGCCGGAGGGCGTGACCGAGAAGATCGGCACCGCGCTCGGGATGGACGACCGCCGCGTGCAGGGCGACCTGAAACGCTTCAAGGAGCTGATCGAGAAGCAGGGCTCCGAGTCCGGAGCCTGGCGCGGAGAGGTCGAGAATCCGTCCGACTGACCGCGACGCTCGCGCAGCACTCGCCGGCGTGACGGCGGCGGCCACCTGGGCCGCCGCCGAGCCGGCGCTGCAACGCCTGTTTCGGACGCCGTACTCGGACGTGCGCCTACTCGGTGCGCCGCTCTCGAGGCGGCACTGGTGGCTGGTGGGGGCTGCGTTGCACGTCACCATTGGCGCCGGAGTCGGCGTTGCCTTCCGCCGGCTGGGATTGCACGGACCGAAGGCGGCGATCGTGGCGACGCAGCTGGAGAGCGCCGCGCTCTGGCCGGGCATGGCGGTCGTCGACCGCTTCCACCCCGATCGCCGCAGCGGCGCCTGGCCGCCGCTGGTCCTGAACCCGCGCGTCTTCGGCCAGGAGGTCGCCGCGCACGCGATCTTCGGCGCGGTGCTGGGCGCCTTTCTACGCGACGAGTAGTGCGGTCGGGTCGACGCCC
>CAVYSL010000009.1:0-89008 GCA_963771185.1 uncultured Gaiellaceae bacterium
CCGCGCGAGCACGGGGTGGTTGGCGCCGCGGTGTCCGAACGGGAGCTTGAAGGTCCCGTGGCCGGTCGCGAGGCCGAGCAGCTGGTGGCCGAGGCAGATCCCGAGGAGAGGAACGCGGCCGAGAAGCTCGCGCACCGTTGCGACCTCCTCCTGCAGCGGCTCCGGGTCGCCCGGGCCGTTCGAGAGCAGGACGGCGTCGTGAGCGAGCAGCGTCTCCGCATCGACGCTGTGCGGGAAGACGGTCACGTGCGCGCCCGCGCCCGCGAGGCGGCGGAGGATCGAGCGTTTGCAGCCGTAGTCGACGACGGCGACCCGAAGCGAGCCCGCGTCGCAGTAGACGTAGGGCTCTTGCGTCGACACCTGGGCGACGAGCGCGGCGCCGGCCATCGACGGCTTCGCGCGGACGGCGTCGAGCGCCTCGGCCTCCGCGAGCACTCCGGTCGCCGCGACTGCGCGCATCGCGCCGCCCTCGCGCAGCCGGAGCACGAGCGAGCGGGTGTCGATCCCGGTCAGCGCCACGATTCCCTTCTCCTCCAGCCATGCCGTCCACTCCGGCCCGCGCGCCTCGCGCATCAGCACCGCCTTCGCGTGGGCTCCCGGAGACTCGGCTCGGCCGGCGGCGACGCCGTAGTTGCCCACCATCGGCGCGGTGAAGCAGACGAGCTGCTCGGCGAAGCTCGGATCGGTGACGGTCTCCTGGTAGCCGGTCATCGCCGTCGTGAAGACCGCCTCGCCGAAGGCGGCTCCCTCCGCTCCAACGGACTCGCCGCGGAAGATCGTGCCGTCCTCGAGCGCGAGAAAGCCGGTCACGCGCGCCACGCCGCGGCCTCTCGTTTCGAGACCCAACGCCCGGTCTCGCGCCAGGCGCGCGAGCGGGCGGCGGCCAGCTCTCGCCCGCGCGGGTCGTCCCAGCCGTCGAACGCGTCGGCCTCGTCGAGCGCTGCCTCGATCGCCGCGTGCGACTCCGGCTCGAACAGCTCCGCCCATTCCGGCCCGAGGAGCGCCAGCGCGTGCTGGGCGGCGATCGCCCGGTCGAGCACGAACCAAAAGGAGGGCTCCTGGTCGGGATCGAGGCCGAGATGCTCCGGAGTGTCGCCGGACGGCGTGTTCAGGTTGAGCTCCCAGCGGTCGCTGCCGCGCGGATAGACGACGAGCTCGAGCTTGCGCGCGGGGACCGGGTGATCCTGGACCGCGGCCGCGAGCGAGCGCCGCTCGTCGAGCGACAGCGAGCGGCTCGTCACCGCGACCACGTCGACGTCGCTGCGGCCGTGCTCGTATGCATCTTGTGCAGCCGAGCCCAGGAGGTAGACGGCCTCGATCGGCGCGCTTCGCCGCAGCGTGTCGACGAGCTGCTCCAGGTAGGGCGCGAGCTCGGACGGGATCCGGACGGCGGTCATCACGATGTGTGCACCACCCGGCCGTCGGCGACCGTGGTCAGGACGATGCCGCGCAGCTTGCGGCCGAGCAGCCACGAGTTGGCGGAGCGCGAGCGGAAGCCGCCCTCGGTGACCGTCCACTCCCGCTCGAGGTCGAGCAGGACGAGGTTGGCGCGGGCGCCGACCTCGAGCGTCGGCTCGGGCAGGCCGAGCGCACGCGCCGGGCCACCGGACATCCGCTCGAGCAGCGTCTCGAGCGGGACGCGGCCCGTCTCGACGAGGTGGGTGTAGAGCGCCGCAAACGAGGTCTCGAGACCGGTGACGCCGAACGGCGCCTCCTCGAACGGCGTCTCCTTCTCCTCGCGCGAATGAGGGGCGTGGTCGGTGGCGACGCAGGCGATCGTGCCGTCCAGGAGCGCCGCGATCAGCGCCTGGCGGTCGTCGTCGGACCGCAGCGGCGGATTCATCTTCACATTCGGATCGAGCGAGCGGACGGCGTCGTCGGTGAGAACGAGGTGATGTGGCGTCACCTCAGCCGTGGCCTCGATTCCGCGCTCGTGGGCGCTGCGCAGCGCCTCGACCGACTCCTTCGCGGAGAGGTGCATCAGGTGGAGGGGCCGTGACTCGTAGCCGGCGAGCGAGAGGTCGCGCTCGACCATCGCGCTCTCCGCGAGCGACGGGTACGGCGCGAAGCCGAGCTCGGCGCAGACGGCGCCCTCGTGCACCTGGCCGTCGCGGGACAGTGTCGGCTCCTCGCAGTGGAGCGCGAGCGTGCGGCCGGTGACGGCGCCGTACTGGAGCGCGCGCCGCATCAGCCCGGCCGAGGTGACCGGGCGGCCGTCGTCCGTGAAGGCGGCCGCGCCGGCGTCGGCGAGCTCCCCCATCTCGGTCAGCTCCTCGCCGCCGAGCCGCTTCGAGATCGCGGCCATGAAGCCCGTGGGCACGAGCGCTTCCCGCTTCGCCGTCTCGACCAGCGAGCCGAGCACGGCGGCCGAGTCGACGACGGGGTCGGTGTTCGGCATCGCCAGGATCGCGCAGTAGCCGCCCGCGGCAGCAGCGGCGGTGCCGGAGGCGATCGTCTCCTCGTCCTCGCGGCCGGGCGAGCGCAGGTGGACGTGCGGGTCGACGAAGGCGGGAGCGAGCACGTGCGGCGTCGCTGCTGTGGGCTCGATCGCCGAGATGACGCCGTCGGTGACGGTGACGGCGACGCACTCGCCGCCCGCGAGCCGGCCCTCGACAACGAGGCTGTCGGAGCGGCCGTTGCGGCAGAAGAGCGTGCTCACGCGACCGCCTCCCGCTCGCGCACGGGGCTCTCGGCGGCGAGCAGGTCGTGCAGCACCGCCATCCGTACCGCGACCCCGGCGCGGACCTGGTCGAGGATCAGCGAGTCGGGCGAGTCGGCGACCCGGCCGTCGATCTCGACGCCCCGGTTGATCGGGCCGGGATGCATCACCTTCTGGCCGGGCCGGATGCGCTCCGCTGTCACGCCCCAGCGCGCCGCGTACTCACGCAGGCTCGGGACGAACGCGGACTTCATCCGCTCCTGCTGCATGCGGAGGACGTAGACGACGTCCGCGTCGGCGATCGCGCCGATCTCGGTCGTCGTCTCGCAGCCCATCGCCTCGATCCCGCGCGGGATCAGCGTCGGCGGCCCGACGAGCGTCGTGTGAGCGCCGACGAGCGCAAGCGCCTGGATCAGCGAGCGCGCGACACGGCTGTGGAGGACGTCGCCGACGATCGCGACGTGCAGCCCGTCGAGCCCTCCGAGGGCTTCGCGGATCGTGAAGAGGTCGAGCAGCGCCTGGGTCGGATGCTGGTGCTTGCCGTCGCCCGCGTTCACGACCGCTGCGTCCGAGTAGCGCGCGACGAGCTGCGGCGCGCCGATCTGCGGGTGCCGGATCACGATCGCGTGCGGCCGGTACTGCGCGAGTGTCAGCACCGTGTCCTTGAGCGATTCGCCCTTGTCGACCGACGAGCCGGCCGCCTTCAGCGACATCACGTCCGCCGAGAGCCGCTTCGCCGCCAGCTCGAAGCTCGACGACGTGCGGGTCGAGGACTCGAAGAAGAGGCTGAGCACGAGCTTCCCCTGCAGCGTCGGCAGCTTCTCCTCCACCCCCTGCAGTGCGCCGGCCGTCTCGAGGATCCGCTCGACGTCGTCGCGGGTCAGGTCGCCGATCGAGAGCAGATGCCTCATGACTTCTCCCTCGCCTGCGGCTCGGTCGCGTGGGGGAAACCCGGTTTCCCCCACGAACCCCCTGCGCGCTGACGCTGCTGCTCCGCAACAGCGCGTTCCTTCGGGGGAACCGCTCGGTTCCCCCGAGCCCCCTCCTCCGGCCATGACTTCGTCATGACTTCTCCTCCGGCGTCCCGACGAGGAGGATCCTGTCGGCGCCGTCGGTCTCGGCGAGCTCGACCTGGATCCGCTCGCTCCGGGCCGTCGGCAGGTTCTTGCCGACGTAGTCGGGTCGAATCGGCAGCTCGCGATGGCCGCGGTCGACGAGGACTGCGAGCTGGACGCGAGCGGGCCGCCCGCGCTCGAACAGCGTCTCGATCGCGGCCCGGATCGTGCGGCCCGTGTAGAGGACGTCGTCGACGAGGATCACCGTCATCCCGCGCAGCTCGAAGTCGAGCGCGGTCGCGTGGACGACCGGCTGCTCGCGGCCGGGCACAGCGTCGTCGCGGTGGAAGGTGATGTCGACGGCGCCGAGCTCGACCTCCTCCCCGCTCCGCTCCTCGATCAGCGCGGCGAGCCGCTCTGCGATCGGGACGCCACGGGTGTGGATGCCGACGAGCGCGAGCCGGCCGAGGTCGTCGTTGCGCTCGATGATCTCGTGGGCGATCCGCGAGAGCGTGCGCTCGAGGCCTTCCTGATCCAGGAGGACCTTGCCCAGGAGTGTCTTGACCGCATGGCGGTCGGGGCTGTGCGTGCTCATTCCACTTCCTTTCCGGCCTCTCTGGACCGGGTTAAAGGGTCGAGCGCGATCCTAGCGCGCCCGGCGGACGGGCACCATGCCGATCAGTCTGCGAGCGGGTCGTCCGGCTCGGTCATCGCCTCGATCGCGTCCTTGGCGGCTTCGAGCGACCCTTCTGGCACGAGCACCTTGATCGCGTCCGCCTCGTCTTCTGGCTCCAGTTCCGACTCGATCCCGGCGGCGTTGAGGATCGCCTGAATCTCCTCGCCCTCGGTGACCTCCCCCGCGACGGCGACTTGCACCATCTCGCTCATCGTGCGAGTCTCGCACGATGAGCTTTAGGGGGTGTGGGGGAACTTGGAAGTTCCCCCACACGACCGAAGAAGGGGGCTCGTGGGGAACAGGTTTCCCCCGGGAGCGAGCGAAGGCGAGTGACGCTCATGGGCCGGAGGGTACTTCAGCCCGGGGCAGCCGTGCGCCGCGCTTCACGAGCTCGGGGCTGCCCCGTTCCGGGAACGGCACCTCGATCAGGTCGAAGTCACGCGGCACGACCGTCTCCGCGAAAACCGTCCGCGCCTCCCGCTCGACGTCGCCGCCGCTGTAGCGGCTGGAGCTGTGCGTCAGCGCGAGCAGGCGGACGTTCGCGTCCTTGGCGACCCGCGCGGCCTCGAGTGCAGTCGAGTGCTCTGTCTCGCGCGCACGTTCGGCCTCGTCGTCGCAGAACGTCGCCTCGTGGACGAGCAGGTCGGCGCCGAACGCGGCCTCGACGACAAGGTCTGAAGGGGCTGTGTCGCCGGTGAGGACGACCTTGCGACCCGGCCGCGCCTCGCCGAGCACCTGCTCGGGGGTGACGACGCGGCCGTCGGGGAGCGTCACCGGGACGCCACTCTGCAGCGCGCCCCGCTCACGCCCGAACGGGACCCCGAGTGCGTCGGCTGCCTCGACGTCGAAGCGGCCCGGACGCTCGTCTTCGACGAGGGCGTAGCCGATCGCGTCGCGGCCGTGGCGGGCGGGAAACGTGCGCAGCGCGTAGCCGTCGCGAGGTAGCACCGCCTCCTGCGCGAGCTCGACGACGTCGATCTCGAACGTGAGGCGACCGAAGATCCGCCGCAGCGACTGCAGCAGCTCCTCCAGCCCGCGGGGGCCGTACAGGGTCAGCGGCAGCTCGCGGCCACGGAGTGCGAACGTCTTCAGCATCCCCGGCAGGCCGAGAAAGTGGTCGGCGTGGAAATGGGTCAGGAAGATCTCCTGCAGGTCGACGAGGCCGAGATCCGAGCGCAGCAGCTGCCGCTGCGTCCCCTCGCCGCAGTCGATCAGCAGTCGCTCGCCGCCGCGGCGGACGAGCGTCGCCGACGGCGCGCGCCGCGCGGTCGGCATCGAGCCGGCGGTGCCGAGAAAGACGACGTCGAGGTCCACGCCGCCAGTCTAGGAAGGTTTGGCGGAATAGCGCTCGTCGCCGGGGTGCGATGCTCGTGCCGAGGCAAGGACGCAGGGAGCGCCGATAGCCGAAGCTATCGGCGCGACTGAGGACGCCGCCTCGGGACGAGCAGCGCGGCCCGGAGGCTCAGCGGCTATTTCGCCAAACCTTCCTGGGTCGGGCTACGGGAGGACGAGCACCTGGCCGGGGACGATCGTCGCCCCGCGCAGGCCGTTTCGCTCCTTGATCTCCCACACCCCCTGACGCGGGTCGTTGTACCCGCTCGCCGCAATCGACCAGAGCGTGTCGGCCGGCTGCACGACGTAGCGCCGCTCCGGCCCGGAAGCGTCCGAGGAACGCGCGAAGGCGGCCCAGAGCAGAATGCCGACCGCCGCGAGGATGAGAACCCGTCCGAACATGTGTTCGCCATAATGCACGAACACGTGTTCGCTGTCAAGGGTCGGTGCTGTCCGCCCGCTCCGCCCGCCTGGCCAGCAGGATCATCACGATCGCCGCCAGCGCGACCGCGAGGGCGATGATCGAGAGCGCGATCGCGACGCCGTCGTGCTCGACGAAGAAACCGGCGAGCAGGAGCGCGACGACGATGAGTCCGACCTTGCGGTGGTCGCGGAGCATGCCGCGACTCTAGTGCCCGACCGTCAGCGGCGCTTCTTGGGCTTGACCGGCTTCTTCTTGCCCTTCTTCGCCTTGGCCGCCTTCTTGGCGGACTTCGACTTCGTCGCCGCAGCGGCCCCACCTTTGAACGCCGGGCTCGTGAAGACGGCCACACGCTCGGGGTTCATCGCAGCGGCGAGCACGACCGCGAGCATCTGCGGGGTTGCCGAGACGGTTGCGTTCGCGGTCCGCGGCGGGCGCCGGTTCGCGTCGACGCGGCCGGCGTCCGCGAGCAAGGCCGGGATCTGCGCCTTCGGCGTCGAGGCGGGCACGAAGCCGGCCTTGACGGTGACGTCCTCGCCGGCGGTCGGCGTGTAGCGGACGACGAGCTTCTGGCCCTTCGCCTTGGCGTTGAGCCGGGCGAACTCGACCGCGGCGCCCTCGGGCTTCGCGAGCGGCGACCAGTTCCGGATTCCCGTCGTGCAGCCGGCTGCGATCGCCGAGGCGACTGCCGCGTTCGCCGGCCGCTCGCTGCCGTCTGCGCGGCGCAGCGCCGACTGCCAGCCGGCGCGGTTGCGCTCGTCGTAGTAGCCGAAGAAGTTCAGCTGCGCCACGTCCGGATCGCAGGCGACGAAGCGGACCATGTCGGCGTAGATCGCGGCCTGGGTCTCCTCACTCGTGACGCGCACGTTCTCGGAGCCCTCGTAGGCGGAGTTGCCGCTCGTGTCGACCTGCCAGCCCACCTCGTCGAGGTAGAGCTTCAGGCCCTGGACCGTGGTCGGCTGCGGGGTTCCGGTGAAGGCGTCCCAGAGCGCCTGCTTGATCCGCGGCAGCTCCTGCACACCTGCGTTGGGCCAGCCGTAGGTGAAGGTGAACGGCACCGAGAAATCGCTCGGGTTCGGGTACGGGTGGTAGCTGAAGCCGTCCATCAGCGGCGCCGGGCGGCCGCTGGCGCGGTACCAGTCCCCGAGCGAGTCGAGGAAGTGCACGGGCGAGCTCTTGCCTGCTGCCTGCGGAGCGCGGTCGCCGCGCGGCGAGGAGCCGACGCCGAGCACGGTGATCCCGCTCGACTTCGCCTTCAGCGCGTCGTACCCGGCCGCGAGAAACGGCCCGAAGGAGGCGCCGGACAGCACCTTGGTCCCGTCGCCCTGTGGACGCCAGAACGTGTTCAGGTTCGGCTCGTTGCCGACGATGAAGGTCGTCACGGCCGGATAGGCATCTGCGAGCTCGCGGACCCAGGTGGCGAACGCTCCCGGATTCGCGGTGCCCGACTCGATCGCGCTCGGCGGGTACGGGTAGACCGCGAAGATCGGCTTGATTCCGGCGGCGACCGCTGCGGGGACTGCGCTGTCGAGGAAGCCCTTGTCGGCGACGCCGCTCGAGCCGGGCGTCCAGCGGACGGTCATCACGTTCTGGGAGAGGCCGCTCGCCTTCATCTGCGCGAAGAAGGAGGCACCGCCATCGGCCGAGTAGCGTCCCGTGTCGTCGTTGGCGCCGAAGTCGACGGCAGCCGCCGTCGTCGTCAGGGTCAGTGCGCACACGAGCGCGCAGGCCGCAGTCAGTCGTTTCAAGGTGCCCTCTCTGGTCGCAGAAATGTCGTGCCGCAGGCCCTGTCATCGGCCGCCGCCCGGCCGGGATCAGCCCCTAATCGAGTGATGCGAGGACGGCATCGAGGATCCGGTCGGCGCCGAAGCGCACCGGATCGTCGGCCGACAGGCCGGTCTCGGCCTCGGCGCGGGCGATCGCCGCGCGCGCGGCATCCTCGGAGAGGTCGCGCGTATTCAGCGCGATCGCCGCCACGCGGGCCTTGCGGGCGGGCAGCGAGATCCACTCGTGCAGCTCGACGAGCTCCGGCAGCGGCAGCAAGGGATGCCCCGGATAGCCGTCCACCTCGGTCGCGCCCGCCTGGTGGCAGAGGACGAAGGCGTGCGGAGCGGAGCCGTGAATCAGGCCGAGCGTCACGCCCGAGTAGGCGGGATGGGTGACTGCCCCTTGCCCTTCGACGAAGAGCAGCTCTCCCCCGCGCTCGTACCCCTCGACCACGAGCCGCTCGGCCGCGCCCGCGATGAAGTCCGAGACGACCGCGTCGACGGCGATTCCCCAGCCGGCGATCGCGATCCCGGTCTGGCCTGTGGGGACGAAGCGCGACGCGATCCCGCGCGCCGCCGCGGCCCGGTCGAGCTCGAGCGAGACGGTCATCTTTCCGATCGCGCAATCGGAGCCGACGGTGAGGACGTTTCTGGTCGGCTGCTCGAGGTTCGCGCCGGTGGGGACGTTGAGGCCGTCGGGTGGGCGACGCAGGTCGCGGAGCTCGACGCCGTGACGCGCTGCGAGCTCGCCCAGCTCCTCGTCGTCACGCAGGAACTCGTGCAGGCCGTTCTCCACGTTCAGGCCGGCCGAGACGGCGCTCTTCAACAGCTCGCGCCACTCCGGCGGGAAGCGCCCGCCCGCGGTGGCGACGCCGACGAGCGCCGTCGTCGGGTCATAGCCGAGCGCGTGCTCGACTGAGCCGACGATCGGGACGCCGCCCTGCGTCTCCCCTGCTCGGGTCGAATCGAGGATCGCGACGACGGGCCGCTCGCCGTACGCGAGCACGCCGCGCGCGGTCTTCCCGTAGTGCGGGTCGCCGGAAAAACCCTCCGCGAGGATCAGCAACCGCTCCCAGGCTGGTCGGACACCGAGCCCCGGTTCCTCGGACGGCACCTGGACGCCGGCGGCGAACGCGACCCCAGGCCACGGGTCGTCGGCGATCAGCAGGTTCCCGTCCAGGTCGACGTGGTCGCAGAGCGGTGCGACGACGCAGCCGGCCGCGATCCCGAGCCCCGACTCGATCATGCAGCCGAGCATGACGCCGAGGCCGAGCGCGCGGGCGGCGTGCGCCATCCGGATCGCCTCCCGGATCCCGCCCGACTTGGCCAGCTTGATGTTGATCCCATGCGCGATCTCCGCGCAGGCTGCGACGCTGTCGAGCCGGTGGCAGTCCTCGTCGACGTAGATCGGGATCGGCGAGCGCGCCTTCAGCGTCCGTCCGCCCTCGTCGCCGGCGCGGAGCGGCTGCTCGCAGTAGGCGACGCCGAGCTCGTGCAGCTGCGGCAGCGCATCGAGTGCCTCCTCGAGCGACCACCATTCGTTCACGTCGACCTGGAGCGGCAGCTCGGTGACGCCGCGGACGGCGCGGACGCGCTCGACGTCGAGGCCGTCGGCCCCGCCCAGCTTGAGCTTCAGGCGCGCGAAGCGCAACGCCGCCTTCTCGGCACGCCGCGCCATGTCGTCCGGATCGCCGAGCCACACCGTCCACGACGTCGGCGGGCCGGTGCGCGGCAGTCCGAGCAGCCGCCAGACCGGGATCCCGAGGAGCCTCCCCTGCAGGTCGTGCAGCGCGCCGTCGAGCGCCGCCCTGGCCGCGTTCTCGCCGGGCGGGAGGCGCGACTCGATCTCCTCGAGCGCGAACGGATCGGCACCGAGCAGCGGGCCGGCTTCCTCGAGGTAGTCGAGCGCCGACCGCCCCCCTTCGTCGTAGCGCTCGATCGGCGCGCCCTCGCCGAACCCGCTGACGCCGTCGTGGGTCAGCTCGACCTGGACGACCTCCTCCTCGTCGCTCGACTCGCGCGCGATCACGAACGTTTCCGCCAGGCGCAGGGTGACGATTCGTGCGGTCAGCTCCACGCGCGCAACCCTAACCGCGCCGAGTTGCAGAACCGTTTTGCACCGCCTGACCTCTGTCTGCTGAGTAGTCCATGTAGTTGTGGATCGGGTCGAGCCCCGGCTCGAGGCACGTGTCCTTGCCCTCGGGGCAGCACGACGTCGGCACCCGCATCGGCGGTGTGTCGTCGACGAAGTCGCCCTTGGCGTTGCAGCCGCCGTAGAAGGTGTGCTCGAGGTTGAACCAGTGGCCGGCCTCGTGGACGAGCGTGAAGCCGAGGTTCGTAGCGGCCCGCGAACGTCGGCGAGGCGCCCGGCATCGACTCCCAGTTGAGCACGATCCCGTCCTGCCAGAGGTGCGAGTCGGGCAGGCCCGGCAGGTACGCGTAGCCGAGGAAGCCGCCGGCGAGGTTGGTGTAGACGTTCATGGTCTCGAAGCCGCCGCGGTGGAGCGTCTTCTTCATCTCCCGTTCGGCGTTGCCGCCTGCGCGGGCGTTGTACCAGGCCGCGTTGTCGGTTCGGGTGACGCCGGCGAGCGTGAACGAGTACCCCGACTCGGACGACCCCTGTTACAACCAGTTCACCGCGGGCCAGGTCGCCCGCATGCAGGACGCCTGGCTCTTCCACCGGGCGACGTAGTCAACTGGCGGGACTGATCGGCCGCGAAGCGGCCCTTCAGGGATTTGCGCGACCGGGCATCTGCTTTAGCAGCTGCCCGGTCTTGCGACAGGAAATTGCCCGCTACACTCACGACTCCCCGCGCCCGTAGCTCAGGGGATAGAGCGTTCGCCTCCGGAGCGAAAGGTCGCACGTTCGAATCGTGCCGGGCGCATGCTTTTCCGTCGCATGCCTTGGCATCTGCGGAAGCAGATGACAAGGCGCGCAAACCCCTGTCTTCCGTCGCATGCCTTGGCATCTGCGGAAGCAGATGCCAAGGCGCGCAAACCCCTGAAGGGGCCGCTTCGCGGCCTGCCACCAGTACCTCCGCGCGCTCGGCGGGGTGGCTTTATATGTTCTCCGCCGATGGATCTGTACGACTGGCTGCTGTTCCTCCACGTGCTCGGCGCCTTCCTCGCCGTCGGCGCGCTGACCGCGCTCTGGGGGCTGATCCTCGGCACGCGCGGCACGGCGCCGCTCCTCGACCCGCGATCGGCGATGGTCTACGGCCGCAGCGCCGGCATTCTCGTCGGGGTCGGGATGATCGTCGCGCTGATCTTCGGGATCTGGCTCGCGATCGACCTCGACGCCTACCAGCTCTGGGAAGGCTGGATCCTCGCCTCGCTCGTGCTCTGGGCGATCGGCGGCTGGGCGGGCGGCCAGGCCGGCCGGGCATTCGAGAGCGACCCCGTCGCAGGCCGCGCCGCCGGGATCCGCTTCCAGACGATCAACAGCGTCGCGGTGCTGGTCATCCTCGTCCTCATGATCTGGAAGCCGGGAGCCTGAGATGCTGGCTGCGATTCGGCCGGACTCGGTCAACCTGCCGCTGTTCCTGCACGTGCTCGGCGCGATGCTGCTCGTGGGAACGTTGCTTGCCGTCACCTTCGCGACCGTCCTCGGCTGGCGGTCACCGGACAACGCGCCCGGCCTCGCCCGCTTCGGGCTGAAGGCGCTGCTGCTCGGCGTCCTGCCCGCATACATCCTGATGCGGGTCGGAGCGCAGTGGACGGAATCGGAGCAGAACTACCCGGAGGGCTTCGAGCCCGATTGGCTCAACATCGGCTACATCACGGCCGACGCCGGGGCGCTCCTGATCCTGATCTCACTGATCCTGGGCGCGTTCGGCCTGCGCCGCCTGCGGGACGGCTCGGACGGCGGCGTTCGCTTCGCCCGGATCGTCGGTGTGATCTGCATCGTCCTGCTGGCTGCATACATCGTCGCCGTCTGGGCGATGACGGCGAAGCCCACCTAGGTCGACGCGGTAATCGTGATCCCGCCGCGCGCCTTCTGGGTCAGCGCGACTGTCACCTTGTCGAAGGGGAGCTCGAGCGCCGCGGCGACGTCGTCGCGGATCTTGACCGCGAGCGCCTCGCAGAAGACGCCTTCGTTCCGGTAGGTCGCGAGGTAGAGCTTCAATGACTTCGACTCGAGGCAGAGCGCATCGGGCCGGTATTCGATCGAGGCGTTGTAGAAGTCCGGCTGCCCCGTGATCGGGCAGACGGCGACGAGCTCGTCGCTCGTCATCGAGACGGTGGCGATCCCAGGGCTCGGAAACGTCTCGAGACCTGCGTAGTGCTCGGAGCCGGCGTGCCCGAGGGCGACGAACTCCGTCTCGCGCGTGGTCTCGGCCATCCCTCGTAGTCTAGGCCCGATGCGCGTCTACCTCGCCGGGCCGCCGTTCGCGGAGGAGTACCGCCGCCGTGCCGCCGCCCTGGTGCGGGCGGCGGGCTGGGAGCCGGTCGACCCGATGCGCCGCGACTTCCGGGGGCACACGGAGGGGCACGAGCGCGAGATCGTCGAGGGCGACCTGGCGGACATCGACGCCTGCGACGCGGTCCTGGCGGCGTTCACCGCACCCGACGAGGGCACCGCCATGGAGGCGTGGTACGCGGACCGAGCCGGAACCCGCGTCGTCGCCTACACGGGCGGAACGCCGGTCCATCCCTGGACGCGGTTCGTCGCCGCGGCCGTGTGCGCCGATCTCGAAGACGCCGTCGCCGCGCTCAGCCCGGAGTGAGCAACTCGAGAGCCTCGAGCAGCCGCTCGACGTCGGCCTCGTCGTTGTAGGGGCCGATCGAGATCCGCAGCAGGCTCCTCCCCTCCCACTCCCGGACGACGACCTCGATCGCGTGCTCGTCGAAGAGCCGGCGCTGGAGCTCCTCCGGCTCGTCGGTCCTCACCTCGGTCGCCCACATCTGGGGCGCCGGCGTCGGCCCGCAGGGCGGCAGGCGGTCGTGGAAGGAGGCGGCGAGCCGGCGACAGCGCTCGAGGTCGAAGGCGCCGTGCGCCTCGATCGCGGCGGGGATCGCGAGCGACGCGGTCGGATCGCGCGTCCCCTGCCAGCCATGGCGGTCGGCGAACGTGCGCTCGGCGCCGTAGCCCCACGAGATCACGAGCGGCTCGATCCAGCGCTGGTGCTCCGGCCGCGCCCAGAGGAAGCCGGCGCCCTTCGGAGCACAGAGCCACTTGTGGCAGTTGCCGGCGTAGACGTCCGCCCCGAGCGCTTCGAGATCGAGCGGCACCTGTCCGGGGGCGTGCGCCCCGTCGACGATCGCGAGCGCCCCCGCCGCCCGCGCTGCCGTGCAGATCTCGGCCACCGGCAGCACGAGCGCGGTGGGCGAGGTGATGTGGCTGACCGAGACCGCCTTCGTCCGCGGCCCGATCGCGTCGACGAGCTCCTCCGGCTCGGCGTAGATCAGGTTCGCTCCCATGAACTCCCACGTCCGCGTCACGGCGCCGTACTCGTGACGGGTCGTCAGCACCTCGTCACCGGGCTCGAGGCGCAGCGAGCGGATGACGGCGTTCAAACCGCTGGTGGCGTTCGGGACGAAGACGAGATCGTCGGGGCGCGCGCCGATGAAGACGGCCAGCGCGGCGCGCGACCCGGCAGTCAGCTCGTCGAAACGGCGGGCCAGGAACTCGACCGGGTTGCGCTCGAGCTCGCGCTGGAGCTCCTGATAGCGGGCAAAGACCGGCGCCGGACAGGCGCCGTAGCTGCCGTGGTTGAGGAACGTGACCCCCGGGTCGAGCAGGAAATCCAAGCCGCTACTGTCTCACGATGCGCAGCTTCCTCCGCAGCCTGAACCCGCGCCTGCCGCGCTCGGTGCAGCTGCTGCAGCTGGGCGGGCTGATGAATGCGTTCGGCAACGGGCTCGTCGTCCCGTTCCTGCTCATCTACCTCCACAACGAGCGCGGGATCGGGCTCGGCGTCGCCGGGCTCGTCCTCGCGACGAACGCCGGCGTGAGCCTGATCGCCGGGCCCATCGGCGGCGTGCTCGTCGACCGTGTCGGCGGCAAGGCGACGCTGACGGCGGCGCTCGGCTTCCTCACGCTCGGCTTCGCCGCCTACGCGTTCGTGCAGAGCCCCTGGCAGGGCTTCCTCGCGAGTGCGGTCACCGGGATCGGGAACGGGCTCTTCTGGCCTGCACAGTCGACCCTGCTCGCGGGCCTGACGACGCGCGCGCAGCGCTCGGCGACGTTCGCGATGCAGCGCGTGGTGATGAACCTCGGCATCGGCCTCGGCGGCGTCGCCGGCGGCTTCATCGCGTCGGAGAGCTTCCAGGCGCTGTTCGTGCTCGATGCGCTCACGTTCGTCGCCTACGCGGCGGTGCTGACCGTCTTCGTCCACGACCCCGCCAAGCGAGAGGTGCGCGCCGAGCGTCCCGGAAGCTACCGCACCGTCTTCAAGCACAAAGTCTTCATGGCCCTGATGGTCACCAACTCCCTCTACATCGGGGCCGGGATCGCGCAGCTCGAGATCCTGCCTGCCTACGCCAAGAACGAGGCCGGCGTCTCCGAGCGCGGGATCGGCTGGCTCTTCTTCATCAACACGATCGTGATCGTCCTCCTGCAGCTGCCGACGACGCGGCTCGCCGAGGGCCGGCGGCGCGTTCCGCTGCTGGCGTTGCTCGGTGCCGTCTCGGCGGCCGCGTGGCTGCTCGTTCCGCTCAGCGGGCTCTGGCTCACTGGCGCTGCCGCCTTCGCGCTGCTGGCGGTCGCCGTCGCGGTGTTCGCGCTCGGCGAGTGCCTGCACGGCGCCGTCCAGCCGACCCTCGTCGTCGACCTCGCCGACCCGCGGCTGCTCGGCCGCTACATGGCGATCTCGGCACTCTCGTGGCAGGTCGGCTTCACGATCGGCCCGGCGGTCGGCGGTGCCATCCTCGCCACCTCTCCGACCGGCCTCTGGATCGTGATGGCGTCGGTGCTCCTCCTCGGCGGGCTGGCGACGCTTGCGCTCGAACGCGGCCTGCCCGAAGGCCTCCGGCGCGTCCCGCGTGGTGTCCGTGGGCAGGAGCCCGTCCCGCTGCCCGTCTCCGCCGGCGAGCCGGAACCCGCCCAGGCGGCCGGGTAGACTTCCGCCGATGCCGACCCTCGAGGATCCGCTCAGTACGTATGCCCAGCCTGCCCCGCATCCGGCGGACGCGGCAGGGCTCCGGCGCGGTCCCGGCCGGCGCCGGCGCTGAGCGCCGCGCGCTCGAGCTCGCCGCCCCCGGCCTGACCTGGGTCCACCTCGAGCGGCCGGACGCGGCTGCGGCGCACGAGCTCGCCGAGCGGTTCGGCTGGCACGAGCTCGACGTCGAGGACGTGCTCTCGAAGCGGCAGCGCCCGAAGGTCGACGAGTACCCCGAGTACCTCTTCGGCGTCCTCCACTTCCCGGTGTACGACAAGACGATCCAGCGGCTGAACGCGGCCGAGCTCGACTTCTTCCTCGGCTCCGACTACCTCGTCACGCTCCCCGCCGTCGAGCTGCTCCCGGTCGCACGCCTCTTCCACCGGCTCGAGGAGGATGAGCGCCTGCGCGACGAGCTCTTCGCGAAGGGCTCCGGCCGGCTCCTTTACGAGGTGCTCGACGACCTCTTCGACTACTGCTTCCCGATCCTCGACAAGATCGGCCACAAGCTCGACTCGGTCGAGGACGACATGTTCGAGCGGCGCGCCGAGGACGTCGTCCGCGACCTCTCGAACGTGAAGCAGGAGATCATCAGCTACCGGAAGATCATCAAGCCGGAGCGGACGACCCTGCGCGTGCTCGAGCGCCGCGTCGAGCGGTTCCTGCCCGAGGAGCTCGACCTCTACTTCGACGACATCGTCGATGCCGCCGAGCGGATCTGGGACCTGCTCGACAACTACAAGGAGGTCGTCGAGGGGCTCGAGTCCACGAATGAGTCCGTGATCTCGCACCGCCAGAACGACGTGCTGCGGATCCTGACCGTCTTCAGCGCGACGCTGCTGCCGCTGACCCTGCTCGCGAGCGTCTTCGGGATGAACGTCGCGTTTCCCGGCAACGGCACCGCGCACGCGTTCTGGGTGATCGTCGCGGTGATGGTCGCCGCGAGCGCAGCGCTGCTCGGCTTCTTCCGCTGGAAGCGCTGGATTTGAGCGCAACCGCGTAGCCCTCGCCGCCCTCAGGTTTCGATCGTCGTGGCGTTTGTCAGCTGAGCGGTGACGGCTAGTCCACTTCGAGAGACGCGCCGGCTCTACGCGCGTACGACGAGATGGCCCAGGCACTCGTGCAAAAGCTTCGACAGATGTTGGCTGACATGTCACCTGCGATTCGTGAGAGAGTTGCCTTGTGGCAAGTCGCCCGGCTGTTTCTCCCCTTGCCGGGCACTTGTCCCAATGCGGGCTGCCGCCGCGAAGGGCTCGCGCTCGAGGACGCCCCCACTTCCGCGAGCGCGAGCCCAAGCGGCAGGGGACGCTGTGGATCGCTCACGCGCGTCCGCAGCGACATCAGCCCAAGGGGAGGAGACGCCCATATGACTCGAAAGAGGCGGACGCGCGCCCTCTTTAACCTGAAGGTCGGTGCGCGTCTGGGAGCCCGCGCGGCACTACCCAAAAAACCTGGCCGGTCCCGTCGTCGTCGAGGTGGGACGATCACGGACGAGCAGGCGCGTGGGGAGCGGCCCGTCTTCGCGCCTGCTCGAAGCGGTTGAAAGACTGGCCGGAACTTAGGTCAGCCGGAAGGCAGCGAACCGCAGGCGGCTGCGAGTCGTTCGCCTGGCCGCTGGGTCTCCTGGGGGAGAAGGAGTCGAGTCGGACGCCCGCGCCGCCTCGCGGTGCCCCCAGGCTATTCCGTCTCGGCTTCCGCCACAACGGGCTTTACAACCGCGCGCTGGAGTCTGCCGATAAGCAAGGTGCGGCCCTGGCGTCTCTCTTGGGGGAGCGCCGGGGCCGCTCTTCAACCGGCCAAAGGGGGAAGGGCCGAGTCGGCTGCGGCAACGCCAGCGCACCTGACCGCTGAATCATGCGGTTTGAACGCCTGCAGATCGCTAGGGCGGAAGCGCTGGGAGCTAGCCGGCTAGGGCTCGCGCTCACGACCTGACCAGTACGGGCGCGAGCCCTCAGCCAGCGGACCCCCAGACCGCATGTAGGCGGGATCCCCCATCCCGTCTAAGAGTGCAACGCTGGGCGGTCGACAGCGGGTACGCGCAGAACCGCCCTTCAGCGAACGAGAAGTTCGAGCGCGAGCAGGATTGCGATACCCACGACAACGAACCAGAGCGTTTGCGCGAGAGACGGCCTGCGACGACTGCGTTTCCTTCCGGGCTCGAGATAGGGCACGACGTTAGAAACGTCGCTCGCGCTCAGAACGGTGCGCGTGCCTCGTGCTCGCGGGCGCCGGAAAAAGGAGGGCCGAGTCGGCTGCGGCGACGCCTCGGCCCTGCAATCCCGCCCAAGTCACTCGAGTCTATCCCGAGAGGTCTTACCCGCTTCGCGGATCGAGGTCCTCGACGTACTCGCCGGCCTCACCCGACTTGCGAACGACCCAGTAGGAGTCTTCCTCGGCAACGAGGTCCTCGACCTCCGGGGTGTAGTGGAGCGGGAGCACGACGAACGTCTTCGGATCCGAGCGGATCGCCTCGTACTCGCGCAGCGACAGCACGACTCGGAACGTGCAGTCGGCGTTGGCGCACTCACAGACAAACTCGTACGGAACAGTCGGCCCAAGCTGATGAGCCACAGCCTCGACCCGTTCGTTGACCTCCCGAAAGAGCGCCTCGTTCTGCGCCATCCGACGTTCGCGCTCATCCATGGCAGCAGGGTAGACCACTTCGGCGGCAGTCGAGGTTCGGCAGGGGCCGCGAGGCGGCGAACGTTTGCCGCAGACTTCACCCATCCGCTTGGGAGGAGCAGGTGAGCCAGACCCCGCCGCCCCGCGGTTACCCGGAGGCTATGCCGATTCGGCGTGCTCCACAACCCAGGCCCGAGCTCGCGCAGCTACCTGCCGGCTGTCGGGTCGTCGCCTGGTTCCTCAGAGCGCCGCATTGCCTCGTAGACGGCATCCCAATGCTGCGAGATCTCCTGCATCGAGCGGGCTGTCGTCAGAGCAGCGCCTTCGAGCCTGGCGATCACAGGGTCAACCTCGGCCAGCCGCTTCTCGACCTGCTCGATCCTGGCGCCAAGCGCGCGCAGTTGTTGAGCGATGAGCTCCGATTCGCTGCTTGCGGCCATTCTGCGCCGTGATTGTCGCAGGTAGGCACGCCTCAGTGCGGGCGCTAAGGGCCGAATTCGCGGGTGGCGCAGCGGGCGCAGTAGATCAGCACGTCCCCGTCGTCGAGGTACGCACGCCAGCCCGGCGTCTCGTCCGATTCGTCCGCACACTCGAGGCAGACGAGCGTGGCGACGCGCTGCTCTTCCTCGGACCCGCGCTTCACGCGCGGCAGTCTTTCGCATCGAAGGCTCGGCCGCAATGCCCGGTCACGCGTGTCGCGCCTACCCGCTCCGGGGTAAGGTCGCGCCGTGGCGGAGGGGTACACGCTCGGCAAGCTCCTCGACGGCGGGGAGCTCGTCCTCGATCCGGACGACCTGACCACGCACGCGGTCATCGTCGGAATGACCGGCTCGGGCAAGACCGGTCTCGGGATCGTGCTGCTCGAGGAGGCGCTCGCGAAGGGGATTCCGGCGCTGATCCTCGACCCGAAGGGCGACATGGGCAACCTCGCGCTCACCTTCCCCGACCTCTCGGCCGCCAGCTTCCGGCCCTGGATCGACGAGGCTGCCGCCCGCGACGCCGGCCAGACGCCGGAGGAGTACGCCCAGAAGACGGCCGAGCTCTGGCAGCGCGGCCTCGCCGGGTACGGGATCGACGGCCAGCGGATCCAGGCGCTCCGCGACGCCGCCGAGGTGACCATCTACACGCCGGGCTCGGAAGCCGGCGTGCCGCTGAACGTGATCGGCTCGCTGAAGGCACCCGCGCTCTCGTGGGAGACGGACGAAGAGACGATCCGCGACGAGATCGAGGGAACCGTCTCCAGCCTGCTCGGGTTGATCGGGATCGAGGCCGATCCCCTCGGCAGCCGCGAGCACGTCCTCCTCTCGAACCTGCTCGAGCACAACTGGCGCGCGGGCACCGACCTCGACCTCGGCACGCTGATCGGCCAGATCCAGAAGCCGCCGCTCCGCAAGCTCGGTGTCTTCGAGGTCGACGCCTTCCTGCCGCCGGACGACCGGAACGAGCTCGCAGTTCGTCTGAACGCGCTGGTCGCGTCGCCGTCCTTCGCCGCCTGGGGCCGCGGCCCGGCCCTCGACCCGGCGGTGCTGCTCCGTACCGAGGACGGCCGGCCCCGCGCGGCGGTGATCTACCTCGCTCACCTGTCCGACCAGGAGCGCCAGCTCGTCGTCACGCTCGTGCTCTCGCGTCTGATCACCTGGATGCACGGCCAGTCCGGGACGAGTGAGCTGCGAGGCCTCGTCTATCTCGACGAGGTGATGGGCTTCGCGCCGCCGACTGCGATGCCGCCCTCGAAGAAGCCGATCCTGACGCTGATGAAGCAGGCCCGTGCGTTCGGGATCGGGATGGTGATCGCGACCCAGAATCCCGTCGACCTCGACTACAAGGCGATGGCGAACGCAGGCAGCTGGTTCGTCGGGCGGCTCCAGACCGAGCGGGACAAGGAGCGCGTCCTCGAGGGCCTCCGCTCGGCCGCGGGCGGCGTCGACGTCGCGGCGCTCGACACGGCGATCGGGGGTCTCGAGCAGCGCCAGTTCCTGCTCCAGAGCGCCCACCGCGACAAGCCCGATCTCTTCTCGACCCGCTGGGCGATGTCGTTCCTGCGCGGTCCGCTGACGAAGGAGCAGATCGCGACGCTGACGCCCGATGCCGCCCGCGCGGCCGACGAACCGGTGACTGTCACACAAAGTCCGCTCGCCGACGACGAGAGCGCCGTCGCGCCGCCCGTCGCCGACGGGATCCAGGTCCGCTGGCTCGACCCCGCGGCGCCCTGGGCGGCCGAGATCGGAGCCGACCCGGCCGGGCAGCGTTTGCAGGCGTTCCTCGCCGCCCGCGTCAGCCTCCGCTTCGACGACACGAAGGCCGGCCTCGACACGACGCAGGAGTGGGAGGCGCTCTACGGCCCGCTCGACACCGGGCTCGACCTCGACCGCGAGACGGCTGTCGACTACGACGACCGCGACCTGCGGGCCGAGCCTCCGGACGGCGCCGCCTACGTCCTCCCGAACATCCCGCTCGACAAGGCGACCTTCTTCCGCGACGCCGCCCGCGAGATCCAGCGGCGCCTCACCGACACGCAGACCCTGGAGCTGCTCCGCAACGCCGAGCTCAAGCTCTATTCGCGGCCGGGCGAGACGGAGGAGCAGTTCGCCGCGCGCGCCGACGAGGCTGCGAAGGCGGCGGCGGACGCCGAGACGGCGAAGATCCGCGACCGGCTGGAGACGAAGCGCGAGCGACTCGAACGCGCGCTCGAGACCGCCCGCCAGCGCGTCGAGCAGGCGTCCGTGGAGCAGAGCTCGCGCCGCAGCACCGAGCTCCTCTCCGGGCTCGGCAGCGTCGTCGGAGTCCTGCTCGGCGGCAAGGCCGACACACGGACGATCGCCCGCGCAGGCCGCGCGCTCGGCGGCGCCGCGAGCCGCCGCGGCATGAGCACGCGTGCCGGGGAGCGGAAGGAGAGCGCCGAGGAGAAGGCGGAGCTCGCAGAGACCGATCTCGCAGAGCTGGAGCAGGAGATCCTCGACGAGGTGGCCGAGATCGACGAGAAGTGGGCGGCGAAGGCGGATGCGGTCGAGACGGTGCCGATCCGGCTCGAGGCCGGCGACGTCCGCGTCGTCGAGACGACGCTCGTGTGGGTTCCGACGGCCTGAGAGACTGGGTTAGACCGGCTGCAGCCTCGCCGAAGCCGGAGCCGGCACCTTCACGCCCGCGGCGGCGAGCGCCTGCCAGGTCAGCGGGCCGACGATCCCGTCGGGCTCGAGGCTGTTGAGCTCCTGGAACGCCTTCACGCCGGCCTCCGTGATCTCGCCGAAGTCGCCGTCGATCTTCGCCGGCGTCGGGTAGAGATCGCGGGCGCGCAGCATGCGCTGCAGCCGCTTCACGTGCCAGCCCTCGGAGCCGAGCCGAAGCAGCGGCGGGCTCTTCTGCAGCGGCGCCGGCCTCCTCCGGCGTGCGGTGTCGCCGAGACCGGCGCGGACGGCGGCGAGGTAGCGGTCGACCGGAAAGCCCGTGCCCGGATCCCAGTGTGAGCCGCGCTTGAACGCCTTGCTGACGGCGTCGTGCGTCGTGATCCCGCGCTTGCCGGCCTGCAGGTCGGCGGCGTAGAGCCACGTCACCGGAATCCTGTACTTCCTGCACAGATCGGCCACGAGCGCGGCCGAGCGATCGAGCATCGCGACCGAGTAAGCGTCGCTCCAGTCGCGCCCCGTCTGCTTCGCGCGGCCGGCGTGCTCGATCCCGATCCCGTCGTGGTTCGCTCCGGGCGCGTGCCAGGCGACGTCCTGGTCGCGGACGCACTGGACGATCGAGTCGGCGTCGACGCAGTAGTGCGCGGACACCCTCGCGCCCGGGTTGCGGAACCACTGCGCGCAGCGCTCGGCGGTGTCGCCCTTCTCGTCCATCTCCATCGTGTGGATGACGATCAGGTCGATCTGCCGCCCGCCGGTCTTCGTCACGTGCGGGCTCTCGACGAACGGATATGCCACGGAGGGACCTCCCTCGATCACGCCGCAGCAGGTTGTGTCGTCGGTTGCATGATTTCGCCGCCCGGAGCACAATGCAAGCTCGATCTCGGCGGTGCGGCCCGCCTCTTACCTCGGGGAGGCCGCATGAACGCCAGCGAAGCGCACGCCGATCTCGTCTTCGAAGGCGGCGGCGTCAAGGGGATCGGACTGGCAGGCGCGCTGGCGACGCTCGAGGAGCGCGACTACCGCCCGCAGAACATCGCCGGGACGTCGGCCGGGGCGATCACGGCGGCGCTGCTGGCGGCCGGGTACTCGGCGGACGAACTGCGCGAGATCATCGTCTCGCTCGACTACCGCCAGTTCCAGGACCGAGCCTGGGAGGACAAGATTCCGCTGATCGAGCGTTCGCTGAGCATGCTCCTCGACCTCGGGCTCTACGAGGGCG
Organism: uncultured Gaiellaceae bacterium; assembly: GCA_963771185.1. Classification (GTDB taxonomy): domain Bacteria; phylum Actinomycetota; class Thermoleophilia; order Gaiellales; family Gaiellaceae; genus Gaiellasilicea. Next base: position 21,976 of record CAVYSL010000009.1, read on the forward strand.
ACCGCTTCCTCCTCTGGATCCGAGAGCGCCTCGAGGCGAAGGGCGTGCGCACGTTCGCCGACCTCGTCCGCGACGAGTTCGCCGACGATCCGCGCTACCGCTCGCGGCTGCAGGTGATCGCATCCGACGTGACCACGCACGAGCTGCTCGTACTCCCACGCGACGCGACGAAGCTCGGGATCGAGCCGGACGAGCTCGACGTGGCGCTCGCGGTTCGGATGAGCATGAGCATCCCCGTCTTCTTCGAGCCCGTCCGCATCGTCAACCAGAAGACCGGTGCGGTGCACGTGATCGTCGACGGCGGCATGCTCTCGAACTTCCCCGTCTGGCTGTTCGACTGCGAGGACGGCGAGGCCCCCGAATGGCCGACCTTCGGGCTCCTCCTCGTCGAGCCGAAGCCGGAGACGCCGATCGGCGCCCGGCTGCCGAAGTCGAAGATGAACGGGAAGGGCCCCGGCGCCGTGATCGACTACGTCAAGGCGCTCGCCCAGACGATGATGGAGGCGCACGACCGGCTCTACGTCGAGCAGGCGAACTACGCGCGCACGATCCCGATCCCGACGCTCGGGGTCGGCACGACCGAATTCGACCTGAGCAAGGAGCGCGCGCTCGCGCTCTACGACTCCGGCCGTTGGGCGGCGGAGAAGTTCCTGGACAAGTGGGACTTCGACGCGTACATCGCCGAGTTCCGCAGCGGCAAGGAGCACTCGCGCCGCGATGCGCTCGTCTCCTCGATGAGCTAGGAGGGCTTGGCGGAATGGCGCCTAGGAGATCAGTTCGCGGCGGAGCGCGGACGCGACGGCCTGGGTGCGGGTGGAGACGCCGAGCTTCGCCATCGCCGTCCCCAGCTGCGTGCGTGCCGTGTCCGGCGAGATGAAGAGCTCGCGGCCGATCGACTCGTTCGAGTGGCCGTCGGCGAGCAGCCGGAGCACGTCTCGCTCCCGCGGGGTCAAGCCGAGCTCGCGGGCCGGTGTGGTGCGGATCAGGACGCCGGCCAGCGCGGGGTCGATGTACATCCCCCCGGCGGCGACGGTCCCGAGCGCGCGGACGAGCGCGTCGAGCGGCGCGTCCTTGAGCACGTAGCCGCGAGCCCCGGCGTCGAGCACCTCGTCCAGCAGCGCGCCGTCCCCGAACCCGGAGTAGACGACACAGGCGCTCTGAGGCGTCGTCCGCGCGACCCGGCGAATGACGGCAGCGCCGGCGAGACCGGGCATGCGCAGATCGAGCACGGCGAGCTCGGGCCGCTGCGATTCGACGAGCGCGACGGCCTCGTCGCCGTTCCCCGCCCGCCCCACGACCCGGAAGCCCTGGAGCTCGAGGTAGCGCGAGACGCTCTCGAGCACGGGAGGATGGTCGTCGGCGACGACGCAGGTCGGTCTAGCCGCAATGGAGCTCACAGTCGGGTGGTCGGCCGCGCGGCGCCGGAGTTGAGCGCTCTGCGAGGATTGCTCGATGCCGAAGCAGCTCTGGGCGCCGTGGCGGCTCGAATACGTCTCCCAGGCCGACGAGCTCCCCGGCTGTCCCCTCTGTGCCGAGGCGGCCGGCGAGGTCGAGGAGAGCCTCGTCGTCCACCGCGGACAAACGTCGTTCGCGCTCCTGAACAAGTACCCGTACTCGTCGGGGCACCTGATCCTTTCCCCGTACGCACACGTCGGCGAGCTCGAGCTGCTCGGCGACGAGACCGCGCTCGAGCTCCACCACCTCGGGTTGCAGGCGATGGCGGCCCTGCGCTCGCTCTACCGGCCGGCCGGCTTCAACCTCGGCTGCAACATCGGCCGCGCCGCCGGAGCGGGCATCCCCGAGCATGTCCACATGCACGTCGTCCCGCGCTGGTCCGGCGACACGAGCTTCATGCCGGTCCTCGGCGACGTGAAGGTGATGCCCGAGCACCTGCTCGATACGCGCGAGCGCCTACGCGAGGTGTGGCCGAGCTGACCCTTTATTTCCATGCCTGATCGACCGATCACCGACGGGATGCCCCGGTTCGACTTCCGAGAGATCATCGAGCGGCTGCCGCTGGTCGTCTACATCGACAAACTCGACGAGCGCAGCTCGCCGCTCTACGTCAGCCCGGAGATCGAGCGGCTGCTCGGCTACACGCGGGAGGAGTGGCTCGCCGACCCCGATCTGTTCTCGAAGTCGCTCCACCCGGAGGATCGCGAGCGCGTCATGGCGGCGATCGACGAACGCAATCGCAGCAGCGCCCCGATTGGCTACGCCGACTACCGCCTGATCGCCCGGGACGGGCGCGTCGTCTGGGTTCGCGACGACGAGATGATCGTGGCGGGCGAGAACGGCGGCCCGCCCGTCTCCCAGGGGTACATGCAGGACGTGACGTCGCGACGCCGCGACAGCATGCGTCTCGAGCTGCTGGTCGGCATCCTCGGCCTGGCCGCCGAAGAGCGCACGCCGGAGGAGATCGTCGCTGAGGCCGCGCGGATGCTCGCCGCAGCCGTCGGCGACGTCAACGTCACCTTCGTCGCGATCGAGCCCGGACCGACGCTGCGCGCGCGCTACTCGACCGAGCACAACGGGCCGATCTCCGACACCCTCGCGATTCCCGGCTACATCGAGCGGCTGGAGGACGGCCCGGTCGTCGTCCCCGACGTGGCCAAGGAAGGGTGGCTCGCGAGCGTTCTGGAAGAGCTCGAACGGCACAACATCGGCTCCGCCGTCGACGTCCCACTGCGCCGGGACGGCCACCTCGTCGGCGCGCTCTGGTTCAACACGCCCGGCCCGCGCAACTGGGACGCCCACGAGGTGACCGTGCTCTCCGAGGTCGCGGAGCAGCTCGCAACGGTGCTCGGGAACGCCGAGGCAAACGAGGAACGCCGGCGCGCCGAGCGCGACCTCCGCAGCCGCGACGCGATCCTGGAAGCGGTCAGCCATGCCGCAGAGCACTTTCTCAAGCAGCCTCTGCTCGACGATGCGATGAGCGACCTGATGTGCGCGCTCGGCGAGGCGACCGGCGCCAGCCGCGCCTACGTGTTCGAGAACGTCGACGGCGGCGGCGACGTGCCGTTCACGATCTTCCGTGCCGGGTGGTTCTCCGGCGAGATGCCGGCGATCGACGACCCGCGGCTCGGGCACGTGCGGCCCGCACCGCACTTCCCGCGCTGGGCGACCACGCTCGCGGCCGGCGAAGCGTTGAGCAGCCACATCCGTGATCTACCGCCGGATGAGCGTGAGGTGCTCGAGCTGGTCGATGCGCTCTCGGTCGTGGCGGTGCCTGTCTTCGTCGACGGCGCCTGGTGGGGCTTCATCGGCTTCGAGGACTGCGAGCGCGAGCGTGACTGGAGCGCGGCCGAGACCGACGCACTCCGCGCCGCGGCCGGGCTCGTCGCCGCGGGCGTCAGCCGGGAGCGGGTCGAGCGCGATCTGCGCCGGCGCGACGCGATCCTGCAGGCCGTCAGCCACTCGGCCGGGCGACTCGTCGCCGAGCCGACGTGGCGGGATGCGGTGGACGACCTGCTCGAGAGGCTCGGGATCGCAGCGGAGGCGAGCCGGGCCTACCTGTTCGAGTGCGACCTGCGGCCGGACGGCAAGCGGATCGCAAGCCAGCGTTTCGAGTGGGTCGCCGACGGCATCACCGCGGAGCTCGACAACCAGTTCATGCAGGACATGTGCTTCGACGAGGTCGGGCTCGAGCGCCTGGCGCAGGTGGGTGAGCGCAACGAGCTCTTCGCGGGCAAGGTGCGCGACTTCTCGGCGGACGAGCGAGCCGTGTTCGACGCCCAAGACGTGCTCGCAATTGCCGTCGTCCCGATCTTCATCGACGGCGTCTGGTGGGGGTTCATCGGCTTCGACGACTGCGCGACGGAGCGAATCTGGAGCCCGGCCGAGCTCGACGCGCTGCGGACGGCGTCGAGCCTGCTCGCGGCCGCGGTACGCCGCGAGCGCGCCGAGACGGTCCTGCGTGAGCACGAGCAGAAGCTGCGCGCGGTCTTCGACACGGCGCTCGACGCGATCTTCATCACCGACGACGAGCGGCGGTACGTCGACGTCAATCCCGCCGGCTGCGAATATCTGGGCGTCGCCAAGCGCGACCTGATCGGCCGGAAGATCGACGAGTTTCTGCCGCCGAACAAGCTCGCCACGGTCGACGCGGACTGGGCCGAATACGTCGCCGGGGGCCCGATGCTCGCCGAGTGGGAGACACAGCGGACCGACGGCTCCGTCAGGGTCGCCGAGGCGTCCGCTCGCCCCCACTTCCTCCCCGGGCTCCACATCGCCTTCTTCCGCGACGTCACCGAGCGCAAGCGTCTCGAGGCGGAGCTGCTGAGCGCGCAGAAGCTCGAGAGCCTCGGCCGGCTGGCCGGCGGCGTCGCGCACGACTTCAACAACCTGCTGACGGGGATCACCGGCTACGCGACGCTGCTGCTCGAGCGCGCGAACGGCGACGGCGAGCTGCGCCGTGACCTCGGCGAGATCGTGCGGGCAGCCGACCGCGCCGCCGAGCTGACGAAGCAGCTGCTCGCGTTCGGCCGCCGGCAGGTGCTCAAGCCCCGCCCGCTCGACCTGAACACGATCGTCGCCGAGATCGAGCCGCTCGTGCAGCGCCTCGTCGGCGAGGACGTGGCGCTCGAGATCCGCAGCGGCGTCGACCTCGGGACGGTCCGGGCCGACCCCGGCCAGATCGAGCAGGTGATCGTCAATCTGGCCGTGAACGCGCGCGACGCGATGCCCGACGGCGGCCGGCTCACGATCGAGACCAGGAACGTCGGCGACAGCCACGTCGAGCTCGTCTGCACGGACACCGGCTCCGGCATGGACGAGGCAACCGTCGCGCAGATCTTCGAGCCGTTCTTCACGACCCGGGAGCAGGGAGTCGGGCTCGGCCTCGCGTCCGTCCACGGGATCGTCCACCAGAGCAGCGGCGAGGTGTCGGTCGAGAGCTCACCAGGGGTCGGGACGGTGTTCACGATCATGCTCCCGCGTGTGTTCGAGCAGCCCGGCGCGGTCGTCGCGGCCCCCCGGCCCGCAGCGCGGCTGGGGTCGGAGACGATCCTGCTCGTCGAGGACGAGGACGTCGTCCGCGACCTGACCCGCCGCGTCCTCGAGCGTCAGGGCTACACCGTGCTCGCCTGCGCGGACGGGCCGACCGCGGTCGCCGTGGCGGAGGCCGAGGATCGTGAGATCGACCTCCTCCTCACGGATGTCGTCATGCCGGGGATGCGCGGCTACGAAGTCGCGCAACACGTCGCCGCGTCGCGGCCGAAGATCCGGATCCTCTTCATGTCCGGCTACGCCGAGGAGACCCTCGTCGGACGGCCGGCGCTCTCGGATCACGCGCTGATCGAGAAGCCGTTCGCGGTCGACGCGCTCAGCCGCCGCGTCCGCGAAGCGCTCGACGCGTAGAGCACGGCAGCAGAGCGCGGCTAGAATGCCCGCACCACGCGGGCGTAGCTCAGTTGGTAGAGCATCAGCTTCCCAAGCTGAGGGTCGTGGGTTCGAGCCCCATCGCCCGCTCACGCTGAAACAAGCCGAAACCCGCTCCAGCAGCGGGTTTCGCGCTTCTCTGGCGTCGACAGACAACGGTGCCGGTGACGGCAGCACGCTGCGAGCTGAGCGGCACTCAAGGGCGCCGACGGCCAGCAGAGTCATAGGCTCGCGCTCAAGCGCGCCCCCACTCGCGAGCGCGAGCCCTCAACCCCGAACCCCGAAGGATTCGACCCCACACGAACGGGACCGCCCGTCCCGTTCACCGATCTAACGCACGTCCGGCGAATGCAGTTACTCCACGCCGCGCTCGACCGGGGGCCCTCTCAACAGCATCGCTGCCTTGCTGAACCAAATCCTCGGTCAGCTCGGCGGTTGAGCCCAACGGATACCGACAAGGCGGAGAGGGCCCCAGCGGCCCTCTCCGCGCTACGGTCGAATGTTCTGGTTGAGCCGGAAGACGTTGTCGTGGTCCCACTCGCGCTTGAGCGCCACGAGCCGCTCGTACTTCGAATCGCCGTAGATCATGCGCGCGACGTCGCCTCCGACTTCGGTGACGTCGTTGACGTAGCGCCCGACAGATGCGTATGGCGCGGCCGTGTCGGCTCCGGCCCGCGCCCACGAACGGCAGGCGTCGTCGAGCGCGTCGTCATTCCAGGCGATCTCGGCTCCTGCCCAGAAGGCGGCCTCGCGGCCCGTGAACGCAGTGTCTTCCTCGGACACGGCCGCGATCGCACGACCCCAGGCCCAGACCGAAAAGCCACCCTCGGCTCCGTCGGGCACGCGGGAGACCTGGTCGGCCCAGTCGCGCACCAGCGAGTCGGGCAGCGAGGCGAGGAACGAGCTCTTCATCGAGAAGCGCTGCCCCCACTCCATCGGCGCGTCGAACAGACGCTGCGAGGCCAGGTACGGCGTCGACTCGACGGAGTCCTCGAACGGATCCTCGAGCGCGCGGAGCCCGGCGAGGTCGCGCTCCGCCTCGGCCGGCGACCCGCTGTGTAGCACGGACACCGACGCGACCGGCCCGCGAGCATCCCCTCCGGCGGCCATGCCGAAGGACGTCCACAGCTCGTCAGGCCCGTCCTCCACGAGCTCGCGGTAGCACGCGGCCAGCTCCTCGGCCCGTTCGATCGGATGCGTGACCGTGCCGTGCGTGACCAGTCCGTCGAAGGGGTGCAGGAGGAACTCGAACGACGTCACGATCCCGAAGTTCGCGCCGGCTCCGCGCATGCCCCAGAACAGCTCGGGGTTCTCGTCCTCGCTCGCCCGCACGACCCGGCCGTCCGCGGTCACGAGCTCGACCGCAAGCAGGCTGTCGATCGTCAGACCGAGCTTGCGCTGCAGCCGGCCCATCCCGCCGCCGAGCGTCAGGCCGGCCACGCCCGTGTGGGAGACGACGCCGACCGGGCAGACGAGCCCGTGCGCCTGCGCCGCGTCGTCGAGCTCGGCGAGCAGCGAGCCGCCGCGCACGCGGGCGGTGCGCCGCTCGGGATCGACGTCGGCCCCGCGCATCCGCGAGAGGTCGATCACGATGCCGTCGTCGCAGGTCGAGAAGCCGGGGATGCTGTGGCCACCGCACCGAACGGCGATGACGAGCTCCTGCTCACGGGCGAAGCGAAGGGCCGCGACGACGTCTTCGGTGCCCGTCGGCCGCACGATCAGCGCCGGCCGACGGTCGATCATGCTGTTCCAGACCGCGCGCGCCGCGTCGTAGCCCGGGTCGTCGGGGCGCACGATCTCCCCCGCGAATCCGTTGGTCAGCTTCTCCAGTTCGCCCGGTCCCACCGCCACGTGCCTCCCTTTTACACGAGGCGCCGAGCGCGGACGTGCACGAACCACGCTACGCAAATCGGCGTGACGCCCTGATAGGCGTGCAAGCCCGCACATTAAGCGGGTGCCACTTCCTTCCCGCTCTCGCGCGCGAGCGAGATGACAACCGCGCCGACGAGGGCGAGGGCGAGGCCGACGACGGCGAGGAGGATATGCCACCCCGGCCGGCTGAGACGCTCGTCCAGGAGCAGGATCCCAACCAGGATTCCGACGATGGGGTTCGCGACCGAGACGGTGGCGACGGAAGGCGCGAGACGACCCGTTCCGAGCGACACCTGCTGCAACACGAAGCCGAGCACACCGGCGACGGCGAGGGCATAGCACTCCCAGTGGGAGAGCATCGTGCCCACGCTCTCGTGGAGGTAGTTGAGCGTGGGCTTCGTCAGCGAAGACGAGAGCCCGAACAGGATTCCCGCGACTGTGCCGTACACGGCCGCCTTCATCGAAAGACCACCGCTCCTACCGAAGACGAGCAGCAGGACGGAGAGCACCGAGAGCAGGCCGATCGTGATCGCCCACTGGGAGTTGGACGCGTTCTCCTTCCCGCCGGCCGGGTCGCCGAAGTACACGAACAAGCCGAGCCCGATCAGGATGACGGCGCGCCGATCACCTCCCGACGACCCACGTGCTGCCTCGTCAGGAAGTAGCCGAGCGGCAGCGCGAAGACGACGGTCGTCACGAGCAGCGGTTGGATGGTCGAGAGGCGGCCACGGTCGAGCGCGCCGGCCTGGAACAGGTACCCGGTGAACAGCGCGAGGGTGCCGATCAGCCACGTCTTCTCCCCCACGAGGCGCACCAGCGACATCGGGTCGCTCACCGAGATCGTCGGGAGGTTCAGCGCACCCTTCTGCTGAAGCGCGGCCGCCAGCGCGAAGAGGAACGCCGCGACCAGCGCGAGAGCTGCAGCCACGCGCGAAGACTACGGTGCGGGTCGGCCGGATCTGAGCGGGCCGCGGCTCTTACAAGGCCCGAGACGAACGTCGGCCGATCAACTCAACTGGCGTGGCGACAGCAGAGCCGCCGGCCGACATGGGTCCGCTAGGCAGCGTTGGCGCGAGCTGCGCGCTTGTTGAATCGCTCGATTCTGCTGCCGGCTACAACCGACCGCTCGTGACCCGTGTAGGCCGGGTGGCAGCTCGAGCAGACGTCGACCGAGAGCGTTGCCGCGGTCGACCGGATCGACATCGACGCGCCGCAGGCGGCGCAGCGGACGTCGACGTTGTGAAGCACTGGATGCCGTTTCATCGTTCTCTCCCGAGGTAATTGACGGGAAGCACCGGAGCGGCGCTCACTTCCGTCAATGGTTTAAACGCCGGAACTGCCTCCCCTGTTCCCGCTAGCGGCGGATCGGCGGTGGAGCATAGGAAGATCGGAGGCGGCTGTGGCGTTGCCCGCCTCCGATCTTCAAGACGGCTCGACGTGGAACGCTGCGGCACGATCCACGGAACTCGTACTGATCCTTTCATCGGCCTCTAGGACCTGTGGCTTGAGTCGGTAGGACCGATCGAGCGTCACTCGTTCGAGTGAATAGCCTCGCCCTCCGGTCAGTAGCCCAGCTCGCCGGATGAACCCATGATTGGCGGCATGGGGCCCGACCGCAGAATCAGCGGCGATGTCCGCGTGTTCGGCTGCGCGGAGTGTCCGCGCGTGAGCAGTGTCAGCGCGCGCGGCTGGAAGGCCGCGTACAGGGTCGTCGACCCGGACGAGGGCGGGCCGCTCGAGCTCGCCTTCTACTGTCCCGAGTGCAGTCGTGCGGAGTTCGGTGACACGCGCCGCCCACTGCCGCCAAGCGAGTAGAGGCCGGGCGGTGTTGGCCGCCCGGCCCGGTGCCGCTCAGTCGTCGGACTCGCCCTCGCTCGCCGACGTCGACCTTCCAGAAGACGTAGTCGGCGGTGTAGGGAACGGCGCTGGTGTCGCCGGGCGTGCATGCTCCGGCCGGAGCGACCCCGCCGGCCGTGTTCAGCCGCTGAACCCAGGTGGTGCCGCTCAGGCGGTTGCCGTCGGAGCCCCCGGTCGTCACGACCGCCTGCAGGAGCAGCGCCGGGATGTTCCCCGTCCCTGCCGGAGCCGTCGCCTTTCGCGCGGCCTCGACGGTGCTGCCGTCCCTGGATTCCCAGACGGGACGGCCGGTGGCGAAGTTCAGGTAGTGGGTGCCGATCGGGTTCCGAGCGCGCGTCGGCTTGTGCAGGACCGCCACCGGGTCCGTGAACAGCCAGGTGCCGTTCGCCTGGCAGGCGTACTTCTGGACGCCCGTGGCAGCGACGGCGAGGAACGGCGTGCTGTCCGGAGCGTACGTCCGCGGGTCGAGCGGATCACCCGGCTCGGTCTGCGGCGTCAACGGCGCAGCGTGCGCGGGCACAACGGCAGCGACCAGGCCACAAACGGCCAGGACGCCCACACAGACCAGGATCAGGCGCGTCGTGCTTGTCGTCATCGAACTCCTCCTTGTTTGCGTCTCAGCGGGTCGCGGAGGACGCTATGACCGCGCCTACTCGCCGTCATCGGTGTCGACTACCTGTCTTCTCGCGCGCCTCTACCTACCTACGCCGGACACCAGGTCGTCCGCCTACGATGCGGCCGTGGCCGGCGACGAGACGTTCGACGACGTGCTGGCTGCCAATGAGGCCTACGCGCACGGCTTCCGGCTCAAGGGGCTCGAGCCCATCGCCGCGCGAGGGCTCGCCGTCCTCACCTGCATGGATTCGCGGATCGAGCCGCTGGCCATGCTCGGTCTCGAGCCCGGCGACGCCAAGATCCTCCGGAACGCCGGCGCGCGCGTCACCGACGACGTCCTCCGCACGCTCGTGCTCGCGTCGTACCTGCTCGGCGTCGATCGCGCGATGATCGTCGCCCACACGAAGTGCCGAATGGCGGCCGGCGAGGAGGAGGATGTCCACGAGGCCGTGGCCGACGCCGGCGGCCCCGACACGCGCAGCCTCGCCTTCCTCGTCTCGAGCGACCAGGAGCAAACCCTCCGCGCGGACGTGCAGCGGGTCCGGTCGTGGCCGTACCTGCAGCACCTCCGCGTCGGCGGCTTCGTCTACGACGTCGACACCGGGCGCCTCGCCCGGCTCTGCTGACCGTGAAGGCCCCGCGGTCGCGGGGCCTTCACCAGGTCGAGCCAGCTCAGCCGTGCAGCGAGCTGCCGGACTCGAGCAGCGTCTTCAGATCGCTCAGGATCCACGTCCAGCCACCGCCACCCTGGGAGAGCGGGGCGATGCTCGCGACCTGCGCCGCGTGCTTCGGTGCACCCTCGAGCTCGTGGGTGACCGTCAGCTGGGCGATCCCGCCGTCCTCCTCGGAGATCTCCCAGGTGACGCGGGTGAAGCCCTCCGCGACGAGGTCGGGGTCCCAGCCCGCTCGCCAGGTCTGGACGAGCTTGCGGGGCGCTTCCGCCTCGATCACCTCGCCCTCGACGAGCAGCTCCGGCACTCCCATTGCCTGCTCCCGCTCGTTGGCCGTGACGCGGTAGCTGCCGCCCGGGCGCAGGTCGTACTCGGCCCGCCCCGGGTAGCCGTATCGCTCCGTCCATTCGGGCTTCGTGATCGCGTCCCAGATCGCCTCCGGGGTCGCCTTGATGTAGACGCGGTAGACCTGGGTGGTCACCCCGGTCTCGGTCATCGTGCTCATGCCGTGTCCTCCAGTTCCGTCTTGAGGTTCGCGAGCGCCGACACCTGGCGCTCGGTGTACTTGTCGATCCACCGGTCGTGGATCAGCCGAATCGGCACCGGGTTCAGGAAGTGCAGCTTCTCCCGGCCCGACCGGCGTGCGACGACGAGGCCTGCGTCTTCGAGGACGCGGAGGTGCTTCATGACGCCGAAGCGGGTCATCTCCAGCTCCGACTCGAGCTCGGTCAGCGTGCGGCCGTCACGCTCGAAGAGCCGGTCGAGCAGGAAGCGCCGCGTCGGGTCTGCGAGCGCCTTGAACACACGGTCGTCGTCGGTCACATCGAAGATGATACGTGACCATACGGTCACATGTCAAACGACCCCGGCTGCATAGGATTGGCGGTGTGACGGTGACGCCCGAGACGGGACTGTGGGAGGCGCTCGCCGCGACGCGGACGCGGGGCGACGTCGGCGAGGGCATCGCCTCCGTACTGGCGCTCCTCGGCATGCCCGACGTGATCTCGTTCGCCGGCGGCTTTCCCGACCCGGAGACGTTCCCGCGCGAGCGCATCGCGTCGCTGCTCCAGGAGTTCGCAGCCACGGGCGAGCTGAGCGCGTTCCAGTACGCGCCGACGCGAGGACTGGCCGGCCCGCTGGACGCGTTCGCCGACCGGATCGAGGCGTCGCAGGGCCGCCGTCCGGCCGAGAACGAGCTCCTGATCACGAGCGGGTCGATCGAGGCGCTCGAGCTCGTCGGGAAGTCGTTTCTCGACCCCGGCGATCTCGTCGTCGTCGAGGGCCCCACCTACCTCGGCGCGATCCAGGCCTTTCGAAGCTTCGAGGCGAAGCTCGTCGCCGTCCCGCTCGACGAGCACGGGCTCGACATCGACGAGCTGGAGCGGCAGCTTGCCGCCGGGCTGCGTCCGAAGCTCCTCTACACGATTCCCGATCACCAGAACCCGGCGGGCGTGAGCCTGGCGGCCGAGCGGCGCGCGCCGCTCGTCGAGCTGGCGCGCCGGTACGGCTTCCTGATCGTCGAGGACGTCGCCTATCGCGAGCTCGGCTTCACCGAGGAGATGCTGCCGAGCCTCTGGAGCCTCGCCCCGGACGCCGTCGTCCAGGCGGGCACGACGTCGAAGACGTTCTGTCCCGGCGTCCGCCTCGGCTGGGCGGTCGGGCCGGCGGAGATCTCCGCCCAGCTCGTCGCGGCCAAGCAGCTCACCGACCAGTGCGCGGGCGCCCTCGGCCAGCGGCTCTTCGAGGAGTCGTCCCGGCGAGGTTGGATCGACCAGCAGCTGGTGCTCTCGCGCGCGCTCTACCGGCGCAAGGGCGAGCGGCTGCTGGCGGCGCTCGAGCGCTCGCTGCCGGCGGGGGCGCGCTGGACGAGGCCGCAGGGCGGCTTCTTCTCGTGGCTGACGCTTCCCGGCGTCGACTCCGTCGATCTGGCGCGGCGAGCGGTCGAGCAGGGAGTCGGCATCGTGCCCGGCACGCTGTTCTTCCCGGACGGCCGCGGAGCCGACACGGTGCGGCTCTCATTCAGCCTCGTCGATGCAGACCAGATCGACGACGGAATCGAGCGGCTCGGGAGGCTCCTGTGAGCTCCTCCGGCGCGACCCACTACCGCTGGGAGGAGCTGCCGAAGGAAGCGCTGAAGCCGGACCTGGCGCGCCGGCTGGTCTCGACCGAGCGGATGATGCTGGCGCAGGTCTTCCTCGAGAAGGGCTGCATCGTCCCGCAGCACTCGCACGAGAACGAGCAGCTGACGTACATCCTCGAGGGCAAGCTGCGCTTCTGGCTCGGCGAGGACGAGTCCGAGGTGGTGGACGTCGCCGCGGGCGAGGTGCTCCACCTCCCCTCCTGGCTCCCGCACAAGGCCGAGGCCCTGGAGACGACGCTGGACGTGGACATCTTCTCCCCGCCGCGGCAGGACTGGCTCGACGGCTCCGACGCCTACCTGCGCACGAAGTGAGACGGACGACGTGAAGCTCGGCCTGGAAGGACGCCGCGCTCTCGTCACCGGAGGATCGAAAGGGCTCGGCGCCGCAATCGCGCAGGAGCTCGTCGGCGAGGGTGCCCGCGTCGCGATCTGCTCCAGGAACGAGGAGGAGGTCCTCGCGGCAGCAGAGCTGCTGGGTGCCGTCCATGCGCAGGCGGCCGACGTCACCGATCCGGAGCAGGTGCGCGACTTCGTCGCGCGCTCGGCGGAGGCGCTCGGCGGGATCGACTTCCTCGTCAACAACGCCGGCGGCGCGCACCCGGGCAACTTCGAGTCGCTGACGGACGAGCATTGGATCGCCGATCTCGACGTGAAGCTCTTCTCCCTGATCCGCTGCTCCCGCGAGGTGCTCCCGCACATGCGCGAGGCCGGCGGCGGGCGCATCGTCAACATCGGCGCCGTCTACTCGCGCTATCCCGACCCGACCTTCTTCGCGACCTCCGTCAACCGAGCCGCAGGCAACTCCTTCACGAAGACGCTCGCGCTCGAGGTGGCGAAGGACAACATCCTCGTCAACGGCGTCAACATCGGCTTCGTGATCACGCCGCAATGGGACAACATCCACAAGCGCCGCGCCCCCGAGGTTCCGCGCGAAGAGTTCTTCGCGGCATTCGCCCGGCAGGAGGTGCCGCTCGGGCGCTTCGGGACGCCGGACGAGGTCTCGGGCCTGGTCACGTTCCTACTCAGCGAGCGGGCGAGCTACATCACGGGCGCGTCGATCGACGTCGCCGGCGGCATGGGCAGGTACATCTAGCGCGCCTCGGACCGATTCGCGGGTGTAGCCGCCCGCACCGCGAGACGCCTGCAGGCTCCCCTTCGTCCGCGCTCGTGCCCTGAGAACCTCGGTGCATGTCAACGAGCGGAGGACCTTCATGAGCAGCCACGCCCTTCCCGAGGCGATCGGCGACGACGCCCGAGCCACGCGCACGACGACCCTGCGCCGGCTCGCCGCCCGCGCCGCACGCTTCGCGCGCACCGAGCGCGGCATCGTCACGATCGCGCTCGGCGCGGTCGGACTGCACATCGCCGACGACAACTACCTCCAGCCCGAGCCCGGCACCTCGCCGTTCGACCATCTCGCGAGCGGGCTGATCCCGATCGTCCTCCTCGCCGCAGTCGCCGTCCTCTATCCGCGCGTCCGCGCCGGAGTGCGCGGCTGGCTCGCCTTGACCTTCGGCGCCCTCGGGATCGCGTTCGGCGTCCCGAGCGCGTACTGGCTCGCCCAGGGCGAAGCGTCGGGTGACCACTATACGACCGGCCCGCTGGCGATCCTCGCGGGCGTCGTGCTCATGGTCACGGGCCTCGTCGTCCTCTGGCGGTCGCGGCGCTCCTGCGGATCCCGACGCCGCACCTTCCTCCGGCGTGCCGTGACGCTCGTGATCGCGGTGCCGCTGGCATTCGCGCTCTTCTGGCTCGTCGTCTTCCCGGTCGGCTTCGCGTACACCTACACGCACACCGGGCGCGGCGTCGTCGAGCCTGACCTCCGGGTTCCCTACGAGGAAATCGCAGTCACGACGAGCGACTCGGTCGAGCTGACGGGCTCGTACGTCCCCTCCAAGAACCGCGCCGCGGTGATCCTCTTCCCCGGCGCCACCCGCTCCGCCGAGGCCCGGATGTTGATCCGGCACGGCTACGGCGTCCTGCTCCTGAACCCGCGCGGCCAGGGCACGAGCGAAGGCGACACCGTCCGCTGGGCGGGCGACCGCGACCTCCTCGCCGGCGCCGAGTACTTGAAGACCCGCGCGGACGTGGACGACCGCCGCATCGGCGGGTTTGGCTTCTCCGTCGGCGGCGAGATCCTGATCGAGGCCGCCGCCCAGTCGACCGACTTCAAGGCGATCGTGTCGGAAGGCGCCGGTTACCCGATCGGCGAGGCCGACCTGAAGGGCGCCGGCCACGCGCTCAGGCCGTCGCTCGTGGTCCTGGGGCTCGCGACCGCGGTCTTCTCCAACCAGACCGCACCGCCTCCGATCGCCGACCGGATCAGCGAGATCGCCCCGCGCGCCGTCTTCCTGATCCACGCCGCCCCCGGCATGGGCGGCGAGGACGTCAGGCAGCCGAAGTACTACGCCGCGGCCGGGCAGCCGAAGCAGCTCTGGAAAGTGCCGGGAGCCGACCACACCGGCGGCCTGAAGGCGCAGCCGGCCGAGTACGAGCGCCGCGTCGTCGACTTCTACGACCGCGCGCTGCTCGACGGGTAGCGCGCGTCAGCTCGAGCGGGCCAGCTCCTCCATGTCTGCGGAGTAGCGGCCCGCAACCGCGGCGCTGTTGCAGCGCGCGCGAAGCGAGAGGAACGATTGCCCGGCTTCGACGTTGTCCGCCGACCCGCCCCATGCTTTCAGCGCGGGCGCCTGGAGCGCGCTTCCGTACGAGAAGGAGAGCACCCACGGCTGCGATCCGAGCGAGTTGATCGCGTTCAGGTTCTCGCTCGCCTGTTCGTCGGACTGGCCGCCGGAGAGGAAGACGATCCCCGGTACGGCGGCCGGGACGGTCTCGCGGAAGCAGCGGATCGTCCACTCGGCCACCTCCTGCGCGCTCGCCTGCGTCGGCGAGCCCTTGCCGGAGATGACCATGTTCGGCTTCAGCAGCATCCCCTCGAGGTCGACGCGCTGGTGGTAGAGCTCGTCGAAGGTCTTGTGGAGCGTGCGCTTGGTGGCCCGGTAGCAGGTCTCGATGTCGTTGTCGGCGTCCATCAGGACCTCGGGCTCGACGATCGGGACGAGCCCCTGCTCCTGGCAGAGCGCCGCGTAACGGGCGAGCGCATGGGCGTTCACCTCGATGCAGTACGCCGTCGGAATCCCGTCGCCGATCGTGATCACGGCGCGCCACTTGGCGAAGCGCGCGCCGAGGCTCTTGTACTCCTGCAGCCGCTCGCGGAGGCCGTCGAGGCCCTCGGTCACCTTCTCACCGGGCGCTCCGGCCAGATCCTTTGCGCCGGTGTCGACCTTGATCCCGGGGATGATCCCGCGGTCGGCGAGCAGCTTCGCGAACGGCGTCCCGTCGGCCGAGCTCTGGCGCAGCGTCTCGTCGTAGAGGATGACGCCGCTGACGTAGTCCTCGAGGCCGGGGGTCGAGAAGAGCATGTCGCGGTAGGCGCGCCGGTTCTCCTCCGTCGACTCGAGGTCGATCGAGTCGAAGCGCTTCTCGATCGTGCCGGAGCTCTCGTCGGCGGCGAGGATCCCCTTGTTGTCGGCGACGAGCGCCCTGGCGGTGTCGTGGAGCTCATTGGTGGCCATCGCGGTGTCCTTTCATCAGTTGTCGTACCTTCTCGGAAGGGTGGTAGGCGGCGATCCGGCGGACGGTGCCCGAGCGCGAGCGCATCACGATCGACTCGGTCTCGACGCCCGGCCCGCTGACGCGGACGCCGCGCAGGAAGACGCCACTTGTGACCCCGGTCGCGGCGACGAAGACGTCATCGCCGGAGACGAGATCGTCCGTCATCAGCACGCGCTCGAGATCGACGCCGGCATCGAGCAGCGACTGCCGCTCCTCATCGTTGCGGGGCCAGAGCTTGCCCTGGATCGCGCCGCGCAGACACTTGATCGCGGCGGCAGAGATGACGCCCTCCGGGGTACCGCCGATTCCCATCAGCATGTCGACCCCCGCGAACGCCTGCGCCGCTGCGATCGACGGAGCGACGTCGCCGTCGCGGATCAGGTTCACACGCGCCCCGGTCTCGCGGAGCTCGCGGATCAGGTTCTCGTGGCGGTCGCGCTCGAGCACGACGACGGTGACCTCGCTGACATCGAGACCCTTTGCCTTCGCGACCGCACGGACGTTGTCGGCGGGCGACGCGTTGATGTCGATCGCGTCCGCGGCCTCGGGCCCGACCGCGATCTTGTCCATGTAGAACGCGCCGCCTGGGTCGAACATCGTCCCGCGCTCGGCGACCGCGATCACGGCGATCGCGTTCGGCTGGCCGAGCGCCGTCAGGCGCGTCCCCTCGAGCGGGTCGACCGCGACGTCCACCGCCGGCCCGGTGCCGTCGCCGACTTCCTCGCCGTTGTACAGCATCGGCGCCTCGTCCTTCTCCCCCTCGCCGATCACGACAGTTCCGTTCATCCGCACGGTGTCGAGCACGAGCCGCATCGCGTCGACGGCGGCGCCGTCGGCCTTCTCCTTCTCGCCGCGGCCGACCCAGCCGGACGCCGCGAGAGCGGCCGCTTCGGTGACGCGGACGAGCTCGAGGGCGAGGTTTCGGTCCGGGGCTTCTGCGCTCATGCGCCGCGAATCCTATGCCGCGTCGCACGACCGATGAGTTTCACTGCGCGCCGACGTTTCACCTCGTAGCACTATGACCAGCGACAACAAGGAGGCTCAAGGATGGACTTCAAGCTCGAGCTCGTGCTGATCCCCGTCGCGGACGTCGACCGGGCCAAGCAGTTCTACGTCGAGACCTGCGGCTTCAAGCTGGACGTCGACCACCAACCGAACGAGGAGTTCCGCGTCGTCCAGATCACCCCGCCGGGCTCGGCCTGCTCGCTCACGATCGGAACCGGGATCACCGACGCCGCCCCCGGCTCCTACCGCGGCACGCATCTGATCGTGACCGACATCGAGGCCGCGCGCGCGGAGCTCGTCGGACGCGGCGTCGAGGTGAGCGAGATCCGGCACATGACCCCGACCGGCTGGCAGCCGGGGCCGGATCCCGACCATGCCGACTACGGCTCGTTCGCCGACTTCAGCGATCCGGACGGCAACACGTGGGTGCTGCAGGAGGTCCGACGCGGCGCATGAGCGACGCGATCGCACAGGGCGAGTCGGCCTTCGTGGCGCTCGCGGAGCGTCACCGGCGCGAGCTCCACGTGCACTGCTACCGGATGCTCGCCTCGTTCGACGACGCCGAGGATGCCGTCCAGGAGACGTTGCTGCGGGCGTGGCGCCATCGCGACGGCTTCGACGGCGGCGCCTTCCGCGCGTGGCTGTACCGGATCGCGACGAACGTCTGCCTCGACGTGCTCAGGCGGAGCTCGCGCCGCCTGAGCGCGATGCACTCCTTCGCCGACCTGCCGTGGCTCCAGCCGTACCCCGACCGGCTGCTCGACGAGATCGTGTCGAGCGAGGAGCAGCCAGACGTCACCGTCGTCGAGCGGGAGACGATCGGGCTCGCCTTTCTCTCCGCCATGCAGGTGCTACCGCCTCGTCAGCGCGCAGCGTTGATCCTGCGCGACGTGCTCGGCTGGCCGGCCGACGAGACGGCCTCCCTCCTCGAGACCAGTGTCGCCGCGGCGAACAGCGCGCTCCAGCGGGCACGCGCGACGATGCAGGAGCATCTCCCGGCCCGGCGCACGGACTGGCCGGCCGCGGCGCCGACCGCCGAGGAACGCGCACTGCTCGAGCGCTTCATCGACGCGCACGAGCGGTGCGATGCCGAGGCGGCGCTTGCGATTGCGGCGCCGGACCTCCGGATCACGATGCCGCCCGACCTGATGAGCTTCGACGGGCTCGACGCGATCAGGCCACTCCTCGAGCGCGCCTTCGGCGAGGACCGGGACGGCGACTGGCGGCTCGTGCCGACGCAGGCGAACCGGATGCCGACGGCCGCGAGCTACCTCCGCCGGCCGGGGGACTCGGTCTATCGGGCGTTCAAGTTCGACGTCCTCCGCATCGAGGACGGCGCGATCGCGGAGATCACAACGTTCGGAGCCGGCCTCTTCCCTGCCTTCGGCCTGCGGCCGACGCTCTGAGGACGAGCGCTGGCCTACATCGTGTCCGGTGCCTCGACGCCGATCAAGTCGAGCGAGCGCGCGATCACGGCCTTCGTCGCCGTGATCAGCCCGAGCCGAAATGGCTCGGCCTCGGAGCCGAGCACCTTGTGCCGTGTGTAGAAGCGGTGGAAGTCGTCGGCGACGCGGATCGCGTAGGTCGGGATCGCATGCGGGCCGCGCCGCTCGGTCGCCTCGGCGACGACGGCGGGGAACTCGGCGAGCCGCTTGATCAGGTCTCGCTCCTCGGCGGCGAGCTCGGCCGACGGCTCGGCAGACGGTGTCCCATCCTCCGCGTTGCGGAGGATCCCTGCAATCCGGGCGTGTGCGTACTGGACGTAGAAGACGGGGTTCTTCGCGGACTTCTCCGCTGCCAGGTCGACGTCGATCTCGATCGCCTGGTCAGGGCCGCGGGAGACGAGGTACCAGCGTGCGGCGTCGACCCCGACTTCGTCGAGGAACTCGTCGAGGAAGACGACGTCGCCGCGCCGCTTCGACATCTTGGCCGCTTCACCGCCTCTGGTCAGGTGAACGAGCTGGTAGAGCAGGACCTCGACTCGCTCGGGGTCGTAGCCGAGCATGCGTGCGACGGCGGCGTACCAGTTGCGCGTGCCGTGGTGGTCGGCGCCGAGGACGTACAGCGCCCGTCCGAAACCGCGGTCGAGCTTGTCGGCGAGGTAGACGACATCGGCGGCCCGGTAGGTCGGCGCTCCGCCCTCGGAGCGGATCAGCACGCGGTCGTCGTCGTCCCCGTAGGCGGACGAGCGGGCCCAGACGGCGCCGTCCTTCTCGTAGGTGTCGAGGCGCGGCAGGAACTCGGGCAAGCCGCTGCTCGAGCTCGCTCTGCTTCGCCCAGCTGTCGAAATGGATCCGGAAGCGCTCGAGCGTCTTCTCGATCTGCGTCAGCATCAGCGGCACGGGGTCGCCGCGCAGCGCCGCGAGGTCGGCGATGTAGGCGCCCTGATAGCCATCCTCGGGCGGCTCTTCACCACGCCGGCGCGCCTCGACCGAGGTGCGGAAGAGCTCCATCTGGCGGCCGGCGTCGTTGTAGTAGTACTCGCGCTCCACGTCGTGCCCGGCGAACTCGAGCAGACGCGCGACCGAGTCGCCGTAGGCGCCGTTCCGGGCGTGCGCGACGTGAATCGGGCCGGTCGGGTTGGCCGACACCATCTCCACCTGCACCTTTTCCTTGGTCGCGGCCGAGCCGCCACCGTACGCCTCGCCGGCGGCGAGCATCTCCGCGAGCGCGTCCCGGTACCAGTCGCGTGCCAGCCAGAGGTTGACGAATCCGGGTCCGGCGATCTCGGCGCGCTCCACCTGCGGCAGCGCCGCCGCCTGCTCGACGAGCTCCTCCGCGATCGCACGCGGGGCAAGCCGGCGCGCACCGGCGAGCTGCATCGCAACGTTCGTCGCGTAGTCGCCGTGCGCGGCGTCGCTCGGGCGCTCGAGCACGACAGCCGTGCCTGCCGCCTCGCCGAGTGCCGCCTCCAGTGTTTCGATCGCTCTCACGCCGTTACTGTATTGGCGTGGACGAGGACGATCCCGGCCAGGAGCGGCAGCTCAACATCCAGATCGACGAGAAGCACCTCGCCGGCACCTACGCGAACTTCGCGAACATCTCCTTCTCCGAGTACGAGTTCACGGTCACGTTCGCGCGGATCGATCACGAGGTCTCCGAGGGCGACGTCCCGGGCATCGTCGTCTCCCGCGTCAACATGTCGACGAAGTTCGCGAAGGAGCTGCTCGACGCGCTCCAGGACTCCTGGTCGAAGTACGCCACCGTACGCGGGATCCAGGATCTGCCCGAAGCGCCTCCCCGCAACTCCTAGCGCCACGTGCGCATCGCTGTCCTCTCCGACGTCCATTCGAACCTGCGCGCGCTCGAAGCCGTGCTGGCGGAGATCGACGCAGGCAGCTTCGACGGGATCTGGTTCCTCGGCGACCTCGTCGGCTACGGCCCGAAGCCGAACGAGTGCGTGTCGCTGCTGCAGGAGCGCTCTGCGATCTGCCTGGCCGGGAACCACGACCTGGTCGTCCTCGGCAAGATTCCGATCGACGCGTTCGCCGGCGAGGCCGCGGCTGCGGCGCACTGGACGCAGACCGTTCTCGACGACACCGCGCGGGCGTTCCTCGACACGCTGCAACCACAGGGGGCCGCGCCGGGAGCCGAGCTCTTCCACGGCAGCCCGCGCGACCCGGTCTGGGACTACGTGCTCTCGGACGAAAGTGCCGCGAGCGCGTTCGCGCTGACAGAGGCGCCGCTCGTGCTCGTCGGCCACAGTCACGTCGCGCTCGAGATCTCGAACGGCGACAACCTGCGCGGCGAGCCGACGCCGGCCGGGACGCGGCTCGAGCTCGGCAACCTGCGACGTCTGCTCAACCCTGGCTCGGTCGGCCAGCCGCGGGACGGCGACCCGCGGGCAGCGTGGCTCGAGATTGACTTTGAGACAGCCCGGGCAACCTTCCGCCGTACCGACTATCCGGTCGAGCAGACGCAAGGCGAGCTGCGCGAGCTGGGTCTCCCCGAGGCCCTGGCGGCGCGACTCGCGTACGGCATCTAGCCCGGCCCCGAGACGAAACGGAGCAGCATGGCGGAACTGACGAACCTGGAGACGAAGCTCGGCGAGGTGATCGGCCTCGCGATGGCCGCGCAGGCGGCAACCGAGCGCGTGGAGAAGTTGACCAAGGACGCGAAGCTGCGCAAGCAGCTGAAGACGATGCGCCAGGAGGCCGCGAAGGCCGAGAAGGACGGCACCGCCGTCGCCGCGAGCATCAACGGCAAGAAGAGCAAGATCCTCGCCGAGGCACGCACCGTCAAGACCAAGGGCGCGACGATGATGAAGACCTACCTCGAGCGCGGCTCCGACGACCTGGACGGCTTCGAGTTCCTGACCATGGCCGAGGCCGGCGAGGTCGGGCACTGGGGCGTCCTCCAGGAGCTGAACAAGCAGGCCAAGCATCCGGGCGTGCGCGAGCTCGTCAAGGTGCAGCTGCCGATCCAGAAGCGGCACCTGAAAGACGTCATGGCCGCCAGCTTGCAGCTCGCGGCGAAGGAAGACGCCAACGCCGCCGCCGCGTAGCACGCTTGTGCTGGGCTTTCGCGCTCCTCGCCGCGTGGTGCGGCGGGGAGCGCCACCGGCGCCCCCAGCTCCGCGCGAGGCGAGCTCAACGAACGGTCTGCGCGCCATCGAGGTCGCGCACCAGCACCTGCATGCGCTCCGATGGCTCGATCCCGAGCTCCGTGCTCACAAGCTGGCGGTAGAGCCGGTACTGCCGGATCGCCTCGCTCACGTTCCCTTCTTCCAGATGGACGGAGACAACGGCTCGATGCGCGCTCTCGCGCAACGGCTCACCCGCAACCGCGGCCAGACCCACCTCGAGCGCCTTGTGGAGGCGCCCGACGCGCGTCAGCCGCTCGCACAGGGTCTCGAGCGCGTGCAGGCGCAACTGCCGGTGGCTCTCGCGCTCAACGAGCAGCCACTCCTCGTACCAGTCGGGCAGGAGGTCCCCGCACAGTGAAGGCGCGTCCACATCGAGCGGGTCCAGCGACGAATCGTCGAGCACGCGTCGAGCAAGCGCTTCGGAGGAGCGGAGATCGACCTGGACGTCGCGACCGAGCGCGAGCTGCTGTGCCGAGACCTCGACGAGGCTATGACCACAGCGGTGCAGGCGCCACAGCGCCGAGCGGAGGCTGGCATGTGCACGCTCCTCCGGCAGGTCGAGCGAGAGGGAGCCGGCGACATACGACCGCTGCAGTGGTCGGTCGTGCAGCGCGAGGAAGGCGAGGACGCGTTGAGCGCTCATCGGCAACCGCACCGGCGTACCGTCGTAGGCGAGGTGGAACGACTCCAGGACCCTGAGGCGGGCAGACCCCACCGCTAGGCCCGCATCGCCTGCATGCTCGAGGTCGCTCGACTCCGCGAAGGGAGACCCACACCCCGATCTCGAGGTCGGGAGGATCGCCGCAGCGACGAGCATGCTCCCGTCACCGCCTCTCCTGCCGTTAGGCGTTGCCTAACTCACGCTAGACCTCTCCGCGGAGGCTTGTCAAGACTCACATCGCCGGCTCTTCGTCGGGCTTGAGGTAGGCGCTCTCCACCTCGGGGACGGCCAACAGCGCGTCCACCAGCCGCTCTGCGAGCGCGCGTTCCGGCAGCTGTGCGACGAAGTATCTGGACAGGGTCGGATCACGCACACCGGGATGCTGCGGAACGATCGTCGCGCCCAATTGTCGAGCCACCGAGAGCACCGAGCTTGCTCCGGACACGTGGTCACCGGGAGGACGGAGCAGGCGGGCCGCCTCCTGCTCCGTCACCAGTACGACGACCTGCAAGGGAGCCCGAGCTACGAGCCCGAGACCACGAGCCCGACGATCGAGCTGCCGCTGTACCAGACACGGACCGTGCTCCCCGCCCCCAGGAATGCGCGCTGCACGAGGTCCTTCGTGGCCGCGGTCGGGTTGTCGTGGGCGCGCCAGGCGTTGTCGACGAACAGCCAGAGGCTGGCCATGCTGCCCGTCGGATACGAGACGCACTCGTCCCAGTACTGCGTCGCTACGCCGGACTGCACCGCGGCGATCGTCTCGCCGGACGGCGCCGCCGCGAATCCGGCGGTCATCGGGCTTGTCGCACGCTGCTGTCCGCCGGCAGCCATGGTGAGACCGCCGTTGCCGGCCAATGGGGAGGTAATCGAGCTCATCTGTTCGTCCTTTCGTCGCGAAGCATGTTGGATCACGAGCCCTCGACGACCAGGCCGACGATCTCGTCATTGCGATACCAGACGCGAACCTGAGAGGCCTGCCCCAGGAACGCCCGCTGGACGAGGTCGAGCGTCGACGGGTTCGGGTCGTCGAGCCGTCGCCAGACGTTGTTGACGAGCAGCCAGAGGCTTGCGGTGTCCCCGGTCGGATACGCCAGGCACTCGTTCCAGTACTGCGTGGCCACGCCCGAGGAGACCACCGCAGGCGCGAGCGAGGCGATCGCCCCCCTGATGTCCGGGCGATTGCCGATCCGCTGCGAGGCGGGCCGACCGGGCGCATCGGCCTGTGCCGAGCCGGTTCCCCGCAGGACCGCGATCGCCTGAGCAGGAGCGAGCCGGGGCAGCCCGCGCGCCGCGAGGATGCCCTGGATGCACGCCAACGCCCCCACGACGATGGGTGACGCACTGGACGTTCCGCTGAAGGTGTCCGTGTACCACAGGGTTTCGTCCGACCCGCCCTGCAGGTCGCCCGGGTTGTAGCCTCGTCCGCCGGTGGTGGTCACCTCGCGACCCCACCCCTGCGCATCGAGGCGGGCGCCGAAGTTCGAGAAGTCGAGCCGTGACCGGTCGGGGCCGTGGTCCCGGCCGTGCGTGTTCGGGGGCGGGGCGCCGGCACCGACGAGCACAGCCTCTGAGCTCGGGTTGGAGGGTTTGAACGGGTTGCGCCACGATGCTGGGAAGCCCAGGGCCGGCTGATCGTAAAGCGCGTCGTCGAGGTTCTCGGCGCCGTTGCCGGCAGCCTCGACGACGATGACGCCGCGGCTGACCGCATAGCGGATCGCGGCGAAGTCGTCCGGCCACCACTCGAGCGCGATGTAGCCGGCCTGGTCGTTCCGGTTCTGGAAGTTGTGGCGCGGACCAGGTCGATGGAGCTCGATCAGGATGATGTCGCCGGTGTTCAGGTGGTCGGCGGCGTTCCGGATGGCGCTCGCCGAGCCGACCCCGCCGAAGATCGAGGCTGCCCGCAGGCTGGCATCCGGTGCGATGCCGACGATGCCGAGCCCGTTGCGGTCGCCGCCGAACTCACCGAAGACCGCGGTGCCGTGGTTCCGCCAAGCCAGGTCGGTGCTTGGGGTTCCCGTGATCACGCCACCGATGTTCTGGAGGAGATCCTCGTGTGAGAGCTGCCACGCCCCCTCGACGTCGATGATCTGCATCCCGGAGCCGCCGCCACCGGCCTGGGTGTGGGCCCAGATGGCGTCGACGCCCTCCGGAGCCGCGTTCAGGTACCCCTGGCGGGCTGAGAAGTCAGCCGTGGCGGGCGCCTCCTGCGCTCCGCTCTCGGCGCGACCGGCACGTGCACCGACGTCCACCGTTGAGGCCGGCTCAGCGCCCGGCTTGACGTATGCGCCGATCATGCCGGGCATGGCCGCCAGCGCGGGGGCAAGCTGTTCGAGGCGCTTGTCCTCTGCAGGGACGCGGTAGTAGGGCGTCAGGTCCGGCACGGGCTGCGCGTTCTGGGACGAGAGCCAGGCGGCGTTGTACTGGAGGTGGTCCTCGCTGATCCCGAAGAGCGGCTCGAGTGCGATCCCCTCCTCTGCGAGGAAGTCGTTGAGGGACGCCGTGTCGGCACCGGCCAGTGACGAGACACCGTCGTCCATGGCCCGCAGCCGAGCCTCCGGATCCGCGACGACGATCAACTCCCGCTCAGCGGGCGGATAGACGATCCCGGTCGGCCCTCCCTCGCCCCCACTTCCTTCGTCGGCTGGACGACTGCGCTTCCTCGCCATGGCGATCCTTTCTGCAGCTGGTCGTTCACAGCGTCCCACCCGGGCGTCACCGTGCCGTCACCGCTCGGCGGTGCAGCGTCCGTCAGCCGCGGCCGAGGGCGAGTGGTTAGACGAGGGCGGGCTCGGCCGGCTGCTCGCCGGTCGTGCCGAAGGTGATGCCCTCGCGGGCGAGCGCGAGCTGGACTTCCTCGCGGGCCTTGTAGATCCGCCACTTGACGGTTGCGAGCGTCACCTCGAGCGAGTCGGCGATCTCGGTGTACGAGAGCCCGACGACATCGCGGAGCAGGAGCGCCATCTTCAGATCGACGCTGAGGTTCTCGACCGCGCGCCAGACGGCGTCGATCGCCTCGACGCGCTCGAACGGCGCGTCGACGACCTCGAGCGGTGGAATGTCCTCGAGGTTGACGACCGCGCGTGGCCGCCGCTCGAGCGCGCGCAACTCGTCGAGCACGCGGTTCTTCGTCACCTGGAAGAGCCAGGTCGTGAAGCGGCAGCGAAGCGAGAAGTTCGGCAGCCCCTGGTAGACGCGGATGAAGACCTCCTGCGTCAGATCCTCCGCCAGCGATCGGTCTCCGACGAGCCTCAACACGTAGTTGAAGACAGGAAGCTCATACGCACGGACGATGAGCGAGAAAGCTCGCTCATCTCCTCGCTGGGCCTTCCGCAGGACGCCGAGATCAGGCTGGGGCAGCGACAAGTGGGCCGGAGTATAGCGCCGGAATCGGAGAATGGAAGCCCGCGCTTACGACGATGCGCACAAACTGCCTCCCGTCATCTCGGACGGTATGTCCAAGCCCAGAAGCCGCAGGGCCGTAGGGGCTAAATCGGACAATTCGCCGCTCGACTTTAGCGTCACCTCACTCAAGGTGAGGATGAGTGGAACCGGGTTCGTGGTGTGGGCAGTGTGCGGGCTGACGCCGTCCGGCTCCAGCATCTGCTCCGCGTTGCCGTGATCGGCGGTGACGAGGCAGACGCCGCCGGCAGCGTGCGTCGCCTCGACGACGAGGCCGAGGCACTCGTCCGTCACCTCGACCGCGGCCGTCACGGCCGGGATCGAGCCCGTGTGCCCGACCATGTCCGGATTCGCGAAGTTGATCACCGCGAACCGGTAGCCCTCGCCGATCTCGTCGGCGAAGCGCGCCGCAACCTCGCGAGCGGACATCTCCGGCTTGTGGTCGTAGCTCGGCACGTCGCGGGGGCTCGGGACGAGGAGCCGCGTCTCCCCCGGCCACTCCTGCTCGACGCCGCCGTTGAAGAAGTAGGTGACGTGGGCGTACTTCTCCGTCTCTGCGACGTGCAGCTGGCGGGCGCCGCTCCCGCTCAGCGTCTCGGCGAGCGTGTGCTCGACGATCTGCTCGCCGAACACGACCGGGAGGTCGAGCTCGGCCGAGTAGCGCGTCATCGTCGTCAGGTCGAAGCCCGCCTCGACCAGCTTCCGCGCCAGCTGGCGGCCCCGGTCGGGGCGGAAGTTGAAGAAGACGGCCGCGTCCCCGGTTCCGAGCCTTGGCGCCCCCTCGACGGTGATCGGCTCGAGGAACTCGTCGGTGATCCCGGCGTCGTAACTCCGTTGCACATCTTCCAGCACGTTATGAGACGGGGCGCCGGTGCCGAGAGTGATCGCGTCGAACGCCTTCTGCGTCCGCTCCCAGCGCTGGTCGCGGTCCATCGCGTAGTAGCGGCCGACGACGGTCGCGAGCCGTTCGGCCGGCAGCTCGGCGAGGTCGGACACGGCCGCATGCGGCGAGACGTCCCGGCCGTCGGTGAACGCGTGAATCCAGGTCCGCTCCTCCATGCCCTGTCTGCGCGCAAGCTCGAGCAGCGCCTGCAGGTGGTCGAGATGCGAGTGGACGCCGCCCTTCGAGACGAGGCCGAGCAGGTGGACGGCGCCGCCGCGCTCCCTGGCCCGCTCGAACGCAGCCAGGAGCGCTGGGTTCTCGTAGAAGGAGCCGTCGCGGACGGCGGCGTTCACGCGCTGCAGATCCTGGAAGAGGATCCGGCCGGAGCCGATCGTCAGGTGACCGACCTCGGAGTTGCCCATCTGTCCGGGCGGCAGGCCGACCGCCTCGCCGGAGGCCGCGAGCGTCGTGTGCGGGTAGTCGCGCCAGAGCCGGTCGAAGACGGGCGTCCGCGCCAGCTCGACGGCGTTGCCGGGACCGGGTGGCGCGCAGCCCCACCCGTCGAGGACGACCAGCGTTACGAGGTCGACGCCGCGCGACAAATCGCTGCGAAGGAGTCGGGCTCGAGCGAGGCGCCGCCGACGAGCGCGCCGTCGATCGAGGGCTGGGAGAGAAGCTCGGCCGCGTTCTCGGGCTTGACCGAGCCGCCGTAGAGCACGGGCCGATCGAGCAGCCCCTTGATGAACCGGTGCGCCCGCTCCGCCTCCTCGGGGGTTGCGGTCCTGCCGGTTCCGATCGCCCAGACCGGCTCGTAGGCGATCACGAGGTTGTCGTGCGTGCCGGCGGCGAAGGCGATCGCCTCGACCTGGATCTTCAGCACGAGCTGCATGTCGCCCGATTCGCGTTGCTCGAGCGTCTCGCCGACGCACGCGATCACGCCGAGGCCCGCCTCGAGTGCCGCACGCGCACGGCGGGCGACCATCTCGTCCGTCTCGCCGAACAGCTGCCGGCGCTCCGAGTGGCCCACAAGCGCTCCCTGGACACCGAGCTCCCGCAGCATCCCGGGCGAGACCTCGCCCGTGTAGGCGCCCTGCTCCTCCCAATGGACGTTCTGGGCGTAGACGGTGGCACCGCTCTCGACCGCCGCCTCCAGCGAGGAGAAGGGCGGGCAGAGCACGACGTCGACGCCCTGGGGAGGCTCGAACCGGTCGAAGAACGCGCGCGCCTCGGCGGGTCCCTTGAACATCTTCCAGTTGCCGGCGATCATCATCAGGCGGATTCTCCGGGATCGCGGCGACTCGGGATTGCGGAAACACCGGGGAGCTCCTTGCCCTCGAGCAGCTCGAGCGAGGCGCCACCGCCGGTCGAGACCCAGGAGACGTCGTCGTCGAGCCCCAGCTCGTTGACCGCCCGGACGGAGTCGCCGCCGCCGACGACGGTGTATCCCTCGACCGCCGCGACGGCCTCTGCGACCGCCTTCGTCCCACCCGCGAACGGCTCCCACTCGAAGACGCCCATCGGCCCGTTCCAGAAGACCGTCTTCGCGGCGCGGATCCGCCGTGCGAAGTCCTCGCGCGAGTCCGGCCCGATGTCGAGCCCGAGCCAGCCGTCCGGGAGCGCGTCGAAGGGACTCACCCGCGTCTCGGCGTCCGCCGCGAACTCGCCGGCGGCGACGACATCGGTCGGCAGAACGACCGGGAACGGCAGCGGATTGTCGTCGCGCAGCTCCTCGGCCATCTTGCCGCCGACGAGCACCTCGTCCGCACGGCCGCCGAGGTTCTTCAGCACGCCGAGCTTGTCCTCGACCTTGGCACCGCCGGTGACGAGCACGAACGGGCGCTCGACCTCGCCGAGCAGCCGGCCGAGATGCTCCAGCTCCGCCAGCAGCAGCAGACCCGCGTAGGCGGGCAGCAGCTTCGCGACGCCGACCGTGGAGGCGTGGGCGCGGTGAGCCGAGCCGAAGGCATCGTTGACGAAGAGGTCGCAGCCTTCGGCGAGCTTCCGCGCGAAGGCGGGATCGTTCTTCGTCTCGCCGGGATCGAAGCGGGTGTTCTCGAGCACCTCGATCCGCTCGTCCGGGAGCAGCGAGCGCAGGCGCTCGCGCACCGGCTCGATCCGCCAGGCGGGGTCTTCGCCCTTCGGCCGGCCGAGGTGGGAGCAGACGCGGACGCGCTCGACTCCTCGCTCGAGCAACAGCTCGAGCGTCGGCAGTGCCGCGCGGATGCGGGTGTCGTCGGCGACCTTCCCGTGCTCGAGCGGGACGTTCAGGTCGGCTCGGACGAGGACGGCCTTGCCGTCGACGTCCGCGTCGCGAACCGAGCGCGGCAGGCTCATCCCTCGTGCGGCAGCGTCTGGAAGAGCTCGATCAGGTTGCCCGACGGATCGCGCAGATACGCGACGCGGCCGCCCCAGTGCGGCTGATCGACGGGCGCCTGGACGACGTGCTCCTGCAGGCCGGCGACCGTCGCATCGACGTCGTCGACCTCGAGCACGAGCAGCGTCGAGTCGCCTTGCGGCCGAAGCTCGACGACCTCTCCCTGGTCGGCGCGGACGAAGATCGCGACCGTGCCGGTGCCGGTGTCGAACGACGCGTAGCCGCTCGACTCGTCGCCGGAGGAGACGGCGAACCCGAGCGTCTCGCGGTAGAAGCCGAACGCGGCCGCGAAGTCGTCGACCAGCAGCCGCGCCTGCGAGAACCGCATCAGAGCAGCTTGCCGATCAGGTCGACCAGCCGGCACGAGTAGCCCCACTCGTTGTCGTACCAGCCGAAGACCTTGGCGTTGCGTCCGCCCGCCATCGTCAGCGGACTGTCGAACACGCACGAGTACGACGAGTGGATGATGTCCGTGGAGACGATCGGGTCGACCGAGTACTGCAGGAGCCCGTCGAGCGCACCGCCCGCAGCCTCCTCGAACGCGGCGTTGACGTCCTCCGTGGTCACGTCACGGCCGAGCGTGACGACGAAGTCCGTCAGCGACCCGGTCGGCACCGGAGCGCGCACGGCAACGCCGTCGACCTTCCCCTTCAGCTCCGGCAGGACGAGCCCGATCGCCCGCGCGGCGCCGGTCGAGGTCGGGATCAGGTTGATCGCTGCGGCACGCGCACGGCGCAGATCCTCGTGCGGCAGGTCGAGGATGTTCTGGTCGTTCGTGTACGCGTGGATCGTGGTCATGAAGCCGTGCTCGATTCCGAACGCGTCGTTCAGCACCTTCGCCATCGGCGCGATGCAGTTCGTCGTGCAGGAGGCGTTGGAGACGATGTGGTGCGCGTCCTTGTCGTAGGCGTCGTCGTTGACGCCGAGCACGATCGTGATGTCGGGGTCGGTGGCGGGCGCCGAGATGACGACCTTCTTCGCGCCGGCGTCGAGGTGCTTCTGCGCGCCCTCGCGCTTGGTGAAGAAGCCGGTCGACTCGACCACCACGTCGACGCCGAGATCCCCCCACGGGATCGCGCCGGGGTCGCGCTCCGAGAAGAGCTTCAGCTCCTCGTTGCCGGCGCGGATGACACCGTCGCCGAGCTCGACCTCGCCCGGGAACGGCCCCAGGTTCGAGTCGTACTTGAGCAGATGCGCCATCGTTGCCTGGTCGCCGAGGTCGTTCGCGGCCACGATCTCGATGTCCGCCTTGCGCTCGAGCTGCGCGCGGAAGAAGTTCCGCCCGATCCGGCCGAAGCCGTTGATCCCTACGCGAGTTGCCATGTTCGGTCTTCTCTCCCGTGTCGTTTTTAAGCCGCGAGCGGGTACTTGCCGCGCAGATAACGCAGGTACGGCTCGGGGTCGAGGCCGCCGCCCGTGCTCCGCTCGATCAGCTCGCGCGGCATGAACTTGCGCCCGTGGCGCCACAGATTCTGCTGCAGCCAGCCGGCGAGCGCGCCGAACTCGCCCTGCTCGAACTGGTCGTGCAGGTCCGGGATCTCGGCGGTCACCTTCTCCCACAGCTGCCCGGAGATGACGTTCCCGAGCGCGTACGTGGAGAAGTAGCCGATCGCGCCGACGGCCCAGTGCATGTCCTGGAGCACGCCGAGGGCGTCGTTCGGCGGCTCGACGCCGAGATAGTCCCGCATCCGCTGGTTCCAGATCTCCGGCAGCTCCTCCAGTTCGATCGAGTCGGCCAGCAGCTCCTGCTCGAGCTCGAAGCGGAGGATGATGTGCAGGTTGTAGGTGGCCTCGTCGGCCTCGACGCGGATCAGCGACGGCGCGACCCAGTTGACGGAGCGGAACCAACCGTCGAGCGACGTGCCCGAGAGCGCATCGGGGAACGTCGCCTGGAGCTGCGGGAAGAAGTGGCGCCAGAACGGAAGGCTGCGGCCGACCATGTTCTCCCACATCCGGCTCTGCGACTCGTGGAAGCCGAGCGAGGCGCCGTGAGCGAGCGGCGTCCGCTCGAGCTCGCGGGAGACGCCGTGCTCGTAGAGCCCGTGACCCGTCTCGTGCATCGTCCCGAAGAGCCCGTCCAGGTTGTCGTCGAAGTAGCGCGTCGTCAGACGGATGTCGCCGATCCCGATCGAGGCTGCGAACGGGTGCACCGCGGTGTCGAGCCGGAATTCCGACGGGTCGAAGCCGAATCGCTCGATCACCTTCAGCTCGAACTCCTTCTGGCCCTCGAGCGGGAACGTGACCCCCCGCACGGGGCGCTCACCCTCCTCGCGAGCGGCGGCCACGAGCGGCACCTGCTCCTCCTTCAAGCGGTCGAAGACGGCCCTCACCTCGGCGGTCTTCATCCCCGGCTCGAAGTCGTCGAGGAGGACGTCGTAGGGCTCGTCGTAGTCGTCGAAGCACTCGACGTAGCGCCGGCGTAGGTCGAAGTTCGAGCGCAGGGCGGGCAGGAACTGCGAGAAGTCGGATTCCTGCCGGGCCTTCACCCACACCGGCATCGCGAGCGATGCCGCACGAGTCATCTCGGCGCGCAGCTCCGCGGGAACCCGCCGCGCCTTCTCCCAGTCGCGGCGGACGAGCCGGATCAGGCTCGCCTCGTTCGAGTCGTAGTCGAGCGAGTCCTCGTGCGGTGCGAGCTCGTCCAGGAGCCGGCCGATCTCGTCGGACGCGAGTGCCTCGTGCGCGAGGCGCTCGAGCGTCGCCAGCTGCTCCGCCCGAACGCCGGCTCCGCCGGGTGGCATCTTCACCTGCTGATCCCAGCCGAGCAGCGACGACGTGCGGTCGAGATCGTGGATCTCGCCGATGCGCTCCTTCAGGTCTGCGAAGGCCGTCTCCATCCTTTCGCAACCTACCGCTACGCGTCCGGCGGCGTCGCATCGTTGTCTCACCGGAGAACGGATGCGAGGTGACGCACCATAGGCAATGGCGTAGTCTTGAGACGGCGGGTCCGTACTCGCCCGTCGTCGAATTCAGACCCCGTTCGGCGCCGGCACCGGAGTGCGGCACGCGGAGGGGGAGGTCGTCCTCGGAGCTCCCCCTCCGGCCCGTCCTTACTAAATCGGGCGCAATCAGGATCGGAATCTGCGGGAGCAGATTCCGATCCGCGCCAAGACCCCTAAAGGGTCGCTTCGCTCCCGAAGATCAGCGTCGGGACGTCGCCAGCTCTTGCAGCTTCTTCAGGCGGCGGTGGACGGATGCCTTGGTCGACGGTGGGTCGCATTTCGCTGCGAGCTCGCGCAGCGGCAGCTGCGGATAGCGGAGCCGGAGGCGCGCCGCCTCGTGCAAGCGCTCCGGGAGGCGCTCCAGCGTGCCTTCGAGCTGGAGGATGCGAACTGCCTCGAGCTGCGCCTGCGCGGCCCGGCTCGTGCGGACGAGGTTGGCGTGATCCGCGTTCGCGAGCCGGTTGGCCTCACCGCGGGCGGCGGCCACGATCGACCGTTCCTCGAAGGCAAGCACGGTGTCACTCGCGCCCGCGCGGGTGAGCACGGACTCGATCGCATCGAACCCCTTCGCGTAGGCGACGGCGTGACGGCCGCGGTCGAGCACGGCGAGGCGCACATCGTCGGCCGCAGCCACCGAGCTCAGGAACTCGGCGCCCTCGAGCGAGGTCGTCCTCAGCTCCAGATGCGGCGAGCGCGGGCCTGAGAGCGAGCCACCGCCCAGCAGCGCTCCGCGCAGGTACGCGCCACGGCAGCACGCGCGGCCGACGACGCGCTTCGGCGGCCGCTCCAGCGGTGCATGGCGCGCGTCCAGGACGCCCGCTTCGACGAGCGTCGTGAGCGCCGCGTCGTCGCCGCTCACGTGCAGCTGGTAGCGCGTCGCGCGGTCGAACGAGCGGCGGCGGTAGGTGCGGATCTCCGAGCGGATGTCGAGCTGTCGCAGCAGCGAGAAGGCGCGGCGTGCGACACCCGAGGTGGCGACGTCGAGATGGAGCGCGACCCGGCCGCGACCGCGCAGGTGAACGCTGCCGGCCGAGTGGAAGAGCGCCGAGACCTCGGCGAGGCGGCAGCAACCGCGCTCGGGCGCGATCGCCGCCAGTTCGGAGCGGAGCTCGTCAGAGAGCGCCATCGAGCCTCGTTCCCTCGAGCGCGAGCAGCCGGCGCTTGTACTCGACGCCGAGCGAGCCGTAGCCGCCGATGCCGCCGACGGAGACGACTCGGTGGCAGGGAACGAAGAGCGAGAAGCGATTCTCGGCGCAGAAGGTGCCGGCCGCCCGCGCCGCGCGCGCGCGGCCGGCGAGGGCGGAGAGCTCGCCGTAGCTGACGACCTCGCCCCAGGGAACGCTCCGCAGCGCGGCGGCGAGCGCAGCCTGGAAGGGCGTCGTCCAGTCCTCGTCGAGCGGGACGTCCGCGAACGAGACGCGCTCGCCCCGGAAGTAGGCATGGAGACGTTGGAGCAGATCGGGCACGAAGCCGTTGCTCTCACGAGACGACTTCCGCGATAGCGTTTCCGTAGGGACACCCGGGGTGCCCCTGGGGGTCGTTTGGGGCGCCGCGCCCGCGAAGCTGACGCCCGGCGTCGGCGGGTCGTGGGCGACGACGACGTCGCCGTCGCCGATCCACAGCTCCCCCACTCCCCAGCCGGCGATCTCGTAGGGATGGCGCGTCACGCGCATCGGCACCGACTCTACAATCGGCTCGTGAGCTTGCTCGCGTTCCTGGGGCGTCGCTCGCGGTGCGTAAGCCGGTGGGACAGTACGGAGGTACGGCCCGCCGGCTGGAGCGCCGCGAGCGGCGTCAGCCTGCCGCGGAGCCCGGCTCCGCCGGGCGGGAGCGGAAGGCGGCCAGGGACGTGAGTGCCCCCGGCATTTTTCGGCCGCCTGCGCCCGTGAACGAGCCGGTCAAGAGCTACGCGCCCGGCACCCCCGAGCGCGAGGAGCTGCGCGTGCGGCTGACGCAGATGGAGCGCGAGCGGATCTCGATCCCGATGGTGATCGGCGGCAAGGAGGTCGAGACGAGGGAGACGACCCAGGCGGTGATGCCGCACCGCAAGGAGCACGTCCTCGCCGACGTCGCCAAGGGCGGCCCCGAGCACGTCCAGCTGGCGGTCGACGCGGCCCGCGAGGCACACGCGGACTGGTCGCGGCTGCCCTGGGAGGAGCGCGCGTCCGTCTTCCTTCGCGCCGCGGAGCTGCTCGCGGGCCCGTGGCGCTCGACGCTCGTCGCGGCGACGATGCTGAACCAGTCCAAGACCGCCCACCAGGCCGAGATCGACGCGGCTGCGGAGCTGATCGACTTCTGGCGCTACAACGTCGAGTTCATGCTCCGGATCTACTCGGAGCAGCCGGTTTCCTCGCCCGGCGTCTGGAACCGGATGGAGTACCGGCCGCTCGAGGGCTTCGTCTTCGCGGTCAGCCCGTTCAACTTCACCGCGATCGGCGGCAACCTCAGCGGCTCGGCGGCGCTGATGGGCAACACGGTCATCTGGAAGCCGGCGTCGACTGCCGCCCTCTCGGCCCACTACACGCTGCAGATCCTGCGCGAGGCCGGGCTCCCGGACGGCGTCATCAACATCGTCTACGGCTCCGGCGCCACGATCGGCGACGCCGCGCTCGCGAGCCCGGAGCTCGCCGGGATCCACTTCACCGGCTCAACACCGGTCTTCCAGTCGATGTGGAAGACGGTCGGCGACAACATCGCGAACTACCGCAACTACCCGCGCATCGTCGGCGAGACGGGCGGAAAGGACTTCATCGTCGCCCACCCGAGCGCGAACGTCGACGAGGTCGCGACGGCGATCGTGCGCGGCTCCTTCGAGTACCAGGGCCAGAAGTGCTCGGCCGCGTCGCGCGTCTACGCGCCGAAGAGCATGTGGCCGGAGCTGCGCGAGCGGCTGGAGACGCAGGTCGCCGAGCTGCGGATGGGGGACGTCGCCGACTTCACGAACTTCATGGGCGCCGTGATCGACGGCAGCTCGTTCAAGACGCAAAAGGAGGCGATCGACGAGGCGCGCGCCTCCGGCAAGGCCGAGATCGTCGCCGGCGGCGACTACGACGACAGCGAGGGCTACTTCGTCTCGCCGACGGTGATCCAGACCGAGGATCCCGGCTACCGGACGATGAACGAGGAGCTGTTCGGCCCGGTCGTCACGACCTACGTCTATGACGACAAGCGCTGGAGCGACACGCTTGACCTCGTCGACCAGGGCGCGCCGTACGGCCTCACGGGCGCCGTCTTCGCCGACGACCGCTTCGCCGTCGAGGAGGCGCACGAGAAGCTCCGCTACGCGGCCGGCAACTTCTACGTCAACGACAAGCCGACCGGCGCAGTGGTCGGCCAGCAGCCCTTCGGCGGCTCCCGCGCGTCGGGCACGAACGACAAGGCGGGCTCGATGTGGAACCTGATCCGGTGGGTCAGCCCGCGCACGATCAAGGAGACGTTCGTGCCCCCGACCGACTACCGCTACCCGTTCATGGGCTCCGACGGGGCAGATCGTCCGTAGCGCAGTAGCCTGAGCGCATGGGCGAGGTGCTCCATGCGATCAGGGTCTTCTTCGAACAGATCGCCGCGGTCGAGTTCACGGCGCTCGGGCTCGCGATCGTCGCTCACATCCTGAAGACGATGTGCACGAGCCGGGCGTGGCGGAACACGATCGCGGCCTCCTACCCCGACGAGCCCGTTCCATGGCGCGGGATCTACGCGGCGTACCTCGCCGGCGTCGGCGTCAACGCGATCGTGCCGGCGCGGGCCGGTGACGCCGTCCGGCTTTACCTCACGCACCGCGCCGTGCCGGGCAGCACCTATACGACGCTCGCGTCGACGCTGCTCGTCCTGTCGTTCTTCGACACGGCGATGGCGCTGCTGATCTTCGCCTACGCGCTGACGCTCGGCGTTCTCCCCGCCGTCGGCTCGCTCGGCAAGCTGCCGGGTTTCGACTTCGGCTTCTTCGCGGCGAATCCGGAGTTCTCGTTCGTCCTCTTCGTCGTGCTCGTGATCTTCGGCGTGATCGGCTTCCTCTGGCTCCGCCTCCACTTCGCCGAGTTCAAGCAGCGTGTGCGCCAGGGCCTGGCGGTGATGGCCGACAAGACGCGCTACCTCAGGGAGGTTGCGCTCTGGCAGGCGGGCGACTGGACCCTGCGGTTCGTCGCGATCTGGTTCTTCCTCGACGCGTTCGGGATCGAGCAGTCGATCCGGAACGTCCTGCTCGTCCAGGTGACGCAGAGCCTCGCGACACTCGTCCCGATCTCGCCCGGAGGGATCGGCACCGAGCAGGCGTTCATCGTCTACGTCTTCAACGGCACGGGGATCGGCCGCGCCACGCTGCTCGCCTTCAGCGTCGGAATGAAGCTGACGCTGATCACGACGAACGTGATCCTCGGCTTCACCGCACTCTTCCTCACCCTGGGGCACGTCGACTGGCGCTCCATCGCCGGGAAGCGCGCGGCGGCCGAGCCCTAGCCGGCGCCGGTCTTGTGCAGCTGCGCGTAGATCGCACGCGCGGTCTTCGCCGGGACGCCCGGCACGCCTTCGAGCTCCTCCTGGCTCGCCGCGATCACGCCCTCCGTCGAGCCGAAGTGCTGCAGCAGCGCACGCCGGCGCGCCGGACCCACGCCCTCGAGCGTGTCGAAGAGCGACTCACGCGCCCTTGCCGAGCGCCGCTGGCGGTGGAAGTCGAGCGCGAAGCGGTGCGCTTCATCCCGAACACGTTGGAGAAGTTGCAAACCAGCGCTGTGCGGATCGAGCAGGATCGGATCGGACTGCTGCGGGACGAAGACCTCCTCCACCCGCTTCGCGAGGGAGATCACGGCCACGCGCGGCAGCTCGTATGCCTGCATCGCGGCCAGCGCCGCCGAGAGCTGGCCCTTGCCGCCGTCGATGACGACGAGGTTCGGCGCCGTCGCGAAGCCCTCGTCGTACTCGTCCTCGGTGCCCGTGCGCAGGCGGGCGAAGCGGCGCGAGACGACCTCGGCCATCGCAGCGAAGTCGTCTTGCCCATCGAGCCCGCGGACGCCGAACTTGCGGTAGTGCGCCTTCTTCGCGATCCCGTCCTGGAAGACGACCATCGAGCCGACGATCTCCTGCCCCTGGATGTTCGAGATGTCGAAGCACTCGATTCGCAGCGGCAGGCTTTCGAGGTTGAGCGCCTCCCGCAGCTCCTCGAGCGCATGCACGCGCCGTAGCTGCTTCTGCTCGGAGACGAGCAGCTCCGAGTCGAGCGCCAGCCGCGCGTTCTGGCCGGCCAGCTCGGCCAGCCGCCGCTTCTCTCCGCGCGCGGGGATGCGCACGTCCACCCGCGAGCCCCGCAGCTCCGAGAGGTACTCCTGCAGCGCCTCGAGCCCGGTCGCGTCCGGCGGCACCACGATCTGCGGCGGAATCGAGGGCGCGTTGCCGTAGTACTCGAGCGCGAACGCCTCCAGCACCGTGGTCACGTCCTGACCCTCGACGTTCTCGAGATGGAAGCCGTGCCGGTCGATCATCTTGCCGCCGCGGAGCGGGAACACCTGCACCGCGGCTCGGTCGCCCTCGGCCGCGACGCCGAGCACGTCGATCGAGCCGGTCTCGCGCCGGTCCGCCCCCTGCTTCTCGGCCAGGTTCTCGATCGCGAAAAGCCGGTTGCGGTAGCGCGCAGCATCCTCGAAGCGCTCGTCGGCGGCGGCGGCGCGCATCTGCTGCTGTAGCTCGCGCACGATCGTCTTCGTGTCGCCGGAGAGGAAGTTGATCACGCCCTCGATGATCTCGCGGTACGCGCCCTTCGAGATGTAGTCGACGCAGGGCGCATGGCAGCGCTCGATGTGGAAGTCGAGGCACGGGATCCCGGAGTGGCGGCCGGGCTTCGGCCCCTCGCACGGCCGGAACTGGAAGACGCGGTTGAGCACGTCGAGCGTCTCGCGCACCTTCTTCGCGTTCGCGTACGGGCCGAAGTAGAGGACGCCGCGGCGGTGGCGCTCGCGCGTGAACATGACCCGCGGGTACTCGTCCTCGATCGTGACGGCGATGTACGGGAACGACTTGTCGTCGCGCAGGCGGACGTTGAACGGCGGCCGGTGCCGCTTGACCAGGTTCTGCTCGAGATGCAGCGCCTCGACCTCGCTGCCGGTGACGATCACCTCGAGGTCGGCGATTCGCGGCACCAGCCTCGGGATCGAGGCGCGATTGTCTCCGCGCCCTTCCTGAAAGTACGAGCGCACGCGCGGGCGCAGCGACTTCGCCTTGCCGACGTAGAGCACGTCGCCGCGCTCGTCGCGGAAGAGGTAGACGCCCGAACGGGCCGGAAGCGACTTCAGCTTGTCCTCGATGTCTGGCACCTCGGCTACCTTAGCCAGGGCGTGAAGCGGGTCTTGGCAGCATTTGCAGCGGCACTCATGCTCCCTGCGGTAGCGCATGGGGGCGGGTCGTCGGTCGTCTTCGGCGCCGCCGAGGATCGCGTGCGCAGCCCCCTCGCGGCCGAGTCCGAGCTCGAAATGGGGTTGCTCCGACTCGCCG
The DNA here is from genome assembly GCA_963771185.1 of uncultured Gaiellaceae bacterium. GTDB lineage: Bacteria > Actinomycetota > Thermoleophilia > Gaiellales > Gaiellaceae > Gaiellasilicea. The sequence continues at coordinate 60,454 of CAVYSL010000009.1, forward strand.
GCTTCAAGGCGGTCCGGGTGACGAGCTTCTGGGCTCCCGGGCTCTCCGAGCCGACCCCGCACGAGGCGATGGTCCTGGCCAACGTCGGCCTGGCGGCGGCCGTGCATGGCGTCCGCGTCTACGTGTCGGTCTACAACGAGGGCTCGCGCACCACGCCGCTGACGCTGACGGCGCGCAAGCAGTTCGCGAGCTACGCGGCTGCGATCGTGCGCGACAACCCCGCCTTCCGCGACGTGATCATCGGCAACGAGCCGAACCTCAACCGCTTCTGGATGCCGCAGTTCGACCTGCGCGGAAGGGGCGCCTCGGCGCCCGCCTACCTACGCCTCCTCGCCGCCAGCTACGACGCCCTCAAGGCTGCAGCTCCCGACGTCCGCGTCTGGGGCGGCGCCCTCGCGCCGCGCGGCGTCGACCGCCCCAACACAGGGCGCGACACGATCTCCCCCACCCGGTTCCTGCGCGAGCTCGGCCAGGCCTACCGCGCCGGGGGCCGCTGGCTGCCGGTCATGGATGGCTTCTCCTTCCATCCCTACCCGCTCAACTCGAGCGTCGCCGTCGATGCCCTGCCGGCCGACCCGGATCATCTCGGGCTGATCGACCAGGACGTGCTCGTGCGACTGCTCGGCAAGGCGTTCGACGGGACGGCGCAGGTCGGCTCGGGCATGCCGATCCTCTACGACGAGTTCGGCATCGAGTCGAGGATCCCGGCGGAGAAGCGCGAGCTCTACGGCGGCTTCGAGCCGGCGACGACGCGTCCGATCTCCGAGCTTGCGCAGGCGGCCGCCTACCGGCGCGCGATCCAGCTCGCCTACTGCCAGTCGAACGTCGCCGGCATGCTGCTCTTCCACACGCACGACGAGGTCGGGCGGCCCGGCTGGCAGTCGGGGCTCGTCTATGCCGACGGCTCGCCGAAGACCTCGCTCGAGCCGGTACGGCGCGCGATGGAGTCCGCCGGAACCGGCTCGCTTGGGGCGTGTCCCGTCACCGCCCGGGTGTCGACCGCGTTCACGACCGGTCAACGTACGATCTCGCTCCGATGCGAGCGCGCATGCACCTACCGGGCCCGCCTCCTGCGCCTGCCGCGCCGGACGGCGGTAAAGACCACGAGCGGGCGTGCCGCGGCCGGGCGCCGCGTCCAGGTGGTGCTCGGCACGGCGCAGAGCACCCCCGGCTGGTACCAGCTGACCGTCTCGTTCGTCGACGCGGACCTGCCGGGGCGCCCGGTCGAGCGGGTCAGCACGCCCTTCGTGGTTCGTGTCTCGTCGCCGCCGCGGTCCTTGCCGGCTGCGGAGGCTTCGGCTCTGATCGCCCCGCGCTTCTGGTTGGAGCCGTAGACGACGCGGTCCGGCACGAGGGCCCGGCCCTCGAGCAGCTTCAGGACGCCGGTTTTGGGGCGGTCGGGGTCACGAGCTTCTGGCAGCCCGGCCTCTCCGCCCCGCCCGAGGAGGAGATCGCGGTGCTCCGCAGCGTCGTCGAGCGCGCGGGCGACACGCGCATCTTCCTCAGCGTCTACCACCCGGGTTCCGCGACGACGCCGCTGACCCCGGAGGCCCGGGAGCAGTTCGCCGACTACGTGACGGCGATCATGCGCGACACGCCGGAGATCCGGGACCTGATCATCGGCAACGAGCCGAACCTGAACCGCTTCTGGATGCCGCAGTTCGACGCGGCCGGCGAGGACGTCGCCGCGCCTGCGTACCTGGCGCTCCTGATCGAGGTCTACGACGCGGTCAAGCAGGCCGACCCGGGGATGCGCGTCTGGGGCGGCGCGCTCGCGCCACGTGGGATCGACCGGCCGGGAACGGGCCGCGACACCCACTCGCCGACGACCTTCATCCGCGACCTCGGCGCGGCGCACCGGGCCAGCGGACGGACTAAGCCTCCTCTGGACGGCTTCGCCTTCCACCCGTACCCGGCCAGTTCGAGCATCCCGCCCGACCGGCCCACCAACCCGAAGTCGAAGTCGATCCTGATGGCCGACTACGAGGAGAAGCTGCGTCCGCTCCTCGACGAGGCGTTCGGCTCCGGCCTGCCCGTTCTCTACAGCGAGCTCGGCGTCGAGACGCGGATCCCGGCCGCGAAGGCGGCGCTCTACACCGGCGAGGAGCCTGGGGCGCCGGTCGACGAGGAGACGCAGGCCGACTTCTACCGCAGCGCGATCGAGCTCGCCGCGTGTCAGGAGAACGTCGCCGGGCTGCTGCTCTTCCACTCGCACGACGAGCCGGCGCTGACCGGATTCCAGTCGGGCGTCTACTACGTGGACGGGACGCCAAAGTCCAGTTTCGACGAGGTACGCGACGCCGCTGAACGTACGATATGCCCGTGAGCAGCGACACTCAGAGCGGCCAGTACGTCGCCTACACCTTCTTCAAGGCCGACCCTGCGTGGCGGCGGCTGCCGCTCGAGGAGCGGACGGCGATGAAGGACGCCTTCGCGGAGGTGGTCGAGAGCTGGAGCGACCGCTTCGAGCACTTGCGCACCTACTCGACCGCCGGCGTCCGCCCCGATGTCGACTTCTTCCTCTGGAAGATCACCGAGCGCTACGCCGATCTCGGCGAGCTGGGCGCGGCACTGAACGGGACGCCGCTCGCCGGGTGGCTCGAGACGCCGTACAACTACCTCGCGACGACCAAGGCCTCGCCGTACACGCAAGCGCGCCGCCCGCGGAAGATCGTCCCGAAGGGCTCGCCCTACCTCGTCGTCTACCCGTTCGTGAAGGTGCGGCCGTGGTATGCGCTCTCACTGGAAGATCGTCAGCGCGCGATGGACGAGCACATCCGCGTCGGACGCGAGTTCGAGACGATCCACAACCACACCACGTACTCGTTCGGGATCGACGACCAGGAGTTCATGACCGCATTCGAGTGCGACGAGCCTTCCGACTTCATGCACCTGATGCTGACCCTGCGCGAGAGCGAGGCCTCCGCCTACACCGAGCGCGACACGCCGATCTTCGTCGGCGAGGCGATGACGATCCGGGCAGCGCTCGACGCGCTCGACGGCGCCTCGGCGCAGGTTCGTGCGTAGGGCGGCCCTCCTCCTCCTGCTGCTGGTGCTGGCCCTGTCCGGCTGCGGCGGCGGCGAGGAGTCGGCGCCGACGACGCAGATCGAGCCCACGGCGGGCGTGCAGGAGCTCGACAACGTGCTCGCGCTCCGCTCCGACTTCGAGGCCGACGCGGGCAAGACCCGCGTGATCCTGCTCCTCTCGCCCACCTGAGGCACCTGCCTCGCCGGCGCCCGTGCGGTCCGGGAGCAGGTACTCGCGTCGGAGCCGTCCGGCGACATCCAGTTCTACGTCGTCTGGCTGAACCAGCGCTCGACCGATGCCGCCGACGAGATCGACGCCACGACCCTCGACGACCCGCGCGTAAAGCAGTACTGGGACGGCGAGGGCATCACCGGGACGTACTTCGCTGACACCGACCTCGGCGGGCTCGGCTACTCCGGCTTCGTCTACGACGTCTACTACGTCTTCGGGCCCGAGGCGACGTGGGCTGACGGCCCCGAGCCGCTCGTCGGTGCGCGCGCTCCAGTCGTCTCGTACGCCGACGAGTTGCTCGCCGACATCCGCAGTCAGCTGTAGGTGTGCTCGTTGCGCCAGACGCGGAAGATCGCGTAGGCGCAGGCGCCGAGCACGATGAAGAACGCGAGCGCATCCCGCCCCGACGCGCCCAGCCCGATCAAGGCGCCGATGTCGACGACTGCGAGCACGATCGCGGCGTAGAAGACGTTCCGGCTCCGGTCCTGCCACGACTCGATGTCGCCCCGCTTCTCGCGCCAGAGCAGAAAGAGAAAGAACGCGATCGCGAGGAAGAAGGCGATCCGGAGCAGGCCGCCGACTGTGTCGAGCACCGACTCGAGCGAGAGCACGACGACGACGAGCGCGATCAGCCCGATGATCAGGAACCCGCGCAGGGTGGCGTTCATCTCGGTGAAGAAGCGCTTCACGATCCCGTCATCATTGCGCGAACGGCGAGCGCCGCGGCAAGGAACGAGGTGCCGGCGAACCAGAGCAGGCGTCGAGGGCCCTCGGCGGGCGCGTACATCCAGGGCGCCAGGATCGCCGCCAGCGAGAGCGAGCCGTAGGCGTAGTGGAGGTCGTCGGCCGCGCGCCGGTCGTCCGAGAGGAGCAGCAGCCCGAGCGCGACCTGGGCGACGAGCAGCGTCTGCGCGAGCGCGAGCAGGTTGGCGACCAAGCGGCCCGGGCAGACGGCTTGCGCCAATAGACGAGCCCGCCGAGCGAGCGCAGCTAGCGCGGGCACTCCGACGACGAGGTACGCGAGCACGCGGTGGGCTTCGAGCACGCGCGGAGCCTAGATGGTTGCTGCCACGAGGGCGCCGAGCGCACGACCCGAACCGTACGCCTGGCCTATGCGCGCGACGTTAGGCTCGGAGCAACGATTCGAAAGGAGCACGAGTGGTCGAGGAAGGTAAGCCTGCGCCCGATTTCGAGCTGACCGACGACAGCGGTGAGCAGGTCAAGCTCTCCGACCTGCGTGGCAAGCCGGTCGTTCTCTACTTCTACCCCAAGGACGACACGCCCGGCTGCACGGCGCAGGCCTGCGGGATCCGCGACGCCTGGGGCGAGTTCGAGCGTGCCGGCGCGGTCGTGCTGGGCGTCAGCCCCGACGACGAGCGCTCCCACGTCAAGTTCAAGGAGAAGTACGACCTGCCCTTCGCGCTCCTCGCCGACACCGATCATGCGACGGCCGAGGACTACGGCGTCTGGAAGGAGAAGACGTTCGCCGGCAAGACGTACATGGGCGTCGAGCGCTCCACCTTCGTGATCGACGCCGATGGAAACGTCGCCCGGGAGATGCGCAACGTGAAGCCCGACACGCACGCCGACGACGTCCTGGCGGCACTCGCCTCCTGAGCGCGCTGCCGCCGCAGCTGGCGGAGGGAATCGAGCAGCTCGTCGCGCGCGCGGGCGGATCGGTCGCGAACGAGGTCGAGCTCCTCTCGGCGGCGTATCGCGGCGAGAGCAGGTCCCGGGCGGCGCGGACGCCGGCGCAGGTGGCGGCGTACCTGGCGTACCGCGCGCCGGCGACGTTCGCCGCGGCCGCGGCCGCGTTCCGCCACATTGCCGCGCAGCGGCCGGAGTGGCAGCCGCGCTCGCTGCTCGACGTCGGCGCCGGACCGGGCGTGGCCACGTGGGCGGCGCTCGAGATCTGGCCCTCGCTCAGCGGGCTGACGCTCGTCGAGGTCGAACCGGCGATGATCGCCGCGGGACGAGAGCTGCGGCCGGGCGCGAGCTGGGTCGAAGGCGACATCGCGGACGCGCGAGGCCCGGCCGACGTCGTCATCGTCTCGTACGTCCTTGGTGAGCTCGCGGACGTCGCGGGCGCCGCGTCGAAGCTGTGGGAGCAGACGGCCGACACGATCGTGTTCGTCGAGCCGGGCACGCCGGCCGGCTACTACCGCGTTCTCGCAGCCCGGGGTGCGGTGCTCGACGCCGGCGGCCGGACGGTCGCGCCTTGTCCTCATGACCGTCCTTGCCCACTGCCGGCGGACGACTGGTGTCACTTCGCCGTCCGGCTGCCGCGCTCGAAGCTGCACCGCCGGGCGAAGGGGGTGGAGCTCGGCTACGAGGACGAGAAGTTCTCCTACGCTGCGCTGAGCCGGGACCCGGTGGCGAAGGCAGCCGCGCGGATCATCCGGCAGCCCCAGAGCCGCTCCGGCCACGTCAACCTCGTCACGTGCGAGCCCGACGGCGTCCACGAGCGCACGATCAGCCGCAAGCAAGGCGGCCGGTACAAGGAAGCGAAAGGCGCCGCCTGGGGCGACGCTATCGGGCCTCAACCCGCGCCACCGCCCTGATCCCGTCGGCCGAGCGGAAGCCCGCCAGCCGGCTGGAGCGCCGCGAGCGGGGCAAGGCGACGCCGGCCAGTGGTCGAAGTGCGGATGAGAGGACTTGAACCTCCACGCCCCGAAGGGCACACGGACCTGAACCGTGCGCGTCTACCAATTCCGCCACATCCGCGCGGACGGACAGTGTAGCCACCTCTTTCCGGACGTTTCCCGCCGCAGGGCGCTTGTCGTGTGGACGGTGCCGCCGTAATGTCAGCATGCCGATGACCAGCCCGCCCGCCCACGGGGACAGTCGCACGATCTTCCTCATCGACGGCTGGTCGGCGTATCGGCGTTCGCTGCGGCTCTTCGTCGAAGCGGCCGGGCACGGTGTGATAGGAGAGGCGGACAGCCTGACTCGAGCCGTGTCGACGACGGTTCTCGCGGCGGCCGACGTGGTCATCATCGATCCGGGCACGGCGTGGGTCGAGGTCGCCGAAGACCTGGCCAAGCTGCGCAGGGCTGCTTCCGGGGCGTCCGTCGTTCTGGTGACGGCGGAGTCTCTGCCGCCGGAGGTCGTCGCGGAAGCAGTGCACGCAGGAATCAGCTCGTACCTGACGAAGCGCGCCGGCCCAGCTGACATCCTCAACGCGATCGCCGTCTCGTGGTCCAGCGGCTACGTCTTCGTGCCGCGTCAGGTCGTCAACGGCACGTCACCCCGAGAGCCCCTGTCACACCCCGACGGGCTCCGATCACACCTGACCAGACGCGAGCAGGAGATTCTGATCCTTGCCGCAGCAGGTCATTCCAACGGACGGATCGCAGAGATCCTGTGGGTGGCCGCGCAGACGGTGAAATTCCACCTCGCGGAGGTCTACCGCAAGCTGGGCGTGAGGAACCGCGCGGAAGCCGTTGAGGCGGCGAGGCGTCTGGGCCTGACCTAGGCGTGGGGAGCGGATCCAGGACCTTCCCTCCGGCGTAACACGGTCTTCAAACGTCTCGCCTACCATGACGGCCGTGCGGCGGGGTCTCTCCATCTGCGCTCTCTCCCTGCTCGCACTCGCGACGGGCTCCGCGCACGCCGAGCCGCCGACCGCGTCCGAGGGAGAGCTCGTGGAAGTCGTCGTTTCCCTGAGCCAGAAACCGCTTGCGACCACGACCTGGCGCGCGGGGCGTCAGCTGCAGGCCCGCACGCTGGCGAACGCGCAGACGAGCCTCGCGCAGCGCATCGAAACCGCGGTCCCCGGCGTACGGATCCGGTGGCGGTACAAGCTCGTCGCGAACGGGATGGCGGTGGTCGTCCCCACCTCCCAGCTCGGCCGGCTCACCTCGCTTCCGGGTGTCGAGACCGTCTACCCGAGCGTCCGCTACCGGCCGCAGCTCGACCGCGGCCCGCAGCAGATCGGCGCCCCCGCCCTCTGGGGCGCCCGGCCTCGCGAGCGCGGGCCAGGGGATGAAGATCGCGATCATCGACGAAGGGATCGACCAGACGCATCCGTTCTTCTCGCCCGCTGGGTACACGATGCCCGCCGGGTACCCGAAGGGTCAGACCGCCTACACGACCGCGAAGGTGATCGTCGCGCGCGCCTTCCCGCCCGCGAGCCCGACCTGGAAGAACGCCTCGAAGCCGTTCGACCCGGAGCTCTCGTCACACGGGACGCACGTCGCCGGGATCGCGGCCGGCAATGCAAACACGGTCGCCGAGGGCGTCCGCATCTCCGGCGTCGCGCCCCGGGCCTACCTCGGCAACTACAAGGCGCTGACGATCCCGACCGACGCCGACGTCGGGCTCGACGGCAACTCGCCGGAGCTCGTGGCTGCGATCGAAGCGGCGGTCGCGGACGGCATGGACGTGATCAACATGTCGCTCGGCGAGCCGGAGATCGAGCCGTCTCGCGACATCGTCGTCAAGGCGCTCGAGGCGGCGGCGCGCGCCGGCGTCGTCCCGGTCGTCTCCGCGGGCAACGACTTCGACCAGTTCGGCCGCGGCTCGGTCGGCTCGCCCGCCGCCGCCCCAAGCGCGATCACCGTCGGGGCGGTGACGACCTCGCGCGGAGGCGCGGACGACGTGATCGCGTCGTTCTCCTCCAGCGGGCCGACACCGCTGTCGCTCCAGCTCAAGCCCGAGGTCTCCGCGCCGGGTGCGGGCATCCTCTCCGCGGCGCCCCGCGGCGCCTACGCGACCCTCTCCGGCACGAGCATGGCCGCGCCGCACGTGGCCGGAGCCGTGGCGCTGCTGCTGCAGCGGCATCCGACCTGGACGCCCGCCCAGGTCAAGTCGGCGCTCGCGCTCACCGGCGATCCCACCTACACGAGCGAGCTCAAGGCCGAGGAGACCCCGACGCTCCGCGCCGGCGGCGGCGTCGTCGATCTGCCCCGCGCGGACGTGACGCCGATCTTTTCGAGCCCGGTCGCCTTCTCCTTCGGACTGATCCGATCGAACGCGTCGCAGACCCGCTCGGTCCAGCTGACCGACTCCGGCCTCGGCGGCAGCGGTCCGTGGACGGTGACCGTCGAGGCCCAGAACCGCCCGGCCGGTGCCGTCGTCCTCGCTCCCGCCGCCGTGACGGTCCCCGGCCGGCTCGATGTGTCCGTGCGGACGACACAGGCAACCGACGCCGAGGCGACGGGGTACGTCGTGCTCACGCGCGGCACCGACCGGCTCCGGATCCCGTACTGGTTCGGCACCGGCGCGCCGGCTCTCGCCGGCGGCAAGCGGGGGGTGCTGCGAACGCCCGGCAACTACAAGTCCTCGACGAAGGGCGGCACGACGCGCGTCAGCCGCTACCGCTATCCCGAGAACCCGGTCGGATTCGGCTTCAGCGCCGCGCTGCCCGGCCCCGAGCGCGTCTTCCGGGTCACGCTCACCCGCCCGGCGACGAACTTCGGCGTCGTCGTCACGAGCAGGGCGCCGGGCGTCCGTGTCGAGCCGCGAATCGTCCGCGCCGGCGACGAACGGCGGCTGACCGGCTACGCGGCGCTGCCGTTCAACCTGAACCCGTATCTGAGGACCTTCGGAGAGCTCGTGCTCGCGTCGGGCACGATCCTGCCCGCGGCCGGCGCGTACGACGTCGTCTTCGACAGCCCCTCCGCAGCGCGCGCGGGCGCCTTCACGTTCCGCTACTGGCTCAACGATGCGACGCCGCCCACCGTGGCGCTGCGAACGCGGACGGTGAAGAGCGGCGCGCGGATCGTCGTCGCAGCATCCGACCGCGGTTCCGGGGTCGATCCAGCCTCACTCGTCATTCGGATCGACGGCGACGAGCACGCCGGCCAGTTCGCCGCCGGCACGATCCGCATCTCCACGACCGGGCTCCGCAAGGGACGCCACGCGCTGCGCGTCCAGGTCTCCGACTACCAGGAGTCGCGGAACATGGAGAACGTCGGCCGGATCCTGCCGAACACGCGGATCCTGCAGACGACGTTCGTCGTCCGCTAGTGGGTAGCCGCTAGTCGCTGGCGCGTCGCTCGCGGTGCGTAGGCCGGTGGAACAGTACGGAGGTACGGGCCGCCGGCTGGAGCGCCGTGAGCGGCGCGAGGCTGTGCCGGAGGCCGGCTCCGCCGGCCGGGAGGCGCAGCCGGCCAGGGGCTAGCGGCGGCGGTCCTTCTCCTCGATCGTCGGGAGCTCGGCGAGGTCGCGCTGGACGCTCTCGGCGAACTCCTCCTCCTCGGAGCGGATCACCTTGAAGCTCGCCTTCCGCTTCTTCCGCTCGCGCTGCCTGCGCGCGTCCGCGCCCACGAACCTGCCGACGCGGGACCATTCGGCGCCGATCAGCACAGCCGCCGCGAGAACCAGCAGCACGATCCAGGGCCAGCTCACTCTCGCAGTGTACCCCCGCCGTTCCAGAGCTACAGTTGGCGCGTGCCTCGGATTTTGCGATTGCTGCTCGCCGCCGCGGCCGCCACGCTCGCGTTGCCCGCGCTCGCCCATGCGGAAGAGCGCACGCTGACGTTCACGACGCCCGCGATCTCGGTCGAAGGCTACGGCGTCGCGCAGCAGCCGATGCTGGCCGAGTCGCCGAAGATCGACGGCTACGTGGTCGGGATGGAGGCGGAGGTCGTCGACGCGCAGGGCCGGGTTCAGGGGCGTGACAAGGTGATGCTCCACCACATCGTCTTCGCGAAGGTCGGCGTCCCGGACTACACCTGCGGCGGCGCCGCGGAGCGCTTCTTCGCCGAGGGAGAGGAGCGGCTCGCACTCTCGCTGCCTCGCGGCTTCGGCTACCCGAACAAGGCGACCGACCGCTGGGGCCTCCTCTACATGCTGATGAACCACAAGCCGCAGCGGCTGAACGGCTTCATCCGTTACACGGTGCGCTACGTGACCGGCGAGGCGCTGCGGCCGGTGAAGCCGATCTGGCTCGACGTCCGCAACTGCACCGGCCCGGACCCGGTCTTCGACGTTCCCGGCGACGGTCGGACGTTCTCCACCTTCACGAAGACCGCCGGCTTCACGATGCCGGAAAGCGGCCGGCTGGTCTCGGGCGGCGGCCACCTGCACGGCGGCGGGGTTCGAGTCGAGCTGCGAAACGCCACCTGCGGGACGAAGCCGTTCGAGTCCCGCCCGACGTGGGGCGGCCCGAAGCCGAAGCCGCTCCTGCACGAGCCGGGCCCGACGAAGATGTCGGCGTTCCGCTCCACAACGGGGATCCCGGTCGCGAAGGGAGACCGGCTGCAGCTCGCCGCCGTCTACGACAACTCGGCTCCGCACACGCGGGCGATGGGGATCATGCTCCTCTTCCTGGCGCCCGAAGCCGTGAGCGGCTGCGGCGCGACGCCGGCGCTGGACATCGATCTCGGCCGCCCCTCCGCCCCGCCGGCGTTCTCGATGCCGCTGCCGCGGGCGCCGAAGGGCAAGGTCTCGCGCGCGACGTCCACGTTCGTCGGCGACTTCCGCTACGGCGCCGAGCGCGTCCTGCTCAAGCGCGGCACGACCTTCACCTGGCGCTTCATGGGCTCGTTCCAGCACGACGTCACCGTCGTCGGCGGCCCCGTCGGCTTCTCCGCACCGTGGACGCAGAGCGGCGTCTTCCGGCACCGCTTCACCAAGGCGGGCACCTACCGGCTCTTCTGCTCGCTGCACCCAGCGAAGATGGTGCAGCAGATCACCGTCCGCTAGATGGTTGATGCCACGGAAACGTCCGTCTCGGGGCGTGAGCTGGCAGCTCTGGGGCGCGGGATCAGGCCGTTGCCGATGCTGGTGGCATCGGTGACGGACTGAGCACGCGAAGCGGACGTCCCGGCTGAGCGGCCGCCAGGCCGATCAGCCGGGACGGAAGCGGCCCAGACACGCCAGCTCGCGCCCCGAGCGCGCGGAATCGTGGCATCAACCATCTAACGCGCACCCCAGCCGACCTCGTACGACTCGCTCATCCAGCCGGCGAACTCGTCGTCGACCTCGTCGGGCTCTCGGAGGACGAAGTGATGGACCCACAACCGCTGCGTGTACGGCGAGACGGTGCGGAACCGATCGCTGTCGACCGCGCGTGCGATGTCGAGGTAACCCTCGAGACCCTTGTCCGTGGGACGAACGCCGGCGAAGATCCGGATCGTCTGGAAGCCGATCTGGCTCTTGGTGGGTGCGTATTCGAAGGGACCGAGGCCGCCGAGGACCTCCACGAAGCGGTCGTATACCGCGAGCGACGCGGTCGGCTTGCCGGCCAGGTGCTCCTCGACGCTCCAGGACCCGTGGACGTGACCCTGGTTCTCCTTCGTGAACTTCCTGCCGCACTCGGGGCACACCCAGTACACCGGCAGCGTCCGCTCGGAAGCCACCGTCACGTGGCCGAGACGACGGCGTCCGCGGCGAGCGGAACGAGCTCGAAGCGGTCGACGTCGACGAGCCCGCGGTCGGTGATCTTCAGGCTCGGAATCACCGAGAGCGCGAGGAAGGCGAGCGACTGGAACGGCGACTCGACCTTCGAGCCGAGCGCGTGCACGGCCGCAACGGTCGCCTCGCTCGCGTCGATCACCTCGGCGAGCGGACGGTCCGAGACGAGCCCGGCGACGGGGAGCGGCAGCTCGGCCGTCACGGCTTCGCCGTCGACGACGACGAGGCCGCCTCCGAGCTGAACCAGCCGCTCCACCGCGAGCGCCATCTCGCCGTCGCTCGTGCCGACGACAATGACGTTGTGGGCGTCGTGCGAAAAGGTGGAAGCGAACGCGCCGCGACCGAGGCCGAACCCCCGCACGAAGCCGAGGCCGATCCTGCCGGTGCCGAGATGCCGTTCGATCACGGCGATCTTCGCGAGGTCGCGCTCCGGGTCGGCCGAGCCGTCGGAGAGCTCCTCGACGAGTGATTCGGTCACGATCTGACCCGGCACGAGGCCGATCACCCGCGCCGGCCCTCCCTCCCACTCGACGGCAAAGTCGTCCGCGGAGACCGGCCGGACGCGGACGCTCTGCGTCACCCACTCGGGGACGGGCGTCGGCTGCGATCTCGTCGACTCCGCGGCCGCGCTTGAGCACGATCTCGGGGACGAAGCGCTCGAGATCGGGCAGGAGCAGCAGATCGGCCTGGTAGCCGGGCGCGATCGCGCCGAGCGTCTCGAGCCCGTGCCAGAGCGCCGGATGGTGCGACGCCATCACGAGCGCGTCCTCGGGCGCAATCCCATACGACACCGCGTCGCGGACGAGTCGCATTGATGTGGCCGTCCTCGGCGATGTGCTCCGGCTCGCGGTCGTCGGTGCAGAACGCCATCCGCGCTGGACCGAACTCGCCGACGAGCGGCGCCAGTGCGCGCAGGTTCCTCGCCGCGGAGGCCTCGCGGATCAGCAGCCACATCCCGGCGCGGAGCCGCTCGCGGCCCTCCTCGGCGGTGAACGCCTCGTGGTCGGAGCGGATCCCGGCGGCCGCGTAGGCCTGCAGATCGCGCCCGAGCACGCCCGGGGCGTGCCCGTCGACGTGGTGGCCGCGCGCGACCGCGAGCTTCGCCAGCTCGCTCTCGGCGCCGGCGATCACGCCGGGGAAGTTCATCATCTCGGCGAGCCCGATCACTCGCCGCCGCCGCAGCAGGCTCTCGAGATCGCCGGGCGTGAAGGGACGGCGCGGCGACTCGAACTGCGACGCCGGCACGCAGGAGGAGGCAGTGAAGAAGACGTCCAGCGCCAGCTCCTCGCAGACGTCGACGAGCCAGTGGACGCCGTCGGTGCCGAGCACGTTCGCGATCTCGTGCGGATCGGCGACAACCGTGGTCGTCCCGAGCGGCAGCACGAGGCGCGCGAACTCGGACGGGAGCAGCTTCGAGGTCTCCAGGTGCATGTGCGCGTCGATGAAGCCCGGCACGACGTAGGCGCCGTCCGCGTCCAGCGTCTCGGCGCCCTCGTAGGAGCCGAGCCCGGCGACGACGCCGTCGCAGATCGCAACGTCGGCGTCGAGCCATTCGCGCGTGAAGACGCTGAGGACCCGGCCCCCGCGCACGACGAGATCCGCGGGCTCGTCGCCGCGCGCCACCGCCAGTCGGCGGGTCAAATCACCCGTCTGCGTCATCAGTCATCCAACTCGGTGCCGATATCCGAAGTATGAGCATGAACGCACAGATGATCGTCGGCTACGCCGTGCTCTGGGTCGTGCTGATGAAGGCGCTCTTCATGCGCGCCCGGGTGATCCCGTTCGAGTGCCCGCGTTGCGGCCAGCTCTTCGAGCGGCGCGAGCTCGGCGGCACGATCTGCCGCTGCGACCGCTAGGAGGGTTTGGCGGAATGGCGCTCGCGGCCCAGCGGCTCAGCCGCTATTTCGCCAAACCCTCCTACTAGTAGACCTTCATCGGCAGGCGTGAGAGCGGCTCGCCGCCGGCCTCGGTGACGAGCCACGTGTCCTGCATGTAGAGGCACGCCTTCCCGTCGGCCGCGATCGCGTGCGGGTGCATCGAGAGCACCATCCCCGAGCGCAGCACCGTCTCGAGCCCCTCGCCGACGCGCGGGTGCTCGATCATCGTCATCCCGATCGAGTGGCCGGTGACGTGGCCGAGGTGGTAGCCGCGCTCGGTGAAGCCCTTCGAGACGGCGCGATGGACGTCGTGGGCGGTCGCGCCGTCGCGCATCGCCTCGCGGGCGGCGGCGTGGTACTCGCCGTAGGCCTCGACCATCGGCGCGACGTCGGCCGGAACGTTGCCGATCGCACGCGAGACCTCGACCCAATGCATCCCCGGTCCGGCGACTTCGAGCGAGGGCAGGACGAAGTCGCCGAGCACGGTCTCCTTCTTCGCGATCCCGAACTCCGGCCCGTTCAGGACCATGTTCATCGTCAGCCGCCCGCAGCCCCGCTCGACGAAGAGCTCCTCCGCCGGCGCCATCACCTCGGCAGCCGTCTTGCCAGGCTCGTACGCGTCGAGGAACGCCTCGAAGCCGTCCTCGTTGATCCGGACGCTCTCGCGCACCGACTCGAGCTCGGCGTCGCTCTTCACCGCCCGGGCGAGGTCGAACTCGGCGTCGAAGGGGACGAGGTCGAGACCGTCGAGGGCGCGGAAGTCGCGCACGGTCATGATGTAGTCGAGCCCGTAGACGCCGATCCGCTTCCAGCCGCTGTCGCGGGCGGTCGCCGCGATGTGCTCGCCGGGCCGGTCGTGGAAGACCTGCTCGAGCTGCGCCGTCCCGTGCTCGCCGACGTAGCGGGCCTCCGTCGGGAAGACGATCTGCGGCTCGCCGTCGGCGGGAACGACCACGTAGGCATAGCGGTGGACGATCTGGAAGCCGGAGAGGTAGGTGACCGAGCCCTCGAACCCGGAGTACTCGCTGCCGGACACGATCAGCGCGTCCAGGTCGTGCTCCGCCATCGCGGCGCGAACGTTGGCGTAGCGGCGGGCTAGTTCAGCATCCACGCGGCTTCAACTCCTTTGATCAGGGCCACGACGGCCTCGTTGAGTGGGGTCGGGACGCCGTGCTCGCGCCCGAAGCGGACGATGCCGCCGTTGAGCCAGTCGACCTCGGTCGGGCGGCGTGCCTCGACATCCTGGAGCATCGAGGCCTTGTGCCCGTAGGCGACCTCGGGCTTGGCGGCGTGGTCGATCAGCACCTCCGGGTCGGCGTCGAGGACGATCCCCTGCGCCGCCGCGACCGCCTTGCCCTCGTCGACGAGGCCGCTGACGAGCCGGCGCAGGTCGGGGCGCTCGCAGACGCGTCCGTGCGTGAGGCCGGTGAGGGCGCCGATCGGGTTCGTCGAGGCGTTGAAGATCACCTTGCGCCACTGAGCGCCGCGCGCGTCGTCGACAGCCGTCGTCGGCATGCCGCCGCGCGTGCAGGCGTCGGCGAGCCGCTCGATCTCCTCCCGCGCCGCCGGGCTCGGCTCGAACGGCCCGAAGGTCGTGTCTCCCTTGACGTCCCACTGCACGACGCCGGGCTCGAGGATCTTCCCGGCCGGGAAGGTCGTACCCCGGATCACGCGAGCGACGTGCGGCGCAATCTCCTCTTCGTTGCCGACCCCGTTCTGGACCGAGGCGACGGCACCGTCCGCAAATGCGTGCGCGGTGGCGGCGATCGCGGCCCCGGTGTGCATCGCCTTCGTCGCCACGATCCCGAACTCGCAGGCGGGCAGCTCGGCTGCGTCGGTCGTCGCACGGATCCCGGTCGCGTGCACCTCGCCGGCTCCGGTCAGCCGCAGCCCGCGCTCGTTGATCGCGTCCACGTGCGCCTGGGCCAGGTCGTACGCCCACACCTCGACATCCTCCAGCGAAGCGAGATTGGCGGCGAAGAGCGACCCGACGGCGCCGCACCCGACGATGCACACCTTCATGCGGTCTCCCTCGCCTTCGGCTCGGTCGCGCGGGGAAACCCGGTTTCCCCCGCGAGCCCCCTGCGCGCTGACGCCGACGCTCCGCATCGGCGCGACACCCTGGGGGAACCTGGCGGTTCCCCCAGACCCCCTCATCCCAGCGTGACGGAGTCACGCTGGCCTCCTGCGGGGCAGCCGCAGCTCGCGACCGCCCGTGATCCCGGACGGCCGCAGGATCAGCATCAACGCCATCAGCGCACCCAGGATGACGAGCCGCGATCCCTCGGGCAGGTCGAGGGTGAAGCCGAGGCTGATCCCGTCTTCGGCGTTGCCGAGCACAGAGTCGAGGCCGCTGACCGCGAGCGCTCCGATGACGGCGCCCCAGAGGCTCGTGACGCCGCCGATGACGAGCATCGCGAGGGTCAGGAAGGTCAGCTCCAGATAGACCTGCTCGGTGGTGATCGAGCCGAGCATGTGCACGAGCAGACCGCCGGCGAACCCGCAGAGCGCACCCGAGAGCGTGAACGCCCACAGGCGCTGCCGGTGGACGCTGACGCCGACCGCCTGCGCGGCAGCGGGATCCTCCCGCGTCGCACGGGCCTTGCGGCCGAGCGGGCTTCGTTGATACGCGAACGCGGCCGCGATTACGAGCAGCGCACCGATGGTCGCCTGCAGGGGGCCGGTCGTCTCCGGCACGAGCGACAGCGTCGTCGCGCCGGGCCCGATCCTCGTCCATTCGCGCAGGAGGTTGTGCGTGATCTCGAGCACCGCGAAGGTTGCGATGCCTGCGGCGAGACCGGAGAGGCGCATCAGCGGCAGGCCGACGAGGAACGCGAAGACGCCGCCAACGGCCGCGGCCAGCGCGAGCGAGGCGACGTTCCCGACCGTGTGGTC
The DNA here is from genome assembly GCA_963771185.1 of uncultured Gaiellaceae bacterium. Taxonomy (GTDB): domain Bacteria; phylum Actinomycetota; class Thermoleophilia; order Gaiellales; family Gaiellaceae; genus Gaiellasilicea. The sequence continues at coordinate 76,846 of CAVYSL010000009.1, forward strand.
GCGCAGGATCGGAAAGAGGTCGGGCAGGACGCCGGTCTTCGACTCGAGCGGCACGGTCAGCACGCCCGCAGCGAACGCACCGAGCGCGACGAAGCTGATCTGACCGAACGAGAGCACCCCGGAGCTGCCGACGAAGACATAGATCGCGACGACGATCGCCACCGCGACGAGCGCGTTCAGGAAGTGGATCTCGTTCGAGCGCGAGACGAATGTCGAGCCGATCCCGACGACGACGACGAGCAGAGCAGGTCCAAGGAGCGCCACCCAGGTGTCGAGCAGCCGTCTCATACGCGGTCGACCACCGCAGCGCGACCGCGGGCGAAGAGGCCGGCCGGCCGGAGGAGCAGGACGAGGATCACGAGCGCGAAGACCGCGGACGGGAGGAAGACGGTCTTGTCGGTGGGGAGCGCGCCGTTGATCACCCCGGTCGCGAAGCCGATCGCGAAGCCGCCGAGGGTCGCCGTCCAGAGGCGGTCGATCCCGCCGACGACGACGCCGACGAGCACGACGATCGTCTCCTTGAGGGCGAAGTCGGGTGTGACGAGCGGGAACTGGACGGTCAGGATCACGGCGACGGTGGCGGCGAGCACCCCCGAGAGAAGGACGGCGACGCCGATGACGCGGTCGGCCTTGACCCCCAGCAGCCGCGCCGTGCGGAAGTCGGTCGAGGCGGCCCGCATCTGCAGGCCGATGGTCGTCTTCGCCAGCAGCAACGCGAGCAGCGCGAGGGTTCCCACGGCGACGGCGATCGCGAGGATCGTCACCTTGCGGACGTCGACACCGCCGATGCTGACCGCCTGGTTCAGCGGCGCGACCGAGACCGCCGGCTCGCCGATCGTGCCGTCGCGGATGTCGAGGATCAGCGCCACCGCCTGCAGCAGGAACGCGATCGCGAAGGTCGTCACGAGCATCACGGCCGGCGACTGGGTCCGCAGCGGCCGGAAGACGGTGCGCTCCATCGCGAGCGAGAGCGCGATCACGACCGCGAAGCACGCCAGGACACTTCCGACCACGGGCCAGTCGGACGTGAACGCGAGCGTGTAGGCGCCGGCCATGATCAGCTGCCCATAGGCGAAGTTGACGAGCCGGAGGACGCCGAAGACGAGGCCGATCCCGACCGCCATCAGCGCGTAGACGGCTCCCAGGCCGACGGCGTCGACGAGCGTCTGGGCATCGACGGCCGCGATGATCATGCGAGGTACGCCTGGATCATCTTGTCGGTGTCGTCCGCGTCGGCCGGCGTCAGGATCATCCGGAGCTCGCCGTTCGCGAGCACGTAGGTCCGGTCGGCGAGCGCGACCGTCCGCTGCGCACGCTGCTCGACGAGCAGCACGGTGACACCCCGCTCGCGGATCGCGACGAGCGCCGCAAAGACCGCGTCGACGACGGTCGGTGCGAGCCCGAGCGAGGGCTCGTCGAGCAGAAGCACGTCGGGGGCCGCCACCAGCGCACGGCCGATCGCGAGCTGCTGCTGCTGACCTCCGGAAAGCGCTCCGGCCTGGCGGTCGCGGAAGTCCGCCAGCATCGGAAAGAGCTCGTAGGCGCCGGCGAGTGGATTCGCCGTCCCGTTCTTCCGCCGCGCCGAGAGCCCGAGGCGCAGGTTCTCCTCGACCGAGAGCTCGCCGAAGATCCGCCGTCCTTCGGGGACGAGCGCGATGCCCGCCCGGGCGATCGTCTCGGGAGCCCGGCCGCGCAGCGAACGGCCGTCGAGGCGAACGTCTCCCGCCGCCGGCGGGACGACGCCCATGATCGCGTGCAGCGTCGTCGACTTGCCCGCGCCGTTCGGCCCGATCAGGCCGACGAGCTCGCCGCGCTGCAGCTCGAGGCTCAGCCCACGGACCGCCGGAACGCTGCCGTACTGGACGTCGAGCCGATCCAGCTCGAGCACCGGCGGCGTCACTCCGCCACCGCGCTCTCGCCGAGATAGGCCGAAGCGACGTCGAGGTTGCCGCGGATCTCGGACGGCGTCCCCTCTGCGAGCGTCCGGCCCTGGTCGAGCACCTGGATCCGGTCGCAGACCTCCATGACGAGGGCCATGTTGTGGTCGATCAGGAGCACGCCCGCCTCCGCGTCGTCGCGGACCGCCCGGATGACGGCGGCGAACTCGGGCACTTCCGCCTCCGGCAGCCCGGCGGCAGGCTCGTCGAGGAGCACGAAGCGCGGCTCGGTCGCCAGCGCCCGAGCAACGCCCAGACGGCGCTCGTCGCCGTGTGCGAGGACGCCGGCAGGAGCGTCTTCGTACGGTGCCAGGCCGAGCAGGTCGAGCAGCTCGTCCGCACGCTGCCGCGCCGACCGCGGCCCCGCGCCGACACCGAGCGCCGCCACCTCGACGTTTTCACGGACGGTCAGGCCGCGAAACGAGCGGCTGTGCTGGAACGTCCTCGCGATCCCCGCACGTCCGCGACGGTGCGGGCTCCAGCCGGTCACATCGTCGTCGCCGAGCGAGATGCTGCCGCTCGTCGGCACGTCGAAGCCGCTGATCACGTTGACGAGCGTCGACTTGCCGGCGCCGTTGGGCCCGATCAGGCCGACGACCTCGTGCCGGTGCAGCTCCAGCGTCACGTCGTCGAGCGCACGAACGCCCGTGAACGACCGTGAGATGGAGGAGGCCCGGAGCGTTTCCCCGGGCCTCCTCGGCGATGCAAGTGCGACTGCCTCCGCCAAGACCTAGATCTTCGGGACGACCTTGGCGGTCACGGCGCCGACGTAGCGCGCCTTGTTGTTGTGGATCTTGATCACGCGGTACTGGCGCCCGAAGACGCTGTGGAACTGCGGCGAGAAGCTGACGAGCCCGGACAGGGTCGGCACCTTCCTGAACTTCTCCATCGTCGCCGCGAGCGTGGCGCCGTTCGTCGAGCCGCCCGACCGCCTGATCGCGGTCGCGACACCGTCGATCGCCGCCGAGCCGGTCACGAAGCCGCCCGTGAACGCCTTCAGCTGCTTCGCGAGCGCCCGCACGGCCTTGTTCGGGTCGTCGCCGAACGCCGACGCGTACGTGACGGCGTAGTAGTCCGTCACCTGCGGGTCCTTCGTCAGCCAGTACGTGCCGTCGCCGGCCCACGAGTTCAGGATCGGCGTCTTGTTGCCGAGCGAGCGCAGGCCCGAGACGAGCGCCGGCAGCTCACCGAACGCCGTCGAGGTGACGATCACGTCAGCCTTGCGGCCGTTCAGCCGGCTGACCGCCGTGTTGACGTTGTTCGCGCCGGTGGCATAGCTCTCACGGCCGGCGATCTTGCCGCCGAGCTGCGTGAAGCGCTTCTCGAACGCCTGCACGACGTTCTTGAAGTAGACGAGCAGCGTGTTCGTGGCGAGGTTGGCGGTTCGCCAGCCCTTCCGGTAGGCGTACTCGGCCATCGCGGAGCCCTCGTCCTGGGCCACGTTGCCGAAGCTGAACGCGAGCTTGCCGGCCTTGCCGAACCGCTTCGGCCCCATCTGATCGGTGCCGATGCACGGTGCGATCGTCAGCTTGCCGGCCTTCAGCGACTCCTGGACGACGGGTGTCGCGAAGTCGACGTCGCACGTCGTGAAGATGATGTTCGCGCCCTTGCCGAGCAGGCTCGCCGCGCACGACTTCGCCTTGGCCGGGTTGTTGTTGTTCGTGTCGCAGGTCTCGATCTTCAACGGCCGTCCTCCGACGCCGCCCTTCCCGTTCAGCTGCGCGACGCGGACCTTCGCCGCCGCCAGCGCCGGCCCGTCGAACGGAGCCATGTTGCCCTTGCTGTCGAATGCCCAGCCGATCACGATCGGCGCCTGCGCGTTCGTCTGCGAGCCGCCGACGCCGGTCCCGACTGCCGCAACCGCGAGCGCGAGTACGGCTAGCAGCGCCCCGAAGGCGCCCCATCGCTTCCTTGCCGTCATTCCTGCCTCCCTTTGGATTCCCGGTAGCTGTCTTCCTTCGCCTTGATCAGGCGGTAGAGCGTCGTGTGCAACGGCACTGCCACGTCGAGGCGTTCCGCCTCGCGCACGAGCGAGCCGGTGATCAGCTCGATCTCCGTCGGGCGGCGCGCCTCGACGTCCTCGAGCATGGACGGGTAGTGCGCGCTGCCTCGCTGGGTCGCGAGCACGTTCATCTCCCACGGGTCCTCGTGCAGCTCGATCCCCGCCGCCGCCGCGACGGCCTTGCCCTCGTCCATGAGCGCGTGGACGAGGTGGCCGAGGTCGGAGTCCCGCTCCTCCGCCGCGAAGTGCGGGTCGTGCGGCAACCCGGTCAGCGCGGCGACGGCGTTCACGGTCGCGTTGAAGATCAGCTTCGACCACTGCGCCGGCTTCAGGTCCGGGAAGGCACGCGCCTTCAGGCCCGAGCGCTGGATCAGCTCGGCCAGCTCCTCGACCCGCTCGTAGGGGATGCCGTTGTAGGGGCCGAGCCACGTCTCCGTGTCGAGGATGTACTCGACGTGCGTGTCATCGTGCCGGGTGCCGCTCATGAAGGTGACGCCGGAAACGAGCGGCCAGTCGCCGTGACGGCGCACGATCTGCTCCGCTCCGAGGCCGTTCTGAACCGTGACGACCATCGCATTCGGGAAGCGGCCCGCGAGCGCACCCGCGGCTGCGTCGACGGCTGTTCCCTTCGTCGCGACGATCGCAACGTCGACCTCCGGGAGCTCGGCTGCGTCGTCGGTCGCGTGAACGCGGCCGGTGAATTCGGCGCGGCCGGTCACCTCGAGGCCTCGCTCCTCGAGCGCGCGGGCGTGCTCGGGACGGCGCGTCAGCACCCAGACGTCGGCGACACGGCTGAGGTGAGCCGCGTAGAGGCTCCCGATCACGCCGCCGCCGACGATACAGACCCGCTCGATCGTCACGAGGTGGCGCCCACCGCCTCCCGCTCCGACGTCTTGAAGTGCGGCATCACCGTCGACGCGAACAGCTCCTGCGCCTTGATCGCCTGCCAGTGCTCGGCACCGCCCGCGTTGACGGTGATCGAGATCTCCGTCAGCCCCGCGCAGAGCTCCCGCACCGCCTCGATCCGCTCGATCACGTCGGCGGGCGTGCCGACCCAGACGATGTCGCCGTCGATCATCGCGTCGTACGGCGTCTGCGCGAGCTTCTCGAGGATGCCGGCGGTGTAGAAGCCGTAGCCGGCCGCGTTGAGCTCGTCCGCGGGCGGCGGGTCATACTCGGTCAGCGGCGAGGCGTTCCCCTGGAGGAAGCCGACCATCCACTTCTCCGCCTCCCGCTTCGCCACGTCGCGGTCCTCGTCGATGTAGCAGGCGTGGATCCAGACGATGTCGGGCTCGGTGCCGTGCTCGGCGCACTTGGCGCGGTAGAGGTCGAGTTGCTCGGCCAGAGCCGCATACGGGAGCAGCGGCGGCACGACGACGGCCCAGCCGCGCTCGGCGGCGAGCTCGTACGTCCGGTCGGAGGTGCCGCCGAGGAAGACGCGGAACTTCCGATTCGGCCGCGGCACGATCCCGGAGTCGGCAATCTGGAAGTGCTTGCCGTCGTAGGAGAAGCGCTCGTTCTCGAGCGCCGTGAAGAGCAGCTCGACCGACTCCTCGTAGCGCTCGCGCGACTCGGGCGTCAGCGCCAGGCCCGCCTTCGGCGGCATCCAGCCGTGGCCGCGGCCGACGCCGAACTCGTAGCGGCCGTCGAGCAGGATGTCCGCGACGGCGATCTCGGAGGCCAGCACGACGGGGTTGTGGTACGGCATCGAGTGCAGCAGCGTCCGGAAGTTGATGTTCCTGGTCTTCTGCGCCGCTGCCGCGAAGAGCGCCAGCGGGCTGGCGGAGATCGAGAACTTGGGGAAGAAGAAGTGCTCGATCACGGCGTAGGCGTCGTAGCCGAGCCGATCGGCATTCTGAATCTGCTCCAGCACCTCGCCGTAGAGCTGCGCGGCGGACTTCCCGGGCCAGCTCTGGATCTCCGAGTAGAGGCTGAACTTCACCCTCGCACCCCTTTCAGTGACATGTCTGTGGTCCCGCGGCAAGTATCCCGCGGCTCTGTCATGTCAGTCAATGGCGCGGACTGCCGTGCATTCGATCTCGATCAGGAGCCCCGGGACGGCGAGGCCGGTGACGCCGACGATCGTCTGCGCCGGGTGCTCCGCTCCGCCGGTGACCTCGTCGATCGCAGCAGTGATGGTTTCGTACTCGGTCGGGTGGACCGTGTAGATCGTGCGGCGGACAACGTCATCCCAGCCGACGCCGGCAGCGCCCAGCGCGATCTGGACGTTTCGCATCGCCGCCTTGGTCTGCTCGCCGAGGTCGTCCCCGCCGACGATCCCGAACTGCTGGTCCAGCGCAACCTGGCCGGCGAGGTGGACGACCGTCGAGCCGGTCGCGATCGCGACGTGGCTGAACCCGGGCGCAGGATGAAGGTCTGGTGGGTTGACGAGCTCACGGTGATGGGACATCGGCAGCTCCTTTTTCGGCGAGCGTTCTGAACTCTGCGTCGGTGACGAGCCGCTGTTCGCGCGCGCCGAGCTCCTTGACGGCCGCGAGCAGCTCGGCGTGGCGGTCGGCGGGGACGTCGAGCCCGAGCTCCTCGGCCTTCAGCCGGATCGAATCGAGCCCGCTCTTCTTGCCGAGCACGATCCGCCGCTCGGCGCCGACCAGGCCGGAGGCGTACGGCTCGATCGCGGGCGGGTCGTGGAACTGGCTTGCGACCGCGCCGCTCTCGCGCGTGAACAGGTTCTCGCCGGTGATCGGCGTCCACGGCGCGAGCTCGTAGCCGGAGCGCTCGCGCACGAGCGCTGCGAGCTCGCGCGCCTTGCCGAGGTCGAGCCGCGTCGGGATCCCGTAGAGCGCTTCGAGCGCGAGCGCGACCTCGATCAGATTCGCGTTGCCGGCGCGCTCCCCCATCCCGTTCACCGTCCCGTGCACCCAGCTCGCCCCCGCCTGGACTGCGGCGACCGCCGCCGCGGTGGCGAGTCCGAAGTCGTCGTGACCGTGCCAGTGGACGGGCACCTCGAGCCAGTCGACGGCCTGGCCGACGAGGTAGGCGGCGCCCTCCGGCGTGGCGATCCCGATCGTGTCGACGACGGCGACCTCCTGCGCGCCGGCGTCGACCGCGGCCTCGTAGGCACGGCGGAAGAACTCGAGCCCGGCGCGGGAGCCGTCGACGCCGAAGAACGCGACCGTAATCCCCTCCGCGGCCGCAAACGAGACCGCTTTGCGGATCCGGCCGAGCATGTCGTCGTGCGAGACGCCGAGCGCCGCCAGCTTCGCGTCCGAGATCGGGCTCTCGATCACTGCCGACCTGACACCGAGCCCGACCAGCTGCTCGACGTCCGCCTGCACCGCCCGCGCGAAGCCCCAGACCTCGGCGCGCAGGCCCGCCGCAGCGATCCGGCGGATGGCATCCTCGTCGTCCACGGAGACGCGCGCGAAGCCGGCTTCGATCCGGTCGACCCCCGCCTCGTCGAGCGCGTGCGCGATCGCGAGCTTGTCCTCCGCCGAGAGGACGACGCCGACGGTCTGCTCGCCGTCGCGCAGGGTCGTGTCGTAGAGGCCGACGGTGTCGTGCGACTGCGGCTCGAGCGCGAGCCGGTTGAGGTCGCCGGTCCAGACCTGTTCGCGGTCGATCGTCATCCGGCCCTCACGATCCCGTCGGGGAAGCGGCAGAGGCGCTCGGCGGCGCCCTCGGTGATCAGGAAGTTGTCCTCGACGCGGAGGCCGCCGCCCTCCGGCCAGTACACCCCGGGCTCGATCGCCAGCACCATCCCGGCCTCGATCGTGCCACCCCCTGCCTGGTGCGCATAGGGCGGCTCGTGCGCGCGGGCACCGACCCCGTGGCAGATCGGATGGCTCGGCTGGCCGGGATAGCCCACTTCGGCCAGCAGGCGGCGCGTCTCCCGGTCCAGCTCGGCCAGGGATGCTCCGGCCGCCAACGACGAGGTGATCTGCGTGTACACGCCCAGCAGCTGCTGCTCGAGCTCGGCGTAGCGCGGATCGAGCTCGCCCGGAACCAGGTTCTTCGTGTGGTCGCACCAGTAGCCGTCGGCGCAGACCCAGATCTCGAAGAGCGTCGGCTCGTGCTCCTGGATCTCACGGCTGCCGGTGGCCGTGAAGGTGCGGATCCCCGGGCCCGACCAGACGAGCGAGAAGCCGAACGCAAGCTCGACCTTCCCCCCGTCGAAGCCGGTGCCGTGGTCGTGCACCCATCCGTTCCAGAGGGCGCCGACCTCGCTCTCGCGCATCCCCGGCCTGATCAGGCCCTGGACGTGCTCCATCGCGCCGGCGGCGATCTCGTTGGCGAGCCGCATCCGCTCGAGCTCCTGCTCGGTCTTGATCGCGCGGGCGGATGCGAGCAGCGGCGTCGCGTCGGCGGCGTCGGGAAAGGCGTCGTACCAGGCCTTCGGGAACGTCGTCGGCTCGCCGACCATCCGGTCCGCAGCCTGCGTCCCCAGGCTGAGCTCGATCCCGACCCGGTCGTACTCGGACGAGAGCTGGCGGGCGAGATCGAGCGCACGCAGGCCCGGCGGCCGCGGATCGCTCTCGTCGTAGCCGCGAAAGAGCCGCACCTCGCTCGTCCAGGCCGTTCGCTCCGCGTCCGCCTCCGAGGCCTCGAGGCAGACAAGCACCGGGGCTCCCTCGACCGGGAAGACGGCCGCGTCGTACCCCTTCATCCCCCAGAAGTTCGTCAGGTAGAGGACGTTGTCGGGTGCGCGTACGACGAGCGCATCGAGCTCCTGCTCGGCCATCAGCGCGCGCACGCGCTCGAGCTTGGCGTCGTCCCGGGGCCAGCTCACAGCTTCATCCCGATGTGGACGAGGTGACCGTTCGGGTCGATGAACGAGCACATGCGCTCGCCCCAGGGCTGGTCGGTCGGCGCGAGCACCTCCTCCGCCCCGGCCGCGCGAAGGTCGGCGGCGGCGGCGTCGACGTCGTCGGCGTAGATCCAGAGCGCGAAGTCCCGCCCATCCCCCTGCACCCGCCGGGCGAGACCGATCCCGTAGGGCTCCAGCGCCAGGAAGACGAACTCGAGGCCGTGCTCGTCCTCGTTCCGGTACGCCTCCTCGAAGCCGAGAGTCGAGGTGTAGAACGCGCTCGCCCGCTCGACGTCGTCGACGAGCAGGATCGGGAATGCCTCCCGGAACGCAGTCACGCCGCCTCCCAGACGACGCGATCGGCCCGGGTGACGACACGGCCGATACCGCCCGCGGGATAGTGACCGCAGACCACGAGCACGTCCCGATCGACGAGCCCGGGGACGAGCGCGCGGCGCGTCGCCGTACAGTCCCCTGGATCGATGTCCGACAGGTAGAGCGCATCGGGCTCGTGCAGGAGCATCGGATGCACTGCGGCGTCCGCGATCAATTCCGCCCGGGCGCCGCCGGACGCGATCCGCACACCCATGTGCCCCGGGAAGTGCCCCGGCAGCTCGTACGCCGTCACGCCCTCCGCGAGCGCTACTTCGCCGTCGATCTCGTCGAAGTCGACCGCAGCGATCGTCCGTTCCACGTGCGGCCTGCCGCTCCCGCGTGCGAACGCCACGCCCTCGCGGTGCGCCACGTAGCGCGCCTTCGGGAAGACGAGCTCGCCGTCACGATCGGTGTTCCAACCGACATGGTCGACGTGCAGGTGGGTGAGGAAGACGACATCGACCTCGTCCGGCGCGACACCCACTGCCGCGAGCGCGGGCAGCAGTCCCTCCTCCCGTTCGGGAGTCCAGCCCCAGAGCCCCGCCGGCCCGACGCCCGTGTCGACGAGCACGGTCGTGCCGCCGGAGCGGATCAGGTACGACGCGCAGGCGATGCGCCACTGCGAGCCGGAGAAGAGCTCGGGATAGAGCTCCCGGTACGGCTCCCAGTCGTCGAAGCCCGGGTACAGCTCGTCGAGCTCCCCGAGCAGGCCGACCGCATCGACGAGCGGGACGAGCTCGACCGAGCCGACTACCAACGGACTCGCTCCGGCGGCGGCTCGCCGTGCGCCTCCTCCCAGCCGATCACCGGGTTGCGGAGGACGCCGATCCGCTCGATCTCGGCCTCGATCAGGTCGCCGGGCTTCAGGTAGAGCGAGGCCGCGTCCTCGGAGAACCCCGCCACGCCGCTCACCGTCCCGGTCGAGAGCACGTCGCCGGCGGAGTACCCGAGCGCCGAGTAGTGCGACAGGATCTCCGCGATCGTCGTCGACATGTTCCCCGAATGCGACACCTGCCGCGACTCGCCGTTGACGCGGAGCTCCATCGCCAGGTCGTGCGGGTCGGGAATCTCGTCGGGTGTCACGATCCAGGGCCCGAGCGGGCAGAACGTGTCGATCGCCTTGCAGAAGCTGAACACGCCCGAGCGCATCTCGCGCCGCTGGATGTCGCGCGCGGTGATGTCGTTGAAGATCACATAGCCGCCGACGTAGTCCATCGCCTCCTCGGGCGGGAACCACTTCCCGGCCTTCTTCAGCACGACGGCCAGCTCGAGCTCGTAGTCGAGCTCCTCGGTCAGGTGCTCCGGGTAGACGACCGGCTCGTCCGGGCCGACGATCGCGTCGACGTTCTGGAAGAAGACGATCCACGGCGCGATTTCGTGCGACCAGTTGACGACCTTCGAGTCCTCTTCGTGCTCGCGGAAGTTGCCGGCCGTGTGGAAGAACTTCTTCGGGACGATCGGTGCGCGCAGCCGCGCCTCGGCGAGCGCCACTCGCTCGCCCGTCTCGTCCGCACCGCCGCGCTCGAACCACTCGCGCATCGTCGGCACGTCGAGCACGACGATCTCCTCGCCGTCGAGCCGACCCACGCGGCCGTCGTCGAAGGTGACGAGCTTCACCCGCAGATCCTCTGCGCCGCGCGCGCGTACACCTCGGCGATCTTCACGAGCCCGTCGATCTCGAGGTTCTCGCCGTACTCGGGGTCGGGCAGCCCCGACGAGGTGCCGTAGTTGACGGTCGCGATCCCGTAGCGCGAGAGCACCGAGGCGTCGGAGAACCAGCGCGTGACGTCCCGCTCGGGAGCCGCGCCGAAGACCTCCTCGTGCGCGCCCTCGAGCGCACCGACCAGCGGGTGCGACTCGTCGATCTCGGCGCCGGGCGCCGTCACGTACACCTCCGCCTCGACGCCCTCCAGCCCTCGCGCAAACTCGAGCGCCCGCCGCCGCGCCGCCGCCATCTCGACGTCCGGCGGCACGCGCAGGTCGAGGAAGAGATCGGTCCGGTGCGGGGTGCGCGAGACCCGCCAGCCGAAGCCGCCCTGGATCGCGCCGACGTTCGCGACGCCGCGGACGTCGCCGTACGACATCTCCTCCTCCCACTCGGGGAGCCACGCCAGCACGCGCTCGAGCACGCCACGCATGCGCACGATCGAGTTCTCCTCGAGTCGTCCGGAGGAAAAGGCCGTGTGGATGAACGGACCGGAGGTCGAGAGCCGCAGCCAGAGCGTGCCGAAGTGCGCGAGCACGAGCTTCTGCTCCGTCGGCTCGCCGAGGATGCACATGTCGGCGGCGCCGCCGTGCCCGACGAGATGGCGCGAGCCGGCCGCGTAGCCGCGGTACTCCGCTCCCTGCGCCTCACCCTGCTGCGTCTTCTCGATCTCACCCGCGACGGCCGCGATCATCAGGTCGCCCTGCAGCGGCGCGTCGCCGAGCGCGCGCACCGCGGCGAGGTAGGCCACGAGCGCGCCCTTCATGTTCGAGATCCCGAGTCCATAGATCCGTCCCTCGCGCTCGAACCCCTCGGGCTGGAAGCCCGGGATCCCGGCGAGCCACGGCTCTCGGCCGGAGTACGACGTGTCCATGTGCCCGTTGAACATCAGCGTCGGGCCGCCGCCGGTGCCGGCGCGGGTCGCGAGCACGTTCGCGCGCCCGTCCTCCACCTGCTGCCACTGCACCGCGAGCCCGAGCTCCTCGCAGCGCGCGGCATACCAGGCCGCCATCGCCTCCTCGGAGCCGGTGAAGCTCGGGATCGAGACCGCCGCCATGGCGTCGGCAATCAGCCGCTCGCGATCGATCATCAGTCCGGTCCCCCCAAGCCGGGCAGCCCCTCCGGCGGCGCCGGCGCGGCGACCGTCTCGAGACCGGCGTCGCGCCACGCCTCGAAACCCCCGACGAGTTCCGCGACCCGCTCGCGGCCGATGCCGCGCACCGATGCGGCCGCGAGGCTCGACGAGTAACCCTCGTGACAGACGAGGATCAGCTCGACGTTTCCGTCCGCGACGATGGGATTCGAGTAGCCCGACCCGGGATCAACGCGCCATTCGAGCACGGATCGCGGCACGTGCACCGAGCCGGGGATGATCCCCT
>CAVYSL010000010.1:0-183082 GCA_963771185.1 uncultured Gaiellaceae bacterium
CAGGCGCAGGCGTTCGACCTGCTCGGGATGACCGAGGACGAGCAGCGGTCGAAGTTCGGCTTCCTGCTCGACGCGCTCGCCATGGGTGCGCCGCCGATGGGTGGGATCGCGCTCGGGATCGACCGCATGACGATGGTGCTCGCGGGCGAGCCGAACCTCCGCGACGTGATCGCGTTCCCGAAGAACCAGGCCGGTGTCGACCCGATGAGCGGGGCACCGTCCGAGGTGACGCAGGAACAGCTGGACGAGCTCGGAATACAGCTCGTCGAGCATCCGAGTTGAGGAATTTCGTTCGACAGCCGATGAAGACGGCATACTTCCGGCGAGCCGCGCCGCGGCCTGCCTAGCGAACCCAGAAAGCGTGAAGAGCCATGTCGTCAGGTGAGTCAGAGCGTTCGTCCCCGGGGCTAACCGCGCTTCCCAGTCTGGAACAACTCCATCGCGCCGGCGACGGCTACGAGGAGCAGGGCGTCCGCGAGGCGTTCGACGCCTTCCGGCGCCACACCGCCCAGCTCCAGGCGCAGCTGCGGGTGCTTCAGGCGGCGCGCAAGACCGCCAATGTCGAGCCGACCGGCCACGCCGTGCGCATGGACTCGCTCCACCTGATCCGCGCCGCCGCCGAGTTCGCCGACACGCTCGAGCGCGACGCGCAGGCGGCGTCGGCATCGCAGCTGCAGCGCACCGAAGAGGAGGTTCGCGCGAAGCAGCGCGAGCTACAGGAGCGCGAGGCGGAGATCGAGCGCTACCGCATCGAGTCGGAGCGCCAGCGAGCCGAGATCGTGAACGCGGCGAAGGCGGAGTCGCGCGACCTCTTGACCAAGTCGAAGGCCGATGCGACGCGCGAGCTGCGCGAGGCGGAGACGCGCGGAAACCGACTGCTCGAGCAGTCGCGCCACCAGGCGACCGAGCTGACGAACTCCGCCCGGGCCGAAGTCGAGCAGACGCTCGAGTGGGCCCGCGCCCAGGCGACGGCCGTCATGGCCGCGCTCAGAAAGGCGCCGAGCAGCTGCTCGCCGCGGCAGGTCTCGGCGAGCCCGCCATCGCCCAGGTCGTCCAGTCGATCATGGAGGCGAACGACAGCGAGATCGCACGCAGCGCCACGCCCGTGCCGCCGGCGCCGATGCGCCCCGCGCAGGCGCTCGCCGGCGGCCCCGTCGACGCTCCGCCCGCGGCCGAGCCGGAGCCCGACGTGGACGACGAGCCGCCAGCTCCCCCTGTGACGCCGACCGCCGACGCCGATGAGGCGCAGGAGGAACCGGCCGAGGGCGGGGAGCCCGAGTCCGAGAAGTAGGCGGCGGCCCGTGCTTGGTCGCCTCTGGCCACGCTTCGCGCTCGAAGCGTTCTTCCTGATCGCCGTCGCCCTCATTGCAGGGCTGCTGAACTTCTCGGTCGCCGAGGTGATCGTCGTGATGGCCGTCGCCTACCTGCTCACGGTGGCGCTCGAGCTGGGCTCCTGGCGGGCCCGCCGTTCCCGTCGGGAACCGGTCGCGCCGGCGGCCGCGGAGGAGGTGACGGTCTACGAGCCGCCTGCTGGCGGCATCGTCTCCGTGCGTGCCGGCGACCGCCCGCCTCGGCCGGAGGAGGACGAGACCTGGCTCGACCAGCTCGCGCCGCCGGAGCCCGAGCCGGAGGCAGCGGAGACGGAGGCGTGGAGCCGGAGCCTTGCCGACGGCCGAGCCCCAGCCCGCCGAGCCGCAGCCTGAAGCCGAGGAGCCCGAAGCAGAGCCGGAACCGGAGCCGGAGCCCGAGCCGGAGCCGGAGCCCGAGCCGGAGCCGGAACCGGAGCCGGAGCCGGAGCCGGAGCCGGAACCGGAACCGGAACCCGTGCGCAGCACCGCAACTCGTCGCGGCCCGAGCCCGAGCCGGAGCCGGAACCGGAGCCAGAAGCGGAGCCCGTTCGCGAGCCGGAGCCGGTCGCGACGCTACCGCTACCCGCTCAGGCACAGGAGTGGAATCTCTGGGAGCTCGAGCGCCTGACGCGCGAGCGGGGAGGCGAGGACCCGGCCCGCGCCGTCGAATGGGGCTACCTGGTCGTCTACCTGCGGGAGTTCGCACGGCCTGACGGCACCCTGCCGGCGGAGTTCGACGACCTCGTGCGCGAGTCGTTCGGCGAGCTGATCGCCGGCCGCGCGAGGTGACACTCGGCGTGCTCCAGCGGTCGGTGGCGCTCGCCGCCGTCGCGCTTCTCGCCGCGGTCGCGGCACTCGCCCTCAGCCGCGGCACGAGCAACGACGACACGACTCCGGGTGGGGCGCAGCCCGTCACCGTGGCGGAGACCGGCTGGTACACCGCGCTTGCCGGCTCCCGCGGGGCGCCGCGGGATGCCGAGCGAACGACCTGTCGGCGTGTGCTCACGAATCGCTCGCTCGGCGTGACGCATCCCGTGCTCCCGTGCGGCGTGAAGATCTACATCGCCTACGGCGGCACCGAGCTCCTGACCGAGGTGATCGACTCGAGGCTGAAGCGCCAGGGCCGCCAGTTCGAGCTCACGGATGCGCTCGCGCAACGCCTCGGCATCGACGGCACGCAGCAGATCCGCTGGCGGTTCGCAAGGGCGTAGCCGTCGCATGCCCGGGATCGCAGGAGGGATCCCGGGCGCGCAAACCCCTAAAGGGGCCGCTTCGCGGCCCGGCGTGACACTCGGAGGTTAGACTTCCCCTGCTCGACCCTGTACGTGGCCTTGCGCGTAAACGTGAACCAACGCTCACGTGAAGGGAGCCTGGGTCCGGTCTAGACCTCACCCGTCGATGTCCGGCACGGCACCCACCTGCTAAGGCAGGTTCGCATCGGCGCAAGGAAGCATCGGCAGGGTGGAGCAGCTATTCTTTTGGCGCAAGATCGGGATCCGCGGAAGCGGATCCCGATCGCGCTAAGACCCCTAAAGGGTCGGCCCGCCTCCCAAAGGCAGAGGGACGAGCCGCTAGCCTGGCCTACATGAGGGAGGTCTTCGGAGATTCTGCCCGTGGGCGAGGAGCTCGCGTTCGTGCGGCTTCGGATCGAGGGCGACCGCGTCGTCGAGGCGGACGCGCCGGGCATGGCAGAGCCGCTCGACGGCCTGACGCTGCTCGAGGCGGCCGCCGTGCCTGGTGAGACCCTCGCCGCCGACGCGCTCGCGAATGCGCTCGCGGAGGCGTTCCGCGCCGACCCCGATCCGGAACGCGTCGCGGTCGCGATGAGCGGCGGCGTCGACAGCGCCGTCGCGCTGCTCCGGGCCGGGCCGAATGCGATCGGGGTCACGCTCCGGCTCTGGCTCGACCCTGCGGGTCCCGATTCCGAGCGGGCCTGCTGCTCGCCCGAGGCCGTGATCGCCGCCCGGGAGACCTGTCACGCCCTCGGGCTGCCGCATGTCACCCTGGACCTGCGCGAGGAATTCCGCCGCGTCGTCGTCGACCCGTTCGTCGCCTCCTACGCGCGCGGCGAGACGCCGAATCCCTGCGGCCGCTGCAACGGTGAGTTCCGCTTCGCCGAGCTGCTCGACTTCGCCGAGCGCGCGGGCGCGGCGAGCCTCTGGACCGGCCACTACGCGCGGATCGTCGAGCGCGACGGCCGCAGGCTGCTCGCGCGCGCGGCCGACCCGGACAAGGATCAGTCCTACATGCTCGCGCCGCTCGACCCGGCCGTGCTCGACCGCGTCGCGTTCCCGCTCGGCGAGCAGACCAAGGCCGAGACGCGCAGCGAGGCGGGCGCAGCCGGCCTGGAGGTCGCGGAGCGTCGCGAGAGCCAGGAGGCCTGCTTCCTCGCAGGCGACGACTATCGGGCGTTTCTCGAGCGCCGCGGCCTCGAGCCGGCCGAAGGCGCGATCGTCGACGAGGACGGCACCGAGGTCGGCCGGCACGACGGCATCTGGCGGTACACGCCGGGCCAGCGCCGCGGGATCGGCGTCGCCGCGGCCGAACCGCTCTACGCGCTGCGGTCGGACCCGGTCACGAACACGCTCGTCGTCGGACCGCGCGGCTCGCTCGCCTGCACCGCCGTCGAGGTGCGCGGCACGCTCCACGCACCGGTCGAGCACGTCGAGGCGAAGCTGCGCTACCGCTCCCCGGCGCTCCCGGCACGCGTGACGCCGACGACGGAGGGATTCACGCTCGAGCTCGCCCAGCCCGCATACGGCGTGGCCTCCGGACAGATCGCCGCGCTCTACGCCGAGGGCGCAGTTGTCGGGTGCGGCGTGGTGTCATCTGCAACAGCCGTCTAGGATGCGCGCGTGCAGCTTCTAGCCGCCAGCGCGGGCGATATCGCCAACTACGCCCTCGCCGTCTTCCTGCTCGCCGTCGGTTTCGGCCTTGCGTACGCATTTGTGCGCCTGGGCGGAACCTTCGCCCGGCTTTCTTCGTTCATCAGAGGGACGGAACGCGAATTGCTGCCCGTCATCTACAAGGTCGGCGAGAGCGTCGACAAGGTGAACGGGCAGCTGGACAAGGTGGATCAGGTGACGGACAGCGCAGTGGACATGGCGGACAGCGCGGACACGGCGGTACGTGCCGTGAGCATGGCGATCACGCGTCCGGTGCAGAAGATCTCCGGCCTCGCCGCGGGATTGACGCACGGCATCGCCACGCTCAAGGCTCGCCACGACTTCGGCGAGGCCGTCCAGAGCGCGAAGGAAGCAGCCGCACGGCGAGAGCGAGACCTCGAAGAGGAGCTTCGCGCCGCCGACAGTGGCACGACTTGATGGAGACGCAGGTGCTGGACACGGTCGAGATCACGATTCCGCGCGAGCGCGACTTCTCGATCGTCGCCGAGCTCGTCGTCGGCGGCATCGCCGCGCGGCACGACGTCACGCTCGACGTCCTGGACGACCTCCAGCTCGCGCTCGGCTCGCTGCTCGAGCACAACGAGGACGACGAGGGCGACGTCAACGTTCGGCTCCGGGTCGGCGGCGACGCAATCGATGTCTCGGTCGGTCCCGTGGGCGAGCGGACGGTGTCCGAGCTCGAAGCGGGCGCCGGCGAGACGCTCGGCCTCCGTCGGCTGCTCGACGCGACCGTCGACGAGCTGACGCTGAGCCGGCGCGACGGCCACGTCTGGGTCGAGCTGCGCAAGGACTTCGCGCTCGCGGAGCCGCAGTCGTGACGCGCGCGTCCGACAAGGCGCTCCTGCGCCGCTACCACGAGGAGGGCGACCTCGCCGCGCGCGAGCAGCTGATCGAGCAGTACCTCTCGCTCGTCCGCTCGCTCGCCCGCCGCTACGCCTACCGCGGCGAGCAGCTCGACGACCTCGTCCAGATCGGCTGCATCGGCCTGATCAAGGCGATCGACCGCTTCGACATCGACCGCGGCGTCGAGCTCACCACCTACGCGACGCCGAACATCATCGGCGAGATCAAGCGCCATTTCCGCGACAAGGGCTGGGCCGTGCGCGTCCCGCGCGGGCTCCAGGAGCTGAACGTCCAGCTCTCGAAGATCGTCGAGGACCAGACGGTGCAGCTCGGCCGGTCGCCGACGATCCCGGAGCTGGCCAAAGCGGCAGGCGTCGAGGAGGAGCTCGTGCTGGAGGCGCTCGAGTCCGGCCGCGCCTACACCTCGCTCTCGCTCTCGGCCGGCGGCTCGGACGAGGACGGCGAGCTCGACCCGCTCGAGTCGCTCGGCACCGAGGAGCACCAGTACCTGGTCTCGGAGGATCGCGCCGTGCTCGCACCCGGCTTCCGCGTGCTCGACGAGCGCGAGCGCCGGATTCTCCACTTGCGCTTCTTCGACGGGCTGACCCAGAGCCAGATCGCGCAGCACGTCGGCATCTCGCAGATGCACGTCTCGCGGCTGATCCGCCGCGCGCTCGAGAAGATCCGCGACGAGATCGCCACGGACGAGCAGCTCGAGACGCTCGCGCCGAAGCGTCGGGCCAGCTAACCGCCCTACACTTCCAGGGTGCGTACGTCCGCGGAGCTGCGCGAGGGCTTCCTCGCGTTCATGGAGGAGAAGGGCCACACGCGGCTGCCGTCGTGGCCGCTCGTCCCGCGCGCCGACGACCACTCGACGCTGCTGACGACCGCGGGGATGCAGCCGCAGATGCCGTATTTCCTCGGCCGTGAGGAGCCGCCGGCGCTGCTGACCGCGACCTCGCAGAAGTGCTTCCGCACGCCGGACATCGACGAGGTCGGTACGGACGGGCATCACCTCACCTTCTTCGAGATGCTCGGGAACTTCTCGTTCGGCCAGTACTTCAAGGCGGGGGCGATCGAGCTTGCGCGCGAGTTCATCCAGGAGCGGCTCCGGCTCGACTGGGACCGCGTCTGGGTCACGATCCACGCCGGCGATCCCCTCTTCGACCTCGGCCCGGACGAGGTCGCGATCAGGGAGTGGGAGGCGGTCGGAATGCCGCCCGAGCGGATCGTCGCCCTTCCGAGCGCGGAGAACTTCTGGTCGGTCGGCGGCCCCGGCCCGTGCGGGCCCGACTCGGAGATCTACTGGGACTGGGGGGCCGAGCACGGCTGCGGCGACCCCACCTGCGCGCCGGCCTGTCCGCGCTGCGACCGCTTCCTCGAGTTCTGGAACCTCGTCTTCATGGAGTTCGAGCAGCATCCGGACGGGACGCTGACGCCGCTGCCGAAGCAGAACATCGACACCGGGATGGGGCTCGAGCGGCTGGCGGCGATCGTCCAGGACGTGCCGAACCGCTCCGTCTACGAGACCGACGGCTACCAGGCGATCATGGACTGGGTCGCGGCCCAGAGCGGCGTCGCGTTCGGCGATTCGGACGCGGCGACGAAGGCGCATCGCGTCCTCGCCGATCACGGGCGCGGGATGACCTTCCTCGTCGGCGACGGCGTCACGCCGTCGAACGAGGGCCGCGGGTACGTGCTCCGGCGGATCATCCGCCGCGCCGTCCAGCAGGCGCGCACGATCGGCCTCGACGAGCTTTGGGGGATCAGCGACGTCGTCGTCGAGCAGATGGGCCCGTGGTTCCCGGAGCTGCCCGAGAACCGCGAGCGGATCCGCGACGTTCTCCGTGCCGAGGAGGAGCGCTTCACCGAGACGCTCGCGCGCGGGATGAAGCTGTTCGAGGAGGTCGCCGCCGGCGGCGCGATCTCCGGCAAGGACGCTTTCGACCTCACGGCGACCTACGGCTTCCCGTTCGAGCTGACGAGGGAGCTGGCGCTCGAGCGCGGGATCCCCGTCGACGAGGACGGCTTCCGCGAGCGGATGGCCGAGCATCGCGAGGTCTCGCGCGGCGCCGGCTCGCGTGCGGCCGGCGTCCTGCCCGGGGCACCGGCGGAGTTCGTCGGCTACGAGCAGACCGAGGTGCTGACCGCGATCGTCGCGCTCAACGACCTCGGCGACGGCACGTTCGAGGCCAAGCTCGAGCGTTCGCCCTTCTACCCGGCCGGCGGTGGCCAGGTCAGCGACCAGGGCTGGATCGAGCACGAGGAGACGGGGGCGCGCGCGGAGCTGCGCGACGCGGTCCGGCTCGGCGACGACCAGACGCTCGTCTTCGAAGGTGAGGGCTTCGCCGTGGGCGACCGTGTCAAGGCCGTCGTCCCCTGGGCGGTGCGCTTCCCGACGATGGCGAACCACACCGCGACGCACCTCCTGCACGAGGCGCTCCGGCGCGTGCTCGGCGAGCATGTCCAGCAGGCTGGATCGGCCGTGCGCCCGGACAAGCTGCGCTTCGACTTCACGCACGGGCAGGCGCTGACCGCAGAGGAGCGCGCCAAGGTCGAGGAGATCGTCAACGAGGAGGTCTTCGCCGGCCGGCCCGTGCGCGCCTTCGAGACGCCGATCGACGAGGCGCGGCGGCTCGGAGCGCAGATGCTCTTCGGCGAGAAGTACGGCGACATCGTCCGCGTCGTCGAGATCGACGGCTTTTCGCGGGAGCTCTGCGGCGGCACGCACGTCCGCTCGACCGCGGAGGTCGGGCCGTTCGTGATCCTCTCCGAAGGCTCGGTCGGCTCGGGTGCCCGCCGGATCGAGGCGGTCACCTCGGGTGCGGCGTTCGCGCTCCTGCACGAGCGCGCGAGGGAGGGCGACGAGCTGCGGAACGAGCTGGCGAAGGCTCGGAAGGCGGCGAAGCAGGGGGCCGGCGACGGCAAGGCGGACGCCGACTTCACCGTCACCCGCGAGACGGCTGCGGGCGACGTGACCGTGCTCGTGGTCGACGTCAAGAGCGGCGATCCGCTGGACGTCTCGGACAAGCTCAAGCAGCAGCATGCGCCGGCGGCCGTGATCGTGGGGGTGCGCGACAACGGCGCCGCGCAGCTCCTGATCAATCTCGACAAGTCGCTGGAGGGCCGTGGGGTCAATGCCGGCGACGTGATCCGCGAAGCGGCGGCGCTGATCGGCGGCAAGGGCGGCGGTCGGCCGACGATGGCGCGCGCGGGCGGCAAGGACGCTGCAGGCCTGGACAACGCGGTCGCACTTGCCGAGCAGACGATTCTCGAGGCGCTCGCCTGAAAGTGATGGCCCTGGATTACGGGTCGGCGCGAACCGGCGTCGCCGTTTCGGACGCCACCGGGACGCTGGCGCGGCCGGTCGGCGTCGTCGAGCGCGCTGCCTCGGCTGCGGGCCTGCGGGAGCTCGCCGAGCTCGTCGCGGTCGAGGGCGTCGAGCGGGTCGTCGTCGGGCTGCCGTTGACGCTGCGCGGGGCGGCAGGAGCGCAGGCGCAGGAGACGGCGACCTTCGTCACGGCGCTCGAAGCGCTGCTCGACGTCCCGGTGGAGTCGTTCGACGAGCGCTTCACGACCGCGCTCGCGGCGTCAAGTCCCTCCTCCAGGGCCCCGGAGGACGCACGCGCCGCCGCGCACCTGCTCGAGAGCTGGCTGGCATGGACGAGCCGAGAGGCGTAATGCCGCCGAAGCCGGGCCGGCCGGAGCGCCGCCCGCCGAAGGGCCAGGTCGCGCGCCGGCGGGCGATCGCCGCGCTGCTCCTGGTCGGCTTCCTCGGGCTCGCACTCTGGCTCGGGGTCACGGCTTTCGGCGACAGCTCCTCCGAGCAGCCGCCACCGGCGACGACCCTCGCGGCGCCGAAGCCGACGATCCTCCGCGTCGTCTTCCCCGAGGGCTTCACCCGCAAGGAGATGGTGAAGCGCGTCGCCGAGGTGCGGCAGATCGCGAAGACGAAGCGGAAGGTGACGCCGAAGCTCTCCGGCGACACCTACGCGACGGCGTCGAAGGCGGCGACCGTGCCGGCCGCGTTCCGCAAGGACGCGAAAGGGATCGAGGGCTTCCTCTTTCCGGCGACCTACGAGTTCACCCCGAAGACGACGAGCGCGCGGCTGGTCGCCGACCAGCTCGAGCACTTCGACACCAACTGGGCCAAGGTCGACCTCGCCGCCGCGAAGAAGAAGAACCTGACGCCGTACGACGTCCTGATCATCGCCTCGATGGTCGAGAAGGAGACGATCGCGCCCGACGAGCGGCCGAAGGTCGCGGCCGTGATCTACAACCGGCTCAAGGCGGGGATGCCGCTCGGGATCGATGCCACGATCCGCTACGGGCTCGACGTGCCCGGCACCGAGGCACTGCGCGTCTCGCAGCTCGAGAGCGACAACCCCTACAACACGCGCAATCGCACCGGGCTGCCGCCGACGCCGATCGCGAACCCCGGCCTCGCGTCGATGCAGGCCGCCGCGCACCCGGCGAAGGTCGACTACCTCTTCTTCGTGCGCAAGCCCGACCGCATCCATCACTTCTTCACGAAGAGCGAGTCGGAGTTCTACGCCAAGGCGTGCGAGTACGGCTTCGGCTGCGGGTGAGCTTGTGACTGATAGACACAAGCTCGCCTCGAGCTGCGCAACCGTGCGGGCTGCCGACCTGCTTGTGACTGATAGACACAAGCCCCGGTCGTGATCGGCGGGACGACAGCTCTCGTGGGGCTGCTGCGCGACCCGAAGGTGGACTCGCTCTCGCCGCGGATGCAGAACGCGGCCTTCGCGGCCCGTGCGCTCGACTATGTGTACGTCCCGCTGGGGGTCGCGCCGGAGCGACTCGAGGAAGCGGTGCGCGGGCTCGTCGCGCTCGGCTTCGAGGGCGCGAACGTGACGACGCCGCACAAGCAGGCCGTGGTCGCGCTCTGCGACGAGGTCGAGGGGGATGTCGCATCCGTGAACACGCTCGTGATCCGCGACGGACGCGTGCTCGGCTCGAGCACGGACACGGCCGCGCTCGGCGACCGCCGGCCGGCGAGGGCGGCCGTCGTGGGTGCGGGAGGAGCGGCGACGGCGTGGATCGCCGAGCTCGAGGCACGCGGGGCGGACGTGCGGGTGTTCGCGCGGAAGGGCGACTGGCCGCCCCGCACCGACGACGCCGAGCTCGTCGTCCAGGCCACACCCGTGAAGGACGAGCTGCTCTTCCAGCCGCGTGCGGGCCAGACGGTGATCGATCTCGCCTATCGCGCCGAGGGCGGCGAGACGGCCCACGCGGCAGCCGCGCGCGCCGCCGGCTGCGAGCTCGTGGACGGCCTGGACGTCCTCGTCGCGCAGGGGGCGGCCTCGTTCGAGCGTTGGACCGGGGTGCCCGCGCCGGTTGACGTGATGCGGGCCGCAGTACGCTCTGCGCCGTGACGCTCGATCTCACAACGGCAGGCGAGTCGCACGGCCCTGCACTGGTTGCGATCCTGACCGGCCTTCCAGCCGGGCTCACGCTCGATCGCGCCGCGATCGACGCCGACCTCCATCGCCGCCAGCAGGGTTACGGACGCAGCCCGCGCCAGCAACTCGAGCAGGACACGGTCGAGGTGCTCGCCGGCCTGCGGCACGGGCGCACGCTCGGAACGCCGCTCGCCCTCCTCGTCCGCAACCGCGACCACAAGAACTGGGAGTGGGGGATGAATCCGTGGCCTCCGGAGGGAGAGCCGTCGGGAAAGGGGACGAAGCCGGTGACGCTGCCGCGGCCCGGCCACGCCGACCTCGCCGGCGTCCTCAAGTACGGGCACGACGACGTCCGCGACGCGCTCGAGCGCGCGAGCGCACGCCACACCGCGGTCTACGTGGCTGCCGGCGCCGTCGCGAAGGCCCTGCTGCGGGAGCTCGGGATCGAGGTCTCGGGCTCGGTGCTCGAGATCGGCGGCGAGCGCGAGGGGTGGGAAGCAGCCGTCGATGCCGCCCGCGCCGACCGCGACACGCTGGGAGGCGTCGTCGAGGTGCGGGCGACGGGCGTCTTCCCGGGCCTCGGCTCGTACGCCTCTCGCGAAGACCGGCTCGACGCGCGCCTGGCCGCGGCGCTGATGGGAATCCAGGCCGTGAAAGGCGTCGAGATCGGCGACGGCTTCGCGCTCGCACGGGAGCGAGGCTCGGCGGCGCACGACGAGATCGAACCCGGCCTCCGCCGCCGCTCCAACCGGGCCGGCGGGATCGAGGCCGGGATCTCGAACGGCGAGGAGATCGTCGTCCGCGCGGCGATGAAGCCGCTGCCGACGCTGATGCGGCCGCTCGACTCCGTCGACCTCGCCAGCGGCGAGCCGGCGCAGGCGCTTGTGGAGCGCAGCGACGTCGCCGCCGTCGAGGCACTGGCGGTCGTCGCAGAAGCGGCGGTCGCGTGGGAGCTCGCGCGCGCCGCTCAAGAGAAGCTCGGCGGGGACGCACTCGTCGACATGAAGGCCGCACACGCGTCGTACCTCGAGCGCATCCGGGAGCGGAGACGCACGCGCTAGACCGTCACGTCGCTCTGATCGGCTTCATGGGTGCCGGCAAGTCCACGCTCGGCGCGGCACTCGCCGAGCAGCTCGGCCGCCCGTTCGTCGACGTCGATCGCGAGATCGAGCGGGAGCAGCCGATCGCGCGGATCTTCGAGACCGGTGGCGAGGCGGCGTTCCGGCTGCGGGAGTCGAAGCACGTTCGCGAGGCCCTCGACTCGCACAGCCCGGCCGTGATCGCGCTCGGTGGCGGCGCCGTCGGAACCGACCAGATCCGGACGGCGCTGCGCCGGCGGGCCGTGACGGTCCTGGTCGAGATCGACGCCGAGGAGGCATGGCGCCGCGTCGGCGGCGAGCGCCCGCTGGCGCAGGACGAGGCGGCGTTCCGGACGCTGTACGAGCAGCGGCGGCCGCTCTACGACGACGCGGCCGATGCGCGCACGAGCGATCTCGACGGCGCTGTCCTGGCCGCGGGCGGCGTTCACGTGGAGCTCGGCGCGCTGGAGCGGCTCGGCGAGCTCGTCCCCGGCGACGGACGGGTCGAGATCGTCAGCGACGCGCGGGTGGCGGGGATCTACGGCATGGACGTCCAGCTCGCGCTCGGCGTCCGCGCCCAGGCGGTCCATGAGCTGGCGCCGGGAGAGCAGGCGAAGACGGTCGAGTCGCTCGAGGCGCTCTGGCACGCGCTCCGGCTCGAGCGCGGCGGCATGCTGGTCGCGCTCGGCGGGGGCTGCACCACCGACGTCGCCGGCTTCGCGGCTGCGAGCTACTTCCGCGGGATCGACTGGGTCGCGGTGCCGACGACACTCGTCGGCCAGGTCGACGCGGCGATCGGAGGCAAGACGGCGATCGACCTGCCTGGGGCGAAGAACATCGTCGGTGCGTTCCACTGGCCGGTCCGGACCGTGATCGATCCCGCCACGCTCGAGACACTGCCGGAGAACGAGCTCGCGAACGGTCGCGCCGAGGTGGTGAAGACCGGTCTGCTCGCCGGCGAGCCGATCTGGGAGCTGCCGCTCGAGGAGCAGGTACGCAAGGCGGCCGCGTTCAAGACCGCCGTCTGCCTGCGCGACCCGAACGACCGGGGCGAGCGCGCGCAGCTCAATCTCGGCCACACGTTCGCGCACGCGCTCGAGGCGGCCGCCGGCTTCGAGCTGCCGCACGGACGGGCGGTCGCGCTCGGGCTGCTGGCGGCGCTCCGGCTCTCCGGTCTCGACACGAGTGCGGTCGAGCAGACGCTCCGCCCGGAGCCGGTCAGGGTCGATCGCGACGCCGCCTGGGCGGCGCTCGCACGCGACAAGAAGGTCGTCGGCGGCACGCCTCGCCTGGTGCTCCTCGACGCACCCGGCAAGCCGAGAGTGGGCGTCGAGGTTCCGCCCGCGGACGTGCGCGCGGCACTCGATGCCCTCATCGCGAGTTGAGCGCGCTGGTCGGGCCGCGAAGCGGCCCGCTTCAGGGGTTTTCGCGCGCGGAGCATCCGCTTCTGCGGATGCTCCGCCTGCGCACTGGCTAGAGTCGCGCGATGCGCGTCGCCGTCCTCAACGGGGTCAACCTCGATGCTCTCGACAAGCGCGACCCGGCCATCTACGGCGGGATCGGCCTGGCCGAGCTCGAGAGCCAGATCTATGCGTGGTCGAAGGTGCTCGAGTGCACGACCCGGTGCCGCCAGACGAACCACGAGGGGCAGTTCGTCGACTGGTGCCACGACGCGCTCGACTGGGCGGGCGGAGTCATCCTCAACCCGGGTGCATGGTCGCATTACAGCTATGCGATCCGAGACGCGGTCGAGCTCTTCAAGGTGCCTGTCGTCGAGGTGCATCTCTCGAACATCGAGGAGCGCGAGGAGTGGCGTCGGCACTCGGTGATCAGCGACCTTGCCGGCAAGCGGATCCTCGGGAAAGGGCCCGAGGGCTACAAGGAAGCGCTCGAATGGCTGGCGCAGCAGTGAGCAGGATCGAGCGCCTCGCGGCGCTGCTCGACGAGCCGCTGCTCGTGACGAGCGGCGTCAACGTCCGCTACCTGACCGGCCTCCAGAGCTCGAACGCCGCCATGCTCGTCGAGCCCGACGGCGAGGCGACGCTCTTCACCGACTTCCGCTACGCGCAGAAAGCCCGCGCGCTCGAGGGGGTCCGCTTCGAGCAGACGGCGCGCGCTGTGATCGGCGACCTCTCGACGCGGCTGGCGGGACGGACGATCTGGATCGAGGCTCACGTCGTCACCGTGGCAGCGAACGAGCAGCTGCGCGAGGGCGGCGTCGAGACCGTCGCTCAGACGGGGCTCGTCGAGCGGCTGCGCGCGATCAAGGAGCCTGAGGAGACTGCGACGATGCGGGAGGCGGCCGAGATCTCGGACCGTGTCTTCGCCGCGCTCGCCGAGGAGCAGTTCACCGGGCGTACCGAGCGGGAGCTCGCCTGGCGCGTGCGCGAGCTCTTCCACGAGCACGGCTCCTCGGAACTCTCGTTCGACACGATCGTCGCCGCGGCCGAGAACGGCGCCAGCCCGCACGCGGACGTCCGCGACGTGGAGATTCCGTCGAACACGCTCGTCACGATCGATGCAGGCTGCCGCGTCGGGGGGTACGCGTCCGACTGCACGCGCACCTTCGCCACCGGCGACCTTCCGGACGAGCTCGCGCGCGCCTACGCGGTCTGCCTCGAAGCGCAGATCGCGGGACTGGAGGCGTACGGGCCCGGCGTCAGCGGCCGCGACGCCGACGCCGCTGCGCGCGACGTGATCGCCGCGGCCGGCTGGGGCGAGGAGTTCGGCCACGGCCTCGGCCACGGGATCGGCCTCGACGTGCACGAGCTGCCGGCGGCGCGGGCCGAGTCGACGGACACCTTCGAGCCGGGCAACGTGATCAGCTGCGAGCCGGGCATCTACATCCCCGGTCTCGGCGGCGTCCGGATCGAGGACATGGTGCTCGTCACCGACGACGGCCGCGAGCGGCTGACGCAGGCGTCGAAGGAGCTGACGACCGTCAGGTAATCTCCGCCCGCCGTGGCCGACGTCGTCAGCACGAACGAGTTCAAGAACGGGATGCACATCGAGCTGGAAGGCTCGGTCTGGCGCATCGTCGAGTTCCAGCACGTGAAGCCGGGCAAGGGCGGCGCGTTCGTGCGCACCAAGGTGAAGAGCGTCGACTCGGGGTCGGTGGTCGACAAGACCTTCCGCGCCGGCGAGAAGTTCCCGCGCGTCTACACCGAGGTCAAGAACATGCAGTACCTCTACGACTCCGGCGACGAGGTCGTCTTCATGGACGAGAGCACGTACGAGCAGCTCTCGCTGCCGCACGCGTCGCTGGAGGCCGAGTTGCCGTACATGCAGCCCTCGACCCCGGTGCAGCTCCTCTTCGTCGGCGGCAAGCCCTCCGGCGTCCAGCTCCCGTCCTCGATCGAGCTCGCCGTCACCGACACGGAGCCGGGCGTCAAAGGCGACACGGTCTCCAACGTGACGAAGCCGGCGACGCTCGAGACGGGCGCCGTCGTCGCGGTGCCGCTGTTCGTCAACCCGGGCGACCGGATCAAGGTCGACCCGCGCGAGGGTCGTTACATCTCCCGCGCCTGAGCCTCTCCGCGCGGCGCACTCGGTAGTCTCCGCACGTGCCGCGGCTCGTCGACACCACTATTCGCCTGCTCTCGCAGGAACCGCTCGCGGGGCGAGTGCCGACGGGGGAGCTGCTCCGGATCGCGGAGGTGCTCGACGGCGCCGGCTTCGCGTTGCTCGAGGTCTCGGGCGGCGGCGTCTTCGACACCGCGGTCCGGCGGGGCGTCGAAAGCCCCTGGGAGCGGATCCGGGCGCTGAAGGCGCGCACCTCGACGCCGCTCGGCCTGGCGCTGCGCGGCCGCTTCCTGGTCGGCGCGCGGCCCGTCGGAGCCGACTTCGTGCGCCGCTTCGTCGCCTCCGCCGCCGAGAACGGCATCGACGTCTTCCGCCTCCACGATCCGCTCAACGACGTCTCGAACCTCCGCGAGCCGGGCGAGGCGATCGTCGCCGCGGGCAAGGAGTTCCACGCCGGCCTCGTCTACAGCCCCGGCGACGAGGGCGCGATGGACAAGCTCGTCGAGCAGGCGCGCGAGCTGCCGGCGATCAAGGCGACGCGCGCGCTCGTGCACGACCCGAGCGGCGGGCTCGAGCCGCACCAGGCCGCCGAGCTCGTCGGCCGCGTCAAGGAAGCCAGCGGGCTTCCGGTCGGGTTCTACTGCCAGGGCGCCGGCGGGACCGCGCTCGCGGACTCGCTCGAGGCCGCGCGTGCCGGCGCGGACATGATCGCCTGCGCCGTCTACCCACTCGCGCTCTCGCTCCACCGCGTCGCAGGCGAGTCGCTGGCCTCGGCCCTCGCCGGGATGGGCCTCGACACCGGCGTCGACGTCGCGAAGCTGTGGGAGGCCTCGGACCTCGTCGACGAGCACATCGGGGACGAGATCGTGACGCCGCACGCGCCGCGGATCGCGGTCCGTGCCGCCGAGTACGACCTGCCGACCGGGCTCGTCGCTGCGCTCGACACGCACCTGCGCGCACACGCAGCCGACGACCGCCTGCTCGAGACGCTGGACGAGCTGCAGCAGATCCGCCGCGAGACCGGCTGGCCGCCGCTCGCCGCGCCGATCGGCCAGATCCTCGCCTCGCAGGCGCTGATCCACGTGCTCTCGGCCCGCCGCTACGGGACCGTCGTGGACGAGTTCCGCTCGCTCGTCCAGGGAGTCTTCGGCAGCCCACCCGGCTCCGTGGACGCCACGGTCGCGAGGGCCGTCGCGCTCCTCTCCGACGGGATGGGGCCGCTCGACGACGACCCGCCGACCGCGGAGGACGTGCGGCTCGAGGCGGAGGGGTTGGCGGCGAGCGAGGAGGAGCTCGTCCTGATCGCGCTCTTCGGCGAGGAGGCCGAGTCGCTGTTGCGCACGATCAGGGCCCGCCACAATCGCGACGACCGCGGCGAGACGACGCTCGAGGAGACACGCGAGCAGCGGATCCGCGAGCTCGTCCGGATCGTCCAGGAGAGCGGGGTCGCCGAGGTCGAGATCGAGGACGAGGGGATGCGCGTCTCCGTCCGCCGCGCCGACGAGCGTCCCGCGCTCCAGCTGGCGGCGCCGCTCGCCGAGGACGAGCCCGGCGAGCTGCCGGTGCTCCCGGCGGCTCCGACGGGCATGATCCGGGTCGAGTCGCCGATGGTCGGCGTCTTCTACCGCCAGTCGGAGCCGGGGACGCCGGCGTTCGTGGAGGTGGGCGACGTCGTCACACCCGGCCAGACCCTCTGCCTGCTCGAGGCGATGAAGCTCTTCAACGAGCTCAAGGCGGACGCCACCGGCCGGGTGACTGCGATCCACGCCGAGAACGGCAAGCCGGTCGAGTTCGGGCAGCTCCTCTTCGAGCTCGAGCCGATCGCCGCTCCGCCGACTTTGTGATGTTCGGCCGCGTGCTCGTAGCGAACCGCGGCGAGATCGCCGTTCGGATCATCCGTGCGATCCACGAGCTCGGTGCCGAGGCGGTCGCGGTCTACTCGACGGCGGACCGGGACGCACTGCACGTCCGCCTCGCCGACAAGGCCGTCTGTATCGGCCCGCCGTCGGCCTCGGAGAGCTACCTGCGCATCGCGAACGTGATCGCCGCCGCCGAGACGACCGGCTGCGAGGCCGTCCATCCCGGCTACGGCTTCCTCTCCGAGAACCCCGCGTTCGTACGGGCGTGCGAGGACAACGACCTCGTCTTCGTCGGGCCGGGCGCGGACGTGATGGAGCGGATGGGCGACAAGGCGCGCGCCAAGGCGGAGATGAAGGCCGCCGGCGTCCCGCTCGTGCCGGGCACCGAGGGCGGCGCGACGCTCGCCGAGGTGCGCGTGGCGGCCGAGGAGCTCGGCTTCCCGGTGCTGCTGAAGGCGACTGCGGGCGGCGGTGGGAAAGGCATGCGGCTCGTCCACGGCCCGGACGAGCTCGAGGCGGCGTACTCGACCGCCCGCGTCGAGGCCGAGGCCGCGTTTTCGGACGGATCGCTCTACC
Source organism: uncultured Gaiellaceae bacterium (assembly GCA_963771185.1). Classification (GTDB taxonomy): domain Bacteria; phylum Actinomycetota; class Thermoleophilia; order Gaiellales; family Gaiellaceae; genus Gaiellasilicea. Next base: position 17,558 of record CAVYSL010000010.1, read on the forward strand.
TCGAGAAGGCGCTCGTCCCGGCGCGTCACGTCGAGATCCAGGTGCTCTGCGACAAGGACGGCGGCGTGCTCACGCTCGGCGAGCGCGAGTGCTCGATCCAGCGCCGCCACCAGAAGTTGATCGAGGAGTCGCCCTCGCCTGCGCTCGACGCGGAGACGCGCGAGCAGATGGAAGCGGCGGCCGAGCGCGCGTGCCGGACGATCGGCTACGAGAACGCGGGCACGTTCGAGTTCCTGCTCGGCGCCGACGGCACCTTCCACTTCATCGAGCTGAACGCCCGCCTCCAGGTCGAGCACCCCGTCAGCGAGCTCGTCACCGGCGTCGACATCGTGCGCCAGCAGCTGCGCGTCGCGGCGGGGGAGCCCCTCTCCCTGACCGGGCGGGCACCGCGCCGCGGGCACGCGCTCGAGATCCGGCTCAACGCCGAGGATCCGGCGCGCGACTTCGCGCCCGCACCGGGGACGATCACCCGCTTCCGGCCGCCGCTCGGCCCCGGCGTCCGCATCGACACCCATCTCGAGGAGGGCTCGGCGATCTCGCCTTACTACGACTCGCTGATCGCCAAGCTCGTCGTCTGGGCCGAGGACCGCCCGGCCGCGATCGCCCGCGGCATCCGCGCGCTCGAGGAGATCGACCTCGACGGCGTTCCGACCACGCGCGGGCTCGCGCTCGACATCCTTCGCTCGGCGGAGTTCGTGGGCGGCGAGTACTCGACGAGCTTCCTCGCCGAGATGGAGGGGCGCCTCCCGGCGCTCACCGCCGGATGAGCGTCGCTCGCCTTCGGCTCGCTCCCGTGGGGGAAACCATGTTTCCCCCACGCGCCCCTTCTTAGCTTCTGTGGGGGAACTTCCAAATTCCCCCACACCCCCTAAAGCTCATGGGCCAAAGGACGGCCCATGAGCCGCGATGGGCACGTGCTCAAGAGCGCGCACGGCGAGATTCGAATCGAGGGCGATGCGCTCGCGGCGCTCGTGATCTCGGCCGCCGAGCTGGTCGACGGCGCCCGCGCGCGGCGGCCCCGACGCGGCCTCGACGTGTCCGTCGCCGACGGGAGGGTCCAGGTCGAGCTGGAGCTCGCCGCCCGGTACGGCACCGTCCTGCCGGAGCTCGCACGCGCGGTGCAGGAGAGCGTCACCGACGCGCTGCGGACGGCGGCGGGGCTGACCGTCGACCGCGTCGACGTTGCAATCGAGGAGCTCGACGCATGACCGGTCGGCGCCAGGCGCGGCGGACGGCGCTCTTTCTGCTCTACCAGTGGGATCTCACCGGGCAGCCGCTGACCGCGCTCTACGAAGGGCAGCCCGACCCGTTCGCGCTCGATCTGGCCGAGGCGGTCTCGGGGAGGGCGGAGGAGCTCGACCGCCGGATCACGGCATCTGCCGAGGGCTGGACCGCCGATCGGCTGGGTACCCTCGAGCGGAACATCCTGAGGATCGGGATCCACGAGCTGGAGGAGGAGAGCGTGCCGCCGGAGGTGGCGATGAACGAGGCTGTCGTTCTGGCGAAGCGGTACGCGTCCGAGGACGCGGCGCGGCTCGTGAACGGGATTCTGGCCCGCGTGGCCAGGGAGGAGGTCGCATGACTGAGGCCGGATCCGCCGACGAGGCCCTCGGACGCGCCGAGGAGCTGCTCGAACGGCTGAAGGCAACCCGCGACGAGCTCGAGCGGCTGGCCGCGCAGGAGGACGCCGAGTCCGCGGTCGAGGTGCTGACCGAGCTCGCCGACCTCGCCAAGGAGGTCGAGGCCGAGCTGGCGAAGGCTCGCGCCCGCGCCGATGCTCCGACCCCCTGACGAGCTCCGTGCGCTGGTCGAGGGCTACCTCGGCGAGCTCGCGTTCACGCCAGAGCTGGGTCGGCTCGAGGAGGCGCTGCGCTATCCGCTCGAGTCGGGCGGCAAGCGTGTCCGCCCCGTGATCGCGCTGGCGGTCGGCGAGGCGGCCGGCGCCGTCGCCGAGCACGTCTTGCCCGCGGCCGCCGCAGTCGAGCTCGTGCACACGTTCTCGCTCGTCCACGACGACCTGCCGGCCATGGACGACGACGACGAGCGCCGCGGGCGGCCGTCCGCACACATCGCGTTCGGCGAGGCGACAGCGCTCCTCGCCGGCGACGCGCTGCTCGCCGAGGCGTTCCGGCTCGCGCTCTCGTATCCGACGCCGATGGTCGGCCGCGAGCTCGCGCAGGCGACGCTGGCGATGATCGGCGGCCAATACAGGGACGTCACCGGCGACACGGCCGACCTGGCCGGCCTGCACCGGCTGAAGACGGGAGCGCTCTTCTCGGCCTCGGTCGGCGTCGCCCTCTGGGTCGCAGAGGTACCCGAGGGCGAGCAACCGCCCTGGCGCGCGTTCGGTGACGAGCTGGGCCTCCTCTTCCAGATCGTCGACGACCTGCTCGACGGGGACGGCTACGCGGCCGCGCACGGGGTGGAGGCCGCCCGCCGTCACGCCGACGAGGCGGCAGGTCGCGCTCAGGCAAGGCTCGACGCGATCGGCGCGGATACGAGCTGTCCTCGCCGAGATCGTGGCCGGCCTCGCGGCGCGCACCGCATAGGTGAGCGCTCCGCCGCGGCGCGTTCTCGCGGCGTTCGGCGTCTCGGCTGAGCCGGAGCCGCTCGCCGGCGGCACGGGGTCGGCGTGGCGCTGTGGCGAGCTCGTTCTCAAGCCGCTGGACGCCTCCGTCGAGGAGCTCGAGTGGCAGGGAACGCTCTTCGACGGCCTTCGTTGCGACGGCTTCCGCGTGTCGCAGCTCCGAGGGATCGGCGACGGCTGGTGTGCCTGGGAGCTCGTAGCCGGTGAGCACCGCGAGCGGGCCTGGCCGGACGTGATCGCCGTCGGCGAACGCTTCCACGCGGCGATCGCCGGTGTGCCTCGTCCGCCGTTTCTCGACCGCCGCACGAATCACTGGGCGATCGGCGAGCGCGTCGCCTGGGGTGAGCTGCCCGCCGAGGACTTCGCGCAGGTCAAGCACCTGCCTCGGCTCGTCGAAGTGCTGCGTCCGGTCGACGCGACCGGAAGCCAGCTCGTGCACGGCGACCTGACCGGCAACGTCCTCTTCGCGGAGGGTCTCCCGCCGGCCGTGATCGACTTCTCGCCACAGTGGCGGCCACCCGGGTTCGCGTCAGCCGTCGTCGTCGGCGACGCGCTGCTGTGGGAGGGAGCGGACGAGCGTCTGCTGGCTGCCGTCTCACACGTCGACGACTTTCCCCAACTCCTCGTCAGAGCATTGATCTTCCGCGCCGTCGTGGACGCGCTCTTCCGTTCGGCCGAGCCGCAGCGGCCCGACGATGACGACTGCTTCCTCGCTCCCGTCGAGCTCGCGTGCTCGTTGGCGGGCTAGAGGTCGGGCCATGGAGCAACGCCTCAGCCTCGTCACGCTCGGCGTCCGCGATCTCTCCCGGGCGCGGGCGTTCTACGAAGCGTTGGGCTGGAGCACGGGAGCATCGCCGGCAGACGACGTCGTCTTCTTCCAGGCGGGCGGGATGATCGTCGCGCTCTGGGGCCGCGACCAGCTCGCCGAGGACAGTGGTGTCGAGGACTCCGGTGGCTGGGGCGGGATCACGCTCGCGCACAACGTCCGCTCGCCGGCCGAGGTCGACGCCGTCATCGCGGAAGCGGAAGCAGCCGGCGCGACGATCCCGCGCCACGGCGCCGAGACGTTCTGGGGCGGCTACTCGGGCGTCTTCGTCGACCCGGACGGCCACCCGTGGGAGGTCGCCCACAACCCGCACTGGACGATCGGCGACGACGGCTCCGTCAGCCTCGCCAAGTAACAGACTGTTACTTGGCGGCGGCGCGGAGGACGCGGAGAGCGTTCAGCGTCACCATCTCGCTCGGGCCTGAGCCCCAGTCGACGACCTCGACGTTGCTGCCCTTCGACCCCGGTGGCTTCCACCAGCGACCACCGGTTCGCCAGCGGCCGTCCGGGAGGCGGCGCTCCTCGAGCAGCTCGAGGGCGTCGGCCGCTCGTCGATCGCCGGCCAACCCCATCCGGGCGAGCACCACGAGCGCCTGGAGCACGTCGTAGTGCCAGAACGGCGGGTAGTGCAGCGTCACGAACGACTCGCGGATCGGCTCGCCGGTCGAGAGCGTCCGGAAGAGGCGGTGGTCGAGGAAGAGCTCGGCCGTGCGCGCCGCAGCCTCCCGAGCGGCCGACTCGCCGGTCGCGGCCCAGTACTCGTGCAGGCCCCACATCGGCGGCAGCGACTCGTTGAACGAGGAGCGGTAGCCCGTGGCCTTCCTGTCGCAGTTCCAGCCGCCGTCCGGCCACTGCCACTCGACGAGCGACTCGGCGAGCAGCCGCACGCGCGGATCGTCCGCCAGGCCGAGCCGGCAGCACACCGCGAGCGCGTTCCCTTCCTGGGAGCCGCACCGCCGTGTGAGCCCGTCGATCGTCTCGATTCGGGCGCGATGACCCTTGCCGGTAAGCCACGCGAGCACGGTCTCCACGGCGGCGATGCAGCGCGGCTCGCCGGCGGGGACGCCGAGCTCGACGAGTGAGACAAGACGCCAGTGCGCCCCCGCCCACTTGCCGTAGACGTTGACGCCGAAGCCGCCGTCGGCCGTCTGGCCGGCGAGCAGGCTGCGTACCCAGGGTCCGTCCAGCACCTGCTCCGCCTCCGGCGGGTGCTGCTCGCCGAGCAGATCGCGCTTCGCCTGGAAGACGACTCCGGGCTCCTTCGAAGCGAGCAGCCACTCGATCGGGCTCACGGCGCGGTGAGCTCCTCGGCGAGCAGGTCGAGCAGGAGACCGTCGCGCCAGACGCCGTCGGCGTCGAGCCAGTACCGGCGGAGCACGCCGACGCGCCTGAAGCCGACCTTCTCGTAGCTGCGGATCGCGCGCTCGTTGTGTGCGGCCGGGTCGATCACGAGCCGGTGGTGACCGCGATCCTCGATCAGGTGCCGCGCCAGCGTCCGGACGGCGTCCGTGCCGAGCCCGCGGTCCTGGTAGGGAGCGCCGAGAAAGAGATCGATCGACGCGTGGCGGAACTCCTCGTCCGTCTCCTCGAAGTACTGACTCATCCCGGCGACCTCGCCGTCGACGACGATCGCGAAGACGACCGCGCCGTCGTCCTCGCCCCGCGCCTTCTCGAGCACGTGCTCGTGGGTCAGCCCGCGCCACCAGCGCGCCACCTCGGGATCGGCGCCGAGCTCGACGATTCGAGGCACGTCCGGCTCGGCGAGCGGCCGCAGGACGACGCGTTCTCCGCGCAGTTCCATGACGATCTTGTAACACCCGCGGCGACTACCCTTGCCCCGATGAAGAAGCGCCTCGACGTCCTGCTCGTCGAACGGGGCCTGGCAGAGAGCCGTGCGCAGGCTCAGGCGCTCGTGCTGGCCGGGCTCGTGCCCGGCTACGACAAGCCGGGCCACCAGGTACCCGACGACGCCGACCTCGCCGTCAAGGAGCGGCCGCGCTTCGTCTCACGGGGCGGCGAAAAGCTCGCCAACGCGCTCGCGCAGCTCGACGTCGAGCTCGACGGGCGGGACGCGATCGACGTCGGCGCGTCGACGGGCGGCTTCACCGACTACCTGCTCCAGCACGGCGTCGCGCGAGTCCTCGCGGTCGACGTCGGCTACGGCCAGCTGCACCCGAAGCTGCGCAGCGACCCGCGGGTCACCGTGCTCGAGCGGACGAATGCCCGCGAGCTGACCGAGCTGCCGTTCCGGCCGGACCTGCTCGTGGCCGACGTCTCGTTCATCAGCGTCAGGATCGCGCTGCCGCCCGTCGTGCAGCTGCTGGCGCCCGGCTGGGACGCGATTGTGCTCGTCAAGCCTCAGTTCGAGGCGGGCAAGGACGAGGTCGGCCGCGGCGGCGTCGTCCGGGATACCGAGCTCCACCGTCGCGTCCTTCGCGAGGTGGTCGATGCCGCGCTCGCATGGGGTGGGACTGCGGTCGGCGTCGTAGACTCCGGGCTGCCCGGGCCGAAGGGCAACCGCGAGTTCTTCGTCCATCTGATCAACCGCCCCGACCCCGTGCTCCTCGATGACATCGACCAGCGCATCGACCGTGCCGTCACAGCAGCCTAGAGCCGTCGAGCGGGCGGCCGTGGTGACGCACGGCAAGCCGCAGGCGATCGGCTCGGCGCTGGCGCGGCTCGCCAACGTCGCCCGCGAGGCCGGCGTCGAGCTGCACATGTCGCCGGAGGAGTCGGAGAAGCACGGGCTCGAGCCGGAGGTCGGCGAGGCCGCGGACGTCGACATCGCGGTCGTGCTCGGCGGCGACGGCACGATGCTACGGGCGCTCGCGCGCTACCTCGGCACCGGCGTCCCCGTGATCGGCGTCAACTTCGGCCGGGTCGGCTTCCTCGCCTCGGTCAAGCCGAGCGAGCTCGAGAGTGGGCTCGCGCGCGTCTTCGCCGGTGAGTACCGCGTCGAGGAGGTGCCGACGCTCGACGTCGAGGTTGGAGACGAGCGCCGTGTCGCCGTCAACGACCTCGTGATCGCGAGCGCCGTCGTCGGCCGGATGATCCAGCTCGAATGGGCGGTCGGCGGCGAGGGCCTCGGCCGCCTCGCCTGCGACGGCCTCGTCTGCGCGACTCCCTCCGGCTCGACGGGCTACAACTTCTCGAACGGTGGGCCGGTGCTCGTCTGGGGTCTCGATGCGATGGCGATCACCTTCGTGGCGCCGCACTCTCTCAACGCCCGCCCGCTCGTCGTTCCGCGCGACGACGAGCTGATCGTCTGGAACCGGACGCCGGACGTGGCCGCGACCGCGCTCGTCGACGGCCACCGCGTCGGTGACCTCGCGCCCGGCGGTCGCGCCATGGCCCGCCTCGGCGAGCAGCGCTCGCTGCTCGCGACCCTGCCCGAGGTGACGTTCTTCAGCCGCTACAGCCGGACCTTTGCTTCGTAGCCTGCGGATCGAGAACCTCGTGCTCGTCCGCGAGGGCGAGCTGGCGCCGGGACCCGGGCTGACGGCGATCACGGGCGAGACGGGGGCCGGCAAGACGATCCTGACCCAGGCCGTCGGCCTGCTGCTCGGAGCCAAGGGCGACGCAGGCATCGTCGGCGCCGCGGGCACCGAGGCATACGTCGAGGCCGAGCTCGACGTCCCGGAGGGGTTCTTCGACGACGAGGAGCTCAGCGGGCTCGCGGACCTGGCACCTGAGGACGAACAAGGTTCGATTCAGCAGAGTCTCGTGCTCGCGCGCCGCGTCTTTCGGGACGGCCGGACCCGCGCATACGCGTGGGGGCGCGCGGTGGCGCGCGAGGATCTCGCCGCAGCCGCCGAGCGCCTGATCGCGATGTCCGGCCAGTTCGAGCAGCGCCGTCTCGGGCGACCTTCCTACCAGCTCGACGTGCTCGACGCCTCGATCGGGGACGAACAGCTTCGCCGCCGCCGCGAGGCGCGCCACGCCTGGCGGGAGCTCACCGCCGCGCGCAAGCGCCACGACGAGCTGACGCGCGGCGCGGCGGCCGAGGAGGCGCGCCTGCGCGAGCTGGCGGCGCTCGTCGAGGCCACCGAGGGCTTCGAGGCCGGCGGCGAGCAGGCGCTCCGCGACGAGCGCGAGCGGCTGCGTCACGTCACCGAGCTCGCCGAGGGGGCCGCCCGTGCAGCGGAGGCGCTATCGCCGGATGACGGCGAGGGCGCGACCGGGCTCACCGCCGCTGCGGAGCGGTCGCTGGCCCCGCTCGAGCGGCTTGCACCCGAGCTTGCACGCGCCGGCGAGGAGCTGCGCGACCTCGAGCTCCGCCTCGGCGAGGTCGGCTCGGACCTGCGCGCGTTCCTTGCCTCGCTCGAGGCCGAGCCCGACCGGCTCGAGCACGTCGAGGGTGAGCTCGAGCGGATCTCCGACGCGCGCCGGCGCTTCGGCGCCGCCGACTACGACGACCTGCTTGCGCGCGCCGACGCTGCCCGCGAGGAGCTGGCGGCGCTCGAGAGCGGTCTCGACCCCGCTGCGGCAGCGGCGGAGGCGCTGGCCGCCGCAGAGGCGAGAGCGAACGAGCTCGCGGATCAGCTGCGCGCGGCCCGACAGGCGTCCGTCGCGGCATTCGCCGACGCAGTCGCCGAGGAGCTGCGTGGCGTCGGGATGGGCGAGGGCGAGTTTCGCGTCGAGTTGCGCGACCGCGACCCCGGCCCGACCGGTGCCGACGAGGCCGTCTTCCTGATCCGACCGAACGCCGGGCTCCCGTTCGGACCGGTCGCCGAGACCGCCTCCGGCGGCGAGCTCTCGCGCGTTGCGCTCGCGATCGCCGCCGTCGCGGGAGGCGAGACGATGGTCTTCGACGAGATCGACGCGGGCGTCGGCGGCGAGACGGCCCACGCGGTCGCCGCGACCCTGAAGCGCCTCGCCGAGCGGGCGCAGGTGCTCACGATCACCCACCTGCCTCAGATCGCGAGCGTCGCCGACACGCACTACCGGGTCGAGAAGGTGCCAGGCGATCCCACACACACGCGGATCGAGCCGCTCGACGACGCGCAGCGCCGCGACGAGCTGGAGCGGATGCTCGGCGGCAAGGAGTTCATCTCCACACTGAGATGATCGAATCGTGATGACGACATGAGCCTGATCGAGCACACCGGCACCGCACGCCTCGGCAAGCGGACGAAGGAGCTCGTCCGGCGCCTGCACCCCGAGGACATCGCGGTCATCGACCACACCGACCTCGATCGCGTCTCCGCCGAGGAGCTCGTCGAGTCGGGCGTGCGGGTGGTCGTCAACGTCGCCCCCTCCCAGTCGGGGAGCTACCCGAATCCCGGCCCGCTCCAGCTCGTCCGCGGCGGTGTGCGCCTGATCGACGTCGACGACCCAGGCCTCTTCGACGAGCTCTCCGACGGCGAGCGGCTGACCGTCCGCGGTGGCAGCCTCTTCCGGAACGGCACCTGTGTGGCGACGGGACGCGCGCTGGAGGAGCGGGAGCTCGCAGGCGCGCTGCTCGAGCAGCAGGGCCGCGTCACCGAGGCGCTGCAGGAGTTCGCCGACAACACGCTCCGCTACCTGCGCGAGGAGGGCAAGCTGCTCGCGGAGGGAATCGACTTCCCCGCGCTCGAGACGAGCTTCCGCGACCGGCACGCGCTCGTGGTCGCCCGCGGGCCCGGGTTCAGGCGCGACCTCAAGATCGTGCGCGGGTACGTGCGCGACTTCCGGCCGGTGCTCGTCGCGGTCGACGGCGGGGCCGAGGCCCTGCTCGAGGAGGGCTGGACGCCGGACGTGATCGTCGGCGACATGGACTCGGTCACCGACGCCGCGTTGCGCTGCGGCGCCGAGATCCTCGTCCACGCCTACCGCGAGGGCCACGCACCCGGGGAAGAGCGGCTGCAGCGGCTCGGCGTGCCCTTCCAGACCGTCGCGGCGCCGGGGATCTCCGAGGACATCGCGCTGCTGCTCGCACACGACAAGGGCGCCGAGCTGATCGTGGCCGTCGGCACCCACTTCAACCTCGTCGAGTTCCTCGAGCGCAGCCGGGCGGGAATGTCCTCGACGTTCGTCACCCGGTTGAAGGTGGGGGAGATCCTGATCGACGCGAAGGGCGTCTCCCGCCTCGTCAGCCGGCGGATCGGCGTCTGGCCGCTCGCCCTCTTCGGGGTCGCCGCGCTGGCGGCGCTCATGGTCGCGGTGCTGGCGTCACCGGCGCTGCGAAACGTCTTCGGGCTCTAGGCTTCACGGGTGTTCGACCTCCGCTACCACGTCGCGTCGCTCGCGGCGGTGTTCCTGATGCTCGTCGTCGGGATCCTGATCGGCGTCGGCATCTCCGGCCGCGGCTTCGTCGACGATGCCGAACGCAAGCAGCTGGAAGGGAAGATCGCGGGCCTGCAGGAAGAGGTGGACGCCGCGAACGAGACTGCGGCCGACTTCGAGCGCCGGCAGCAGGCCGCGGAGGACTTCGTCGAGAGCGCCTATCCCGCGCTCGCCGCCAAGCGGCTCGACGGCAAGAACATCGCGATCCTCGTGCTCGGCCCGGTCGACCCGACGGTGAGCGCGATCGAGCGGGCGGTCGAGGACGACGGCGAGGGCCGGGTCGCGCGGATGCGCGCGCTCGATCTGCCGCTGCGGCTGGAAGCGGTCGAGGCCGCGGTCAGCGCCAAGCCGGAGCTGGGCGGCTACGTCGGTGACGCGCAGCTCGGCAACCTCGGGCGCGACCTCGGCCGCGAGCTCGCAGCCGGTGGCGCGACGCCGCTCTGGGATGCGCTCGAGAGCGAGATCGTCGAGGTGCGGGACGGCCGGCTCGCCGATCCGGTCGACGGAGTGATCGTGATGCGCACGGCCGAGCCGCAGGCTGCCGAGACCTCCCGGTTCCTCGCCGGCATCTACCAGGGCCTCGGCAGCGCCGGCGTGCCCGTCGTCGGCGTCGAGCCGACCCGCGTCGAGCAGAGCGCGATCCCTGTCTTCCAGCGCTACCGGCTCTCGACGGTGGACGGCGTCGACACGCCGGTCGGCGCGCTCGCGATGCTGCTCGTCCTGGCCGATCTCGATGCGGCCGGTGACTACGGCGTCCGCGACACCGCCGACCGGATCCTGCCGCCGATCGAGCCGCTCCCGGCGCCGAGTGGGTGATCCGCTCACGATCCTGATCGCCGCGCGCGACGAGGAGGCGCAGATCGGGACCACCGTCGAGGAGCTCCGGCGCCAGTTCCCGGGCGCTGAGGTGATCGTCGCCGACGACGGCTCACGCGACGCCACCGCGGCCGCCGCGGAGGCCGCGGGCGCGCTCGTCGTCCGCCTCCCGCATCGCGGCAAGGGACAGGCCCTGACGATCGGCGAGCGGGTCGCCGCTCACGGCGACCTCCTGCTCTGCGACGCCGACCTGCGCGGCGACCTGCGGGCGCTGCTCGAGGGCGACAGCGACCTGACGGTCGCTGCGTTCGCGCGCAAGCAAGGCGGCGGCTTCGGGATCGCGAAGGCCGCTGCACGGGGCCTGATCAGGCTCGTCTCCGGATACGAGGCGGCCGAGCCGCTCTCCGGCCAGCGCCGCCTCACCCAGAAGGCGAGGGCGAAGCTCTTCCCGCTCGCGGCCGGCTTCGGTTGCGAGACGGCGATGACGGCGGACGCGGCACAGGAGGGCCTGACGATCTCCGAAGCCGCGGTCGACCTGGAGCACCGCGCCACCGGCCGCGACCTGCGCGGCTTCCTCCACCGCGGTCGCCAGCTCCGCGACATCCTGCTCGCGTTCGGGCCGCAGGGCCGAAACCATCGCGGCCTGCGGCTGCCGCTCGTCGGCTGGGTCGTCGCCGTCGAGCAGCCGAGCCTCTTGCCGGTGGCGGCGCTCGGGGTCGCCGACGACCTCTGGAGCGGGGAGGAGCGCGGCTTCCGCGCGCACCTCGGCTCGGGCGCCACGACCGGCGTGCTCAAGCTCGTCGGGATCCCGGCCTTCGCGCTCTGGCGGACGCGCTCGCTCTCCGGGGCGATCCTCGTCGGCCTCTCGGCCAACCTGCTCAACCAGCTCGACACGAAGCCCGGCCGGGCGCTGAAGGCGTACCTGGCCGCGTCGATTCCGCTGCGCGCCCCCAAGGCGATGGCCGTCCTGCTCGCGCCCTACGATCTTCGAGAGATGGCAATGCTCGGTGACTCCGGTTCGAACACGCTCGGCGCCGTGCTAGGTTTCGAGTCCGTGGGCAGGTTCACGGAGAGGCAGCGCTGGAGCGCGATCGCGGCGCTCGCGGGCCTCACCCTCCTCGGCGAGCGACGGTCGCTGGGCGCGCTGATCGAACGGACGCCCGTGTTTCGCGAGATCGACCGCTGGGGGAGGCAGGCCGTATGAGCGCGAACGAGACCGGTCAGACGAAGTACATCTTCGTCACCGGCGGAGTGGTCTCGGCGCTCGGGAAGGGCATCGTCGCCGCCTCGCTCGGCCGGCTGCTGAAGGCCCGCGGCCTCCGGGTCCAGGCACAGAAGTTCGACCCGTACCTGAACGTCGACCCCGGCACGATGAGCCCGTTCCAGCACGGCGAGGTCTTCGTCACCGAGGACGGCGCCGAGACCGACCTCGACATCGGCCACTACGAGCGCTTCGTCGACGAGAACATGTCCCGGAACGCCAGCCACAGCGCCGGCGCGATCTGGGACGCCGTCCTGCGGAAGGAGCGCAAGGGCGAGTTCCTCGGCGCCACCGTCCAGGTGATCCCCCACATCACGAACGAGATCAAGGCGCGGATCAAGCGCGCGGCGAAGGCGTCGCCCGTCGACATCGTCATCTCGGAGATCGGCGGCACGGTCGGCGACATCGAGTCGCTGCCCTTCCTCGAGGCGATTCGCCAGTTCCGGCGCGAGGTCGGACAGGAGAACGTGCTCTACCTGCACTGCACCCTCGTGCCGTTCATCGAGGCGGCGGGGGAGCTGAAGACGAAGCCGACGCAGCACTCGGTCAACGAGCTGCGGCGGATCGGTATCCACCCCGACGTGATCGTCTGCCGCTCGCACGAGGAGCTCTCGCAGGACATCAAGGACAAGATCGCGCTCTTCGCCGATGTCGACATCCAGTCTGTGATCGCGTCTCCCGACGTCTCCGACGTCTACCTCGTGCCCGCGGTGCTGCAGGCGCAGGGGCTCGACGAGCTCGTCGTCAAGAAGCTGGGGATCGACGCGCCGCCCGCCGTGCTCGGCGAGTGGCAGGACCTGATCGACCGGATCGGGCAACCACGCGAGGAGGTCACGATCGCGCTGGTCGGCAAGTACGTGAAGCTGCACGATGCCTACCTGTCGGTGCACGAGGCGCTCAAGCACGCCGGCGTCCACCAGGGCGCGCGGGTTCGCGTCCAGTGGGTCGACGCCGAGAACATGTCCTACGAGGAGACGGCCGAGCTGCTCGAGCAGGTCGACGGCGTGCTCGTGCCCGGTGGCTTCGGCTCGCGCGGCTGGGAGGGCAAGATCCTCGCCTGTCAGGTCGCGCGCGAGCGCGGGATCCCGTACCTCGGCATCTGCCTCGGCATGCACGTCGCCGTCTCGGAGTTCGCCCGGCACGTCGCCGGCCTCGAGGGCGCCAACTCGACCGAGATGGATCCCGAGACGCCCTACCCGGTGATCGACCTGCTCCCGGAGCAGAAGGAGATCGAGGATCTCGGCGGCACGATGCGGCTCGGCGCGCAGGCGGTCGAGCTCGCCGAGGGGACGCGCACCCGCGACGTCTACGACGAGGCCGTCGTCCACGAGCGCCACCGGCACCGCTACGAGGTGAACAACCAGTACCGCGACCAGCTGATCGCCGCGGGGCTCGTCGTCTCTGGGACGTTCCAGGAGGGTCGCCTGGTCGAGGTCATCGAGCTGCCCGATCATCCCTGGTTCGTCGCGAGCCAGTTCCACCCGGAGTTCAAGTCGCGGCCGACGAGGCCGGCGCCGCTCTTCCGCGAGTTCGTCGGTGCCGCCGCCGAGCGCAGGCGCTCACGCACAGGCGTGCCGCTTCGCGCCGCAGCCAGCTAGGAGACGGGCCAGCCGACCGAGACGAAGAACGGCATCCCGGCGACGAGCGCCTCGTGGGCGCGAAACTCGATCTCGATCTCGCTGCCGTCCTTCCGCCGTAGCACCGACCTGCCCTCGAGCCGCCGCGTCGACAGCGCACTCGTGAGGTGCTCGTGCAGGTCGACGTCGGGCGCCAGCTCGCGAGCGCTCATCGAGAGCAACTCCGCGCGGGTGTAGCCGAGGAGCGTGCACGCGTACTGGTTGACGGCGATGTAGCGGAGGTCGTCGCCGATCACGAAGACGGCGACGGGACCGTTCTCGAGCGCCTCCGCGAGCAGAGTTGCTTGAATCAGCGGCTCGGCGACTCCCACACCTCGAAAGGTACATCTTTCTGCCGAAATCTCCATCACCCATCCTGCCGCTCTTCCTCGAGCTCGCGGCGATCGCGAGCCCGCCGGGCGAGGAGCGCGAGGTCGCCGACCGCGTCATCGAGGAGCTGCGGGCGCTCGGGCTCGAGGTCGAGGAGGACGACACAGGCACCGCGACCGGCTCGACGATCGGGAATCTGCTCTGCCGCCTCCCGGGCCGGGGCGTCGGCGGGACGCCGATCTTCCTCTGCGCGCACCTCGACACGGTGCCGCCGCAGGGGCCGCTCGAGCCGGTCGTCGGCGAGGACGGGATCGTCCGCAACGCCGGCGGGACGATCCTCGGCGCGGACAACAAGTCGGCGGTGGTGGCGATGATCGAAGCTGCCCGCCGGATCGTCGAGGAAGGCAGGCCGCACGCGGGCGTCGAGCTCCTCTTCACCCCCAAGGAGGAGGTCGGGCTGATCGGCGCCGGCGCCTTCGACATCTCGAAGCTCGAGGCGGAGCTCGGGTTCGTCTACGACCAGGCCGCTCCGATCGGCGACGTGATCCTGGGGGCTCCCTACCAGCGCTCGATGCTCGTCCGCTTCCACGGACGACCGGCGCACTCGGGCATGGTCCCCGAGGAGGGGCGCTCCGCGATCGCGGCCGCCGCGAGAGCGATCGCCGACCTGCGCCTGGGGCGGATCGACGAGGAGACGACCGCGAACGTCGGCCTGATTCGCGGCGGCAGCGCGCGCAACATCGTCCCCGAGTGGTGCGAGCTCGAGGCCGAGGCGCGCTCCCACGACGCGCGCAAGCTCGCCGACCTCGTCCAGGAGATGCTCGACACGTTCGCGTTCGCGGCGAGCACCGCCGAGTGCACGCTCGAGACGGAGGTCAGCGAGACGTATCAGGGCTACCGGTTCAAGGACTCCGACCCGATCGTCCAGCTCGCGGCGACCGCCCTCGAGCGCTGCGGGTACGAGCTCGTCCCGACCCTCACCGGCGGCGGCGCCGACGCGAATGTGTTCAACGCGAAGGGGCTGCCGTGCCTGAACCTCGCGAACGGGATGATGGAGATCCACACCGCCGACGAGTACATCGCGGCGGACGACCTCGACGCGATGGTCGAGGTGACGCTGGCGCTGGTCGACGCCGCCCGAGATGCCAATCAGCCTTAGACGTGGGATCGTCACCGCGATCAGCGAGCGTCACGAGCGCCTGGTCAGGCTGGAGGTGGACGGGATCGCCTGCATCGCCTATCCGCGGCTGACCGGCGAGGTGGAGGTGGGCGACGAGGTGCTCGTGAACGAGCAGGCGCGGCTGCTCGAGCTCGGCTCGGGCGGCTTCGACGTCCTCTACGCGAACCTGACACGCGGGCTCGGCCTGCCGCCGGACGAGGGTGCGCACGTGATGGCGCTGCCGTACACGCCGGGCCAAGTAACAGTCTGTTACAAGGAAGAAGCGGACGAGCTCGCGGATTCGCTGGAGGGAATGCCGGTCGTCCTCTGCACCGTGCACAGCCAGGTCGCGCCCGTTTGCGCCGGGCTTGCGGGCGCGCGGGTCGCGTACGTCCAGGTCACCGGGGGCGCTCTGCCGGTGTCGCTCTCGGACACGATCCGGCTCCTACGCACGCGCGGGCTCGTGGAGGTCGCGTGCGCCGTGGCTCCGTGCCTGGACGGCGACGCCCAGTTCGTCACCGCCGCGGCCGCCCTTGCGTGGGCGAAGGCGCAGGGCTACGACGCCGTCGTCTGCTCGGTCGGGCCGGGCATCGTCGGCACCGGGACGCGGCTCGGCCACGGCGCGCTCGCGCTCGCAGACGTGGCGAACGCGGCCACGGCGCTCGGCGGGCGTCCCGTCCTGGCCGTCCGCACTTCGAACGCCGACGAGCGGGACCGCCACCGCGGCGTCTCGCACCATGCCCAGGCCGTCCGCGACCTCGCGCTCGGCGAGCTCGTCGTCGCCGCTGAGACCGACGGCGAGGGGTGGGAAGGGGCGTGCGCGGACCTGCCGCTCTCCCACATGGGCCGAGGTCCGACGGAGGATCCAATGTTCTTCCGGGCGGCGTACGCGGCGGGGGCCGCCGCGCGGAAGCTGATCGGGTAAGCGCCCATGGAGGAACGTCGCCTTGGCCCGGTCGTCGGCCTCGGAACCTGGAACACCTTCCGCGGGGATGCGGGGCTCGCAACGGCGATCGTGGACGCCGCTCTCGCCGCCGGCAGCCGCTGCTTCGACACCTCGCCGATGTACGGCTCCGAGCAGGCGCTCGCAGCGGCGCTGGCGGGCCGCCGTGACGATGCGACGGTGCTGACGAAGATCTGGACGCCTTCGCTCGGGGAGGCACGGCGCCAGCTCGCCGACCAGCTCGCCTGGTTCGACCGGATCGAGGTGGAGCAGGTGCACAACCTCGTCGCCTGGGAGCAGCACCTGCCCTGGCTCGAGGACGAGCGCACCGCCGGCCGGATCGGGAGGCTGGGCGTAACGCATTACTCGCCCTCGTCGTTCGGCGAGCTCGCGCGGGCGCTCCGCACCGAGCGCTTTCAGACCCTCCAGATCCCTCTGAATCCCCACGAGCGCACCGCCGAGCGGGAGCTGCTTCCGCTCGCGGCCGAGCTCGGCGTCGCCGTGATCGTGATGGAGCCGTTCGACTCCGGCTCCCTGCTCCGCCGCCCGCCGAAACCGGAGCAGCTCTCGCCGCTGCGGACGTTCGGAATCGACACCTGGCCGCAGGCCCTGCTCAAGTGGACGCTCTCCGACCCGCGCGTCGACCTAATCATCCCGGCGACGTCGAAGCCGGAGCGTGCCGTGGAGAACGCGGCGGCCGGCGAGCCGCCCTGGCTGGGTCCCGAGGAGCGCGCGCTGGTGGAACGACTGGCGGGTATCTAGCGGTATCGTCTCGGCCGCATGCGCATCGGCGTCGCCAAGGAGATCAAGCCGCAGGAGTACAGGGTCGCGCTGACGCCAGCGGGTGCGCGCGAGCTCGTTCAGCGGGGACACGACGTCGTCGTCGAGACGGGTGCCGGCGCCGGCAGTCAGTTCCCCGACGAGCAGTACGCGGCGACCGGCGCGCGGATCGCGTCGGTGGACGAGGTCTGGGAGAGCGCCGAGTTGCTGCTGAAGGTGAAGGAGCCGATCGCGGTCGAGTATCCGCGCCTCCGCCAAGGGCTCGTCCTCTTCACGTACCTGCACATCGCCGCCGACGCGCCGCTCACACGCGCGCTCGTCGAGAGCGGGGTCACCGCCGTCGCGTACGAGACGGTCGAGACCGAGGATCGCAGGCTGCCGCTGCTGGCCCCGATGAGCGAGGTCGCCGGCCGCCTGGCAGCGCAGGCGGGCGCGCACTACCTCGAGCGGCCGAAGGGCGGTCGCGGGCTCCTGCTCGGCGGTGTCGCGGGCGTGGCGCCGGGCAAGGTCGTCGTCATCGGCGGCGGCATCGTCGGCTACAACGCCGCCGTGATCGCACTCGGGCTCGGCGCCCAGGTGACGATCCTCGAGCGCTCCGTCGACCGGATGCGCCATCTCGAGGAGACGCTGCACGGCCGCGTCAGCCTCGTCATGTCCTCGACGCTCCAGATCGAGGAGTCGGTGCAGGGCGCGGACGTCGTCATCGGCGCCGTCCTGATCCCGGGCGCGCTGGCGCCGAAGCTCCTGACCCGCGAGATGGTGAAGGGGATGAAGCAGGGAAGCGTCTTCTGCGACGTCGCGATCGACCAGGGCGGTTGTGCCGAGACCTCGCACCCGACCACGCACGACGACCCGGTCTACGACGTCGACGGCGTCATCCACTACTGCGTCGCGAACATGCCCGGCGCGGTGCCGATCACGTCGACGAAAGCGCTGACGAACGTGACGCTGCCGTACGTCGAGGCGATCGCCGACCACGGTCTCGCGGCGGCCGTCGCGCGCGACCGGGCGCTCGCGGGCGGCGTCAACGTCGTCGACGGGAAGCTCACCTACGAAGCAGTCGCCGAGGCGCATGGCCTCGAGTACACGCCGCTCGAGGAAATCCTCGCGGCCGCGACTCTCTGACCGGCCGCGCCTCCCGGCCGGCGGAGCCGGCCTCCGGCCGCGTCAGAGCCCGCGGTAGCCCCGCCGGCGGTCTAGCCGCCTGCTGCCTGCTTCTGCCGCCGCGCCTCGAGCTGCTTCTGGGCCTTCGAGGGGCTGAGCTTGACGACGACCCACGTCACACCGGCGGCGAGGCCGACGATGAAGACGATGTAGAAGACGAGGCCGATAAGACCGAGGACAGTGTCCATGCGCGCCGTACAATAGCCACGTGCCGCGGGCCTGCGTAATCGTGCTCGATGCCGTCGGCGCGGGAGAGTTGCCCGATGCGGCCTCGTTCGGCGATGAGGGGTCGAACACGCTCGGCAACGTGGCCCGCGCCGTCGGAGGTCTCGACCTGCCCGCGTTGGAGGCGCTCGGCCTCGGCAACGTGATGGAGCTGGAGGGTTGTCCGCCTCAGCCGGGTGCTCCCGCCGTCGCCGGCCGGCTGCTCGAGCGGTCGAAGGGCAAGGACACGACGACCGGGCACTGGGAGCTGATGGGCGTGGTCACGCCCACCGCGATGCCGACCTATCCGCACGGCTTCCCGCACGACGTGATCGACCCGTTCATGCACAAGACCGGCCGGGGTGTGCTCGGCAACAAGGCCGCGTCGGGGACGGACATCATCCAGGAGCTCGGCGAGGAGCACCAGAAGACGGGGAAGTGGATCGTCTACACCTCGGCGGACTCCGTCTTCCAGATCGCCGCGCACGAGGAGACGATTCCGCTCGAGGAGCTATACGAGGGCTGCAGGATCGCGCGGGAGATCCTGACCGGCAAGCACGCGGTCGGGCGCGTGATCGCGAGGCCGTTCGCCGGCTCGCCCGGCAGCTACGAGCGGACGCCGAACCGCCACGACTTCTCGCTCGAACCGCGCCGGCCGAACTACCTCTCCCTCATCCGTGACGCCGGCAACCAGGTGCACGCGGTCGGGAAGATCAGCGACATCTACGCCGGCTGCGACATCGACGAGTCCTTCCCGACGAAGTCGAACGTCGACGGGATCAACAAGACGGTCGAGCTGCTCCAGACGATCGACACCGGCCTCGTCTTCACGAACCTCGTCGAGACGGACATGCTCTGGGGGCACCGCAACGACCCGGTCAACTTCCACCGCTGCCTGCAGGACTTCGACCGCCGGCTCGAGGACATCCTCGAGGCGCTCAGGCCCGGCGACTTGCTGATCATCACCTCCGACCACGGCTGCGATCCGACGACGCCGTCGACCGACCACTCGCGCGAGCACGCTCTCCTGCTCGCCTACGCGGCGGGGCGAAACGCGAAGGGCGCGATCCACGAGGGCGAGTTCGGCGACGTCGGCGCGACCGTGAACGCATGGCTCGGCGGCAAGGCGCCCGGTCGCGGGATCCCGGGCACGCCGATCCTGCAGCCGTGATCCATCCCGCGGAGCTGATCGAGCGGAAGCGGAACGGGGAGGAGCTTTCCGCCGCTGAGATCTCGGAGCTGATCCTCGGCTACGCCCGCGACGAGATCCCGGACTACCAGCTGGCTGCGTTCTGCATGGCCGTCTACTTCCGCGGGATGACGCCGGCGGAGACGTATGCGCTGACCGACGCGATGATCCGCAGCGGCCGCACGCTCGACCTCGGCGCCGCGCTCGGCCGCAAGGTGGTCGACAAGCACTCGACCGGCGGTGTCGGGGACAAGACGACGATCGCAGTCGGCCCGATCGTGGCAGCGTGCGGCGTCCCCGTCGGGAAGATGAGCGGCCGCGGGCTCGGGCACACCGGCGGCACGCTCGACAAGCTCGAGTCGATTCCCGGCTTTCGCGTCGACCTCTCGGTCGACGACTTCATCCGGCAGGTGAAGGAGGTCGGGCTCGCGATCGTCGGCCAGACCGGCGATCTCGTGCCGGCGGACAAGAAGCTCTACGGCCTCCGAGACGTGACCGCGACGGTCGACATCCTGCCGCTGATCGCCTCCTCGATCATGTCGAAGAAGATCGCCGGGGGTGCGGACGCGATCGTGCTCGACGTGAAGGTCGGCGACGGCGCCTTCATGAAGACGCTCGACGACGCGCGCGCGCTCGCGCAGACGATGCTCGAGCTCGGCGAGCACGCCGGGCGCCAGGTCGTCTGCCTACTCACCGACATGGATCAGCCGCTCGGTGCCGCCGTCGGCAACTCACTCGAGATCGCCGAGGCCCGCGACACCGTCCGCGGCGAGGGTCCGCCCGACTTCACCGAGCTGGTGCTGGACGCGTGCGCACGGCTGCTCGCGCTCTCCGACCTAGGGATCGACGAGGAGGAGGGGAGAGCGCCGCGCCGAGGCGGCCGTCGCCGACGGCTCGGCGCTCGCCGTCTACGAGCGCTGGATTCGCGCGCAGGGAGGCGATCCAGATCCGGCTGCGCTGCCGCAGGCGCCCGTGGTGCTGGACGTGCGCGCGCCAGAGGCCGGCTCGGTCGTACGGCTCGGCGCGATCGCCGTCGGCATGGCCGCTCTGCACCTCGGCGCCGGGCGGCGGACGAAGGAGGACACGATCGACCACTCGGTCGGCGTCGTCTGCCACGTCAAGCGCGGCGCGAGCGTCGCAGCCGGCGACGTGCTCGCCGAGGTGCACGCCCGGGACGAGGCGAGCGGGCAAGAGGCCGTCGCGGCCGTGCTGGCCGCATACGAGCTGGGCGACGCGCCGCCACGCGAGCATCCGATCCTGCTCGACGTCGTCGCGTGATCGTCCGGCCTGAGCGTGCCGAGGACGAGCGCGAGCTCGCCGCACTCATCGATGCCGCCTTCGCCGACCGCGAGACCTCGGTGTTCACCGCGAGGATTCGCTCGTCGCCGGGCTACGTCCCCGAGCTGACCTTCGTCGCGGACGACGGGCGGCGAGCTCGTCGGCTTCACGATGCTGAGCTACGTGACGGCCGGGGAGGGCGACGTCCTGATCCTGACGCCGATGGCGGTGCGGCCGGACCGCCAGCGCGCCGGCGTCGGAAAGCAGGTCGTCCGCGCCGCGATCGCGACGGCCGATGCACGCGCCGAGCCGGTCGTCCTGGTCGAGGGCGTCCCCTCGTACTACCCGCAGTTCGGCTTCCGCTCGGCCAGCGAGCTCGGGTTCGAGCGTCCCGATCCGCGGATCCCGGAGGCTGCGTGGATGGCGCTGCCGCTCGCGGCCTACGATCCCTCCGTCGCGGGACGGGTCGTCTACCCGGACTTCTTCCCGCCGCCGCCGAATGCCTGAGCTCCCGGAGGTCGAGAGCGTCCGGCGAGCGATCGCGCCGGCGCTCGAAGGGCGGCGCCTCGAGCACGTCCAGATCGACGACGTCCGGCTGACGCGCCCGGAGGACCCGCTGGAGGTGGCGGCCGAGCTCACCGGCGAGCGCGTCGAGCACGTCGACCGGCGCGGGAAGTACCTGATCGTCCGCTTCGCCTCCGGTCGGGCGCTCTTGATCCACCTGCGGATGACGGGCAGCCTGTTGCGTGAGCCGGGCGAGACGACGCACCTGCGCGCGCTGCTGCAACTCGACGACGGCAGCACGGTCGGCTACCGAGACGTGCGCCGGTTCGGCACCTGGCTCCTGCTCGAGCCGGACGAGCTGGAGCCGTACCTCGGCGCCCGGCTGGGTGAGGAGCCGCTCGTCGCCGCGTTCACGGCGAAGGGTCTCGGCGAGCGGCTCGAAGGGCGCCGCGCGCCGCTCAAGGCCGCCCTGCTCGACCAGCGGACGCTGGCGGGGCTCGGCAACATCTATGTCGACGAGGCGCTCTGGTACGCGCGTCTCCATCCGCTGCGGCCGGCCGGCTCGCTCGACCGCGACGAGCTACGCAGGCTCCATCGCGCGATCCGGAAGGCGCTCGAGCTCGGGATCGCCCGCCAGGGCTCGACGCTCTCGGACTACCGCCTTCCCGACGGCTCCGCCGGGACGATGCAGCGGGAGTTCCGGGCCTACGGCCGCACCGACGAGCCATGCGACCGGTGCGGCACGCCGCTCGAGAAGACGCGGGTGGGCGGCCGCGGCACCTGGTACTGCCCGCACTGCCAGGTTCTGCCCGTAGGACAAGAGAGGCCCGGTCTATGCCGGGCCTCTCGTGCTGCGTCCAGGAGTGGGGGCTCCTAGCCTTTTCCGCCTTTGCCCTTGCCGTTGCCCTTGCCGGGCTTGTCGCCTGAGCTGTCGTCCTGCGTCTTCTCGGCCTTGGCCTTCTCGGCCTTCGCCTTCGCGGCCTTGGCCTTCGCGGCCTTGACCTTGGCGGCCTTCGCCTTTGCAGCCTTGGCGGCCTTTGCCTTCTTTGCCTTCGCCGCCTTGGCGGCCGCGCTCGAGCACGAACCGAGCGTGTCGCCGTGGCGCTGGTGAGCGGGCCACGCGCTCTTGCTGATCGAGATCGTCTTCTTGCCCTTGTGGCAGATCGTCACTTTCTTGCCGTACGCGCCCTGGGCGGAGCTGATCGCGCTCTGGGCGCTCCCGACCCCACCGAGTGCGGCGAGCGCCGCGAGCAGGCAGGCCACCATGGCGGCAGCGGCTGCGATACGCGAGCTCTTCTTCGTTGGATTGGTCAACTGGGCTCCCTTCATAAACAGCGGAAGTTCTTCCGTCTGTACAGGAGGACGCCCGGCGGCGTGAACCCCTGCGCCCGCAGTCGTTAAGGATTTGTTCGGAGTTGATCGACCTCGGGGCCGAGCGGGTTGAGCGCGGCCGCCCGATCGAGGGCCTGCTCGCGCTCCTGCCCTCGGCTCGCCACCGCCAGATCGAACCACGCACTCCAGCTCTCGGGATTCAGCCGAAGCGCGTGCTCGAGGCTCCGCCGGGCCGCGTTCTGGTCGCCCAGCTCCAGCTCGGCCTCGCCCCTCAGCTGCCATGCCTCCTCCGACCAGGGAGCCCACGTGATCGCGCGCTTCGCCTCGGTGAGACCACGAGCCGGATCTCCCGCCTCCGTCGCGGCGATGCTCGCTGACGCGGCTCGGTTGCCGACATGTCCGACGAGTGCGACGACCGCAAGCGGAGCCAGCAGGGCGAGGGTCACTGCACGCCGCCTGCCCGTCAGCCAGGGCGGCTCGTCCGGCCGGCTCCGGGCGAGCAGGACGGCGGCACAGAAGATCGCGGGCACCGTGACCGCCGGCACCTCCCAGTCCCAATCCACGCCGGCATGGACGAGGTAGGCGGCGAACGCACCGACGGTCGCAGGCGCGTAGGCGAAGCGGCGAGCCGACGGCAGTGCGAGCAGCGGGAGCGCGAGTGTTCCGAGCAGCAGGGCGAGGCCCACCGGCCCGAGCTCGGCGAGCGTCTCGAGATAGAGGTTGTGAGCGTCGCGGGCGTGAAACGCGACCGACCGCTCCCGGAACCAGTGCGCCTCGAAGCT
Source organism: uncultured Gaiellaceae bacterium (assembly GCA_963771185.1). Taxonomy (GTDB): domain Bacteria; phylum Actinomycetota; class Thermoleophilia; order Gaiellales; family Gaiellaceae; genus Gaiellasilicea. Next base: position 40,593 of record CAVYSL010000010.1, read on the forward strand.
GCCGGCGCCGCCGCCGAGCAGGGGCTCCTCGCGGATCATCACGCCCGCGACGCGCCAGTACTCGCTCCGGCCGTTGCCGGACGCGCTCAGCAGTCGTCGTTGCAGGTCTCCTTCCGCCGGCGGCGGCGACTCGCGGAAGGTGTCGGCTGCGCGCTCGGCGGCGGCGACGGGACCCCCTGCCGCGACGAGCACACCGACGGCGCAGAGGAGCGCCGCAGCCGCGACGATGCCGACGAGCAGCCTGCCCGCGCGGTCGGAGACGTGGAGACGCCGGTCGGCGAAGTGCAGCGCGAGCGCAGCTGCAACGGCGACGACGGCGAGGACGACCAGGATCGCCGCCAGCTCCCGGCCCTCTCGCTGCGCGGTCGTGAGCGAGTCGCCGGGCGTGGTGAGCGCGTGGTAGCGGGATGCCAGGAAGACGCCCAGAAGCGCCGGGGCGCCGAGCACGAGCCCTGTCGCGAGCAGCCGTGCGCGGCGCGCGTCGGCTGCGATCTGCACGATCGCACCGACGACGAGTGCCACGAGCGCGCCCCGGGAGAAGGTGAAGTAGAGGGTCGGCAGGAGCACCACAAGCGACACCGCTGCGAGCGCCCGCGTCAGAAGCCGGGAGCCGTGGGCGGCGAAGCCGCCGGCGAGCAGGATCGCGATCGCGGTCAGCAGCCCGAGCGCGTTCCAGTAGCCGAGCGGCTCGGCCAGCTGATAGCCGCTCGACGGGTCGTACGCGCCCCCGACCCGCCCCGGAAAGAGGCGGGTCGCAAGCGCGTAGAGCGCCACCGCAACGGCGCCGGCCAGGACGCCGCCGAGGAGGGCCGAGAACGCCTCCCGGAACGAGAGCAGCAGGATCGCTGCGGCCGCTGCGGCGACATAGAGCAGGCCGCGCTCCGCTTCCAGCACCGGCGCCGTCGCACCCGGCGACCAGACCGTGGACAGCAGCGCCCAGAGCGCAAAGGCGGCGAGTCCGCCGACGAACGCGAGCTCGATGCGGCCCGGACGGGGGAGATCGGCGACCAGCACGGCGCTGGCCGCCACGAGGGTGAAGCCGAGCGTGGCGAGCCCCCAGTCGCCGGGGAAGTAGCCACCATCGACGGCACCCAGCCCCGCGACGGCGGCGAAGGCGGTCAGAAACGGCGCCGCCGAGCGTGCCGTGCGGGAGAAAAACGAGTCGTCCGTGCCGCGAGTCTAGGCTGCGAGTCGGGCGTCGAGCTGGCCCGACTTGTCGAGTCGCCAGAGCTCCGTGTAGCCGCCGATCGGCGTTCCGTCGATCAGGATTTGCGGCACGGTCCAGCCACCCGTGAGCTCCTGCAGGTTGCGACGGAACGCGGGATCGTCGTCGAGCAGGATCTCCTCGTAGGCGATGCCCTTGCCGTCGAGGAGCGCCTTGGCGCGAACGCAGTAGCCGCACCAGCGTGTCGTGTAGATCTGGATCCTGCTCACCGCTCGTACAACGGAGACGGGCGCCGAAACGTTCCCGTCGGCCGCCCTCTCTAGACTCGGAGAGTGGCCCGGACGTACAGAACCGAAGCGGTCGTGCTCCGCTCGTTCCGGCTGGGCGAGGCCGATCGCGTGCTTCACGTCTACACGGCCGACCGCGGCCGCGTCGGCGCCGTCGCGAAGGGCGTGCGGCGGACGAAATCGCGCTTCGGCGGCCGGCTCGAGCCGCTGTCGCACGTCGAGCTGATGTTGCACCAGGGCTCCGGCGAGTTGCAAACGGTGACAGGCGCCGACCTGCGCTCGTCCCACCACGAGTCACGCGAGGATCCCTACCGGCTCGCGGTGGGGCTGATCGGCGCCGAGGCGATGCTGAAGCTCTTCACCGAGCAGGAGGCGAACGAGCGCGCGTTCACGGCGCTGACGCGATTCCTCGACCGGCTCGACGCCATTCCCACACGCGCTCCGGCGCGGCCGGCGCTCGATCCGCTCGTGCTCTCCTTCCAGCTGAAGCTGCTCTGGCTCTCCGGCTATATGCCGCACCTCGACGGTTGCGTCGAGTGCGGCGCGGTCGAGGGGCTCGTCGGCTACGCGCCGGCCGCCGGCGGCGCTGTCTGCCGTGACTGCGGAGACGGCTCGATCTCTCTCTCACCCGACGGGCTACGCGGGATCACGACACTGGTCGCGACGCCGATGTCCGACGCGCACGACGCCGGCCTGACCGATCGCGGCGCCCGTGAGGCGCTGGCGCTCGTGACCGCCTCGTACGAGCACCACGGCGGCTTCCGGCTGCGCACGCTGGCATGAAGAAGCCGCTCAGAGACGGCTACGAGCTCGACGACAGCTCAGAGCGGATCGATCGCGACGTCGTCCACCGGTTCATCTCGGAGGAGTCGTACTGGGGCTTCCGGCGGGAGCGCTCGGTGATGGACGGGCTGATCGAACGCGCGTCGCGGAACGTGGGCCTGTATGCGGCTGACGGCTCGCTCGTCGGCTATTCGCGCTCCGTCGACGCGCCCGACGCGTGGCTCGTCTATCTCGCCGACGTCTTCGTGCTCGCCTCGCACCGCGGCAGGGGCCTCGGCTCCGAGCTGATCCGCTTCACCGTGGACGAGGGCCCGTACGCCGACCGCCGCTGGGTGCTCCACACGGCCGACGCGCACGGGCTCTACGAGAAGTTCGGCTTCGGACCCGGCGAGCGCCTGCTCGAGCGAAAAGCCCGTATCTAGGGCTGGACGACCCAGCGCGTGACGCGCCCCTCGTCGGTGTCGATCTCGATGCTGCCGTCCGCCAGCCGGCGCTCCAGCTGGACGTCCATGGTGCCGCGGAACGTCCAGCCGACGCGGTCGCGGGGGATCGACCACGTGCAGAGGAGCACGGACGGGATCTTCGCGTTCTCCGGGACCCGGCTCACCCGGGCGGGGACGGTGCGGCCGAGCACGGTTGCCGGGCAGCTCGCGTCGACGGAGACCAGCCCGCGCCGGGCCGCGGTCGGCACGACGAAGAGGTAGCCGACGAACGGCCGGCCGGCGTGGGGATCGTCGCGCGAGGCGACCACGAGCATCCTCGACGTGACCGGTGCGGACGGCGTGGCGGACGCACCCGTTGCGGCGGCGAGGACGATGACGACCACACAGGCGCAGAGCAGGCGCAGCATCCGGTCTCGTTCGCCGACGAGCCCGGGAAACCTGCCGCTACGCAGCCTTCGGCGTCGTCCAGTCGCGCTGCAGTGCGTCGCCCAGCCACGACCGCACGCCTTCGAGCGGAAGCCGCTCCTGCTCGAGCGAGTCGCGGTCGCGGACCGTGACCGTGCCGTCCTCGAGCGTCTGCTCGTCGATCGTGAGCCCGTACGGCGTCCCGATCTCGTCCTGACGGCGGTAGCGGCGGCCGATCGCGCCGTTGTCGTCGTACTCGACGCTGTGGTGCCGGCGCAGCTCCTCGTAGAGCGAGCGCGCCTTCTCGACCATCGCTGCGTCCTTGCCGATCAGCGGCAGGATCGCAGCCTTCACGGGCGCCAGCTGCGGGTGCAGGCGGAGCACGGTGCGCTCGCGCTCGCCGACGACCTCCTCGTCGTAGGCGTCGATCATGAACGTCAGCATCGAGCGGTTGACGCCGAGCGCGGGCTCGATCACGTGCGGAACGAACCGCTCGCCGGTGCCGGCATCGACCCACTCGAGCTTCGTCCCCGACGCCTCCGTGTGCTGGGTCAGGTCGAAGTCGCCGCGGTTGGCGATCCCCTCGAGCTCCGACCAGCCGATCGGGAAGAGGTACTCGATGTCGCTCGTGCCGCTCGAGTAGTGCGAGAGCTCGTCCGCGTCGTGCGGGCGTACGCGCAGGTGGCTCTCGCGGACGCCGTAGCGAAGGTGCCACTTCAGCCGCTCGTCGACCCAGTAGCGGTACCACTCGTCCGCCTCGGCGGGCGGGACGAAGAACTCCATCTCCATCTGCTCGAACTCGAGCGTGCGGAAGATGAAGTTGCCGGGAGTGATCTCGTTCCGGAACGACTTGCCGACCTGCGCGATCCCGAACGGCGGCTTGCGGCGCGCGATCGAGGCGACGTTCTTGAAGTTGATGAAGATCCCCTGCGCGGTCTCGGGGCGGAGGTAGACATCGACTCCGGACTCCTCCATCGCGCCGACGCGCGTCTGGAACATCAGGTTGAACTGACGCGCCTCGGTCAGATCGCAATCCGGCGTCTCGCCCGGCTTCTTGCTCGGCCGCTTGCCGCACTGCTCCGTGTCGAGGTGGTCGGCGCGGAAGCGCTTCTTGCAGGTGCGGCAGTCGATCAGCGGGTCGGCGAAGCCGCTGACGTGGCCGGACGCCTCCCAGACCTTCGGGTGGAGGATGATCGAGGAGTCGAGCGCGACGATGTCGTCCCGCTCGCGCACCATCGCCTCGAGCCAGCGCGCCTTGACGTTGTCCTTCAGCAGGACGCCGTAGTGGCCGTAGTCGTAGGAGCTGCCGAGGCCGCCGTAGATCTCCGAGGATGGGAACACGAAGCCGCGGCGCTTCGACAAACTGACGATCTTGTCCATCGTGACGGCATCGGTGCTCATGAGTTCGCAGAGGCTACCGGGATGACGCCCGCGATCGTGGCAGCCGAGCGGGCCGGGATCCCGTTCACGCTGCACGAGTACGAGCACGATGCCGGCGCGGCCTACGGGCTCGAGGCAGCCGAGAAGACCGGCGTCGACCCGGCGCGCATCTTCAAGACGCTGATCGTCGCGCAGGACGGCGCGCTCTCGGTCGCGATCGTCCCCGTCGCGGCGCAGCTCGACCTGCGCGCGCTCGGCAAGCGGGCCGCGCTCGCCGACCGTGCCGCCGCGGAGCGCGCCACCGGCTACGTCCTGGGCGGGATCAGCCCACTCGGGCAGCGGAAGCGCCTGCCGACGCTGCTCGACCAGTCGGCGCTCGGCCACGCGACGATCTTCGTCAGCGCCGGCCGCCGTGGCCTCGAGATCGAGCTCGCCCCGGACGACCTCGTCCGGCTCACCGGTGCGCGTGTGGCAGCGGTAGCCTCACGTACGTGCAGGTGAACTCCGCGCGCGAGCCCGTCGAGCTCCACATCGTCTCGGACTCGACGGGAGAGACCGCGGCGCGGCTCGTCGCGGCGCTCGAGGCGCAGTTCCCGGAGCAGCCGTTCGAGGAGATCCGGCACCCGCAGATCCAGACGCTCGACGATCTCCAGCTCGCGGTCAGCCGCGCCAAGGGGCGGCCGGCGGTGATGGTCTACACGCTCGTCGAGCGCGAGATGCGCGAGGCGATGCGAACGCTCTGCCGCAGCGCGCGGCTGCACTATTGCGACCTGCTCGGTCATCCGATCGAGTCGATCGCGAAGGTCTCCGGGATGGCGGCGCGGATGACTCCGGGCGCGCGGCCGCCGCTCAACTCCGCCTACTTCAAGCGGATGGAGGCGATCGAGTTCGCGGTCAAGTTCGACGACGGCGTCGGCAGCGGCCTGCGCGAGGCCGACGTCGTGCTCGTCGGCGTCTCGCGGACGTCGAAGACGCCGCTCTCGATCTACCTCGGCTACCTCGGCCAGAAGGCCGCCAACGTGCCGATCGTGAAGGGGATCAAGCCGCCGCCGGAGCTCTTCGAGATCGATCCGATCACGATCGTCGGGCTGACGATCGACGCCGAGCGGCTCGCGGAGATCCGCGCGACGCGCGTTCGGGGCATGGGCGGCGAGAACCGCCGCTACGCCGAGATGCTCGAGATCTACGACGAGCTCGAGGAGGCGGCTGCGCTCCACCGCCGGCTCGGCTGCCCCGTGATCGACGTCACCGGCCTCTCGATCGAGGAGACGGCCCATCGCGTCGTCCGCCTCGTCGACCGGCGCCGGCAGGAGGCGCATGCCTGAGAAGCCGCCCGTACCGCTCTGGCGGTGGGGGTTGTGGTGGACGATCCTCGGCGCGGCCGTCGTCGTCTTCTACGTCCTGCTGACGCCGATCTGGCTCGGCCTGCGAGGCGCTGCCTGGGCCGCCGAGTGGCGCTCCCGAAGGCGACGGGCGTCAGCGGACGCTGCGTAACCACGCCTCGACCTCCCGCGGCGAGCGCAGGCGGACGACGGGATACGGGGCGAGCTCTACTGGATAGACCCGGCGCCGCCGGAAGTGCTGGCGAAACGCGAAGAGGATCAGTGAGTCGCGGCTGAAGAATGCGTTCCGCAGCGTCTGGCGGTTGTCGTTCCAGAGAGCCTCGCGTCCGCGGATCCGGCGCCAGGTGCGTCGCACGAGACGGGGAAGCCAGACACGGATCGGCTGATCGAGCCAGACGACGACGTCGGCGTTGCGGAGCACGAGATCTCCGAGCTTGCCGCGGTAGGTTCCGTCGACGACCCAGCCCTCGCCCGCGAGTTTCGGCTCCACGATCCGCCGCAGCGCGTCGTTCGGCGTTTCGGCCCAGTTCGGGCCGTGCACGAGCGCGTCCATCTCGACGAACGGCACCTCGAGCCGCCGGGCGAGCTCTCGGCCAAGCGTCGTCTTGCCGTTGCCGCTCGCGCTCGCGATCACCGCGACGCGCCTCACAGGATGCGCGTGTCGAGCGGCTCTTCGCCTTCGGCCGCGACGCGGTAGCCGCGCGCGCCCTTGCGCTGGCTGATGACCTCGCGCAGCGTCGTACCCTCGAACACGAGTGCCGCGTCGTCGTCGGCCGCGTACCCGGACGGGAGCTCGCCGTCGCGCACGAGCCGCGTGAAGGTTGGCCGCCGCTCGGGCTCGCCGTCGTAGTGCGGGCAGAAGCTTCCCGGGAGGAGGCCGAGGCCGCCTCCGAGCGCGCGCAGCGCCGGCCCGAACGAGTCCGTGACCGAGTCCTCGAACCAGCAGTTGGCACCGGCGCTCACGCCGCCGACGACGGCGCCGCGCCCCCAGGCATCGCGCAGCGCCCGATCGACGCCGTGTACCCGCCAGATTGCGAGCATGTTCGCGGTGTTACCGCCGCCGACGTAGATCACGTCCTGTGCCGCCACGTGCGCCGCCGGGCTTTCGGGCATTCCGAACAACTCGAGGTGGCTCGGCCGGCAAGAGCGGCTCCGAAAGGCGTCGTAGAACTGCTCGACGCGCTCCGGTTGGTGCGCCGACGCAGTCCCGACGTAGCAGATTCGCGGACTGTCGACGGCCACGAGCCGGAGCATGAAGTCCTCGATCCGGGAGTCCGGCTGGAGCAGGGCGCCTCCGCCCATCGCGAGGATGTGGCCGCTCACGCGGCGAGTGTAGATTCCCCCGGCGATGCGCTACGTCTACGACTTCGACGAGGACTCCGGTGGCGGCCGCGAGCTGCTCGGCGGCAAAGGCATCGGCCTCGCCGAGATGACCGCGCTGGGCGTGCCCGTGCCCGCCGGGTTCACGATCACGACCGACGCGTGCCGTGCCTACATGGCCTCCGGAGGCGAGCTCCCGGAGGGGCTCGAGGACGAGGTGGCGAAGCACATCGCCTCGCTCGAGGGGAAGGCGGGCAAGCGCTTCGGCGACCCCGACGACCCGCTGCTCGTCTCGGTCCGCTCCGGCGCGGCCGTCTCGATGCCCGGGATGATGGACACGATCCTCAACCTCGGCCTCAACGACGAGGCAGTCGCGGGCCTGGCAAAGACGACCGGCAACGAGCGCTTCGCCTACGACTCCTACCGACGGCTGATCCAGATGTACGGCGAGGTCGTCGACGGGGTCGAGGGCCACCGCTTCGAGCAGCCGCTGACCGACCTCAAGGCCGCTCGGGGCGCGAAGCAGGACGTGGAGCTGAGCGCGGCCGATCTCGGCGAGCTGATCGAGACCTTCAAGCGGATCTACGCCGCGGAGACGGGCTCGCCGTTCCCGCAGGACGCCCGCGCACAGCTCGAGAAGGCCGTCCGCGCCGTCTTCGACTCCTGGGACTCGCCGCGCGCGCAGGTCTACCGGCGCACGTACGAGATCCCGGACGACCTCGGCACGGCGGTCAACGTCGTCCAGATGGTCTTCGGGAACAAGGGCGACGGCTCGGGCACCGGCGTCTGCTTCACGCGAGACCCGTCGACGGGCGAGAGCATCCTTTACGGCGAGTTCCTCCAGAACGCCCAGGGCGAGGACGTCGTCGCCGGGATCCGGACACCCGAGCCGATCGAGCGGATGAACGAGCTGCTGCCGGAGGCGTACGCGCAGCTGCTGGAGACGATCGGCCGGCTCGAGGCGCACTACCGCGACATGCAGGACATCGAGTTCACGGTCGAGGAGGGGACGCTCTTCCTGCTCCAGACGCGGACCGCGAAGCGCACCGCGGCCGCGGCGCTGCGGGCGGCTGTCGAAATGGTCGGCGAGGGCCTGATCTCGAAGGAGGAGGCGGTCGCACGGATCGACCCGGCGCAGCTCGACCAGCTGCTGCACCCGATGATCGACCCGTCCGCCGACGTCGAGGTCGTCGCGAAGGGCCTGAACGCCTCACCGGGCGCCGCCTCCGGCGCGATCGTCTTCGACGCCGACACGGCCGAGGCGCGCGGGAAGGCGGGGGAAAGCGTCATCCTCGTCCGCTGGGAGACGACTCCGGACGACTTCCACGGGATGGTGCAGGCGGCGGGGATCCTGACCGCGCACGGCGGGCTCACCTCGCACGCCGCGGTCGTCGCGCGCGGGATGGGGACGCCGTGCGTCACCGGCTGCGAGGCGCTCCAGGTCGACGCGCGCGCCAAGATCGCGCGGCTCCCGGGTCACGAGCTGAAGGAGGGCGACACGATCACGATCAACGGCGGCACCGGCGAGGTGATCGTCGGCTCGGTACCGCTCGTGCCGCCGCAGATCAACGACGATTTCTCCGCGATCCTCGACTGGGCGGACGGGATCCGCCGCATGCGCGTGCGCACGAACGCCGACAACCCCGAGGACGCGGCCAAGGCCCGCGAGTTCGGCGCCGAGGGGATCGGCCTCTGCCGCACCGAGCACATGTTCGCGGATGCCGACCGGCTCGGCCTGATGCGCGAGATGATCCTCGCCCCCGACGAGGACGGCCGCCGTTCGGCGCTCGAGCGCCTGCAGCCGATCCAGCAGGCCGACTTCGAGGGGATCTTCGAAGCCATGTCGTCGCTGCCGGTGACGATCCGCCTCCTCGACTGGCCGCTGCACGAGTTCCTGCCCCCGCTCGAGGAGGGGCAGGACGAGCGCATGCGCGAGCGGATCCGGGCGCTGCAGGAGTCGAATCCGATGCTCGGCTGGCGCGCCTGCCGGCTCGGCCTCTTCTTCCCGGAGATCTACGAGATGCAGGTGCGCGCGATCGTGCGGGCGGCGATCGCGGTGCGGGAGCGGGGCGGAGAGGCGCCGCTCGTCGAGATCATGCATCCGCTCGTCGGCTTCGGCGAGGAGCTGAAGCGGCTCCGGGAGCTGACGGTGCGCGTCGCGGCCGAGGAGGGCGAGCTGGACTACCTCGTCGGGACGATGATCGAGCTGCCGCGTGCCTGCATCCGCGCCGACGAGATCGCCGAGCATGCCGACTTCTTCTCCTTCGGCACCAACGACCTGACGCAGACCGCGCTCGGTCTCTCCCGCGACGACGCCGGCCGCTTCCTCTCGCACTACCTCGAGACCGGCATCCTCGAGCGCGACCCGTTCGAGACGATCGACCAGGACGGAGTCGGCGACCTGATGGAGATCGCGGTCGAGCGCGGCCGCGGCGCACGGGAGGACATCAAGCTCGGCATCTGCGGCGAGCACGGCGGCGAGCCGAAGTCGGTCGCCTTCTGCCACCGGCTCGGGCTCGACTACGTGTCGTGCTCGCCCTACCGCGTCCCGCTCGCCCGGCTCGCGGCCGCCCAGGCCTCGCTGGCCGAGCAGGGCACGGTCGCCGTCGCAATCGGCGGCTAGGCGGCCGGTAGCTCGCGCTCGAGGTTCTGGACAGTGCGCCGCAGCGCGCCGCCTACGGCGCGGCGGAGAATCAGCCTGTCGAAGATCCCGCGCGGGCCTCGTCGCGGCTCGTACTCGACGACGAGGCGGTAGTCGAACCCGGCACCGGCATCCGCGAAGTGACGCTCGTGGTGTGCGTCCGGCAGGCCGTGCTGGACGCTCGTGTACTTGACCAGGCGGTGCGGCTCGAGCTCCTCGAGCGTCAGCGCGAGCTCGACCTCACGTCCGAGCAGCCGGATCACGAGCGTCGCCGTGTCGCCCGGCGCCGCCCAGTGCGAGCCTGTCTCGATGCGGACGAGCCCCGGCCAGTACGCCGGCCAGTTGTCGATGTCGGTGATGTAGTCGAACCCGCGCTCGAGCTGCGTCGAGAAGCGATGCGAGTGTTCGACTCTGATCACACCGATGCCCTAGGCGTAGCCTTTCACTTTCCAGTACGCCACGGCGACGCTGAGCAGCCCGACGCCGACGATGCTCGCGATCGAGACGACGTCGATCCGGCTGTAGGCGGCGCTTCCCTTGCCGAACTGAGAGAGCGCGAGGATCACGAGCGCGCCGCCGGCGAGACCGCCGAGGTGGCCGCCGATCGAGATCCCGGGGACGGCGAAGGTGAAGGCGAGGTTGACGACGAGGAGCGTGATCGCGCTGCCGCCGAGCACGTAGATCCGCTGGCGCTCGAGCACGATCGCGGCGCCGAGGATCCCGAAGATGGCGCCGGACGCCCCGACCGTGACAGCGGTCGGGTTCATGATCAGGGCTCCCGCCGAGCCGGCGAGACCCGCGACGAGGTAGAGCAGCAGGTACCGCAGCGGCCCGAGGTAGTCCTCGAGCGGGCGGCCGATCCACCAGAGCGCGAGCATGTTCAGCCCGAGATGGATCGGCCCGTAGTGCAGGAACGCGGCCGTGATCAGCCGGTACCAGTCGCCGCTCGCGACGAGCGGGCCGTACAGCGCGCCGTGCTCGTAGATCCAGCCGCGATTGGCATTGATCGGAGCACCGCCGGCGAGCTGGAGCAGGTAGATGCCGACGTTGATCGCGATCAGGCTCGTCGTGACGATGCCCGGCCGGGCGGCCGAGCGGCGCCGGACGCCCTGAACGACCTTCGCGGGCCCCCGCGCCTTGCCGGCGTGTTCGGGGCAACGGATCCCGACCGGGCTGAACGTCATGCAGTCGGGGCAGATGCCTCGCCCGCACTCGGAGCACGAGACACCGGTCTCGCGGTCGGGGTGCCGGTAGCACCTGAGCAGCTCTGTCATCCGGTCTAGCCTAGCCAGATGAAGGTTCATGTCGCGTTCACTCCGGACGAGGCCGCTGCGGCCCCGACGGGGATCGTCGTGGACGTCGTCCGCGCCACCTCGACGATCGCGCAGGCGCTCTCGGCCGGCTACGCGCGGGTGCTCTGCGTGCCCGAGATCGAGCAAGCCCGGGCGCTGCGAAGCGAGCTGCCGGACAGCGTCGTCGGCGGCGAGCGCGACGCCGTCCGGATCGACGGCTTCGACGTCGGCGCGTCACCGCGCGAGTTCCTCGAGCCCCGTGCCGGGACGCTGATCCTGTCGACCACGAACGGGACGCGGACAATCGTGACCGCGGCCGAGCGCTGCGACGAGGTCGTGATCGGCAGCCTGCTCAACCTCGAGGCCGTCGTCCGCGCCGCAGCCGAGCGCGGGGAGGACGTCGCCGTCATCTGCGCGGGCTACAAGGGCGCGTTCGCCTTCGACGACGCTTACTGCGCCGGTCGCTTCGTGCAGGCGCTCGGAGGCGAGCGCAGCGACGCGGCGGTGGCGGCGGCGCTGCTCGCGGACGCCTATCCGAACGCTCTCGACGGGCTGAACGCGCGCACGTACGGGCCGCCAGGGCTCGAGGAGGACATCGCTTTCTGCGCCCGCGAGAGCGTGCTCGAGGCCGTCCCGCGCTTCGCCGGCATGCGCGGTCCCGCCGCCGAGATCACTCTCTAGGCAGGCGGGATGTTCTGGTTGATCCGGAAGAAGTTGTCCGGGTCGAGCTGCGCCTTCAGCGCCTGCAGCCGCGCGTACTTCGCCGCCCCGTAGGAGTCGCGGACGCGGTCGGCGCCCTCGTCGCCGAGGAAGTTGACGTAGACGCCCTGGTGCCACGGCTCGAGCGCGGACCAGAAGCTCCGCACCCACTCACGCTCCTCCTCGAAGCCCTCGGCCGTCTCCGTACTGACGCCGATGTTGTAGGTGAAGCCGGCTCCGCGGCCGTTGAAGGCCGTGTCGTCCTCGTCGACGCGGCTCACCGCTCCACCCATCTGCCAGATCGGAAACGAGCTCAGCGGCGACTTGATCTGGAGCGACCGCTCCATCGTGAGGTCGATGATGTCGTCGGTCAGCTCGGCGACGTCGCAGCTCTTGAAGTAGTACCAGCGCCCCGGCACGAAGCTCGGGTCGAGCATCGCCTGGTGCGCGAGGTACGGCTTCGGGACGCAGACGTCCGCGACCGGGGAGCCAAAGTCGCGCAGCGGCTTGATGAACCGCTCGCCCTCCTCGAGGTCTCCGACCCAGCAGCAGATCACCATCACAACGGGCTGGCCGTGCAGCTCGGCCGGGATGATCGGCAGCGGTGGCGCCTTGCGGTGAACGATGATCGTCATCAGCTCGTCCGGCGCCTCAGCGACCCAGTCGCGATAGAAGCGCAGCACGTCGCCGGAGCGCTCCATCGGCCAGATCACGGGCCCGGCCAGGATCTGCGGCCCGAGCGGAACGCACTCGAACTCGAACTCGGTGACGATCCCGAAGTTGCCGCCGCCGCCACGTAGCCCCCAGAAGAGCTCGGCGTTCTCGTCGTTGCTCGCCTTGACGAACTCGCCGTCGGCGGTGACGAGGTCGACGGAGAGGAGCCGGTCGACCGAGAGCCCGTGCTTACGCATGATCCAGCCGATCCCGCCGCCGAGCGTGAGCCCGGCGACGCCGGTGTGGGTGACGATCCCCGACGGCACCGCGAGCCCGAACGCCTGCGTCTCCCGGTCGAGCTCGCCGAGCAGCACGCCCGCCTGGACGCGCGCTGTCCGCCGCTCCGGATCGACGCGCACGCCCTTCATCGGCGAGAGGTCGATCATCAGCGCATCGTCTGCGACCGAGTAGCCGGGGAAGGAGTGGCCGCCGCTGCGGATCGCGACCGGGACTCCGCTCGCTCGCGCTGCCTTGACCGCGGTGATCACGTCGGCAACGCCCGCGCAGCGTGCGATCGCGGCCGGGCGGCGGTCGATCGAGCCGTTCCAGATCCGCCGATGCACGTCGAAGCCCGGATCGGCAGGGCCGACGATCTCGCCTCGGAAGGCCGCGGCGTCGAGTTCGATCGCGTCGACAGTCGTGCTCACGGCGTCAGTCTGGCATGTCTGCCGCGTAGCTCAAAACCGGTTCGCGTCGTTGTCGAGCCACGTGCCGGACACGAGCGACCAGAACTCCGGCTGCGGTCGGAATCCGATCGACTCGTAGAGCGCCTGGGCGTCGTCGGTCTGGAGCCCGATGTGCTGGCCGGGAACCGCGTCGACCAGCAGCCGCAGCATCCGGGTCGCGATCCCCCGGCGACGGTGCGACGACGCGGTCCAGACGTCCACGAGGTAGGCGTTGCAGACGCCGTCGGAGAGCAGTCGCGCCATCCCGACCACGCGGTCGCCGTCGCGGGCGATCGCGACATGCGGCGATTGCTCGAAGGAGCGTCTGAGCGCCGCCGGCGAACGCCCGTTGTCGAAGTCGTCCGCGATCAGGTCTGCGCGCGCGGCCGCCCAGTCGATCCCGTCGAGCGAACTGTCGACCCGGACGGTCATGCGCCCACTATCGCAAGCTCAGACGGGCATCGTTTGACAGGAACACCTGTTCGGGTATAGAACATATGTTCCCGTGATCGCCTGTCTCCTCATCTCCGGCTTCGAGTTGCGCGCGGCGTTGCGGGACAAGCCGAGGCTGGCGCTCGTCCCGGCGGCGCTGTCGCCGCTGCCCGGGACGGAGCAGCTCGTCGGTCCCGTCACCGCCGCTGCCGAGCTCGCCGGCGTGCAGCCGGGGATGCGGATGGGGGAGGCACTCGCGATGTGCCCGCAGCTCGTGCTCGTCGAGCAGGATCCGGCGTCGGTCGAGCGCGAGTGGGAGGGGGTGCTGCAGCGGCTCGAGGACTCGGGCTTCGCGGTCGACCCCGAGGAGCCGGGACGCGTCTACTTCGAGACGAGGGGCGTCGAGCGGCTGTACGGAGGCTTGGAGGCGGCGCTCGAGCGGGCGCTCGCCTCCGTCGGAGCTGCCTGGGATCCACGCGCGGGCGCGGCGCAGCGCCGGTTCGCCGCCCTCGCGGCGGCGAGCGTCGCGCGTCCCGGGCAGGCACTCGTCGTGTCGGCCGGCAAGGAGGAGGGCTTTCTGGCACCGCTGCCGCTCTCGCTCCTGCCGCTCCCGGCCGACCGCTACGCGGAGCTGGAGGGTCTGGGCGTGCGCCGGCTTGGGGAGCTGGCCGCCCTGCCCGGGGCAGCAGTCGCAGAGCGGCTCGGCCGGGAAGGCCGGCAGGCGTGGGGGCTCGCGCGCGGCGGCGACAGCGGTCGCGTGCGAGGACGGCGCCCGGCGGCAGAGCTCGTCGAGGCGCTCGAGTTTCCCGAGGCGGTCGGGAACGAGCTGACGCTCCGCCGCGCCTTCGGCTCGCTGCTCGACCGGCTGCTCGCGCGGCCGGAGCGGGCAGGCCGCCCGTTCCGCAAGGTCGCGCTGTCGGCGAAGCTCGTCGGCGGCGGCTCCTGGCGCCGCACGGTGACGTTGCGCGAGCCGACGGCCGACCGGCCGCGCCTGCGAGCCGCGCTCGGCCCGAAGCTGCTCGAGATCCCCGCTCCCGCCGTCGAGTTGCGCCTGGAGGCGGTCGAGCTCTCCGAGTCGGTCGGCCAGCAGCTCGAGCTCGTCAAGCCGGTGGGCGACGAGGTGCAGGCACGCCTGAGCGACGGGCTGCGCCAGGTGCGCGCCAGCACCGGCTCGGGCTCCGTCGTCGCCGTCGTGGAGGTGGCGCCGTGGTCGCGGATTCCCGAAACCCGGTCGCTGTTCGTGCCGCGGGACGAGTAGCCGTCCCGTTCGGACACGCCGGGGCCAGGACCCGACAGTGGCCGCTTCGTCACTCCGCTTTCGGCTGTGAGCAGGGAGAACGGCCGCTCGTGTGGTGTCTGCGAGAGACATGATGGGTCCTGGCCCCGACATGTCCTCTACGGGCAGAGCGCAATGCTGAAAGCGGCAGGACGCATCAACGCGCCGCGACCGGCGCTCGTCGAGGCGAGCCCCGTCGGTGTGCCGACACGCGTGAACCGCGAAGGGGTCGCGCTCGTGCGCGAGGAGTGGCGCGTGGTCGACCGCTGGTGGACCGAGGAGCCGCTCGACCGCCGCTACTTCGACCTCGTGCTCGAGTCGGGCCGGAACGCGTGCGTCTTCCGCGACGAGGAAGCCGGCTGCTGGTTCAGCCAGCGGGCTTGAGCGCGTGAGCCGCGAACGACTCCCACTCGTCCGCGTGCGCGGCCGGCACGACGACCCACTCCTTGAACGGCTGTCCCTTGCCGGACGGGTCGAACAGGTGCGCGCCGTCGAGCGCCAGCGCCCGCGCGTGCGCATCGGGGTCGGGCAGCTTGAAGACCATCGCACCGCGCGTGAAGCCGGCGACCATCTTCCCGCCCCGCTTCACGCAGGGCATGCCCATCATCTGCGACGGCTCGACGTCGTCGTGGCGCGCGCAGAGGTCGTCGACGAGCTCCTCGTAGCGCTCCCGCGCGTCCACCTACGCCGGCTCCTGGTCGAAGCGCGCCCGCGCAGACGCCACCTCGTCCTCGTTCGTCGCATCGTGAAGCGCGCGGACGAAGTCACCGAAGCCGCAGCTCGGTGCATGGATGTCCAGGAAGCGCGCCTCCTCGGATCCGGCGGGAGCGAAGGTGTGCGGCACGCCCGGCGGCACCTGCACCCACGAGCCGGCCGTCGCGCGCAGCTCCTGACCGCCGGCCGTGAACGAGAGCTCGCCGGCGAGGACGTAGAAGCTCTCGACGTGGCGTCGGTGAACGTGCAGTGGCGGCGAGACGCCGCCCGGCTCGCTCCGCACCTCGACGATCCCGAGCTCGTCCACGTCGGCGAGGAGCGAGACGCGCAGGCCCGGACGCTCCGCGAGCACCTCGCCGGTCCCGATGTAGGCGTCGCCGGCTGGCCGGCCGCCGTCGGCGGGCGGATCCTCGGAATCGAAACCGGGCGCCTCGCCGCGCATGTACGGCGCAAAGCCGCCGCCGGGGGCGTGGAAGTTCAGGTACCGCAGCTCCTCGTCTGCCGCGTTCCGGAAGCCGTGGACGACGAGCGGCGGTGCCAGCACGAGCGTTCCGGCCCGATGCGGCGTCTCCACCTGCTCCGGGCCGACGAGCACCGTCAGCTCGCCGGCGAGGACGTAGAAGAGGTCGTTGTGCTCCCGGTGCACATGGGCGCTCGCGCCGTCCCGGTGGGGCTCGAAACGCGTCCACGTCGCGTGCAGCTCGTCGTGGTCGGACAGGATCTCGACCCGACTCTCGGGCGCATCGCGGACGACGTCCCCGCCGCCGGCAGGTAGGTGGATCACGTGCCCTACGTCGAGCTCCATGCGCATTCAGCCTATTCGTTCCTCGACGGCGCGTCACACCCGGAGGAGCTGGCACTGCGTGCGGCCGAGCTCGGCTACGAGGCGCTCGCGCTCACCGACCACGACGGCGTCTTCGGCTCGCTCGAGCTCGCCCACGCGGCGAAGCTCGTCGGCGTCCGTGCGATCACCGGCGCCGAGGTAACGCTGCACGGCGGTGCCCATGTGACCATCCTCGTCGAGTCCTCGCAGGGTTACTCGAACCTCTGCCGCCTGCTGACGGCGGCGCACGCGCACACACGGCCCAAGGAAGGCGAGCTCGTGCCACCCGCCCTCGATCCGGCGTTGCTCGCGGAGCTGAACGAGGGTCTCGTCTGCCTCTCCGGCTGCGCCCGCGACGGGCTCGGCGTGCGCGACCCGAACGCCGCCACCGAGCTCGCCCGCGCCTTCGGGCGGGAGCGCTTCTACGTCGAGCTGCAGCGGCCGTTCGAGCGCGGCGACGCCAGGCGAAATGCGCTCCTACGCGACCTCGCCGCGCACGCGGGCGTCGAGACCGTCGTCACCGGCAACGTCCACGCGCACCATCCGCGCCGCACAGCGCTCCAGGATGTCCTCGTCGCGATCCGCCACAACACCTCGCTCGAGGCGAGCGAGCGCGAGCGGCGCGGCAACCGCGAGAGCATCCTGCGCGCGCCGGCGGAGCTGCTGGAGCTCTTCCCGGACGACCGCGACGCGGTCCTGCGCACGGCCGAGGTCGCCGCGCGGCTCGAGTTCGACCTGACCGCCGAGCTCGGCTACCGCTACCCGGACTTCTCCGACGGCGACGTCCCCGCGATCAAGCAGCTCGCCCAGGTCTGCGAGGACGCATTCTCGGAGCGCTACCCGCCAAGTAACAGACTGTTACTTGGTCAGGCTCGCGCGCGGTTGGAGTCGGAGCTGCGACTGATCGACGAGCTCGGCCTCGCCGGCTTCTTCCTCCTCCACTGGGAGGTGCTCGAGCTGGCGCGGGAGCTCGCGAACGGGATCCGTGGGCCCGGCTCGCCGCGGCGCTGGCTGCCGCCCGGCCGGGGGCGCGGCTCGTCTGTGGGATCGATCGTCTGCTACCTCACCGGCCTCTCGCATGTCGACCCGGTCGCGCAGAACCTCTCGCTCGGCCGTTTTCTCAACCGCGAGCTGATGTCGGTGCCGGACATCGACCTCGATTTCCCGCGCGACATCCGCGAGCAGCTGATCCTCGGCGTCACCGAGCGCTACGGCCGCGAGCACGCCTCGCTCGTCGCCAGCTTCTCGACCTACCGCGCCCGCGGCGCGATCCGGGACGTCGGCAAGGCGCTCGGGCTCCCGTTCGCTGAGCTGGAGCGGCTTGCGCGCGTTTCGGACGGCTGGAACGCGAAGAAGGTCGCGGACGAGCTCGCTCTGCTCCCCGAGGCCGAGCGGCGGCTGCTCTCGCCGCGCTGGCGCGCCTTTGCCGAGCTGACGCGCGAGATCGCCGGTTTGCCGCGCCACATCTCGCAGCACCCGGGCGGGATGGTGATCTCCTCACGGCCGCTGGTCGAGCTCGTGCCGCTGCAGCCCGCGGCGATGACCGGCCGGCAGATCTGCCAGTGGGACAAGGACTCCTGCTCCGACGCGGGCTTCCTCAAGATCGACCTGCTCGGCCTCGGGATGCTCTCGGCGGTCGAGGACTGCGTCGAGCAGATCGCCGAGGTCTACGGCGAGCCGATCGACCTCTCGCGGATCCCGCTCGACGACCGCGACGTCTACGCGGAGATCCAGAAGGCGGACACGATCGGCGACTTCCAGATCGAGAGCCGCGCGCAGATGCAGAGCCTGCTCCGGACGAAGCCGGAGAACCTCGACGATCTGACCGTGCAGGTCGCGCTCGTCCGGCCGGGGCCGATCCAGGGCAAGGCCGTGCACCCCTACATCGACGCGCGTGAGCGGTTGCGGGTCGATCCGGACTACGTGCCTCCGGTCGACCACGAGCTGCTGCGCGAGCCGCTCCGCGACACGCACGGCGTCGTCGTCTTCCAGGATCAGGTGCTCGAGGTGGCGATGGCGCTCGCCGGCTTCACGATCGGCGAGGCCGAGGGTCTGCGGCGGGCGATGAGCCGCAAGCGGAGCGAGGAGGCGATCGAGGCGTTCCGGGAGCGCTTCGTCGAGGGCGCCGAGCGGAACGGCGTCGACGGAGAGACGGCCGACCGGGTCTACGACAAGCTTGCGGCCTTCTCCGGCTTCGGCTTCCCCAAGTCGCACGCGGCCGCATTCGGGCTGCTCGCCTACCAGTCGGCCTGGCTGCGGCACCACTACCCGGCCGAGTTCCTCTGCTCGCTCCTGAACGCGCAGCCGATGGGCTTCTACCCGCCCTCGAGCCTGGTCCGGGATGCCCAGAGACGTGGTGTGGAGGTGCGGCCGCCCGACGTGAACCTGAGCCACGTCCACTGCACCTGGGACGAGGGAGCCGTGCGGATGGGGCTGAAGTACGTGAAGTCGGTGGGGGAGGACGACGCCGAGGCGGTCGTCGCCGAGCGGGAGGCGCGCGGCGAGTTCGAAGGTGTGGGTGACCTCGCGCGCCGGTTGCCCCTCGACGCGCGCGAGCTCGAGGCGCTGCTCCGCAGCGGCGCCTGCGATCGCTTCGGCAAGCGTCGCGACCTGCTCTGGGAGCTCGGCCTCGTCACCCGCCCGCAGACCGTTCCCGGTTCTAAAAAGGATGGTGAGCATAAGCAGCTCTCGCTCGAGCTCGACCCGACGGTGGCGACCCCGGAGCTCCCCGACCTGACCGCCTGGGAGCGGATGCTCGCCGACTACGCGACGACGAGCGTCTCGATCGACGTCCACCCGTTGACCCTGCTGCGCCCGCACCTACCGCCCGACGTGCTTCCGAGCGACCGGCTGAACGAGGCGCCGCACCGGAGCCGGGTCGCGTTCGCGGGCATGGCGGTGGCGCGCCAGCGGCCGTCGACAGCGCATGGGATTGTCTTCATGCTGCTCGAGGACGAGCTCGGCCAGGTGAACCTGATCGTCTCGCCCGAGCTCTACGAGCGGAATCGCGCGATCGTCCGCGGCGAGCCGCTGCTGCTCGTGCGCGGCCGCTTCGAGCACATCAAGGACAACCGCAACATCGTCGTCGAGTCGCTCGAGAGCCTCGGCCCGCTCGCGCGGCGGATCGCGTCCAGCGACGTCGGCGCCTCGCTGCCGGCGGCACACCACTTCGGGCATAGGTAACCGCGCGCGCGGGCACAAGCCCGTCGCGATGCGGACCGACGGCTACCTGCCGCTGCGCGACTACGCCGTCGTCGGCGACGGGAGGACGTGTGCGCTCGTCGGCCTCGACGGGTCGATCGACTGGCTCTGCCTGCCGAACGTCGACTCGGCGCCCGTCTTCGACCGCATCCTGGACGCCCGCGGCGGCGGCGCCTTCGTGCTCCAGCCCGCGGGCTCCTTCAGCGCCGAGCGGCGCTACCGCGAGGGGACGAACGTGCTCGAGACGACGTTCCACACCGACTCGGGCGCCGTCCGCGTCACGGACGCGCTGACGCTCCATGATCGCGACCGCCTCTCGCCGCTACGAGAGCTCGCGCGCGTCGTCGACGGGCTCGAGGGCACGGTGGTTCTCGAGTGGAGCTTCCAGCCGCGCCTCGACTACGGGCGCCGCAAGCTCCGGCTCGGCCGACGGGGCGACGCGCTCGTGGCGCTCCACGGCAAGGACGCGCTTGCGTTGACGAGCTGGGGTGCCGGCGACGGCCGTTTCACGCTTGCCGCTGGTGAGCGCGCGACGCTCGCGCTCACGTACGCGCAGGCCGAGCCGCTCGTGCTGCCGGCGCGCGACGACGTCGAGCGCCGCCTCGAGCAAGCGGCCGCGTTCTGGGCCGGCTGGAGCTCACGGCTCGACTACGACGGTCCCTGGCGGGACGCCGTCGTGCGCAGCGCGCTCGCGCTCAAGCTCCTCGCGTTCTCGCCTTCGGGCTGCATCGTGGCCGCGCCGACGACGTCGCTCCCTGAGCGCCTCGGCGGCGACCGCAACTGGGACTACCGCTTCGGCTGGCTTCGCGACGGCCTCTTCACCCTGCGTGCCCTGCTCGAGCTGGGCTGCGATGACGAGGCGCGGGCGTTCTTCTGGTGGCAGATGCACGCAACCCGCATGAGCGAGCCCGAGCTGCGGCCGCTCTACTGCGTCGACGGCGGCCTGCGCCTGGACGAGCAGGAGTTGACGCTGCCCGGCTACCGCGACTCGGCGCCGGTCCGCGACGGCAACGCGGCAGCTTCGCAGCTCCAGCTCGACACGTACGGGTCCCTGCTCGAGGGCGCCTGGCGCTTCTGGTCGAGGACGGGGTCGCTCGGCGCAGCGCGCCCGAAGGACCTCGCTGGACTCGCGGACTTCGTTGCCGAGGCGTGGCTGCGGCCGGACTCAGGCATCTGGGAGTCGCGGGACGAGCCGCAGCACTACGTCCTCTCGAAAGCGATGTGCTGGACGGCGCTCGACCGTGCGAGCCGCCTCGCGGATGCCGGCGTGCTCCCGCAGCGGCCTGCCTGGGGTGAGGCGGCTGCCCGCATCCGCGAGTGGGTGGAGAGCGAGGGCTGGGACGAAGAGCGCCGCACGTATCGCTGCGCGCCGGGCGACGACACGCTCGATGCGAGCCTCCTCACCGCTGCCCTCTGCGCGTATGCCGACGCGGCCGACGAGCGCGTGGCGGGGACCGTCGACGCGCTCCGCGCGGAGCTCGGCGACGGGCCCTTCCTGTATCGCTTCACCGGCGCGGACGAGCTCGAGGGCGCGTTCCTCACGTGTTCGTTCTGGCTCGTCGACGTGCTCGCGCGCGCCGGCCGCCGGGACGAAGCTGCCGAGCTGATGGTCGAGCTCGTCGCGGCCGCGAACGACGTCGGGCTCTACGCCGAGGAGATCGACCCGCGCTCCGGCGAGTTCCTCGGCAACCTCCCGCAGGGCCTCGTTCACCTCGCGCTCGTGAACGCGGCCGTCTCGCTCGCCGGCAGGGGCGACGAGCCGTGATCGCCGGTGCCCTCGCCGGCGGCCTCGTCGGCACGATCGTGCTCACGACAGGCAGCCGCCTCGCCCAGCAGCTCGGCTGGACGCGAATGGACATTCCGCTGCTCCTGGGGACGGCGTTCACCGCCGAGCGCGGACGGGCGACCGCGGTCGGCTACGCGATCCACTTCCTCAACGGGCTCGTCTTCTCGCTCGTCTACGGGCTCGTCTTCGCCGCGACTGGCCGCGCGAGCTGGCTCTTCGGCCTCGCCCTCGGCGCGGCGCACGGCGCGATCGCCGGCGGCGGCCTGCTGAACGTGCTGCTGCCGGTCGTGCACCCGCGGATGGGCAAGGCGTGGACGGACGCACGCTCGGCACCGCTGCTGGAGCCGCCGGGATTCCTGCTCTCGAACTACGGCCGGACGACGCTCGTCTTGACGTTCGCGCTCCATCTCGCCTACGGCGCCATCGTCGGACTGTTCGCTTCTCTCTAGGAGGGTTTGGCGAAATAGCGGCTGAGCGCCATTCCGCCAAACCCTCCTAGTCGGCGGCCTCACGCAGCGCTGCATCGAGCAGCAGCGCCGTGTTGACGAGGCCGATGTGCGAGAACGCCTGCGGGAAGTTGCCGACCAGTCGTTTCAGCTC
Source organism: uncultured Gaiellaceae bacterium (assembly GCA_963771185.1). Lineage (GTDB taxonomy): Bacteria > Actinomycetota > Thermoleophilia > Gaiellales > Gaiellaceae > Gaiellasilicea. The sequence continues at coordinate 62,562 of CAVYSL010000010.1, forward strand.
CGGGTCGTACTCCTCCGAGAGCAGCCCGAGCTCGTTCCTGAGTGCGAGCAGCCGCTCGAACATCTCGTACGCCTCGTCGAGCTCGCCCAGGAGAACCAGGTTGTCGACGAACCAGAACGAGCAGAGGAAGAACACGCCCTCACCGGGCGGCAGGCCGTCGATTGCGGACACCTTCTCGTCGTGGCGGTACCGCTTCACGAAGCAGTCGACGAGCAGCTCGCGGCGCACGGCCTCGAGCGTGCCGCGGACGCGTGGGTCGCTCGGCGGGAGAAAGCCGATCAGCGGGATCGTCAGGAGGCTCGCGTCGACGCGGTCGGAGCCGTAGTACTGGACGAAGGAACCCAGTTCCTCGTTCCAGCCGTGCTCGAGCACCTCGGCCATGATCTCGTCGCGGCAGCGCCGCCAGCGGTCGGCCGCGCCCTTGCGGCCGAACTGCTCGACCGCCTTGACGCCCCGGTCGAACGCGACCCACGCCATCACCTTCGAGTGGACGAAGTGGCGGCGCGGGCCGCGCACCTCCCAGATCCCCTCGTCCGGTTCGCGCCAGCGCTGCTCCAGATTCGCGAGCAGCACCTGCTGCAGGGCCCAGGACTGGTCCTCCGGCTCGATGTGCTGCCGACGTGCCTGGTGGAGCACGTCCATCACCTCGCCGTAGACATCGAGCTGGAACTGCGCGCTGGCGTCGTTCCCGACCCGCACGGGGCGCGAGTTCTCGTAGCCGGCGAGCCAGGGCAGCTCGTACTCGGGCAGCCGCCGCTCTCCCGCGGGGCCGTACATGATCTGGATGTCGTCGGGATCGCCGGCGATCGCGCGCAGCAGCCACGACCGCCACGCCTCGGCCTCGGAGGTGAAGCCGCTCTCGAGCAGCGCGTCGAGCGTGAAGGTGGCGTCACGGAGCCAGCAGTAGCGGTAGTCCCAGTTGCGGACGCCGCCGATCCTCTCGGGGAGCGAGGTCGTGGCAGCGGCGACGATGCCTCCCGTCGGGTCGTAGGTGAGGGCCTTCAACACCACCAGCGACCGCGTCACTGCGTCCTCCCAGCGGCCCTGGTACTCGCACGCCTCAAGCCATTCGCGCCAGAACGTGCACGTGTCCTCGAGCGCGTGATCGGCCGTGATCGGCCGCGGAATCTCGTGGTGCGACCGGTACCAGGTGAGCACGAACGGCTTTCGCTCCCCGGCGTCGATCGTGAAGTCGGCGACGGTACGCAGGTTCTCGCCGCGCATCGGCACGGAAGTGCGCAGCGCCAGCGCGTCCGGGCCTGCGATCGCGACGCGCGTCTCCTCGTCGACCCGCCGAACCCAGGGCACGATCGATCCGTACTCGAAGCGGATCATCAGCTCGAGCCGCATCGGCACCGACCCTTCGAGCCCCTCGACGATCCGGACGACATCTGGATCCCGTCCGCGCGGCGGCATGAAGTCGATCACGCGGACGCTTCCGGTGGCGCAGTGGAAGTCGAGCTCGTGCACGAGGGTGCGGTCGCGATAGCGTCGTTCGACCCGCTCGACCTCGCAGTCGGGCGCGAGCAGCCAGCGGCCGTCCCACTCGTTCCCGAGCAGCGCCGAGAAGCACGCGCCGGAGTCGAAGCGCGGGAAGCAGAGCCAGTCGATCGAGCCGTCGCGGCCGACGAGCGCCGCGGTCTGCAGGTCGCCGATCAGGCCGTAGTCCTCGATGCGCATGGCGCCCTAGAACTCTGACGGCAGCTTCGGATAGCGCTTGCGGGCAGCGCGGACGAACGCGCGCTCGTACTCGGCGGCCACGTCCTCTTCCAGCGTCGCCGCGTAGCTGTCGCGGATCTCGCCGAGCCGGTCCGCGATCGCCTCGAGCACGAGCTGATAGTCGCCGTACGCCTCCTCGGCCTCGTCCCGTTCGGCTTCGTCGTACGCGCGCTCGGCGTCCTCGGCCTCGCGGACGAGCTCGGCGTCGTCCTCGGCGAAGAGGTCGAGCTGGCGGCGAACGAGGTCGCCGAAGCCGTCGCGCCGGAATCTCACGTCAGCTCACGGTAGAGCGCGAGGTGGGCCTGCGCGGACGACTCCCAGGTCAGCGCCTCGCGCGCCCGCGACGCGCCTGCGCGAGCCTCTGCGAGTGCCGCCTCGTCGTCCACGAGCTCCCGGATGGCGGCTGCCAGGCCGGCAACGTCGTCCGGCGCCACCACGCGTCCTGCCCCGAACGCCCGCACGGGCTCGGCGAGGCCGCCGACGTCGTAGACGACCGCGGGCACGCCGGCGCCGAGGGCGCGGAGGAGGGCGCCGCTCTGGTCGAGCTCGGGCCGGTACGGGAAGACGGCGACGGTCGACTCGCCGAGCGCGCGGTCGATCTCGGCCTCGGAGAGGAACGCAGCGGCGTCGCCGGCGACGCGCAGCTGTGCTCCCGGCACACGTGAGACGGCATCGCGTGCGTGCTCGAGCTGCTTGTACGGCCGCACGAGCCCGAGTGCGAGCACGGTGCGGCCGTCGTCCGCCCGGGCCGGGTCGCTCGGGGTGACGGGGTGCGGGATCACGCGCAGCTTCTCCTCCGGAACGCCGAACGCAGCCAGAGTCTCCCGTCCGCGCTCCGAGTGGACGACGATGCGCTCGAAGCGGCCGAACGCGCGGCGCCAGAGGCCGGTCTTCGCCGCCGTCCTCCGCGGCAGCAGGTCGTGGGCGGTGAGCACCAGCGGCGCGCGGTGGCGCAGCAACCACGAGTCGACCTCGGGCAGCGCCAGCCACTGCACGTGGACGACGTCGGCCCGAGTCGCTGCGAGGCGCGCCAGGCCGAGCGGATGCTCGAGCACCTTCAGCGGCACGCGCAGGCGCGAGCGGCCGAAGAGCCGCGACGAGAGGGGGTAGAAGAGCTCGCGCCGCCGGTAGCCGTCCGGCTCGGCGACGGCGCCGAAGCGGAAGCGGGACGTCACCAGCTCGACCTCGGCTCCCGCTGCAGCGAGCGCGGCGGCGAGCGCGTGGTCGTACGGGGGCGTGAAGGCAGGGGGGTCGGCGACGACGACGCGCACGGCTTCGTAGGCTAGTGCGCGTGCTCGTCCGTAGCTGGAATGTCTTCCACGGCCGCACGTCGCCGCCGGGGCGGCGAGTGCATCTCCAGGAGATGGTCGAGCTCGTCTCGCGCGACGCTCCCGACGTGGTCTGCCTCCAGGAGCTGCCGCTCTGGGCGCTCTCGCAGCTCGAGGAGTGGAGCGGGATGGCTGCCGTGTCGGCCGTCGCGAAGCGGACGCCGGTGCCGCGGTGGCTCGGCGGCATCCTCCAGCGCCACGACCCGAAGCGGTTCCGCTCTGGGGTCACGGGCCAGGCGAATGCGATCCTGCTCGCGCCGTCCCTCGTCCCGCTCGAGCACCGAACGGTGGCGATCAGCGACCGTGGCCGTGAGCGGCGCGTCTGCCACGTCGTCCGGCTCGAGGGCATCGTGATCGGGAACGTGCACGCGTCGAACGAGTTCAAGCGGCCCGACGTCCCGCGCACGGAGCTGAAGCGCGCGCACGAGCTCGTCGAGTCGATGGCGTCAGCCGGGGAGGCGCGCGTGCTCGCAGGGGACTTCAACCTGCGCGACCCGGACCTGCCCGGGCCGAACATCGACCACATCGTCGTCGCCGGAATCGATCACGGGGCGCTCCAGGTCTGGTCGGACGAACGGCGCCTGCACAATGGCGCGGTGCTCTCGGATCACGCTCCCGTCGAGATGAGGATCGGGTGACGCCCGAGGAGGGCCGGGCGCTCTTCCCTGTGCTCGAGCGGCTCGCGTATCTGAACGCCGGGACGTTCGGCCCGCTCGCACGCCCGACGGCGGCGGCCGTGCAGGAGCAACTCGACGCCGATCTCGCCGACGGCCGCTTCGGCAAGGAGTACTTCGAGCGCATGCTCGAGCTCCGCAAGCAGGCCAGGATCGTGCTCGCCGGCCTCGTCGGTGCCGAGCCCGAGCAGGTCTCGCTGACCGCCTCGACGACGGACGGCTGCAACATCGTGCTGGCCGGGCTCGACCTGCAGCCGCAGGACGAGATCGTGACGACGTCCGAGGAGCACTTCGGGCTCATCGGGCCGGTGCACGCGAGCGGCGCGCGCGTCGTCGTGGCCGAGCCGGACGCGGACGCGATCCTGGCCGTGGTGACGCCGCGGACGAAGCTGCTCGCCCTTTCGCAGGTGCTCTGGACGAGCGGCCAGGCGCTTCCCGTGCGCGAGCTGCGCGAGCAGACGGGCGTGCCCGTACTGGTCGACGGCGCCCAGTCAGTGGGTGCGATCCCGGTCGACGCCGCGGGCCTCGACTTCCTCACGATCTCCGGCCAGAAGTGGCTCTGCGGGCCGGATTCGACGGGCGCGCTCGTCGTGGCCGACCCGGAGCGCCTGCGCGTCGCCCGCCCAAGCTACTTCTCGCAGGCGAGCTACGAGCCGTCCGGAAGCTTCGAGCCGGCGGAGGGCGCCGCACGGTTCGATCCCGGCTGGCTCTCGAGCGCCGTGCTCGCCGGGCTGCTGGCGGCGATCGCGATCCGCCCCGACTGGGCCTACGAGCACGCCGCCCGGCAGGCCGCGCGCTGCCGCGAGCTGCTGGCGCCACTGGCCGAGGTCGTGCCGGGCGGGGCGACGCTGGTTGCCTTCCGCGCCGAGGATCCGCCGGCGCTGGTCGCGAAGCTGGCGGAGGAGGGGGTGGTCGTGCGCGAGATCCCGAAAACGGGCCTCGTCCGCGTCTCCTGCGGCTGGTGGACGAGCGAGGACGACCTGCGACGGCTCACGGCCGCCTTGTAACAGACTGTTACTAGGCCGCGTCTGCGGCGGTGCGCAGGCCGAGCTCCCGCGAGATCGGCTGCAGCGCGGCCACGACGTTCGCGATGTGCTCGTCCAGCTCGACCCCCAACAGCTCCGCGCCCGCATAGACCTCGTCGCGGTGGACGCCGGCCGCGAAGGACGGCTGCTTCAGCTTCTTCTTCACCGACTTCGGCTCGAGGCCGTCGAGCCCCGCCGGGCGCACGAGCCCGCAGGCGTGGACGAAGCCGGAGAGCTCGTCACAGGCGAAGAGCGTCTTCTTCAGCATCGTGTCGCGCGGCATGGCCAGGTGCTCGGCATGCGAGAGGACCGCCTCGATCACCTCTTCCGGGTAGCCCTCCTCGCGCAGGATCGCCGCACCGTCCTGGGGGTGCTTGTCGAGCGTCGGATGGATTTCGTAGTCGAAGTCGTGCAGGAGCGCGACGACGGCCCAGAGCTCCTCGTCCTCGCCGAAGCGCCGTGCATATGACCGCGTCGACGCCTCGACCGCGAGCGCGTGCCGCAGCAGCGACTCGCTCTTCGTGTACGTCGTCAGCGTCTGCCACGCTGTGTCTCGCGTCGGCTCCATCGGCCGACTACGATACCCCGCCTCATGAGCATCACTACGCTCTCCACCGGAATGCAGGCCTTCCTGATCGAGGGCGGGCGACCGCTGAGCGGCACCGTCCGCGCCGCCGGGAACAAGAACGGTGCGCTGCCGATCCTGGCCGCCACCGTGCTCGCGTCCGAGCCCGTGCAGCTGACGAACGTGCCGCGGATCCGCGACGTGCAGACGATGGTCGAGTTGCTCGTCGACATCGGTGCCGACGCCGAGTGGCTGGGCGAGAACGAGATCCGGATCGACTCGACCGGCGTCCACAAGTCCGAGCTCGACGAGGAGCTCTGCCGCCGCATCCGCGCCTCGTTCCTGCTCGCCGGCCCGCTGCTCGCCCGCCTCGGCAGCGCGATCGTGCCCCCTCCGGGCGGTGACGTGATCGGCCGCCGCCGCCTCGATCCGCACATCCACGGCCTCGCCGAGCTCGGAGTCGAGATCGAGATCAACGGCCGCTTCGAGATGCGCGCGCCGCGGCTGCGGGGCAAGTCGATCTTCCTCGACGAGGCGAGCGTGATGGCGACGGAGAACGTCGTCATGGCGGCCGTGCTCGCCGAGGGTGAGACCGTGATCGGGAACGCCGCCTGCGAGCCGCACGTCCAGGACCTCTGCCGCTTCCTCGTCTCGCTCGGCGCCCAGATCGAGGGGATCGAGTCGAACGTTCTCCGTGTTCACGGCGTCACGGAGCTGCACGGCGGCGACTGGCGCGTCGCTCCGGAGCACATCGAGGTCGGCAGCTTCATCGGCCTCGCGGCGGCGACCGGCAGCGACATCACGATCGAGGACGTCGAGCCGAGGGATCTCGTCTCGATCATGCCCGCGTTCGCGCGTCTGGGCGTGCAGATCGAGGTGGGGGAGTCGACCGTGCGCGTCCCGCCCGGCCAGCGGCTCGAGGTCCAGGACGATCTCGGCGGCCAGATTCCGAAGATCGAGGACGGCCCGTGGCCCGCCTTCCCGGCCGATCTGACCTCGATCGCCGTCGTGACGGCGACACAGGCACTGGGGACTGTGCTCGTCTTCGAGAAGATGTTCGAGAGCCGCCTCTTCTTCGTCGACAAGCTCGTCGGCATGGGCGCCCGGATCATCCTCTGCGACCCGCACCGCGTCGTCGTCACCGGTCCCGCGCAGCTGTACGGCGAGCGGCTGACGAGCCCTGACATCCGCGCCGGGATGGCGATGCTGATCGCGGCGCTCTGCGCCGAGGGCACCTCGACGATCGGCAACGTCGGCGAGATCGACCGCGGCTACGAGCGGATCGACGAGCGTCTGCGCGCTCTCGGCGCCTCGATCGAGCGCGTCGAGAACTAGTTCGGCGAGCGCGCGCCGGGCTTCTGCACCTGCGCGGGCGTGACCGCCGCCACCGTCGCAACCGGCGTCGCCTGCGCTTTCGCGACGGCGGCCGCGACATCGAGCACGCCGTAACCGAGCTCGGCGTTCCAGCTGCCCTTGCCTGATGCGGTCTGCTCGATGATCGATGCCACTTGGTCGGCGCGCAGCTGCGGGTTGGCCGCCCACACCAGCGCAGCCGCTCCAGCGACCTGCGGCGACGCGAACGACGTGCCGCTGCCGTACCCGTACACCCCGCCGAGCGCCCCCGGAAGCGCCGTGCGCGGATAGCGCAACGGCGAGGAGGACGAGGAGACGGCGCTGAAGACATTCGCTCCCGGCGCGGCGAGGGAGACGTGGGTGCCGGTGCTCGAGAACGGGGCCCGGCCACCCTCACGCGTCGACGCGCCGACCGAGAGGCCGCGTCCGCCGACGCCGTTCGAGCCGACCGGCTGGAGCAGGGCCGCCGGATATTCGACCGCGTTCCCGCGCTGGTAGCCGTTGCCGACCGCCGCGACGAGAAGGGCTCCCTTCGCGACTGCGTAGTCGACCGCGCGCTTCTCGATCGAGGACGTCGTCGCGCCGCCGAGGCTGAGATTGACGATCTTCGCGCCGTGATCGACCGCGTAGACGATCGCGGCGGCCTCGTCGACGTCCGTGAAGGCGCCGCTCGCACCGCCCGCCTGCACGATCATCAACCGCGCCTCGCCGCCGACGCCTGCGATCCCGTCCCCGTTCGTCGACGAACCTGCGGCGAGGGCGGCGACGAAGGTGCCGTGGCCGTTGGCGTCCTGCACGTCCGATTGCCGCTTGCGGACGTTGTAGGTCCGCGGCGCCTTCGCGCCGAGATCGGGAGCGCCGAGATCGGCGCCGGTGTCGACCACCGCGATCGTGAAACCCGCCGCCGCCTGGACCACCGCGGCGGACACCTGATCCGCTCGCACCGCCGCGTACTGCCACTGGAAGGGCAAAGCCGGGGCGAGAGAAGCAAGGGCGGGCTCGACGAGCGACCGCCGAGCCGCCGCCCGCTCGACGCGCACGATCCCCTGCTCCGCGCTGATCCGTTGGGCGAAGCGCTCGACGCTGCCGCGCGGACGTACAGCAGCGACGTTCAACGCCGGGAGGCGCCGCACGAGCTCCGCAGGATGCCGCTCGAGCGCGGCTGCCAGCGCGTGCTCGCTCTCATACGAGATCACGGCGGTGCCGCTCGGCCAGGCGGCCGAGGCACCCGGGTCGCGTGCGCCCAGGGCGGAGCCGGCGAGCGCGAGGATCGCCGGCATGGCGAAGCACAGCAATTTGACAAGCCGCATCCAGATCTCCCTGATCTGAAGGGATTCATCGAATCCGCTCGGATGATGGGCGATTTCCGGGCAATTTGATACCCCTCGTTTCGTTAGTCTCGCGGGCATGAGCGCTCGCATCGCGCCCGGTGGCGGGAGCTCGAACGTCGCCACCGGCATCCCCGTCCTCGACCATTTGCTGGGGCAGCTCGCGCGCAGCGGCGGATTCGAGCTCGCCCTCGAGCTGCCGCCGGGAGAGGGCGAGGCGGAGGTCGCAGCCGCGGGGACGGCGCTCGGGGCGTCGTTTGCCGACGTCCTCCGCGTGGAGGGCCTGCCCGGCCACGGCTCCGCGTTCATGCCCGCAGAGGAGGCGCTGGCACAGATCGTCTTCGAGGTCTCCGAGCGGCCGCGCGTGCACAGCAACGTCGACCTGACCGAGGCGCGTGCCGGCGGCCTCGGCGGCGACCTCGCCGCGCGCTTCCTGGACGCGTTCGCGGAAGCGGCGGGGGTGACGCTCCACGTCCGCCTGATCGACGGCGAGGACTCGCGCCACGTGCTCGAAGCCATCTTCAAGGCGCTGGGCGCGGCACTCGCCGCCGCGTCGCGCCCCCTCTAGCCCCGAAGGAGACAAGTGGCAGACAAGGAGATCGTCCGCACCGAGCGCGCCCCGGCGCCGTTCCAAGGGGCGCCGTACAACCAGGCCGTGAAGGCCGCGGGGCTCGTCTTCGTCGCCGGCCAGCTCGGGCTGCGCCCGGGCGACAAGGAACCGGTGGCGGGAATCACCGCCCAGACCGAGCAGGCGCTGCAAAACCTGCGCGCGATCCTCGAGGAGGCCGGCAGCGGCCTCGACCGGCTCGTCAAGACCACGGTCTTCCTCCAGGATCTGGGCGACTTCGCGGCGATGAACGAGGTCTATGCGGCCCACGTCGGCGACGCGCCGCCCGCCCGCTCGACGGTCGAGGTCGCGAAGCTCCCGTCCGGCGCCCTGGTCGAGATCGAGGCGGTCGCGCTGCTCTAGCAGCCTTGTAACAGACTGTTACTTGGCCTCCCGCTCTCCGGCACCGGCGCGTCATCGCCAAGTAACAGACTGTTACTTGGCCCACAATGGGCGGCATGTGGGACTCGGTCGCCGACTACGTGCACTCGCTCGGATTGGATGCGTACCTCGTCGGCGGCGCCGTGCGCGACGAGCTGCTCGGGCGGACGCCGCCGGAGCTCGACTTCGTCGTCCCGGGCGTCGGCCACGCCGAGCTGCGGGCGGCGCTCGAGCCGCACGGCAAGGTCGAGGATCTCGTCGTCGCCGACCAGCGCGTCGGCGTGCGGCTGCTGCCGCGCGACAAGGCGGCGCGGGCGCTCCAGCCGGCCGGGATCGAGTTCACGCCGCCGCGGGTCGAGCGCTCGACCGGCCCCGGCAGGCACGACTTCGAGATCGTGGCGGATCGCGAGATCTCGCTCGAGCAGGACATGGCGCGGCGCGACTTCACGATCAACGCGATCGCACGCCGGCTCGAGACAGGTGAGATCCTCGATCCGCTCGGCGGCCGCGCCGATCTCGAGCACGGCGTCTTGCGCACCACCGGCCCCGCGAGCTTCCGTGACGATCCGCTTCGGATCGTCCGCGGCCTCCGGTTCGTCTCGCAGCTCGATGTCGATCCCGACGAGGACACGCTTCGCCAGATGCGCGAGTGGGCGCCGCGCATCGAGCATGTCTCGGGCGAGCGGATCGGCGGCGGACTCGCGGCCGATGGGCTGGGCGAGCTCTCGAAGCTCCTGCTCGGCGCGCATCCGGCGAAGGCGCTGCGGCTGGCGCGGGACACCGGCGTGCTCGTGCACGTGCTCCCGGAGTTCGCGCCCGCGATCGGCTACGACCAGCAGAGTGACCGCCAGCACCTGACGCTCGACGAGCACACCTTCACCGTCGTGCAGGCGGCAGCCGACACAGGCGCGCCGCTGGAAGTTCGGCTCGCCGCGCTGCTGCACGACCTCGGCAAGCCCGAGGCCGAACGCGACGGTGGTGACCATGCCGCGATCGGCGCTCTCGCCGCGTCCCAGGCGCTCCGCCGCCTGCGCTATCCCACGAGGCTGCGCGCGTACGTCGTCAGACTCGTTCGGGAGCATCCGTTCGCGCTGGAGGACGAGCCGGCGCCCGTGGACGCGCGCCGCTTCCTCGCCCGGCACGGCGAGCGATTCGCCGGCGACCTGCTCTCGCACCGCGCCGCCGATCTCGCGGGGAAGACCGTGCCGGCCGGCGAGCGGGAGCGGCTCGATCGCTTCCGCGCCCTCGTCCAGCAGGAGCGCACGCAGCCGCACCGGCTTGCCGACCTCGCGGTGGACGGCACCGACCTGATCGGGCTCGGCTTCTCCGAAGGCCCGCAGCTCGGGCAGACGCTGCAGACGCTGCTCGACGAGGTCGTCGAAGACCCCGACCGTAACCGGCGCGAGCACCTGCTCGGCCGGGCGCAGGAGCTCCTGTGATCCACTGGGATCCGCCCGGCTACGCGGTCGTGTTCTCGACGCGGGAGGGCGGCGTCAGCCAGGGTCCGTACGAGTCGCTCAACCTGGGCCGGCTGACCGGGGACGACGTCGATCGCGTCGACGAGAACCGCCGGCTGCTCTGCGCGGCGATCGACGCGGACGAGGAGCGGCTCGCACTCAACCGCCAGGTGCACTCGACGCTCGTCCACCGGGCCGAGCCGGGCGCTCGCGGCGAGCCGGGCGACGGCCTCTGGAGCGACGAGCCGGGGCAGCCGATCCTCGCGATGACGGCTGACTGCCTGCCGATTGCGCTCGTGCGCAGCGACGGCCCGCCGGCGGTCGCAGTCCTCCACGCCGGCTGGCGCGGCCTGCTTGCCGGCATCGTCGGCGTCGGCGCGGAGACGCTCGGCGGCCGGCTGCAGGCGGCGATCGGCCCCGCGATCGGGCCGTGCTGCTACGAGGTGGGCGAGGAGGTCGCGAAGCCCTTCGCCGACGCGTTCGGAGCCGACGTCGTCCGCGGCCGGAGGCTCGACCTCTGGAGCGCGGCCGAGCGGGCGCTCAACGAGGCCGGTGTGGACGACGTGGGGCGGACCGATCTCTGCACCTTCTGCAACCCGGAGCGCTTCTTCTCGCACCGCCGAACGGGGAAGCCGCGCGGAGTCCAGGGAGTAATCGCGCGTGTCGCCTGACGCCGTGCGTGCGAACCTGGAGCGGATCCGAGGGGAGGTCGGCCCCGACGTCGCGATCGTCGCCGCGACCAAGTACGCGGCGCTCGAGGACATGGGCGTCCTGGCGGCAGCCGGGATCGAGATCGTGGGCGAGAACCGCGCCCAGGACCTGGAGCGCAAGCACGCGGCTTACGGCGAGGCCTTTCGCTGGCACTTCATCGGCCATCTCCAGTCGAACAAGGCCAAGGTCGTGAACGGCATCTGCGAGCTCGTGCATTCGCTCGCTTCGGCGTCCGCCGCACAGCGGCTCACCGTCCCGGCGCTGATCGAGGTGAACCTGTCCGGCGAGCCGTCGAAGTCGGGAGTCGCTCCCGACGAGCTGCCCGCGCTCCTCGCGGCGTATTCCGACGTTCGCGGGCTGATGACGATGCCGCCCGCCGCCGCCGATCCCGAGGAGTCCAGGCCGTACTTCCGCCGCCTGCGCGAGCTCGCCGCCGAGCACGGGCTCGCCGAGCTGTCGATGGGCACCTCGCAGGACTACCGCGTCGCGGTCGAGGAGGGCGCCACGCTGATTCGCCTCGGTTCCGTCCTCCTTGGGCCATAATCTCCTGCTGAGATGGGATTTGCAGACGTCTGGAGCCGCACGCTCGTCTACTTCGGCATCGCCGAGGAGGAAGACTGGGACGAGGACGGCTACGCCACCAACGAGGATCTCGAGCGCAGCTACGGCGCCCGCGAGCGGGCCAACGTCCGCCGCCTGCAGCCCCGGCGCGGCCGCGACTTCGACGACTGGACCGACTCCGAGCCGGAGGCCGCGAACACCGCTGTCGCTCGGCCCCCGAGCCGCCTGCGCGGCGTCGAGGCAGTGCCGAATCCCGCCTCGGTCAAGGTGCACCTCGTCCTGCCGCGGAGCTTCAACGATGCGCAGCAGATCGCCGACCGGTTCAAGGACGGCGTGCCCGTGATCATCAACCTCCAGAGCGCCGACCAGGACCTCTCGAAGCGGCTGATCGACTTCGCCAGCGGGCTCACGTACGCACTCGACGGCGGCATGCAGCGCGTCGCCGACAAGGTCTTCCTGCTGACCCCGCGCAACGTCGAGGTCTCGGCCGAGGAACGGGCCCGGATGTTGGAACGCGGAGGCTTCTTCAACCAGGCCTAGCGGCCTCGCGCGGCTCGCGGCGCTCCAGCCGGCGGCCCGTACCCCTGTACTGTTCCACCGGCCTACGCACCGCGAGCCGCGCGCCAGAGACCGCTAGGCCAGGCGCGTAGGAAACCCGCCGGAAACCGCGAAGGAACGCGCATGGGCGACACGATCGCGAGCTTCGTCTACGTCTTTCTGTGGGTGTACCTGCTGCTGCTGTTCGCGTACATCCTCACGTCGTGGATCCGGCTGCCGTACCGGCCGTGGCTGAACCGCGTGCAGCGGTTCCTCTACGACGTCTGCGACCCGTACCTGCGGATCTTCCGCCGCTTCCTGCCGCCACTCGGACCGCTCGACCTGTCGCCGATGGTCGCGATCTTCGTCCTTCTGATCGTCCAGAACGTGCTCGTGTCCCTGCTCCAGCGGCTGTAGGAAGGGAGGCGCGATGGCACTCACACCCGTCGAGATCCGCCATATCCGGCTCGGTCGTGGCTTTCGCGGCTACAAGCGGCTCTCGGTCGACACGCTGCTCACGGAGGTCGCCGAGAGCTTCGAGGACGTCTGGCGCGAGCGCGCCGACCTCGCGGACAAGGTCGAGCAGCTCGAGCTCGATCTCGTCAGGCACAAGGAGCTCGAGGGGCTCCTGCGGACGACGCTCGTCTCCGCCGAGAGTGCTGCACAGCAGCTGCGCGAGCAGGCCCGCAAGGAGGCCGAGACGATCGTCGGGGAGGCGCACGCCGAGGCCCGCGCGATCGCCCGGCGGGCGTCGTCGGAGAAGGAACGGCTCGAGACCGAGCTGCGCCGGATCAAGTCGCTGCTCCGCTCCGCGCTCGAGAGCCTCGACGAGGCCTCGATCGACGAGCGCGAGCCGGTGGGCGAGCAAACCGGCGAGATCCGCCGCCTGATCAGCTGAGCGCAGGCCGACGATCCGTCCGTGGCTGGGCCGCAAAGCGGCCCCTTTAGGGGTTTTGGCGCGATGACGCATCCGCTCTCGCGGATGCGTCATCCTGCGCGACTAACATGCCTTTCGTGGTTGCGCCCACGACCAGATTGCGGCTGCGAGTCGCGCCCGGCGCGTCGGCTCCCGGCGTCGTCGGCCGGCACGGCGATTCCTGGAAGGTGCGCGTCGCGGCGGCACCGGAGCGGGGGAAGGCGAACGACGCCGTCCTCGAGCTCCTCGCCGAGACCCTCGCCGTCCCGCGCGCGAGCGTCACGCTCGTTTCGGGCGGTTCCTCCCGGAACAAGATCGTCGAGCTGACCGGCATCTCGCCGGACGAGATCGAACGACGGCTCGCCACGGCGGGCGGACAGGAGACCCAGACCGGATGAGCATCGACACCGACCACTTCCGCCGGTTGCTCGAGGATGCCCGCGACCGGCTGCAGAAGACGATCGAGCACCACGACATCGGCAACGCGTCGCTGGAGGACGAGACCGGCGAGCTCGTCTCGCCGGCGGACAACCATTTGGCGAGCACGGCAACGGAGACCTACGAGCGCGAGCTCGACGAGGGCCTCGAGGAGGACGCGCGCGACCAGCTGAGTCAGGTCGAGAAGGCGCTGGCGCGGATCGAGTCCGGCGAGTACGGCCGCTGCGAGGTCTGCGGCAAGGAGATTCCGGTCGAGCGGCTCGAGGCCGTGCCGTGGACGACGCTCTGCATCGAGGACGCGAGGCGTCTCGCCCGGTGAACGAGCCCGCGCGTCGCGAGTCGCCTCCGCTCGACGTCCGCGTCGGGTCGTCGACGAACGCGCTACGCCCGATCCTGGCGGCCGAGCGGCCGCTCGGCGCAGGGCTGCGGCAGTGGGTCAGCCTGGCGGCGATCGTCGTCGCGGCGGTCGCAGCCGATCAGCTGACGAAGCAGGTCGTCGCCCGCGCGCTGGCGCTCGGCGAGGAGGTGCAGATCGCCGGCCCGTTCTCGATCCACCACGTTCGCAACTCCGGGATCGCATTCGGGTTCTTCGCCAGCGCGACCTCGATCGTGATCATCGTCACCGCGATCGCGGTCGGCTGGATGCTCGTCTTCTTCACGCGCTCCGGCGGCCGGCACCCGGTGCTGCCGGTCGCGCTCGGCCTCGTGCTCGGCGGCAGCCTCGGCAACCTGCTCGACCGCGTCCGGCTCGGTCACGTCACCGACTTCCTCGACTTCCGCTTCTGGCCGGCGTTCAACCTCGCCGACGTGTTCATCGTCGTCGGCGTCGCGACCCTCTTCGGCGCGCTCGCGGGCGGCGACCGCTCCAAGCGCCGGCCGCCGAGCAGCGTTGTCCACTCTCCGCTTTCTCGCCCCTGAGGCGGAGCGGCTCGACCGGGCCGTCGCCGGCCGGGTCGAGGTCGGCTCACGCTCGCTCGCCGAGCGGCTGATCGCGGACGGCGCCGTGCTCGTCGACGGCGCGCCACGGGCGAAGAGCCACAGGCTCGAGGGCGGGGAGGAGGTCGTCGTCGAGCTCCCCGCCGAGGCCGGCCCGCTCGCCGCGGAGGAGATGGACCTGGACGTCGTCTGGGAGGACGAGCACCTGCTCGTCGTCGACAAGCCGGCGGGCGTCGTCGTCCACCCCGGCACGGGCCACCGGAGCGGGACGCTCGTCCACGGCCTGCTCGCCCACGACGCCGCTGGAGGCGACGAGGACCGGCCGGGGATCGTCCACCGGCTCGACCGCGACACTTCGGGCCTGCTCGTCGTCGCCCGTTCGGACGAAGCGCACGCGCGCCTGCAGGAGCTGATTCGCCGCCGCGCCGTCGACCGGCGCTACCTCGCGCTCGTCAAGGGCACGCCGCGCTCGCGCAGCGGCCGGATCGAGGCGCCGATCGGGCGCGACCGGGTCGACAAGTCGCGGCACTCGCTCGACACCACGACTCCGCGCGACGCCGTGACGCACTTCGAGGTCCTCGAGCTGCTCGGCCCGCGCGCGCTCCTCGAGCTGCGGCTCGAGACCGGCCGCACGCACCAGATCCGCGTCCACCTCGAGGCGATCGACTTCCTGATCTCGGGCGATCCCGTCTACGGCTCCGCCGGCGACCTCGGGCTCGAGCGCCAGTTCCTGCACGCGGCCGGACTCGCCTTCGACCATCCCTTCACCGGCGAGCGCGTCGATGTCGAGTCACCGCTGCCGCCAGACCTGGCCGATGCGCTGGCGCGCGCCCGCGCCGCGGCCTGAGCACAGCTACACTGGCGCCGTCTTCGTCCCTCCGTCCCGGCGACACGGACGGGCGGTGGTGCCGCGCTGCACTTCTGAACTACGTGTAAGCGGTTCCGCCCGCGCCCCGCCGGCTTGCACCGCAATCAACCGTGAAAGGGGCCAGTCCCTTGGCAGTCGTATCCATGCGTGACCTCCTGGAGGCCGGCGTCCACTTCGGCCACCAGACCCGTCGCTGGAATCCGAAGATGAAGCGCTTCATCTTCACCGAGCGCGGCGGCATCTACATCATCGATTTGACTCAGACCTCCGAACTGCTCCAGGAGGCGTACGACTTCGCGCGCAACCTCGCGGAGCGCGGCGGCACGATCCTCTTCGTCGGCACGAAGAAGCAGGCGCAGGACGCCGTCTCGCAGGAGGCCGGCCGCGTCGGGATGCCGTACGTCGCGAACCGCTGGCTCGGCGGCCTGCTGACGAACTGGCGGACGATCACCGACCGGATCGCGCACCTGCACGAGCTGCGCCGCCTCAAGAGCGAAGGGCAGCTCGAGCTGCTGCCGGCGAAGGAGCGGATCACGCTGCTGGCCGAGCTCGAGAAGCTCGAGTCGAACCTCGGCGGCGTCGCCGACCTGAAGCGGCAGCCCGACGCCGTCTTCATCGTCGACCTGAAGAAGGAGCAGCTCGCCGTGCGCGAGGCGCGGCGGCTCGGCGTGCCGATCATCGCGCTCGTCGACACGAACTGCGACCCGGACGAGGCCGACTTCATCATCCCCGGCAACGACGACGCAATCCGCTCGTGCAGCCTGATCGTCAAGGCGATCGCCGACGGCATCGCCGCCGGCCAGAGCAAGGTGACGCCGAAGGAGATGGCCGCAGCCACGAACGGGAACGGCAACGGCGCCGTCGCGACCGAGGACGCACCGCAGGCCGAAGAGGCGCCCGCGGCCGAGCAAGCAGCGCAGGCCGAGGAGCCGCCCGCCGCGGAGGCTGAAGCGCCGGTCGCGGAGGCCGAGCCCGAGCCCGAGCCGGAGACCGTCGAGGCCCCGGCGGCCGAGACGACCGAGGAGGAGACCCCGTGAGCACGACCATTTCCGCATCCCAGGTGAAGGAGCTTCGCGACGCCACCGGCGCGCCGATGATGGACGCGAAGCGAGCGCTCCAGGAGACGGGCGGCGACCTCGAGGCTGCACGCACGCTCCTCCGCGAGAAGGGCATGGCCCAGGTGGCCAAGCGCGCCGGCCGCGCCACGACCGAGGGCCTCGTCGGCTACCGGATCGAGGGCGATGCGGTTGAAGGCGGCAGAGCCACGATGGTCGCCGTCGGCTGTGAAACGGAGCCGGTCTCCAACAACGAGGCCTTCCAGGCGTTCGCGAAGAAGGTGCTCGAGACCGTGCACGCCGACGGGACCGACGCGCTCGAGTCGCTGGAGCAGGACCGCGTCGACGTCGGCGCCAAGCTCGGAGAGAACATCGTCATTGTCGGCGCCGAGCGCTACGAGATCGGCGACGGCGAGGTCGTCAACGCCTACGCGCATCCGCCGGCGAACAAGATCGGCGTGATCGTCAAGCTCGAGGGCGGCAGCGAGGAGCTGGCGCGCCAGCTCGCGATGCACATCTCGTTCGCGGCGCCCGAGTGGCTGAGCAAGGACGACGTCCCCGCCGAGACCGTCGAGGCCGAGAAGCAGGTCTATCTCAACTCGGACGAGCTCCAAGGGAAGCCGGAGCAGGCGAAGGAGAAGATCGTCGAGGGGATGCTCGCGAAGCGCTTCTTCGCGATGCAGCCGGGCGGCACGCTCACCGAGCAGCCGTGGATTCACGACTCGGCGAAGACCGTGGGTCAGGCGCTCGACGAGGCCGGAGCGCGTGTCGTCGCGTTCAAGCGCTTCTCTGTCGCAGAATAGGCGCGTGACCACACACGAGGAACTGGCGGAGCGGGCGCCCTCGGGCGCCGCTCCCGCCTTCCGCCGCGTTCTCCTGAAGCTCTCGGGCGAGGCGCTGATGGGCGACCACGAGTTCGGCACCGACCCGAAGACGGTCGAGGGGATCGCGCGCGAGATCGTCGACGTCCAGGCGGAAGGGCTCGAGCTGGCGATCGTCGTCGGCGGCGGCAACATCTACCGCGGCATCTCCGCCGCGGCCGAGGGCATGGATCGCGCCACGGCGGACTACGCCGGCATGCTGGCGACCGTCCTCAACGCGCTCGCGCTGCAAGACGCGCTCGAGCGGCGCGGAGCGGACACGCGCGTGCTCTCCGCGCTCGAGGTCTCCGAGGTCGCCGAGCCGTACATCCGCCGCCGGGCGATGCGCCACCTCGAGAAGGGCCGCGTCGTGATCTTTGCAGCGGGCACCGGCAACCCGTTCTTCACCACCGACACGGCCGCAGCGCTGCGCGCGCTCGAGATCGGCGCCGAGGCGATCCTGATGGCCAAGAGCGGAATCAAGGGCGTCTACGACGGCGACCCGAAAGAGGACGCGAACGCGACGTTCCTGCCCGCGTTGACACACCTGGAGGCGATCGAGCGCGGCCTACGGGTGATGGACACGACCGCGCTCTCCCTCTGCATGGAGAACAACCTCCCGATCCACGTCTTCGAGCTCGCCGACGGCAACATCCTGCGCGTCGCAACCGGCGAGCAGGTAGGAACGATCATCTCGACCCCCGTAAAGGAGCGTTGATGCCGACAATCGAGGAGTTCCTGGACGACGCCAAGCGCCGCATGGACAAGTCGATCGAGACCACGCGGACCGAGTTCAACAGCGTGCGCACCGGCCGCGCCTCGGCGGCGCTCCTCGACCGGATCACGATCGACTACTACGGCACCCCGACGCCGCTGAAGAACATGGCGACGATCGGCGTGCCCGAGCCGCGGATGATCACGGTGCAGCCGTTCGATCCGACCCAGATCAAGGCGATCGAGAAGGCCGTGCAGGAGTCGGACCTCGGGCTGACGCCGTCGAACGACGGCAAGCTGATCCGGCTGCCGATTCCGCAGCTGACCGAGGAGCGGCGCAAGGAGCTCGTCAAGCTCGTCCGCAAGTACGGCGAGGAGGGCAAGGTCGCGATCCGGAACGTCCGCCGTGACGTGATGAAGCACCTCGAGGAGCTGGTTCGGAACGGTGAGGTCGGCGACGACGAGGAGCTCCGCGGCGAGAAGCAGGTGCAGAAGCTCACCGACGAGCACACGACGGCGATCGACGACCTGATCAAGCACAAAGAAGCCGAGATCATGGAGGTCTGAGGTCGCCACCGACCTCAAATCGACCGACCTCGCCCGCAGCGTCGCGATCATCATGGACGGGAACGGCCGCTGGGCGGAGCGGCGCGGAATGCCGGTGGCGGACGGCCACCGCGAGGGGACGCGCGCGCTGCGGCGGACTGTCGAGGCGGCGATCGACCTCGGCGTGCGCTCGCTCGCCGTCTACGCGTTCTCGACCGAGAACTGGACGCGGCCGGCCGACGAGGTCGAGTCGCTGATGGAGATCTTCGGGGAGACGATCGAGCGTGAACTCCCCGACCTCGCCAAGCAGGGCGTCCGCACTCGCTTCATCGGCCGCCGCGACCGCGCGCCGGACTGGCTGCAGGAGCGGATGGCGGCGCTGGAGACGGAGACGGCGGCGAACGACCGCCTCTCGCTCTGGATCGCGTTCGACTACGGCGGCCGCGGCGAGCTCGTCGACGCGGCCCGCCGGCTGATCGAGACGGGTGTGCGCGCCGAAGACGTCGACGAGGACATGCTCGCGGCGCAGCTGTACGCCCCGGAGCTGCCCGACCCCGACCTCCTGATCCGGACGTCGGGTGAGCTGCGGCTCTCGAACTTCCTCCTCTGGCAGCTCGCCTATGCCGAGCTCGTCTTCGTCGAGACGCTCTGGCCGGACTTCGGCGAGGACGATCTTCGCAACGCGCTCGCCGACTACGCCACCCGGCGGCGGCGCTTCGGCGGTCGATGAACAACTTTCTCTCGCGCGTCCTCGTCACGGTCGTCGGCGTCCCCGTCGTGCTGTACCTCGTCTATCTCGGCGAGTGGTGGCTGTTCGGGCTCGCCGCATTCGCCGCGCTCGTGGCGCTGCACGAGTTCTACGTGATGGCCAGGTCGCTGCGCCCGCTCGTGCTCGCCGGCTATGTCGGCGCGCTCGCGACGCTCCTCGGCGCCCACCTCGGCGGCCCAGCGTGGATGACCGGCGGCTTCATGCTCACGCTCGTGCTCGCGTTCCTTTTCTACGGGATCGCGGAAACGCGCCAGACCGCGACCGTGACGATGAGCACGACCGTGCTGGGCGTGGCCTGGATCGCGCTCGGGCTCGGGCATCTGCTCCTGCTCCGGGACATCACCGAGCACGGCCGCCTCGCCGTCTTCACCGTCCTGCTCGCGGTCTTCGCCGACGACACCGCCGCCTATCTCGTCGGCCGCATGCTCGGCCGCCACAAGCTCGCTCCCTCGCTCTCGCCGGGGAAGACATGGGAGGGGTTCGTCGCCGGCACCGTCGCTGCGATCGCGGTCGCCTTCTTCGCGCTCTACGAGCAGGACTTCCTCACGATTCCCGAGTCGATCGCGCTCGGCGCGGCGATCGCGCTCGCCGGAGCCGCCGGCGACCTCTTCGAATCGGCGCTCAAGCGCGACCTGCAGGTCAAGGACTCGGGCCAGCTGCTCGGCGGCCACGGCGGCATGCTCGATCGGATCGACTCGCTGCTCTTCGCCTCGGTCGCAGCGTTCTACGTCGTCATAGCCCTGGCGTAGAGCCCTTCGGGCACACTGTGCCCGTGAAGCGGATTGCGCTGCTCGGCGCCACCGGCTCGATCGGCCGGCAGGCGATCGAGGTCGTGGAGCGGAACCCCGAGCTCGAGCTGTGCGCCCTCTCGTCGGGCACGTCCGATCTGACGGCGCTGGCACGTGAGCACGGCGTCGCGCACACACAGGTGGGCGGCGACGTGACCGAGCTGCTCGAGGTCGCACAACCGGATGTCGTCCTGAATGCGATCGTCGGCTTCGCCGGCGTCGGCGCGACGCTCTGGTCGCTCGAGCGCGGCGTCACGCTGGCGCTCGCGAACAAGGAGAGCCTCGTTGCCGCCGGTGAGCTCGCGCTCGCGGCAAAGGAGCGGGGTGGAGGCCTCCTGCTCCCGGTCGACTCCGAGCATTCGGCGCTCTTCCAGTGCCTCGAGGGACGTGAGCCCGCCTCGGTCGACTCGCTCGTGCTGACCGCCTCCGGCGGGCCCTTCCGCGGCCGCAGCGGCGACGACCTCCAGGGCGTGACGGTCGACGACGCGCTCGCGCACCCGACCTGGAGCATGGGCCCGAAGATCACGGTCGACTCGGCCACGCTGGCCAACAAGGGCCTCGAGCTGATCGAGGCGCACTTCCTCTTCGGGATCGCGTACGACCGGATCGAGGTCGTGATCCATCCGTCCTCGATCGTCCACTCGTTCGTCCGCTTCCGCGACGGCGCGGCGCTTGCGCACCTGGGCTATCCGGACATGACCGTGCCGATCTCCTTCGCGCTCAGCTATCCCGAGCGGGCCGCCACTGATGTGCCGCAGCTCGACCTGGCGGCCGGGCTGACCCTCGAGTTCGCCGCACCTGACCTCGAGACATTCCCGCTGCTGGCGCTGGCCCGTAGCGCGGGCGAGTCCGGCGGGACGTACCCGGCCGTGCTGAATGCGGCCAACGAGGTGGCCGTGGCCGCCTTCCTCGACGGCCGGCTCCCCTTCCTCGGGATCGCCGAGGTCGTCGAGAGCGCCCTCGCGTCTGCGGACGGAGCGCCCGCGCACGATCTGGCGGAGCTGGTCGAAGCGGACGCCGAGGCTCGCCGCCTCGCCGGCCGCGGGGTGCCCGTCTCGTGAGCATCTTCGTCTCGCTCCTCGGGCTCGCGTTCCTGATCCTGATCCACGAGGCGGGCCACTTCCTCGTCGCCCGCGGGGTCGGGATGAACCCGCGCAAGTTCTATCTCGGCTTCCCGCCGGCGATCGTGAAGACGAAGCGGAACGGGATCGAGTACGGCGTCGGCGCGATCCCGCTCGGCGGCTACGTGAAGATCCCGGGCATGCACAGGCCGGCGGCGGGCGACCTCGACGTCCACTTCGGCCGTGCGATCGAGGAGGCGCCACCGCTCGGCCGCCCTGTCGGCGACCTGCGGCGGTATCTCGAGGAGAACGACTACGACGGCGGCACCGCGGCGCTCGAACGTGTCCGGACGGCCCTGCCCGAAGCGTCGCTGTCGCCCCTGGCGCTGAGGTCGGCCGAGCGGGGGCTGACCGAGATCCAGGATGCGCTCGCGCCGGACGCGTATTGGCGGGCCAAGACGTGGAAACGGGTCGCCGTCATCTTCGCCGGGCCGGCCGCGAACCTGCTCCTCGCCGTCGCGATCTTCGCCGCGCTCTTCATGTCGCTCAGCGGCGGCTACCGGCTCGGGTTCGAGCTTCGCGGCACGACCGACAGCGTCAGCGCGACGGTCAATGACGTCCTCGCCGACTCGCCCGCGGAAGCCGCCGGCGTGCAGCGCGGGCGACCGGATCCTCGCGATCAACGGCAAGAGGGTCGACGGTGACTCGATCCGCCCGACGATCCAGGACTCGCGCGGCGCGCCCGTGACGCTGACGGTCGAGCGCGACGGAAGGACCGTGCAGCTGCAGCCGGTCCGGCCGGAGAAGTCGGAGGAGTTCGGCGTCGTCGGCTCGATCGGCCAGTCGTTCCGGGTGACGTGGGAGGTGACGCAGGAGATCGGGAGGTCCGTCGGCCGGCTCGTGACCGGCTCCGGCCGTGACGAGATCTCGAGCCCGGTCGGGATCGTCCAGGGGTCGTCCGAAGCAGTCGAGCAGGGCACGGACACGTATCTGTGGGTGCTCGGCCTGATCAGCCTCTCGCTCGCGCTGCTGAACCTGCTGCCGCTGCTGCCGCTCGACGGGGGTCACATCGCCTTCTCGCTGATCGAGGGGATCCGCGGCAAGGCAGTCGCGCGTGAGGTCTACGAGCGCGTCTCGGTGATCGGAATCGCGGTCGTGCTGCTCCTCTTCTTCATCGGCTTGACGAACGACATCGGCCGGCTCGGCGATTAGCGCCGCTTCGCGGCCCAGAATCCCGTCTCGATACCCTGTCTGCATGGCCTCGCAAGTGGGGATCAAGGTCGGCAACGTCGCGATCGGCGGCGGCGCGCCCGTCGTCGTCCAGTCGATGACCCTGACGCCGACACGCGACGTCGAGGCCACGACCGCCCAGATCGCGGCGCTCGCATCGGCCGGGTGCGAGGTGGTCCGCTGCGCCGTGCCGAAGACGGAGGACGCCGACGCGCTCGCCCGGATCGTCCGTTTCAGCCCGATCCCGGTGATCGCGGACATCCACTTCAACGCCAGCCTCGCGCTCAAGGCGATCGCCGCCGGCGTTGCCGCTGTCCGCATCAACCCGGGCAACATCGGCGGCCCCGACAAGGTCGAGCTCGTCGTCAACGCGGCGAAGAAAGCCGGGATCCCGATGCGGATCGGCGCCAACTCCGGCTCGCTCCCGAAGCACCTGCACGACCTCGCCCAGACCGACCAGGCCGAGGCCCTCGTCGCCGCAGCGATCGAGGAGGTCGAGCTGCTCGAGCGGCTCGACTACCGCAACTTCAAGATCTCGGTCAAGTCGACGCACGTGCCGACGATGATCCGGGCCTACCGAATGCTCGCCGCCAAGGTGCCCTATCCGCTGCACCTGGGAGTCACCGAGGCGGGGACGCCGTTCGCCGGCTCGATCAAGAGCGCCGTCGGCATGGGCGCGCTGCTCTCCGATGGGATCGGCGACACGATCCGCGTCTCGCTGACGGCCGATCCGGTCAAGGAGGTCGAGACGGCGTTCGAGATCCTGAAGGCGCTCGGCCTACGCGAGCGCGGCCCCGTGATGATCTCGTGCCCCTCCTGCGGCCGCGACAACGTCGGCGTCGAGAAGCTTGCGGTCGTCGTCGAGGAGCGGCTGCGCGGCTACCCGCAGGCCTTCGAGGTCGCGGTGATGGGCTGCGCGGTGAACGGACCGGGGGAGGCGGGCGACGCCGACTTCGGGATCGCAGGCGGCCGCGATGTCGGCTTCATCTACGCGCACGGTCGCGTCCTGAAGAAGGTCAGCTCCGACATTCTGATCGACGAGCTCTTCTTCGAGATCGACCGCTGGATCGAAGCCGGGATGCAGCGCCCGAAGCGGCTGAAGATGGCGAAGCCGGCCGCACTGGCGATGGCCGAAGCCTCGCTGATCCCGCTCGATTAGATTCTCGCGATGATCGCGCGCGCCTCCCAGCTCTTCTTGCCGACCCTGCGCGACGCGCCGGCCGACGCCGAGGCGCTCTCGCACAAGCTGCTCGTCCGCGGCGGGTTCATCCGCCAGGTCAGCGCCGGACTCTGGACGTTCCTGCCGCTCGGCTGGCGCGTGCACCGGAAGGTCGAGCGGATCGTCCGGGAGGAGATGGACGCGATCGGCGCCCAGGAGATGCTCGCGCCCGTGCTGACCCCTGCGGAGCTCTGGATTACGTCGGGCCGCTACGGCAGCCCGGAGCTCTTCAAGCTGAAGGACCGGAACGGTCGCGACTACGTCCTCCCGATCACGCACGAAGAGACGTTCGCGTTCCACGCACGTGAGCTCCAGAGCTACCGGCAGCTGCCCCAGTCCTGGTACCACTTCCAGACGAAGAACCGCGACGAGCCTCGTCCGCGCGGCGGCCTCCTGCGCGTCCGCGAGTTCATCATGAAGGACTCGTACTCGTTCGACCGGGACGTGGCCGGGCTCGACATCAGCTTCCAGGCGTACAAGGGCGCCTACGAGCGGATCTGGGTGCGCTGCGGCCTCGAGACGCACGGCGTCGAGGCGGAGAGCGGGATGATGGGCGGCAAGGAGTCGCTGGACTACCTCGCGCCGTCCGGTTCCGGCGAGAACACGCTCGTCACCTGCGAGAACGGCGACTACGCGGCCGACCTCGAGATCGCGCGCGGAGTGCCTCGCGCGCCGGAGTTCCCGGACCGGCTCGACGCGTCGGCGGAGATCGAGACGCCGAACACGCGCACCTGCGAAGCGCTCGCCGAATTGCTCTCGATCGACCTCGCGGCGACGACGAAGGCGATGCCGGTGGTGAGGGACGACGGCACGCTCGTGCTCGCGCTCCTGCGCGGCGACGACCGGTTGGAGGAGGCGAAGCTGCAGAGCGCGCTCGGATCGGACTTCCGCCCCGCCACCGACGAGGAGATCGTCGCGGGTTTCGGCGCCGAGGGCGGTTCGCTCGGGCCGGTCGGCTTCGCAGGGCCCGTGGTTGCCGACGAGGCGCTGCGTGAGGGCCAGTTCGTCACCGGCGCGAACCGCACGGGCTGGCATCTGCGCGGCGTCGAGGCGGGACGCGACTTCGAGCCCGAGTTCGCGGACATCCGCCAGCCGAAGGAGGGCGACGCGTGCCCGGTCTGCGGCGGCAAGCTCCGTTTCCAGACGGCGATCGAGGTCGGGCACATCTTCAAGCTCGGCACGCGGTACTCGGAGGCGTTGGGCGCGAAGTATCTGGACGAGGACGGGGTCGAGAAGCCAATCGTGATGGGCTCCTACGGCATCGGACCCGGCCGTGTGCTCGCGGCCGCAGTCGAGCAGCACGGCAGCGACGAGGGGATGGTCTGGCCGGCCGAGATCGCCCCGTACGACGTCCACGTCGTCGTCCTGGGCTGGGACAACCCGGAGCTCGTTCGGATCGGAGAGGAGATTGCCGCGTCGCTCTCGGCCGAAGGGCTCGACGTCCTGCTCGACGACCGCGAGCTGCGGCCGGGCGAGAAGTTCGCCGATGCCGACCTGATCGGCTGCCCGCTCCGCGTCACCGTCGGCAAGAAGACGCTCGAAGACGGTGCGGTCGACCTTCGGGACCGCGCGCGCGGCGACGAATCCCGGATTGCGAGTTTAGAGCTCGCAAAACGGGTAGTCGCTCGTTGATGGCTCGCAAGCGGAAGTACAGCGAGGAGGACTTCGGGCGCACGATCGAGCGCCTGATGGGGGAGACGGGACTCACGTATCGCGGTCTCGCTTCCAAGACCGGGCTCTCGGCCGGCTACCTCAACCACCTCGTGCACGGCAACCGCCCCGTGCCGTCGAAGGACGTCGTCGCGCGCCTGGCCGCGGCTCTGGGCGTCGAGCCCGAGCACTTTCGTGAGTACCGGCTGCGCGTGATCGCCGACCGCCTCGAGGAGATGCCGGACCTCGTCGACCGGCTCTACAAACGCCTCGCGGTCTAAACGCCCGCGGGACTAGCCGCGGCCGCACGCGCGGCCGACGCCGATCCGCACGGTCGTGCTCATCCCACCGACGGTGACGAGCAGCGGCACGCAGTCGCCCCGCGTCTGCAGGTGGAAGCCGCCCGAATACGAGTTCCACGTCCCTGCCGGCGAGGCGCCGCACGGCGCGAAGCGCAGCGAGCTCGAGGCCGGGCTGTCGCCCCACGAGATCGCGACGCGATCCCGCCAGCCCTCGGGGACGCTGACGCTGACCGCCGACGTGCCGGCGCGGATCGCGATCCCGGCGTTGCGGTAGTAGCGCCAGTGCCGGTCCGGCGTCGTCGCCGCGCGGTCGGCCAGGTGCCGCGACCCGGGAACGGAGACGGCGCCGAGCAGGATCCGGAACCCGTCCGCAGAGCCGGAACGGTCGCGCAACACGATCCGGTCACAGGAGACGGTCGCCTCGGTCGGCTGCGGCGTGCGGGCCTCGGCGCCGGCCACGAGCGCGCCCAGGAGGACGAGCGAGAGCGTGCAGGTGGCGAGGCGCAGGTGCCGCATCAGGCTCTCCATCGTGAACCTCGGCCGAGGGTCCTACAACTGACCGACGGTGCGGGTTTCGACCCGTTGGGTCAGGTTTCGTCGGCATCGCGCAATGCGTCCGGCTCGGCGAGCCCGGCCTGGTACGCGAGCACGACCGCCTGGACCCGGTCGCGGACGTTCAGCTTCTGGAAGACGTGCGTGACGTGCGTCTTGACCGTCGTCTCGCTGATGTAGAGCTCCTGTCCGATCTCGGCGTTCGAGCGGCCGGCGGCGATCAGCCGGAAGATCTCCCGCTCGCGGTCCGTGAGCTCGTCGAGCTCCTTCGGCGGGGTGGGATTGGGGAGCCTCGAGAACCGCTCGATCACGCGCTTCGTGACCG
Source organism: uncultured Gaiellaceae bacterium (assembly GCA_963771185.1). GTDB lineage: Bacteria > Actinomycetota > Thermoleophilia > Gaiellales > Gaiellaceae > Gaiellasilicea. The sequence goes on from CAVYSL010000010.1 coordinate 89,037, forward strand.
CGGGCGAGAGCAGGGCGTCGCCCGCAGCGATCGTGCGGATGGCAGCGATCAGCTGCTCCGGAGGCTCGTCCTTGAGCACGAAGCCGCTCGCACCGGCCCGCAATGCTTCGAACACGTACTCGTCGAGGTCGAACGTGGTGATCACCAGGATCCGCGCGTCGTCGTCGGCGGCGAGGATGCGCCGGGTTGCCTCGAGGCCGTCGAGGTCGGGCATGCGGATGTCCATCAGGATCACCGTCGGCTGAAAGCGGGCCGCCTTGTCGACTGCCTCCAGCCCGGTGGTCGCCTCGGCGACGATCTCGATGTCCGGCTCACCGGCGAGCAGCATGCGGAAGCCGCCGCGCACGAGCGACTGGTCGTCTGCGACGAGGACGCGGATGCTCATCGCCGGCCCTCGAGCGGCAGGCGCGCGCTGAGGACGTAGCCGCCCTCGGGTGCCGATCCTGCAGTCATCTCGCCGCCGTAGATCTTGACGCGCTCGCGGATGCCGACGAGGCCGTGGCCGAGACCGTCGCTCGCCGCCACACCGACTCCGTCGTCGCGGACCTCGAGCTGCACTGCGTCCTTCCCGTAGGAGACGGTCACGTCGGCGCGGCTGGCGTTCGCGTGCTTCAGGGAGTTGGTCAGGCCCTCCTGGACGATCCGATATGCAGAGAGATCGACCGCGCGGGGGAGCGGGACCGCGTTGCCCTCGACCTGGAGCCGCACGGGCAGGCCGGCCCGGCCGACCCGTTCGACGAGCGCGTCGAGGTTGTGGAGCCCGGGCTGTGGCGCCAGGTCCGCGTCCTCGCCGTCGTGCATCGCACCGAGGAGGCGCCGCATCTCCGCGAGTGCCGCTCGGCCCGCGCGCTCGACGTCTGTGAGCGCGTCCTTGTCCTCGGCCAGCTCTCCGGGAAGCTTGTGGCGGACGGCGCCGACCTGGAGCACCATCACGCTGACGGCGTGGGCGACGACGTCGTGGAGCTCGCGCGCGATCCGAGCGCGCTCTTCGGCCACCGCGACGCGCGCCGCCGATTCGCGCTGCTGCTCTGCCTGGAGCGCCCGCTCCTCTGCCTCCTCGGCCTGAGCGGCCCGCTCGCGCAGCGCGTAGCCGGCGAGCCACCCGATTCCGAACAGCACCGGGACGAAGACCAGCTCTCCTGGAGCGTGCCTCGGGTTGTTGTAGATGACGGTCGCCGCCCCCGCGACGACGATCGCCAGGCCGATGCGCGCCTGCGTGTCGTCGCGCAGGTTGCCGAGCAGGAAGGCCGCGACCATGCCGGCCACCGACGAGATCACGCTGAACACGACGAGCCGGCCGTCTATGACCGAGCACGCCGCTGCGATCACCCAGACAGCCGCGGGCGCGGCGAAGGGAAAGCGGCGCCGCAGGAGCAACGGCAGCACGATCAGCGCGAGTGCCGGCACCGTGAACCACCGCGTGGCCGTCGGCGGGTCGACGCCGTCCCGGAACGCGCCCTCGAGCGCGATCACGAGCGCGGCGAGCGCGATCAGCGCGTCGAATCCGTACCGGCGGAAGAGAGGGCCGAGGTTGCTCACGGAGTGAACGTACTCCAGGGCTTCGGGCGCCGCCTCCTACTCAGGTAGGAGACGAGATCGTCGTCGGGTCGGAGCATGAACACGGCCTGAGGACGACGCCGTCGCGTCCCTGCCGCCGTAGCGTCGATCGCAGAAGTTCCCACACGCCAAGGAGGCAGGAAGTGCCCGCAAAGACGCACAAAAAGAATCTCGCCGCCCGCATGGGGCGGTGGAGTGCAAACCACTGGAAGACGGCGACGTTCGGCTGGCTCGCCTTCGTCGTCGTCGCCTTCGCCCTCGGCATGGCCGGTACGAAGTCGATCGACCCGAACACCGCCGGGCCGCGCGAGTCGGGCCGGATGGACAGGATTCTCGACGCGGGCTTCAAGCGCCCGGCCGCGGAGAGCGTCCTGATCCAGAGTCGCACGCTCTCGACGACCGACGCTGCCTTCACGGCCGCGGTCGGCGACGTCGTGGCGCGGCTCTCGAAGCTCGAAGTCGTGCAGAACGTTCACACCGGGCAGGTCTCCCCCGACGGACACTCGGCGCTGGTCGAGTTCGAGATCCGCGGGGCAGCCGATGAGGCGGCCGAGAAGATCGATCCGGTTCTCGCCCAGGTCGATGCCGCCCAAAAGGCGCACCCGCAGCTCTATGTGGGCGAGTTCGGCATGGCCAGCGCGGTCGACGCGCTCGCGACGACCGTCGAGCAGGATCTCGGCAAGGCCGGGATGCTGTCGCTCCCGATCACGCTCGTCATCCTCGTGATCGCGTTCGGCGCTCTCGTCGCGGCGGGGATCCCGTTGCTGCTCGCCCTGACGGCCGTCTTCGCGACCTTCGGCGTCGTCGCCGGGACCAGCCACGTCTTCCCGATGGCGAACGAGGCCGGTGCGCTCGTGCTCCTGATCGGGCTCGCCGTCGGCGTCGACTACTCGCTCTTCTACCTGAAGCGTGAACGCGAGGAACGGGCCGCGGGACGCAGCGAACGCGCTGCGCTCGAGGCCGCTGCCGCGACGTCCGGCCGCTCCGTGCTCGTCTCCGGCCTGACCGTGATGACGGCCATGGCGGGCATGTTCCTGACGGGCGACCCCGTCTTCGAGTCCTTCGCCATCGCCACGATCGCGGTGGTCGCGATCGCGATGATCGGATCGCTGACCGTGCTGCCGGCGCTGCTGTCGCGGCTCGGCGACCGCGTCGACCGGGGCCGCGTGCCACTCCTCGGCCGCCTCCGCCGCGACGACGGCGAGGGCCGGATCTGGGGCGCGATCGTCAACGGCGTCCTGCGCCGGCCACTGCTGTCGGCCGTTCTCGCCGGCGGGCTCCTGGTCGCCCTGGCGCTCCCGGCCCTGCAGATGCGGATGGTCAAGTCGGGCCCCGACACGTTCCCGCAGTCGCTTCCCGCCGTGCAGACGTACGAGCGGATGCAGCAGGCGTTCCCCGGCTCGGCTCTCCCGGCCAGCGTGGTCGTCAAGGCTCCGGACGTGAACTCGAAGGAGATGCAGTCCGCGATCGAGCAGCTCCGTCAGCAGGCTGTCGCCTCCGGGCGCATGCACGAGCCGATCACCGTCGAGGTCAACGACGACGGGACGGTTGCGGAGATCGCAGTTCCGATCGACGGCAAGGGCACCGACTCCGCCTCGAACGCGTCGCTCGCGCAGCTGCGCAACGAGATCGTGCCCGCCACGGTCGGCGCCGTTGCCGGGGCCGAGGCAGGCGTCACCGGTGCGACCGCCCAGTGGAAGGACAGCACGGACGAGATGAGGGCGAACCTCCCGATCGTCGTCGGGTTCGTGCTCCTGCTCGCCTTCTCGCTGATGCTCGTCGCGTTCCGCTCGCCCGTGATCGCCGTGAAGGCGATCGTCCTCAACCTGCTCTCCGTCGCCGCGGCGTACGGCGTGCTGGTGCTCGTCTTCCAGCACGGCTATGGCAGCGACTTCCTCGGCTTCACCCCGACCGGCGGGATCGACCCTGTGGTTCCGCTGCTTCTCTTCGTGATCCTGTTCGGCCTCTCAATGGACTACCACGTGTTCCTGCTCAGCCGCATCCGTGAGGCCGTTCAGCGGGGCGCGACCACCGACGAAGCCGTCGCGAGGGGCATCAAGTCGACGGCCGGTGTCGTCACCAGCGCGGCCATCGTCATGGTCGGGGTCTTCGCGGTGTTCGCGACGCTCTCGATGCTGATGTTCAAGCAGTTCGGTGTCGGGCTCGCGACCGCGATCCTGATCGACGCGACCATCGTCCGCGGCGTGCTCCTGCCGGCGTCGATGAAGCTCCTGGGCGACTGGAACTGGTACCTGCCCAGGTGGCTCGAGTGGCTGCCACGGTTCGACGTGTCCGAGTCAGAGCCTCCGCTCGAGACCGAGCCGACGCCTGTCGCCGCTTCGCACCCCCGCAGCAGGCGGCCGCTCGGCCGGACTGCATTTGGTGCGCTCCTGCTGGCGATCGGCGTGCTCGGGGTCCTGGACATGACCGGCACGTATGACGTCTCCCTGACCTTGGGGCTTGCGACCGCTCTCGGCGTCGTCGCAGGGGCGATCGCACTCGGCGCGGTGAGCAGGCGACGCGTCCGCGGTCTCCTCCCGTTCGGCGTCGTGCTCCTCGCAGCCTTCGTCACGGCGGCTTCGTCGCCGGTGAACCTCTCCGCCGGAATCGGCGACAAGGACGAGCGGCCGCTCCATGCGAGACAGCTCGAGCGCAGCTATGAGTTCGGGATCGGCCACTTCACGGTCGACCTCACCGACGTTGCGCTGCCGCGGGGTACGACGAAGATCGACGTCGCACTCGGCGTCGGCGACCTGCTCGTGCGGGTCCCGGATCACGCCGCGCTCGAGATCCGGGCGCACGCCGACGGCGGTCAGGTGACGGTCCTCGGTCAGGACCGAGGAGGGCACGCGCCCCGACGCGCACGCCGTCGTGCCCGGCTCGACGTCTGCGGCGCCCACGCTCGAGCTGGACGCAGAGGTCGGCTTCGGTCACCTGGTGGTGCGTAAAGGCTGATGCCCGAGCCCCCGCCTCCACCCAAGCCGCCCGTTGCTCGAAAGGCCCGCTGCTGCGGGCCTTTCGGCGTGTTCGATCACTCGACGTTCGCCAGCGCGTAATCCACTGCGTCCTCGAGCGTTGTCGCCGTGCCGGCTGCGAAGTCGGCCGACGTGTCCGATGCGTGCTCGAGCTCGGCGAGGACTCGTTCGTATCGCTGCCTCTCGGCATCGTGCAGAGGCGTGCCGGACGCTCGCTCGAAGGCGATGACGGTGCCCCAGAGGTGAGCTGCCTGATCGAGCCTGCCACGCTGCGCGCACACCGCCGCGAGACCGGCGAGGCAATACGCGGTCTGCATGTCGTCCTTGAGCTGGAGTCCGATCTCGATGCTTTCGCGGTAAAGCCGCGCGGCCTCGCTCACATTGCTTCGGTCGAGAGCTTGGTCACCGAAGCCGTGAAGTCTCGCCGCCAGGCCCCACATCGCGAGCCGAAGAGGTTGTTCCGACGTCCGGCCCGATAACCACCTGAGCGCAGCACGAAGGTTGTCGTGCTCCGGCTCGAGCCGGTCGATCGCTCCAGCCGCCTGCGGGCTGCGGATCAGCCGTTCGACGGAGCGAGCTTGCTCGAGGTAGTAGTCCGCGTGCTGCTGCCGCAGTTCTTCCAGCTCGCCGCTCTCTTCCAGACGTTCTAGGGCGTACTCGCCAATCGTTTCGAGCATGAAATAGCGGTCGCCTTCGCGGCGGAGCAGGTTCTTGTCGATCAGCGCGGCAACCGTGTCGAGGCTCGCCTGGCACGCCTGTTCGGCCGCATCCAGTGTGCAGCCGCCGGCGAAGACAGCGAGGCGCGCGAAGGCCTGCTGTTCGTCCGGGGCGAGGAGCTCGTAGCTCCACGCGATCGTCGCGCGCAGCGTTCTCTGGCGTTCCGGCGCGTCGCGTGGGCCGCCCGTGAGAATCGGAAGCCGCCGATCGAGACGCTTGAGCAACTCGGCCGCCGCAAGCACTTTGACGCGTGCCGCAGCGAGCTCGAGCGCGAGCGGGAGACAGTCGAGCCGTCGGCAGATCTCGACGACGACTCCGTCATCGGCGAAGTCCGGTTTCGCTGCTGATGCCCGCTCGATGAACAGCGCGACGGCCTCCCGCTCACGCAGCGGCGCGACGGGAAACTCGTACTCGGCCCCGAGGTGGAGCGGTTCGCGGCTCGTAACGAGCAGCTTCAAGTGAGGAAGTTGTGCCAGCAGCGGTCCCGACCCTGGAGGCCGAGGCGAGCAGCTGCTCGAAATTGTCGAGGACGAGCAGCAACCGTCGCTCTGAGCTGCCATCGACGAGCGCCTCGCCTGTACCGACCGCCCGCGCGATCGTCGGCAGGACCAGCTCGGGGTCGCGAAGTGCCTGGAGCGGTACCCAGACGACGCCGTCGGGGAAGTCGTCGACCGCGTCGGCTGCGAGCTGAAGCGCGAGCCGCGTCTTTCCCGAGCCGCCGGGGCCGGTCAGGGTGATGAGACGGTGCGCGCGCAGGAGTCGACCCGCCTCTTCGAGCTCCTGTTCGCGCCCGATCAACGGCGTCGGCGGAACCGGCAGGTTCGTCTGCTTCGGAGCCGCGGGTAGCGGCAAGTCAGGCGATGCGGCTGGAGGTAGCTCGACACCCCCAGAGGGCGCAGCTGGTGCGGCGAGCACGGAGTCTTGGCGGAGGATTCGTCGCTCGATCTCACGCAGGTCGGGGCTCGGGTCCAGCCCCAGCTCGTCGGCGAGGAGGCGGCGGAAGTCCTGGTAGGCGGCGAGCGCGTCCGCCTGGCGGCCCGACCGGTACAGCGCCACCATCAGCTGCGCGCGCAGCCGCTCCTCGAGCGGGTGCTGACCGATGAGCGAGGGCAGCTCGGTCGCCACCTCCGCATGGCGGCCGAGTAGCAACTGTGCCTCAACGCGCTCCTCGAGCGCGCGCAGCCGCACCTGTTCGAGCCGGGCGCTCTCGGCCTTCGCGAACGGTTCGTCGGCGAAGTCGGCGAATGGGTGGCCGTGCCAGAGCGTCAGGGCGTCAGCGAACGCTTTCTCTGCTTGCTCGGCCTTGCCCGCACCGAGCGCCTCGCTCCCTTCGGCAAGCAAGCGTTCGAACCGGTCGGCGTCCAGCTCGCCTGGCAGAACGCGAAGACGGTAGCCGGGCGGCTCGGTGACGATCGCACCGGCCCCAGCCGGCTCACCGTCAGCGAACAGACGCCGCAGTTTCGAGACGTAGTTCTGGATGCTGTTCGCGGCGGACGCGGGCGGACTCTCACCCCAGAGCACGTCCACCAACCGGTCACGCGGGACCACACGGTTGCGGTCGAGCAGCAGCAGAGCGAGCAATCCGCGCTGCTTGAACCCGCCGAGCGGGAGCACGCGGCCCTCCTTTGCCACCTGCAGCGGTCCGAGGACACGGAACTCGAGCACGGGCCCTTCCTCCGTCGACGACCGCACAACCGTAGACCCTGGTTCAAGCGGTCATCAAGCGTCCGTCAAGTGGCACTCCAGCGGCAGGTGCGACAACCAAGGGGATGTCGAACCCAGTGAGAGGAGAGAACCGTGACTCATCCCTGGACGAACCAGGACATAGCCCGCCTGCAACACGAGGAGCGTCTGGCGCTCGCCCACGCGGCGCTGCATTCGCTCGAGGCTCGCAAAGCGCGGTCGACCAAGCCGAAGACGGACGGTGTCCCGAGCATGAGCTCGTGGCTCAACCGCATCCGGCGGCGCGAGAGCGCAACGCCGCACACACCGGCACGCAGCGGGACCAACTGAGCGGGATAGTCGGCGGGACGTGCCGCCAGGGTGCGCCGGATCCTGTCGCTCATGCTCGACGGCGAAGCAGCGGCGCCTGACGTGGCGCGCATCGCTTTTCACCTCCGCGGATGCACGTGCTGCAGGGAGTTCGCCGCCGTCGTCGCAGCATTCACCCACCGCCTCCGCGCGACACCGGTCGAGCATCCCAGCACCAACCTGTAACCCGTGCGAAACGCTTACGTGGGCCGGGCCGCACCGGGAGGCACGACCAGCACTGGGCAGCGAGCGATGCCGATCAGGCTGTTCGAGACACTGCCTAGAAATGCCGCCTTGAACGCGCCGCGACCGCGCGAGCCGACGACGATCAGCGCCGCGTCCTCCTCATCGGAGAGATCAGCCAGGCTCTCGGCTGGGTCGCCCGAAAGCGGTCGGCGCTCGGCGTCCTTCACACCGGCTTCAAGGGTGGCTGACTCGATGATTGCCTCTGCTGCTTCACGCTCGAACTCAGCCAGCGTCGACGACACCGGCATCCGACCGAAGCCGCCGGCCGTCCCAACGCGCGGATGGATCGTCGGGTGGGCGACATGGGCGACGACAAGCCGGGCGCCCAGGCGTTCGGCGAGAGCGCCGGCGGTGCGCAGGGCTTGCAGCGAGTCCGCTGACCCGTCGACACCGCAGATGATCGTCTCCTGCATCCTGCTCCTTCGCTTTGCTGACGAACACAGCGTGTTCTGTCGTCAGCACAAACGGCCATCCGGGCGCGACCCCATTTTCGTGGCCGGCCGGACGTCGCCCGGTAAGAGTCGGCGTCACTCGGTCACGTACCTATTGACCCTCTCGAAGTCCGGTCAGACATCGCGATTGGCGCGGAAATGACCGAGGGCGGTTGCACGTCCATACCCGATACGCCCCTCACGGGGAGAAGGAGCAAGTTGTGAAGGATGCAACGAGACGTAACACGGTGAGGTGGAGGTTCGTCGCCGCGCTGGGCGCCGCAGCTCTTGCGGTCGCCGTAACCGGAAGTGTCGCGAGCGCCACGACGAAGATCACCGTTGACTCAGGTTGGCAGTCGTTCATCACGGGCGGCGGGATCGATGGTGCCTCGATCGCAGGACCGTGGGTCTTTACGAGCACGACGGTCGCCAAGGTCACCGTGACGGACGCTTTCTGTCACGGCGACGAGTTCCGCGTCTACGACAAGGACGTCCTGCTCGGCGAAACGAGCGAGGTCGCCTCGGAGTTCCCCGCCTGTCCGTTCGAGCTCTTCTTCCCGGCGATCGCACGAGCTGACGCAGCACTGGCCGACCCGACGTTCAGCCAAGGCGTCTTCTTCATCGCGCCCGGAACGCATGCAATCGAGTTCGAGAACAAAGCGCTCTGGTCGGATACCAGCACCGGGACCGGAGCGTTCTTCCGAGTTGACAGCATCACCCTCGACAAGAACGACTGCAAGAAGGACGGCTGGATGAACTACGGCAACCTGTTCAAGAACCAGGGCCAGTGCCTGAGCCTGGCAGCGTAGGGCGCCCGCAAGAAAGACGGAGTCACGTCCCCGGCACTGGACTCCATCTCTAGGCGAACGCCGGCGTCCGTCGGGTGCAGACGCTCAGGTCTGCACCCGACACACCTTGGCGGCCGGCGTCTCGGGCCTCGTCCTCATCGCCGACACGCTGACGATCGCGCGCCCGCGCGACCGCCTCTACCCCGAGCGGCGGAGCGTGCCCGCCGGGGTCACGCTTCGCGACGCGATCCGCTTCGCCCCGCAGGCGCTCCCGAAACCGCGCTGGCTGCTCGACTTCGTGCGCGCCGGGATTCAGATGCCGCCGGTGGCGATGGGCCTTCGGCCTGACGGGACGCCCATGGGGCTGTTCGAGGGGATCGAGAAGATCGACCAGCAGACTCCCGCGTGGGAGACGTTCCCTGGATCCGTGGGCATCGAGTCACCGCGCGCACGCGTAGACGCCGAGCTGCGGTGCACGGAGAGCTCGATGCCGAGCGTCGGCGGCTACGCTTCTGTCTGACGGGCCAGCGCCCGGACGGGCGAGTGCGTCGTAACCGGCAGAAGGACGACGCCCAGGAGGTTCCCATGGGAGTCGGTATCCAGATCGCCGGAGCGCTCGCGATCCTCATCGCCTACGCACTTGCGCAGTTCGACGTGCTCAACCAGCACGGCAGGGTGTACCTCGTCCTCAACTTCGTCGGTGCGTCCGTTCTCGCGGTGGACGCGTACTTCGAGGCACAGTGGGGATTCCTGCTCCTCGAGGGAGTGTGGGCGCTCATCACCGCCTGGAGCCTCGCGAGTCTCGCCAAACCCTCTCGCTAGTTGGGTTTGCCGGTCATCGCCCAGACCGCGACGACGTACGCGGCGATGAGGATGAGGGCGATGAATGTGGTTGCTCTGAGGAGCGCGGTGTTGCTCTCGTTCTTGCGGAGTCGGTGGATGCCGAGGCCGCCGAGTGCGAGTGCGAGGAGGAAGAGCAGTCCGCCCCAGTCGGCGACGATGTGGCCGATCTTGAGCCAGGCGGGTTGGTCGAACTGGTCTGGGAGGTCGTTCCAGTGCTGGAGGCGGTAGAGCCATTCGCCGGCGAGCCGCATCAGGATCCAGCCTGGGAGGGCGACGAGCAGGAGCGAGTAGTAGCCGAGCCGTAGGAGCCGGGGTTCGCCTCGGGCGAGCAGGAGAGAGGTGGCGCTTGCGAGCAGGGCGCCGAAGGCGACGGTCGCGCCGACGAGGTGGAGCAGGAGCGCGAAGCTCTGGTCGTCGGGCCGGATCGCTGCGAGTAGCTCAGGCACCGGGCTTCCAGATCATGTCGACGACGATCAGCACGATCGCGGCCGAGCCCAGGGCGCGCAGAGCGAGCCCGGTCCGGGTGCGGTTCAAGGCGGTCAGCTCAGGGCTGGGGCCGGTCTGTCCGGAGGCGGCGAGCACGCGTGCTTTCTCGGCGGGTCGTGCGTACTCGGCAAAGGAGCGACCCAACGCCACTGTGGCGACGCTCCAGAGGAGGATTGCTGCCATCACCCAGCCGTCCCAGAGCCGGAAGTCGTCGCGCAGGATCGTGAGCCAGATCCCGAAGCCGATCGCGCCGAACAGGCCGACCGCGGTCGTCGCGGTTGCGACGACCGCGATTCGGTTGAGGCTCAGAGTCGCCGCCGGCGTGTCGGCCGAGCGGAGCGCGACGACAACGATCCAGGACATCACAAGCGAGCCCACAAGCGTCGCCGCGGTCAACAGATGCAACGCGAAGATCCAGTCCTCGAAGCTCATCGAGCTTCCTCGAAAGCCGCTTTGACCCGGTCGGGTGTCATCGGCAGGCTGCGGAGGCGGACGCCGACGGCGTCGAAGACAGCGTTGGCGATCGCGGGGGCGATCGGGTTGCAGGACGGTTCGCCTGAGCCCGTGGCGCGCAGGTTCGGCTGGTCGATCGAGATCACATCGACAGTCGGCGCCTCCGTGAAGCGGATGATCGGGTAGTCGTCCCAGTCGAAACTGGTGACGTTCGAGCGGTCGAACCTGACCTCCTCGAGCAGCGCGCGGCTGACCGTCTGGACGACGTTGGCTTCGATCCCGAGCTTGAGCGCTCGCGGGTTGATCGTCAGGCCGTTGTCCTGGACCATGATCATGCGGTCGACGCGGATCTTGCCGGTCTCGCGGTCGACCTCGACCTCGGCGACTCCTGCGTTGTAGGTGCCGCCCCGCAGCGAGGTCGCGACGCCGCGGCCGCGCGCGACGCCCGAGGCCGAGTGAGCGTTCGGGTGCGGAGACGGACGGGTCTGCCACTTCGCCGCGCGTGCCGCCGCCTTGAGCACGGCGATCATGCGCGGGTCCTTCAGGCTCTTCAACCGCAGCTCGACCGGGTCGGCGCCGGCGGCGGCGGCGAGCTCGTCGAAGAACGACTCGCTCGCAAACGTCGCCTGCAGCTGCACCGGTGAGCGGATCCAGGCGGAGATGAGGCCGATGCCGTCGTTCTCGGCAGAGCCAATGTCGCCCTGGTAGTGCGCGAGCTGGCGGCTGGCGGGGATGTCGTAGAGGATCGGGTCCTCCCAGAGGTGGATCGACGGCTCCCGCGCCGCTCGCCCGGCGAGCACGCTCCCGATGATCGTCGTCTCGAAGAACGCGGGAATCCACGCCTCGTGGTCCCAGCTGGCGATCGCTCCGTTCGCGTCGAGGCCTCCGCGCAGCTCGTGGACGGTTGCCGGGCCCTTCGGGTCCCAGCCGTGCTCGTCATGGCGCATCCACTGCACGCGGACGGGCTGTCCGGTTAGCTGTGACATCAGCGCCGCGTCGACCGTGACGGGGTCGGATCCGTTTCGGCCGTAGCAGCCCGAGGCCTCGTAGGTGATGATGCGCACCTTCTCGACCGGGATGTCAAGAGCGTCGGCGACCGCCGAGCGCACGACGTTCGGCCCCTGCGTTCCCGACCAGACCGTTGCGGATCCGTCCTTGACGTCCGCGACCGCGCAGGAGGGGCCGATCGAGCCGTGCGTCTGCACCGCGGTCGTGTAGGACGCGTCGAAACGACGCGCCGCACCGGCAAGTGCCTTCGCCGCGTCGCCTGTGCTCGCAACGACAGCATCCTCGAGGCTGGGCGTGCTGCGGATGTACGAGTAGAGGTCGTCCATGGTCGGCAGCCCGACCCAGTCCGACCACTCCACCTCGAGCTCCTGCGCAGCGCGAATCGCGTCCCATTCGCGCTCGGCGACGACGCCAAGAAAGTTCCTCAGCCGGACGATCCGGGCGCCATGCGCCGGCTTCCCATAGCCGAGCAGCTGCGAGCCGAGCCCAGCCGGACGGATCACACGACCGTGCAGCATGCCCGGCACGCGGACGTCCTGGATGTAGAAGTGGGCGCCCGTCACCTTGGCCGGGATGTCGACCCGCGGCACTGACCGGCCGACGGTGGTGTAGTCGCTCACTGCCTTCGGCTGCGCTCCACCGAGCTCGAGCGCGAATCCGGCGCCCTTGCCCTTGACCGGAATCGAAACGCCGAGCAGGCGACCTTCGACGAGCTCGCCGTACGAGACTCGCCGCGAGGCGTCGCCGGTCATGCTGACCACGCCGTCCTCGACGATGAGCCGGCCTGCCGGTACGCCGAGATGGGTCGCCGCCAGGTCGAGAAGCGACCGGCGCCCGTCCGCCGCTGCCTGCCGGAGTTGTGGGCCGGCGAGGTTGATCGTCAGGCTGCCCACGGTGGATCCCTGGTCGACGCAGCTCGCTGTGTCGCCCATCACCATCCGGACGCGGTCGAATGGCACATCGAGCTCCTCGGCGACGATCTGCGAGAGCGCCGTCCGGTTGCCCTGGCCGAGCTCGGTCTTCCCGGTAAAGGCAGTCACGGTGCCGTCGGCGTGGATCGCCAGCCACGAGTCGAGCGAGGACGGATCGAGCACGGCCGGCCACGACGTGGGCGCGTCCTCGCCCGCACGGGCGAGTCCCCAGACGGCGGCGGGAAGCCCGATCACGACGATCAGTGCACCGCCTCCTTTCAGAAGAGCCTGGCGGGTGAACCTCTGGTGCTCGTGCGGAGTCGGCTCGGGCGTTCCCACGGCTCAGACCGCCGCTCTTGCAGCACGCTTGATTGCGCGCACGATCGCGTTGTGGGTTGCGCAGCGGCAGAGGTGCGGATCCATCGTCTGCTTGATCTCAGCCTCGCTCGGGTCCGCGTTCCGCGAGAGCAGATCGGCCGCCATGATGATCATCCCGTTCTGGCAGTAGCCGCACTGTGGTACCTGCTCGTCGATCCATGCCTGCTGCAGTGGATGGAGCGCCGGCGCCGTCGCCAGACCTTTCTGCTCGGCATACCAGACCGGCAGCCCCTCCAGCGTCGTCACCTTCTTGCCCACGACGGCCGCGATCGGCGTCACGCAGGAACGGATCTCCTTGCCGTCGACAAGCACGGAGCAGGCGCCGCACTGCGAGAGGCCGCAGCCGAACTTCGCGCCGCGCAACTCGAAGTCATCGCGCAGCACGTAGAGCAGCGGAGTGTCGGATGCGGCCTCCGTCGAGCGGAGCTTTCCGTTCACCGTGATCTTGATCGCCATTCGAGTTGCACTCCTTCGGTGGCGGACATCGTGCGGTTTGCTTGTCGAATCGAGCATCCTCGGACGCCGCCGCGTCGGCTATCGGGTCTCGGCCCCATTTCGGGCGGGCCGGGACGCCATGCCCGGATTCGGCCGGCGACTAGGAGGGTTTGGCGGAATGGCGCTCGTCGACGGGGTGCGCTGGTCGTTCCGAGGCAAGGACGCAGGGAGCGCCGATAGCCGAAGCTATCGGCGCGACTGAGGACACAGCGTCGGGACGAGCAGCGCGGCCCGGCGACTCAGCCTCTATTTCGCCAAACCCTCCTAGGCCGCGGCGGAGTCGCTGCTTGTGCGAGCGATGCTTCGCAGGGCGAGCTCCCGGCGTGCGCCGAGGCAGAGAACGAGCACCACTTCGGCGAGCGCGAGCCAGGCGAAGGCGATCGGCCGGCCGAGCGCGACGCAGACTCCGAAGAACAGGAGCTGCGTCGACATGCCGAGGTTTGCGAGCACCGAGATCGTTCCGCGGTCGTGGTAGGCAAGGCGTGCCTGTGGGCTTGCAGCGCGCAGGCGGCGATCGACGAAGCGCTCGACGAGCCGGTCCTGTGGCGCGTAGAGGAGGAGGTACAGCCCGCGCAGGAGACCGTCGGCGACGGCCGTTCGTCTCCGGCATCGGGCTCACGGGATCGCCACGCTCGACGCGGTAAAGCCGCTCGGCGTTGTAGTTGACGTTCAGCACGGTTGTCAGCGCGATGAAGCCGGCGGCTGCGAGCAAGGGCCGGCCGGTGCTCCATCCGACCGCCGCGAAGAGTGCCGCGTTCACGACCAGGTCGAGCTCCGAGTCGAGGTAGCGCCCAAACGGGGTGATCCGCCCCGAGAGCCGGGCGAGCTGCCCGTCGGCGTTGTCGAGCACGGTCTTCAGCTGGACGAGGAGCGCCGCGAGCAGGAACCGGCCCTGCGCGAGCTCGACGGCGGCGGCGATCCCCGTCGCGCCCGACGCGGCCGCGACGAGCGGCGGCGGCACCCGTAGGGGCAGCAGCACCACCACGACGAGGTGTGCGAGCGGTCGGAAGAGCCGCTCGCAGACGAACTCGTGGCCCACCTTCGCCTTGCGCGAGCGCGCGAGCGCGCTAGGCAAGCGCGCTCGCCTCGACCGGCGCGCCGGCCCGGATCAGCTCGCGACCGTGCTCCACCTGGTCCCAGACGTTCCAGTAGAGGAAGCCGCGCGGACGCCCCGCGTAGTCGACGTACGCGACGGTCCCCTTGCGGTTTGGCTCTTGCCAGCTCTCGATCGTCTCCAGCCGCGAGTCAACCTCGCCCACGGCCTCGTAACCGAGATCGAACATGTCGGAGTAGAAGAACGGCAGATGGTCGTACGGGACCTCCGCGCCGGCCATGTTCGCTCCGACCGCGCGCCCGTGCGACTTGGCGTGATCCTCGTGCTCGACCCTGAAGCGGTCGCCCAGGACGGCGATCGGGAAGTTCGCGACGTCACCGGCGGCAAAGACGTCCTCATGCCCGTCGACGCGCCCCATCTCGTCGACGACGATGCCATTCTCGACCGTGACGCCGGCCGTCTCGGCCAAGTCGGTGGCGGGTTCGATGCCGAGCCCGGCGATGACGACGTCCGCCTCGAGCGTCCGTCCGGATCCGGTCGTGACGAACCCCGCACCTGCGGCCTCCACGGTCTCTTCCGTCAGCATCTCGACGCCGTGCCTTCGGTACTCCTCCGTGACAAAGGCGGAAAGCGTCGCCGGCAGAACGCGCGAGGCGATCCCGTGCTCCGGGAACACCATCGTCACCCGGCAGCCGTTCGCCGCGAGCGAGGCCGCGATCTCCGAGCCGATGAAGCCGCCCCCGATCACGACGGCGCTCGAGCCCTCGTGCACCCGTGCCCGCACCGCCCGGTAGTGGTCGAGCGTGCGGTAGTAGACGACGCCGTCGGTGCCGGGGATCGTGCGCGGGGTACCGCCTGTGGCGAGCAAGAGCTTCTCCCAGGCGTACTCCTCGCCCGTGTCGTCCGTCGCGCGTCGCCCGCCGAGGTCGAGCGAGACGATGCGGCGCCCGAGCCTCAGGTCGGCGCCTGCGTTCTCCGTGCCCCGCCAGATCTTCGCCTCGTCGGCACCGGACCACAGGCCTTTCGTGAGCGGCGGCCGCGCGTACGGCGGATGCTGCTCGGCGCCGACGAGGACGATCGAGCCGTCCGGGTCGCGCTCCCGGATCCCCTTGACGGCGGCGTCGCCGGTCATCCCGCCGCCGACGATCAGATAGCGCGTTGACTGCATGTGTCTCGTCTCCCAAGTCGTGAGGACAGATGTCTATTCGTGTCCCGGCGAGCGCGGGTCCTTACCTCGACGACCGCGATACTCCGGACATGGACGATTGGCGCGAGGTAGGGGGAGCGCTCGAGCGGACCTACGAGCTCGGCTCATTCGAGGAGGCGATCGCTTTCCTGAACCGTGTCGCCGTCCTCGCCGAAGCGGAGAATCACCATCCCGACATCGCGATCGCCTACCGGAAGGTGACGCTCCGGTGGACGACGCACTCCGCCGGAGGAATCACCGATCGCGATCGCGAGCTTGCCGACCGTAGCGACGACCTCGCGTAGGAGCGGCGGTCAGCGGTCGAGGAGGGCAAGCTCCTCGTCGAGACGGCGCGCGAGCTCCGGATCGAGGGCCTCGCCGGGCGAAGCGCCATCGGCCGCAACTGACTCCCGAGTGGATCGCGTCCACCCCCACGCGAGCACGCCGATCACCGCGCCCGAGCCGGCAAGGCCGAGGAGCGGGAGGAGCCACGCGAGCAGATTGAATCCGTGCGCAGGCGGGGCGGCCAGAACCGCCTCGCCGAATTGGCTCACGAGCCGGCCTTTGATCTCGCCCTTCGTGTCGCCGGCGGCGATTCGCGTCCTGATATAGGCGCGGATTCGGTCCGCGACGGGGGCCTGCGAGAGCTCTAAAAGCTGCTCGCAGGTCGGGCACATGAGTTCGCGCTCCAACTCGGCCAGCGTCGGCTGGCGCTCGCTTGCCGACGCGGGCGCGGCGAGCAGGACCGCGAGCAGGCTGGCTGCGATCACGCCACGGACACTCATCCCGCTGCGCTCCGCCGCTCACCCTCGTCTACATCGGCCGTTCGAGCGGGGGGCCGTGCAGCGATCGACTCGGTTCGAACGCCGGGCTCGAGCGATCGCAGCGTCTCGACTGCGCGCAGGCGAAGCGGCCCGATCAGCACGCGGTAGTCGGAATCCGAGATCTTGCCGGTTCGGTGGTCGAACTCAAGCTCCTTGAGTGCGGCCAGCGCGCGGTCGCGTTCCTCGACAAGCTCCAATCGGCGCTTCGCAACCGTGCCCGAGCTCGCGGCGGCCGACGGCGCAACACCGGCAAAGAACGGCCGCGCCACGTAGAGGAGCGCGCCAAACGTGACGAAGGCTGCGAGGATGATGGAAAGGCTCATCCGGTGGGCGCCGGCAGAGCGTCGAGTTCGAGTGATCGCCGAGCGAGTTGTCGCTGCTCGCGTGCGTCCGGCCACATGGCCACCGCAGAGCCGATCAGAAACACGATTCCCGCGAGCCAGATCAGGCCGATCAGCGGATTCACCGCGATCTTCAGGACGACGGAGCCGTCCCGATTGAACTGATCTCCGATCAGCATCACGTCCGCTGCGCGAACCCAGTCGGTGTGGATGCCAACGGCGCTCGAGAAGAACTGCTCGACGTTGTAGTGGTTCTTGCCGGCGGCGACGATGCCGACCGGCTCGGTGCCGTAGGAGAGCGCGAACTGTCCTCGCAACTCGTCGTGGTTCGCGCCCTGCTTGAACGTCGTCCCAAGGTAGGTCGCCGTGTAGCCAGCGACGCTCGTCGAGTCGCCAGGTCGTAGCCGCTCGGTAAGCGTGCTCCCGTAGGCGGACGAGCCGACCACGCCGATCGCGAGCAGGACGACGGCGGCGTGGGAGATATAGCCGCCGTAGCGGCGTCGGTTGCGCGACACGAGTGATGAGAAAGCACTGAGCCAGGTGGTGCCGTCGAGGTCCTTTCTGGCGCGTGTGCCGCGCCAGAACTCGAGCGTGATAGCGCCGATCACGAACGTGGCGAAGGTGTACGCGATCAGGCCCGGCGGGCTCGAGCCTGCGCCGGCGAACAAAGCAGCGTGCCGACGAGCAGGGCGAACAGGAGCGGCCAGGCGACGGACGCGCGCGAGCGAGCGCAGCGATGTGCGCCGCCAGGCCAGCAACGGCCCGAATCCCATCAACAGCAGCAACGGCAGCCCAAAGACCTTGAGGAAGAAGTTGTAGTACGGAGGGCCGACGGTGACGGATTCGCCGCGGAGGGCTTCGGAGAGCAGCGGGAACGCAACTCCCCAGAGCATCGTCAGTGCGAACGCGACAAGAAGGAGGTTGTTGTAGAGGAACGCTGCCTCGCGTGAAGCGAGCGACTCGAATCTCGTGGGCGTCCGAAGATCACTGAGCCGGCTGAAGATCAGAACCGCCGATCCGACGGCGACGACGACGATGAGGGCGAGGAACCAGACGCCGATCGACGACTGTGTGAAGGAGTGGATCGAGTTGATCGCGCCGCTGCGCGTGAGGAAGGTACCGAAGAGGGTGAGCGAGAAAGTGAGCGCGATCAGCACGACGTTCCAGACGCGGAGCATGTTCTTCTTCTCCTGCACCATCACCGAGTGCAGGAATGCGGTCGCCGCGAGCCAGGGCATCAGCGCCGCGTTCTCGACCGGATCCCAGGCGTAGTAGCCGCCCCAGCCGATCGACTCGTACGCCCACTTCGCACCGAGCAGGATCGCGAGACCGAGGAAGGTCCACGAGAAGAGCGTCCAACGCCGGCTCGCCACGATCCAGCGCTCGTCGACCCGTCTCGACGCAAGGGCGGCCATCGCAAAGGCGAACGGGATCGCGAGGCTGACGTAGCCGAGGTAGAGCAGCGGCGGGTGGATCATCATGTACGGGTTTTGCAGGCTCGCGTTCATGCCGACGCCGTTGAGCGGAGCCGGCTGGCTGGCGAATGGGCTCGCGATCGCATTCGGAATGAAGGCGAAGAACGCTCCGATCCCTGCGAGGATCGGCACCGTCCACGGGAGCACGTCGCCGACGAGGCGCCTGTTGAGAAGCAGCGCCGCCGAGCTCACCCCGGTGAGCACGAGGAGCCAGAGCAGCAGCGAGCCCTCCTGGCCCGACCAGAGCGCGGCGAGCGTGTAGCCAAGCGGAAGCTCGCGGCTCGAATGGCTGGCGACATAGCTGAGCGAGAAATCGTTGCGGACGAACGCGAAAACAAGCGTTCCGGCAGCTAGTGCAGTAGTGGCGAA
Source organism: uncultured Gaiellaceae bacterium (assembly GCA_963771185.1). Lineage (GTDB taxonomy): Bacteria > Actinomycetota > Thermoleophilia > Gaiellales > Gaiellaceae > Gaiellasilicea. Next base: position 107,605 of record CAVYSL010000010.1, read on the forward strand.
CGACGCGACGAGCGCGTTGCCGGCCGACTCGAGAAGCCGCCCGCGGCCTCGGAAAGCCGCGTAGCTGCCCGCCACCGTTGCGTAAACGAGCAGGCCGAACACGAGGACGAGGACCGCGTGGCCGAAGAGTGCCAAGCGCTACTCCTTCGCGCCCTTTCCGGCGTACTTCGACGGGCACTTCGTGATTAGCGACCCGGGAACCGCCTCGAAGACGCCTCCGCGCAGACGGCCTCGCAGCCATACGTCTCGCCCGACCTTGAACAGGTCGGGGACGGAGCCGCGGTAGAGGACGGGGAGTCTGGCCGTTCCGCCGATCTCCCTGAGCGTGAAGCGCAGCCCCGAGCCATGTCCGTCGCCGCGAATCGGTCCAACGACGATTCCGGCAATCGCAACTTCGTCGGCGTGCCCGATTACCGTTCGCGGAGTCAGCGAGGGTGTCGCCGACCCAGCCAAACTCGTGTAGAGCAAGAACACGGCCAGCACGCTCGCGACCGAGAGGGCAATGACCAACCGCGGTGCATTACCTCGGCGACCCGAGTTCATCTTGGCTGCTCGCCCAGCCCGAACAGGTGCTCGACGACGCCCGCGTAGGCGGAGCCGGACGCGCCGGCTGCCGCCCGCTTCATCCGCACCGTGGGCTCGTGGAGAAACTTGTTCATGATCTGCGCCGTGAGCGACTCGACAAGCCGGCGCTCCGCAGGCGAAAGTCGGTCGAGCTTGGGTTCTGCCCGACGCAGCTCGCGCGCGCGGATCTCGTCGGCCCAGCGACGCAGCGAGGTGATCGCGGGGACGACTTCAAGCGAGAGCTGCCAATCGCGGAACCTCCGTGACTCTTCGGCAACGATCGCTCTCGCCCGCACGAGCTCGCGGCTCCGATCGTCGCGAGTCGCGGCCACGACGTCCGTCAGGTCGTCGACGTTGTACAGATAGCAGCCGCGGAGAGAAGCGATCTCCGGGTCCAGATCGCGCGGGACGGCGATGTCCATCAGGAGCATCGGCCGCCCCATCCGCCCAGGGGCGGCGCGGCGGATGTCGTCTGTGGAAAGGACGGTGCCCGGGGAGGCAGTACACGAGACGACGAGATCGCACTCGCCCAGCGGATCTTGGAGTCGATCGAGCGAGACCGGCTCGGCTCCGAAACGTTCCGCGAGCCGCGCGGCTGCGTCGAGGGTGCGGTTGACGACGAAAATGCGCCCGCAGCCCCTGTGCACGAGGTTCAAGAGCACGAGCTCGCTCATCCTTCCGGCTCCGATCACCAGTGCAGTGGAGTTCTCAAGCGAACCAACCAAGGTCTCGGCGAGACGGACCGTCGCCGAGGGAACGGTGGCCGGCCAGTCCACCAAAGTCGTCTCGGATCGAATCCTGCGGCCTGTCTGGAGAGCGTGGCGAAAGAGACGGTTGAGCACGGGGCCGCTTGCCTGAGCGTCGAGCGCGGCCCGGTGGGCCGCGCGGACTTGACCGAGGATCTGCGTCTCGCCGACGACGATCGACTCCAGCCCGCCCGAGACGGCGAAGAGATGGGCCGCAGCCTCGCCGTCGGTCAGCACCGAGAGCACCGAGCGCAACTCCCGCGCGCCGAGGCCCGTCAGTCGCGCGAGCTCCTCGAACGCCAGGGCCGTCGCCCCGGCGACATCGGCGGCTGCGAGGTAGATCTCCGTGCGGTTGCATGTGGAGACGACGACGGCTTCTGCGTTCTCGCCCGCAAGCCGGGGCCCGATCTCGCGCGCCAGTTGCAGTCCGACGTGCAGCCGCTCCCGCACCTCGATGGAAGCTGCTTTGTGTGACGCGCCCACCATGACGACGTGAACGCCTGCGAGGCTCGATGCTTCGACTTTCCTCATCGCGTCTGTGCCTCGACCCCACCGTGCTGCGCCCGCTCGGAAGCCGCCGGCCGCGTCGGCTCCTCCGACTCGTCCGTCCTCGACGCCCGAGCGAGCGACAAGTACTGAAGCGCCTGCTCCAGGCGTTGCAACCTCGTTGCGATGATCAGCACGTATGCGAGGACGAGCACGAAAACGATGAGGTAGGCGGCCGCGACGTACTGCTCAGCCGCAGTCACGTGTGCAGTTCCTTCAACCGGCGGGGACTTCGCGAATGCGCCACTCGCAGCGTCCCCGCCATCAGCGACCTCGCCGCTACCGACTCTTGACGAACTCGACCAGATCGCTCTTCTGGCCTGGTGTGAGACGAAGCCCTAAGCAGCTGTCGTAGTGGTCCATTACTGCCATGAGCGTCGGGAAGCGGCCATCGTGGTAGAAGCCGCGCTTCGATCGCGCCCAGAGGCCCGGCAACTGCGTCGTGACCATCGTGCCGCCGATCGCTCCCGTCGGCCCACGGTCGGCCTGGAAGGAGTCGATGCAGATCTCGGCCGGCCTGTGCGAGTTGTACCCGGCATCGGTGTAAAGAGGCGGCATGTGGCAGTCCGAGCACCGCCCCTGGCCGTTGAAGACCTGCTCGCCGCGTTTCGCCGCTTCCGCGTCAAAGCTCCCTGGAGGCGGCGTCGGCGCCGGCAGCGAGAGCTGGTAGTACTGGAGCGGGCCGAGCTTCGGCGTGACCTCGTCGGGGTCGTGTCGAACCTTGTAGAAGCCGCCTCTGACCGCCGCCGGATACTTGACCGGGTCGTTGAGCCGCTCGTCGTTGAAGTTGCCGTTGCCGTGCATCTGGAGGTTTGCGACGTAGGCGTTCCAGTAGGTGACGTTGCCGAAGCCGCTCGTCCAGTTGTGGAAGTTCTGGCCGAGGTGGCCGTAGGCGGCCGGGATCCGGGTCGCGGCCGACGAGCCGTCCGGCTTGAAACCAATGGCGTCGATGTTGACCTCGGCGTCGTAGAAGCCGGGGCCCCAGCTCAGAAGCACCTGCTTGAGCGTGTCGATCGTCGCTGGGTCGCTGGCCCCGAGGACCTGGTCGGCCATCGGCGCCAAGTTCGGTGCGAGCGAGACGATCAGACCGGTGTCCAGATCCTGGTTCGGCCAGCCGTCGAGCCGTTTGCCGATCCCCGGGGCGAAGGAGTCGTCAACCGTCGAGTGGCAGAGGGCGCAGGTGATACCGATCGAACTGAGTGAGCCGCCGTTCTCGAAGAAACCCTTGACGCCGATGACCGAGTCCAACTTCAGGAGCGCAAGTGTCGTCGCAGGGCTGTCGAGGTCGACCTCGCCCCGCCTAAGCTGGTTGCGCAGTTTCGCCGGCAACGCGTCGACGTCGACCTTCAAGCCGGCGACGGTGAGCGCCGTCCTCGGGCTGACACCGGGGCCCACCCCCCCGAGCTCGGCGCCTTCGATCGCCTCGTGCAGCCGAAGCTGGCCGCCCCAGTAGTCCTCGTCGCCGAACGTATCGAAGCGGAAGATCTGCCGGCCCTGCTCGAACAGATCGTTCCGCGCTTTCGCGTCCCGGTTTCCCGGGTCGTCTCCGCCTTTCGCCGACGAGAACGCAGCGACGGTGCCGTTTGCGATCACCCCGCCCAGCAGGAGGAGTGCCCCCACGACCGCGGAGACGACCACTAGCCTCGCGATGCGACTCGACATGACACGCCTCCCCAGCCGAATTTCCTCAGCTCTGAACGAAGTGTCAGGAACGAGTGGCATCTATCAGACCGAAGGCGGCGAAGATGTGAGCATTCCGACATGAAGCCGGATCTGTGAGGCCGCTTACGTTCAGCCAAGCTTCAATCCTCCGGCTGGAAGGCCTGCGCCACGGCACGACCGTCCGTCAGCTAGAAGGATGCAGGTGCTGGCGCCCGTCGCGGGTCAATCGCGGAGGGCCTCCCGTCTGCCGCGCCGACCGACGGCCCGACCGTAGAGAACAGCTCGTGCGGACAGACCCTGATGATGTAGTCGCGATGGTGACGATGAAGGAAGCCCTCGCGCGAAAGCTCGGCAAGGGCGAGGCTGACCGTCTCGCGAGCGGAGCCGACCATGTCCGCCAGCAGCTGGTGCGTCAGCGGGAAGTCGATTCGGATCCCACGCGGAGCAACGCGGCCATACGTCCCGGCCAGCTGAAGAAGCGTCTGGCGGACACGCTCGGAGTGCCGAACGTAGGTGCAATTACGGATCGACGCCTGGCGGTCCCTGAGCCCATCGACAACGGCTTCGGCGATCGCCTCCGCCACCAGCGGAAGTCTGAGCAGGGCCTTCAGCGGACCGGCCGCGACGATCGAGACCCGAGCTGCGGTCAGCGCCTCGAGTTGCTCACATGGCCCCGGCGATGGGAGCAACATCCCCGGCTGGCCGGTTGCTACGACGATCCGACGACGATGCCCCTTGCCGCCTCCGTTCCGGTCGTCGCAGCTCTCGGCGCTAATGAAGACGAAGCCCTCGTCGACTCCAACCAGGACCGCATCGAAACCTTGTGTCGAGCGCCACACGGCTCCCCGCGCCAACACGACTGACGGGCAGCGCTCGGCAACTCGGGCGGCGGCCCCTCCGCCAAGCTGGCTCAGTACTCCGGCTACAACTGCCACGTCAGGCGACCTCGGCGTTGCGCCCTACAGGCTACTACGAAAAACACCCCAAAGGCGGATTGCGTCGCTCCCGTCGGAGCAATCTGGAAATGCGATCTCGTACCAAGTTTCACTCAAGACGGCCTCCCGCGCCGCCTTCCGGTGACAGAAATCACGATGTGACGAGCGCGTCAGGTTGGACCAGCAACCGGTATGAGCGCCCATCGCGAACGAGAAAGCCGATCCGCTCTAGGCGATCGATCGCGCGCGAGACGGTTTCCCGAGCGGACCCGATCATCTCGGCGAGCAGGTCGTGAGTCAGCGGGAACTCGAGCCTCACTCCGTCGGTTCCCACCCGACCGTGTTCTCGAGCCAGTTGAAGGAGCTTCCGTTGCACGCGCTCGATGTGGCGAACGTTGACGAAGTTCGCGAGCGACAGCTGCTTCTGCCGAAGCGTCGCCCTCAGCGCGTTGGACAGCACCGCAGCGACCTCCGGGTACGCAAGCAGTCTGCCGTACGTGGTCTCCGAGACGAGCGTGATCCGTGCGTCGACCAAGGCGTCGAGCGTCTCGCCTGGCAGCGGCGCGGGCAGCAATGCGCCTGCTCCCGCGTGGCAGAGGATCACGCCACGTGTCCCCGTTAGGGCGCTCCGAATCACGACGAACCCCTCCTCGACGATCACGAAGGATGCGTCTCCCACGGGGTCGGATCGCTCAGAGTGGCCCGCCAATATGTCGCGAACTCGTGAGGCGGAAAGCAGGCCAACGGCGTCGGGATCCATCTCAGACAGTTCCTGAAACAGCGTGCTGACGGGCTTCATGTTCATCACGGGATACGTGTCTGCCCGGCAGCGGTCCTTACGTCAGACATCGCTCCGGCGTAAGTCCAGACGCGAACCTGTCACTAACACCTCGACCGTTCCCGATGCGACGACGAGGGAGGCGTGGAATCTTGGAAGCCAACGGAAGCCTGGCGGCCGCGGACGCAGGGGAGCGGTGGCCCGCGAAGCTCGCCCTGCTCGAACCGGCAACGCCGGCGCGGCAGATCGACCGCACGGACTGGCGGCGCTACGAGCAATACCTCGGCGAGATCCTCGAGGCCCTCGGGCTCGAGCCCGATACGCCGGGGACGCGTGACACGCCACAGCGCCTGCTCCGCGCCCTCTTCGACTCGACGTCGGGCTACGACGGCGACCCGAAGCTCCTGACGACGTTCCCTTCCGAGGCAAAGGCGGCGCGCGCGGAGCCACTGGGCCAGATCATCGAGGGGCCGATACCGTTTCACGCGCTCTGCGAGCACCATGCTCTGCCCTTCTATGGCGTCGCGCACGTCGGCTACGTGGCCGGCGACGAGATCATCGGCATCTCGAAGCTGACGCGGCTGGTCCGTCTCTTCAGCAAGCGCTTCACGGTTCAGGAGCGCGTCGGCGAGCAGATTGCGGACACCCTGATCGAGCTGATCGCGCCGGCCGGTGTCGCCGTCCACCTCGAGGCGTCCCACCTTTGCACACGGATGCGCGGGGTCGAAGAGCACTCTGCGACGGTGACGACGTTCTGGCGTGGCGCCTTCGCCGACCCTGCACTCAGGCAGGAGTTCCTGACCGACGTACACGGCCGCAAGTCGGTCGTATGAGTCGCGAGCCCCTGCTCGAGTTGCTCTACGAATCGCCGACGGCCGCGCTCTCCGAGTTGACCCCTTCGCTAGAGCGCTCGTACGGCGGCGGAGTCGGCTTCGCCGGGCCAACGGTCTATACGAACTTCGTCGCCTCGCTCGACGGCTCAGTCGCCTTGCCCGAGATCCCGCAGTCGAACAAGCTGATCAGCGACGGCAGCGAGGCCGATCGCTTCGTCATGGGCCTCCTCCGAGCGTTCGCCGATGTGATCGTCGTCGGCTCCGGGACGCTTCGCGGCTCACCCACCGGCACGTGGTCTCCGGCCCGCGCTCACCCCGACTCCGCTTCGCTCTTTGCCGAGCTCCGGCGCCTTCGGGGACGCCCTGAGCGCCCGGAGCTGGCGATCTTGAGCGGAAGCGGGGCGATCGACGTACAGCATCCAGCGCTCGGCGAGCGGGCTGTGATCCTGACGTCGACGAGCGGCGCGTCGCGACTTCGGCAGCGGGTGCCGGCAGCGGCCGAGGTTGCACCGCTGGCGTCGGAGATTGAGATTGATCCGCGTGTCGTTCTGCGCGCGCTTCGGGAGCGCGGCCACCAGCTGATCCTGTTCGAAGCCGGTCCGCACACATTCGGCACGTTCGCCGCCGCTGGGCTGATCGAGGAGCTGTTCCTGACCTTCTCGCCGCTCCTGACGGGTGGGTCTGCGCAGACGCGATTCTCGCTCGTCGAAGGGATCGAGCCCAGCATCGACGGACTCGTTCACGGCGAACTCCTGTCGCTCCGCCGTCACCGGGATCATCTCTTCTTCAGATACCGACTGCGGTCGAGCTAGAGAGCCTGCTCGCCGCTGACGAGCGCGTACAGGCTCTCGTGCTCCTCACGGCAAGCCGGGCAGCCGTCGAGGTGCGCACGCAGACCGGGAACAGCCGCGTCGGCGTCGTGTCCGGCGACCTCGAGCTCGACAAAACGGTCGAGCTCGTCGAAGCAGACGTCGCAGCCGACTTCAGGACCAGCCGGTCCGAGCAGCCTGCCGAGTGTCTGCTTGAGATCGGGTCGATCCATCAGTTCGTTTCCTCCAGCCAGCTGTCGAGGGAAAGGCCGCACGCAGCCAGGTGCTTGCGCAGCTTGCGGCGGGCGTCGTGCAATGTCTTGTAGAGCGCGCCACGTGTCGTGTTCAGCCGGTCGGCCAGGACATCGATCGGCACTCCGTTCAAGGCCAAGGAGACCAGCACCCGGCGCTGATGCGGCGTCAAGACCTCGCGGATCGCATCCTGCAGCGTCGATAAGAGTTCGCTCTGCTCGAGCTCCGCGTCGGGCTCGGCTCCGGTGCTCGAGAACACGCTCCAGGTCTCGGGCCCAACCGGAACCTCACGCCCTTGCCAGGCGCGCTTCCGGAGCTTGGTCGCCGCCTCGAGCAGCGCGAACTTGTAGACCCAGGTTGTGAAGCGGCTGGTGCCGCGGAAGTCGTCAAGACGCCTGAGGACACTCATGAGCGCATCGTCGGCGGCCTCGTTCGCGATGTCGTCGAGCTCGTCTCCGCGCAGGTGCGGCAACGCCGGCCGGCGGCGCGCGACTTCGAAGCGTGCTGTGCGCAGGAGCAGTGCGTGCAGGCGCGCGATCGCCTCCTTACGCGTACTGGCGGTGCGCAGGGAGTGCAGCCACTCCCGCGATTCGGCGTCGAGAGCCGGCGCCAGCGACGGTGGCGGCGCAACCAATGGTTCCACGACCGCAACCGTAGCCGCCCCGACGGGGCTCATACCCCGTCTTCCTCGGCGAGTGGCGCCAGGATCCGGGCGGCGAGGTCGGGCCGGCAGCCATGCTCGACGAGCTCGATCAGCTCGTGCAGGTCGTAGCGCGGATCGCCGGCGATCGCCGCCGCGAGCCGAGGCGCGAAGCCTGAGCTCGCCAACTGGTCCCGTCGCCAATGGACGACCTCGTCGACCGCCGCGTCCGCTCTCGTCTTCGTCTCCATACCTGCTTGGTGCCGACTCGTCACCGGTCCTTACCTCGACACCACGGACTCGACGCCGGAATGTCGGGTCCTGTCGCTAACCCAGCCGTCCGCCGCTGCGCTCTCGCGGTAAGGCCGCGCGCGCTTCCGACACTCACCTGACGAAGGGCAAATCTCGCCCCGATTACGAGGAGGAAACGATGAAGAGGCCACGATGATCTCCCGCTTGCACGGCCTGAGCGCGCTTGGCCAAAGCGTCTGGATCGACTTCCTCTCACGCGACCTGCTCACGTCCGGCGCCCTCGCGCGCGCGATCGACGAGGACGCGGTGGTCGGCGTCACCTCGAATCCGACCATCCTCCAGAAGGCGCTCGCCGATGGCAACGCTTACGACGCGCAAATCCGCGACTCCCCCGAGGAAGACCCGAAACGCCTGTTCTTCGACTTGGTGATGCGTGACGTCGCCGATGCCTGCGATCTCCTGCGACCGGTCTGGGAGCGAACGCATGGCGGAGACGGCTACGTCTCGATCGAGGTCGACCCCAACCTGGCCGACGACACCGAGGCCACGATCGACGAGGCCGCCATGTTCCATGCTGTGATCGCTCGGCCGAACCTCCTGGTCAAGATCCCGGCCACCGACGCCGGAATCGGGGCGATCGAAGAGATGACCGCGCGCGGCCGCTCGATCAACGTCACGTTGATTTTCTCGCTCACCCGCCACCAGCAGGTGATTGAGGCATACCTGCGGGGTCTCGAGCGCCTGATCGGCGTCGGCGGCGACCCGAGCGCTGTCCACTCCGTCGCCAGCTTCTTCGTCTCGCGGGTCGACTCCGAGACCGATCGTCGCCTCGACGAACTCGGCCGCGAAGACCTCAAGGGTCGCCTCGGGATCGCGAACGCAAGGCTCGCCTACCAACAGTTCAAGCACGCCTTCGCCGGCGATCGCTGGCAACGACTGGCGGATTTCGGCGCGACCAAGCAGCGCTGCCTGTGGGCGTCGACGTCGACGAAGAACCCGAGCTACCGGGACACACTCTACGTCGAGGAGTTGCTCGGTTGGGAGACGATCTCGACGATGCCCGAGGAGACGATCCGGGCATTCCAGGATCACGGCCGTGTCGAGCCGCGACTGGAGTCGAATGTCGACGATGCACTATGGCTCCTCGCCGCACTCGCCGGCGCCGGAGTCGACTACGACGACGTCGTCGCCGAACTCGAGCGCGACGGCATCCAGAAGTTCGTCGACTCGCTCTCCGAGATCTTCACTCGCCTCGAGTCCGAGCCCCGCACCTTGCGGTCTCCCGAAGATGAGGCCGTCGCGGGAGCGTGATGGGTGGCTCTCCCCATGTCCATTCGGGCACGCGGATGGAACGCTGGATGACACAACGAAAGGAGCGTTCTTGTGTCGATCGGAGCATCACCAACACCCGCTAGCACCGACCACAGCGTCAGTGCCGCAGTCGAAGTCGACGTCTGTGGACGCTGGGACGCGCTCGCTCTCTCCGAGCTGCTCGTGCCGTTCCATTCCTTCCTCGTCCAGCATGCGACCGACCGCTGGGTCGTTCACGCGCGCACTCCGGGATGTCACGGCGAGACGCTCTTGGAGGCGTTGCGGGCGATCGAGGAGTGGCGCGCCGAGCGCGGCCTGGACACGCCGGTTCGACTCAGCGCACAGACTCACGCTGAGGCGGAGGGAAGGAAGCGATGAACCCGGATACGAAACGAGACAACGGCCTGATCGTCGTCGGCGTGGACAGCTCACCGGAAGCCAAGGAGGCCCTCCGCTTCGCGCTCCAGGAGGCGAAGCTCCGGCAGGCGACGCTGCGAGTGGTGCATGCCTGGCGGTTCGGCTACATCGGCGCCTCCGGGATCGAAGGCGCCTCCCCGGTGGTCGGCGGCAATCTCGATGAGCTACGCCACACGGCCGCGCTCGCGCTCGACGCCACGCTGTACGAGGTCGTACCGCACGCAAACGGCGTCGCGATCGAGCGCAGGGTTGTCGAGGGCGCGCCCGCGGCGGTGCTGGTCGACGAATCTCGCCGCGCCGACCTGCTCGTCGTCGGGTCCCGCGGGCACGGCGGATTTTCCGGGCTCTTGCTCGGGTCGGTCAGCCAGCAGTGCGCGCACCACGCGTTCTGCCCAGTCGTGATCGTGCATCGCGAGACAGGGAAGTCGAGCTAGGCGCGTCATGGGCGTGCAACTCAAGCGCGCGTACGAGGCACCGGCGGAAACGGACGGCTATCGCGTGCTCGATCGACCGGCTTTGGCCTCGCGGCGTCTCACACGAGCACGCTCGCCTCGACGAGTGGGCCCGAGAGCTCGCGCCAAGTCGCGAGTTGCGGCAGTGGTTCGGCCATGACCCAGCCCGCTTCGCCGAGTTCCGCCGCCGGTACAGAGTCGAACTCGAAGCGGAAGAGACGAAACTTCAGGAACTGCGCGCGCGGGCGCACCACGGCACACTCACCCTCGTCTACGGAGCCCGCGATACGGAGCACAACGATGCCGTCGTGCTCGCGGATCTTCTCGGTAGAGGGGATGCCTCATAGCCGAGCATCTCAATCAGGGTCTCGCAGCCGACGAGCTGCAAGACCAACTGCGCGACCTGCTCTGCCTCGCGGTCGTCGGCGACCATGTTCGATGGGTCGTCGTCGGCGAAGAGACCTCCGAGCTCGCCCAGTGGCTGACCGACGCCGCACCGGATTGGCGTGCCATGGCCGACAAGGTGGCGAAGCACCTTGTGACGCTCGGAGTTGCGCCAGATGGGCGGGTGCGCTCGCTGGCCAGAGCAATTCCGTTGAACTGGGTTCCCGGCGGATGGCTTAGCGCCGAGGAAGCACGGCGACTCGTCGCCGATCGTCTTCGAGTCGTGTCGGGGTGGGCTCAGTATCGGCAGTCGCAGGCCGTCGATCCAGAGACGGTCCGTTTGCTCGACGCTTTGTGCTCGGGTTTGGAGCAGTCACTCCGGTCGCTCATGGCGAGCGGACTCCGATTTTCGAGCCGGCCGGATAGGTCTCGAGCGGCGTCGCGCCCGCGGCCCACGCCTCGAGCACAGGCGTGACGACGCGCCAAGCCAGCTCGGCCTCGTCGCCGCGCACCGAGAGCCTGTGGCCGCCATTCAGGATGTCCAGCAGCACGCGCCCGTACGCGGGAAGGCTGGAGGAGGGCGACGGCCCCGAGAGGCCGTGGGCGCTTCTCGCTCGCCTTCGGGCCGCTAGGAGCTGAGTGGCGTTCGACCGGCGCGGTCGAGCTCAAAGACCGTGATCGGGATGCCGAACTCCCGAATCTGGTCGAGCAGACCGCGCTCTTGCCAGCCGCTGTGGTCGCCGCTGCGGAGCGCGATCAGGATGTGATCTGGGAGCGAGGCGCGGATGGCGTCCGCGAAGGCGGTGAACGGCGTGTCGTCGCCGACTTGGCCGTGAACCGTCGCGTCCTTTGCCAGAGTCTCGACGTGACCGAGAACGGCTGACAGGCGCTCGTCAGCTTCGAAGCGGGCGCGGTCCGTGTCCGAGGCCAGCCAGGCCAATCTGCTGACGAGGACCGGCGTCATGACGACGATTTCCGATGCAGCCTGGATCAGGACGCGGACGAGTGGCGGGAGCTCCTCGATGTCCGCAGCCACCTCGCCGGTCGCGATGAGGAGTCGGGTTTCGGAGTCGCTCACAGCGGGATCATGACAAGCCACCCCCAAGAAGGCGACCAGGCTTACAAGCCTCGTGAGTAGGATCGGGCATTGCGATGGGGGACCGAGTGAGCGAGCCGGCGACCTTTAGCCGCGTCATCTGCGGTGTCGACGGCTCGCCCGAGAGTCTGACCGCCGTCCGTCAAGCAGCCCGGCTTCTCGAGGCCGACGGGGCACTGGTCCTCATCGCGGTTGCCAACGTCGCGCAGGCTGCACAGGCCGGAGTGCGGGCTGTTCACGCCGCCGATCTCCTGCAGCAGGAGGCCGAGGCGGCTCTCGCCGCGGCGCAATCGGAAGCGCCCTCGGCCAGCACCAGGCTGGTCAACGGTGACCCGCGTGCGGTGCTCCTCCGGGAGGCGGAGGGCGCAAGCCTCCTCGCACTCGGTTCACATGGCCGCCGGCGTGCCGTCGGGATGCTGCTTGGGACGGTTGCCGCGACGATGTTGCACCAGGCTCGGTGCTCGCTCTTGGTCGCGCGACCGGCGCGCGAGCCGGAGACGTGGCCTCAGTCCGTGGTGGTCGGCATCGACGGCTCGACGGAGTCCGCAACAGCGTTCACGATCGCGCGGTCCATGGCCGATCGGTTTGGGGCGACCGTCCGCGCGGTCTCCGCAACTGACGATCACGTCGACCCGGATCGTGCTCGAACCATCGCGCCGGAGCTCGAGGAGGAGACGGGGAAGGCCGTCGACGCGCTCGCGACTGCATCAGCGTCCGCGGATCTCGTCGTGGTTGGTAGCCGCGGCCTACAGGGGCTGAAAGCTCTCGGGAGCGTCAGCGAGCGGATCGCTCATCAGGCGCAGTCGTCTGTCCTGATAGCGCGGACGGCCGGTTAGTCGCGATAGCGACGCCGACCGCGCCGCTAGCGAGTGTCGGTCGCGGTGCTCGGCACGATGAGCACCGGGCGATCCGCCCGATGGATGATCGCGCTCGAGACGGAGCCGAGGAGTGCGCCGGCTAGGGCACCGAGCCCGCGTGACCCGACCACGATCAGCGGCGCGTTGCGGTCTCGAGCGAGCTCGACGATTCGATCAGCCGCGGTTCCCTCGAGAATCTCTTCCTCCGCCTCGACCCCCTCCTGGACGACAAGCCCGCGGGCGCGGTCGAGAGCAACGCGCGCGTGCGCCATCTGCTCGCTCAGTTTTTCCTGGTAGTAGGGGTCGCCCAGCGACCCGAGGGACGGCCGAACGTAGACGAGGATGGCCGTCGTCCCAAGCGTGCGCGCTACGCGCGCCCCCGCGAGGGCCGCCCCTTCGGCCCCCTCGGAGCCGTCGGTCGCGATGAGGATCGGTTCTCGGTCGCCATGGGCAGGTTGCATCGGACGGATCGTACTCCTGGCGGATCCCCTTTTGCGCGGTGATTAAGCGCTTGCCCAACGCTCCAGATGCTCGTTGCGAGCAGGAGCACGAGCACCGCGGCCTCTGTCACCGAGTCAGCGCCTCAGGCCGATCACGCGAGCTCCGTCGCCCACGCATTCGGCGCCAGGCCCGTCTCCGTCAGGTGTGCGCGCAGTTTTCGGCGCGCCACGTGGAGCGTCTTGTAGAGCGCGCCGCGGGTCGTGTGCAGCCGTTCGGCGAGAACGTCGACCGGGACGCCGTTGAGCGCCAGCGCGACGAGTACACGGCGCTGATGAGGCGTCAGGATCTCCGAGATCGCCTGCTGCAGCATCGACAGGAGCTCGCCCTGCTCCAGCTCCTCGGCGGGCTCAAGAGCAGGATCGGCGAACTGCGTCCAGGCCTCGGGCTCGAGCGGCACCTCACGGCCTTGCCAGGCGCGCCGGCGTAGTTTCACCGACGCCTCGAAAATGGCGAACTTGTAGACCCAGGTCGTGAAGCGGCTCAGGCCCCGGAAGTCGTCGAGGTGCGCGAGGACGCTCATCAGGGCGTCATCGGCTGCCTCGTGGGCGATGTCATCGAGTTCGTTGCCGCGCAAGTGGGGGAGGGTCACCCGCCGACGCGCGACTTCGAAGCGAGCAGTACGAAGCAGGAAGGCGTGCAGCCGCGCGACCGCATCCTGGCGGAGGTCGCCGTCTGCGCGCAAGCAGCGCAGCCATTCACGGGACTGGACGTCTCCCACCCCTGATACAGGTGGCGCAGTGGTCGCTTCGGCCCGCGGTAGGACGATGCCCGGCCGCGATCCCGATGCTCCGTCGAGTCCATAGACGATCGTGACCACTGCGCCTCCTGTGGGTGGGTGAGTAGCCCTCAGCCTGCCTCTGTGCCGCGGCGGGGCCAATCGGGCGAACCACCCATCCGGCTGCGGCCGCGGCCCCATTCCTGGGCTTATTGACGCCATCTGCGCGGTGCGAGGCCGCGATCGCTCACCCCAAAATCGACACGAGGCGCAGCATCGGCGCGGTCGGGCACAACCCGTCGGCGACGGGCACGGGCTCGACCTTGACGATCGCTGAGGCTTCGTCGCGGGTAGCCTCGCGCGTGCGTTTCGCAGACCATCCCGCGGTACCTCTGAGCCAGAGACAGGATGATCGCCGCCGACGTCAGGCTGCTGATCTGAAGCAGGATGAAGACGAGGTCGTGGCGATGAATGGCCAGGGCGCCGATCAACAGGCTGCTCAGGAGCCACATCATCCACGCGCGGCTGCTGACGCCGGCCGAGCAGCGTTCGCGTGCAAGGTGGACGACCTGAGGCAAATACGCCAGCACCGAGATCGCGATTCCGGCGATGCCAAGCAGCTCAAACATGCGCGGCGCCTGGGTTTGCGGTCGGTCTGACCGGCGCGACAACTTGTGTTGTAGGAAGGATGGTCAGCTGGCGTGCCTTCTCCAGCAGCCCGCGCTCCAGCCAGTACGACTCTTCCTTTGGCGGAGTCACCAGCAACACCTGCGTGGCTGCGAAGGATGCAAGCGCGTCGGCCATCGACTCGAGTGGCTTATCGCTACCGACCGAGCCCGTTGTCGCGATGCCACGCTGCCGCAGCAAGTCGACCGTGATCCGCATGCTCTCTTCTGCCTCACGGTGTTCGTCCGACTCGTCGTCGGCGATGAAGTGGAGATGAGAAACGCGGACGGGGACAACGATATGCACGGCGACGGCGACGGCGAGACGCGCGACGACCTCCTCGCAGACGGCCTCTTCGCTGCAGTGCGAGTCGGCAACCACGAGCAGCCGTTGCTCTCGGCCGATAGCGGTGGCAGGCCTCGGCGCGCTGACACGCGTGTGCTCGAACGCGATCGGCACGAGCGCAGCCAGGCACAGGATGCTGGTTGCCGCGATCGCGAATCCAATCCACGCCAGCATCGGCGGCTCGATTGCAACGGCGAGGACGAGGGCGCAGAGGGCCAGGCCTACTCCGACCGACCAGACAGTCACGACCACCGTTCGCGTCAGATCTGGAACTCGCGTTTGAGTGTTGGGGTTCACGAACGGCCCTGCTGGCGCGTGAGCGGTTCAGCTGCGCTGCGGTCGTTTCCCATAGCTTCAGTCGGTGCGGCGCACGATCACGACCGGGCAGGCCGCGTGCTGAGCGCATTGCTGGCTGACCGATCCGAGCAGCAGCCCGGCGAACCCACCGTGCCCGCGCGAGCCTACGACGAGCAAGTCGGCGCCACGAGATTGGTCGACCAGCACCCTCGCGGCCGCGCCCTCGACAACCACGCCCTCCAAGACGACGCCGTTCCCATCGGAGACAACGTCGTCCAGGGTGGCATTGAGAAAAACCTCGGCGTTGTGGCGCAGTTCACCGAGGTCAGCACCGTACAACGGGGAGAAACCTTCGATCCCGGTGACGCCGATGTAGCCGAACCGCCAAGCATGCACGGCTCGTAGTGTCGCCTGCCGGCGCCTCGCCTCCTGGAGCGCGAACCTGAGGGCCTCCTTGGCTCCCTGCGAGCCGTCAACGCCGACGACGATCACACCGTTGCCTTGCTGCGCATTCATCTGTTCCTTCTCTCCGCGCCGGAGCTCGACGCTTTCTCGGCCTGCAGCGGGATTGCGGCGGGCACTGGTGCCGCCTACGTCAAGCGACCTCGGCCTGCTACCGCGAGCCGGCCCGGTCGTCGGCTAACAACGACCGGCCGCTCGGACGTTCGGGCAACGCCGGACGAGACACTGCGGCGAAGTCGTCGGCCGCGTGAGCCGACGACGACGTAGGACGCTGCGCGGTCACGGGCAAACTCGAGAATCCGCCGCCGCGGCTTCCCTTCGAGGATCTCGGCGTCGGCGGTGATGCCCGCACGCTCGGCCGAGTTCAACGCCCGGTTGAGGGCGCGTCGTGCACGGATCAACTCGCTCGTCAAGCGACGCTGGTAGATCGGGCTTCCCCAGATGCTTGCGGGGCCGCGTCGGACGTAGACGAACGTGAGCGGGGAGCCGAGCTCACGGCCAAGGCGGATAGCTGTGTCGATGGCCACCCGGCTGGCAGGCGAGCCGTCGACCGCGGCGACGATCGGCCCGTTCGCGACGTCTCCGGCCACGCTCGGGTCGATGTGGCGCGTTTGGACTGCTGCGACACTCATGGATTCCTCCTTGTCGGATTGGGGCTCTTGCGTCTTCGCCTGGGGACTAGGAGAGCGGTCTGGTCGTTGCACCGCCACCAGGCGTCCACCCAGACCGTGGGCGAATGCGGCAGCGATGCGGAGTGCGACCGCGGTTCCAGGCGAGCTACGGACGCCAACGACGATCGTCCTCACCGGTACCTCCTTGTCTCGACCTTCTATTGCAGGTTGCCGTCGATCGGACCCGACGGCTATCGGGCCCTGAACCCATTAGCGGCTCGCCATGCACCCATCTCAGGGCACTCGCAAGGTCGCTTGCGATGTCAGCGGACGGATGGACCCGCGCCGGGCGCCAGATGGGTGGGTAACCCGATGGCGCTCGACTCCAAGTGCGGCGAGGCTCGACGAAACGAATGGGAGGACAGAGGCGACTGGGCTCAATCATCTGCGGGGTCGACGGGACGAAGTCAGCTGCGAGAGCGGTCAACGTGGCGCGCGCGCTCGGTGCTCAGCTGGGCCTGCGCCTCGTCTTCGTCCAGGTCGTCGCTTTGGGTACAGCCGAGGAAGAAACGGCGGCGATCGCCGAGCAACTCGAAGAGCTAAGTGCGAGCGACGATTGGTTGATAGAGGTTGGCCATCCAGTCGACCGACTCGTGGCCGCCGCGGCCGACGATCAGGTTCGCCTCCTCGTCGTCGGCTCACATGGGCCGCGTTCATCGCTACTGGGAAGTGTCTCGGCCGAGCTGTCGCGGCGAGCGTCGTGCCCCGTCGTCGTTGTGCCGCCGGGAGCGCAAGCGCGGACGACGGCGTCAGGTCGCGACACGGATGCCGCCGGAGGCATAGTGCGCTTGGGGCTCGGCGCGAACGGCGGCGTCGACTCCGCCGGAGGCATTCTGCGCTTTGACCTGGGTGGTGGTGGGCAATAGAGCAGCACGTAAGGGAGGTACTGATGCTGGACGAGTACGCAGTGCTGCGCTGGGAGACGGAGGGCGGCGCCAGTCGCGATCGATCCGAGCCGTTGCAGGAGAACGAAGCGGCTGCGAAGGATGAGGCCGTGCGCATGGATCGCGCAGAGAGGCCCGGTCCGCCAACCCGACAGCCTCCGGCGGCGACCGGCCAAGCTCTGCGACTGACGGCGCGGTTCGGCTAGGGCTGAATCAAGCCGCGGCGGATCGCGTACCGCGTCAACTCCACCCGGTCGCGCATCCCGAGCTTGTCGAGGATGTTCTGGCGGTGTCGTTCGACTGTCTTGATGCTGATGAAGAGCTCAGCCGCGATCTGCTTCGACGTGTAAGCCTCGGCGATCAACTTGAGCACCTCGAGCTCTCGTGGAGTCAGGACATCGAACTGCTCCTCGCCCCGGCCGCCGCGTTCGACGTAGTCGCGCACGAGGGAGGTCACGGCGGAGGGATAGAGAAACGACTCTCCGCGCATTGCGGCGCGGACGGCGTCGACGATGTCGGTGTCAGCACTGGACTTCAACACGTAGCCCGACGCGCCGGCCTTCAACGCCTCGAAGAGGAATTGCTCGCTGTCGTGCATCGAGAGCATGAGGACTTTGATCTCTGGCTTGCGCTTCTGCAGCTCGGCAGCAGCCTGAATCCCGGTCAGCCGGGGCATCGAGATGTCGAGGATGACGAGGTCGACGTCCTCTGCGATCGCCTTCTCAACGGCCTCGTGGCCATCTTCGGCCTCGGCCACAACCTCGAGGTCATGTTTTGCGTCCAGGAGTTTCCGCAGGCCGGAGCGGACGATCGGAAAGTCGTCGGCGACCAGGATCCGGGTCACGACCGGAATCGGCATCAGACCACCACCGGCGCTTCCAGCCGACCGGCCGGGACTTCGAGGCGCACCTCGACACCGCCTTCCGGTGCCGGCTTGATCGCCAACGCTCCCTCGATCAGCAGGGCACGTTCGCGCATGCTGCGCAGGCCGCCGTGCTCTTCCGGTCGCCCGTCGAACCCGCGCCCGTCGTCGGCGACATGGAGAACGACGCTATCGCTTGCACGTTCGAGAGTGATCGTCACGTGGGTCGCTTGAGCGTGGCGCGCAATGTTCGTCAGGCTCTCCTGAGCGATGCGATAAATGGCGAGTTCAGTCTCCGGAGCGAGCTTCGGCAGCGTCTGGTCGAATCGGCGTTCGATCTGGATGTTGGAGACGCGTCCGAACGTCGAAGTCAACTCGGTCAGTGCGCTGACAAGGCCCAGGTGCTCGAGCATTTCCGGGCGAAGCTCGCTCGAGATGCGACGGACTTCGTCGAGCGCCCGACGCACAGCCGACTTTGCTTCGTCGACGTCGTCGCGCTGGTCGGGCGCCGCCCCCGCAATCGAGTCCAGTTGCAGCAGCACCCCGGTCAAGACTTGCCCCACCTCGTCGTGCAGATCGCGAGCGATCCCGACGCGCTCCGCTTCCTGAGCTGCCAATACGCGCCGCCCACTTTGCTGGCGCTCGCTCTCGAGCCGGTCGAGCATCTTGTTGAAGGCATGAACCACGCGCCCGACCTCGTCATCACGGGCGACGCGCAGGCGTTGGCCAGGGCGCAACAAGTCGACCGTATCCATTCGTTCCGCCAGTCGGTCGAGCGGTTTGAACGCGCGCCGCAAGAGGAAGGCGTTGGCAGCGACGGTGACTGCCAGGCCGAAAATGATCAGCAGCGCTTGCGCCAGCTTGATCGGTGCGCTGATCGTCACCGGGGAGGCGATCAACACGATCGCGATCAGCGCCAGTAAGCCGGCGTTGACGGCGAAGACTCGCCAATAGAGAGAAAGAACCCCAGCCGGCATGACTCGACGTTAGCGCCCTGCTGCGCCCACCGCCGCCAGGCGAGCAACCCCGCTTCTCCGAGGCGCTGCAATCAACACAGGCACGGACGTCTCTGTCTCCAGCTGGTCAGCGAGCTCGCTCTCAAATCCGCGCCTCAGCCGACCACGAGGGCGTGCCGCCACCAGGATCAAGTCGGCTGCTTCCTCGGCCGCGATCTGGGCCAGCTGAGCCGCTTCGTCGCCCACAGCCTCTCGCCGCTCGGCCGTCTCGCTGACACCGTACTCAGCGGCGAGTCGGGCCAGAGTCCGCCTGGACCCTTCGCGGTTGGCGGCCATGGAAACGCTCTCGTCACCTCCGGCGTCGGTCAGCCCGATCCCACGTGAGACATGGGCCAGCACGAGACGGAGCCGGAGCCGCCCGCTCAGCTCAACCGCCAGTTGAAGCGCTCCGCGACCCTCGTCGGTGTCGGTGACGCTGCAGACCATCGTTCCGCGCATGAGTTCCCCTCTTCACTCGAAGTTGTGATTGCAGGTTCGCGCCCAGCGGCGCGTCGCCGCTATCGGGGAATGACCTCATTTCGGCTGGACGCCGGCCCGAGTCGGTGCCGGATGGCCGCTCGAATCCGGCGAAATGAGCCGGCGGCCCCATGGCGGCAGCGCAAGGGCACGGGCATCCTCGGAGAGATGCTCTCGCTACGCGAATCCCAGACACCGCGAGTCGACGCCGAACCGACCGACGCGACCTTCGATCGGCTCCTACAGGAATCGAGTGGGTATCGCGTCGATGGACCAGAGGGATACCTCGGAGTCGTGGAAGGCGTGCCGGTCGCCGGTTACCCGCCCCGACCTCTTGTGCTTGTTGTGGGCGGCGCGCAGGCGCTTCGTTTCGTTCCCATGCGGCGCGTGGCGGTCGTACTGCCAGACGCTCGCCGCGTTCTCCTCTGGCCGCGCCTGCAGCGCCGTGAACACGCGTCGGCGCGAAATGGGGCCGGCACCTCATAGCCGCGAGCGCTCTTTGGATCAAGGATCACCGGCAGGCAGCACGTCAAGGAAAGGAGCCCCAGATGAATGCGACACCGATGGACTTCGACATGGCGCCTTTGGTCACCCGCGAGGGGTACGAGCACCTTCGCGCTGAGATCGCGAGGCTATGCGCCATGCGGCCGGAGATGATCGAGCGCCTGCGTGATGCGCGCGACAACGGCAACCTCGATGACAACCCGACGCTCTACGAGGTGCTCGCGGAGCAGGCCCAGCTCGAGCAACGCATTGCGCACCTGAAGGGGCAGCTGGCCGCGGCGAAGGTGGTTCAGCCCAACGGCGACGGGATCGCCGGCATCGGAAACTCCATCCGGCTCCGTGATCTCGCGACGAACGAGATTGTGGAGTACGAGCTCGTCGGCGGCATCGAAGCGAACGTGGGCGACGGCCGCGTTTCGATCGCGGCGCCGGTCGGGCGGGCCGTCCTGGGCGCGGGCGCGGGCGAAGTGGTGGACGTCGCGACACCACGCGGCAAGGTCCAGCTCGAGGTGCTCGAGGTTCGTGCGATCTCGGCTCGGAAGGCAGCGTGAGGACGTGCAGTCGAGTCGGATTGGCGCGACCATGCTCCCGCGTGCGCTCGACGCATTTCTTGTGCCTGCGCGTCACGCCGTTGGAAGACGGCACCCCCAGGGCGATCATATGAGCCTGCGAGTTGCCGTCCTCCAGCACGAAGGCGAGACCGGCCTCGGCGCCTTCGCCGGTGCCTTGAGCGACGGCGGCGTCGAGTGCGAGATTCTGCAAACGACGACGGGTGTCGCACTACCGGACGCCGCACGCTTCGATGGCGTCCTCGTGTTGGGCGGCAGTGGCGGGGCACACGACGTAGCGCTGCGCGAGACGCGACGTTGGATCCGCGACGCCGTCTTGCGCGAAACACCGTTTCTCGGCGTCTGTCTCGGCGGTCAGCTCTTGGCAAGTGCGCTCGGAGGCAGGATCGAATCCGGCCTCGCGTCCTGAAGTCGGTTTGCACGACATCTTCCTCACCGAGGCCGCCGCCCATGACCCGCTGTTCGTAGGTCTGCCGCCGCGGCTGCAGGTGTTCGGCTGGCACGAGGATGGCTTTTCTCTTCCTCGCGGGGCGGTGCCCTTGGCAGGGTCAATCGCATACACCAACCAGGCGTTCCGTTGGGGTGCGAGCGCCTATGGATTGCAGTTCCACGTCGAAGCACGGCCCCATGACCTACAGCGATGGAAGCAGGTGCACGACTATGCGCGCCTCGTTGCTGCGGCCGGAGCCGACTGGGAGGAGCTCGCCGCGGATCTCGGGGCTGCGGCTGCGGCGCTCGACGAGACGATGCGAACGCTGATCGAACGCTGGCTGCTGGTGGTCGCCGCAGCCCGAGCCTTGCGCGGCCGAGTTGCCGCGTAGAGATCCAGGCGTGGGCGATCGGATGCGGCGAACTACGCAGTCGCTGCCGGCGAGTTATTGGCAGAACTACTAAGGACGTCTCAGCAACGCCACGGATGCGGCTCGTGCCAGCTCGGGTCAGGGTCTTCCTGACAGCAGTGATTGGAGGCTCTCATGTGGCACACCGGACTTATCGACTGGTTCCTCTTGGGCTCCGGCTATCTGCTGGCGCTGGGTCTCTTCTACTGGCTCGGCGGCATCAGGCGGGCGGGCGAAGCGATTCGCCGATGGGGCAGCGCGGCTTCGCGCAGCAACGGTGCGCAGCGCGGCCGGCTGTCGTGACTACGACGAAGCACCTCAAGGAGGCGCAGAGATGATGAAGAGGATCCTTGTTGCAACCGATGGCTCCGAGCCTGCGACGGAGGCTGTCGCGTTCGGCGTCGAACTCGCAGCCGAGCACAACGCGGAGTTGGTCTTCGTGCACGTCGTGCCGGCGGTTGATCTCGTGCCCGTGATGGGGTTCAACTTGGGCGGCGCGTTCCCCCATGAGCCCTCACTCGAGGACAGAGCGCTACTCGAGGATGCGGCTGTGCTCGCCGAGGAGCAGGGCGTCGTGTCCACGAGCATGTTGCTCAAGGGCGACACGGTTGATGAGATCGTCGCCTATGCCGACTCTCACGACGTTGATCTCATCGTCGTAGGGTCGCGGGGTCATGGCGCGATCGCGAGCGCGCTGCTCGGAAGCGTCTCGCGCGGAGTTCTCAGCGAGTCGAAGCGCCCGGTGCTCGTCGTTCAAGGCGCGTCACCTGCTCGCCCGGCGGAGGCGGCCGAGCGCACCGGCGTCGGACTGGGCTTCTGAGGCATGACGCTGATCTGGTTCATCATCTGGTTCGTCTCAGACAGGATCGGTGATCAGGAGTCGCTGATCTTCGACCCCGTGAATGGGTGGGCCGCGACGCTCGTTCTCACAGCTGCGCTCGATCTGAGCAGAGCAGGCGGAGTGCCTGGGCGGAACTGACGACGGACGCTGCGGAAAGTCCGCAGTCGGATCGGGCCTCGCGCGGATGTCCGTCGTTCCCGGCGGGGTGATCGTTGACCGACAGGATGGCAACGGCTCTCTGGAGCCTGAGAAAGGAGATGCCATGTCCACATCCGCTCTCGAAGCGGGCTCGGTCGACCTGACGGAGAGGCCGACCTTGATGAAGGCAGCAGTCGTTCACTCATTTTCCGAGCCGCTACGGCTTGAGGAGATCGAGACGCCCGTACCCGGCCGTGACGAGATCCTCGTTCGGGTCGAGGCATCGGGGCTATGTCACACCGACATCCACGCCGCACACGGTGACTGGCCGGTCAAGCCAACGCCGCCGTTCGTGCCGGGCCACGAGGGTGTCGGCATCGTCGTCACTCTCGGACCGGGCGTGACCGAGGTCGCGCTCGGCGATCGGGTCGCCGTCCCGTGGCTCGGCTACGCATGCGGGACATGCGAGCACTGCATATCGGGCTGGGAGACGCTGTGCACCCAGCAGCAGAACACCGGTTACTCAGTAGACGGTGGCTTCGCCGAGTTCGTCAAGGCATCGGCTCGATACGTCGTGAAGGTCCCCGAAGGCGTCGACCCGCTCGACGCGGCGCCGCTCACCTGCGCCGGCGTCACGACCTACAAGGCGGTCAAGGTCTCGGGCGCGCGCTCCTGCGACCTGGTTGCAGTGTTCGGCATCGGCGGCCTCGGTCACCTCGCTGTTCAGTACGCCCGGATCGCGGGCGCACGGGTCGTTGCAGTCGACCTCCACGACGACAAGCTCGAGCTCGCTCGCGAGCTGGGCGCCGACTTCACAGTGAACGCCTTGGCGGAGGATCCGGCGGCAGCAATCCAGGCTCTTGGAGGAGCTGACGCCGCGATCGCGCTCGCGGTCGCGCCACAAGCGTTCCGCCAGGCGTACGGGTCGCTGAAACGTGGCGGCACTTTGGTGTTCGTCGCTCTGCCGGCGGAGAACTCCGTCGAGATCCCGATCTTCGAGACAGTTCTCAACGGGATCACGATCGTCGGGTCGATCGTCGGTACACGGGCTGATCTCCGTGAGGTGTTCGAGCTCCACGCCGCAGGGCGCACCCGCGTCATCCGCGAGCAGCGGTCGCTCGAGGACATCAACGAGGCGATCGCTGACGTCGAGTCCGCCCACGTGCTCGCGCGGGTGGTTCTCACGCCGTAGCCGCGGGTCCACTGCACTCCTAGCGAGGCCGCCACTAGGCGGTCTCGCTGCGTTCGTCGCGAGATCGGGCCAACCCCGATGAGTCGCGCGGGCTTCTACCGATGCTCCCGCCGTCGGTCCGGCTGGACGATGAGGCTCAAGCACCGACTCTGAAGGGAGTGGTCGGAATGGCCGAGCCGATTCTCGTAGCGGACGGCGTGCGCAAGGTCTACCGGTCCGGTGGGACGGACGTGCTTGCGCTCAAAGGGCTCGATCTCACCGTGCCGCACGGCCAGTTTCTCGCGGTGATGGGGGCCTCCGGCTCCGGCAAGACGACGCTGCTCAACTGCCTGTCGGGGCTGGACGAGATTGACGACGGGCGAGTGATCGTCGACGGCCACTCGATCCATGAGCTCTCCGACGCGAAGCGGACACGCCACCGGGCCGAGACGATGGGCTTCATCTTCCAGGCGTTCAACTTGATCCCGGTCTTCACCGCGACCGAAAACGTCGAGCTGCCGCTGCTGCTCGCACACGTGCCGGAACACGAGGCGCGGGAGCGGGCGCGCGACACGCTCGCGCGGGTCGGGCTCGGCCACAGGCTCGACCGGCGGCCGCCCGAGCTCTCGGGCGGTGAGCAGCAGCGCGTTGCGATCGCCCGAGCTCTCGCCGCACGACCGCGAATCATCTGGGCGGACGAGCCCACCGGGAACCTCGACTCCGAGATGGCTTCCGCGGTGATGGACCTGCTCTGTGAGCTGCACCGGGAAGGGCTGACACTCGTCCTGGTCACCCACGATCCCACCGTCGCCGCAAGGGCCGATCGTTTGATCACCGTGAAGGACGGCGTCGTCGTCGCCGACGAGCGTCTTCCGAGTGTCGGCGCGGATGCCTCGAGGGCGGTGGTCGCCGTATGACCGTCTCACTCATTCTGGTTGCGCTCGTCTCGCTGCCCTTCATTGCGATCCTCGTGCGCCGCCCGGTGCTACGCCGGCTGGCGCTCAGGAACGCAGTCCGACGCCCCCGTGAGGCCGCACTGGTTGTCCTGGGATCGCTGCTCGGCGCGGCGATCATCACTGGATCGGCGGTCGTCGGCGACACGATGGACGCGTCGATCAGGCAGGTCGCCCGAACACACCTGGGGCCGATCGACGAACTCGTCATGACCCGGAATGCCGCCGAGCAGGCGCAGCTCCTGCGGGTGCTTCAGCCCCTCGAGTCCGGCAACATCGACGGCCTCCTCGCGTTTGCCACGATCGACGCGGCAGTCACCAGCAACGGGCCGCATGTCCGCACTGCGCCGCGCTCCCAGCTGTTGTCGCTCAACTTCGCGCAGGCACGAGCCTTCGGCGGCGACGCAGAGGCGACCGGGATCACGGGCTCCACGCCGGAGGTCGGTCACGCCGCAATCACCGCTGACGTTGCTCGCGTCCTCGGGGTCAGTGCCGGCGGACGGATCGCCATCCACGCATACGGCAACCGAAGAACGCTGATCGTCGACCGCGTGCTGCCGCGCCTGGGCGTCGCCGGGTTCTGGCTCGGCCCCGAGCAGGAGGCGCGCAACGTCCTTGTCTCGCAGAAGACGTTCGACCTCATCCGAGCAGGCGGCGCAGGAGGGCAACCCCCAACCTGGCGTATCGCTGTCTCCAACCGCGGCGGCGTCGAACACGGAGCGCTTCTCACCGACGAAGTGAGCACGCGGATCCATACCGCTGCGGAGGCGAACGGCTTCGACGCACAGATCTATCCGGTGAAGAGGTCGACACTCGACGTCGCCGAGGCGGTGGGGAAGGGCTTCGCATCGATGTTTACCGCGATGGGAAGCTTCGGCGTCCTCGCCGGACTACTGCTGCTCGTGAACCTCTTCGTCATGCTCGCCGCAGAGCGCAAGACTGAGCTTGGCATGGCGCGCGCCGTCGGCATGCGGCGAGCCGAGCTCGTCGGCGCCTTCGCGACCGAAGGTT
The DNA here is from genome assembly GCA_963771185.1 of uncultured Gaiellaceae bacterium. Taxonomy (GTDB): domain Bacteria; phylum Actinomycetota; class Thermoleophilia; order Gaiellales; family Gaiellaceae; genus Gaiellasilicea. Next base: position 133,040 of record CAVYSL010000010.1, read on the forward strand.
GGATCTACGCAGTTGTGGCAACGGCGCTCGGGGTCGCAGCCGGGATCGGCCTGGGGGCCGTGCTGGTTTCGCTCTCCGCCCGGATCTTCGCGACCGAGCACAACCGTTTCGACCTCTTCTTCACGCTCAAGCCGCAGAGCTTGGCGCAGTCGTTCGCGATCGCGTTCCTCGTCGCACTCGCAACCGTGGTCGCCACGAGCCTCCGTATCAGCCGGCTGAACATCATTCGCGCGATCCGCGACCTCGCAGAGCCGCCGCCCCGGCGCCGGCGCGCTCGCTGGCTGCTTGTCGGCGGACTCGCGGCTGCCGCCGGCGTCGCGCTCACACTGCAGGGTTGGAGCTCGCGAGATGGCTTCGCGCTCCTGCTCGGCCCGAGCCTCGCAGTCATCGGGCTCGCACCGCTCGGGGCGCGTCTAGTCCCATCGTCGACTAGTCACTCCGTCGCTGCGCTGCTGGTCGTCGTCTGGGGGGCATCGATTTTCGCGCTCGTCCCCGAGTCGACCAAGGGCGCCAGCATCATGCTCTACGTCCTCCAGGGAGTCGTGCTGACCGCGGCTGCAGTCACGCTGGTCTCCTTGCAGCAGGAGCGGCTGAGCCGAGCGCTCCGCTTCCTCACCGGGGGTCGCTCGCTCTCGCTGCGGCTCGGGCTCGCCTATCCGCTGGCGCGCCGTTCACGCACCGGACTGACGATCGCGATGTACGCGCTCGTCGTCTTCATTCTCACCTTCATCACGTCGCTGGCACACATGATCGACAGCGAAGTCGAGACGGCCACCAAGCACGTTCAGGGTGGATACAGCGTCATCCTCTCGTCGAGCCCGTCGAACCCCGTGTCCGCTGCTCGACTCCTGACGGTCGACGGCGTCACCCATGTCGCGCCGCTCGCGCGCACGTCCGGGCTCTTTCGGGTGCAAGGGATGAACGAAGACGCGATGTGGAATCTGACCGCCTTCGATCGACGCTTTGTTGCCGGGGGGCCGCCGATCCTCGAGGACCGGGGTGCCTACCGATCGGACAAAGCAGCCTGGGAGGCGGTGCTGCGGGACCCAAACCTCGCGATCGTCGACCCGGCCTTCCTCCAGAACGGCGGCGGGCCGGCCAACTTCGCAGCAGAACCCGGCTCCAAGATCAGCCTCAAGGACCCCTACACAGGTCGCAGGCGCGTGCTCACCGTCGCGGCGACCGTGCCGATCGACTACTTCATCGAGAACGGCGTCTTCTATGGCAGCGAAGGCGCCCGCACGCTCTTCCGTTATCCGCTCGCGCTCGACCGGCTGTACGTCTCCTTGGCGCCGGGCACCGACGCCGATCAGTTCGCAGCGGACGTCCAAGCGAGCTTCCTCGCTAACGGCACCGAGGCCGTCTCGATCAAGACGATCATGGACGAGGGCTACACGATGACCCGCCAGATCTTCCAGCTACTCCAGGGGTACCTGGCAATGGGACTCATCGTCGGCATCGCCGGCACGGGAGTCGTGATGGTTCGCGCCGTCCGCGAGCGGCGTCGCCAGATCGGCACCCTCCGCGCGCTCGGGTTCGGCTCCCGGTCTGTGGGCCGGAGCTTCGCGATCGAGACCGGCTTTGTCGCGGCAGAAGGCACGGTGATCGGTGCCGCGCTCGCGCTCGTCACCCTTTACGACATCGTCGCGCTCAGCGACTCCTTCGGGCAGATGAGCTTCTCGATTCCATACGTCTCACTGACGGTCTTGCTACTTGGCACAGTGGCCGCATCGCTCTTGGCGACGGTCTGGCCGACGATCACGGCAAGCCGAATCCGGCCAGCGGTGGCCCTGCGGATGACCGACTGATGCAAATGACGTCGGCCGGTCTCCTCACCGCAGTCCCACCGCACCCCGGCGTCGAGATCAGCCGCGCCACAACAGACCTCATCTGGCTCCCCCTGGGAGCCGGCGGTCATTCCGTGCGGCTGAACGGACGCATCTACGAGGCGCTGGCGGCGCAGATCGGGCGGCGATCCCAACGCCAGCTCTACCACTCGGCGCTCGAGATCGCGGTGCCCGAAGGACGCTTCGTGGTTGAGATGGCCCCAATCCCCGACGCCAATGGCGAACGACGTGGTGTCGTCGCCGAAGGGGCAGTCGGGAGCCGCAGAGCCCGACGACTCCGGATCTTCCGCTACGAGGTCCGGCGCTGGCGCGGCGGCAGCATTCCCGACCGCAACGAGGCAGTCGACAGCCCCCAGCAGCTCTCGGACAATCTCGAGCAAGCGCGGCGGCTACTCGAGCTGGTGCCACAAGTCCCGACTCCCGTCTGGGGTCGGGACGAGCTCGATGCCGGGGAGATGTGGAACTCGAACTCGCTCATCGCCTGGCTGCTCGCTCGCGCTGGCTTCGACACGGATTCGATCACGCCGCCTGCCGGCGGGCGCGCTCCAGGCTGGCACGCCGGTCTCGTTGTCGCACGCCGGCCGCGCCCGTAGGTCGAGGGCGCCTGCGCTCCTTCCGCACGCGTATCCGCAATCTCCCGCAACGCGATTCAGCGCGGGCGCTGATGGCGGCGGGGCTGCAGTCGGCGATTCTCAGCCCAAGGGAACGGCCGACGGAAAGGAGAAGGTGATGAAGAGGTTTTTCGCATACGGAGGAATCGCGGCAAGCGTGATCCTGGTGGCCTTCGGTGCCGGCGCGATCGCGATCGGCGTCAACGGCTACAACGAGGTTCGCGACGAGATCGCGGCGCAGCAGATCACCGCGACCCCGGACGCTAAGGAGCTGACCGACGGGAAGCTGCTGCCTGGTCAGGCGATCAAGACGGGCGCGGACGCGAAGGCGTTCGCCGACATCATGGAGCACCACGCGCTCGAGTCCACCGAGGGTCAGCGCTACGCCGAGATGGGTCGCTTCCTGACCCCGAGCGGCGAGCAGACCAGCGACGAGGCTTTGGCGGCGAAGACCCCGGACGGGCGTCCGGTCGAGAACGGCCTGCGCAACCTCTGGGTGACCGAGACGGCCCTGACGACCGCGCTGAACACCGCGTTCTTCGCGGAGCGGGTCGCCCTCTTCTCGATCGTGATGGGCGTCGCCCTCCTGCTCACGGGGATCGGCTTCTTCATCCTCACGCTCGGAGGTGCACTCGGGTACGTCGCACTGCCGAAGCTCGGCAAGAAGGTTTCCACCGCGTCGGCCGCGACCTAGATGCACACGCGGCAGCCGGACAGCGAGCGGGTCACCTCGGCCCGCTCGTTGTCTGTCCCAGCCTCGGCGAACGCCTCCTCGGAATCAATGCTCGCGGCGGCAGTGCTCTAATGGGAGCTGTGTCGACGGCCGCTAGCGATTCGGTCGACGTGATCCTCCGCGACGGCGGCACTCTCCGCCTGCGGCCGCCGACCAGTGCCGACAGCGAAGCGCTGCTCGAGTTCTATCGCGCCCTGTCGAGCCAGAGCCTTCACCGTCGTTTCCACGGTCTCCCGAACCTACGGCCGCAACTGGTCGAGTCGCTCCTCGAGCCTGATTGGGTGGAGCGAGGTGCACTGCTTGGCGCGCTCGCAGACGAGGGGGGAGAACGCGTAGTCGCGATCGGGAACTACGTGCGCCTGCGCGATCCTGCGCTGGCGGAGTCCGCCTTCGCCGTCGCCGACTCGGAGCAGGGCAGAGGAATCGGCACGCGACTGCTTGAGCGGCTCGCCGCTCGGGCCGCTGCAGTGGGGATCGAGCGCTTCGTCGCCGAGGTGCTCTCGGAGAACAGGTCGATGCTTGGTGTCTTCGAGCGGGCGGGCTACGAGCTGAGGCGCGAGCTCGCCGGCGGCGTCGTCGAGGTGCAGTTCCCGATCGCCTCCACCGAGCGGTTCGAGCTCAGCGTCGAAGAACGTGACCACACCGCGGTCGTCGCGTCGCTCCGCTCGTTCTTCGAGCCGGCAAGCGTCGCCATCATCGGAGCCTCGCCGAGGCGCGGGACGATCGGCGGGGAGCTCTTCCGCAACGTGCTCGAGGGCGACTTCACAGGAGCGGCGTACCCCGTCAACCCGAAGGGCGCGGCCGTCGCAGGCGTCCGAGGCTACGCGTCGGTGGCCGAGATCCCGGATCCTGTCGATCTGGCGGTGATCGCGGTGCCGGGCGAGCACGTGCTCGCTGCGGCCGAGGAAGCCCTCCGCCATGGCGTTCGAGCGCTCGTCGTGATCTCCGCCGGATTCGCCGAGATCGGCAGCGAAGGAGCAGCGCGACAGGAGCAGCTGCTCGCGCTCGTCCGTGCCCACGGAGCGCGGCTCATCGGCCCGAACTGCCTCGGCATTGCCGTCGCCGGGCCGCGCCTGAACGCCACCTTCGCCGCACGCTCGGCGCCGAGCGGCAACATCGGCTTCTCGTCCCAGTCAGGCGCGCTCGGGCTTGCGCTCCTCGAAGCGGCAGACGCTCGGGGATTGGGCCTGTCCGCGTTCGTTTCGATCGGGAACAAGGCTGATGTCTCCTCGAACGACTTGCTCGAGTGGTGGGAGGAGGACGAGTCGACCGAAGTCGTCCTCCTCTACGTCGAGTCGTTCGGGAATCCGCGCCGCTTCGGACGCCTCGCCCGGCGCGTCGCGAGGCGGAAGCCGATTCTGGCGCTTAAGAGCGGCACCTCGGCGACCGGCCAACGCGCCGCCAGCTCCCATACCGCGGCGCTTGCGGGCTCCGAAGCCGGCGTTGACGCGCTCTTCCACCAGGCAGGTGTCACTCGCGCCGCGTCCTTGGAGGAGCTCATCGACGTCGCGACCCTGCTTTCGTCGCAGCCGGAACCGAAGGGGAGGCGCGTCGCCGTACTGACAAACGCCGGTGGGCTCGGCATCCTCGCCGCGGACGCCTGCGACGCCGCGGGCCTCGAGCTCCCCACCTTGGGCGAGGAAACGGTTAGCCGCCTCCGCGAGTTGCTCCCCGCGGAGGCAAGCGTCGCGAATCCGGTCGACATGCTCGGATCGGCCACCGCATCCAGCTACCGCGAGGCACTACCGATCGTGCTGAGCGACCCTCACGTGGACGCTGTGCTCGCGCTCTTCGTGCCCGCCGTCACCGCCACGGCCGACGAGGTCGCAGTCGCCGTCGACGCCGCCGCCCGCGCCGCCGGCTCGGACAAGCCTGTGCTCGCCGTCGTGATGAGCTCGGCCGGCGTCCCTGATGCTCTTCGTTCTGGTTCGGCCGCCGCTGCGTTTGCCTATCCGGAGTCGGCGGCGCGCGCCCTCGGCCGCGTCGCGGAGCGCGCAGAGTGGCTCCGACGACCACTCGGCACCGTTCCGACGCTCGACCGCATCGACCAGGCCGCCGCCCTGCGGGTTGTCGAGCGCGCGCTCGCAACAGCGGAGGACTCCTGGCTCGATCCCGCCGAGACGCGAGAGCTGCTCAGCGCTTACGGCCTGCCGCTCGTTCCTGAGCGGGTCGCCATCGACGCCGATGCGGCCGTCGAGGCCGCCGCCGAGTTGGGCTATCCGGCGGTGGTCAAGTCCGCAGCTGCCGGCGCCCACAAGACCGAGACCGGCGGGGTCGCTCTCGATCTCGAGAACGAAGGGGCCGTTCGCGCGGCGGCAGAGCGAATTGGATTTCCGGTCGTCGTGCAGCCGATGCTCCGCGGCGGAACCGAACTGCTCGCCGGACTCCTCCAGGATCCCGTCTTTGGGCCGCTTGTTGCGTTCGGGCCCGGTGGCGTCTACGCCGAGCTTATCGGCGAAGCCAGTCTCCGGATCGCGCCTCTCACGGACATCGACGCGGAGGAACTCGTCACCGCCGGCAAGGCCGGCCGGCTCGTCCGCGGCTTCCGGGGCGCCGAACCGGCCAACGCCGCGGCGCTCGTCGATCTCGTCCACCGGCTTGCCGCGCTGGGCGAGGACCTGCCGGCGGTCGCCGAGCTCGACCTGAACCCGGTCCTCGGCTTTCCGGATCGCGCGCTCGCAGTCGACGCTCGCATCCGCATCCGGCGGCCGCAAGAGCAGCGGCGCGAGAAGAGCTGGTAGCGCGTAGTTCCCCGCAAGCGCAATCGGGCGCAACGCCGATGCCGCACGGCTCGTCCTTCGCGATCCTGAGCGCGTACCGCTCGAACGATCGCTAAGGAGGAGCAGATGAAGACCGAGACGTGTCATCCCCACATCAGGAAGCTCCTCGTCGCCGAGGCGATGCACGAGGGCGTCTTCGCCTGTGAGCGAGAGGCACCGTTGTCCGAGGTCGCGGCCACGATGGCACGCGAGCGCGTCCATTGCGTCGTGGTCGACAGCGGCAGCGGCGAAGGAGCTCCTCCGTGGGGCATCGTCTCGGACCTCGACCTCGTCGCGGCAGCCCTCGTCCGCGATCTGGACGATCAGAGCGCTGGGGGTTCGGCGGGTACGCCGGTCGTCATGGTCACGCCCGACGAAACGCTCCAACGTGCGGCCCAGCTGATGATCGAGCACAACACAACGCATCTGGTCGTCATCGACGCGGCGGGGCAGCGGCCGCTCGGCGTCCTCTCGACGCTCGACATCGCAGCCAGCCTCTGAGGAGAGCAGCGCATGAAGACACACACTCACACCACCGTTATCACCGGAGTGAGATGGCGACCGCGCGAGCTGCAATAGCTCGGCCGCCCGCGTTTGGCCGGCTCGCGGGCCATTACCTCCCGGATCTCGTCTACGGCGCGAATGACGGGATCATCACGACCTTCGCCGTCGTCTCAGGCGTCGTCGGAGCCTCACTGTCGGAGAGGGTGATCGTCATCCTGGGACTTGCGAATCTCGTCGCCGACGGCTTCTCGATGGGGGCCAGCAACTATCTGGCGCGACGCTCGCAGCCCGAGGAGGATCTCGCAGACCGCCGTGATGCGCTTCGCCACGGCCTCGCAACGATTCTGGGGTTCATCGTCGCGGGCGTCGTTCCGCTCGCTGCATACCTGCTGCCGCTGAACGACGCAGCCCAGTTCCCGGCCTCGATTGCTCTCGCCGGCGCCGCCTTGTTTGCGGTGGGCGCCGCGCGGACGTTCGTCACCAAGCGCGGTTTTCTTCGCAGCGGCGTCGAGATGCTGCTCGTCGGTGCACTCGCCGCCGCTGTGGCCTTCGGAATCGGCGCCTTCGCGGCCTCCTTCGCATGACGGCGGTGTCGTACTTTCCCGCAGACCTCTCGGCGAGAGCGCGGATGCCACTTCATCCGCACCGACGCAGAAGTCGAGCGGGAAATCAGGGAGGATGTCCTCGAGCGCACGATGTGGATCGACACCGGGCGGCGTGCCCTAGAGAATCCCGTTAGATGAACCTGCCCTCTCACGCTTTCGAGATCGAGCAGGTGAGGCGGCGCCTCGAGGCGGGGAACGGCGGCTACGAGGTCGTACACGCCTCTCCCGGCCTCGAGGTCGGCGTCTACGTTCTCGTCGCTCCCGAGCCCGACAAACAGCAGCCGCACGCGGACGACGAGGTGTATGTCGTCCTCGACGGGCGGGGCGTCCTCAACGTGGAAGGCGACGCGATCCCCGTCGTGGAAGGGCAAGCAATCTTCGTTCCGGCGGGCGCCGACCACCAGTTCACCGCCTACGAAGGTCTGAGCGTGCTCGTGATCTTCGCGCGTGCTTCGGCGAGCGCGGTGCCTGCCGGCCGCGCCACCCCGTGAGCAGTGGTGGACGGCAGGCCGGCGAAGCTCCTCCTCCTATGAACGGGTTTTGCGGACTGTCCGCAAGCGTGCGCGGCCCGCTGCGGATGGAAGGCTCGGCGTGGCTTGCGAGAGTGCTGTCGATGAACAGGATCAGGCAAGAACCACGGCATCGAGTCTCGTGATGGTCAAGCGGGTCGTGATCGCCGGTGGGGGCGTCGCGGCGCTGGAGGCCGCTCTGGCGCTGCGCTCGCTTGCCAAGGAACGGGTCGCGATCGAGCTCTTCGGGTCCGAGCCCCATTTCTGGTACCGGCCGCTCTCGGTCGCCGAGCCGTTCGAGCTGGGTGAGGCGCACCGGTACGAGCTCAGCGCGCTCGCAGCTGCCGCCGGGGCGACATTTACACTTGCCACGCTCCAAGGAGTTGACGCGTCGCGCCGAGCAGCAATGACATCGGTCGGCGCGATCCCCTACGACGTGCTGCTTGTCGCGGTGGGCGTCGTTCCGACCCTGGCCGTCCCCGGCGCGCTTACCTTCCGTGGCCCCGCCGACACCGACAAGTTCCGTGAATTGCTCGAGGAGATCGCGGCCGGCGACGTCAGGAGATTGGCTTTCGTCGTTCCCTGGGGCGTGGTCTGGTCGCTTCCCCTCTACGAGCTCGCATTGCTGACCTCGGGCTATCTGGAGGCCCATCGGATCGAGGGCGTCGAGCTCGTGCTCATCACACCCGAGCAGGCGCCGCTCGAGCTCTTCGGACGCACCGGCAGCAAGGCGATCGGCGACCTCCTCGACGAACGCGGCGTTGAGCTGATGACGTCTACGTACCCGACCGATTTCGTCGGCGGAAAGCTGGGGCTCGTTCCGGACGGCCAGATCGAGGTAGACCGTGTCGTCGCTCTGCCTCGGCTCCGCGGTCCGAGCCTGGACGGGCTGCCGCAGACGCTCGAGGGTTTCATCCCGACCGACATGCGCGGCCGGGTATCCGGGCTCGAGGACGTGTACGCCGCCGGCGACATCACCAATTTCCCGATCAAGCAAGGTGGAATTGCCACCCAGCTCGCTCGGGTTGCAGCTGAGACGATCGCGTCAGAGCTCGGCGCCGACGTAGAGCCCGAACCGTTTCGCCCCGTTCTGCGCGGGCTCCTCCTCACCGGTGGCCAGCCACGCTATCTGCGCCGTGAACTCACAGGAATCGAGCAGTCCGAGACCGTCGGTAACGAACCCCTGTGGTGGCCGCCGGCGAAGATCGTGGGCCGTCACCTCGCCCCTTTCCTGGCTAATTTCGCGGGTCTCGCGAATCCGAAGGAGGCAGCGGACCCCGAAGGTTCGATCCGGGTGGAGGTCGAACTCGGCGCACGGCAGCTCGAGCAGCTGGGCGCGCTCCCCCTTCAGACCCTCGACGGCACAGGCCGCACGGTCGGGGAAGCCATGTCGACCGACCTCTTGGTCGTCGCCTCGGACACTGCGCTCGTCGAAGTCGCACAGACGATGCGTGAACGAGACGTGGGCGCAGCTGCCGTTGCCGACGACAACCTTTTGATCGGGATCCTGACCTCAGGCGACCTGAGGGACGCCCTGGCTGCTCGTGTGCAGCCGAGCATGGTCGTCGCGCGCGAGTGGATGACCGCCGAACCTGTCGTCGTAGCGGCCTCGACTCGCATCGAGGTGGCGGTGACGATGATGAACGAGCACGGCATCGACCAGCTTCTCGTCGTCGACGGCCAGCGACCGATCGGCGTGCTCGGCTATCGCCAGGCGTGCGACATCGGCTCCGGCTCCTAGGCTCGACGCGCTCCCTCCGTCCCGTTGCCGCGGGACAACGCTGACCGACGCTTGCGGCTATCGGCGAACCGATCTGCGGTTTGCTCAGGTGCCGAAGCCTCGCTGCGGCTCTACGTTCGATTCGACACCCCGAACAGGTCGAAGGAGCAAACCCCATGGCCTCGTATCCCGCCGCACAACATCCTTGCCGATCGAAGACCTGGTCGCGATCGGGTTCTTCGCTCTGTTGATGTGGGCCGGTCCTGGCGCATATCGCGACCGGGATGTACGGCGCAATCGTCGTCCAGCCGAAACAAGGTCTGCCGCCGGTCGACAACGAGTACGTCCTCGTCGCCAGCGAGTGGCCAGGTGGGCCTCCGGAAGGTCGGCAACCCCAAGGGGACGATGACGCATTGCTGGTCGATGAGAAGATGCAGGCATGACGTCGGAGCTGGACGCGCCGGCCCGCGAAGACCTCGAGCTGCTCGACGGCTACTGGCGCGCCGCGAACTATCTCTCTGTCGGGCAGATCTACTTGCTCGGCAATCCGCTCCTGCGGGAGATGTTGCAGCCGGAGCACGTGAAACCGCGGTTGCTCGGCCACTTCGGAACCGTGCCGGGCCTCAACCTCGTCTATGCGCATCTGAATCGCGCGATCCGAGTGCGCGACCTGAACGCGATCTTCGTCACGGGCCCGGGCCACGGCGGGCCGGCCAACGTGGCGAACGCGTACCTGGAGGGGACATACAGCGAGCTATATCCCAACGTCGGCGAGGGCGAGGAGGGCTTGCTCGAGCTCTTCCGCCAGTTCTCCTATCCGGGCGGGATTCCAAGTCACGCGGCGCCGGAAACGCCCGGCTCGATCCACGAGGGCGGAGAGCTCGGCTACGCGCTCGTGCACGCCTTCGGGGCCGCCTTCGACAACCCGGATCTCGTCGTGGCCTGCGTCGTCGGCGACGGCGAGGCAGAGACCGGCCCGCTCGCAGCGAGCTGGCACTCGAACAAGTTCCTCAATCCGCGCAGCGACGGTGCCGTCCTGCCGATCCTGCATCTGAACGGCTGGAAGATCGCCAACCCGACGGTCCTCGCGCGGATCCCCGAGCACGAGCTCCTGGCGCTCTTCGAAGGCTATGGCTGGGACCCGATCCTCGTCTCGGGCGGCTTCGACGGTGAAGAATCGGCGCGGGTGCACGAGCGCTTCGCCGCCGCGCTCGACCGCGCGCTCGACGCGATCGCACAGATTCAGGAAGCGGCGCGGCAGGGCAGTAAGACCGAGCGGCCTCGCTGGCCGATGCTCATCCTCCGGACGCCGAAAGGCTGGACCGGACCACGAGAGGTCGACGGCGTTCCGATCGAGGGAACGTGGCGGTCGCACCAGGTTCCGCTGGCCGGAGTTCGGGACAGCGAAGACCAGCGACGCCGGCTCGAGGCGTGGATGCGCAGCTACCGCCCCGAGGAGCTTTTCGACGAAGACGGCCGCCTGCTGCCCGAGTTGGCCGCTCAGGCACCTGCCGGAGATCGCAGGATGAGCGCCAACCCGCACGCGAACGGGGGCCTGCTGCTGCACGACCTCGTCTTGCCCGACTTCCGCGACTATGCGCGTCGAGGTCGACAAGCCCGCCACGACATTCAGCGAGGCGACCCGCGTGCTCGGCGGCTTCCTCCGCGACGTCGTCGCGCGAAACCGCGCGAACTTCCGGCTCTTCGGACCCGACGAGACGGCGTCCAACCGCCTCGGAGACGTCTTCTCCGCCACGGATCGCACCTGGGTCGCGGAGGCGAATCCGCTCGACGACCATCTTTCGCCCGACGGGCGGGTGATGGAGATCCTCTCCGAGCACCTCTGCCAGGGCTGGCTCGAGGGCTACCTCCTCACGGGCCGACACGGCCTCTTCAACTGCTACGAGGCGTTCATCCACATCGTCGACTCGATGTTCAACCAGCACGCGAAGTGGCTCAAGGTGACGAGGCAGATCCCCTGGCGGCGCCCGATCGCCTCTCTCAACTACCTGCTCAGCTCGCACGTCTGGCGCCAGGACCACAACGGCTTTTCGCATCAGGATCCCGGCTTCATCGACCACGTCGCCAACAAGAAGGCGGAGGTGATCCGGGTCTACCTGCCGCCCGGACGCGAACACGCTCCTGTCGGTCGCGGACCACTGCCTGCGCAGCCGCGACTACGTGAACGTGATCGTCGCCGGCAAGCAGCCGGCGCTGAACTACCTGACGATGGAGGAGGCGGTCCTCCATTGCACGCGTGGCCTCGGGATCTGGGATTGGGCGTCGACCGACGAGGGCGGCGAACCCGATGTCGTCCTGGCCTGTGCCGGCGACGTGCCCACACTCGAGACGGTCGCTGCCGCCGCGATCCTGCGCGAGCGCCTCCCGGAGCTGAAGGTGCGCGTGATCAACGTCGTCGACCTGATGCGGCTGCAACCGGACACCGAGCACCCTCACGGACTCTCGGACGGGCTGTTCGACTCGCTGTTCACGACGGATCGGCCAGTCGTGTTCGCCTATCACGGCTACCCGTGGCTCATCCACCGCCTCACGTATCGCCGCGCCGGCCACGCCAACCTGCACGTGCGCGGCTACAAGGAGGAGGGGACGACGACGACGCCCTTCGACATGGTCATGCTCAACGACCTCGACCGCTTCCATCTCGTCATCGACGTCATCGACCGAGTGCCCGGCCTCGCCGCCAGGGCGGCCCATCTCAGGCAGGAGATGGTCGATCGACGGCTTGCAGCGCGGGCATGGACGCGCGCGCAGGGCGACGACGACCCCGAGATCCGGGACTGGACCTGGCCGCACTGAACCGGATCCTCGTCGTCAACGCCGGCTCCACCAGCCTCAAGCTCTCCGTCGTCGACGAGGACGAGTCGTCCGAATCGCTCCCGTCGCTCGACGCCGTAGGTGACGATGTTGCTGCAGTCGGCCATCGAGTCGTGCACGGCGGTCGCGTCTTCGGCGAGAGCGCCTTGATCGACCCGAACGTGATCGAGCAGATCCGCGAGCTCTCCTCGCTCGCGCCGCTCCACACCGAGCCGGCACTGCGCGGGATCCGAACTGCTCAGGCTGCGCTTCCGAGCGTGCCGCATGTCGCCGTGTTCGACTCCGCATTCCATCGCAGCATCCCGGATGAGGCGTCCACGTACGCGATTCCGGAGCGCTGGCGCAACGAGTGGGGGATCCGCCGCTACGGCTTCCACGGGCTCGCCGTCGCGTCCGTGGCCGATCGAGTCGCATCGCGGCGGCTGGTCGTGTGCCACCTCGGCGGCGGCTGCTCGGTGACCGCCGTCCTCGACGGCCGCTCCGTCGACACGACAATGGGCTTCAGCCCGCTCGAGGGCGTGCCGATGGCGACCCGCTCCGGCTCGGTCGACCCCGGCGCGATCCTGTACCTCCTCCGCGAACGAGGACTGACATCAGCCGAGGTAGACGATGCACTCGAACACGAGTCGGGTCTCGCAGCCCTCGGCGGCCTCGACGATCCGCTTGGCTTCTCCGTCTACACCTACAGGGTGGCGCAGGCCGTCGCCGCCATGGCCACCGCGCTCGGCGGCATCGACACGCTCGCCTTCTCCGGCGGCGTCGGTGAAAACCGCGGCGATGTCCGCGAAGCCGTAGCCGAGCGGCTGCGCTTCCTCGGAGAGTTCACCGTCGAGGTCGTGCCCGCGCGCGAAGACGTGATCGTCGCGCGACACGTTCGCGCGCTGCTCGAATCAGTAGTTCCCCGCACGAGGACTCGTGCTCTCTCCGGACGCGAGTCGCCCGACCGCCGGCGATCCTGGGGGCATGTCAGCACGCTCCCGGAGAATCATGGTCGGCTACGACGGCTCCGATTCCGCGATGCGCGCGCTCGATGTCGCTGCCGACCTCGCCGGGTACGGGTCGACGCTCGCGGTCGTCACCGTCCGCACCAACGGGTCCAGTGAATCAGTTTCAGCGGACGCACGCGAACTGCTGCAGGGTCGCCTCGTCGAGGCCGGCTACCACGAGACGACGGGAGAGCCGGCGAAGCAGCTCGTGAAGAAAGCGCACGAGCTCCGAGCCGACTTGCTCGTGATCGGCCGGCGAAACGGCACGCCGCTGCTCGGATCAGTGAGCTCTAAGGTCGTCCGTCGCGCAGGCTGTGACGTGCTGGTGGTGCGCTAGGTGCCGGGCTGGTCGAGCAGCCCTTCGGCCAGCGCGTAGCGCACGAGCTCCGCCCTGCTCCCGAGCTGGAGCTTCTGCATGATGTGCGCGCGGTGGGTCTCGGCCGTGCGCACCGAGATGAACAGCTGCTTTGCGATCTCCTGGTTCGTGTGCCCCAGCGCGAGCAGGTGGAGGACTTCCCGCTCGCGTTCTGAGAGAGGGTCCTGCTCGGCGCGGCGGCGCTCCTCGGACTCGGCCGTGAAGAGCCTCGCGCCGAGGCTGGGGTGGACGTACTGCTCACCTGTAGCCACCGCTCTGATGGCGCCGACGACCTCGGTGTCGGCCGCTTCCTTCAGCACGTATCCGCTTGCGCCGGCGTCGAACGCCTCGCGGACGTATCGCGGGTCGTCCTGCATCGAGAGCACGAGGACCTTCGCGTCGGGGACGGCCTGCAGCAGTGCGGGCATGCCCTCGATGCCCGTCGTTCCCGGCATCATCACGTCCAGCAGCACGACGTCAGGCTTGTTCTCGATCGCCTCGAAGACCGCCCGTTCCGCGGTTGCCGCCTCGCCGACCGTCTCGATGTCCGACTCTGCGTCGAGCACGCGGCGCAGGCCCGACCGGACGACTGCATGGTCATCGACGATGAGCACGCGAATGGTCACGACGATGGCACCTCGGCGACGACTGTAGTCCCTGCGCCCGGGCTGGACTCCACCTGCAGCCGTCCGCCGGCGAGAGACACGCGCTCGCGCATCCCGGAGAGGCCGATCGCGTCCGCGCGCGTGTCGCTGGGGTCGAAGCCTGCTCCGTCGTCCTCGACGACCGCGACGACGGCGCTGTTCTTTCGCTGCAGGAGGATGCTGACCCGCTTGGCAGCGGAGTGCTTGACCACGTTCGTCAGCGCCTCCTGGATCACGCGGTAGAGCGTCGTCTCCGCCTCGCTCGGCAATCGTTCTTCGCCGAGCTGGGTCTCGAGATCCACCCTGAGTCCGCTTTGCTCGCGGAACGTCTCGGTGAGGCGCTCCACGGCGGGCACGAGCCCGAAGTCGTCGAGGGCGGACGGTCGCAGCTCGACCGCAAGCCGGCGCACGTCCTGCAGCGTTGAGATCACGAGCTCTCGTACGGACTCGAGCGCCGTTCGAGCCTCCGCGGACTCGGCCGTCCTCTCCAGAGGCTTCAGGCCCAACAGGATCGAGGTCAGCGCCTGGCCCGTTTCGTCGTGCAGCTCGCGCGCCAGGCGCGCCCGCTCGAGCTCTTGCGCCTCGACCACTCGGCGGACGGAGTCGCGGCTGACGCGCTCGGAGAGGTCGACGGCGATCGCAGCACGGGATCCGAGCGACTCTGCGAGGCGAAGATCGTCCTCGCTGAAGGCCGGCGTCGCTCCCTGCTTGTCGTGAGCGATCACGATCCCGATCGGTCGCCCACGCACCACCAGAGGCACGTACAGCGCCGAGTGGACACCGAGGCGACGGGTTGCCTGCTGATCGACTTCCGGATCGTCGAGCAGCGAGTCGATCCGTTCGCTCCGGCCGCGCTCGAGAACACGACCGGATTTCGACCCGGCCAGAGCCAGCTCCATCCCTGCCACCCCGTAGGAGCTCTCGCCCTCCGCCGCAGCCACCCGCAACACGTCGCCCTCCGGGAGAGCGATCAAAACGAGCTTTGCGTCGACCAGCTCCTGCAGCCGCCGCGCGACCAACCCGAGGAGGGGTTCCAGCTCGAGCTCGGAGGAAAGCGCGTTCCCCACTTCGTTCAACGACTCGAACTGGCGTAACCACCGCGTCGAGTTCTCGTACAACCGCGCGTTCTCGATCGCGACAGCGGCTTGGGCGGCGAGCAGCTGCGACAGCTCCGAGTCCTCGTCCGTGAAGTCTTCTCCGCCTGCCTTCTCGGTCAAATAGAGATTTCCGTAGGCCACACCTCGAAGCACGATCGGCACGCCGAGGAACGACTTCATCGGCGGATGATTCGGCGGGAACCCGACCGAACGCGGATCGTCTGCGATCTCATGCAGCCGCAGCGGCTGCGCGTCGCGGATGAGGACACCCAGGATTCCGCGCCCGTGCGGCAGATCGCCGATCGCGGCGTGCGTCTCGGCGTCGATTCCCGTCGTCAGGAACCGCTCGAGCGCCTGGCCGGTCCTGTCGATCACGCCGAGAGCTGCGTAGTGAGCGCCGGTGATCTCAGCTGCCGTCTCGACGATCCGCTGGAGCAATGCGTCCAGCGAGAGCTCAGAACTGAGCGCGATGCCGGCGTTCACCAGAACGCGGAGACGGCTGAGCTGATCCGCTTCACTGCTCACGCGGCGCATTCTCGCTCATCCGGTTTGCAGCTCCATCGCGTCGGCCGCAGCCAGCACGCTAGCCGCTCATCAACGGCCATCCGGGATTGCGGGAAAACGCGTACCGAAGTCTGCGGTCATGTGCGGAGCGATCTACGGGCGTCCGCGAAGGCTGGACCGCCCGGCGCGACCTACGTTCGACTCGACAACCCGAACAGTCGAAGGAGACCAACCCGCCATGGCTTCATATCCCGCATCTACAGGTCGCCGCGTCCCCGCCTCGGAGACGGCTTCGGGCGCTTTTTGGATGGTGGCGGCGATGCTGCTCGGCCTCACCGTCGCTGTCGTCGGCTTCTTCGCGCTGATGATGTGGGCCGACGCCCGTGAGTCGCGCGACAGCGCCGCCGCGCAGCCTGCCGCGACCGAGAGCGCGGCTGCGACAAGCGGACACGACCACGCCACCGACCACAACACCGCGCTGCCGCTGAACAGCTTTGCGGGCGTCGTGCCGGAGAACGCGGCTGAGCTCGCTGACGGCGCACAAGGCGTACGACGCGACGCTGCCGCCCGCTGCCGGCCGGCGATCTCGTCAAGGTGCAGATGACCCTGAAGGACATGATCGTCGAGGTCGCGCCGGGCGTGAAGTACAACACCTGGGCCTTCGACGGTCACGGCGCTCCCGGCCCGGTCGTGCACGTGCGCGAGGGTCAGACGGTCGAGATGACGCTGACGAACGGCGGCGCGATCCCGCACTCGATCGACTTCCACGCGGCCCGGATTGCCCCGAACGTCGCCTTCAAGGACGTGATGCCGGGCGACTCGTTCACCTTCCGCTTCAAGGCCACCGATCCGGGGGTGTTCATGTACCACTGCGGCACGAAGCCCGTCTTGGCGCACATCGCAAACGGGATGTACGGCGCGATCGTCGTCGACCCGGCCGAGGGGCTGCCGGCAGTCGACAACTCCTACGTGCTCGTCGCCAGCGAGTGGTACTTGAACGGCGATGGGATCGATGAGCCGGCCTCGCTGGACATGGCCAAGGCCCGCGCGATGATGCCGGACTGGACGACCTTCAACGGGTACGCCAACCAGTACGTCAACCATCCGCTCACCGCCGATCCAGGCGAGACGACGCGCTTCTACGTCGTCGCGGCCGGCCCGACGCTGGACACGAACTTCCACGTCGTTGGCGGCCTGCTCGACCGGGCCTGGGTGAACGGCGACCTGACCAATCCGCCGCAGACCGGAGTCCAGACCGTGCTCGTGCCGGCGGGAGGCGGCGCCGTCTTCGACGTCACGATCGCGGATGAGGGCCTCTACCCGTTCGTGAGCCACGCCTTCGCGCACGTCGATCTCGGCCAGGTCGGCCTGCTCAAGGTCGGCAACCCCAAGGGGACGATGTCCCACTGACAAGCTCGAAGCGCAGGAGCCGCCCGGCGGGTCGGCTCCTGCGTCTTCGTGGCCTCAAGGGAATCTCATGGACAGACTTCGCAACCCCCGCGTTCGCTACGCGGCCGTGCTGAGCGCAGCCGCCGCACTCGCTGCCGTCCTGATCGGCGCCAGCCAGGTCGGCGCAGACAACTCTGGGACGACCGCGGCCCCGGCACGACGCCCGCGCACCGCGCTCCAGCCCGACCCTCCCTCTTTGCGGGGATCGAGCAGCACGGGGCGGCGCTCGGCTCCGCCAACGCCCCGGTGACGCTGGTCGAGTACGCGGACCTGCAGTGCCCCTACTGCGCGCAGTGGGCGCGGGACGCGCTCCCGACACTGGTCGAGGACTACGTCAAGCCCGGCAAGCTGCGGATCGTCTTCCGCGGTCTGGCCTTCATCGGCCCCGACTCCGACAAGGCACTGCGGACGGCAGTCGCCGCCGGCGAGAACGACCATCTCTGGGATGTCGTTCACGGCCTCTACCTCAACCAGGGCAACGAGAACGCGGGCTGGGTCACCGACGAGCTGGTCGCCAAGATCGCTGCCTCCGCGCCGGGGCTCGACGGAGGCGCGCTCCTCGACCGGCGCTGGGACCGTGCGGTCGCCTCCGAGATCAACCGCGCCGCTCAGGCAGCGCAGGCTGCCGGGGTCACTGGCACCCCGGCCTTCCAGGCTGGGCCGACCGGCGGCCACCTCGAGCTCGTCCGAGTCGACTCGCTGGGGCCGGAAGGGATCGTCCCGGCGATCAAGGAGGCTGCTGTCGCGATGAGCGAGCGGACACTACGCCTGGCCAGCGCGGCGTTGGCCACGGTGGGAGCGGCGATCACGGGCTACCTGCTGTACGTTCGCGAGAGCGGCGGTGAGCTCGTCTGCTCGACCGGCGGCTGCGAGAGCGTCCAGAGCTCCCCCTACGCGGAGGTGCTGGGGGTTCCTGTCGCGGCGCTGGCACTGGCCGGGTTCCTCGGGCTCCTGCTCGCGGCGCTCGCGCGCGGCGAGTGGGCTCGCCTCGTCCAGGCAACGCTGGCGCTGTCCGCGTTCCTGTTCAGCGGCTACCTGCTCTACATCCAGCTGGCGGTCATCGACGCGATCTGCCAGTGGTGCCTGAGTACCGACGTGATCACGACAGCGATCGCAGCGCTGGCGCTGCTTCGCCTCCGTGTCGGCGCACCATTGCCGCCGACAGCGCTGCCGGTCAGCCCAAGCTCGAACCGGCGCCCCACCGACCGGCGCGGCGCGAAGCGGAAGCCGACGCAGCGTGTTCGCTCGCGGTGAGGAAGGCTTCGATGCGGGCTTCGACGCTGCCGAAGAGAGCCGACGTGCGCCGCGTGGGGCGGGGGAGGGCGTGGTTCGGCGGGGCAGCAAACGGCTTGCTACCGTGCGCAGCGTCGCGGGGCGTGGCGCAGCCTGGTTAGCGCGCTAGTCTGGGGGACTAGAGGTCCCGAGTTCGAATCTCGGCGCCCCGACCTTCGAAAGCCCTGCTGACGCGGGGTTTTCTCTTTCTCGGCTCCGGGCCTGGCCACTATTGACCCAACCACGGCTAGCTGTCGACTCTGCGGTAGATGAGGTCGAAGTCGGTCGTGTAGTTGGTGCCGTCTTCGGCGATCTCCCAGCGTCCGGTGATCGTGTTCCCGTCGTCGCTGAAGGTCGCCGTGAAGCGCTGGGAGAACGGCTCGCCCTCCCGCCACAGCTTCCACTCCCCGTTGCCGATGCTCATCTCGTAGACGCGGCAGACGCCGCGCGCGTCGGAGTACAGCTGGACGTACGTCTCGTTGGCCGCATCGCATCCGATGATGGAGACGTTGTCGGGCGCCTCGGGAAGCTCGGCCGTCGCACGCTCGAGCAGATGTGCCCCAGAGGCGTGCCACTCGAAGGTGACCCTGCCGCCGCCCGGCCACGGCTCTCCGTTGGGCCAGGTCGCCTCGAGGGTCCATTCGCCGACCAGAGGCTCGAGCTGACGTAGCGCTTGCTCCGCGGTTGGTTGGTCCATCGATCCGCTCCCTTCTCCAGTGGTGTGATCGAACTCATCGATTCAACCCCACCCACGGGGTCAAACGTCCGCAGCCCGCTCCAGACTTCTCTCCATGAGAGAGCCCCCGCAGATATGCCACACCTGCCGCGAGCCCGTCGATCCCAGCGATCCGGACGTGCTCCTGGCTGCGCAGCAAGTCGACGCCATCGCGATGGGCGCGGAGTCGCGTCAGTACGCGGACGGGGTCGAGCGGTATTTCCACCGGCGGCACATGCCCGGCGGTCGCTCGTTCCGTGAAATCGCGCCGGCGTCGGACTGACGTCGCTCGGCGTCCACACCCGGCACGCCTACCGACCCGATGCCCGCGGCACTGAGCGAGCTGGACGCCATCGGAGTTCCTGGCTGAGGGCCCGCGCCCACGCACGTGGGGGCATACGTGAGCGCGAGCCCTTCGCAGCAGGAGGGACGACGCCGCACACGTCCTCGGAGGCGAGACTAGCGCGGCTCAGGGGGCCGCCGGTATGACGCAAATGGGGTGATTGTCGCGGCGTCGCGCCGCGCTGCCCCGGTGCCCCGGGATCCTGCGCTACGCCAGGACGGTGACGGCCATGATCGCGAGCGCGAGCAGCACGCAGACGATCGCCCAGACGGCGACGAAGAACCACCCCAGCGGTAACGGCCTCCCCAGTGGCAACGGTCTCATACCTGGAAAGAGGCTCGACAGGCGACGTTCCTTTCTCGCCTCGGAAACCCGTCGTAAATATCCCTCAGAAATGCGTAGAAATCGGCCGGTTCACACAGTAGGATCCGGCGACGTTGAGGCTCCTGCGGCTTGCCCTTCTCCTCCTTGCGGCCGCGTGTGCCTGGCCTGCAGCCGCGATCTCGCACGAGCTCAAGCCGGGGGATCTTGCGCCGTCGACACGGGTCGGGATCTTCTATTACCCCTGGTTCGCGACCCCGCGGAACGACGGGCAGTACGCCCACTGGCAGCAGAACGGCGTGCGGCCGCCGCTCGAGGTGGCGTCGAGCTTCTACCCGGCGCGCGGCGTCTACTCGTCGGCCGACGCGCTCGTCGTCGACGCTCAGATGCACGAGATCGCCGCCGCGGGAATCGGAGTCGTGATCACATCCTGGTGGGGACGGGACTCCGGCGAGGATCGCCGGCTGCCGCTACTCCTCGGGGCGGCGCGGCGGCATGGGCTCGCCGTCGCCGTGCACCACGAGCCGTACCGTGGCCGAACCGTCGCATCGACCGAAGCGGACATCGCGTACCTGCGCGGGCGCGGGATCTCGGACGTCTACGTCTGGGCCTCCACCGGCCTGCCCGATGCCGAATGGGCGGCGATGAACTCCCGGCTCGAGGGCGTCCGCGTCTTCGCGAACACCAATCTCGCCGGGCGTGCAGCCGCGGGCGGCTTCGACGGCCTCTACACGTATGACGTGCTGCTCTTCGACGGCGCCCTCTTCCCGCGGCTCTGCCGGCAGGCGCGGCGCCTGCACCTCCTGTGCGCGCCGTCGGTCGGGCCCGGCTACGACGCCCGTCGCGCGACGGCCGACGTGCGCGTCAAGCCGCGCCGCGACGGTGCTCGCTACGACGGGATGTGGCGCGGTGCCGTGCGCGCGGAGGCAGACCTCGTCACGATCACGAGCTACAACGAGTGGCACGAGGGCACGCAGATCGAGCCGGCGCGGGGCGGCAGGAGCGGCTACGAGTCCTACGAGGGCGCCTGGGGCCTGCACGGACGCGCGGCCGAGACGGCGTACCTGAACCGCACAGCGTTCTGGGTGAACCGGCTCACGCGGCGCTGAGCACGTCTGCGGAGCAGCTGGAGACGAGCGCGTCGAAGACGTCGCCGGAGCCGACGCCGCGCAGCGACTCGTGCGCGACGTCCACCTCGATCTCCGGCCAGGACTCGAGACCGAGCGA
This sequence comes from uncultured Gaiellaceae bacterium, assembly GCA_963771185.1. Lineage (GTDB taxonomy): Bacteria > Actinomycetota > Thermoleophilia > Gaiellales > Gaiellaceae > Gaiellasilicea. Next base: position 154,076 of record CAVYSL010000010.1, read on the forward strand.
CCGAGCACCCTCGTCGGCGCCGAAGCAGAGCAGCCGCTCGGCGGAGAAGATGCCCCGCTTGCCCGTCTGCCGGCGGGCGATCCCCTCGAGCTCCCGCAGCTCCTCCAGCGGGTCGATGCGCACGTTCGAGTCGGAGCCGATCGAGAGCGGGATGCCGCGATGATCGATGCGCGCGGCGGGCAGGAACCCGTCCGCGAGATCGGCCTCCGTCGTGGGGCAGGCACAGACGGTCGTCCCGCTCTCGGCGAGCAGGTCGAGCTCGCCGCCGTCTGCGTGCGTCGCGTGGACGACCGTGACGTGGGCGCCGAGGCAGCCCGTACGCGCCAGCAGCTCGATCGGCCGGCAGCCGTGCTCGGCGAGGCACTCTTCGATCTCGCGCGGCTGCTCACAGGCATGGATGTGCAGCGGCAGCCCCTCGCTCGCGGCATAGCGACCGATCTCCTCCAGCCAGTCGCGCGGACAGGCACGGACGGAGTGGGGGGCGAGCCCGATCCGATGCCCTTCGCCGCGTAGCTCCTCGACCTGCTCCAGGTACGCGCCGACCGACGCCTGCCGCATGCGGGGCAGGCCGCCGCGCCCGTACGCCGCGTAGAGCAGCACGATCTCGACTCCGGCCACGCCTGCCGCGGCGACAGCCGCGCGAGCCTCCGGCAGTCCCAGGTAGTGGAACTCGCCGACGGCCGTGTAGCCCGCGTCGCGCATCTCGGCATAGGTGGCCGCGTACAGCTCGCGCACCGTCGCGGGAGTCTGCCGCTCCGCCTCGGCGAGCATCAGCTCGCGCCAGGCCCAGAAGTCGCCGCCGCCCGCGCGGCCGCGGAGCGCGCGCTGAAACGTGTGGCTGTGCGCGTTGACGAATCCGGGCAACGTCACTGTCTCCGACACGCGGCCAACACTATCCTTGGTCCCCATGGCCTCCCGCGCCGTCCCGGCACCGCTCGCGCAGCTTCCCAACGCGCTTACGATCCTGCGGCTGGCCCTGATCCCGCTCTTCGCGATCGTGTTCGTCCAGGCGGATGACGGGTCGAGCTGGGCGGCCGGCTGGATCTTCCTCGTCGCGGGCCTGACCGACCAGCTCGACGGCTTCCTCGCGCGGCGCTGGCACGTCGAGTCGCGGTTCGGGAAGCTCGCCGACCCGTTGGCCGATCGGCTGATGCTGGACGCCGCCGCGATCCTGCTCTGGCTCGACGACAAGCTGCCCTGGTATGGCGCGTTGATCATCGTCCTGCGCGATGTGATCCTCGTCGGCGGGTACAGGCTGTTGATGCCCCGCGGGGTCGAGCTGTCCGTCAGCACGCTCGGCAAGGCCGCGACGTGGCTGCTCTACCTCTCGCTCGGGATCCTGATCGTCGTCGGGCAGAGCACCGAGTGGCCGCTCTGGCTCTTCTGGATCGCGCTCGGGATGGCGCTCGTGGCCGCCGCGCAGTACGTCCTGAAGGCGCGCCGCGAGGTGGCGAGATGAAGGCGGTCGTGATGGCGGGTGGGGAGGGGACGCGGCTCCGGCCGCTGACCTCGAACCAGCCGAAGCCGATGGTGCCGATCGTCGGCAAGCCGTGCATCGAGCACATCGTCGAGCTGCTGCGCGATCACGGCATGGACGAGGTCGTGATCACGCTCGCGTTCATGCCGCAGGCGATCCGAAGCTACTTCGGCGATGGCGAGTCGCTCGGCGTCAGCATCGAATACTCGGTCGAGGAGCTGCCGCTCGGCACCGCAGGCTCGGTACGGCTCGCGAGCGAGAAGCTCGACGAGACGTTCCTCGTCATCTCCGGCGACGCACTCTGCGACGTCGACCTCGGCGCCCTCGTCGCGCGGCACAAGGAGACGGGCGCGGCCGTCACGATCGGCCTCAAATCGGTCGACAACCCGCTCGAGTTCGGGATCGTCGTCACCGACGACAACGGCAAGGTCGAGCGGTTCCTCGAGAAGCCGTCCTGGGGCCAGGTCTTCTCGGACACGATCAACACCGGCATCTACGTGCTCGAGCCGGAGGTGCTGACCCACGTCCCGACCGAGGGGCCGTACGACTTCTCGAAGGAGCTGTTCCCGCTCCTGCTCGAGATGGGCCGGCCGATCTACGGACACGTGATGGAGGGCTACTGGCAGGACATCGGCAACCTCGACCAGTACCGCCAGGCGAACTTCGACGCGCTCGACGAGAGCGTGCGCCTGAACATCGAGGGCGTGCGGCTGCGCGGAAACGTCTGGATCGGCGAGGGCACCGACATCCACGACGTCGAGGAGATCGAAGGGCCGGCGTTCATCGGCAACCACTGCCGGATCACGCGCGACGCCTCGATCGGGCCGTACACGGTGCTCTCGAACGGCGTCACGCTGCGCGAACGGGCGCGGACGACACGGTCAGTGATCGACGCAGCCACGCACGTCGGCCGCAGCGCTTTGATCGAGGGCGCGATCATCGGCCGGGCCTGCGACATCCGCGACCACGTGCGGATCCAGGAGGGTGCTGCGATCGGCGACGAGGTCACGATCGGCTCCGAGTCGAACATCGCGCCGCACGTGCGGATCTACCCGTACAAGGAGGTCGAGACCGGCTCGCAGGTCTACGAGAACCTGATCTGGGAGACGCGAGCGTCCTCGCGCCTGTTCGGCAAGGACGGGGTCACGGGTCTCGTCAACGTCGATCTCACGCCCGAGACGGCCGCACGGCTCGCGACCGCGCTCGGAACCGCGCTCAAGCGCGGCGCGCGCGTCGTCGCGAGCCGCGACTCGGCGCCAGGCTGCCGGATGATCAAGCGGGCGATGATCTCCGGGCTGAATGCCTCCGGGGTCGACGTCGCCGACCTGCGCGTCTCGCCGCCGGCGGTGAGCCGCCACGTGCTCAAGACGCAGGGCTTCGCGGCCGCGGTGCACGTCGGCTCGAGCCATCTCGATCCCGAGGCCGTCTTCATCCGCATCTACGAGCCGCCGGGAATCCTGCTCACGTCCGGGCTGCAGAAGGAGATCGAGCGGAACTTCACCCGCCAGGAGCTCCGGCGCGTCGCCGCGGGCGGCGTCGGGTCGGTCTCGTATCCCGCCCGTGTCCGCGAGAGCTACGCCCAGGACCTGCTCGACTCGCTCGACGCGGACGAGATCCGCGCCCGCCACTTCCGGATCGTCGTCGACTACGGCTACTCGGCTGCGTCGTTCGTGCTCCCGCTCGTCGTCGGGCCGCTCGGTGTCGAGGCGATCTCGGCGCACGGCTTCTTCGCAGAGGAGCTCGGCGAGCGCGAGTCGCTGGCGCAGGCGATCGGGCACACCAAGCGGCTCGTGACGGCGATCGGCGCCGACCTCGGTGCGGTCTTCGACCAGTCGGGCGAGCGTCTCTACCTCGTCGACGACCAGGGGCACGAGGTTCCCGTCGACCAGACGCTGCTGCTCTACGTGCGCCTGCTCGCGGACCGCGGGGTCGTCGGCAAGGCGGCCTTCCCGGTCACGGTCACGAGCAAGGTCGAGGAGCTTGCGGGACCCGGGCTCGAGATCATCCGGACGCCGAACTCGCTCACCGACCTGACGCAGGCCGCGTCCGCCGAGGGGGTCGTCTTCGCGGGCGCGGTCGGCGGAGGCTACGTCTTCCCGCAGTTCCTGCCGGCCTACGACGCGGTCGCGAGCCTCGCGAAGCTGCTCGAGCTGCTGGCGCCCACGAGGCGGCCGCTGTCGGAGCTGGTGGCGGAGCTGCCCGCGCCGACGCTGATCCATCGCCGCCTCGCCTGTCCGTGGGCGAAGAAGGGCGTCGTCATGCGCGTCCTCAACGAGCGCCTCGCCGGCCGCGACCTCGACCTCACCGACGGAATCAAGCTGATCGACGCCCGCGGCTGGTCGCAGGTGCTGCCCGATCCGGACGAGCCGCTCGTCCACCTCTACGCGGAAGGCGAGACGACGGAGGCCTCCGAGGAGCTCGAGCGCGAGGTGCGCGAGCTCGTCGAGGAGATCATGCAGGGAGACGCGGACGCAACGCGAACCTCTGTAGAAGCCTCAAGCTGAGGTTGACCCCTCTGCGTGCGTACTGCTTTACTGATCGCTGAGTCATCCACCCGAAAGGTGTCATGGAATCGCTTCCCGATCTCGCCACGCTCTCCGACGACGACCTGAAGACGCTCATCGACGAGCTCACGGAGGAGGAGAACGAGGTGTCCTTCCGCCGCCGCCTGCTCCAGGGGCGCATCGACATCCTCCGCGCAGAGCGCACGGCACGGCTGAAGGGCAAGGGAGTCTCCGACGTCGATGTCGAGAAGCTCACCGACATCCTCTCCTCACGCAGCGCGCCTCAGAACGACGAGGGCGTGTAGCCATTGAGCCACGTCTACTGTGGCGAGTGCGGCTTCCAGAACCCGGAGGCCTCGAACTACTGCTCGCGCTGCGGCGCTCGCCTGGAGAAGGGCGAGTCCGGTGAGCAGACGATGACCTACACGCCGGAGGAGGTCTCCGACGATCCCGGTGCGGTCCTGCAGGACCTCGGCGGCAAGGGCCCGGCGCTGGTCGTGCGCGCCGGCGGCGGTCGGGCGGGGGAGAGCTTCTTCCCGTCCGGTGAGCGCACCCTGATCGGCCGCTCGCCCGAGTGCGACATCTTCCTCGACGACGTCACCGTCTCGCGCAAGCACGCCGAGCTGCTCCGCGACGGAGAGACGTTCACGATCAGCGACCTCGGCAGCCTCAACGGCACCTTCGTCAACAAGAAGCGGATCGAGTCGGCCGAGCTCGATGACGACGACGAGGTCCAGATCGGCAAATACCGGCTCACCTTCCTCCGCCGATGACCACCGCAGCCACAGAGCGCCGTCAGCCCGAGCAGCAGCGCCTGCACACGATCGGCGCCGTCTGCGCGCGGCTTCAGCCCGAGTTCCCGGACATCTCGATCTCGAAGATCCGCTACCTCGAGGATCAGGGCCTCCTGACCCCGAAGCGCACGCGCGGCGGCTACCGGCTCTTCAGCGAGGACGACGTGGAGCGGCTGGAGACGATCCTGCGGCTGCAGCGGGACGAGTTCCTGCCCCTGCGCGTGATTCGCCAGGAGCTGGCCTCGGGGGCGGGAGCGGCGCGGAAGCGCAGCCGCCCGGCGGGTCTCGGCGACCGCGAGCAGGAGCTCGACCTCGGTGAGCTGTGCGAGCGCGCCGGCATCGACCAGGCGCTGGCCCGCGCGCTCGAGGAGTACGGACTGCTCGCACCACGCGTCGAGGGGGGCGAGCGGCTCTACCGCGAGGGCGACGCCGACATCGCGGCAGCCTGCGGCCGGCTGGCCCAGTTCGGGATCGACGCACGCCATCTCCGCACGTTCAAGAACTCGGCCGGGCGCGAATCGAGCCTGCTCGAGCAGCTCGTCGCACCGGCGCTACGCTCGCGCAACCCGGAGCGGCGCAAGGCCGGCCTCGAGGACCTGCAGGCGCTCGCCGAGGCGTCGCAGGAGCTCTCGCAACTGCTGTTCTGGCGCGAGCTGCGCCAGCTGGCCGAGAGATAACGTCGATGGGATGCCGAGGCAGGGCCGCGACGCGGCCTCTTCAGGGATCTTCGCGCGAGCGGCATCTGCCTCCGCAGATGTCGCTCTTGCGCAAGCTGGATAGGCTGCCGCGGTGAGCTCGGGGGCCGCACTCGACCTGCGTGACCGTGTCCGCGACGTGCCTGACTTTCCGAAGCCCGGGATCGTCTTCAAGGACCTAATGCCGCTGGTCGCCGACGCGGTCTACTTCCGCGAGACGATCGACCGGCTCGCCGAGCTGGCGCGACCCCGGCAGCCGGACATCATCCTCGGCGCCGAGGCACGCGGCTTCATCTTCGGCGGCGCGCTGGCCGACCGGCTCGGCTGCGGCTTCGTGCCGGCCCGCAAGCCCGGCAAGCTGCCGTGGGACACGGTCGAGGCGACCTACGAGCTCGAATACGGGACCGACAGCCTGCAGGTGCACGCGGACGCGATCTCGAAGGGGGCGCGTGTGATCGTCCACGACGACGTGCTCGCGACCGGTGGCACGGCGCGGGCGAAGACGGAGCTCGTGGAGCAGCTCGGGGGCGAGGTCGTCGGCCTGCTCTTCGTCGTCGAGCTCACGTTCCTGAACGGGCGCGACAAGTTGGCGGGCTACGACGTCGAGTCGCTGATTCAGTACTGACCGGGGAGTCACCCTGAAAGGTGTTTGCGAGGTCGTCCGGCGGGTCGATAAGCATTCCCACCATGTATGACGCGCTCACTGCCCGGTACACGTTCGCGTGCCCCCAGCGCGAACAGGCCCACGTTGCACTCTCGTCGTTCCGCCTGCTCGAGCGGCTACCGGGTGCGGCGCACCCGGCCGTATACGAGGTGCGCTTCGACTGCAGCTGCGGCGACGAGCATCCCGGCCTCGTCTCGCACGAGGATCTCGACTGGGCGCCGCTTGGCGCGCATGCGGGCAGCTTCGTCGACCTGATGACCTCCCGCGTCCTCGACAGCGCCACGGAGCTGCGAGAGACCGCGGCGGCGCACGTGCAGGCGGGGGAGTGGCCGTGGAGCTTCTACTGCTATCCGGAGGGACGGCCGCGGCCGGTCTTTCCGTCCTCATTCGTCGCCGTCGCACCCGGCGAGCGATGGGTCGGACTTGCCGTTCGCTGCCCGGCGTGCCAGGCGCTGTCCGTGAACCTCGTCTCGCGGGGTCACGTCGACCTCCCGTTCACAAATGACAGCAGGATCGGCGTCGTCGACCACGTCTTCCCGGACGATGCCCTCCGGACGGTCGAGGCGTTCCGCTCCGAGCTCGATTCGTCGCGGTTCGACGAACGCCGCCTGCACCTGAATTAGCCCTTCGTCCGTTGCACTAGCAGCCGGGAAGAACCCGGTGATCCACCCTGGAACGGAGGCAGTGATGATCGGAGTCACACGTGGAATCTCGACACTTGCGGGGGCGACCGTTGCAGGCATCCTGCTCTGGTTCGCGACGCAGGTCGGCACCGAGACGACGACCGAGTACTGGTCGACGTACGGTCTGATCGCCGCCGCCGGGCTGACGATGGCGCTCTCGCAGATCCTCGGCGGCTGGACGAAGTGGGGGTGGCCCCGCTTTTCGCTCGGCGTCTTCCTGATCGGCTTCCTGCCGGTGCTCGTGGCCGGCGGCTGGGTGCTGCTGGCGCGCCAGCCGGCCGACTGGATGAACACCTCGAACTGGTCGCGCGACCTCAGCATCTACGGCACCGTCGCCGATCTCGGCAACATCCTGCCCGCGATCGCCTTCGGTATCGGGCTCACGTTCGGGTTCTCGTTCGACACCGCCGGCCCGCGCCGCGAGGTCGTCGAGGAGGAGCACGTCCGCCACGAGCAGATTCACGACGCGGACGCGCCGCTGACGGCCGACCGCGGGCCGTACGTGGCGCCGCCCGTGACCACGCCCGAGACGAGCCGGGACGCCGACGGAGACGGTTACGTCGAGCGGCCGGCCGTGACGACCCAGACACGCGAACGGGAGGAAGACTGAGGTTTATTCCCTGACACAAGGGATTTTGCGGCTGCCCGGCTGCTGTCGATAGTAGGCGTGATGGACGCCGCCGCCGTCAGCCGCCCGAAGCCCTCAGCCTCGGAGCTCCTGCTCGAGCACTGTTTCGTGCTCGACAACCGCGACGGCGGCCGTCCGACGGCGGCTGCTCGCCTCGAGGCGCTCCTCGGCCGCGAGCTCGCGCGGCGCCTCGTGCGTGCGCTGTCGCCCGCGCGCGAGTCCTAGACGCGTTCGCCGGGGCGGTCCTCGCCGCGCAAGCGGACGAAGAGGAAGATCGCGCCGGCGGAGACGAGCGAGAGGATGAACGCGGTCGCGTTCGAGACGCCGAGCGCAAGCATCCCGATCCAGAGCAGGAAGAAGAAGAACACGGCCCACGCGCCGGCCTGGACGCCCTGATCGATCGACGGCAAACGCAGATGCATCAGCGCGATCCTAGACGAGAGCGGCCCACCGGAACAACAAACCGCGGTCGGGCCTGAGCAGCTTCAGGGATCTTCGCGTGGGAGGAATCGGCGCGAGCCGATTCCGTCGGGCGCCTGCGTAGCAGGTGCCGCCACTGCCAGGAAAAAATTCAAGGAGCCGGTGGCGCTTTCGTCCACCGAACCCGCTGACTTTCCGCTTCCGCGTACGGCCCTCGAGCTCGACTTCGACCTAATCGCGCTCCGTGCTCCTTGCAGAGGAGAACCTAGCCGGGGCTGTAGGAGGGAGCAAGCCCGCCACGCGGGCGTTTGCTGCAAATTGCGACAACTTTTGCTCCGGCCTCCGAGACGTGCCTCGGACCGTAGGATGCCGCCGTGGGCCGTGCAGCAGTCTGGACCGTCGCGGGCACGGCCATCGCAGCCGCCGTCGTGCTGACGCTGCTCGGAGTGGGGGACGATCCGGCGGCGCTCCCGAACTGGCAGGCGCTGATCCTCGGGCTCGTCCAGGGGGCGACAGAGCTGCTGCCGATCTCCTCGTCCGGGCACTTGATCCTGGTGCCGTGGCTCGGCGACTGGGAGTACCTGGAGGAGCACGACGCCTTCAACCAGACCTTCGACGTTTCGCTGCACCTGGGGACGCTCGTCGCCGTCGTCGTCTACTTCCGCGAGGACATCGTCCGGCTCGCCGGCGCCTTCCTCGGGTCGGTCCGCCGGCGCCGGGTCGACACAGCCGACGAACGGATCTCGTGGTACGTCGCGGCGGCCACGGTCCCAGCCGCGATCGTCGGAGCGGTCGGCGAGAACCTGATCGCGGAGAACCTAGGCGAGCCGTGGCAGATCGCGATCCTGCTTGGCGCCTTCGGCCTCTTCCTCTACCTCGCGGACCGGCAGCCGCAGGAGAAGGACATGAGCCAGGTCGGCCTCAAGGCCGCCGTGGGGGTGGGGCTCGCGCAGACCCTCTCGCTGATGCCGGGCGTCTCGCGCTCGGGGATCACGATCACGGCAGGCCGGTTTCTCCGACTCGACCGCGACTCGGCGGCCCGGTTCTCGTTCCTCCTGCTCGTGCCGATCACGTTTGGAGCTGTTCTCTACAAGGGCGTGGGCGACGTGCTCCTCGCCGATCTGCCGCCCGGGATGACGGGACCCTTCGTGGTCGGCTCACTCGCCTCGTTCGCGAGCGCCATTGTGGCGATCTCGGCGCTGCTCGGGTACGTGCGGCGCCACGACTATTCGATCTTCGTCGTCTACCGCGTGCTGGTGTCCACGATTGTGCTGCTGCTGATCCTGACGGGCGCCCGGTCGGCCGGCTTCTGAAGCCGAGGGCGGGCATGCTCGCGACGGGCGAGGGCGTTCTGTGCCGACTTGACATAACACCGGTTCTCGTGCGTTCGCCTATTCGCCTTGCTTTACCGATCCACTAGAGGATCGGCCGTCCGTCGGCGACGGTCCGGCGGCAATGCCGAATCCTGATTCCTCGCCGCTCCCTGATCCGTCGAAGGAGATCGACTCGACAGACGAGTAGATGAGCGAGCGGGCAGCGCGGGAGCTGCGGGAGATGGCGTTTAAGGCGATCGACGGCGACGCTGGCCCGCTCCTCGAGTACGCGGCCGAATTGGAGGGAGCGCTCACAGAAGCACAGTGGGCGCTACGGGAAGTTCACGCGATTGCGGTCGACGGTGACGCTGGCCGGATCGCGGATGCACAGGAACGCTGCGATGCCATCGAGGAAGTCACCCGCGCAGTGGCGCGGGAGGCGAACCAAGACCCCCGCGGCCGAACACGGAAGCCGGTCGGAGAACTCTGGCCGGGAACGATCTTCGAGGCCGGCGGTAAGGAGTTCTTCCTTGTCAGCAACCGCGGCGACAAGGTGTTCGGTGCGAAGATCGAGGGCGGCGTGTTTGATCAGGGCGTTTCGTTCCCGCAGTCGTTTCCGGTCACGGTGGTCGACGACAGCAGGGCAGTCGAGCGGGACTTTTGGGAACGAGAGGGCTAGATGAGTCCGCGCCCGTTCCGTCTCTTCCGTGGTAGTGGCCCGTGCGTCGGCTTGCCAGCGCGGCGGAACCGCTAATACTGCGTCTGTGGCACCTGCGGACGTCTCGGACTCACTGGAGAAGATCGCGGCCGAGCAATCGGTCTCGCGCGTCCTGCACGTCGCGTGCGGCGAGCTGGTCGAGCTGCTCGATGCGACGTTCGCGTCGGTCTCACGCGTGATCGGCGACCTGCTCGTCGAGCTGAGCGGCTACCGCCGCGACGGCCGCGACCATCCGCTCGAGCTCTTCCTCGTCACCGACTATCCGCTGACGCAGGAAGTGATCGAGATCGGCGAGGCACGCGTCGTGCGGCGAGCGGACCCGGGTGCCGACCCGGCCGAGGCGGCGCTCCTGGAGCGGCTCGGCTTCGACTCGCTGCTGATGCTGCCGCTGCGTTCGCACGGCCAGAGCTGGGGCCTCGTCGAGATCTACGGCGACGACCGGGTCTTCTCCGACGACGAGATCGAGAGCGCGAAGGCGATCGTCGACCGCGTCGGCGAGCTCGTCGCCGTGCTCGAGCACCGCATCTGACGGACCCCTCGTGGTTTGGGGGCCAGAAGCTCCCGGGTAGATGTACGTTGCCCCCATGACGACGGTCGACATCGAACACCTGCTCCGCAACGACGAGCTCCTGCAGCTGCTGGACGCCGCCGAGCAGGGCGGGTCGCTCAAGTCCACCGAGATCGCCGACGTCGTCGAGATGCACGAGCTGGACGCGCTCGAGCAGGACGCCCTCTACCGCGAGCTCGACCGCCGCGGGATCGAGATCGTCGTCGACGAGCCGAAGGACGAGGAGCCCCCGCCGCCGCCCGCTCCCGTGGCGGCACAGGAGACGACGACCGACGCGCTGCAGCTCTTCCTGCGCGAGGCCGGCCGTCACGCGCTCCTGACGGCGGCACAGGAGGTCGAGCTGGCGAAGAAGATCGAGAAGGGCGACATGCGCGCCAAGCAGCTGATGATCCAGTCCAACCTGCGCCTCGTGGTCTCGATCGCGAAGAACTACCGCAACCAGGGCCTGCCCTTCCTCGACCTGATCCAGGAGGGCACGCTCGGGCTGATCCGCGCCGTCGAGAAGTTCGACTGGCGCCGCGGCTTCAAGTTCTCGACCTACGCGACGTGGTGGATCCGCCAGGCGGTCGCCCGGGCGCTCGCCGACAAGGCGCGCACGATCCGGATGCCCGTGCACATCGTCGAGCGGCTCCAGAAGATGAACCGCGCCGAGCGGACGCTCTGGACGCAGCTCGGCCGCGAGCCGACGCTCGACGAGATCGCGGAGGAGGCCTCCCTGCCGCTGCAGCAAGCGATCGAGGTCCGCGCAGCAGCGCGCGCCTCCACCAGCCTCGATCAGCCCGTCGGCGAGGCGGACGACGCTGTCTTCGGCGATTTCGTCGCCGGCGAGGGGCCACTGCCCGAGGAGCAGGTCGAGCTCTCGCTGCGCAGCCAGGCGCTCAAGGAGGCCCTGGGGGCGCTCTCCGAGCGCGAGCGCCAGGTCGTCGTGCTCCGCTACGGGCTCACGGATGCCGAGCCGAAGACGCTCGAGGAGATCGGCCGGCGACTCGGGCTGACGCGCGAGCGCGTGCGGCAGATCGAGCTCGACTCGCTCAAGCGGCTCGCGTCGCTGCGCGAGCTCGAGTCGGTCGGCGCCGTCTCTAGTTTGCCGTCGCATGATCGAAATCTGCAGGAGCAGATTCCGATGCGCAAATCCCTAAAGGGGCCGCTTCGCGGCCCGGCGTCTCAGGAGCGGAGGTAGAACTCGAGCCCAGGCGCGACCATCCGCAGCTCGCGGAGGGCGCGTGACTCGAGCTGGCGGACGCGCTCGCGCGTGATTCCGAGCCCCGCCCCCACCTCTTCCAGCGTCTGCGGGATCTGGCCGTCGAGGCCGAAACGCTGTGCGAGCACGTGGCGCATGCGCGGGTTGAGCCGGTCGAGCGCGGCCGCGAGCTCGGTCGAGCGCAGCCGGTCGGCCGTCTCGACGTCCGGGCCGGCGGTCTTCGTGTCCTCGACCATGTCGCCGTAGAGGCTCTCGCCGTCGCCCACGGGCGTCTCCAGGCTGACGGGATCCTGGACGAGCTCGAGCAGCTCCTGGACGCGCTCGGGCGTGAAACCGGCCTCGACGGCGATCTCGTCGGTCGTCGGGTCGCGGTTCAGCTTCTGGGCGAGGACGCGGCGAGCGCGCATGACACGGCGCACCTGCTCGGCGACGTGAACGGGTAGGCGAATCGTCCGGCCCTGCTCGGCAAGCGCCCGGGTGACTGCCTGGCGGATCCACCAGGTGGCGTAGGTCGAGAGCTTGAAGCCCATCGTGTAGTCGAACTTCTCGACCGCGCGGATCAGGCCGAGGTTGCCCTCCTGGATCAGGTCGAGCAGGGGCACGCCGGCCTTCGTGTAGTTGCGCGTGATCGACATCACGAGCCGGAGGTTCGACTCGATCAGCTTCCGCTTGGCAGCCTCGTCGCCCTCGTCCTTGCGGCGCGCGAGCTCGCGCTCCTCGGCAGCTGTCAGCAGCCGCCCGTCGCCGATCTGGCGGACGTAGAGCTTGAGCGGATCCTGGGTCGCCTCGGCGACGGCCGTGACGACCTCGTCGGCGTCGTCTTCGTCGTCTGCCGGCTCTGCTTCGCCTTCGGCCTCGGCTTCGGCCTCGGCCTCGGGCTCCGGCGCGTCGACGAGCGGCTCGAGCCCGGGCAGCAGCTCGAGATGGGGCTCGGAAGGCTCGGAGACGGCATGGAAGACGGGCTCGGCGGCGTTGGGCTCCATCTGGCATCCGTATCGGCCATTCGAGGGAAAGGCTTGAGGAATCCGTTGAAACCTGTCGAAAACGACCTAGAGTGAAAGCTCTAACTTCCTCCGAACACGCGGCGTCTACCCTTCTCGAGTTGGAAACCCTCCAGCCGAGCAGCTAACTAGGATTTGTCCAGCCAATGTGCGGAATTGCGGGATACAGCCTGAGCCCCGAATCGAGCGTCAAGCGGACGCTCGCAGCACAGGCGCTCCTGGCCGGAATTGCGGAGCGCGGCGCCGACGCGGTCGGCTACGCGCACCGGGGCTCGAGTAGCTCCGTCACCGTCCACAAGCGCCGTTCGGGCGCGAGCGAGCTCCTCGACGAGGTGCACGTCCCCCCGGCCGCGACGCAGGTGCTCGTGCACGTGCGCGACTACACCAAGGGCCATCCCACGATCGAGGCGAACAACCATCCGATCCGCCACGGCTCGGTGGTCGGGATCCACAACGGGATCATCGTCAACGACGAGGAGATCTTCGCCCACTACGGCTTCGAGCGGGCGCACCCGGAGATGACGGTCGACTCCGAGGCGATCTTCGCGCTCGCCGAGCACTCGGAGGGCAGCCCGGAGGCGCTCGAGGAGCTCCACGGCGCGATGGCGACCGCCTGGCTCGACGAGCGCGTCTCCTCCACCCTCTTTCTCGCCCGCGCCGTCGGCCGGCCGCTCTGGGTCGGCAGCGCGAGCAAGGAGCTCTTCTTCGCCTCGACCCGCGACGCGCTCGAGGTGCTCGAGTCGACGTTGCGACTGACCCTGCGCAAGCGCGAGGTCGACGAAGGCACGCTGCTGCGCATCGAGGACGGCCGCATCGCCGCGACGCACGGCTTCCAGCCCGACCGCTCCTACGTCGAGGAGACCATCCTCCCGTCGGTACGCGCCCCGCACGAAGGCGCGTCGTGCCTGCAGCGCCTCGCCGCGATCGCCCTCGCAGCGGCCTAGCGCCATTCCGCCAAACCCTCCTAACCGCTGAGCGTCCCGTCCGGCGCGACCTCGACGCCCTCGTCGCGCAGGCGCTCACGCACGAGGAACTGGAACGCCGCCCACGCGGGCTGCACGTCGATCATCCGGTAGACCTGCCACTCGGTCAGCAGCGACTCGTCCGCGCGGCGTGCGGCAGCCCAGTCGGCCATCTTCGGGAGCCGTCCGAGCGTCCGCGCCAGCACGGCTCCCTGCTCGACGGCACGCTCCAGCCGCTCCTCCCCCACCGGGACGTCGAAGCCTGCTTCCCTCAGCGCCTGCGCGAGCGAGCCGAACGTGTGCCAGAGCAGCGACTTCGACGGGATCGCGCCCTTGCGCGCGTCGATGTCGCGGGCCGTCGGTGTTCGGCCGAGCTCCTCGCCCAGCGCCCGTAGGCGCCCGAGCAGCTCCTCGCGCGTGGCGAAGCGGCGCGGCACGAGGCCCGCCTGCCGTTTGGCGGCGTTCCAGCTGCCGAAGTGCTCGATCACGGTCTGGGGGTGCACCGTCGTCTGCGCGTCGGCGGCGAACTCGCGCATGGTCGGCGAGCGTCCGAGCCGCTCGGCGCTGTCCGTCAGCTGCGCCAGGATCTCTTCGTCGGTGTACCGCTTCCGGATCCCCGCCTGGAACGCCGCGAGCGCCTCCGGATCGATGCCTGCCACCGCGGGGTGGCGGCGGGATCGTCCCATGCAAACAGTGTAGAGCATCATCTGCGGTTTGCAAGAACGCCAGAACAGACGTGTCCGAGGGTCTGTCCCCGGGACACGGCCGAAACGGCCGTCGACAGCGCTAGATCGCGAGCAGCTTCGGGCGCGCCGGGGCGTCGTGCGTGAGCGACTCGAGCGGGAGGATCCGCTCCAGCGCACCAACGCAGCGCGGGCAGAACTGGGTGCCGGCGGCGCCGCGGAGCTCGGCGAGCGCCTCCTCGAGCGGCCGCGCGGCCCGGTAGATCCGGGTTGTCAGCATCGAGTCGAGCGCGTCGGCGACATGGATGATCCGGGCGCCGAGCGGAATCTCCTCGTGCCGGAGCCGGTCGGGATAGCCGGTGCCGTCGAAGCGCTCGTGGTGATGGCGGATCGCAGGCACGGCGTCGCCGAGGAAGCCGAGCCGGTCGATGATGCGGGCGCCCTCGTCCGCGTGACGCTGCATCAACGCCCACTCCTCCTCGGTCAAGCTCGCCGGCTTCAGCAGGATCGAGTCCGGAATCGCCAGCTTGCCGATGTCGTGGAAGAGCGCGGCGTGGCCGAGTAGGTCGAGCTCGACCTGCGAGAGGCCGAGCTCGCGGCCGATCGCGAGCGCGAGCTGCTGCACGCGACGCGAATGGCCGGCCGTGTAGGCGTCGCGCGCGTCGACGGTGGCCGAGAGGCTCTCCATCGCCGCCGTCGAGCGCTCCTTGAGGAGCCGGTTCGCCTGCTCGAGCGAGACGTTCTGCGTGTGGATCGTCTCGGCCGCCTGACGCAGCTTCTGCGCGCTCCGGCGCGTGTGCGAGAGATACGCCTCCTGGGTCTTGCGCATCAGCAGCAGCGGCACCGCGAACACGGCGAGCGCGTACAGGCCGGCTGCGTGGTAGCCGATTGCGATCACGCCGCCGATGAAGCCGTAGACGACGTAGTGGGGCGCCAGCCAGAGGAAGCGCTCGTGCCAGACGCGCCAGACCTTCTCGCGTCCCTCCATCGCCAGGGCGACGGAGAGCAGGCCGGTGTTGACGGCGAAGTACAGGCCGCCCGCCACGAGCCCTGCGCCGACCGTGACCAGCTCGCCGAGCGGGCCGTCGAATCCGAGCATGAAGACGGCGGAGGCCGCGAGCGACGAGAGCGCGAGCGTGCCGATGTTGAAGAGCACACGGTGGATCTGCTGGCGCTGCGCGCTCCACTGGACGACGCAGATCGCCACGGCGAGCGCGAGCGCGGCCCGCGGCCCGAAGAGTGAGGCGCCGGCAAGCGCGCCGACGGCACTGACCGAGATCGAGCCGTCGTCGAGCTCGAGCGCGAGCGCCTCCCCCACGCTGACGAGCGCGATCACCGCGAGCAAGCCGATCATGTCCGTCGACGTGCCGAAGATCGCGCCGACGACGCCCGCGGCGACGCCCATCGTGCTGACGAGGCCGACGAGGACACCGAGACGCGCAGAGAGCTGCAGGAAGCGCGGGCCGCTGGTCGTGTGGGCGGTGTGCCGCCGCTCCTGCTCCGGCATCGCCTCCGGGACGCGCGCGAGCGGCTCCCGGTGGTCGCCTTCCTCGGGCACGGCGACGAGCCGCTGGGTGCGGTCTGCCGGCATCAGCAGCGGCTCGGAGCTGGCGCCGAGGACGCGGTTTCGGCCCTGGAGCTTCGCCCGGTAGACGGCGAGGTCGGCCTGGTGGATGAGCGCGTTCGGGTCCTGGGCGTCCTTCGGGTAGCCGGCGACGCCGATCGAGACCGTGGCGCGGATCGGTTCGCTCGAGGTCTCGACGTCGTAGAGCTTCTCGGCGACTGCACGCCGGATCCGCTCGGCGATCTCCATGGCCTGCTCAGGCGGGGTCTCGGGCAGGAGAATCGAGAACTCCTCCCCGCCGAAGCGGGCCGGAACGTCGTAGTGGCGAAGCTCGGCGCGGAAGACCTCGGCGATCCCCTTCAGGACCGCGTCGCCGGCGAGATGCCCGTAGGTGTTGTTGATCTCGCGGAGGAGGTCGAGGTCGGCCATGATCAGCGACAGCGGCCGCTCGAAGCGCTGCGCGCGCCCGAGCTCTTCAGACAGAGCCGACGCGAAGTAGCGCGCGTTGAAGAGGCCGGTCTTCGGGTCGACGCGAGCCTCGGCCTGGAGCTGTGGCACCGAGAGGGCCCGATGGATCAGCAGCAGCGGCGCGATCGCGAACGGGACGAGCCAGGCATTTCCGGTCCAGAAGGCCGCCAGGATGACTCCGAGTGCGGCGAAGACGAACTCCGTCGAGAGCGTTTGGTACGAGAAGAGCTGGCGCATCGGGTGACCGTTGACCCAGCGGATCATGGGCGCGATCAGCGCCGAGTTGAGCACGACGAGGACGACGGATGCCGCCGTGCCCGCGAGCGCGAAGCGGACGTCGTCGGCCGCGATCAGGCCGTCTGCGCCGAGGACGACGTGTGCCGCCCCCCACGCCGACATCGTCGCGATCGTGTACACGAGGATGTTG
This sequence comes from uncultured Gaiellaceae bacterium, assembly GCA_963771185.1. GTDB lineage: Bacteria > Actinomycetota > Thermoleophilia > Gaiellales > Gaiellaceae > Gaiellasilicea. The sequence goes on from CAVYSL010000010.1 coordinate 170,846, forward strand.
AAGGACTGCACGTACCACGTCCCGCGGCTGCGCAGCCACTCGGGGATGTGCTGGATCAGAGGAATCAGCGCCAATAGGGCCGGCGAGACGAGCAGGGCCGCGGCGATCAGGAAGACCCCGGTCGTGTGGTAGCTCTTGTTGCCCGGCGTGCGCACGACGAAGAACTGCGCCACCGCCACGCTCGTGGCCAGCAGCACGAACTCGAGCCAGTCGTCGGTGTGGCGGTCGAGCTCGGCGAGAAACGGCGCCGTCACCGCAAGAGCGGCCGCGGCGACGACCAAGAAGTAGGCCAGCGCCTTCGGCGGCAGCTTGTTGCTGCGCTCGACGCTGCTTGCGCGCTCGATCGCGTCCTCGAGGGGGATTGCGCTCACTCTGCTCCGCCTGTGCCCTTCATGCCGCGTGCCTCTCCTTCGATGCCGCAGAGAATCGAAAGCAGCTCAACCGACCGACTCGGCCGGATCGGAGGGTATGCCGGGTTGGGGGGTGCGGCATCCCCCGATCGAGGCACGCCCGGGCGAGTTCACCCGAAAGGGTGAGGGTGGAGCCGGCTTGCCGGCTCCACCCTCGATCCATTCGTGCGCTACGGGAGCGTTGGCACGGCGGGCGGAACCACTTCCGCCGCCGCGTCTGCCGCGTCCGCCGCGTCCTCGGCTTCCTCGGCTGCGGCATCCGCCGCTGCCTTGGCTTCAGCCTCCGCCGCCGCCTCTGCTGCCGCGGCCGCTGCCGCTTCAGCAGCTGCCGCATCAGCCGCTGCCTTCTCCGCTGCCGCCGCCTGAGCGGCCAGGAATGCAGCCTTCTCGTCGGGCGTCAGCAGGTCGAAGTCCAAGGCTGCTGCCTCCGCTTCGGCCGGCGTCAGCTCGTAGCCGTCGCCGTCGAGGATGGACTCGCCGTCGGCGTTGTCCTCCCAGGAGACATCGCTCCAGGAGACATCGCTCCAGGACACGTCCGTCCAGGAGACGTCGCTCCAGGAGACCGCGTCCCAGGAGACATCGCTCCAGGACACGTCGCTCCAGGAGACCGCGTCCCAGGAGACATCGCTCCACGACACGTCCGTCCAGGAGACCGCGTTGAACACCGTCGTCCCGTCAGGTTTCGTGAGCAGGAACCGGTTCAGCGCCTGGTTCGGGTTCGGCGTGTCCGTGGTCGCCAGCACCGACTGAACGGCGTTTACCTGGCCGACGCCGCACGAGCCAGGCTCCGCCTGAGCAACCGGGCGGGCCCGCCGCATCAGCGCGCTCTTGACCTGATCGGGCGTCCAGCTCGGGTTCCGGCCGAGCGCCTGGGCCGCGATGCCCGAGATCACCGGCGCCGCGAACGACGTCCCGGAGAGCTCGGCGTAGCCGGGCGCGACCATCTTGTCCGCCTTCTCCGTCGCGAGCGTCGAGCCCGCGGGGACCGGACCGACCATGTACCGGCCGGGTGCGCAGATCTCCGGCTTCCAGAAGCCGTCCGGAGTGCGACCGTACGCCGACCACGGTGCGCGATCGTCGTCCCTCGGCCTCGCGGTGCCGCCGATGTCGACCGCCCCGACCGTGATCACGAACGGATCGCTGCCGGGGGCGTACCTGACACCGCTGGGACCGCCGGCGGTGCCGTAGTTGCCCGCCGCCGCCACGACCACCACGCCGGAGTGCCACAGCTTCTCGACCGCGACGTTCAGCGGGTCGAGCCAGAAGTGGTTCACGGCGCCGGAGTGGAGCGAGAAGTTGGCGACGCGGATGTTGTGCGCCGCCTTGTTCTGGTAGATCCACTCGGCCGCAGCGATCACGTCGCTCGTCTTGCCGGCGCCACGGTCGTCCATGACGTCGAGCGAGACGATGTCCGCGTTCGGTGCAACGCCGGCGTAGCCCTTGGCCGAGCCCGCCGCGATGCCCGCGACGAACGTGCCGTGCCCGCGTCCGTCTCCGGCCGCATTCGGGTAGGCCGAGGTGACGAAGCTGACCTGAGCCCTGACGCGCCCGGCGATGTCGGCCCTGGATGCGTCGACGCCGGAGTCGACGATCGCGATCGTCGCCGGCTTGGCGCCGCCCCAGAGCTTGTTCGCGCCGGACTCGTGCGTCCAGAGCTGGCTCGAGGTCGGACCAGTCGTCGTCGGCGTCGGGAGCAGGGTCTGGGGCCGGATCGGGGCGTCCTCGGTGACGATGAGGCCCTTGATCCGCTCCAGCTTCTCGAGGTCCTTCGCGCGGATCTCACCGGCGAAGCCCTCGATGATCCCGAACCGACGCCCGAGCTTCTTCAGCTCGTGCGCCGCCTTCTTTGCGTCCTTCTCCGACACCGTGGCGTCCACCTGGACGATCACGTCGACCATCTCGTTCGGATGCGTCCTCTGCATGTTCTTCAACTCCGCGGAGACGAACGTCGCCCCCGGAGTAAGACCTTCGTTCTTGCCGGAACCGCTTCCCGCGCCGGCCGCCAGCGGCACAGCGAGAGCTACGACGAGAACCGTCGTGACGAAGCCGCGACCACCCTTGCCCCAGAGGGCATTCGAGCGGTGCTCCCCGCCGCGGTTACCGGAACCCCAAAGAGCGCTCTTGCGAACGTCTCCCGGGTTGCCGCCTGTGTTCCTTCCCATCGTTCTCCTTGTCCGCGCCGAAGCACGGGCCGCATGAAATCGCTCAGCCGCGCATGAAGCCGCCGCGCCAGCTGGTGGAACCGCGCAAAACGTATGCGCGCTAATGGGCGGGTTCCTCCCCCTTTCGGGTTACGGCCCGGGAAGTTCCCTCGTACGAGGGATCCGCTTGTCGCCGTTCGCAGGGCCAGACCGACGGGTAGGCTCGCGGCCTGATGAGCGCCCGCCTCGCCGTCGAATCGCTGGCCGCGCGCGCGGCCTCCAAGCTCTCCCGCATCGCGGGCGCCGGCGGCGGCACGACGCTGCCGGGCAAGCTGCTCTGGAAGCTCGATCCGGGCGCGATCGACGCGCTGGCGGCGCGGCTTCGGGACGGCGCGGCCGTCGTCTCGGCGACGAATGGGAAGACGACGACGACGGCGATGGCGGCCGAGATCCTCGAGCCGGGCCGGAAGCTGGCCTGGAACCGCTCCGGCGCCAATCTCGTCTCGGGGGTCGCCTCCACCCTGCTCGCCGAGCGCGACGCCGAGCTCGGGCTGCTCGAGGTCGACGAAGGCGCGCTGCCGGAGGTGGTCCGCCGCGTCCGCCCGCGTGCGGTGCTGCTCGGCAACCTCTTCCGTGACCAGCTCGACCGCTACGGCGAGCTGGAGCACATCGCCGAGCGCTGGCGTGCTGCCACCGCCGAGTTGCCGCCGGAGACGGTGCTCGTGGTCAACGGCGACGACCCGCAGGTCGGCGACCTGGCGCACGAGCGCCCGAACGCGATCGCGTACGGGATCGACGACCCCCGCCATGCCCGCCCCGCGCTCCAGCATGCGGCCGACTCGCGCTACTGCGTCCGCTGCGGGCAGCCGTACGAGTTCGCCGCCGCGTACGTCGGCCATCTCGGCGATTACCGCTGCCCCGCCTGCGGCCACGCCCGGCCGCAGCTGGACGTGCGTGCGACGGAGATCGAGCTCGACGGCCTGCACGCGTCGTCGTTCCTGCTCGAGACGCCCGCCGGCGCGACCCGGCTCCGGCTCCCGCTCCCCGGGCTCTACAACGTCTACAACGCGCTCGGAGCCGCAGCGCTCGCTCAGGCGCTCGGTGCGTCGCTCGAGGAGATCCGGGTCGGCCTGGAGCGCTTCGGAGCCGCGTTCGGCCGCTTCGAGCGGATCCCCGCCGGCGACAAGACCGTGCTCGTGCTCCTGATCAAGAACCCCGCCGGCGCGAATGAAGTGGTGCAGACGCTGCTCGAGGGCGGCGCCCCCTCGCTCCTGCTCGTGGCGCTCAACGACGCAATCGCCGACGGCAAGGACGTGTCGTGGATCTGGGATGTCGACTTCGAGCCGCTGCTCGGCCGTTCGGAGCGGCTGATCTCGTCCGGCGACCGGGCTGCGGAGCTCGGTGTCCGCTGCGTCTACGGCGGCCTGCCCGAGGATGCGCTCGACGTCGAGCCGTCGCTGACGCGTGCGCTCGACCGCGGGCTCGAGCTGACTCCGCCGGGCGGCGAGCTCGTCGTCCTCCCCACCTACACGGCCATGCTCGAGCTGCAGCGGATCGTGGCCGAGCGCGGCTGGTCGACGCCGTACTGGGAGCGCACGTGAGGATTCGGGTCGGCCACCTGTATCCGGAGTACCTGAACATCTACGCCGACCGCGGCAACATCGCCGTCTTCGACCGGCGCGCGCGGCTGCGCGGCCACGAGCTCGAGGTGACGGCGATCTCGGTCGGAGACGCCGTGCGTCCGGGCGAGCACGACTTGCTCTACATCGGTGGCGGCCAGGACCGCGAACAGGCGCTGATCGCCCCCGACCTCGCCGCGAAGGGCTCGGCGGTCGAAGCGGCGGTCGCGGACGGTGCGGCGCTGCTCGCGGTCTGCGGCGGCTATCAGCTGCTCGGTCGTGGGTACCTCGGGCGCCACGGCGACTCGATGCCGGGGATCGGCCTCTTCCCGCACGAAACGTACGCCGGCGAGAAGCGGATGATCGGCGACGTCCTCCTCGAGGCCGAGCTCGTCCCGGGCGAGCGCCGGACGATCGCCGGCTTCGAGAACCACGCCGGCAGGACGCGCCTCGATCCGGGCGCCGAACCGCTCGGACGCGTCGTCGCCGGCTTCGGCAACGACGGTGAGTCGGGCTACGAGGGCGTCCGCGTCGGCCGCGCGATCGGGACCTACCTGCACGGCCCGCTGCTGCCGCGTAACCCCTGGCTCGCCGACTGGCTGCTCTCGCAGGCGTTGGCCCACGCGACGGGCGGTGACCCGCCCGAGCTCACGCCGCTGCCGGACCGCCTCGAGGCCCAGGCGCACGCGGTCTCGGCGCAGCGAGCGCGAGACCGCGGCGGACGCTTCTGACGAGCCCGGAGGGTAGGGATAACTACCCATTTGGCCCGTTGAGATCGGAGTACTCCGGTGGCGCGCTGCTCTCGGGGGTCATCACGGATCGGGAAGGCAGGGATCGTCCATGAAACACGTCCAGTTGACGTCGGTGCTGGCCGCCGTTGCCGCGAGCATCGCAGTCGGAGTCGCTGCCGCCCCGTCCCACGCTGGGCCGATCACGAAGCAGAACGGCGCGAACCCGGCCTTCAACGCTTTCACGTCCATCTGCGCGGTGTCCGGCTACGCGGACTACGGCCTCTGCGGCGGCGACGCGACGGCGTTCGCCCAGGTCAAGGGCAAGATGAACGCGATCCAGGCGAAGCAGGGCAGGTACAACCTCGACTTCACGTTCACGAACCTGACGCCCGGCGTCGAGTACCGTCTCTGGGCAACGCGTAACGCTGTGCGCTTCAACGGGACGTACCTCGAGGTCGGACGAGCGGTCGCAGACGGCTCCGGCAACGCGGCCTACAAGCTGCAGACGACCGAGCCGGGCGGGCTGGGATTCGACTTGAACACGGTGCTGGGCGACATCACGATCGTCACCTCGTGGTGGTCCGGCCAGTACCTGGTCGTCAACCCGGACGGAACCCTCACCTGGGCGGGAGCCTAGGAGGGTTTGGCGAAGTAGCGGCTGAGCCGCCGGGCCGCGCTGCTCGCCCCGAGGCGGCGTCCTCAGTCGCGCCGATAGCTTCGGCTATCGGCGCTCCCTGCGTCCTTGCCTCGGAACAAGCATCGCACCCCAGCGACGAGCGCCATTTCACCAAACCCTCCTAGCCCGTCAACGGAGCGCGCCTGAGACCGCGGCAGCGGCTTTCAGGATCGCTGCGGCGCTACGCTCGACGTCCTCGCTGGTCGTCCTGAAGCTGGAGACGGAGATCCGCATCGCGGCCCGGCCCTGCCAATCGGTTCCGCCGAGCCAGCACGTGCCGTCGTCCTGAACGCGGCGGACGACCTCGCGCGTCACCTCGTCGTCGTCGCCGAAGCGAACGAGCACCTGGTTGAGCACGACGTCGTTCAGGATCTCGACGTCCGGCTCCGCACCGAGCAGTTCTGCAAACGCACGCGCATGGTCGCAGCAGCGGTCGACGAGGTCGGCAACGCCGCTGCGCCCCAGCGAGCGCAGAGCCGCCCAGACGGCGAAGCCGCGCGCGCGGCGGGACGACTCGGGCACCCAATCGGACGGGCTCCGGCCCTCGGCGCGCTGGAGGTAGCTCGCCGCCACGGCCATCGCCTGGCCGTGCGACTCCGGGTGCCGGCAGAAGACGACGCCGGAGTCGTACGGCACGTTCAGCCACTTGTGCGCGTCGGTGGCCCACGAATCGGCACGCTCGCAGCCCTCGGTGAGATGCCGGAAGCGCGGGCTCGCGCTCGCCCAGAGACCGAAGGCGCCGTCGACATGGAGCCAGGCACCGACGGCCGCGCATGCGTCCGCGATCTCACGGAGCGGGTCGACGGCTCCGGTGTTCACGTTGCCGGCCTGAGCGCAGACGATCACGGGCCCCGCCTCGCCGGCGAGCGCCTCGCGTAGCGCGTCAGCGCGCATCCGTCCTTGGCCGTCCGCCGGTACGAGCTCGAGTGCCGCAGTGCCGAGCCCGAGCAGCCGGAGTGAGCGGTCGATGGTCACATGGCGCTCGCTGCCGGCGAGAACGCGGATCCGCGGGGCCCCTTGGAGCCCGTCGCGCGCGACGTCCCAGCCGGCGTCCGCGAGCACGTGCTGCCTCGCGGCGGCGAGCGCGGTCGTGTTCGCGCCCTGGGCGCCGGTGACGAAGCCGCTCGCAACGCCGTCGGGCAGCCCGAGCAGCTCGGCGAGCCAGCCGGCTGCGACCGTCTCCACCGCAGCCCCTGCGGGGGACAGGACGACCGAGAACGCGTTCTGGTCCCACGCTGTCGCGAGCCAGTCAGCCGCAACCGAGGCCGGGAGCGCGCTGCCGATGACGAAGCCGAAGTAACGGCCGGTCTGCGTGCCGACGACACCCGGCTCGGCGGCGGCGATCAGCTCCGAGACGACCTCGACGTCTGCTCCGCCCTCATCCGGGAGCGGGCCGCCGAGTGCCTCGACGAGCTCGTCGTACGTCGCTTGCGCCTGCACGGGACGGTCGTCGAGCGTGTCGTGGAACCGCGCCGAGTAGTCGGCCGTGAAGCGGAAAAGGTCGTTCATGGGCTCACGATGCTCGTAGTGGGCCGGCGACCGCGGCGGCCGCTTCCAAGATCGCGCCGACCGAGCGGTCGACGTCCTCGGTGGTCGTCCGCCAGCTCGAGACCGAGATCCGCATCGCGGCCTTGCCCTGCCAGACGGTGCCCGAGAGCCAGCATGTGCCGTCCTCTTGAACCGCAGCGATCGTCGCCCGGGTGACCGCGTCGTCGTCGCCGAACCGGACGAGCACCTGGTTGAGCACGACGTCGTTGAGGATCTCGACCCCGGGCTCTGCGGCGAGCCGCTCCGCGAACCGCCCAGCATGGTCGCAGCAGCGCTCGACCATCGCGGCGATTCCCTCGCGACCGAGCGCGCGGATCGCGGCGTAGATCGGGAACCCGCGGGCGCGGCGCGAGAACTCCGGGACCCAGTCCATCTGATCGCGGGCCGCGTCCCCATCGGCCTGCTCGAGGTAGCTCGCACGGACGGCCATGGCCGCTCGATGCGAGTCTGGATGCGCGCAGAAGGCCATCCCGGAGTCGTAAGGGACGTTCAGCCACTTGTGCGCGTCGGTCGCCCAGGAGTCGGCCCGCTCGACGCCGGCGACGAGGTGGCGAAACCGCGGCGAGACGGACGCCCAGAGCCCGAAGGCGCCATCGACGTGCAGCCAGGCGCCCGTGCCCTCGACGGCGTCGGCGATCTCCAGGAGCGGATCGAACGAGCCCGTGTTCACGTTCCCGGCCTGCGCGCAGACGATCGTCGGCCCATCCGCATCCGCCAGCGCAGCGCGAAGCGGCGCCGTCTCCATGCGGCCTTGCCCGTCGGCCGGGATCGCTTCGATCTGGGACGAGCCGATGCCGAGGTAGCGGAGCGCCCGGTCGACGGTGACGTGCCGCTCCTCGCCCGCGAGCACCCGGATGCGCGGCGAGCCCTGAAGGCCGTCGCGGAGGATGTCCCAGCCTGCCCCCGCGAGCACGTGATGCCGGGCCGCCGCGAGTGCGGTCACGTGCGCAAGCTGGCAGCCGGTGACGTAGGCGGCCGAGACGTGCTGTGGCAGGCCGAGCAGCTCGCGTAGCCAATCGGTGACGACCTCCTCGACCACGCCTGCGCTCGGAGCCGGCCCGATGAGGCCCGCGTTCTGGTCCCAGACCGAGGTCAGCCAGTCGGCCGCGACCGCGGCGGGCAGCGCACCGCCGATGACGAACCCGAAGAAGCGGCCGGACGGCATCGCCATGATTCCCGGCTCGGCCCCTTCGATCAGCTCGGCGATCACCTCCGCCGCGTCCGTGCCGCGCGCCGGGAGAGGTCCTCCCAGCGCCGCGCGGAGCTCCTCGATCGACGCCTGCGGCTGCACGGGGCGTTCGTCGAGGCCGTCGATGAACGCGCTCGAGTAGTCGGCCGTGAGGCCGAGCAGGTCCTTCACGGAGTCCACAGTGCTCCAAGATAGACCGCCGGATCACCCGACTGCCAACGCTGCAGGAAGCGCTGGATCGGCGGGTGCAGGACGACCCCCGCGAGCTCGTCGAGCGCGAAGAGCCGATGCCCGCGAACGGCCTCGTCCTGTGACGTGACCGACTCGAGCGAGCCGTCGACGTCGCCGGCGAAGATGATGTGGACGACGTGCTTCGTCACGAGCGCGCCCTTCGGCGCGATCGAGTCGACGAGCGCAATCGGGCCCTCGAACCGAGGCGGCTCGATTCCCACCTCCTCGCGGATCTCGCGCTCGATCGCGTCCATCAGCGTCTCGCCGGAGTGGACGCCGCCGCCCGGGAGCAGCCAGACGGCCTTGCCCTTCTTCTCATGGCGGCAGAGCAGCACGCCGCCGCCCCAGCGCAGCAGCGCCGAGACTCTGATTCGCGGCTCCGCCCGCATCATGGGGAGAAGCGCTCCGGTGCGGCAAGTAGTGTTGGCACGTGCGCTTCTCCGAGTATCAGCGTCGTTCGCGGGAGACCGCAGTCTATCCCCACCTCGGCGAAAACCTCGTCTATCCGGCTCTCGGGCTTTGCGGCGAGGCAGGCGAGACCGCCGAGAAGATCAAGAAGGCGATCCGCGACGACGGTGGCGTGCTCACGGACGAACGCCGAGAGGCGGTCGCTGCCGAGCTCGGTGACGTGCTCTGGTACGTCGCACAGCTCGCGACTGAGGCCGGGCTCGACCTCGAGGAGCTTGCAGAGGCGAACCTGGAGAAGCTCGCGTCGCGGCAGCGGCGCAGCGTTCTGCACGGCAGCGGCGACACGCGGTAGCCACCGTCACCAGATCCGCGCGGGGTGCACCTCGATCGAGAGCAGCGCCGACAGATCGAGTGGCGGCGTCCGCGGTAGCCGCAGGATCATCACGCCCTGCTCCTCCGGCGTCGGGATCAGTCCATCGTCGGATCGGCCCGCGAGCGACCCGCGCCACTTCTCCCAGCCGAGGCGCTCGTAGAAGGCGATGCGCTCGGTCGAGAGGCAGGCGATGTCGTACTCGACGACGGCCAGAGCGAGGCAGCGCATGACGGCACCGCCGATTCCCCGGCGCTGACACTGGGGCGCGGTCGAGACGGCATCCACGTACGCCGTGCGCAGAAGCGGCACGTCCTGCGGCTGGAGCCAGCGGGTGGTCGCGACTGCGTGTCCGACGAGCTCCTCGCCGAACGACGCGAGCGCGTGCACGCCGTCGGGCGGCAGATACGAGAAGAGATTGCGGAAGTCCTCCTCCTGATGGGCGTCGATGCACAGACGGACGACCGCCTCGCGGGTCGCGGCGTCGAGCTCCCTCGTTCGCAGGATCCGCAGCTCAGGATCAGGCGCGTTTGGCAGCGGAGCCGTCGCTCGCGTCGGCCACGAGGTAGCGGGCGAAGCGGCGCACTTCCCGTTGCGGCAGACGGGCGCGCACGAGCACGCCTGCCTCGGAGTCCTCGCGCTCGTCGATCGGAGCACCGAGTGCGTACAGCTCCGCGAGCTTCCCACCCTCCTCGTACGGCAGCAGCAGCCGTACGTCCTCGTAGCGGTCGGCGAAGAGGTTCGCGATTCGCTCGCGCAGCTCTTCCAGACCCTCCCCGGTCGCCGCCGAAATCTGGAGCGAGCCGGGGAAACGGTTCGAGAGCCGCCGCCGCCCGAGCGGATCGACCTGGTCGATCTTGTTCAGCACGAGCTCGACGGGGACGTCGTCGGCGCCGATCTCGTGCAGAACGGAGTCGACGGCTTCGATCATCTCCTCGAGGCGATCGTCGTCCTCGGAGGCGTCGACGACGTGCAGGACGAGATCCGCGACGAGCGTCTCCTCGAGCGTCGACGCGAAGCCCTCGACGAGCTGCGTCGGCAGTCGCCGGATGAAGCCGACCGTGTCGGTGACGAGATAGCGCTTGCCGTCGTGCTCGAAGCCGCGCGTGGTCGGATCGAGCGTCTCGAAGAGCCGGTTCTCGACGCTCACCTCGGCGCCGGTGAGGGCGTTCAGGAGCGTGGACTTGCCGACGTTCGTATAGCCGGCCAGTGCGACCGTGGGGGTGCCGCTGCCCGCGCGCTCCTTCCGTCTCGTCGCACGGTGCTTCCCGACTTCCTTCAGCCGCCGCCGCAGCAGCGAGATCTTCCGCCGCGCGATTCGGCGGTCTGTCTCGAGCTGCGACTCGCCGGGGCCGCGCGTGCCGACGCCGGCCCCGAGGGCGCCGGTGCCGCCGCCGAGGCGCTCGAGGTGCTGCCACATGCCACGCATCCGCGGCAGGTTGTACTCGAGCTGCGCCAGCTCGACCTGGAGCTTCCCCTCGGCGCTCGTGGCGTGCTGGGCGAAGATGTCGAGGATCAGCTGCGTGCGGTCGACCACGCGCGAGGTCAGCGCATTCTCGAGCGCCTTCTGCTGCGCGGGCTCCAGCTCGTCGTCGACGATCAGGACCTCGGCGTGGGCGCTCTCGTAGGCCTGCTTCAGCTCCTCCAGCTTGCCCTTGCCGACATACGTGCGCGGGTCGGGATTCGCGCGCTGCTGTACCAGCTCTGCGATCGGCTCGACACCCGCCGTGCGGGCGAGCTCGCGTAGCTCGCCGAGCTCCTCCTCGGAGTCCGCGGAGCGTGGCAGCACGGCGAGAACGAGCCCGCGCTCGGGCTCGACACCGGAGCCGGGTTTTTGCCGCGTCGTCACTGCGGGGATTGTGCCACGCTTGCGCCCGATGTCCGATCTCGCGAACCGGCTGGCCGAGCGCACGCTCGAGCTCGTGAACATGCCCTCCGAGAGCCGGCACGAGGCGGAGATCGCAGCGCACGTCCGCTCGCTCGTCCCCGCCTCCTTCGAGGCGGAGTACGAGGCCGAGGACGCGTTCGTCTGGGCACGCCCGCGGCGAGAGGGCAAGCCGCTGGTGGTGCTCGCGGGCCACTACGACACGGTTCCCGCCCAGGAGAACATTCCGGGCCGGATCGAGAACGGCGCCGTTGTCGGGCTCGGCGCGAGCGACATGAAGGGCGGCCTCGCCGTGATGCTCGAGCTGGCCAGGGAGCTCGAGGCGCAGGACACGGAGCCCGACGTCGACCTCGCCCTGCTCGCGTTCGGCAAGGAGGAGCTGCCCGCCGAGTTCAGCCCACTCCCGCACCTGTTCGACAACTCGCGCGTCGTGCACGAGGCGGAGCTCGCGATCCTGCTCGAGCCGACCGACACGACGATTCAGGCCGGCTGCCTCGGCAACCTGAACGCACGGCTCATCTTTCACGGCGTCAGCGGCCACTCAGCCCGGCCGTGGACGGCGGAGAACGCGATTGAGAAGGCGCTCGACGGGCTGCGCGCGTACGCGTCGATCGAACCGCGCCCGGTCGTGATCGGCGGCCTCACCTTCACCGAGGTCGCGAGCATCACGCGGATCGAGGGCGGGATCGCGACGAACGTGATCCCCGACCGCGCCGAGGCGAACGTCAACTTCCGCTACGCGCCCGATCGCTCCCCGGCCGACGCCGACGCGTACCTCCGCAGCCTCGTCCCTGAAGGCGCGACGTACGAGCACGCGGGCGACTCGCCGCCGGCACGGGTCGTGACCGACTCGCCGCTGGTGCAGCGGCTGCGCGCCGCCGGCGACCTCGCGCTCGAGCCGAAGCAGGCGTGGACGAACGTGGCCGACTTCACCTCGCGCGGGATCGATGCCGTCAACTTCGGGCCTGGTGCGACGCGCTACGCGCACCGGCGCGACGAGCAAATCGAGATCGCTGCGCTCGAGCGGGC